>NZ_CP150148.1:4800000-6893391 GCF_037963265.1 Paenibacillus sp. FSL H7-0943
ATATTTGATAATTCTATCATGCTTTAAAAGCTCCCGGCTAATTACCGCAATATCGTAGGCTGAGGAATAGTGATTAGCAGCTGGAAGACCGTTGCAATTGGCAAAGTGGGTATCTTTCAGACCCAGCTCTTCCGCTCTTTTATTCATCAGATCGACAAAAGCGCTCTCCGAACCCGCTATTTTCTCTGCCATTGCCACAGATGCATCATTACCGGAGGCCATAGCGATGCCTTTGAGCATCTCATCCACCGACATTTCTTCACCAGGCTCCAGGAAAATTTGCGATCCGCCCATCGATGCGGCATATTCACTCGTGCGCACCTTATCCGTCAGTTGCAGTCTTCCTTCATCCAGTGCTTCCACCGTAAGCAGCATCGTCATAATCTTCGTAATACTTGCGGGAGGCAGCTTATCATGGCTGTTCTTTTCATAAATAATAGTGCCAGTGCCTGCATCCATCAAAATCGCAGAACGCGCACCAGGCGCAAGATCTACAGCGGCAGCATTACTGCCAGAATCCTTGCTTTTTTCCTCAGCATAAGCACCTGACATCGGTCCTAGAACCGACACAACGATACAGAGCACAAGCACAGCAAAACGCATTTTTCTCACAATGGTTCCCCTCCTGAACGTTAACCTTCATATCACAGGTACTGTGTTCCAGTTTCGTCAGAAAGGGTGGAAATTATTCCATTTCCAAGTAAATAACTATAATAATTTATCGCAAGAAGTAATGATGTTGTCAATAAAAAAAAGCCCAGCAGCAGTTGCAGAGCATTTTTATTATAGGGGAGATCAAAAGTTAATTCAATTTTTAAGTATTTCCAATTTTTCCGTACTCATTTAACCCCCCTTTAAAGGAAAATGTAATATTTTAACGAATGGTATTTAAGAACTTAACTGCTTATAGAGGAGTGAATATACAGATGAACCACCTTGCAGATTGTATTGAAGCAGAAGCTAAACAGAACAATTTCTCTGGTGTAGTGCGGGTACAACAACCTGATAAAAAAGTCATCAGCAGTTGTTACGGTTATGCCAATAAGTCGGATAAGCGCGAAAACAATATTCATACTCGGTTCGGCATTGCTTCCGGGTGTAAAATATTTACCGCGATCGCTGTCTGCCAGCTGGTCGATCAGGGATTGATTTCTTTTGAAAGTAGACTATTAGATTATCTGAAAAAGGTAGAGTTCCCTCTCTTTAGTCCCGACATCACCATACATCAGCTGCTTACGCATAGCTCTGGTATTCCGGATTATTTTGATGAAACAATTATGGGTGATTTCGAGGATCTGTGGAAGGCACGGCCTATGTACACCTTGCGACAGCTTGAGGATTTTGTGCCGATGTTCCGGACTCTTCCCATGATGTGGACCCCTGGCGAACGTTTCCACTACAATAATGCCGGCTATATCGCGCTAGGCCTTCTGGTAGAGGAGCTGAGTGGAATGTCTTTTTCCGATTATGTAGAGCAGCACATCTTTAAGCCTTGCGGAATGGAGCAATCCGGTTACTTTACGTTAGATGCCTTACCTGCCAACTGTGCACTAGGATACATAGAGGAAGAGAACGGGAACTGGAGAACCAACATCTACTCAATCCCGGTAAAGGGAGGCGCTGACGGTGGTGCTTTCGTCACTGCCCCCGACATGCAGCTATTCTGGAGCGGGTTAATGAACCATACATTATTGAGTCCAGTACTCACTTCATTATTGCTTACTCCCCATGTACATGTGGATGGCGAAGGCTATTATGGTTATGGTGTATGGATTACCCTCCGCGAAGAAAAAGTGTTCAAATTTCACATTATGGGCTATGATCCCGGTGTTTCCTTCCGGTCGGCTATCTATCCAGCTAGTGGCGAGACTGTAGTCGTATTATGTAATACAAGCAGCGGGGCTTCGCAGATTTTCAATAAGATCAATAATCAGTTATAAATATTGCACCATTGAACAAAACGCAAAGCAGCGACCTTCCCGATATGGGAGGATCGCTGCTTTGTTGTCTGTTTACGGCCATAGCCAAGACAATATTTATGTTGCCTTGACTAGTACCGTGTTACCCCATCTTTAGTAACAAGTGCAAATACCAGAGGTTGGGCAGGAACAGGTTCAGAAGTGATACGGTAGGCTTCTAACACCTTACCTTCAGCTTCCTCTACTTTCTTCTCACTGGCATCATTGATATGCAAGACTGCAAGCGTCTCGCCGATCTCTACAGCATCTCCAACCTTTTTAGAAAGTTGAATTCCCACAGCCAGATCGATTACGGATTCCTTAGTTTCACGTCCAGCTCCAAGCAGCATAGCCGCAACGCCAATTTCCTCGGCCTGAATCCCTTCTATGAACCCTTTGGTTTTTGCTTTCACTTCAATGAATCGCTTAGCCGTAGGGAGCTTCTCCGGAGAATCAATTTGCGATACATCTCCACCTTGTGCCTTCACGATTTGTTTGAACTTCTCTAGCGCACTGCCATCTTCAATATGCGTCATAAGAATCGAACGTGCCTCCGCTTCATCCTTGGCTTTGCCGCCAAGAACAAGCATCTGGCTGCCCAGAATAAGACAGACCTCCTGCAGATCCTTCGGACCGTGACCCTTCAAGGTCTCGATTCCTTCCTTAATTTCCAACGCATTTCCGATCCCGTAACCAAGCGGCTGGTCCATATCACTGATAATCGCAACGGTATTGCGACCCAGATGCGTTCCAATGTCAACCATCGCCTGAGCGAGTGCTATAGAATCATCCAGCGTCTTCATAAAAGCACCGCTGCCTGTTTTGACATCCAACACGATCGCATCCGCACCTGCTGCAATCTTCTTGCTCATCACAGAGCTTGCAATAAGGGGGATGGATTCAACTGTTGCTGTTACATCCCGAAGGGCATACAGCTTTTTGTCTGCGGGTGTAATGTTGCCCGACTGGCCGATCACGGCAGCCCCGATCTCCCCTACTTGGTCAAAGAAACGCTCACGAGCCATCTCGATAGAGAAACCACTGATGGACTCCAGCTTATCGAGCGTGCCTCCAGTGTGCCCAAGTCCGCGGCCGGACATCTTCGCTACCGGTACTCCAGCAGAAGCTACCAAGGGTGCCAATACTACAGTTGTTTTATCGCCCACTCCGCCTGTGGAGTGTTTATCGACCTTAATACCTGCGATTGGGCTAAGATCTACTTGATCGCCGGACATCGCCATTTCCATCGTTAGATCGCCGGTTTCCCGCGCGTTCATGCCTTGGAAATAAACAGCCATTGCCCATGCAGAGAGCTGATAATCAGGCACTTCACCTTTACTGTAGCCCTGAATTAAAAAGGAAATTTCCTCACGACTCAGCTCTCCACCATCTCTTTTTTTCTGAATAATATCTACAGCTCTCATATTACACCTGCACTTCACGGACAATTGCGCGAGCAAGTCCGATAAATTTTGGTCTAGTCAAATTAGTTACCTTCATTATCTGTTCAAACGTCAATGGCTCAAGCTCATTCACTTGTGTCATAGATTGGACCTCCCAAAAATTCAAAATGCAGTATCCGAAATTACATTTTCGGAATAAAGCCCAACACCAGCCTCAGGAAACGCTCACGCACACGATCTGCAGTTTCCATAACCTCTTCATGGTTGAGCGGTTGATCCAGGATTCCCGCAGCCATGTTAGTAATACAGGAGATACCCAATACCTCGATACCTGCATGCCGGGCAACAATGGTTTCCGACACAGTAGACATGCCAACAGCGTCAGCCCCCAGATGACGAAGCATTACGATTTCAGCAGGTGTTTCGTAGCAAGGTCCCAGCAGACCTGCATATACACCTTCTTTGAATTCGAAATTCTGCTGCGCTGCCGTTTCCTTCGCTACCTTGATCAGGCGGCGGCTATAAGCGGTTGACATATCCGGGAAGCGCACGCCCAGTGCAGGATCATTAGGTCCTATTAACGGGTTCCGTCCCGTCATATTCAGATGATCCGTAAGGAGCATAAGATCGCCCGGCGTGAAATCTGTGTTCACTCCACCAGCAGCATTAGTTACTAATAGGCTGGCTATACCAAGTTCTTTCATAACCCGAACAGGGAATGCCGTAACCTCCGGTCCATAACCCTCATACATATGAAAGCGGCCCTTCATCATCACGACACGGCGTCCTTCAATCATACCGATCAGCAGTTCTCCCTCATGCCCTTCTACAGTGGACACAGGGAAGTGAGGAATCTCATCATATGGAATGCTGATCCCATCGGTGATCAGGTCTGCCAGCACACCGAGTCCTGAACCAAGGATCAATCCAATTTCCGGAGCCACCGGACATTTGTCTTTTATATAAATGGCTGCTTCTTGAATTTCTTTTTGAGTTAACATGCTATGGATGATCCTCCTTAATGAATGTTGTGGCGCAACCCACATTCTTTCATTGCAGTTTCGCTAAAAAGCTTGTCCCATACTGCGGCGCCTTCGCACCGAAATTATCAGCAATGGTTGCAGCAACATCCGAGAAGGTCTCACGAATACCCAAGCTATCTGGATGCTTAAGGCGTGGGCTGTAAATAAGCAGCGGCACATATTCACGAGTATGATCTGTTCCACTATGGATTGGATCATTCCCATGATCTGCTGAAATAATCAACAGGTCATCTTCACCAAGCGTGGATAGAATTTCAGGCAGCGCCTGATCGAATACTTCCAGTGCATGACCGTATCCTTCCGGATCGCGACGGTGTCCATATAAAGAGTCAAAATCCACCAGATTCGTGAACAGCAACCCGTTGAACGGTTGGCGAAGCTGCTCAATGGTAACTTCGATACCATGTTCATTGCTCTTCGTAGGGTAAGAAGCTGTAACCCCTTCACCTGTGAAAATATCGTTGATCTTTCCTACCGCGATAACATCTTTTCCGATATCAGCCAGCGAATTCATTACCGTTGGTTCCGGTGGTTTCACGGCATAATCATGGCGATTCGAGGTCCGTACGAACTTTCCTGGTTCGCCAACATATGGACGAGCAATAACGCGCCCTACGGAGAATTCAGGAGCCATAGTTAGCTCACGGGCGATTTTACACGCGCTGTATAGCTCTTCCAGTGGAATGATATCTTCATGTGCCGCAAGCTGGAATACACTGTCCGCAGAGGTGTACACAATCCAAGCTCCGGTCTTCATCTGCTCTTCGCCATATTCAACTAAAATTTCCGTACCGGAAGCCGGTTTATTACCGATCACTTTCCGGCCAGTTGCTGCTTCGAATTTCTCAATCAATTCTGCCGGAAATCCATCCGGATACGTATTGAATGGAACCTCAATTTTCAGCCCCATCAGCTCCCAGTGCCCGGTCATCGTATCCTTACCTACAGATACTTCCTGCATCTTGCCATAATATCCAGTTGGTGAAGCTACAGGTTCAAGTGGCGGCAGCGGAGCAATATTAGCTAATCCTAACTGCTGAAGGTTAGGCAGTTTTAATCCGGCAACACGGTTCAAAATATGGCCAAGCGTATGCGACCCTGCATCACCAAAATTCGCAGCATCTGGAGCTTCTCCGATACCTACACTATCCAAAACAATAAAACCAATTCGTTTAAATGAGGACATATTGTCTTCACTCCTTTTTTAATATAGATCGTTCGTTCATTCGTTTGCACCAACAAGAAGAAACGGCTGTACCTTCTCCCGGAAGTCAGACGCTTCCGTAGCTAGCGATACAATGTATCGCCTGTCAGGTATCCGTTTCTGCCAAAGGATAACCTGTGGAAAATTACCCATTCCCCAGTCTATCCTATAAGTATGATTCCATCATAACTATCTTACTCACAAAAAGCATCTTTGAAGCATGATCAGCGAGCTCTGGGATGATGGCTCTCATATACTTCCTTCATATTCTTACGCGCGATACCGTTATAAATCTGAGTCGTCGAAATATCAGCATGACCCAGCATTTGTTGTACGGAACGCAAATCCGCTCCACCTTCCAGTAAATGGGCGGCAAAGGAATGCCTAAGCGTATGCGGTGTAATATCCTGCTCAATGTTTGCTTCCCGAGCGTATTTTTTTATGATTTTCCAGAACCCCTGGCGGGTTAAACGCCCACCTAGGCTATTCAGGAACATGGCCGGCTCCTCCTGATGATCACGAAGCAGCTTGTCCCGCATAAGAGAAGTGTAAGCTGCTACACTCTCTGCAGCAATGGTTCCAATGGGAACCACTCGTTCCTTACCCGAAGTCCCTGTACAACGCGCAAACTTCATGTCTGTATGCACATCGTCTACGTTAAGAGAAATTAATTCAGAAACCTTTATCCCCGTTGCGTAGAGCAATTCCAGCATAGCCTTATCGCGCATCCCTTGTGCTGTACTCACATCTGGAGCAGCTAGCAGCCGCTCAACCTCCGAAACCGCAAGCACCATAGGTGGCTTCTTATCGGGCTTCATGGTTTCCATGTCCAGTGTTGGATCCTGCTCAATTAAACGTTCCTTCAGCAAATAATGAAAAAAGGTCCGCAGGGACACCGCGTTTCTGTTGAGCGTTGCAGTGGCTCTTCCCGCTCCGCGTAAGGAGCCAAGATATAACATCACATGAGATCTTCGGATTTCTTCGGGCTGCTCAACCCCCCGCTCTTCAGCAAACTCTAGAAACTGCGATACATCCCTACCGTAAGATTCCAGTGTATTCGGGGACAAGCCTTTATCTCCGGACAAATAATGTAAAAAAGGCTGCAAGTGTGACTTCATTATTTCACGCTCCTGTCCTGGCGCAGCTACTCTTAGTGTCTTCCTGCAGCACATTCAGCATGAGGCTTCAGCAGATGTGTACACAACGCTTACTCTGCATAAATCCACCCTAGCTTTCTTCGACATTCTTCTCGCTTGTTCCTGCTTCCTGCGTAGCTTTCATTCTCCGAACCAGTAATAGAAACGCAAGCGCTGCCGTGCATCCAGACCATCATCACCAACCTCGGCGTGATCAAATGCCCGAACAGCGGTGCCTTCAGGAATTCCATAGTTCTCTATCGGACTGAGCCATTCCCCTAACCAGCTCATAGCATAGTAGAGTAAATAGCTCAGAGCCACAAACATGATCATAAAATACAGCTTACGCACTGTTTTGGGCACAGAAACAATCATAAGGACGCCTCCTATTACATATAAATGAATTCTGCTCGTCCTTCATTTTATGCTCCAAAAAAGGCTGATATGTATGGCTCTAATAGACTAATCATTTAAAAAGCCCCCTCCGGTATAGGAACCGGGGAGGACTTGTGAAGTTAATTCTTAATATAAGATAACTTTAGGATGGATTTCCGTCTGTATTGTTCTTATCAGTACAGCGGTAGCAAATCCCATGGAAATCAAGTCTATGATCAAGCACTGTGAAATTAAACTCTTTCTCCAGTCGTTCTTCCAGCGGACCGAGCCAATCCTCGCGAATCTCATCCATACTGCCGCATTGCACACAAATTAAGTGATGATGATGATGCTTCGCAGTATCTGTTCGCAAATCATACCGGGCTACACCGTCGCCGAAATTGATCTTTTCTACGACATGAAGCTCACTGAGAAGTTCGAGGGTACGATACACAGTCGCAAGACCGATCTCGGGAGCTTTCTCCTTCACGAGCATAAATACGTCTTCCGCGCTAAGATGATCTTCCTCATTCTCCAGCAGCACTCTTAAGGTCGCTTCCCGTTGGGGTGTAAGCTTGTATCCTTGGGATTGTAACTGTTGCTTAATCTTGTCTATCCGTGCTTCCACCTGTCTCCCTCCCCCTTGGATAATTACCGCACCGGTCTTCAAACCACTTCTTCCATTATAGGGGGTGTCGCTTTCAGAAGTCAAACGCTTTTACTGCACAGTCAAGGTCGTCACCGCTTGTACAAGTGAAGGCGTGACCCAACGCATCATGGTTGGTGTAACCCAAGTCTCAAAACATGAAATACCCAGGATCAAAAGCGCCATCACAAATGACAATATAGTGTACATGGTAAAAGGACGAGTCACTGGCGTCCGGCGCTGTCCCATCACCCGGCTGCGGATCATCTGCAAGGAAAAAGCTATCGCAGCTGCACTGCTTACCAGCAGCACAGGGATCAGCACCAGATTATGTGGAGCCACAGAGACTAACGCGAACAACATCCCATGCCAAGAATATTGACTAACCAGACAGCCAACCGTAAAACCAATCAGTACCCCTTTTAAAAAATCAAGAATCAAAATTCCCGGCAGCCCAATGACCGACAGCCCAAGAATCCAGATCAGTCCGATCCATTTCAGATTCAAGGCCGCTATACTCCAGTACGAATCAGGTGCGGCTGGCAGACCTTGCTGATCAACCGTAACAAAGAAATTCCCCAGATAATCCCCCAGCTCCTGCTGCTGATCCATCGTAAGCGCACTAACGATAAGAGCTCCAAATACAACACCTACCAGAAATAATACGCCGACAAAAATATACAGAGGCGTCTGTTCCTTCATCATCAGCCGTAAATTACGCATTTGGGACGTTCCCCTTTCCGGTTACATGTTACACCATATGAGAAAACGTCCCGCGATATGACTTGTCCTTCAGGTAATGACTCTACTTTATGGGCTGAACCACTTTACCGTACGTCCCGCCACCGCCTGCTGATAGCTCCAAAATTCCAGAGCGGGCCTGGACGATCATCGACGCCAGATCCGCACCTACAACGCTGGCAATTTCCGCTTCACCACAACCATGTAAAATGTTCATCTCAGTTCCAAACGCTTGCAGTAACGCGTTCATCTTCGCCTTCCCTAACCCCGGGATAAATTCAAGCGGAACCTGATAATGATAGGGTGGACGGTCAGCAGGCACTAACGGGGTCTTGCGGTCCGCAATATCTAGGATCCGGTCGAAGACACCTCTAACCAGCTTAAGACTGCCGCAATATTGGCAACGGTCCGAGTTGACATAAGCCTCATCAATAATACTGCCACAGCCCCCGCAATAGCTCCGGTGGTATTTGCCAAGCCGCGGATTAAGTCCGAAATTAGCACTTACCTTCCGCCCATCTTTACGTTCCAGTGCAAGCCGCAGTTCAGCGAACGAAGGCCGTGCCAGCTCCATCACATTATACTCACGCCCTAACTTACCCAGTGAATGCGCATCTGAGTTGGTTAGAAACGTGAAATTATCCAGCTCAGAGAGATATCCAGCCATTTCGGAATCTGCACTCAGCCCAAGTTCAACCGCAGCTATGCGGTCCAGATCAAAGATGTCCGCCATACGCTCGGCAGCACAGCCGTACAAGCCCTTGTGAGGCGTGAAAATATGTGCAGGGATAAGAATGCCTCCCCGGCCGTAAATCTCATCCTGAAGCTCCCTAGCCGGAGCATACAGGCGTTGGGAACTTAGATTCACGTTCCGCATATAGCGGCTCATCCACGCACTAAAGTCGGTCATGCGTTCCACGTCCGGCATGTAAGCGAGCACATGGCACTCTTTTCGCCCTGGCTCGCGGATTTCAATCTCTGTTCCCAGAATGATCGTAGTCCCTCGGTAAGCAATGCCTCCACCTTCAGCTAATGTCATCTCTCCAGATTCCAAAGACCGCTGAATATCCCGCAGGACGCCAGGTGAATGACTATCTATAATACCGATCATTTCTAGTCCTTTGCGCTCTGCAGCTTCTTTGGCAATGCCCGCAAAGGTAAGCTCGCGGCTGCCGCTAATTTTGACAGCCTGACCTTCCGACGTTCGCCCAATATGAACATGCAAATCGCAATAGAAACTCTTCAGTTCAGTTGTTAATTCCATTGGCCTGTCAGCGTGTATAGATGCCAAGCGTACACTGCCATCATCGTTTTTGCATCCGCGATGCGCCCGTCAGCCATATATTGATACGCTTCCTCCAGGGTAAGCTCCGAAACCTCTAGAAATTCATCCTCGTCCAGTGACATGTCCCCTGGTTGAGCGTTAGTAGTCACATACAAATGAATAATCTCATCGGCGAAGCCGGGAGAAGTATAGAAAGATTTAAGCAATTTCAGATCTCCACTGTGAAATCCAGTCTCTTCCTGAAGTTCACGACCAGCCGCAACTAATGGATCTTCACCTTTATCCAGCTTCCCAGCAGGAATTTCCACCTCAGTGCGTTGCATGGGCTGACGGTATTGCTCTACAACAAGCATTTTATTGTTATTTAAAGCAAGCACCGCTACAGCGCCGGGATGCTTCACAACTTCACGTGTCGCAGTATTTCCATCAGGCAGTCTCACTGTGTCCACCTGCAAAGATATAATCTTCCCATCAAAAACAGGCTGTGTAGACAATGTCACTTCATCAAGCTCGGGTTTGCTGTGCAAATGTTGTTCTCCCATAAAGTTTCTGGTCTCCTTTTTCTCTATTGTGCATACGGTGTATTATAGCAAACTTAAAGGGAAAGAAGGAATTTCAGATGAACGAAATCTTCAGCCGTACAAGCTCATCCGCAGTGATGATGGTAGGTAAGCCGGAGGAAATAAAGGCCATCTTGGCTGGATGGATCCAGCAGTATGGGCGCGATATGCCCTTGGCATACATTCTTTCCCTGCACGATCAATCCGCAATTCTTCCGTCCAAGGCAGGATGAATTCATCCTCTCCTTTGGGACTTAGCCATACATGTTCACACAACTATAGGGGTGTCTCAAAAGCCATGAAATGGCTACTGGGGCACCCCAGTCTTTTTGCGTCGCCCCGATTAGGGGGAATTGCTTAGGCCGCTGGTATTGGGCACAGGTTGATTGATTAAGCAACTAATGGGCTTACGATGCTGGCATCATACATAACTTGTTGATCGCTCACGATGCTGATATCTAGCACAAGTTGTTTGATTAGGTTGCTATTGCGCCTACCTTTGTACGCTATCGGACTCGGTTGACCTTAAACACACCTTTTCCGCACTTTTGCTATGCTATCGGACCCCAGTGACGCTATCAGCACGAAAACACACTATATGCTCCTCTTCTTATGGAATAGATGCGCTGGTGTCCGAAACTCTCCTCAAATGGCGATAATTTTGCTTTTAGCGTCATCTGGGTCCTTTAGCCTCAAGAGAGGGGCGGACTTGGCGCTATCGGACACAGTTGCACTTAAACACACCTTTTCCCCACTTTTACGATTCTATCGGACCCCATTGCAGCTATCGGCACGAAAAACACACTATATGCTCCTCTTCTTATGGAATAGCTGCGCTGGTGTCCGAAACTCTTCTCAAATGGCGATAATTTTGCTTTTAGCGTCATCTGGGTCTTTTAGCCTCAAGAGAGGGGTGGCATCCGGGGATTCCGAAAATTTCTACTTCGAGACTCGCCAAAAGCAGCGTTAGAGGTCGCATGACTTTTTTGGATTGCTCTAAATATAGCTACACTAACTCGACATAAAAAATACAGAGCAGCAATCCTCCGTTACGGTAGAATCGCTGCTCTGCTGTTTTATAAGGTGGTTAGCCCTTTACGCTCTCTTTTACAATATTCACAACGAGTTCAGCCACTTTAACGATATCTTCGGCTTTAATCCGTTCCTTGGTAGTATGGATATGTTCATAACCCACTGCAAGGTTAACAGTCGGAACATCTAGACCGTTGAACACGTTCGCGTCACTACCTCCGCCAGAGTGGAACAGACGTGGAGTAAGCCCCATAGAAGTAATGGCCCGCTGTGCAAGCTGCACTACCGGATCATGTTCATTAAAGCTAAAAGCAGGGTAGATGATTTCACTGCGGAATTCGCATTCTGCGCCGTATTCCCGCACAGTTGTCTCGAGTGCTTCGCGCATCGAAGCGATTTGATCGCCAACCTTCTCCTGCACAATACTGCGTGCTTCTGCATCCAGCTGGACGTGATCGCACACTACATTCGTTGGGCCGCCGCCAGCGAACTTTCCAATATTCGCTGTGGTTTCATTATCAATACGACCCAGCTTCATGGCTGCAATCGCTTTGCTAGCGACTTGAATTGCGCTGATGCCGTCCTCTGGGTTCACGCCAGCATGAGCCGATTTCCCAAAGATTTGCATCGTGATTTTAGCCTGTGTCGGTGCTGCGACCGCAATCGCACCAACTTCACCATTGGAATCAAGTGCAAAGCCGAAGTCTGCATCCAAGTTGCTTGGATCCATCGAACGTGCGCCCAGCAATCCAGATTCTTCACCCGCTGTAATCACGAATTGAATCTGACCATGCGGAAGCTTTTGCTCTTGGATCACACGAATGGCTTCGAACAATGCAGCAAGTCCTGCTTTATCATCAGCTCCAAGAATCGTAGTGCCATCACTTGTAATCCATCCATCTGAACCAAGTGTAGGCTTGATATTTTGTCCGGGAACAACCGTATCCATATGGCAAGTGAACAGAAGCTTTGGAGCAGCTCCTCCATTCTCAGCTGGCCAGGTAATGAATAGATTACCTGCTCCATGTCCGGTTCTTTCCTGGGAATCGTCTTCGAGCACTTCTAAACCCAGTTCGTTAAACTTACTCTTAAGGACATCGGCAATCTGCCGTTCATTTCTTGTTTCGCTATCAACTTGGACAAGTTCCATAAACTCCTGAATCAATCGGTCTTGTGAAATCACTGGACTTCCCTCTCTTTCGTGAATACGGTACAATGGTTGTACGGATTACCATCTTCATGTTAATAACTTAAACTAAATCTAAAGGAGTTACCCATGCAACGTAATAAATGGTTCAAGATCTTCATCTACGTCATGTTGTTTGCCATGATTGCCTCTACGCTCTTTATGGTTATCGAGCCGTTCCTTGCAGGTTAAACATTGCTCAGGAAGCATTAATAATAGCGGCTAGGAACTCCTTGCCGCTATTTGGCCTGCACGTTTGTTCCTAATCAACCTTTGCCATATCACAGAAAGTATCCATCAGCTCTTCATATGGGAAATGTTTCAAGAAGTATGGAACCAGCTCTCTAGCCACCTCTTGAAGCTCAAATCGACGACCTGCACATTCCTCTAGAGAAGTTATCCCAAAATCGGTGATCCCGCATGGAATAATCCCTTGAAACCCGCGCGCCGCAATCCCCTCAGAAATGTTAAAAGCAAAACCATGACTGGTAATAAAACCTCTTCTAAATTTACTTTTATTAAACTTCACACCAATAGCACAGATCTTCTCATCGCCAACCCATACTCCGGTGTACTCCGGTTTACGATCTCCGGCAATACCGTAGGATGCCAAATAATCAATAATAACAGCCTCCAGACTGCGCAAGTACCCATGCAAATCCACTTTGCCATCTTCTCCGAGCTTAAGGATCGGATAACCTACAAGCTGACCGGGTCCGTGATATGTAATATCTCCTCCGCGATCGATTTCAAACAGCGCGATTCCTTTTTCTTCGAGCTGCTCATGATCCAAGAGAAGATGTTCAGGATGATTTTGTGAACCAATAGTATAGGTAGGCGGATGCTGCAAAAGAATAAGTCTCTCCGGCTGCTCGCCAGAATCAATGGCATGCACACTTTCTTTTTGCAGCTCCCAGGCCGTCCCATACTCCATAATAGGGTCATATGAAATCTGCAGCTTACGAATATCCGAATTATTCATACCGTCAGGTCCCCTTTTTCAGTCTCATGCCTGCACAGTTTGGCTCGTTATTATTTTAGTAAAGTTTCGTATCCGGGGTATATCCTTCAATATTATCCTTGACGCGTTGCAAGAAACGACCACAAATGACTCCGTCCAGAATCCGATGATCGAGCGACAGACAAATATTAGCCATTGATCGCACACCTATCATATCGTTAATGACCACAGGTCTTTTTACAATCGATTCAAATGTTAAAATCGCTGCCTGTGGATAGTTAATGATTGGATAAGAAAGAATGGAGCCAAACGAGCCTGTATTATTTACAGTGAAAGTCCCTCCCTGCAAATCTTCCAGGCTCAGTTTGCCTTCGCGTGTTTTTTGTGCCAATTCATCAATCTCACGAGCCAACCCAGCGACATTTTTCTGATCAGCCTTCTTAATCACAGGAGTGATAACCGAATCTTCTGTACCTACCGCTAACGAGATATTGATATCACGTTTGACAATAATTTTGTCTACAGCCCAGACAGAGTTCATAATCGGGTAATCCTTAATCGCACTCACAACAGCCTTCATCATGAAAGCCAGATAGGTTAGATTGATACCTTCTTTACGCTTGAACTCATCCTTATGTTTATTGCGCAGTGCGACCAGATTAGTCACGTCTACCTCAATCATTGTCCAAGCATGCGGAATCTCAGAGACACTTTGACGCATTCTTGTAGCAATTGTATTCCGGATTGGCGTTACATCAATCAGGTATTCAGAACTGCTGCCTCTGCCACCCTCAACTTCAATTGTTGGAATACGAGGAGATTCGCTCAAGTGTAGACCCGAATGGCGAAGTGGCTCTTCTGCCTTCTTCTCTTGGGCTTGAACGAACTGTGGAGCAGGCGGTTGTGACGCCATTGGGGCAGGCTGGCTAGCAGAAATCGAAGCAGCAGATCTAGCTCCGCCGCTTTCGAGGAAAGTCAGCACATCCTTACGGGTAATCCGACCACCCATACCAGTACCAGCAACTAAAGTCAGATCGATGTTATGTTCAGCAGCCAAAGTCTGTACCGCAGGAGAATAGCGTGCACGCATCATATCGCCAGCAGTTGAAATCGCACTTTGTCCTGCAACATTATTAGAGGAATTAGCTGCAACTGTGTTAGTGTTAGTCACGTTTGCAGCAGCAGATGCAGTCACAGGCACGGCTATACGACAAATGACTTCGCCGACATTGACAACCTGGCCTTCTTCCGCCAATAGTTCACCCATAACTCCATCTATCGTTGAAGGTAATTCCGCATTTACTTTATCTGTAATAAGCTCACATATTGGTTCGTATTGCTCTACCGGATCGCCCGGTTTCTTCAGCCATTTGCCGATCGTCGCCGATACTAGCGATTCCGCCAGCTGCGGCATGATCACGTCAGTCAACTTTTGGTTGTCAGACATCTTTTCACTCCCTTAAAAGTTTTACGAAGCATTGACTCTTAGAAAGACTACATAGTAAAACTTGCTTCGTAAGCATATTCTTAAAGTTTTACGAAGCTTCGTCAGCATCACCTGAGTTTTAGGAAGCTTCGCATCTACTCAACAAATTAATATTGTGCCAGCCGGAGCATTTCCGCCTTCACTTTTTCTTTACTTAGCATGAAAAACTTCTCCATTGGCGGGCTGATTGGCATCGCCGGAACATCGGGACCACAAAGACGGAAGATTGGTGCATCCAGCTCGAACAGACAATGCTCAGCGATAATGGCCGCCACTTCGCCGCCAATTCCGCCTGTTTTATTATCTTCATGCACAATCAATACCTTACCGGTCTGACGGGCAGCAGCAATAATCGCATCACGATCCAGCGGTTGCAAGGTACGCAGATCAAGAATATGTGCTGTAATTCCTTCCTCGCGTTCCAATTCTTCCGCAGCCTGCATAGCAAAATGCAGCGGGAGACTGTAGCCAATCACCGTAATATCCGTTCCCTCACGCAGCAGATTAGCTTCGCCAATTGGAACGGTGTAATCCCCTTCCGGCACTTCTTCCTTGATCAGCTTGTAACACTTTTTGTTCTCAAAGAAAAGCACCGGATCAGGATCACGTACGGCTGCCTTCAGCAATCCTTTAGCATCATAAGCGGAGTAAGGCGCTACAATCTTCAATCCAGGTGTACCAAAGAAAATCGATTCTGGACACTGTGAATGATACAAACCGCCGAACACCCCGCCGCCAATAGGAGCACGAATGACAACCGGGCAACTCCAATCGTTATTTGAACGATAGCGGATTTTAGCCGCTTCACTGATAATTTGATTCGTCGCCGGAAGCATAAAGTCGGAGTATTGCATTTCAGCTATTGGTTTCATTCCGTACATAGCTGCTCCGATGGCTACACCAGCAATCGCTGATTCAGCGAGGGGTGTATCCATAACCCGCTCTTCGCCAAACTGTTCCTGTAGACCTTTAGTTGTGGTAAATACGCCGCCTTTGAGACCAACGTCCTCACCAAGCACGAACACGGAATCATCGCGCTCCATTTCTTCCTTCATCGCGAGCCTGATGGCATCGATATATTCCATTATAGCCATGGTTTATGCCCCTCCTTTGAGGTCGGAATCACTGTATACATGCAGCAGTGTGTCTTCCGGTTTCGGGAACGGAGCATTATCGGCATACTCGATAGCCGCTTTAAGCTCAAGATTGCATTCAGCAGCAAGATCTTGTTCTTGCTCGTCACTCCACAATCCCAGACCGATCAAGTAATTACGGAATCCTGCTACGCCGTCCTTCTTCCAGTTCTCATCAACCTCTTCTTTGGTCCGGTAAGCCAGATCATTATCTGAGGTGGAGTGTGGAGACAAACGGTACATCATCGCTTCAATCAGCGTAGGACCTTCACCCGCGAGGGCTCTTTCCCGCGCTTCCTTAACGACACGATAAACCTCAAGCGGATCGTTTCCGTCTACACGCACACCAGGAAATCCATAACCCAGCGCACGGTCGCTAACCTTGCCGCCTAACTGTTTATGAACAGGAACAGAGATTGCGTACTGATTGTTCTGGCACATGATAATAACCGGCAGCTTATTCACTCCGGCAAAGTTACAAGCTTCATGAAAATCCCCCTGATTGCTGGAACCTTCACCGAAGGTTACAAAGGAGACGAATTTCTTCTTCTGCATTTTGGCCGCCAGAGCAAAGCCAACCGCATGAGGGACCTGCGTGGTTACAGGGCTTGACCCTGTCACAATACGCAGACGTTTGCTGCCAAAGTGACCCGGCATTTGCCGCCCACCACTGTTTGGATCTTCTGCCTTAGCGAATACGGACAACATAAGTTCGCGTGTAGTCATACCCACTGAGAGCACGAAAGCATAATCGCGGTAATAAGGTAAAAAATAATCATTTTGCCGGTCCAGCGCGAACGCCGCCGCCACCTGACCCGCCTCCTGGCCTATACCGGAGACATGAAAGTTGATCTTGCCAGCGCGCTGAAGCAGCAGACTGCGCTCATCGTATTTACGAGCGAGCGACATATATCTGTACATATCGATGACCTGGCCGTCACTAAGTCCAAGCTGCTTATGTCTGTTAATCGTTTCTACAGTACCTTGGGGTTCCATAAAGAGATACCTCCTTATTCATAAAGCCTGAAGTCTTACAGGAATTAAGACCAATTATGCCCTGATCTTAAAACCTGGTACTAAGACTTGACTTGAGTATATTATAATCCCTTTCTACCCAAAAAGAAAAGCTAAGAAAAACTAAAATCCAATAGATCTTCCATCCACAGCTAACATTGCTTCTCCGATAATCTCCGAAAGGGTAGGGTGAGCATGTATAGCTTCACCAATCTCCCAAGGTGTTGCATCCAGTAGCTGTGCCAAGGCCGCTTCTCCAATTAGATCCGTCACATGAGGACCAATCATCTGCACACCAAGAATATCTCCACTGCTACGATCCGCTACAACTTTGACAAATCCATCCTTCTGGCCATATACAATTGCCTTACCAATGGCCGAGAATGGGAACTTGCCAATCACTACATCATGTCCAAGCTCTTTAGCTTCCTTCTCGGTGTAGCCCACACTTGCTACCTCAGGCCGAGTATAGACACAACGTGGTACTAAATGTGTATGATAAGGATGTAGCTTCTCACCAGATAGATGGTTAACCGCCATTATCCCTTCATGACTGGCTGCATGAGCCAATTGAAGCCCACCGATGCAGTCGCCAATGGCATAAATATGCGGCTCTGCCGTCTGCATACTAGCGTTTACAGCAATAATCCCTTTGTCAAAGCGAATGTCTGTGTTTTCCAGACCAATATTCTCGATGTTGGCCACTCTGCCTACGGATACAAGCAATTTTTCTGCCATTAGGCTTTGACTTTGCTCTCCCTTACGGGCTTCGATCGAAATTCCATCCTCCGTTACCTGGCAGGTTGCAGCATCCACTGTAGTTTCAGTCAGTACCTTAACCCCACGCTTTTTCAACAACCGTTGCAGTTCCTTAGCTATCTCTTCATCCTCTTGAGGCAATAACTGACCTGCAGCTTCAACCACAGTTACCTGCACTCCAAAATCAGCCAGCATTGAAGCCCATTCGACCCCAATTACACCGCCGCCCACAATAATGATAGAGGATGGGAGCTCTTCGAGTGTGAGAGCTTCATCACTGCTAAGAATCACTTTCCCGTCTGGTTCGAGACCAGGCAATACTCGGGGGCGTGAGCCCGTAGCGATAATAAGATGGCTGGAAACTACTGTTTCCATCTCCCCATCTTCCAGTTCCACAGCTACAGCACCGCTGCGCGGAGAAAAAATAGAAGGACCCGTTACGCGCCCTTTACCTTTGACAACTTGTATTTTATTTTTGCGCATCAAATATTGTACGCCTTGATGAAGTTGCTCAACTACAGCTTCTTTGCGTTTCTGTACCTTTGGGAATACCAGCTGTACACCGCTTGTCTCAATGCCATAGCTCTCGCTCTCATTGATTTCAGCATATACCTCTGCACTACGGAGCAGCGATTTACTAGGAATGCAGCCCCGATGCAGACAGGTTCCTCCCAGTTTGTCCATTTCGATGACGACAACGGACTTTCCAAGCTGTGCAGCGCGAATAGCCGCCACATACCCTCCAGTACCTCCGCCAAGTATGGCCACGTCACATGAAATTGTCATGATATGTATCCTCCAGTCATTACACGTAAGTTCATTTTACTTAGTATATTGTACTCTCTTTTTGCTCTATTACAAAACTTATAAACGTCATATGCAAATGGACTTTTTCTTGCTAAAGCGTTATCATATGGGTGAATCTAAAGGGCTAAGAGGGGTAGGAGACACTTATGAAACTGTTAATTTCACGCTTCATTGCCATCCTTATTCTTGTGTTTCCGGGCTTAATAGCAATGAAGGGCTTCCTCATGATGAAGGATGATATTTTTGATTACATATCCATGCATGGTGATGATTCTGTAGTGCCCCACTTTGCTTGGCTGCATTTCGGTGGTGGATTGCTGCTCTTCGCAGCTGGCATGACTTTCCTTGGTGGCTGGATTCTGGCTAGGGACCGTAAGAAGAATTACGTAGGTCCAAGGTTCAAGGAGAAGCAAAAGGCGAAACAAGCCGGAACGCAGGAAACGATCTCTTAAGAGGCTATGCTAAACTTAGGATCAGCTTTTTCATCTCATCATTTATTCACCTGATCATCTGAATCTCGAATCGCACACAATCAAGCCTTATTACCCTGCTGATTGTAATTTGTACAATAGATTCCCCCATATTTCAAACCCTCCCAGCTCACCCGATCTGGTGCTCGTTATCTATCATAAATAACATAAAGGCGAGAACTTCATGGACGCAATCTGCGCTCCCTGAAAATTCCCGCCTTTTTCTTAAATACCCGCCTTATCAAGCGCCTCTTTCCGCCGCCCCTGTACCAACTCGCTGTACAGTCCGCCTTGCTTCAGCAGCTCTTCATGAGAGCCTTGCTGCAATAATCTGCCGCCCTGAAGCACAAGAATTCGATCAGCTGCACGTATCGTGCCAAGTCTATGAGCAATGACGAAGCTCGTTCGCCCTTTCATCAGCGCCTGCAGCCCTTCCTGAATCTTGATCTCGGTCACTGTATCAATACTGCTGGTTGCTTCATCAAGCACAAGCATAGAGGGGTTAGCAAGAATCGCTCTCGCAATGGAGAGCAGTTGCTTCTGCCCTTGGCTTATACCGCTGCCATCCGCCGAGAGCATCCGTTCATAACCTTCGGGCATTCGCATAATAAAAGAATGGGCATTGGCCAGCTTAGCCGCCTCTTCAACCTCTTCATCGGACGCATCCAGCCTCCCGTATCGGATGTTATCGCGGATACTCCCTTTGAACAAAAAGGAATCCTGCAATACAAAGGCCATATGACTTCTCAAGCTTTCCCGCCGAATCGAAGTGATATCTAAGCCATCCAGCGTGATTTTCCCCTGATTGGGATCATAGAAACGGGATAACAGCCCAATTAGCGTTGTTTTGCCTGCACCGGTAGGTCCAACTAAAGCGATCATCTCGCCAGGCTTCGCTTCAAAGCTGATATCCTGCAGCGTGTTAGAACCTCCATCATAAGAAAAAGCTACATTTTCAAACTTCACCGCACCCTGTACAGTTTCAAGTGATTTGGCTGCACCTTCATCTTTAGCCTCGGTCTCTTCGTCCAGCACTTCAAACACCCGCTCGGCCCCTGCCACCGCTGAGAGCAAGGTATTCCACTGATTCGCTAAATCATTAAGCGGACGAGTAAACTGGCGGGTATATTCAACGAATACGATGATCACACCCACTGTAATCGACCCACGGATCGCAAGCAGACCACCAATTCCTGCAACAATGGCGAAGCTAAGATTATTAAGACCATTCATAAGCTTCGGGATGAAACCAGAAATGGACTGCGCCCAGTAACCTGACAGCATAATTCGCTTGTTGCGTTCATGAAAACCAGAGATGACGCGTTCCTCTTGTGAAAAAGCCTTGATAATCCGTTGTCCGGATAAGGTCTCCTCAATATAACCGTTAAGTTCCCCTACATTACGCTGGCGTTCTTTAAATAATGGGCCTGTACGGCGTGTAATCCAGCGCATGCCTAACAACATCAAAGGCACTACGAGGAATGTGAGCAGCGTCAACAAGGGACTAAGCCACAGCATAACCCCTACGGTTCCTAGCAAGGTTAAGACACTTGAAAATATCTGAATAGCCGAGCTATTCAACGTAGAGCTGACGTTCTCGATATCATTGGTAAGACGGCTCATAATTTCCCCCTGCTGTCTCCGATTAAAAAAGGAAATAGGCAGACGGTGTAAATGGGAGAATAGCTCCGTACGCATCCGTAATACAGTTTCTTGAGCAATTTCGATCATCCATATGTTTTGCAGCCAAGAAGTCAGAGAATAAAAAATGTACACACAAGCAAGGCTTGTCAGAAAAACAACCCATGATCGCCCGCCGGTACCTTCCAGATAATTATCCACCGCTCTGCCAATCATGTATGGCCCCAGCAGCGCTAGCGCTGAGCTGAAGACAACCATGATCAGTACAAGAATAAGCTTGGCTTTACGCTCAGCTAGATAACTCCAGATCCGGATCAGCGTCCCTGACCAATCCTTCGCCTTTGCTTTGGGTTTGCCGCCAGATGCTGTCCCTAGACTTCGTCCCACGCCAAGTTCAAAATTCGGTTTAGGATGACGAAAAGGTTCAATTAATGCTTTGAACATGCTGCTTCGCCTCCTCTACCTGTGATTCATAAATCTTGCGGTACAGCTCGGAGCTTGCCATAAGCTCCTTATGCGAGCCTTTGCCAATTAATCGTCCCTCATCCAGCAACAGGATCAAATCGGCTGATGCCGTTGAACTGATTTTCTGAGTAATCAAAAAGGTTGTACAGGAGATATCCTTTAGCGCCTCCAGCAAAAGCCCTTCCGTAACCGCATCAAGGGCACTGGTGCTGTCATCAAGGATCAACATAGCCGGTTTTCTAACAAGTGCACGGGCAATCGTTAACCGCTGCTTTTGTCCGCCGGAGAGATTAACCCCTCGTTGACCAAGCATCGTGTCATAACCATCTGGCAACCCTTTTACCGTCTCGTGAATTTGTGCAGCTCCCGCTGCTTGTTGGATTTGTTCCAGTGTGGCGTGTTCATTGCCCCATGCAATATTATCGCGAATTGATCCGCTGAAAAGCTGCAATTCCTGAGGCACATAACCTATCGATTTCCGCAGTCTGGAAATATCGATATCAGCACTTTTTTCACCGTCAATCCAAATGGTGCCGTCTGTCTCTTCATACAAGCGCGGAATCAAACTCACGAGTGAGGATTTTCCTGATCCGGTCGCCCCCATAATCGCTACTCGCTCACCAGCAGCTACTTCAAAATGAATGTCCTCCAGGACAGAGATATCACTATTAGGATACTTAAAGCAAACGCCTTCAAATTTAACGTGGCCCTGAATCGGCTCACCTTGCAAAGTCCCGCCTTCACGAACTCCAGCTCCCGCTTCCATAACTTCTGAAACACGTTGAGAGGAGGCACGAGCGCGGGAAAACGTTACAACAAGACCAGAGATAGCTGATAACGCTCCAATTGTTCGCAAGGAGTAATTAATAACAGCAACAGTCTGACCCAAAGTAGCATCCCCGCTGGAAATGGCTATCCGTCCAAACCATAAAATCGCCAAAATCGCCGCATTCACAATAAGCATAACAAAAGGCATCGTCGTCTCAGTCAAACGCAAGGCAGACACTGTTGATCTCATCAAATTCCCGCTAAATACCGTGAAACGTTCAATCTCATACCCCATACGCACAAATACGCGGATCAAGCGAATACCCGTAAGGTTCTCCTGAATCACGCCATTAACTCCGTCTAAACGCTGCTGGACCGTACGAAATAACAAGGAAGCTTTTCTCATAATCCAATAGAGGAAAAAAATCAACAAAGGTAACGCCACCGTCAGCAGTAATCCCAGCTTCACATGAACAACTAACGCCATAATCACACTGCCTACCACAACAAGTGGCACCCGTGTCATAAAGCGCAAGCTCATAAAAATAGTATCCTGCAGCTGTGATACATCGCCAGTCAGACGGGTAATCAGTGACGAAGTAGCAAAACGATTAAATACTTCATACGTAAAAGACTGTACCTTTTCGTACAATTTGTCCCTAAGATCGAACGCAAAGCTCTGACTTGCATGGGCAGCAAAAAAAGAACTGAGTACCCCGGCTGTAAACGCAACTACCGCGCTGCCGATCAATACACTGCCCCACAGCCATACTACAGAGGTATCTTTTTCTCGGATCCCCAAGTCAATGATTTTGGAAATGATCAAAGGCTGTGATAATTCTACCGTCAATTCAATGAGCATCATTACAAGGGCAGCTATTGCAGCTACCTTATATTTTTTGAGAAAAGAGAAAATCAAAGCCATTCGCATACCCTCTTTTTCTATTCGTACAGTGCATCCCTTAACCGAGTTGACATCGTGGAAGCCTGTCCAGTTTTCAGTATTGCTCGACGCAGTGCTTTATTACTCCGATTCAATTCCACCAAATCCGCCATCATTTCTTCCAGCAAGCTTTCAGTGTCACTGGATAAATCTCCATTCTGCTGCAAAAGAGCTAACCGTTCCTTATATTCGTCTAATCTTTCAGTCACACTTATTACTTCCTTTCCCATCTCTTATTACCTCTTATCATACCACATCCAATCAATCGCAATGTTTTCACTGGATACATCTGATCCGAATATGATACTCTAATATGGTCGCATTTTTAAGATATAATCAATGTTTTTTACGAAAGGATAGATGGAAGTGGCACAATTGTTTTTCAAATACGGAGCAATGAACAGTGGTAAATCTATTGAGATACTCAAGGTTGCACATAATTATGAAGAGCAGGGGAAATCGGTGCTCATTTTCACTCCATCCATAGACGACCGGGACGAGGTTGGTTTTATTTCTTCTCGTATTGGGCTTCGGAAACAAGCAATCCCCATCGATGAGAACACAGATATTTATAATATCGTCAGCAGTAACCAACCTAAACCACACTGTGTACTTATTGATGAATGTCAATTTCTAAGCAAGGAATGTATTCTCCAGCTAGTGCGTATCGTTGATGAGCTGGGCATTCCGGTAATGGCCTTCGGACTTAAAAATGATTTTCAGAATCAGTTATTTGAAGGCAGCAAATATATGCTGATCTACGCTGATAAAATTGAGGAAATGAAGACGATCTGCTGGTTCTGCGAGCGCAAAGCTACTATGGCTCTACGAGTAGAAAACGGCAAGCCCGTATATAGCGGCAAGCAAATCCAGATTGGTGGCAATGAAGCTTACTATCCGGTATGCCGCAAATGTCACAAGAATCCACCGCTATAGCCGTGTATAAAAAGCATCCCAAGGCCATAAAGGCTATTGGAATGCTTTTTTGATTAAGAAGATATTACCCTAAATATCTTTCTTTAAGAATATTCAAATGATGATGGTCATGTCCAATCATAATGCAGGCCTGAGCTCTCGCAGAAAGAGTAGCCTCGTTAACTATTCCCTTCCGGATCCATGCTTCCTCCGGCAGAGTTTCCATTAGGAGTAATGTCGATTCTCGAACAAGCTTGTAGTGGGCCAGCAATGCTTTTAAAGTGTGCGCTTCGAAATTGGCGGTAAGTACATAGTCTTTCTCTTCAAAACCCGGTAGTGGAGTCGTATCCCCTCTGGCGATGCACAATAAACGGTAGGACATGATTCTTCCGGTATCAGCCAGATGTCCGACCATTTCCTTGATACTCCATTTCTCCGGAGCGTAACGATAGTCCCCTTGTTCTTCCGTAAGATTCGAAATAAAAGTGCAAATCTCATCCGTCTGCTCTCTAAAAATAGTAATCATGTCTCCTTCAGCTGGCACTAAATCGACATATTTTGATAATTCTTTGAGATACTCACTGCTTTCTGGACGTCGATCCATGTCTAAACCCCTCTCATTTTGAATTTTTTTGAAAAAATAGGAGGAAAATTATACTGTAGTTGTTGTATTTTAGCTCATTTTATACGATACTTGCAATAATAGGGTTGGTTAAACTAGAAGTCATCGGGAGTGTCGGCATGCTAGATTTTATTCTTTTTATGATATTTTCAATACTAGAGACTTATGCAATGTTTTTTCTGGCTTTCAAAATCTTCAAAATTGATCTATATCATAAAGAGATGGTGTTTGCTAGTTTTATTATGGGCTTTTGTTCTTATACAATTAGGATCAACTATGGGATTTTTCCATTAGATATTTTCTCACAATTTGCACTAATGTTTTGTTTTATGTGGATGTTATTCCGGATTCATCCCTTCTACGCTTCTATATTAACCGGGATGACCTATCAAGCATACTTGGTGATTCAGACCAGTCTTATGTATCTATTAAACTCTGTAATCATCATGCCTCTAAATATCTTGAATCCGATTACCAAAAACATGATTACAATGCAGGTTTTATCAGCATTAACCGCGATTCTCATTGGTATGTATGTAGGTCATAAACGTATTGGATATGACTTTGTACCTGATAAACCCGATGTAAAAATTAAACCAACGACTAATGAAAAAATATTATTCGCTCTTAATCTTCCTACAATAATTGTCGTTACTTCACTCAACTACTTTTTTGAATCTCGTTTCTTTTTCATAATCCCATTTCTCTATGGAATACTATTATGGGGATATCTATATTTCTCATACAAAAAGGACAGAAATAATTATGAATCATTTATCTCTTAAAATTGTTGAGTTCATTAAGAAAAGTAATCCAGAGCAAACGCATTCTATTGAAATCATGCATTATGCCCTTAGCATTATTATGAATACTTTATTAATTATTATGACTTCGTTATGCATTGGCGGGCTCACTGGACAGCTTAAGGAAACATTCTTAGCCTTATTCAGCTTCATACTCCTAAGAATGTCATCTGGTGGTGTGCATTTAAAATCCGCAAGAGCCTGCAATATTGTATCTATCTTTATCTGTTCACTTATCCCTCATATTACCTATCTAATACATAACCATTTGATTTGGATTAATCTTTTTTCTTTACTTGTAATGATCTTATGTGCTCCGAATCCTGATGCTAATGCTCAAATCCCCAAAGAATGGTATTTGGGTTTAAAGATCATTTCCATAATTCTGGTTTCTTTGAATTTTTGGATCCATTCGTCTGTCATTGGATTGGCATTTTTAGTTCAATCCTTTACAGTTATAATCCCATTACAAAGGAGGTCAATCAGATGAAAAAAACCTTAGCTCGTTATGCTTCTAACCTACTGGGTACTTCTGCTCAAGTTTTTACAAAAATTCTAAAACCAGCAGCTTACAGCCCTGAAATTCCAAAAGAACTGCGCAAGTAATTAAACAAGGATGGGGAAAAGATGCGTGTCTTACAGAAAGACGGTTCCTCTAGTGATATTCTAGAGGAAGATATATTGTATTTCTCGAATTATAAAAATACAATATTCGTCCATACGAAAGAAGGCGAATTTATTCTCCCCACCACGCTTTCCGATCTTTCCGTAGCGTATGAGGGTAAGGGATTCGAACGCCTTGACCGCAGCAATGTCGTCAATATCAACAACATAGAAGGCTATGATCCCGGGCGGAAGATTGTATGCTTTAATCAAGGTACGCAGTTCACTACTGTTTCGGAATCCAATGAACCTCGCCTTAAGAAGTATCTTGCTTCACAAAAGAAAAAACCGTCAGAATAAAATTCAGTTTTTTAATAATCCCGGCATGTTCACGCATGCCGGGATTATTTTATTAAAAATTGAAACTTTTTAGCAATTTCCTCAAAATCGCACATTATGCCATAATAATCCTCAAATGTAAAGATAAATTCGTAGGATGAATGACAGGAGACGGATCCTATTCCAAATGATACCATATAGATAAACCTATAATAAAAACAATTAATGATGGAGGATCATAATGAATTACTATTTTCATCCCTCTCCACGGCCCTCATCTCTGGAATCTATATCTGACGAGGATTTACTAAGAATCTATGAGCTAGCGGTTGATGCCCATGCGTTACCGGATTTCATTGAAATTATTAAAGAGATCATGAGAAGTAGAAATCTCATAGATTCTGAAAGTATATAACATCCCCTTCCCCATTAAATTCACACTGACGCATGGTACACATTTTTCTTCAGCTTCAACCAACAATAAACTCCTTAGGTCGCCTTAAGTCAACTACATTAACATAAAAAAGGTAGAGCCTCCGCGGCCCTACCTTTTTTATATGCACATATGATGGTTAATCTGAGATAAAAATAATGCTCTATTCTGTAATTTCTGTTTTGAAAACATTTTCCAATTTGCCGCCGAGTCTTTTCTTCAAGGGAACTTTAATATCTCTGCCCAATTCTTTAAAGAAAGTTTCAACATCACATTTCACATTTTTTGCAGTTGCGATTACCGCACCATCACCAACAATGTTTTGATTCGCTTCAAGAGGAACATCAACTTCGATGTCATACTTTTTGGATAATGTCTTGATGTAACGTGCGAAGATCTCCAGCAATTCCTCGTTATTAAAATTCTCTATAGCGACTTTGCCCTTGCTGGTAAACTTCATGTTAATTTTCATTATTAATATCCCCTTTTCTGTCAAACCATTTTTAGTTGTTAGTTTATGGATCAAGATGAATAGATGGCTGCAAGAAAGGGCAACATTCATTCATTTTTGAGATCATTAGCAAAAGGCATACATTATTTATAAGCACCCTTTATTTGTTGTACTTTAAACTGAGTAAATTCTTTAAGTGCTTGTATGACCTGATCCTGTTCCTCTTCCTTCAGTTCATAAACGCACTCCCGTAGCCACTCGCCAAATAGAAAGGCTTGACGCCCTTTACGGGGGCTCTTTCTTAAGGAGTCGAGGTTACCCTCAAACTTATCGTTCAGGACATCGGTCAGATTGTATTTCTCAATCTTCTCTATTACCATTCCTGCCCCATATTCCGTTTCGTAAACTATAACTTCATTCGAATCAAAGGAAACGTACGATGTTTCTTTCCCTTCCTTCGCTCTGAATTCCTTAAGCTTGTTAAAGGCTGTCTCGTAGATGTAATCTTGAGACTGTTTGAGCTGTGGCAGCTCATATCCTTGCTTCAAGGTCTTGATATATTCAATATCTGGCATATAATCTGCCAAATGGTACATCCGATTCTTCAGATCCGTTCCAAGCGCTTCAATGATCTTGTCCAGATTGTCTTTAAGCGGAATGCTCTCTCCACGTTCGATTTTGCTAAGCTGTGAGTAACTTATACCGCTCTTTTCTTCCAGTCCTCTTAAGGTTAACCCTCTCGTCTTTCTGATGTGCCGAATGAAATTACCCAGCTCATCGGGATAGTTCTCAAAATCATTCATGGGAGTCACCTCCCTACTATCATAACACAACATAACAATTTGTGTTGGCTAATAACAATTATTCCTTGTTTTTACTTGCCTCTGAAGAGTAATTCCCAGTATTCCACGCCCAATATAACCCTATCTTTACAAAATACCGGAAAAAGACTCGGCGCCCGTCTGTAAGGATTTGGAATATGTTCGTTACTCGCCTCAGTTTTACTTTCTGCTTAAGCCCTATTCATCTTCTTGGTCTTACCTTCCACTTTCTGCTCACTTTACTAACTTTACTTAACTAGCTCAACTTGCACGCCTCACTCACTATACTCACCTAGCTCACCTAAGCTCATATTACTCATCTTACTCACCTTACTCACCTTACTCAACTAGCTCACCTAGCTCACCTGACTCACCTGACTCACCTAGCTCCACTTGGCTCACCTGACTCAAGTAACTCACCTTGCTCACTCAATTCTACCTCATCGGACCGAGGAGACCTTATTAAGCTGATTTCAGCCATTCTGCTCATCTATCGGACTCAGATGCAGCTATTCATTAAAATATATTACGATTCCGGGCAAAAGTATGACAATAAGAGCTATGGAGTCCGAAAAGTTGGAAATATGGACCAAAAACTTAAAATAGCGGCAATACAGTCCGTTACGATCCCAAACCATCGAGGCTATCTGTTAAAACAAACTTTCTTGATAAACGGAGCTCACCCGAGCCGAACTTACCAAGTGTGCATCGCTGTTGGCGTACTTTAGCTTTAGCCGTTCCTCAGCGAGCGTACTTTAGCCTGCCTCAGCGAGCGTACTTTAGCCTGCCTCAGCGAGCGTACTTTAGCTTTAGCGTTCCTCAGCGAGCGTACTTTAGCCTGCCTCAGCGAGCGTGCCTTAACTTTCCGTTCTCCATTTTCCCTTCTCCAATCCTTTGTGTCTCACCACCTGTTTTTACTTTTAATTCGCTTTCCCCCTCTGTGTACATACGTGCGTACCCTGCACATATCCAACTAATCCAATTATCAAAAAAACAGCCAGTCCCCATCAACCTGAGACTGGCCACAATCATTACTCCATAACACTCAGCAGGTTGAGGATCATCTGTGCACTTTCAGCACGTGTTCCGTTTTGGTTCGGTGCAAATTGTCCTTCAGCCCGTCCTTGCATCAGACCAAGTCTGTACACTTCGCTGATTGCCTCTTGAGCCCACTGTGGAGCATAACCAATATCGTTGAATGCCGAAATGTTACGGCTAGCTACAGATACATTACTCTTCGCGTAAGCATATGCACGAGCCAGCATTGCAGCCATCTCCTGGCGGGAAATCTTCGCCTCCGGTTCAAACTGTGAAGCAGTCTGGCCGTTAATCACTCCTGCTTGTTTGGCTAACCCTACTGCTTCTGCATACCATTTATCTGCAGTTACATCAGCGAAACCAGGTTCCGCTTGACCTTTCAAGCCAAGCGCACGAACTAACATCGCTGTGAACTCCGCCCGTGTAACCGCACGGTTCGGATCAAATCGGTCCGCAGCTACACCCTGTACAAGCTGTTTTACCGCAAGCTGCTTCACAGCAAGGTAAGCCCAGTGATCGGACTTCAAATCTTTGAATGTTTTATCAACTTCTAAAACAATGTATTTACTAAAATGACTGACGGCAGCAGATAGATAACCATTCGTCCATGTACTGCTCATATACTCTAATTTACCCACGTCTTCGATAAAATAAATACCTAATAAGCTTCGATCTAC
This sequence comes from Paenibacillus sp. FSL H7-0943, assembly GCF_037963265.1. NCBI lineage: Bacteria > Bacillati > Bacillota > Bacilli > Caryophanales > Paenibacillaceae > Paenibacillus > Paenibacillus sp. FSL H7-0943. The sequence continues at coordinate 4,829,719 of NZ_CP150148.1, forward strand.
ATCTGCACCGACCTTATATGAAATCATAATCGGCTCTGCAAACTGTCTTAACGAGAAGGACTGATCATTTTGTGTGAATATGCTAAGCGACCATTCCCGCAGATCACTTTTCGCCCGCAATTGTGCACCCGCAAGTGCACTTGCACGAGCCAACAGATCCACTGCTGTATTATCAGCTACAGGTTTCAGCCGTAGTGAAATCGTACTCTTGGCAAGAGCCTCAGCTGAGATTAGCTTACTTAGTTCTGCCAGTACTGTAGCAGGAATCGTAACGGATAAATCCTGCATAACCACTCTAAGCGGTGCGCGTCCAAGCAGCTCTGCTGCATTGCCTGGCAGAAGTAATTCCGTAATCGCCCCATTAACAGAAACCACAACTTCACCTTGAGCATTCTTGCTCTCTGACAGTTGAGAAGCCGTTATGGTGACTACGCCCGTTTGTGCTGATGCCGACGGAGTTGGTGTAGCGGTTGGCGTTGGTGTCACCGCAGGTCCCGGCACCCAAGCACCCGGCGTTGATGTTGGCTCTGGACGTGGTGTTGGTGTCGGTGTCGGCGTTGGTGTTGGCTCTGGGCTTGGTGTCGTACCCGGCGAGCCCTCAGTCACTATCAGAATATATTCAGTGCTCAAACCGTTATAAACAGCGCTGACTTTTGTTGTACCAGCACTCAAAGCATGAAGTTCTCCAGCCTCACTAATCATTGCAATGGAATGATCAGATGTATCAAAGATTACTCCCTCGAACAATTCTTGCTTGCTGCCGTCACTGTATACCGCCTGAACAACAACGGAGCCTTTACTTCCTTGTTCCAGCGAATCTGGCCCATTCATCGTTATTTCTGTAAGAATAGGTGTCTCATCATTTGTTACGACAAGGTTATACTCCGAGGCGAACTCCCTATAGGTTACTGAAATCACAGTGGAGCCTTCCTGATGAGCCTGAACTAAACCCTGTTCATTGATCGTAGCAATATGCTCATTCAAGCTGGAATAATGAAGTCCATCTAATATAGCGATTCGTTTACCAGATGCGTAGACAGCTTCTGTTACAGATTGGTCGACTTCTTCCGGTTTAAGCTGTCTCTTTCCCTGAAGCTTAATTGCTTGCAGCGCATCTACAGTTATCGTACTTTCAGCAAAAATATTCGGGTAACCTGTCACTGTGACTCTTATCTTAGCTGTCCCTGGCTTCAATGCAGTAACCAAGCCATTTTCATTTACAGTAACAACTGATTCTGCCGTATCAGGAACGATGGACCAAAGCTTTGTCAGATGATTAGCCTCTTCCGGCCCCACCTTAGCTTGCAATTGCAGGCTAGCCCCAGGCTCAAGCTCTACAGCAGTTTGATCCAGCGTAATGGATTCCGGAACCAATTTGCCGATTACTAAACGGTCAATCTCAACTCCGTCTACTGTTCTTGCGGTAACCGTAATCTCGTTCTTCTCAATCTCAACAGCCGTATAGATTTGCTCATCTTCGTCATATATTTTTTCCTGCCAAAAACGTGGTGTCAGTGCATAGAACTTAGGACCCGAGGAACCGCCGATAACATACCGAGTGCCTTCGCCTTCTGCAACCTGTTTACCCTCCTTCATTGGAAAAGTTCGCAAATAGATATGATCATGACCGTTCATCACCAAATCTACGTTGTGCTTATCAAAGACCGGAACCCACTTCGCTTGTACCTGCTCATTCGAATAGATGCTGCCGTACGGTCCTTGATGGAAAAAAATCACCTTCCACTTTTTATCTGTAGCGGAAAGATCCTGATCCAACCACTCGGCCTGTTCAGTGAACGGACTACCTGAATGCTCTGTATTCATAACCACAAAGTGCGTATCCTTAATATCAAAAGAATAATTCGTACCTTTTACGCTCGCCGCACCGTTTTGCGGGTTATTGAATTGCGCCAGATAATCCCCATCTCCATTGGTTCCCATCACTTCATGGTTCCCGATAATCGGAACAAGTGTGGTATTCATCAGCTGCTTTTGAGCTGCATCAAACCACCAGTTCCACTGCTCTTGTTCAAAGCCCTTATCCACCATATCTCCAGCATGAACCAGCATTTCCGCATCCGGCATATACGCGTAAGCCGCTTCAATCGTATCTCTCCAAAGACCAAAACCAGCCTTAGAATCTGCTTGGGAATCTCCGATAAACAGGAATTTTGTAGAAGTGTCCTCACCACCACTTGTAACAAAAGCTCCTTGCTCACTTACATTTGACTCGCCATCACCCACACGATATACATATTCCGTTCCGGGGGTAAGCGCAGTGGCCTCCGCTTTATGAACTCGCATCGTTCCGTCATTGTTGGTGTTGTAAATTGAACTGCTGCCGGTAATTTTTATTACATTCGCAGCTTGAAAGCTTGTAAACTCCGCTTTTTTCACAAGTTCTACTACAGTATCCATAGTCAACGGTTCTGTCTGCCAAGTGAACTGGCGAGAAGTTGCTGCATCTTGGCCCATCGTAACATTAACATTACGCGGAGCTGCAGTAGCGTCATATGGAGCAACCTTGAACGTCATTACAGGACTATAGGTATTTCCTTTTACCGCCTGCAATTTAAAAATTCCTTCTGCTGAAGTGACAAAGTCAGTAGTTAGTGTTCCACTTGCCCCTGAAGCAACACCTTGTACCTCCACTCCATCGAACAGCAGCTTTGCTCCTTCAACGACACTTCCATTCAGATCTTTTACCGCAAAAGATGCATCAAAGCCCTTCGCAAGATCATAATGGTTCCAAGTGAGCATCAACTGTGTCTTCACAACAGATTCAACAGCTGCTCCAATAAAAGAAATAGGAACCCCAGTACCCTCTGTAGAAGTTACCGATCCGGATGTATTTTCAATTACAAAAGCTTTGCTAATATCTCCAGCCAACTGCTCCTGAGTGTAGGGACCCACAAAATCATTTCGAACTGTATATTGAATTTGCCCGATGAGATCCGTATCTCCCAGATTGGAAGAATTGATATTCGTTAAGTTAAGACGCACAGTGCCCAATACCGGATCAATGATGGACTCCACTTGTGTTTCTGATAACATATTCCCCCGAATTACCTGCAAATCTTTAACTGCAGCCGGATTAAAAGCAAACGTAAGATTTCCTTCCTGCAGCTTGCTCGCTTTCTCTGCCGTTACGTCCAAAGTGTAAGTGTTGCCGGCATATACTACTTCTGGTGTTTGGTACACATAGAACGGAGAGCCCAAATTTACTGTAAAATACCATTCTTTTATCGTCTGGTTACCGCTTAAATCGCGAATGGCAACTTTTACATTATGACGGCCTTCTGTCAGTGGAACCTTTGGTTTATAAGTGATCTGACCTTTTGGAGGATAAAAGCCATGCTCCACTAATTGATCGTCCACATATACTCGTGTTTTGTCAGGATCGATTAAGGTCGTTCCCGGATGCACCACTGGATCATAACCATCATCCTCACCATTGACGGAAAGGGTCGGTGTAGCTGTTTTGACAATTTCGTTCACGCCGGGATATGCATCTTTAAGAATAGGAGGTGTTCTGTCCTCCTCTAGCGGGCCATAAATGGCACGAATATCATCAACGTAAATAGCTCCCGCACTCTTATTAAGATTGCTTGTCTCCATATAGCGGACAGGCATATCCATCGTTAACGGGGTGGTTTTCCCCTTAGGAACGGATACTTCGACGTATTTCCACCCCGTCCAGTTCACACCATTTACCTGATCAGTAAAATCCACAGGCACTGCCGCATTATTGCCATCCCGAATCTGTCCCCGCAGCCAGTGCTTTTTGCCATCTCCGTAGATCCACATACTGATCTTTTCAGGATACCCCGGAATCTGAATCCGATTGGCGGTTGAGCTTGCGGCTAAATAAGCACCAGATGTGCCTGTTTTATTAACAAAATCATAATCCAGCTTCAAGGCTTTGTCCCCGTTGCGGACAAAATCCAGATCCGACACTTCCTGAATCGCCACGCTGTTAGCTGCTGCACTAGAGGCTATATATTTATCAATGCCATTCTCAAAATCCTCCAGCATTACAGGCGGTAACCCCACATTTACTTCAAAAGAGGTCTCAACGTCCCTGTATTTAGCATAAATCTTTCCGTTTTTCCCGTTCTCACTCGTCGCCTGAAACAGACCCTTCTCGTCCACGGTTCCGATCTCGCCCTCAACCCGCCATTCGAAGCTAGGGTTGTCAGCTTGAATCACTTGTCCATTACGTAGCGCCTTCACAGTTAATTGTGTAGCAGCACCTGAAGAATAAGTTTTGATCTCATCAGGAAACCTAAGCTCTGTAAGCTTATCTACAACCTCAATTTCAGCACTGCCTTTGACTGCCCCAGCCTCTACAATTACATTTCCTGTGCCGGCAGTGATTCCTCCGGTGAAGACTCCGTTCGCATCGACAGTACCAAGGTTAGCGTCCACCTGCCAATTCAGCGTACCCGAATAAGGCGCCGGATGGCCGTTCTCGTCCACTCCTGCCGCTTTGAATATAAAGCTGGAGCCTTGCAAAATACGTTCCGTATTCGGCTGCACAACCAGCTTAGAAGCCGAAGGTTGCTCAGGGGCTGTATTGACAAGCAATAAACCGTTACCGGTTTTACGCTCGTAACCATCTGAGCCCTGATTCATCATTCGGACACCAGATGTACCCGGCATTCTGGCCACAAAAGTAGAAGAACCGCCACCATCCAGATTCATGGCGTTCACTACGCCCATATCCTTCAGAATGTTGCCAAGCTCATCGGTATCTACGCCCTCACTAAAACCTGGCGATCTTCCATCCACTTCGAATAAAACGAGACTTCCATCCGCTTTTGTCCCAATGGCTGTCCGCGGATGAATTCCTAAAGGCCCTACACCTTGTTGAACTACTCCGTCTTTTACCAGCGGCCCCTCGCCGCCAATAGCTACCTTCACATCATTCCATTCTCCGCTGAGCGCAAAGCTGGCAGTAACGTTATCGCCAACCGATAACCCTTGCAGAACAGCACGGGACGTACCCTGGGCAGATAAAACCACTTTTCCTTGGGAAAGCGGCGTATTGCCTTGATTGTTGCGGATTTCAGATACCTTCAGCTTCAAGGTCTGGCCGCTTTTCACTTCTCCCTCGACAATATCTAGAACAACCTCGTCACCCTCATTGGTTGACTTTGTAGTTGTATTATAATCTTCCGTATAAAGAACCAGCTCATTTGTATTTCGGTATCGGTTGATGCTGGTCAGATTGGTTGTTTTTCCATTAATCGTCACGTTTTTGGTCAGCTTCGGCACACCATAAATGGAGCTGCCGTCTTCTTTTAAACCGAATGTAAAAGCTGAGATCGAGCTGTTCAGGATCACACCCTCATCCATAAAAAGTCCATTGGGAACACCCGTAGCAAAACCGGAGATTTCATAGAAATCACCATTGATTCCTGCGATCACTCGGTTTTCAGGTGAATCCGCATACGTGGCCATTTCTGTAACGCCCTTCATACCGTATACCTTTCCATCCTTCGTACCTGCCCGCAGCTCCAAATTTCCTTGTTGCGGGTTGAACTCCACTGCATGTATCTTTTGTAAACCACGTTCATTCTGGAGATCCATCCAGGTATACATCGCCCCAGGTGCAAGCTCCGTTTGGCGAACATCAATAACGGTTCCGTAGTCTGTTGCTGGTAAATCAGAGATGGAAGCGCGAACAATTGCCCCCGGTTGTAACAACGAAATCAACAAAACAAAGATAACAACAACATTAATTTGCCTTAGATACCTTCTCACTGTGTTGACATCCTCCCCACTTGGCTGTCCTAATATCGTCTGAGCTTGGACAACATCATAGGGTTAATATTAACTAGGAAGCGTAAAGGTTAGATAAAATTTACCAAGGCATACTGTTAACTTCGTCTAATCATTTCATCAAATTCATGCTTTAGCCTGTTGATAAATCTTCGGGCGGTCTGGGAGGTCTGTTTTGAAGCAGAGACAATAGCTCCTGAATATTTCGCACGGGTATCTGGTGATCGTAACTCGATGGTTTTCATGAAGGCAGAAGTCATCTCTGATATTTTTAGAAACGAATAATCCAGACCAATTGTGATGGCCAGTCCTTCTGCAACTGCATTCTCAATCGCCCGTGTGTTGTTACTTACAAAAAGCAAATTGATCGGCCCATAGCCAGATAAATATCGCTCTACATAGTCCTTAATGTAAGGATCATCGTATAAAACCAACGTCTGCCCCACTAACTGATCCGGTGTAAGGATTGAATTCAGGGCTAGCGGTGAGTATGGATGTACACCCACTACAATCTTTCCTTCCATTAACCTTTCAAACTTAACCCCCTTATATGTGTCAGGCATTCCCTCCGGTGAGACCATAAGTCCAATGTCCATTTCATCCTGAAGTACATTATCCAGAATTTCTTTGGGTCCTTTTTCAAAAATCTCTATTTTCACATTTGGAAAATCTGCCTTAAAACTAGAGATTACCTTCACCATCAGATGCATGGGTCCAGGTATCGTAGCAATTTTCAAATGACCACTTAACGTATCGCTGTAAATCTGTGCTTCTTCTTTTAATTCATTTACTTTCATCAGGACTTCATTTGCTTTGCTAATAATGGCATTTCCTTCTGCTGTGGGAACCGCCTTTTGCCCGCGCGAACGGATGAACAAAGTAACTCCCAGCTCAGCCTCCAGCATGGTAATGGACTGACTCATTGCGGATAGAGTGATATGACGATTCTGAGCTGCTTTGGTTAAAGAACCAATCTTTGCGACTTCTACAATATTCTCGCATTGCTCCAAATTCATTTGAATCACCCCTTAAGTTAATCTTTACTTAATAAATATTAAATTTACTTAAATTTTAATTAATTTAGACAAGTGTTACAATGTAAATAAGTTAGTAAGTAACCATTTTTACTATATCAACTTTCATTTCTAGTATAACTATATTTCTTGAGGAGGAAACTCAAATGACAGACAAAAGAGTAGCCGTAATAACAGGTGGAGCCAGTGGAATCGGGAAACAAACCGCCATTAAATTTGCAAGTAAAGGTGATCAAGTTGTCGTTGCCGATTTCAATCAACAATTAGGTGAAGAAACGGTAGCACAAATTATTAAAGAGGGTGGCGAAGCAATTTTCGTCAAAACAGATGTTTCCAAATATGAAGATGTCGAAGCGCTGGTTCAAAAAACTGTAGATACTTATGGAAGAATTGACGTTATGTTCAACAATGCCGGAATCGGCCGCGTCACTCCTGTACTAGACCAAGACCTTAAGGATTATCACAGTGTCATTAATGTCAATCAGCATGGTGTAGCCCATGGGATTATCGCTGCTGGTAAAAAAATGCGTGAGCTCGGCATCAAAGGTGTGATCATCAATACAGCTTCTGTATTTGGATTCCTAGCTTCCCCAGGTACATTCGCATATCACGCTTCCAAAGGTGCGGTCATTATGATGACTAAATCCGCAGCACTTGAACTTTCGGTTCATGGCATCCGCGTGCTTGCCGTTGCTCCAGGCGCTGTAGATACGCCAATTATCCAAGGATATAAAGATCAAGGAATGGTTGACCAAATGAAGAGCAAAGTAATGGGTAACAAACTAACATTACCTGAACAAGTTGCAGACACTGTATACTTGCTCTCCTTACCAGAAGCTAGTGCAATTAACGGTAGTGTTGTAATGGCTGATGAAGGTTATGCTTCATTTAAATAAAATTTAGGGTGAAAAAAAATCCAAGGCTTTCCTCAGGGGAGGTCCTTGGATTTTTTTAAAGTATTCAATAGATACACCCTACTCCCAAGTCCTCTGTTCATTAATCTTCAGCTTACGTTTAAAAGCCTGCTCCAGATCAATGCCAAGTTTATTGGCCAGATCAAAAATATTCCACACCACATCGTACATCTCGTATCCCAAGTTTTCTTTCCGCTCCGCATCTGGATGAAAAGATACCGACAAAACCTCTTTGGACAACTCCCCAACCTCAGTCATTAAGTACAGCATTCTCTGCTCAATGGTGCTGGTATCAAACCCTTTGATTTCACTGAACTCCTTAACATACTGTTGAAACTCTGCTGCATTCATTTCCTTACGCCTCGCTTTTTGGTATAAAGTTATGTAAAGATTAACACATCTCTTAGTCCCATCAATCTCCACTATACTTATTGACTGTTATGGGATAATAGTAAATTTCTATATCCTTCTTTATAAAACCTCTGCGTTGAGCTGCCAATAAGGTCTCGTACATATTCCTTCTGCCTACAGGATTATCCGTATGATGATAAATCTTATTCGCCCTTAAACCATGCTCACAAAAGTATTTCACAAAATCATACCCGTTCTTTAGTTCAATTCCCTCGGCGTCTTCACCTAAATCATGATCAAGCGTAAGGATGTTCACTTCATTATTTTCGAAAAGTTTAACAGCGTCTTCAAATGTTCTTGCCAAGGTAAACCCTTCTGGACAGTCTCGTAAGTCATCAAGATAAACATTTATCATATCGAACCTCATTTCTTCATGACGTCCTTATCTAGTGAACAGTATCCTCCAGCTTTATGGTACAAAAAAACACTTCGTTGAAGAAGTGTTCTTCAAAAAATTATGTATAATTTACCAAAATCCATCCCCTGAATCGAGGAATTCCATTAATTTTTTCTTAACGTTCTTTAAATCGATTGGGTTTAGTTGACCGATGTAATCAGATGAATTAAAGGAGGAGGCCTCCGCTTGGGCTACGCAATTCACTTTTGCAAATGAACTTTCCCCTAATCCGCAGTCTCTTCCTTTAAATAATGGAATTTTCCACTTATCATACTTTCCTTCAAAATCTTTTATTTTAGAGTGGGTCAATGCAACGAAAACAACAAAAATTGGTAATCCATCAATAATTTCCACTATTGCGACTGGTCTTATTTCGGTTTCTCCTGTTTTTGGATAATCTACTTCATACCAAAAAACTTGCCCGGCTTTTAGATTCATCTATTACTTCTTAAATTCCTCAAACCATTTTTGTTGGAGACGGTTATCAGAGTCAATTTTAGCCTTTCCATCAACTACATTCAAACGCGGTACTTTCGATTTGAAGTTAGGATGTTCAGACAATGAGTTAGGGATATTTTTTTTCTTTTGTACAAGACTCATACCATTTTCCTCCTCCTTCTCACACATTTTAGAATGACACCTCCCAAGCATTTTATTGCTTGGTTTAAGCATATCCGTCTTTGGTATGGTTTAGACCAGTATACCAATGCAGCTGCAAACACTGTAGTTGTGCTCTAATACTATTTAAGTCTATCACAATATTTACCATATATAAACCTTATTGTAGGGCGGTAGACATTTAAAATGTGGCATTTATAGAATGATTTTTTACTATTCAGATTATTCTATTATAACAAAAACACTCCTCTATTGGTTCTTCAAAAACCGATAAAGGAGTGAATCCAACCTTATTTACCAGCCCCTATTTCAGCCACTCTACGATTCTGAAAATGACGAATATCCGGACGCTCCAATCCTAGATGTTCACGAAGGGTACTCCCCGTATACTCAGTGCGGAACAAGCCGCGTGCTTGCAAGATGGGCACAACATGATCCACAAATTCATCCAAGTTGCCCGGCAGTACTGGTGGCATAATATTAAATCCATCGCAGCCGTACTCTTCGAACCACAATTGCATTAAATCTGCCAATTGTTCATAGGTTCCAACAAACTGCATATGTCCGCGTGCACCAAGCAAACGGCGGCCTAATTCTAATATCGATAATTTGTCCTTACGAGCCATATCCATAATCAGCTGAACCCGGCTTTTCATTCCATTTGATGCTTCTACTGGATCAGGAATCTCAGGCAGCTGTCCATCTACTGGGTATTCGGACAGGTCAAACCTCAACATGCCAGACAACATACCAACAACAGCGGCAGGAGGAATCAACTCCTGCAGTTCTTTATATTTACTTTGGGCTTCCTCTTCGGTCGCTCCAATGATCGGAGACAAGCCCGGCATAATTTTTAAGCTACCACGTTCACGGCCATAATCTGCTAATTTGGAATTGACGCTTTCATAGAAGGCCTTAGCCGCTTCAAGCGACTGCTGTGCCGTAAAGATCACCTCTCCAAAACTAGCTGCAAAATCTTGTCCTGGACCAGAAGATCCGGCTTGAATAAGTACAGGATACCCTTGAGGTGAGCGAGGAACATTGAGGGTTCCTTTTGTAGAATACCACTCCCCTTTGTATTCCACTTCTTTGATCTTCTTCGCGTCAGCAAATTGTCCCTCTTCGCGGTTGACGATTAAAGAGTCATCCTCCCAGCTGTCCCAGAGAAGCGTTGCCACCTCAACAAATTCACGTGCCATTTTATACCGAAGTCCGTGCTCTGGATGCTCCGGCTTCCCATAGTTATAAGCTTCCACATCAAGCTGGGAGGTGACAATATTCCAACCCGCTCGGCCTTCACTAATATGATCTAAAGAAGCAAATTTGCGAGCCACATTATAAGGTTCGTTATACGTGGTCGATACGGTAGCCGTTAATCCGAGTTTTTCTGTTTCTGTCGAAAGGGCTGACAACAGCGTCAATGGGTCCAGCATACCCGAAGCTGCTTGATCCGCACCCATCACATACAACAAATCCGCCAAAAACATCATATCGAACTTCCCACGCTCGGCGGTTTTTGCCAATTCGCGATAAAATTTATAATTGAAGATCTTATCCGCTCCCGATTCCGGATGACGCCAGCCATAATGATGATGTCCTGAATAATAAATAAATGCACCTAAATGTAGCTGATCTTTTCTGGTTCCCATAATGACCCTGCCTTTCGAATTCTAGAGTTCGTTAACCTTTGAATGTATCACGCCAATGCAGCCATCTTCTCTCCAGCAATCGAATTGCGGAATCCGAAAGTTTTCCTATCACTGCAAAGATTGAAATTCCAACGAATACTATATCTGTTTGCGAATAAGCTCTGGCATCCTGAATCATATAGCCTATCCCCGCACTTGTTCCCATCATCTCCGCTACGACGAGTACAAGCCACGATGCACCAAGTGATAGGCGAATACCAAGTAGAATATTAGGCATTGCAGCCGGAATAATCATTTTGCTAAGCAGCTGCCATCTTGTATATTGGAAAATACGGGATACTTCAACAAGCTTGATATCAACATTACGAATTCCTAGGAAAGTGTTCAGATAAACTGGAAAAAAAGCACCTAATGAAATCATTAGTATTTTAGAAAATTCACCTACACCAAACCACAAAATGAATAACGGAATAAGGGCAAGTAATGGAATCGTCCGAAGCATCTGTAAAGATGGATCCAGTGTACGCTCTACCAACTTCCCAAGTCCTGTAGATAAGCCAAGTAGCAGTCCAGTAGCAGATCCCAATAAAAAGCCAAGCCCTGCCCGATAGGCGCTAATCCCCAGATGTCGAAACAGCTCACCGCTAGCTATTAAAGAAAAGAACTGCGCAATAATGGTAGATGGAGCAGGCAATGTCGTCGCAGAGACTAGATGGAGCGCAGCTGCCACTTCCCAAATCACCACTAGAGCTAGAGGTACAATCCAACCATGCAGTTTTTTTGGAATCCAGCTTAAACCATCGTCGTGACGCTCTATTTTATTACTGGATAGGTGATTGCTCATGATCCTTTATCTCCCCTATAACTGTCCTGCCATCTTAGCAATCTCGATTCCAACAGCTTCACTAATGAATCTGACAGTTTACCTACTACAGCAAACACGATGATCCCAACAAATACCACTGTGGTCAAAGAAAACGATCGCGCGTCATTGATTAGATAGCCAACACCTGAGCTAGAGCCCATCATCTCCGCTACGACAAGTCCAAGCCAAGCTATGCCCACAGACAAACGGATACCTAAAAAGATGTTGGGCAGTGAGGCTGGAATAATTAACTTACTCACCATCTGCCATTTACTGAATTGCAGTACTCTCCCAACATCAAACAACTTGTTGTCCACCGAACGGATTCCTAGAAATGTGTTCACGTATAATGGGAAAAATGAACCTTTGGCAATCAACAATATTTTTGAGGTTTCACCGAATCCGAACCACAAAATAAAAAGTGGAGCGATTGCTAAATGGGGCAGCGTGCGCAGCATTTGCAGCGACGGATCCAGCAAACGTTCTGTTTTGTATGAGAAGCCTACCCACAAACCCGCCGCTAAGCCAAGCCCTCCCCCTATTAAGAAACCAAGCAGTGCCCGCCAAGCAGATATGCCTAAATGTTTCGCCAGCTCACCGGACGCGGTCAAGCTAACCAGTTCCCGCCATATTTCACTTGGCCTTGGCAGCAATATAGGATTTAACTTTCCCATCGCTCCGGCTATCTCCCAAATCAGGAGTAAAGCAATTGGTAAGATAAGTCCAAGCAATACATTCGTCGTTTGGATGGAAAGTCCGCGCTTCTTTACTGGATTCTTCTTATGAATTAGTGGCGAGATCACAGCTTTTTCAGCACTGAATTGCATGTAAACAACCTCTTTTCTACATCTGTGGTTTCATCCGTTACTTCAAAGGTTCCTTCAGTGCTGCTTCAATATATTGATTGTCTGTTATTTTAGAAACTTCAATCTCTTTACGGATGTTCTTAATATTAAATTGAAAATCGGCTGTCTTCTGCAATTCTTCAACAACAGCATCGCTAATTGGAATGTTGATCATCTGGGAACGTTCAAACGTACCTTCGATTACCGCTGCCGGAATGTTCCGCTCAGCTGCATATCTTTCAGTCGCTTCAGCGCGATTATCTGTCTCCCAAGCTATAGCTTTGTTGGTTACTTTTAAATAAAGCGTAACTAGTTCTGGATATTTCTCTGCGAACGCTGAACGGGAGATCACAAAAGAAGGAGATAAGACACCCAGTTGCTCACCATCCGTCAAAACCTTCCCTTTACCGGTCAATGCGTTAAGAGTAATATACGGATCCCATGTAGCCCATGCATCAACGCCACCGGTTTCAAATGCAGGTTGTGCTTCATCAGGCTGTAGCTGGATAATCTCAAAATCTGCTTCTTTAAGACCTGATTCCTCAATACCGCGATAAAGGAAGTTGTAAGCATTGCTGCCTTTTGTAACAGCTATCTTCTTGCCTTTCAGATCCTCCAGTTTCTGAGCAGTACTACTACCAGGTACAAGAAGAGCAACGTTATTCGTACCTTCTAATACTTGTGAGATAATCTTAATAGGAATACCCGCAGCTTGGGCTGCGATCACCGGCATGTTACCAAGAGTCGCTATGTCCAACTTATTAGAAGCGATCGCCTCTGTCATTGGGGGTCCACTTTGAAATTCCGTCCATTCTACTTTTACGCCCAGCTTATCAAATTCTTGCTCATACCATTTTTCCTCACGGGCTTTACCAAACATCCCCCCGCTGCCCTGCACGCCAATCTTAATGGTCACACCTTCATATTTGTTGGCGTCGTTCTTTCCCGCACTCTTTTCATTCGAAGCGCAGCCTGTTGCAAATACAGTCAAAACAAACATAAGAAGTAGTGAATTACGAAATAATTTCATGGATCATTTCTCCCCTTTTTATAAAAAAATGGACTCTCTTTATCTAGATACCAGCTCCAACATCGATTGCCGGTTCTTCTACTTTCTCAAACTCACTCAGAACCAGTCGACGTAATTCTTGGAATGAAGTACTGGATCTTTTTCGCGGAAACGGTAAATCGATGGGAAGAATATTGCGAATATGCCCAGGTCGGGGATTCATAATGACTACCCGCTCACCCAGGAATACAGCTTCATCCAGATCATGAGTCACAAATAACATAGTCGTCTTATTGCTCTGCCAAATATCAAGAAGTACCTCTTGCAGATGTGATCTAGTAAAAGCGTCTAGTGCGCCAAAAGGTTCATCGAGCAATAATACATCCGGATTACGGAGCAACGCCCTAGCAATAGATACTCGTTGGGCCATCCCGCCTGACAGCTCACGTGGATAGGATTTCTCAAAACCCTTTAATCGTACAAGTTCAATCAATTCATCTACTTTTTTGCGAACCTGTGGATTTTTAAGCGATAAATTTGCTGCAATATTATGCTCCACCGTCAACCACGGAAAAAGTCTTGGTTCTTGAAAAATAAATCCCTTCTCAATACTCGGACCGTCGATCTGTTTGCCATTCAGTAGAACCGTGCCGCTATAGCTCGTATCCAATCCTGCCACAATTTTTAGCAAGGTACTTTTTCCGCAGCCGCTGGGACCTATAATCGTAATCAACTCGCCTTTTTTCACCTTCAGCTGAATATTGCTTAATGCGATAACATCACCTGCAGGCGCGGCGAATACTTTATTCAAATGTTCGATAACCAGTGTTTCCTCCGACACTCCATTCACCCTTTCCGATAAATTTAAACTAAACTATACTTATGTATTTAATAGGTATTCAGAGTAAAAAAATAATGAAATCCTCTGAAGAACCTTATCCGATTATTCAACTAGGTTTAATTTACATCATCTTATCAGTGACATTCCTCACATGTCAAACATTATTTGCCAAATGGTTGTATGTTTTGTGAAGTGGGGAGGTTTTGCGAATGGCAAGGACATGGTATTAGTTATAGTCGATAGGGATTTATCTAATTGGAGTTCAAAACTGCACAAAAAAATACCGCATATTTATTGGTTTTGGACCAATGAATAAGCAGTATTTTGAGGGCTGTTCACAACCGCCATCTCTTAAGGAACCTTATGCTAAATTCTGAAAATATCAGCATTGATAATAATTCCAGCTATTACTTTCTAAACGTTCTTTCATAATCTTCAAACCGTATTTTTCTAATTTGTTTACGATCCGTTGTTCTAACAATGATTCCTTCTGATTTGCCTGATGCGTCGATGCCTACTTGCGTGTTTTCGAATCTTTTTAAATAAGAATATGTACTCTCAAGAGAAGTTGGAAACTCGGAACCCTTTATGGTTTCAAGAAGTGGTGCAGACTGCAAATCAATACTTTCAATAAATCTCTTCTTCTCAATTTCATCATAAAATGGTTGATTTCCGTGATCACGCCACATCGCAATTTTCTCCTGCGATAACTCAAGAAGTCTATATAATTCATCCTTATTCAAGGAGAACACATCAAATACACGATACCCTTGAGTTTTTCTGTCAGAATAGTTCTTGGATGCTTTAGTTTTCCCTCCATAAGATTCCTGATAAATTACGGTTAATGCCCAGTCACCCTCAAGAAGGATATCTGCAATTACTTTTTCTGCTAACGGCTTAAGAAATTCCGCAATGTTCCCATAAGGATTACCGATTCTATCTCCTTTTGCATATAACAATTCTTCTCTGGAACCAATTAGATAATCAACTTCGTTATTATCATTTTTTAATAAAATGATCCTTGAATTTTCACCATCTACTTTTTCGTAAACAAAAACATCGTCTAATTCTGCGAAGCCTCTTGACTCCGTTAAAAAATCATTTAACCGACCTCGTTCACCTAATTGATGATATGTAAGAATGCTTGGGTACTTTGTTAAAGAATTAATTTTCTTTAAATCCATAAACTATTCTCCCACTTTCAAATTCACTTTATATGACACTTGTTCTTATAAACATAAACAAAGATAGCCAAGGAATATTTTACCACTGATTACGTGTTCACGTGTTATTCCTGATGGGATTGTCATAAAGAGTTCTCCTTATTTGTTTACCAATTTAACTTTGAAGATAAGTATCATCATAATCTACGTAATTACTTTGTTGATTACGCATGAAGGTTATACGCAAAGAAGGTTCTTATATGTATTTTCAAGTGATACTCATGTAATAGAAAATCAGCAAAATAAGAATATGTAAATAGTAGTAAACACCAATAAATCTTCTTTAATAATCTGATTCAAATATTGTTTCGTTTTTATCATTTGAGAAAATAATTTTTAATTGAGCAGTCGGATTCCAAATCCTACTATCTTTTATAATTAGATATTTTCCACCTGTATATTCATACTCACGAGTCTTACTGTCAATCACCACTGAAAATGTTTTAGCATCTTTTAAAACTTGCGTATTATTAATTACAAGGCCAATTGAACCTTTCTCTAAACCACCAATAGCTATCTCATCTCGTATCATAGCCGTAGATTTAGTATAGTCAGAAGCGCTACGATAAATATAAATATAGGGCAAGCTAAAAATGTAATATTCCTCGTCGTTTAACTTTTGTATAGATACATAATCCAAATTTTCACTTTCGATAAATTGATCTAATTCTTTTTCATTGATTGCATTCCAGCTACATCCTGACAAAAAGAAGAATACACAAAAAGATAGTATTACATATCTCAAATGAAATTTCATATTCCCTCCATAATTAAATATTACACTTAGATTATTTACATCTGTAGCTATGATTCTCCTTAATAAATTCAAGCATGTACGTATCTAAAATAACAAAGGATTTATCCTACTAATTCCACTATAACATTAAATGGAATATTTTCCGCAGCTTATCTTCTACCAAGGCAATCAATTCCGAGTTGTAGCCATTAGGTATTTATAGGTTTTATGACCATGATTTATCAGTCTGTAAGATTGTATTATCAGATGATTTTGATACCTTTAATGCGAAATGATTGAAGTTGCTTGTAAACAATGTTACTCTATCAACGGTAAACTCAAAATCTGTACTCTTCAATACATCTTATAATAGTCACTATTTTTAGTTAAGAAAGGTAACACTATGATAAAAGTTGATAACTTATCCTTCGCATTCCCGCAAAAAGAACTATATAAAAACATTTCATTTACGCTTGAAGAAGCACAACATTGCGCTTTTATAGGAACAAGCGGCAGTGGTAAAAGTACACTGATCGATATACTGATGGATCCAGAAAAATATTTGTTCGAAGGCAAGCTAGAGATGGACCCCACCTGCAAAATTGGATATGTAAGTCAGTTTTCGCAACTAGACAAATCTAAAGAAACAACCGTTTTTGAATATATAGGAGAAGAATTTATTAAGATACAAAATGAAATAACAGCTATTCTCACTGAAATGGAAACATCATCAGATATTGATTCATTACTCGAAAAGTATCAATTAGCTCTAGATGCCTTTGATTTAATGGATGGAAATGATTTTGAAAGCAATATTAATAAGAAACTAAATTTAGCCAACCTCTTGAAGCTAAAAGATGTTAGGGTATCCGACCTAAGTGGTGGGGAATTCAAGCTTATTCAAGTGATGAAGGAAATGCTGACTAGCCCAGACTTAATGATTATGGATGAGCCCGATGTATTTTTAGATTTTGAAAACCTAAATGCACTTAAAAATCTGATTAATGCTCACAAAGGAATATTGCTAGTTGTTACGCATAACCGTTATCTATTGAATCATTGTTTTAACAAAATTATACACCTTGAAAACATGGAGATCCAAGAGTTCGATGGGCGATATATTGAGTATAACTTCTCATTACTTCAGACGAAAATTGAGTTACAAGAAATCGCAGTCGCTGAACAAGAAGAAATAGAGAGATACGATAACATTATTGATAATCTTAGAGCGATCGCAACCTATAATTCAGAAGCATCTAGAGGGAGAGCGTTAAAAGCTAGGGTTAAGTTTCAAGAACGATTGGAAGCGCGAAAAATTAAAGCGCCATTCGTTGATATTAAGCAACCAAAAATCAGTTTTGGTGTGGACAATGAATTTGAAGAAGAGATCACTGTTTTAAATGTGAATAATTATAGTGTTTCCTTTGATGAGTTGATTTTAGAAAATGTTAACTTTGAGATGAAACCTACAGATAAAGTAGCCCTTATCGGTCCAAACGGTACCGGGAAAACGACTTTACTCCGAGATATCTTTAAAAATAATCATGATTCAATTGAAATAAATGCTGATATTAAAGTGGCTTATCTTTCTCAGCTTCAAGACGAAGTGCTAAAGGATTCTAATACCATACTAGAAGACTTCATCGATGCTGGGTTTGCAACTTATGACGAGATTAGAGCACATCTTTCAAACTATGGCTTTGAAGGAGAAATTCTTACTCAAAAGATAGAATCTTTATCTGGTGGCGAAAAAAATATACTGCAATTGGCGAAAGTTTCTGCTAGCAAAGCAAACTTATTGCTTCTTGATGAACCGACAAGCCATTTAGACACCTATACACAAATCGCACTGGAGAAAGCCATTGAAGATTATAAAGGTGCAATTCTCATGATTTCTCATGATTTCTATTCTGTAGTAAATGGTATGGATTATGTACTAATCATTGACGAGAAGACGATTAGAAAAATGAGTATGCGAAAATTCAGAAAGATGATTTATGCCAGTCATTTTGATAAAGATTATTTAGAAAATGAACAAAATAAAAAAGCAGTTGAAATGAAAATAGAATTAGCTTTAAAAGACAATAATTTTGAACTTGCAAAAGGTATGGTTGACGAGCTAGAAGAGCTGATTAAGTTACTTTAAATTCCAACCTTCTGAATGAAATGATTACAAGAACGATGAAATAAAATGTTGGTGGAAAAGTATCCACATTAAAGACACTGATGAATAGATCTCAGTGTCTTTTTACTGCATTGATTTTATTGATAGCTCATGCCGGGACAGTGGTTCACTTATCATTAAAAATCTTTCCCAACACATTTTTTGCCAAACTTCTCTTCACCTCTCTGGTTGATATAACTATAATGAAGTATCATGAGAAATTTTTATCAAAACAGTCTTTGGTCTCGCATTTAATTTTATACCATTGATAACCATAATCCGATAAGTTTGGTAGGATCAATAATTTGTTACCACAGCGGATACAATTATTTTCTGATAAATTTCCGTTCTTGTAGTCCGCTAAGTAACCTTCTGCTAGTTCTACTTCCTTAATTATATTTTCTAGAGCAACATCGCTTATATCAAAAGGTGTCATATCTCCTCTATTTGCATAAATAGAGCGTGAAAAAGCTCCAAATCCACCAACCAGTTCGTGGTGATGGGTATTAATCCGTCCCCCACCTCTCTCAAATAATTTGATCATCGGTTCATATATATCTGGAAACTGCAATGCGATATTGTCGCGCGCATCAAGCAAAGAGCACCAGCGTAAATAATGTATACTTATTAATTTCATAAGCATAATATCAATTTTATTAAAATTCGGACACGTTTCTAAGAAAATGTCCCACTCATTTTCCTCCATCTTAAAACCTAATAACATATCCATACCTATGTATATACTTGCTGCTTCCTTAGAGATAAACTGCAAAAACACGCCGACTCTACGGTAATACTCTGCAATCAAATTAGCATCTGCTTCATATTCACCTCTAGACCTTACTTCTTCGTATCTTTTTTTTGAAATTCCAATGTATAAATTCGCATCAATATTCTTAATTCTTTCAACACCTGATTCGTAATAATTCATGAAGATTCCTCCGACTTAACTCACAAATGTAGTTCTCTATATTCTGATAGAAGAATTGGTTTATCTAACCAGCTCGCCCGATTGTTCTAAGCCCCTGCTTGAGTTTCACCATTTATAAGATGGCTAATCTTTAAATAAAAACAAAACCCAATAAACCATTTAGGTTTATCGGGCGAGATTTAAAAAAGTTTATCGGTTCAAAACAAGTTTATCGATTTTATACTGACTGTACCACACACTGCCCCTAACCCTTTCAACTAACCTTATGCTCAATCCGCAGCTTGTCTGCTACCATGGCAATAAATTCCGAGTTAGTAGGCTTAGATTTGGAGATATTAATGGTGTAGCCCTTATGGGGTAAGGGATTTATCTTCTTGGTTATGTAGTTATTCAAACACTTTATTGGTATACGGCTTGAATATTGATACGCATAATTGATTTCCATGTCTATTATATCTTAAGCATTTATAGTTCACAATGATTCAATAATGCTGGCACTTTCAAAAAACAAAAATAGATAACCTTAGTGTGTGAGTAGATGTGCTATAGGATTTATTTTAAATACGAACTGCTTTTTTGATGTAAATACACCCCCCTGACAACTGATGAAGCTTTTATACTATTGGTCACAGGATTATATTAAGCGGGGATGCCCTTCAGGCTATTTTCTAGCATCTAAGTAGGGCAAAACACAAGACAATCACTAAGAGAGCAACTTAACCATAAAATAGACATTAACAGTAAGGAATCCCTTTCAGTTAGGTCTTCTTTCTTTGTTTGTGAATGGGGTATGAATGGATAGACAGAAGCCCATATAGTAGCGTATAGACTTGTGTGAGTGTGAGTTTATGCTTGTGCTTGCTGTTCATATTCCTTAACCCTACGGTAGAAGGTGTTAGGCTTCATATCCACACGCTTCATCGCTTCCACAGCAGTTATTAAACCCTGTTTCCACTCCTTGTATGTCCCTTGAAACTCAGTGCTTATTGCTTGCTTTGGTCTTCCGAACACAACACCACTATCTTTAGCTGCTGCTATTCCCTCTGTCTGTCTTCCATTTATCTTTTCTCTCTCTCGTTCGGCCATATATGATAAAAGTTCTAGGACAATACTTGATATCAGCTTCTCTAAGCCGTTGTGGTACTGTCTAGTGTCAAGGATTGGCATATCAAGGATTACTATATGAGCGCCTAACTCCTGTGTTATCTCTTGCCATTCACGCTTAATCTCTTGAGCGTTGCGTCCAAGCCGATCAAGTTCCTTGACGAACAGAATATCATCTTTTCTTAAGTTGGCCTTCATTAACTGATACTTTGGTCTATCAAAGTTTTTACCACTCTGCTTGTCAATGTAGAAATCTCGTTCGTGTATTCCTAAATCTTTCATCGCAGCTAATTGTCTTGCTTCGTTCTGGTCTTTAGTTGATACTCTTATGTAACCGTAATGTCTGATCTCGCTCATATGATATCGTCCTTTACTGTTTCTGATAGGATAACTATACCATAAATATGTCATAATGTGTATCGACACTTTTGAAACGTTCGATATGTATTTTCATATATTTTGACACATTTCAAAACTATATTTGAAACAGCCTATTCTAATATTTCAAAAGGTATACTTTATGACATGACAAAATAGAAATAAAGGCGCTTCCCTTTCGATATGGAATATTTTTTTGGGTTTATGATAGAGTGCATCGGATTGATAAAGGCAGGTCATGAGAGGAAAAGAATTGATACACATAGCTTTCACCATGTATATATTGTAGATAATGCATGAGAAATTGAATTACATCGTTAATTGTAATCGTTACAATCAATAAAACTCAATGATATCAAGGCTTTTCTATTCATAAACTGCTCAAAAACACGTAATCGTAATTTGTATCGACATTCTATCGATTAAATGTTCAAAATTCGTAGTAATATCAAAGGATATTTGCATTTTTATGTTATATTTTAATTAAAATAATAAAAAATAAACCCTTATGCATAAAGGATTCATCTTTTGTTTGAATCGAATCGTAATAATAACGTAAATCTCGGAGTGGAAGAGATATATTTGGTATTCTCAACTATCTCGATTGAGTAATTACATGACCTATGTTGATCAGCCTGTTTAATTTCAATTTTCCAGACTTTATTGGAGTCGTAATTTAACAGCATCCATTTGACATTTTGCTAGAAATTCAAGTCCAACTTCTGAATGTTTGAATTACTTCACCCTTGCCCAACACTCTAAATAACCAACATCTCTGAACTCATGCAGTTTTTTGAAGAATCAGACAACGAATAACAAATAGTACTTACAACAGCACCGCCTATATAACTTGTTTGTTGTAACTTATGACCAATGGTCGCAGGTTCCATAAGCAAAACATAAAGAAAAGCCCTAGAGAAGGTGTCTCAGGGTTTTGCAATACTTTAGAAATACAATAATTCAAACAACAGAATTCTTTATTTTATAGTTTACCTTAAACCTGAATTAGCGGTGTCGGCAACTCTTCATTTATGAGTGTATCCAACGTCATAAAAACATCTCTTAAATCCTCCGTGTAGGTCGCCGTGTAATTTCTCGTCATAACTGTTCGATCTCCAAATTCTTGCTCTTTAATTAAATTTCTATGTTCTTTCCAATATGCAGAAAGTGATTCAACTTTTAATACATGTGTAAAGCCGTCTAAGTTTGCAATGTATTCTAACTTATCTGTTTCGTCACGAAATTTTTGAAGATTCATCAGCAAATAATCAAGAAAATTTCGATACCCATTAAAATTCCCATTAGGACTAAAGCAATTTCTAAAAAGGTATTCACTCATTTGTTTATTAATTTCTTTATTGTCTTTTGATCCCCTAGAATCATAATATCCACACCCAACACCGCTACTATTCACTGTATTTCCTAATTGATATATTATATAGTTCAACAAACTGCTCTTAAGAATACAGACTTTTTTATCTATTTCCTTAATCTCATTAATTTCTAGTTGGCTTTGAATAAAACCATATGACTCACCTGTTAATTGTTTCAATGATAAATCATTGACCATACTAAATATATCTTTTTCTTTATTGATATATTGAGATTTAAACAACTGAAATACCTTCTGTGAAATCTCACGCATTTCCTCAACATCCGAATCACCAATGCGTCCTTCTATAGAACTTTTGGGGTTACCATGTTTAGTAAGGGATCTCGAAAGATTAAATGCGTTCCCTCCCCGATTTATATCACAGCTAAGTCTAAACGATAACAAATCGATTAAACCTAAAATTCCGCGCCTCTCGTCACCTAGAGTTTTTAGAACACCCTTACCATTATGTTTCCCCTCTCCAAAAATCCAATCAGTGATTCCTTCTATATTTTTTAGATTATTTTCAAAACGGCTTCCACTTGCGTCAGTCCAACCGACCCGATCGATTAGTTTCATAATTAAAGTTGGTAGCCTATTACGGAAACCAACAATATTATCGTCATGAAAAAAAGAATATTTTGGGACACTGCTTAATGCATAATCAATAACTTCTACTGCTTTATTTTCACTAAATTCATTCGCAGGAGTATTCACTAGAACTCTCCATAATTCCATTTGAGTTTTTTCATTATTTTGAATAGAAAACTCATCACACCCAAAAACTTCTTTAATTGTCTTTTCTTTCAATATTAGATCTTTTTGTTTAATATAATATCGATAACTTTCAATCCTAAGAGGTCGAGACATTTTAGTAATAAGATTTATATACGCTTCAAGATTTCTGCCTCCAATTCCTGAACCATTAAAACAGGCATAAGTCGAAGTCATTTCTTCATTAATTTCTGTTTTTTCAATTCTTTTTTCCACATCAAAAACTTTTTTCAATAGAAACTTTTCATTTTCGTGTAACGTATCTACATATGCCCGGTATTCGCTAGAATTAGTATATTCTTTTTGACCTCTTTGAACGCTAAAGTTGTATTTGGCCGAGAAGAAACCTTTTTTTCCATGTGTTTCAGTATTATATATTTTCCTAAAAACCCTCGGATGATTAACATATAAAAGCAATAAATGAATTAGATCACTACTAAAGAAGTCAGTATTTTCAAAATCCGTTTGTTCAACCTCTAGCAATATAATAGTATTAACTAATCTCTTTATTTTTCTAGCATCTCCGATGTAAGGGAGGTAATAATGAAAGTCTGAGGACTCAAAGATCTCTTTAAGCCCTGTCAATGATTTATTTAGAAGCACAGGGTCAATTGTTAAATCATTCTCTATCGCTTGATTTTTATTTTCAACAAAATATTCAAGTAATAATTTATAATCTAAATAAATACTAGTCTTAACATTAATGAATTTTTCCAAAAATTCAGATATCTTCTCACTATCTAATTTATGTTGGTCAAGTGCATTAAGACTATCTGTGTCATAACAAAGAACATATGAAATATTAGGTAAATTGAACGCTTTTTTTATCACAAACAATATTTCCTTAATACTTGAAAAACTTATTCGATCTAAATCATCAACAACAATGATTATTTTTTTGTTGATACTTTTTAATACTACTTCCAATTCCTGAAAAGTCTTATCTATCGAATCATTACTACTATACGGGAAATTGAACCTCACTCCAAAAAAAGAAAAAGTTGCCTTCGTATCTTTAAGGAGTCTAGCATATTTTGAAACAAGTCCTTCAAGTTCAGGAGAAAAAACATGATTTCTTAATTCATTAATTAATCCATCAACGAATTTTTCAAATAAATTATCCCTGTTCTCATATTTTAATGGGTTGAAATTATATACAATTGTCTTGTTCTTGTAATTTTTTAACCAATACCCTTTACATAAATTTATAAATGTTGATTTTCCAGTTCCCCAAGGTGCATCTATTCCAAAGACCAAATTTTTGGGGGAGCCAAAATTATATACACTCTCAGCAAATTTTTCTGCTTGTGTGTTAAATTCAAAATTATCATCCTCTATTTCGGTTCCTTCACTATCACTCATAAAACGTGATTTTTCATCTTTCTTTCTAATTTTATATTTTATTTGTTGTTTCCTAAAAATTACTGACACCAGAAACAAAATTGGTAATGCACTAATAACTATTATTTGATTTAAAGTTAGTGCACTTGATATTATTGATATCCATTTCTCAAAAAAAACCTTACTAATAATATCAAAAAAGCATATGAGAAAAAAACCAGTCAATAGCATGATCACTATATCTAGCCTAATACTAGTGAAGAATAATTGAATCCTTTTCTTCTTATTCCAAATAAGTGTTAATCCTAGGATTATATAGCCAATAATGAGCCCCCATAACCAAGAGAATTCTTGAGTGAGATTACCCTTTATATTGATAAACTTCACCAATTCAAAAGTAAAGAGAAATATCTCTGCTGCTACAACTCCCAATAAAAAATACTTCACAAGTGTAATATATGTATTTCCAGTTATTCCATGATCATTACGAGATTTCATTACCTAGTCCCCCATCTTGTACTATAGGATTATTTTACCACAATAATAGTTCAAGAGTTTCTCTACTTTGGTTTCATTTTACATAGCATTTTGCTTATAGCGAAGAGCACAGAGCTGAAATAATATGATACGATTAAGAAAGAAAAGATTCACGCATTCTTAATATTGTCCAACGTTAGACAAATGATCGGTAGTTCAATATGTGAAGACATAAGAAAAAGCCTAGACGTTGATCTAGGCTTAGTTTTTTTGAAGTACACTATTAATGTTAAAGCACACTATCCTTAGTATAGGTATAATCCATTTTATCCGCATAGTTCTTAATTGCATTCTGTAGAATATCTTTAGAAGAAAATGCCCGTACATCTCTTCCAGAAGCTTGAGCTTTAACCAATAACTCATTATGAAAATCATCGTTTGAGATGTTCACAATTACATTGAATAGTTTCTCATCATTATCTACAATAAACAAATTGAATGGTTTCGACATATAATTATCTCCCCTATACTCAATTTTGTTTTAATTCACTAACCCAATCATTGTTATTATAGATTATCAATCATCACTCCATATTGATCTTCATGATCTGGAAACCGATGAATAATATCCAACTTATTCGAATCCTTTGTCATGATAAACCTATGAATTTCTCCACCTATACCAACTCGATCTAAACAAGCATCGTCTTCACTCTTTTGCAACGTAATTAGTCTGATAAATGCTCCATCTAATCCATGCAATTCTGCTTCCTCGAAGAAGTCAAAATCAACTTGTGGCTTTTGTGCTGTACAATATTTATATTCCTCAGCAACAAAGTTATTGGTACTACGGTAAACAAAACCTCTAAATGCCTCTAACTTATGTGAATATCCAAATTGATAAATCGTACTTGTTAATTCTTTAGGATTTTGAGCATTCAAATTCACCAGAACATCAGGGGTAAGTGTATTCAAATAATCAATATCATAAGCAATAACCGATTTATGAATTGCTTTATTCCAATCTAGAATTAAATCTAGATTTCCAGTTCCACACATTACACTTCTTAAATGCGGGAGTGGGAATATTTTTGATGCAAATTTAAAAGGCGTTCTATCTGCTACAGTTATGGACAATGTATCCATTGCAATAACAACTGTTTGAGTATCAAATAAAAAATTAATAGCAGTCATGTTATCCTCCTACTACTCTTCTTCCTCACGCTAAGTGCGTTGAACATAGATTTTTTGTGATAACAAATCTTTTTTTAGCATTGTTTCGTTAAAACCGCTCCTATCAAAAAGTAATCTCTTAATATTCTTTTGAAAAGTTGCATCATCTACAAATTACTAAGAAAACTCTGAATGTCCTTAATATCGTCATGAACTGACAATTAAAATCCCTATTAGTTGTGTTCGCGTTCCAATTGTTGCTCTCTGTACTCGTCATACATCATATCTGCATAATGCTCTGCCATTTCATCCGCATATTCTGGGTCAACTGTCTCAAATCTAGCGATAATTAATAAATCTAAAATATTATCAATGTAAATTCCAAAGAAGTTAACAGCTTGCTCATACAGTCCCTTCAAGTCTCTTGTTGTCTCGTTTACTTCTGCTTCTGATAACTCAAGTTCGTAATGCATAAGTTTGTTTCTGGTTACATTAAACTTATCAATCCCCGCAATAAATATTTCAGGTATTTGTATGTCACACAATAATTCCAATCGTTTGACACTCTCATTTACGTTACAGTTTTAAGTTCACTACTAACTTCAAACACGTTGGATTTACCCTGAATCAACATCTGTTTCTTTGCATTCATATATTTTCCTATATCACTAAAAATCAAGTATTCATTCTTCTGTTTAAGTATTAACTTAAATAGGATTTCAATAGCATGATTTAATGATAAGATTGCATCCTTGATGTTGTGCTCTACGCCTTCTATTAATAATGAAATTTTGTCAATGCTATTGTATGCTGATTTTAAAGAATCCACACCATTCTCAAGTAAACCATATTTCATTTTTGCTACCTTTCTAAAGCAAAGTAAATTAATCTATTGCTTACCAAATATCCTTTTCAACGTTTCTAGTGACTCTTCCCTATAGTGAGTGGCTAATACAGCACAATTCAGTGCAGTAGATGCACCAAGTATTGTAGTGGCTATACTACTACCGAAGAATATGAGATTTAGAATTAACATTATGATGGAACCAGCAGCTACAGAGAATGATATGAGGAACAGGTTATTCATTTAATAGGGGCAACTTTATTTATAAAACTCTCAAGTTCATCTAAGGCTTTACGAGTGCTATAGATTATTGATCTGACATCTCTGGCACATTCTTTTCTATCAAAATAATGTATGTTAGGTATAGATAATTTTGGTGCAGTATAATGATACATTATTTGATAATCTTCGCCCACATATTCATTTTCTTCTTGATCATTATCAATCGCACTTCTTACTTTATTGACATACTCAAATAAATTCCAAAACGGCTCTTTTTCTGACCATCTAACAGCTACCGCCTTCCTCCCTCCATCATATGCACGTATAATAAAGAGTTTCGCATTATCCTCTTTGTAGTCCTCAGAATGATCATTAATAATCTCATTTTCAGATAGATTATTAGGGTGTAATACATACTCTTTAGGATTAGTACCTAACACTTCTACCTCACAAAACATATCGGCTATTGTTGTATCATCAAACATACTCATCACTCGCTATCTATTTATTATATAGATTCTAAATCTACTTACTGTGCCTACTTATGTAGCGCAGTAATATTTTACCACAGAAAATAGTGCGTTAGCATCTAATATTTGGTTCCATTGGCTTAACGATAACATTGTTCAAATTATGGTCAACCACCAAGTTTCCAGTCATGTCATAGGCAACAAGTCACCATCAGTTTGACGGGTACTCACTCTCGTTCGATATTTATCGGATGAGTATCCTAATAAACATCAATTTTTAGAAGGATTTGCTTATAGTATTCTTATGACTTTATAGCTGTATGAATACTGCAGTGTAGTTGTTAAGATGTTAAATGGATTATTGGGATTGCTTAGTAATAGTTAACGAGAATAGATAAATATAAGGTACATGTATCTGTTGTGCGCAGATGTACATGTACCTTTAGATTGCTTCCGAGACGTCCTTAAGTTCCTCCCACTATAATTTATTACTAGTCCGTATGCTTTACCCAATACCAAAAAAATACTCTATGTACAGCAACGAACAGCTAAATCATATGTAATTCAATTAATCTGAAGCTGAGATTCGATAAAAAATTAAGAATAAGAATCAACCTTGTTTCAGCGCTTTTGAACTTAACCTTCTGACCATATCTTTTAATCCTTTTAGCGTAGCGATTCAATTTCAAACAATAGGCGTTAGCCAATTGTAAATACTGAATCTAAACATCTAAACATCTAAAGATCTACTAACTACTAACTACGGTCAAGTTTGAGCGTCCCAATTTTGACTAGGTAGTATCCCATTCTTTACTAGGTTACGTCCCAAATATCACTAGGTTGCGCCCCATTCTTTACCTCTATGATTTTTCACAATTTATCGATGTTTTCAAACTCAATGAAATAGTGATTATTGAACCGTTTATGTATCAATTTATCGTTATCATCGTATTCATAGTTTGTTCCCCATTTGTGTTGTGTCACAGAAATCAACTTCTTCTTTTCAAGTTCACTATGTAACTCGATAATTGTTGGCTTACTCATATGTAATTCATTTTTCATTCTGGTATCAATTCCAGCGTAGCAAAACAGTTTTGCTTTGTTTTTTACGTTTATGTAGGACTTGAGATAATACAAGAACCTGACTTCTTTAGGGTTTAACTTTCCATCTTTCAACGCATACAATAATTTTATAGGCATAGATGAAAAGTACTCCCCATCCCTCCTATTCTCACTATCAAAGTTCTCCTTATTGATTGTGAGTAGTACTGGCTTATTAGGTGTTCTTTTCCCAACTTCATTCAAGAGATAATTCTGTGCGAATAAATTATGAAGAGACTTTTTCAACATTTTGTCAGATAATCCAGTCCATCGTTTCATATCGTCTGAGCTAACTTCGAGTATATATTTGTTGTTAAGCTTCCATATCATATATTTTAAATATAGGATGAGTACAAAATCATTTGCTGTAATATTGGGATTTCTGACTGTTGTGTGGGTAAGAATGTTTAGAGTTTGCTCGTTTTTCGTTACTGGCATTTAACCTCTCCTTTATTTGTAGCTCGGTTAAGCCTAGTTTTAATATTGCAGGGACACGAATGCCCCTGCGGATATGTGTTTATAGGATTAAGCTATGTACTTATATCTGAGTCTTCTTGAATGCCTGGGATAGCCTTTCTTCGTCCGATTGTTCACTATATTCAATCTTATATAGAAGATCGTTAAGCATTTCCTTTAACTTAACTATGTTTGTGTTAAGATATCCATCTTGCCCATACTTTGTTATTTCATATATTCTTCCTTTTTCTAAGTCATCCAACTTGTCTTTGATCTTACGAAGTTCAAATCTGTAGGTTTTAGTTACGTCCAACTTCTTTTCTGACATTTTACATCTCCCATTTAAATGATTTTATATTTCCTTAAAAATCCACCAAACTCTTCATACATTTCCTTTTTTGAAGCATTAAAGTGTGGATCAGAACCAAATCCCCACTCATCATTATTGATCTGAAAGTAATGGAATAACATTTTCACCAGCTCTATTTGTTGATTTTCCCCATTTTCCAATAAGTTAATAAATCTCTCTATTAAATTATTTTCACTAAAAAAACCACCTCCATTATCATCGATTACTCGCTCATATCTCTCTAATAAGAGCTGTCTTTCATATTCATCCCGTATATGTCCAATAATGCCTTCATGTTGACTTACTACATGTGTTCTTGTGTACTCATAGCCATTATCATCTGTATCGGGTATTTCAACTACTTCAACCTCATCCGTTTCAGTAAAAAATATTTCTTGTATTAACAACTGCTCGGATTTTTGAAGAGTTTTACCAAATAATTCTCGTGGTATTTTGGGAAAAATAAGCGTTAATTGATCCAACCTTTTTGGCGGAATATTACGTTTTTCTCTGAGCCAAGCATTAATATTTTGCGGTGAAGTTTCCATCTTGATAGCCAGTTCTTTAAATTCTACTCCGTAAGTTTCACACACAAATTGCAAACCTATAGCCAAACCAAATCACCCTTTTGTTTTATTCAATAAAACTTTCCTGCAATCAATATAACATGCTCATTCTGATTGAGCAAGCATTTTGTTTTATTCAATACAACAAAAAAATCATCAACATTTATTAGATTTACAGTATACTACAATATGACCGAAATACAGATAACAGTTTGTCAATACATCCGTTTGCTTCAGGAGTAATTTTTTCACATCGCTCACAATCAAGTTCTGGAATATTCTCTATTACATGTACCTTTCCATTTTCTTCATGATTCATAATGTAGAGCGTTTGATTTATGTGAATTGATCCAAATTCAGGGCAAATTGATAACATTGGTTTAGTCTGGTTTGACATACTGTTTCCTTAATAAGGATTAAAGCATCTCACTCCCTCCACCCGTCGAATTCCCACTATAGGCCAAACAAGGAGGGGAATCTACAATGAACGACAAATTAAAAGGCTTGCTCGTTGGTTTAACTATCGGCTCACTATTAACGGGAGAAACCGCTTTTGCTGCAAATGGAGTAAATATTAATGTAGTTGCTAAGAAACTCAGCATTTTTGTTGATGGAACTAAAAAGACCACCACTGATGGATTTATCTACAAGTGAACTACTTATGTGCCTGTGAAAAGTATTGGTACAGCTATTGGTAACCAAGTGGGATTGTATGGTGATGTATTATACATAGGTAAGCAACCAGCAATTAAAATAACGGAAGCGCAGGCCATCCAAATGGTACGGGATAAGTATGTCATAAAGATTTACTCTAATCTTGTTATAGAAGTAGATCATAATGAAGGAAATAATTACGTAGTCCACGTATATGAAGTTGTTATGGATGATGAAACGACGGGTCATACCGCAACTTATGGATGGTACTATGTAGATAAATCAACTGGAAAACTTGAATCAATGTTTTAAGGTGGCTGTTGCCATCTTTTTTTGTTCTTCAGTTATTCATTGCGTATGAATGTTGAAACCCTGTTTTATTTCATCTCTTGTTTCTTTTTGGGTTCCATTAGGCATTTAGATACTATGCAAATTCAATAATCATCCACGTACTTAATCTAAATTATGTCCTTACACTAGTTCAAGGGTTTCTTTGCTGTTCATAGACTATGAATCCTTATGTTAGTGATCGATTGAATGCTAAAAAAAAGCTAATCCAAAATATCAGGATTAGCAATTCAATTTATTATTTTATATATCCATATTGGTCAGAGGACTATGCAATTGATATTTCTTCCCGACTTCCTCATCAGAGAAATCAAGATAAGCCTTTTGAGTGACTTCGACAGAAGAATGTCCCAAGATTCTAGAGAGCGTGAACCAGTCCCCACCATTCAAAATATAATATTTTGCAAAGTTGTTTCTAAGTTGGTGTGGATGGATATCAACATTAACTTTCTTACCAGCTTCTCGTAACGCTTTTTCATAATTTCGAATGTCTAATTGAGTTCCTCTTGTGGTAGGAAACACATAATCACTTTCTGAGTATCGATCATGATACTTCAACCAATTCTTTAATTCTAAACTAAGTTTTGGCGAGAAATACACATATCGCTGCTGCTTATTTTTAGGATTCATGATTAAAATACTTTTATGTTTAAAGTCAATATTCTCAGGTTCAACCGATAAACACTCACCTATGCGCATTCCTGTATCTAATAATGTTTTCGTTATAACAGAGTTACGATAATCGTGGAAGCGTGAGATTTCGAATTGTCCTAAAACACGTTTTATATCATCTGTAGATAATGTTTTTTTAGCTTTGCGGAGTATCTTAGGATTTTCAATCTTCTCACATGGGTTCTTGACAATATCATGTTCTACGCTGTGAAGCCAATTAAAGAACACTTTAATATTACGTACATAATTAGCTACTGTAACCGTAGAAACCTGCTTTTTGTAGTCTGTACGATTCTGAGGAAAATTACTCATAGTTGAATCCATGTCACTAACAACCGAATATTTACCACGTTCTTGAATGTATTTAATGTAATTCCTAATGTGTCCCGATTGTACATTTTGAACATCAGTAATTTGAAATTGTTTTTCTAGATAAACACCAAGTAATTTTAAAGTCTGTTCATAGCTCCTCATAGTTTTTTTAGCTAAGTTACGCGAAGAGCAATAGAGCATAAAATTATCAATCTGAAATTCAAAATCAGTCATAAAAAAATCATTCCTCCATTGGGTTATTTCCGCACCCAATAAAGGAATGAATTTATACGTTACCCAAGAAAGTATTTATTGGTCTAAAACAGCCCAAAAAGATATTTATAGGCAAAATTGTTTTAGCTAAATATCATTACCAGCAACTCACACCCCCTTACTCCTCACTGCCCCTAACCCTTTCAAGAAACCTTATGCTCAATCCGCAGCTTGTCCGCTACCATGGCAATAAATTCCGAGTTAGTAGGCTTAGATTTGGAGATATTAATGGTGTAGCCGAATAAATGGCTAATGGAGTCAATGTTGCCACGGGTCCAAGCGACTTCAATCGCATGGCGGATCGCGCGTTCTACGCGTGAAGGCGTGGTTTTGAACTTCTCAGCGATTGCTGGGTAGAGTGTCTTCGTAATCGCACCAAGGATCTCGATATTGTTATATACCATGGTAATCGCTTCACGCAGGTACTGATAGCCCTTGATATGCGCTGGGACACCGATTTCATGGATGATCGAGGTAATGTTAGCGTCGAGGTTCTTGCCCTTAGAGAGCGGCACTACATTCGATCTGGACGTCGACGAATAATTGTACATGTTGGAGGAGGAGCTCATGCTGCCTTGAGAGCCGACAAGCTGACGTACACGATTTGCCAGGACCTCCATATCGAACGGTTTCAAAATATAATAGGATGCACCAAGCTGTACAGCTCTTTGAGTGATGTTCTCCTGACCAAAAGCAGTCAGCATGATGATCTTCGGTTGAGGATTCAGATCCATATCACGTAGACGTTCCAATACACCTAGGCCGTCTAAATGCGGCATGATGATATCAAGAATAAGAACATCGGGAATTTTACGCGCTTCGCTAAGCATTTGAAGCACTTCTTCACCATTATAGGCGATACCCGTTACGGTCATATCTTCTTGCTCAGAAATGTACTCGGAAAGCAAATTCGTAAATTCCCTGTTATCATCGGCCAACAACACTTCAATATTCTGCACTGGCTGCTTCCTCCTTAATTATATCTGCTATTCGAAAATAACATTTTTTTCTTGTCTCTTACGTTTTCGACATGGAGATCGAATTCCCTTCTGTCGAAAATTATTTTTCTTTATTTTTTTTCTGCGTTGGATTATAATTAAATATTTTATCTCAATGTTCGAGGTTCTTCGTAATCGTTCGACAAAAAAATCTTAAGGCTAAACCGCCTTAAGATTTAATGAATACCTATTCTCCTGTTTGGTCACACCTGAATCTTGAAGCATCCATTCGATGAAGCACCCATAACCGGACTTAGGATCATTTACAAATACATGAGTTACGGCTCCGATGAGACGGCCATCCTGTACGATAGGACTTCCGCTCATGCCTTGAACGATACCGCCTGTCTTATCGATAAGACGTGGATCGGTGATCCGCAGCACCATTCCTTTAGTGGCTGGCGTTTGCTGATGTGCTACATGAATGATCTCAACCTTAAACCGCTCCACCTGCTGTCCATCAACTACAGTTAGGATCTCAGCAGGACCTTCCTTGACTTGATCGCTCATCGCCACGGGGATAGGTTCTTTGTAAAGACTGTGCTCGGGATTGGAGCTCATTTTACCGAAGATGCCGAAGTCAGTATTGCTCTCCACATTTCCAAGCACTTGGCTTTCTTTCAAAAAATGCGCTCGTTTCTCGCCCGGATCGCCATCCTGGCTTTTGGATATGGAGGTGACACTGGACTGAACGATATGACCACTGCCTACAACAATTGGAGTACCGGTATTCATGTCTGTAATCACATGTCCCAAAGCTCCATATACACCTTGCTCGGGAGCATAAAAAGTTAATGTGCCGACACCCGCTGCTGAATCACGAATGTACAGGCCTAACCGCCACACTTTGTCATGAATGTCATACGCGGGCTTTAGCTTAGCTGTATGCTCTTTACCTCCGCGTTTGAAGACAATGGTCAAGGGGTTATTCGCTTTACCAGCACGATCCACCAGCTTGGCCACCTTGGACAACTCATCCAATTTCTCACCATTCATGGAGATCATCAGATCACCCGGCACTAAACCGCTGACCTCTCCTGGGGAAAGCTTAGATTTCTCGGATACTTCAATCAGATGATGACCAACAACCAAAACACCTGCTGATTTCACTTTCACACCGATCGTTTGACCTCCCGGGATCACCTTAAGCTCGGAATGAATTCCTTGTGCAGTCACCTTGGCTGGTTCACCTTGCAGTGGTGCAGCAGAACTTAGATTTGTTCCCGTTATGCCCGATAAACTAAGAAAGAAGGCAAATAAAAGGCCTGGCATTAACTTCCTGAGGTTAGGCTTCAATGGCTGTCACGCTCCCTTTTGCTTCTTTCGCTTGACGAAAAAGGTGGTCGCCAATTGCGTACCTATAAGATAACCTTGCCCCCAGGCTTTTATTACTGTCAATCATTGCTCCGCTTAGCTTGTTGCAGCCTTACTTGCCTCGGCCAGATTAAGCATTTCCTGCGAGTGGTGCAATGTTTTTTCGGTAATTTCTACGCCACCCAGCATCCGGGCCAGCTCCATTACACGTCCATCGTTCGTTAAAGATTCCACTTCAGTCATGGTTCTTCCATCCTCAACCTTTTTGCGGATTAAGTACTGATGGTCAGCCATACAAGCCACCTGCGGCAAGTGAGTAATGGAGAACACCTGACAGGTAGAGGACAGCTTAAACAGCTTATCTGCGATGGACTGAGCAGCCCGACCACTCACACCGGTATCCACTTCGTCAAAAATCAGAACTGGAATTGCATCATGGCGCGCAAAAATACTTTTCATTGCCAGCATAATACGCGACAGCTCACCACCAGAGGCGATTTTGCCAAGCGGTCTCAGGGGTTCGCCCGGGTTAGGGGATATCATAAATTCTGCGCTGTCTATCCCTTGTCTTGTGAGGCGAATACGCCGACCATTGTATTCCACTCCACGCGGGTCCTCCAGCGTGTCTAATTTGACCTGCAACGAGGTTCTTTCCATTTGAAGGTCTTTAAGCTCGCCCTCCACTTGGGTGGCCAGATCAGCAGCACAAAGCTTTCGTGCTTCACTTAATTCCGTAGCTGCTTCCATTAATACAGACAGCAACGAATCGCGCTTCGCCGTCAGTTTCTCCAGATATTCATCTTTATTCTCAAGCAAATCAGTTTCCCGGTGAATTTGTTCATAATAAGCCAAAATCTGTTCTACACTCTCTCCATATTTACGTCGGAGTCCAGTAATCAAATCCAGACGATTCTCAATTTCTTCAAGTCGCATCGGATTGAACTCGATATTTTCCCGGTAATCACGAAGCTGAAAAGCAGCATCCTCTAGCTGGTAATATGAGGACTGCAGCTGTTCGAGCACTGTTCGCAGACCCTTCTCATCGTAACGAACTGCATCCTCAAGTCTGGAAATGACATTACCGATCGATTCCAAGCCTTGTCTGTCGTAAAGCAGCTCATATGCACCCGATACGGAATCCATCATTTTCTCACTGTGGGATAGTTTGACCCGTTCTTCGGTAAGTAATTCATCTTCTCCCGGTTTTAATCCGGCGGATGAAATTTCTTCAAGCTGAAAACGATATAAGTCAAGCATTTGGTATGCCTTCTGGCTGGATTCCTGCAGCTCTCGCAGCTCTTTCTCCACCTTCGCGAAGGCAGAATACCTTTCCTGAAAAACTGCCTTTAGCGGACCAATAATCGGTTCTCCGTATGTATCCAGCAGTCCCAGATGCCGTTCCGCCTTAAGCAAGTTCTGGTGCTCATGCTGGCCGTGTATATTAACCAGCTGCTCGCCGATCTCGCGAAGCATGGTAAGATTGACCATCTGCCCATTTACACGTGATGTACTTTTACCTTGAGAGGTAAGCTCGCGTCGTATAATAAGATGCTCCTCGCGCTGGGCCTCAATGCCAAGACGCTCCAAAGTCTCCCAAACGGGATGACCGCTGGGAAGACTGAAGAGCGCCTCCATCTCCGCTTTTTCACAACCATAACGAATGGAATCCGCAGAACCGCGGCCTCCAACAATCAATCCAAGCGCATCAATAATAATGGATTTACCTGCCCCGGTCTCCCCCGTAAGCACGTGGAAGCCAGGATAAAAATGCACATCTACCGCCTCAACGACGGCAAGATTGCGTATAGACAAGGTTTCTAACACTAATAGAGCACCTCCGAGAAGATGACAGGCATCTGATTAATTATAATTAAGAAATATAACCCATGATTTGTGAAATTACAGTCTTGCTGTCCTCAGGTAAACGGCAAATAATAAGGATTGTATCATCACCAGAAAGGGTTCCCATAATTTGCGGCCAGTCAATATTATCAATTAAAGCAGCGACAGAGTTAGCCGTACCTGGTAAACATTTCATCACCACAAGATTAGCCGAGGAATCGATCTGCACAAAATTATCCACAAGAACGCGCTTAAGTTTCTGAATAGGATTGTATCGTTGATCCGTTGGAAGTGAATATTTATATCTTCCATCATCCATGGGTACCTTGATGAGCAACAGCTCTTTTATATCTCGAGATACTGTGGCTTGGGTAACTTGAAAACCTGATTCACGCAAGGCTTCCACAAGCTCGTCCTGTGTCTCGATATCCTTTTGTGTAATAATTTCACGTATCTTAATATGTCGTTGTCCCTTCATTGTTGCCTCCTGGTATATAAAAAATATGGACTCAGTTTGATTCTCCGTCGTCTTTGCCAAGCTTAATGACATGGATCGATGCTGTTGCTACATTAACATATAGAACGCCGCTGCATTCCGGATAGATCAGCAGGTAGGGAAGCAAGGTATCACGTAAGCCGCTGCCAGTGAAATCCAAAGGCTTGCGTGGTCTGGAAAGGATAACTAAATATAAAGATCCTTCCTCTTTTGTCGCCACATAATCTATAAATAACCGGCTATACATCTGCGCCCCATTTACGTTGAAAGACAAGGGGATTTTTAATTTCCCTCCAACGACCTCATATCCTTCATCCTCAAGTATATCAATAGAGGGATGTGGAATAATCACTTTATTGAACGGAATTTGATCCTTCATAAAAGAACGCGGAGAACTCTGCAGCCATACATATATCCGATATATTATAAAAATCGATAATGCTACCCCAATAAACGCCATAACGACCTTGTCAGAGCTACCCGCCACTATCAATCACCTCGGTGATTTATTCGCGTGAAGCCCTGGTAAATCCTGCTTCTAAGCTGTCTTTTTATAAGCTTTCCGCATAATTGATATTATTCGCTAATTCAGCAATTTACAATTACAACGAGCACAGTAAATCCAAAAAAAGATTCAAAATATAAAGACCCGGATTTTATACCGGGTCTTTATTTTAATAAATTCAATCCCTTTGAGCAAATCTGCTCCCTCAATCTTAACAGATGAAGAGGAATTTTCAAGGTTGAACTCTTCAGACTTCCCACTCAAAAAAAACACCCCGCTGACCATTTGAGGTTGACGGGGTGTTCATAAAGCTCTAACGGCGCGCGGAGTTTCCATGAGTAGAACTCACATTAAAAGTACCCGTAGCCTGCTTAATCACTTCATCAGCAAGGGATGGAAAGTCCTCCACTGGAATGACTGCTGCAACAGCAGCTGCCGGCTGTACGGATGATTCTTCGCCTTCCGCCACTTCTGGCGTCAGTCTCCAATGAGCAAGAAACTCAATATTGCCTTCCCCGCCTGTAATTGGCGAAAAAGTCAATCCATGGAGACCGAATCCTAACTCTGCAGCCATAGTCAGTACATTAATCAAAACCTCTTTATGGACAGCGGAATCACGAATCACACCTGATTTTCCAACCTTCTCACGTCCAGCCTCAAATTGCGGCTTGATGAGTGCAGCGATATCTGCTGGACGTTGCAGCAAGGCTTTGAGGGGTGGGAGAATTATTTTTAAGGATATAAAAGATACATCAATACTGGCAAAGTCCGGAACAGGACCCTGCAAATCTGTAGGTGTCATATACCGGAAGTTCGTACGCTCCATAACGCTCACTCGCTCATCATTCCGCAGTGACCAATCCAGCTGGTTATAGCCAACATCAATGGCGTACACATGGCTAACACCATTCTGAAGCGCACAATCTGTGAAGCCGCCAGTGGAAGCACCAATGTCCAGCATGTTCCGACCGGTAAGATCAATATTAAATTGGCGAAGAGCCTTCTCCAGCTTTAGGCCTCCACGACTGACATACGGATGCACAGAGCCTTTAACCTTAAGGGTAGACTCCCGCGAGACCTTCATGCCAGCTTTTTCAATACGTTCCTCATCCGCGAGCACCAACCCTGCCATAATAGCAGCTTTAGCTTTCTCCCGGCTTTCATAAAAACCTTGCTCCACAAGCAGTACATCAATCCGTTCTTTACGGTGTTCCATGGTCATCTCCCGATCGTTCAAGGGTTACTAATTTCCGGCTTCCACTTAGGAAGACGAAGTCGTTTTGTAATTATAAGCACTTAGAGCCATCATGGACTTGATACGTGCACATAACGCTTCTACGGTAAGACCTGTTTGCTGACGTTGTTCTTTAATGGAGCCATGCTCCACGAAGATGTCGGGCACACCCATCAGATGTACACGAGCGTCATAAATTTCATGCTCCGCGTAGAACTCCAATACCGCACTGCCGAGACTTCCCGCTTGGCAAGCCTCTTCAATAACAACCATATTGGTTCCAGCATGAGCCAAATCCAGAAGCATGGAATTATCAAGCGGCTTCAGGAAACGCGCATTCACAACGCCCACCTGAATCCCTTCCCGCTTCAGCAAATCAGCGGCTTCTTCAGCCACTTGAACCATAGGACCACATGCCACTACAGCATATCCTTCTCCTGTACGCAGTCGTTCCCATGATCCTATAGGAAGGGTATGCAGTTCAGCGTCCATTGCCACACCTGTTCCGTTAATACGCGGATAGCGGTAAGCAATTGGACCGTCATTATATTCAAGTGCCGTCTTCATCATATGACGCAGCTCATTTTCGTCTTTTGGCATCATCATAACCATATTAGGGATATGGCGCATAAAAGCAACATCGTACACACCCTGATGAGTCTCACCATCCGCACCCACAAATCCAGCACGGTCAATGGCGAACATAACATTGGCGTTATGGCGGCAAATATCATGGACGATCTGATCATAGGCACGCTGCATGAAGGTAGAATACACGGCGTATACCGGCTTCATCCCTTCCATAGCCAAAGCTGCACACAAGGTTGCTGCATGCTGCTCTGCAATCCCCACGTCAATCATGCGATCCGGGAATTCCTTTGCAAAAGGAAACAAACCTGAACCGCCTGGCATCGCAGGGGTAACTGCAATCAGACGCGAATCTTCACGTCCCAGCTCAATCAGCGTACTGCCAAATACTTCGGTGTACATTGGAGGACCTACAGCTTTAAGTGCCTGACCTGACTCAATTTTGTAAGGCGAAATGGCATGCGATTTATAAAAATCAGTCTCAGCCGGTTTGTAGCCCTTGCCTTTGGTCGTCAGCACATGCACAAGCACAGGACCCGCCACGTTATCTGCTTGATGGAAGGTGTCGATCATTTTCTCCAGATCATGTCCATCCACTGGCCCAAGATACGTAAAGCCAAGCTCTTCAAACAATACTCCAGGAACCATCATATATTTAAGACTGTTTTTTAATTGTTCAGCGGTTTTCGCTAATCGTCCACCGATGGCTGGAATCTTCTTAAGCAGCCCTTCAACCTCGTCTTTGGCACGCAAATAATGACGGTCCGAACGAATTTTGCTTAAATAATTGTGCATCGCCCCTACATTCGGAGCAATCGACATTTCATTATCGTTCAAAATGACCATCAGCTTGCGCTTCTCATGACCAATGTGGTTAAGCGCTTCAAAAGCCATCCCGCCGGTAAGCGCACCGTCACCAATCACGGCAATCACCTTGTTGTCTTCGCCTTTTAGATCACGAGCCATAGCCATCCCCATAGCTGCCGACAAAGAGGTGCTGCTATGTCCAGCCTCCCATACATCATGTTCGCTTTCAGAGCGCTTAACAAAGCCGCACAATCCCTGATATTTGCGCAGGGTATCAAAGCGATCTTGACGGCCGGTCAGTATTTTGTGGACATAGGCTTGGTGGCCAACGTCGTAGATCATTTTGTCACGAGGACTGTTGTAGCAATAATGTAAGGCCAGCGTGAGCTCCACCACCCCCAGATTAGAACCGAGGTGCCCGCCGGTTGCTGTAAGCTTCTCAATCAGAAATCGTCGAATCTCCTCTGCAAGAGTAGTTAATTCTTCGACTGACAGTGATTTCAGTTGTTGTGGATCATTTATTTGTGGAAGCAGCACGAATAGTTCCCCGCTTTCCTAGATGTTGTAAAATATATAAAAACCATTATAACACAAACGAAACGGCTGTCGAAATACAGCCGCTTCGAAAGTTCATACTTAGTGATCACGTGCCATTAAATAATCTGCAATTTCCAGCAGGCGCTGGTTGTCGTAAAAACCGCCATTCAGCACAGCATTTCGGGCTGCTTCTGTAAGCTTCTTCACCTCAGCACGAGATTCCTCCAACCCAATAAAATAAGGGTAGGTTACCTTCTGCTGCTTGATATCGCTGCCTGTTTTTTTGCCAAGCTTGCCTTCATCACCAACCAAATCAAGAATATCATCCTGAATTTGAAAAGCTAGTCCGATGCTTGTACCAAAATCACGCAGAGCTTCAAGCTGCTTCTCTGTTGCCCCTGCGATACGTCCGCCGGCTAACAGCGAAAAGATAATTAAATCTCCGGTTTTATGCAGATGAATATACTTCAACTGCGCAAGATCTGTTAGTCCTTGCTCGCCTTCCATATCTGCAATCTGACCGCCGACCATGCCGCGTGGACCTGCCATTTCCGCCAGATCCTCTACTATGGATAAAACATTTTCAGCAGGAATGCCAAATTTACGCGAGGCTTGTACCACACTGTAAAAAGCATGGGTCAAAAGCGCATCACCCGCAAGAATAGCCGATGCTTCACCAAAGACTTTATGATTCGTCAGCTTGCCGCGCCGATAATCATCATTATCCATGGCAGGCAGATCATCATGAATCAACGAGTAGGTATGTACCATCTCAATCGCAGCTGCAACAGGCAAGGCTGCTTCACGGCTGCCTCCTAGTGATTCACAAGCAGCGATCACAAGCAACGGCCGGAGGCGTTTGCCCCCTGCCATTAGCGAATACTTCATCGCTTGCTGTAAATTTTCTGGAACCGTCCACGCTGCGGGAAGAATAGTCTCAAGCTCATGTGAGAGCAAATCACTTATCGATGCGATGTAATCCTCCAGCGGCTGCCGCATGCTTTCACTTGCGGAGCTTCCCTCCAGATCATTCTCAAAGCGATTCATCGGCGTCCCCTTCCAGACGTGCACCAAACGGCTTTTTGCGCAGTTCTCCGTCCTCTTGGGTAATCATTTCGATCTTACGCTCTACTTGTTCCAGCTTGCTGCCGCAAAGCTGCGACAGCTTCATGCCCTGCTGAAATAAATCGATGGCCTTCTCCAGAGGAACGTCGCCGTGTTCAAGCTCACGAACGATTTCCTCCAGTCGGTCCATAGCGCCTTCAAAATCAAGTTCCGCTTCCTTCGTCATCGTCTTTGCCATCCTCCTTCATCCCCCATACTTGGCAGTTCAGCTGTCCGTCATTCATCTTTATCACCACAAGATCGCCAAGCTGCACTTCGGTCAGCGATTTGATTAAATGTTCTTCCGCCTCGTCATACACTAAGCTGTAGCCTCGTGACATTACTTTAAGCGGGCTAAGCGCATCCAAATGGCGGATCTCCGCCACATAGCGAGATCGCTTCTCCTGCAAACGAGCCTGCATAGCGCCCATTAACTCACGGCGCAGACTGTCTGTGAGCTGACGTGCTGCAGCAACACTGTCGCGCGGATGGAACCGCTGCAGACTGTGATGCAGCACCGCCTTGCGCTCGCGGGAACGGCTGAGCCGTGCATCCGCCGAGCGCTGGAGCCGCTCACGCAGCATGTCCAGCCGCTGCGTGTGCTGAATCAGCGTGCGGCGCGGGCCTGCCAGCGCCAGCGAGCGTTGCAGCACCGAGTGGCGCTCGCGTCCACGCTGGGCGCGTTGTTGCAGCGCCTGGCGCAGCCGCTGCTGCAGCTGGCGAAGCTGCGCAGCTAGCTCGCCGGCATGAGGCACGGCCAGCTCAGCGGCCGCTGTGGGCGTAGCCGCGCGGAGGTCGGCGGCGAAATCGGCAATCGTGAAATCGGTCTCGTGGCCGACGGCCGAGATGACCGGAATCCTTGATGCCGATATCGCTCGCGCGACTTCCTCCTCGTTGAACGCCCACAGCTCCTCCAGCGAACCGCCGCCGCGGCCGACGATAAGCACGTCGGCTTCACCCATGGCGTTCAGCGCACCAATCGCCTTCACTATCGAAGGCGCAGCGCCTTTGCCTTGCACCAGTACGGGATAGATTACAATAGCTACCTGCGGAAACCGCCGCTGAAGCGTAATTACAATATCTCGTACAGCTGCTCCTGTTGGGGAAGTAATCACACCAATACACTTCGGGAACCGCGGCAACGAACGCTTGCGAGCTTCTGCAAAAAGGCCTTCTTTTTCAAGCTTGCTCTTCAGCTGCTCATAGGCCAGATATAAACTGCCAATCCCATCAGGCTGCATATGTGTGGCGTAGAACTGATATTGCCCATCCCGTTCATAGACGGTCACATTACCTCTGGCAATTACCCGAGCGCCTTCTTTCGGAATAAAGGGCAGCCGCTGGTTATGAGAAGCGAACATAATCGCTTTAATGCGGCTGCTCTCGTCCTTAAGTGTGAAATACATATGCCCGCTGCCATGATGTGTAAAGTTGGAAATCTCTCCGCGAATCCACACATCCGAAAGTAAATTATCCGAGTCTAGCTTCATGCGGATATAACGGTTGAGTTCTTTGATCGAATAAACCTGCCGCTCTGCCGCCATGAATCTTACCCCTATTCCAGGCCGTGACGGCGTTTAGCCGCAATCAGCGTGTTGCTCATCAGCATTGTAATAGTCATCGGACCAACCCCGCCTGGAACAGGCGTGATGTATCCGGCAACTTCTTTTGCACTTTCATAATCAACGTCACCTGCGAGTTTACCGTTATCCAGACGGTTCATGCCCACATCGATGACAACAGCACCCGGCTTCACATAGGAAGCATCAATGAAATTAGCTCGTCCGAT
Source organism: Paenibacillus sp. FSL H7-0943 (assembly GCF_037963265.1). Taxonomy (NCBI): domain Bacteria; kingdom Bacillati; phylum Bacillota; class Bacilli; order Caryophanales; family Paenibacillaceae; genus Paenibacillus; species Paenibacillus sp. FSL H7-0943. The sequence goes on from NZ_CP150148.1 coordinate 4,873,240, forward strand.
CGCTACAACCAAAATATCCGCTTGACGGCTAATCTCTTGCATATTAGCTGTACGGGAATGGCACATAGTTACGGTAGCATTTTCGCGTTGCAACAAGAGGGAAACTGGCTTTCCTACAATATTGCTACGACCAATTACAACGGCATGTTTACCTGCCATACCTGTTCCTGTACGTTTGATCAGTTCGATTACTCCTGCAGGAGTACATGGAAGAAGACTGTCGGCACCGATGACCAGGTTGCCTACATTGACAGGGTGAAAGCCGTCTACATCCTTTTCCACAGAGATTGCATCAATAACAGCCTTCTCCTCGATATGCTTAGGCAATGGGAGTTGAACCAGAATTCCGTCGATATCATCGCGTCCGTTTAGCTCTGCTACCAGTGCCAGAAGTTCTTCTTGAGAAGTGGATTCATCCAATTTATGCACTTCCGAATGGAATCCTAAGCTGATACAAGATTTCTCCTTATTGCGAACATAAACCTGAGATCCCGGGTCTTCACCTACTAGAATAACAGCCAAACCGGGCTTTACGCCGCGTTTCGCCAGTTCAGCAACCTCTTGGGCAATGCTAATACGAATTTCCTCGGATACTTGTTTACCACTGATGATTGCTGCTGTCATGTTAGTCTCTCCCCTTTTATATACTTTACTATGGTTTATAAATTAAGAATGGTCAGCTTTAATAGTATCTATCTCTTGGATCATCTTGCCGAGTACTCCGTTAACAAACTTCCCGGAATCATCCGTTCCAAAATGCTTGGCCAAATCGATCGCTTCATTCACCGCAACCTTCGCAGGCACATCATTGGCGAACACCATTTCATACGCTGCTAAACGTAGAATCTGACGATCCACACGTGACAGACGGCTCATTTGCCAGCCCTTCAGGTAATGTTCAAGTATATCGTCGATCGCTACCTTGTGCTCCCATACCCCATTCACATGCTCTACCACATAGTGTTTAAGCTGAATCTCGTCCGTGATTACACGTTCGGTTTCATTCTCTTCTGAAGCTTCCTCGAGCAGCATTTCTACGGCTTCCGCGCTTTCCACATCGTTCATTTCCATCTGATACAGGCTTTGGACAATAATCTCTCTAGCTATACGTCTTTTCATGTGTTCCTCCTAAAATCTTATATCGCATTAAAATATTCACTTGTACTGCAACAACGTCTACGACCCAAATATCGCTTCACACTTATTCATTCTTTCCCTAATCCTGTGAGGATTATTGCACAAAGCGAAGATACCTTCAGAGGAAGCTCGCAAATATACCTATCCCTTGTCGCAAAAAAACCGCAAAGCCTTTCTTCCGGGGGCAACGGACAACACAAACTTACGGTTTCCTGCTCCGGGAAAAAGACTATCGCGGTTCACTTAAAGGGACGCCAGCGTCCGGATAATCGCGAAACCAACTCCTGCCATTGAAACAGGGGCGCTTGCGCGGTATCCTTTCTTTTGCCGAGCGTATATCCGATGAACACTACCAGTGCAAAGAACAGCATATCCCAAAAACCGCAAATTAAATAAATCAAACCCAGACCAATGCCGAAAGTCACTCCGGCGATTCTACCCCCGTGACTTTCCCATACTTCTTTCCAAGACATAAGGGAAACTCACCTCTATTCCACTCGACTTTTGAAGCTTGGAGACTGCGTGAGGTTAGCAATATATACAGACACATCAGCAACCGGAATGCCGGTTGTCTCCTGCACAAAATCATGCACCTGACGTTGTACTTCTGTCGTAAGCAGCGGTAATGAATGCTCACCGTCCACTACTGCACGAATTGTAATTTCAAGGCCAGCCTGCGAGACACGAATACGTGACTTGAGATCTCTGATTCCCTTCACTTTACCGGCAGCCTTAAGACTCAGATTCTCAATAGTTTCCATTGAAATCTGGATATCCCCATACTCTGTACGCTGATCGACCGAAGGCAATGAAGCGCGATCACGGCGCAGAGAGATGTAGAAAAATCGGATGCTCAGAAGGAACAAGACAACTGCTACTATTATTGCTGTAATATAAGCTGCTGGTCCATTCTCAATCTCCAAAGTTCTAGGAATCGCACCGCTTAAGAGGAGGATGGCAATAACAGATAGTATTCCGATACTTAAGCTGTAGACAAACAGCAAAAGTCTGTCCAAAATTTTTGCCACGAGTCTCATAACCTCCTTAAATTAGAGTAAACCCTCGACTTTGCTGTCGGGGGTTTATGGAAGAACGATGACTGCTATTTCACACGAAGAATCGTTTCTGTTTCTTCGTTCTTGTCTACAGTGTTGTTGTTCTTGAATTGCACATCATGAATATGCACATTCACTTCCACAACAGTCAGACCAGTCATAGTCTCGATGGAGCGCTTAACATTACGTTGAATTTCAGCAGCCACTTCAGGAAGGCGATTGCCATATTCAATAATTACAGAAACATCCACCGCAGCTTCACGTTGTCCAACCTCTACTTTAACTCCTTTGGACAGATTCTTACGTCCAAGAAGTTCAACAATACCACCGGCGAATCCGCCGCTCATACCTGCTACACCTTTAACCTCAACGGTCGCCAGACCTGCAATAACCTCGATTACTTCAGGAGCAATCTGGATTTCACCGATTTCCGTCCGTTCGTATTCTGTCGGCAATGTACTCATTTTAGACTTCACACCTTTCAAGAAAGATTGTTCATGATTTCAAGCGTAAAGCACGTCTCTTATTAAACATACTATATCATTTGACGAACTTTATGACAAACAAACCGAAGTCGTCCTAAATTTCATACTCTTCAAGAAACTTAATGTCAAAGTTACCATCCAAAAATACAGGATGCTCCAACAGTTTCTGATGGAAAGGAATGGTGGTATGAATGCCTTCCACGGCGAATTCAGCCAAGGCGCGCTTCATCTTAGCAATCGCTTCCTGACGTGTAGGAGCCCATACAATCAGTTTTGCAATCATAGAATCATAGAAAGGGGAAATCGTATATCCTGGGTACGCCGCACTATCCACACGAACGCCAAGGCCTCCTGGTGGCAAATAAAAGCCGATTTTTCCTGGTGAAGGCATGAAATTACGCTCAGGATCTTCAGCATTTATACGGCATTCAATGGACCAGCCATTAATCACGATATCTTCCTGAGTGAATGACAGCGGATTGCCTTCTGCTACAGAGATCATTTCCTTAATCAAATCCACACCTGTAACCATTTCTGTTACTGGATGTTCAACCTGAATACGAGTATTCATCTCCATGAAGTAGAACTGTCCGTCCGGTCCAAGCAGGAATTCAAGTGTTCCGGCTCCCGAATAATTCACGGCAAGTGCTGCTCGAACTGCTGCATTACCCATCGCTTCCCGAATTTCCGGTGTGAGCACTGAACAAGGTGCCTCTTCAATCAGCTTTTGGCGACGACGCTGCACGGAGCAGTCCCGTTCACCTAAATGCACTACATTGCCATGTTTATCTGCAATAATCTGAATCTCCACATGCTTCATGCCTGTTAGGAATTTCTCCAGATATACACCAGCGTTACCAAACGCCTTTTGTGCTTCCTGTTGTGCAGCAGTAATCTGCTTCACCAAAGATTCCTCGTCCTCAGCAATCCGTATTCCCTTACCTCCGCCACCTGCAGTAGCCTTAACGATGATCGGGTAACCAATATCGCGGCCCAGCATGACAGCTTCCTCTACATCGCCTACAAGACCATCTGAGCCCGGGATAATCGGAACTCCAGCCAGTTTCATGGTTTCCTTCGCCACAGCCTTGTCACCCATACGGTTTATGGCATCTGGAGAAGGTCCTATGAAGATAATATTGCAAGATTCACAAATCTCTGCAAAATCCGCATTTTCAGCTAAAAATCCATAGCCAGGATGGATGGCATCACATTCCGTTAAGGTGGCTACACTCATAATATTTGTAAAGTTCAGATAGCTGTCCTTGGCCGGCATCGGACCGATGCAGTAAGCTTCATCAGCCAACCGGACATGCAGTGAATCCCGGTCGGGTTCTGAATAGACCGCGACGGTGGAAATGCCCAGTTCACGGCAGGCCCTAATAATGCGGACCGCGATTTCGCCGCGGTTGGCAATCAACACTTTTTGAATGTTCATGCGTTTCCTCCCAAAGTTTTGCGAAGCTTCCGCTCCTTAAGTAGTCTGCGGTATTTATTCCGGTTTAACCAAGAATAGTGGTTGACCGTATTCTACAAGCTGACCGTTCTCAGCAAGCACAGACACGATTTCACCTTTGATCTCCGCTTCCAGCTCATTCATCAGTTTCATCGCCTCAATAATGCAAACCGTTGATTTTTCACTTACACGGTCTCCAACATTAACAAACGAAGGCGTTTCCGGAGAAGCGGCACTATAAAAGGTCCCCACCATTGGAGACACAATTTTATGTAGTTTGCCTTCTGCAGCTGCTTGTGGCTGCTGCGCTGGAGGAACTTCACCTACTACCGGATAGGATACTTGCGGTACGCTCTGCGGCTGCGGGGCAGGCGTAAAGGGATAGGCAGCATAAGGAGTCGCCTGTACTGCTGTTCCATCAGCTTCAGGGCGATCCGGTTTGCGAATTGCAAGCTTCATTCCTTCGCTTTCGATCTCCAACTCATGTACAGAGGAGGTCTGGTCCAGCAATTTAATCAATTCCTTAATTTCGCTCAACTTGAACATATATCAGTTCACTCCTTCAGCTTTCTCTCGAAGCCACTTCTTAAGCGGACAAGATAACTTTATGTATTATATCACAATCGGTAAAAATGGAAAGAGCCCGGGGCAACCCGAGCTCTTTCGTCATTTTTCTTTTAATTTTACAGCTTATTATTGCTCAGAAACGTATTGTACACTAATTTTATCTTGAGATACACTCAGTTCCTTCATTACGAGATCCACGATGCTAACCGCTTGCTTTACATCCAGTTTGTCGCTGAGAACGACTACTTTGTAGCTGTCTCCAGCTTCTTCTTTTACAATCGCTTCTCCATATTTTTGTTGAAGCTGTTCTTCAATACCGGTAATTTTGGATTCTTTTTCTTCAAGATTAAGAAGTTGTTCTTGAGCGACTGCGTTATCAGCAGGTGTTTTATCCATGTCATTAATCAAAGCAAGCAAGTCTTGTTGGTTCTTAAGATTCTTTTGCTCACGTTCATAAAGGTAGTTAGTGAACATACTGCTCGCCGATACACTTTGAGAAGCTACTTCATCGAGAATTTCTTTGTCATTTTTGGCTGGAGTCTTGGTTGTTGTATTTGCGGCTGTATCTTTAGCAGATGTATCTGTTTTCGCGGCATCTTTAGCAGCAGTGTCGGTTGTTGCCTTCTCTGAGTCACTGCTATTTGCGGCAGCTTTACTGCTATCGTCCTTAGCAGCTGTAGTTGTACTTTCGTCCGTTTTAGCAGTAGTAGTGCTATCATCCGTTTTAGCGGTAGCAGCACTGTCATCCGTTTTGGCGGCAGTAGCGCTGTCGTCCGTAGTAGCGGCGCCAGTAGTGCTATCTACAACGCCTTCATCGGCAACAACATCGCCTTGACTAACAACTTCGTTCACAACAACACCTTTGTCACCAACCGTTGGCAACGCTGCACCTGCTGTGTCTTTCAGGGAATCAACCTGCATTGTGCCAGCCGTGTCTTTTGGAATCGAAGCACCTGAGTCTTCAGTGAATAAATAGTATGCAGAGAGGACCACCATCAAGCTGAGCATAGAAACCAACCATATCGTTTGTCTTTTGCCGTTCATTCCTAATTCCTCCTAAAATTTAATCTAGTGGCTGCTTCGGAAGCACTCACTTATTGACTTTCTCCTGCTATTCTTGTTTGCGTGGTACTACTGAAATGCGCTGGATTGGGACGTTCAAGCCTTTTTCTATAGCCTGCTCGACAAGTCCACGAACAACCTTGTTCTCTGCCCCTTTGGCAACTACCAGTACGCCGCGTACCTGAGGTTTGATCCGCTTCGTCACGATGGGTGTCTCGTCCCCTGATTGCGAGTAGGTTACGATTTCGCCATCCCTCGTATATTGTGTCGTATGACGTTTCCCCCCACTGGCATCCGTCTCTTCACTAAGCTGTTGGGAGTCATTCATATTACGCACCACGACAATTTCTTCTGTAGACTCCACTGTAACCATGATATCGACTGTACCGACGCCAACGATTTTCTCCAAAATTTCCTTCATCCGGTTCTCCATCGCTAGTTCGATGCTGTCGAACGAATTGGTCGTTGTGGTTGGATCACTCTGCACCAGCGCCGTTTGAGAGGACTGATTCACCGGCGGCTCACGCCCTGTATTCTCGTTATCAATCCTCTTCACATTGACGAAGGAATTGAATAGCATGATCGCTGCGCCCAGCAGACCCAGAATGATCAGCCAGCGAAAGGTATGGCTTCTCTTCGGACTGCCGGCCCCACCCCCAGCCCACTGCTCAAGCTTTTTCAGCCAATTGCTCACTCCCATCCCTCCTAAAAATTATAGTTTCTTAGAAACATCAAGCTCATGATTTGACGTTACTAGCCACGCTGCCATCCACCTGAATGACTTTGGGATCCAAATCCCACTTCAGTTCCAGCAGCTTTACAATGGACTCCATTTCACTCGAGGACGCGCTGTCTTCAGCTACAGTTCCGTTCACTGCTTTATTAGGTTCAGCTGATGATGTTGCTTCACTCTCTACGTTATCTGCCGGATTAGCGCCAATTTTAACTTCTACAGGTGCTACAGGAGAGATTGTAATGGGTGCTGTAGTCGCTGTGCTGGAAGCTCCGGAAGTACCAGGGGAGTTAGCCGTTGTCTGAGGCATAGAGACCCTTACATTGGAAATGACAGGAACGTCTTCGTTACCAGTGCCGCCAGACTTCCCCATGCCCAGCGTTACGGTGACATTAACCCCGCGTTTGCCGGTCTCACTGATAATCTGCTCTTTCATCTGACCCGCCACCTCTTCGGCAGCGAGCTGCAGACTCTGTTCCTGACGGCCTTGTGCAAGCTTTTGCCCATCTGCCAGAATCTGTTCCAAGGATGGGTCTCCCTTCCCTCCGCCAGTGAACAAACCGCCCTCTTTCTCTTGCTGTCCCATAGCGACACTCAGTTCGGAGATTGCATCACCCTTCAGGAGAGAGACGATAGGACTGAGCATCGTGAGCAGGATTAGGAGACTTAGCACCAATCTTGCATAACGCTCCATGGATTTGCTTGGGAGCAGCAATTCAACAAATGACGCCAACAGCACAACCAGGATGATCTCCCGCAGCCAACCGCCTAACCAGCTCATGGTTTCCCTCCTAAAGGTTTTGTTGCTTCACCTCATCATTACGGTCAAATTGCCCGCAGTCAGCATGATCGTAACCGCCATAAAAAACATTAAGGAAACAGCAGCCAAAGCAGCGAATACGTACACCATGCTTTTTCCAATCGTCTGGAGACAGACTACAATCGGTGTCTCTCCCAGCGGCTGCATCACAGCGGCGGCTATGTTGTAGATAAGGGCAAGCACCAGGATTTTGATTGCCGGAAAAGCACACAGGAACAATATGATAATGACACCCGATAACCCGATCGCATTCTTCACCAGCAGTGAAGCTGAGATTACTGTGTCTGTGGCATCCGCGAACATTTTGCCGATGACCGGAACAAAATTCCCTGTAATATATTTAGCGGCCCTAATGGTGACCCCATCCGTTACTGAGCTTGTTATCCCTCGAACGGAAATTACACCTAGGAACACAGTTAGCAGTACACCTAACAGTCCAGCACCGATGTTTCGCAGCAGGTTAGCCAGCTGGGTTAGTTTATATTTCTCTGACAATGCGCTGACCAGATGCAGCACTGCCGAGAAGAAAAGAAGCGGAAAAACAAGGGTGTGGATCATGGTGCCAACCGTATGAATCATAAAAACAATTAACGGATGGGTGACGGAGACCGTAACGATATTCCCCATCGAAGCCAGCAGCGCGAACAGCAGTGGAATCATCGCCATCATGAAATCGATCATCCGATCGATAGCATCCTTTGCATAACCAATAGCGATATTGAAGCTGTTCACGGCAATTACCAGCACCACCATATAACAGAGCGTATAAGCGACCTTACTGACCGTTTTTCGCTCAAAAGCGGTTTGCAGCGTCTCCAGAATCATGCTGAGCACACTGATCATCACAATCGTCACGAGCAGCTTTCCGTTGTACAGCACCTCATGCCACATAAAGCCTAGAAGCCCAGATAACACACCCTTCAAGCTGAGCCCCTTATCTCCTGGAAGCAGCATGTCCATTAGCGTGGGTGTGGCCCCGTCCGGGAAAAAACCACCATAATCCTTCATCAGCTGATCCCAGTACGACTCGACTTTATCTTTTGGCAAATTATTCACCTGGCTCTTGACCCACTGGTCTACCGGGGAGGAACTGCCGGATTCTGGTGTTGAGGAAGCTTGCACACTCTGAGCTGTACCTGCAAACCATAGAATGAAAAAGAATGGAAGCAGCAGCAGTATTATTTTTAGTTTTGGAGGACGGAAAACACTGCGCTCTTGCATAATTTCTCCTCCCGATTCGTTGCTCAGCTCTCTTTACGATTGCTTTAAGCAGGCAGTAGTTTCATGACGGTTTCGATAATGATGCTGATGATGGGTACGGCTAGTACCATAATTAGCACTTTGCCGGCGAGTTCTATTTTGGAAGCAATCGATTCCTGACCGGCATCTCGTACAATCTGTGCACCGAACTCCGCGATATAGGAAATGCCGATGATTTTGAAAACAGTCTTCAAATAAATCATTTCCATCCCCGATGACTCAGCCACCCGCTCCAGTGTAGAGAGGATCATTCCGATCTTGCCGATGAGAAACATAAAAATTAGAATTCCTGTTGTAGTAGCAAGAAGGAAGGCGAACATCGGTTTTTGTTCCTTCAGTACGAGAATCAATATGGTCGATATCAGCCCAATCCCAACAACTTGAATAATCTCCATGGCACGCCTATTGAAAAAGAAAGATCGTTTTTATTTCCTGCAGCAACCCGTCCAGCATACGAATCACCATGAACAGCACGACTACGAACCCGATCACGGTGACCCAATGTGCGAAATCCTCTTTTCCCATCTGTTTGAGCACCGTGTGTATCATGGCGATAATTATGCCAATGCCGGCAATTTGAAAAATCGCATTGACTTCAATATTCATTCCTGGCACCTCGCTAAAAGATCAAAATGACGATCAGTACTCCAAGCAGCAGACCCAGGCTTTTACTTAACTTTTCATATTTGCCTTGATCCTCTCTGGCCACCGACTCCTCCTGCTTCAATTGCTGCAATGCTAACGCGATATGAGTGCTCTGATTCGACCTATCGCTTGTGCCGAGAGTACAGCTGAGCTGGCGAAGAATCTCTCTTTCTGTCCCCTTCATAGCGGTAGACTTCCAATATGCTTCCATCGCCCGCTGGATGGCATCCTGGGCGCTTCTGTCATAGGGAGGGCTCATCTCCTCCGCTGTTTTGACAAACAACGATTTCAGCGGGTCCTTCGACTGATTCCCAATCCGCCGCATGGCTTCCGGCAGTGGGGTGAAGCCGTACATGATCTCTGTTTCCAACCGCTGTAGTGCTGCTATTAAACCTCTGATATGTCTGGGCCTGTCTGCATATTGACGAGCAAACTGGAGACCTGCAAGCGTACCAGCCACCACAATGAGCACAGCACCGAACAGCTTAAGCATGCAAATCACCACCTAGTCGATCCCCGGGAGAGATAAGCAGCATTCCTCTTTTCTGGCCATCCAGAATACGAAACGTGAGGCCTGCTTCTGAACGATGGAGTATGACATATCTCTCGAACATCTTTTGTTCCAGCAGTCCTCCAAGACCCGGCCTACGAGCCAACTCTGTTACATCTTTTCCGTGAGCGGAAGCAATGACAGATATTCCGGCATGCAGTGCCTCGGTAACTGCTTCGGCATCTTCAGGACGCCCAATCTCATCCGCGATTAATACCTCTGGCGATAGCGACCGGATCATCATCATCATGCCTTCTGCCTTGGGACAGCCATCAAGAACATCAGTCCGCGGACCCACGTCAAAAGCGGGAACACCACGCCGGCTGCCAGCAATTTCAGACCGTTCGTCAACAATTCCCACCTTCAGCCCCGGTCTAATCCCTTCGCGCTTGCCCAATTCCCCTAAGGAGATTTGTCTTGCAAGATCGCGGAGCAGGGTAGTCTTGCCATGTTGTGGAGGGGAGAGAATCAAGGTGTGCATCATTCGCTGCCGCCCCTTGTCCAGTAAATAAGGCAGCACTCCATCTGCGATTCCAGGTACTTCTCGAGCAATACGGACATTAAAGCCAGTGATATCACGAAGATGCTCTACACCTCCGCCACTCAGTACTGTCCGGCCAGCAAGTCCTATCCGATGACCGCCGGGAATCGTAATAAATCCTTTTCTCAGCTCTTCTTCCATCGTATATAGCGAATGGTTGCTGATCAGGTCTAGCAGTCGATGAGTGTCTTCCCGATCCGGCTTGTAAGCTTCTTCAGGCCTCTGCGTCAAACTGCCATTCACTCTTAGAAAGTGATATTTACCAGAGTAGTTAATTTCCAGCGGACGACCTTCACGGACACGAATCTCCTCCACCATTCCTAGCAGCGGAAGGGGAAGGCACTTTAACAGCGCTCTTACTTTTTCAGGAAACAATTGCAGCCAATCATCTGCCATACAAAGTACCCCCAAGCTGTCCTCTACTTAATTGCTTTATTCCATATTTATGCTTGTACGCGCCCAATATGCCTATCATCTATCATTTTTTCAAAATCCCGATTAAGAGAAAGGCTACACCGCAGCCCACCCAGCCTAATTTGCTCCATGACAGCTGCTGTGCCATCCCAGTCAGACCAATAGCTGTCGTCAATATCAATATGGTCGGGCCTACCAAAGCCAGTCCAGAATTGACAGCCAGCGCCTTATCGACCTGATTTAATCTGAGCATTATCAGCGCAGCTATAATCTCTGCACTGCCCGAGAACAACCGCAGAGTCGCCATCCAGCTTACATACTTGTCCAATCTACTCCACTCCTTTTACTAATTCATTCATACCAAAAGAGATCTGAGGCTTGTTTAGCTTTCTATTATTCATGGATATGCGTGGCTTTTTCACTTTAGACAATGAGAAATGACAGATTTGCAGATCAGACTGTGAAAGAATTCATAGTGAGTGGGTTCATAAATAAATATAATCAGTACGATAAAATAATTTTTACGAACGCCTTCATCTGTGGTATCCTTTTTAATTGGAAATATAGTGAGTTTATATTTTCAAAAAAAGGCAAACTAAAAAGACATAAGAAAAAGAGGGGATTTGTGTCATGCACGTACGAAATTACGGGCTACCGCTCAGCATGCGGTCCGTAGTCAGACCAGTAAGAGAAGCGGCAATCATTATTTTTTCAGCTTTTTTAGTCGCCGCAGGGATGAGATTATTTCTAATTCCTCATCAACTGCTAAGCGGCGGGGTAGCAGGGGTGGCTTCAGTCATCGGGTATGTAACTAATCCGAAGTACATCTCAATCATTTATTTTGCGATAAACCTTCCTGTTCTGATCTGGGGATTTATTGCAGTGGGGAAAAAGTACATCTTACTAAGCATGCTTTCCGTTTTAGCTACCACCTGGTTCATGACAATTATTCCTGCGGTGAAAGTGACCAAAGACCCGATTTTGGCTAGTATTTTTGGCGGCGTAATTATTGCTGGCGGGGTTGGATTTTCTCTCCGTGCCGGGGGTTCATCTGGAGGATTTGATATATTAGGCTCGATTATTACACGTAAGCGGGATATTCCTATTGGGAATGTACTCTTCGTAATGGATGGGCTCGTTATTCTGAGTTTAGGCTTCTTTAAAAGCTGGGACTCAGCCTTATACGCTATGCTCTGTATTTTTGTGAAAAGCAGAGTGGTTGATATGATTCATATTCGTCATGTTAAGCTAACCTGCTTCATTGTTACCAAGGAACGGGATAAAATGCTGAATCGTCTTAGAGAGCTGCCTCATGGCATCACAGTAGTCAACGCAGAGGGCGGTTACAGTCACGAGGGCAATACAATGCTGATGACCGTAACGACCCGCTATGAGCTGTCAGAGCTGCGTAAGACTATCCTTGAGACGGATCCAAGCTCTTTCGTCAATGTACTTGAGACTGTTGAAATTCTAGGCCGGTTTAGACGTTTAGGATAAATACCCATATAGATGTAAAAAGGAACGCTGCATTCAAACCTGCAGCGTTCCTTTTCATTTATTGCTGATGCCCAAAAAGGAGACCCCGTAGCTAAATAGCTGTAGGATCTCCCTTTTTATTGATTGAACGGCTCTTAACGACGATCCTTAGGACCACCAACAAAGGCCTGCTCAGTTGTATCCAGATTATAAGCGGTGTGAAGCGCCTGAATGATCGATGGCAAATTGCCGGATTCGATTACACAAGAAACCTTAATCTCAGACGTGCTGACCATCTTAATGCTTACGCCCTCTTGGGAGAGCACATCAAACATTTGAGCCGCAACACCAGGATGGCTAACCATACCCGCGCCAACAATAGAAACCTTAACGAGGTTATCCTCGGACGTTACTTCACGGTAAGGTAAAGTTTTATGGATTTCTTTAATGACTTCCTTCGCACGGTCCAGTTCATCAAGTGAAACTGTAAATGAGAAGTCAGCCTGTTCATTCTGCACACCACTTTGCACAATGATATCTACGTTTACGCCTTCTTCAGCCAGCTTGCCGAAGACTTGAGCGAGTACACCCGGTACATCAGGTACTCCTAGAATACTGACACGCGCTACATTCTTATCATAAGCAATCCCACTAACTACGACACCTTGCTCCATGCTTGCTTCCTCCTTCACAACAGTACCTTCATTATGATTAAAGCTCGATCTAACGACCAGCTTAACTTGATGACGCTTAGCATACTCCACTGCACGCGGATGTAGTACCGCCGCTCCCAGATTGGCAAGCTCTAGCATCTCATCGTATGAGATTTCGTTCAGCTTGCGGGCTGTTTTCACAATGCGTGGATCTGTAGAATAGATACCATCAACGTCGGTATAAATCTCACATACATCTGCTTGAATAGCAGCCGCAAGGGCTACAGCTGTCGTGTCCGATCCTCCGCGGCCCAGGGTAGTGATCTCACCATCCAAAGTCATCCCTTGGAAACCGGCAACGATAACGATCTGTTCGCGTTCCAAAGACGCTACTACACGGTGTGGATCAATATCATTGATACGAGCTCTACCGTGGGTTTCGTCTGTACGGAACCCGGCCTGCCATCCTGTATAAGATACTGCATTCCGCCCGATCCCATGAAGAGCTATGGACAAAAGAGCAACGGAAATCTGCTCTCCTGTTGTCATCAGCATATCCATTTCACGTGCAGGCGGCTGCCCGTTTAATTGCTTCGCCGTATCGATCAAATCATCTGTTGTATCCCCCATAGCAGATACAACTACAACGCAGCGATGTCCCTCATCCTGCTTGTCTGCGATGCGCTTGGCAACACGTTGCATGCGTTCTGTGTCGCCGACGGAGCTGCCTCCGAATTTCATAACATAAAGTGACAAAGTCCCACTCACTCCCCATATCGGTCTATGTAGTTGCTTCTAATCGGTTTCCCGCTTTAAACCAGTATAATACGAAAATAGCGTAATGCGTTAATGATTTCATTAAAAAATTATTGATTTTCCAGAAGCTAACAAAAAGATAAGGTCAGCTTCAAGACACTAGCTGACCTCATTTCACTCGTCTTCCAGTTTTTTATTGAGAAGCTGGTCGATAAGTCAAGGCCATCACTCCAGAACTGAATCTTTTGGAGTCCACTAGCTCCAACGTCTTCTCTTCACCAACGTTATCGAACAGGCGCTGACCGCTACCCAGCAGAATCGGGAAGACCAGAAGCTGATATTCATCGACAAGGCCAAGCTGCATCAGGCTCTGCGCAAGCGTACGACTGCCAAAAACGAGAATATCTCTCCCCGGCTGTTCTTTCAGCTTGGACACCTCTTGAACAAGATCGCCCTTGAGCAAGCTTGAATTGCTCCATGTTGTTTCTTCGAGAGTTGTGGAGACGACGTACTTAGCGTATCCATTCATCATTTCACCGTACTCACCTGTCTGCTCAACCATATTTGGCCAAGCCTCTGCAAAACCTTCGTAGGTTGTCCGTCCTAACATTAGAGCGTCAGCAGCTTTCAGTTCAGCAAATTTGAAATGCTCCTGTTCTTCACTTCCGAATGAGAAGGTCCATTGTGGATTTTCCATAACACCATCAAGGGATATGAACTCAGATATAATTAATTTTCTCATATGCGCCTCCTTCTAATCCTTTAATTCGTAAGTATAACATTCCACACCCATACTGTTCCTCATGCATCCTCGTTTATATACCAAAAACCCCCCACCGTAATAACGGGGGAGGCTGATTGGTTATAAGTTCGGCAAGTATGATGCTTCCTACGCGCGGGAGATATATTTACCTTCGCGAGTATCAATAAGCAGCACATCTCCTTCATTGATGAACAGAGGAACTTGTACAGAATGACCTGTTTCAAGCTTGGCCGATTTAGTAGCGCCTTGAGCAGTATTTCCCTTCACACCTGGCTCAGTTTCAACAACCTTCAGCTCTACGCTGGTAGGCAGGTTAATCCCAAGGATTTCACCTTGGTAACTGATGATGTTTACAGTCATGTTCTCTTTAAGGAAGTTCAATTCCCATTCAAGCTGCTTGCTGGACAATTCGAATTGGTCATAAGTTTCGTTGTCCATGAAAGCATGCTCCGATCCGCTTGCATACAAATATTGCACGCCACGGTTCTCAATAATAGCACGGCCAATAGTTTCACCAGCACGGAAAGTACGCTCAACAGTGTTACCATTGCGCAGGTTTTTCAGCTTAGAGCGAACGAACGCAGCACCTTTACCTGGTTTAACGTGCTGGAAATCAAGAACGGTAAAAATATCACCGTCCACCTCTACGGTCAAGCCTGTCTTAAAATCGTTTACTGAAATCACTAAAAATCCCTCCTGAATTCGATAATTAAACTACTACTTTTCTTACTTACAGTACTGTATATTCTTTGGACGAATGGGTCAGCAGCGATATTCCGCTCTCGGTGATCACAATATCGTCTTCAATACGTACTCCGCCAATCCCCGGCAAATAGATACCTGGTTCTACAGTAACGACCATTCCCGGCTGCATGATATCGTCACTCAGCTTGGACAAACGCGGCCATTCATGAACTTCCATTCCAAGTCCATGACCCGTGCTATGTCCAAATTGATCACCATATCCGTAGCTAGCGATGATATCACGTGCCAGTGCATCACATTCCCGTCCAGTCATACCCGGTTTGATATGTGCCAACGTATGTAGCTGAGCTTCCAGCACAATATCATAGATTTCTTTCAGCTTCGGATCTGGAGCTCCGAGTGCAATGGTACGAGTCACATCTGAGCAGTATCCATCGAGTAATGCGCCGAAATCAAGCGTAATAAATTCATTACCTTGAATTACACGGCTGCTTGCTACGCCATGCGGCATGGACGAACGTTCACCTGAAGCAACAATCGTATCAAACGATGACGCAGTTGCCCCGTGGGTACGCATATAGAATTCCATTTCCAAATCGACGTCTCTTTCAGTCATGCCTGGTTTGATCACATTCAGAATATGATTGAATGTAGCATCAGCCAGATCAGCTGCACGTTGCATAACAGCAAGCTCTTCAGCATCCTTGAACATACGGAGGTCTTCCACGGCTTTGGAAACTGGAACTAACACTGCCGGCTTAAGGGCTTCCGCATATGAGGTATAAGCGCTGAATGAGACATCATCCTGTTCGAAACCAACACGTACCTCACTGCCTGTTGGCAGCAACTCGCGTACTGTATCAATAAATTTAGGACCATGCTCTACAACCTTAACTCCTACCGCTTGATCCGCAGCCTGTGTCATGTACCTGAAGTCAGTTAGCAGATAACAATCATCGCTTGTCACCAATACATAACCGGACGATCCGGTAAATCCACTTAAATAGCGGCGGTTATAACCGCTGGTTATCAACATTGCTTCCAATCCTTTATCCTGCAAAACCTTACGCAGCTTGGAGACGCGCTCGTTACCCATTTTCATTCTCCTCTCGAAATAGCCACATTGTATTTTAACATAGGGATATCCCCTTGAGAAGTTTTTTCGAGCCGTTAGGCAAGTGCAGTCGCTTGCTCACGCTTTCGTTCGTCGGTATACTCAATCGCCGCTGTGTATCCAATGAACATCCCCCAAAGTAAAAAAAGGCAGAACTCACTAATCACAGTGTTCCACGGCAGCTTAAAAGGCGGCTGCATAAGAAACATTTGCGAGCCGGGAATAAATATAACTACCCACCACAAAACACCATAAACCAATCCTGGCCAAGGTCCCTTCAGCTTGCGCAGAATAAGCACATATAGCAGTGAGGCTATCACTGAAAATAAGATGAAAAACAAATAACCCACGAGATGTCCATACATTGTTGTCAGAAAAGTATGTTTAAAAAACGGCTCTGCTAAATAACCAGGACTAACCTTGGTAAAGCTGAACCAGTAGATTAACCAGTGCAGCCCTCCCCAAATCAAACCTGCGAAAAAACCTAATTCGAGCGCAAAAAACCAAATATTAGTATGATCTGATTGTTGTTGATGTGATTTGCTCATAGAATTGCCTCTCTTTCCGTATTTTTAATAACGATTTGTCTCTCCTTGTCCATATAAGGTAGTATGTGCAGCAAAAGGCGATCCAACTAGTAATGTCTTCAAAAATTAGTTACAATGTATTATATAAATCATATTAATTACGGGAAGGTGAATTGGTTGTCCCAGGAAACTCCCAGCTATGGCGGCCAAGCCGTCATTGAAGGCGTCATGTTCGGCGGCAAGCATATTAATGTAACAGCCGTGCGACGAAAGAATCAGGAGATTACATTTTTGGAGGTGCCAAGAAGCGATAAGAGCTGGGTCACTAAACTGCGCAAGATTCCGCTGCTTCGCGGCCTTGTCAGTATTATAGATGCCAGCGCCAAAGGCTCTAAGCACTTGAACTATTCGGCTGAATCCTATGCCGAAGATGAATTGGAACCCGAAGAACTGGCGAAAGAGAAAGCTAAGCCGAAGAAAAAGGACGAAGGCTGGAGCCTCGGAATGATTTTTGGCGTTGCTGTAATGGGTATTCTCTCCTTCTTATTCGGAAAGCTCATTTTTACGCTTGTACCAGTATTTGTCGAAGATTTTTTATTCAAGAATGCATTTGATAACTATGTACTGCACAACCTCATAGAAGGCGGCATTAAAATGGTTCTCTTGCTGGTCTATTTATGGGCGATTTCGCAAACACCTGTGATCAAGCGGCTATTCCAGTATCACGGTGCGGAACACAAAGTCATCAGCGCCTTTGAAGCAGGCGAAGAGCTGACTGTCCAGAACGTTCAGAAATACAGCCGTCTGCATTACCGCTGCGGAAGCAGTTTTATGATGCTGACGATTATCCTCGGCGTTATTATTTACTCCGTAGTCCCCTGGGATAATCTTTGGGAACGTGTGATCCAACGGATTATTCTGCTGCCTGTCGTAATCGGTGTTTCGTTTGAGGTTCTGAAGGGTACCAACGCAGTAAGAGAAATTCCAGGTCTCAAATACTTGGGATACCCTGGACTATGGCTGCAGCTGCTCACTACCAAAGAACCAAAGGATGATCAGGTAGAAGTATCCATCGCCTCTTTCAATCGTATGCGTGAGCTTGATGCAGAGATTGAAGCCAGAGGATATACGGAGGCAAGTGTGTCAGGCGGCATATTGGATCCTGCGAAAGGATGAGTGTCCTATGATCAGGCATGCTTTAATTTTTTGGATTTCAGTAATTCTTGCAACATTCGGTTTTGTGATTGGAGTCTTGACTGAGCCTTTCTATACGCTGTCGAAGCTGATTCTCCCCTTAGTACTGTTAGCGATTATCTATTATGCTTACAAAATGGGACCAGGGAAATACGCTCGCAGCAGTAATGGATCTAGAATCAAAGTCAAACCTTCGCAGAAAACCATGACCAAGGTTGCTGGGATTCGCAAGACACAAGCAGCACCAGGCAAACGTAAAAGTTATCCCTTCCAAGTCATCGAAGGAAATAAAGGGAAAAACGATGATCAGCTTCCGAAGTACCATTAACTAAATAAAAACAAACACCAAAAAGCATCTCCACGTTTCAAAATAACGTGTGGGATGCTTTTTTTCTGATATTATAAAGCTTGCTTGTTATCTGGGGCGCCACTCCTTAAAGAAGTCTTCCCCTGCCTTCAGTCCGGCGGCATACAATTCGTCGCTTTGCATCTTCGTAATATTAAATTGCGTCGTGCCTATACCAAGCGTTGGGATGGTTACCGTGCGGACATATTTATCATCTTCAATATATTTCTCATCATGAGCAGACAGCATGGTGCTTACCATAGCTTGCAGCATACTGAACGGTCCCCTAATCCTGTGGGGCTGCGGGTCGGTTTTACCTACTGTTTGATACCCTACCGTAGGGATTCTTCTCCCCGGCACTTTACTATTCTCATTCATCCCGTCAAATAGCCATAAAGGAAAATTGCTTAATAACCCTCCATCCACAACGTATACAAATTGCTCAATAAAAGACTTCCCTCTAGCAGATTGTCCATTTAACCTGAGCATCACTGGATCAAAAAAATAAGGAATACTGCAGCTCATGCGCACAGCCTTAGCCACCTCAAAATGTTCAGGAGAGATTCCATACTGTTCCAACCCATCTGGTAAGACCAATATCCGGCCATTGGTAATGTCGGAAGCAATTATAGATAGTTTGCCTGGAGGCAGATCACGAAAAGTGATAATTCCCTTTTTTAGCAAAAGCGATCTCATCCACGATTCCAAGGCTTCACCCGAATACAATCCCTTCTTCAATAACACTCGCAGTGCAGGACCTACCCAAGCCGTATTATAGATGGGAGCTCGCTTCATAAACGATGAAAAAGAAGTTCCTTGGATCATCCGACTCATTTCCTCACCTTCATAACCCGCAGCCAGTAAAGTCGCTACAATTGCGCCTGAGGAGGTTCCAGCGACCTTTTTAAAGGTTCGCCCCGCCCTTTCCGTGGCTTCAACTGCTCCAGCGAGAGAAATCCCTTTTACTCCCCCTCCTTCAAACACAGCGTTAATCTCCATACACAAAAATCCCCCGTTTCCCATAGATTCTATTGCTTATCTATGAGCACGGGGGAGCATTCATGACTCCTTATCTAGAACAGTTATCTTATTTAGACTGAAAATAAAAGGTCAGCAAATTTGATAATCCAAACGGATTGCGGACAACAATGTCATTTGCTCTGAACATAATACTGCCTGCAACCTCTTTATATTTCTCATTATACTTAAGCTGGTTGATGATTTGGTCGCCACTTTGCCATTCTGCTTTCTGGTCACTTGCTCCAACCTTATAAGCAGCTTGTCCAATATAGAGCTTAACATTCGTATTCTCTACCTCTTTAACCCACCAATCTACTAGCTTATCATAACGGGCAGTGCTAAAGGACAGACTCCAATAAATTTGCGGTGCTACATAGTCAATCCAGCCTTGCTTGATCCATGTCCGAACATCGGCGTACATATCGTCATAAGCGGTAACTCCAGCTGTGGTATCCGAACCTGTGCTGTCTTTTTTGATATTACGCCATACACCAAACGGACTAATTCCATAAGAAACCTTCGGTTTCACCTTATGAATCTGTTCTCCCAATTGACGGACGAATTCATTAATATTATCGCGGCGCCAATCCGCCTTAGAGGACAGGTTCTTCGTGTTATAAGTCTTATAAGCAGTATCATCGGCAAAAGATACACCTGAAGGATAGAAATAATCATCCAAATGGACACCATCTACATCATAGCCTTTGACGACCTCCAACACTGTATCGATAATGTGCTGGCGGGCTGCTGGGATCCCTGGATTGATGTATTTTTTACCTCCGGCGTCTACAATCCATTCCGGATTTGACTTAGCCACATGATTACTTGCTAATGCGGATGTAGAAGCATCTGTTGTCGCGCGGAATGGGTTGAACCATGCATGGAACTGCATACCGCGTGAATGTGCAGCGCTGACCATATAGCTCAACGGGTCATAACCCGGATTTTTTCCTTGGGTGCCGGTCAGCACCTTAGACCAAGGAACTAGAACAGAAGGGTACAGGCTGTCTGCTGAGGTTCTAACCTGTACAAAAACAGCATTAAAACCAACAGCTTTTAGCTTGTCCAGCAGATTATCAAATTCTTGTTTTTGTTTCGCTTCGTTACCTGCAGAAGCTACTGAAGGCCAGTCCAGATTAAATACTGTAGAGATCCAGGCTCCCTTCATCTCCTTGTTAGCCGACGCACCAGGAATACTTGGAACTGTTGGCGAGGTCGGTTTTGGAGTCGCTGTAGGGGTTGGGGTCGGCGTAACGACTGGAGTCGCTGTAGGTACTGCTGGTGTTTCCGGATCAGCAGCCTGCGGCGGCTCTGTATTAGAGTACAAAGAAATATGTTTGGTAGCCTGATCCCAGATAACCTGTAACCCCAATTGCTCACTTACAAAACGAAGCGGCACCATAACCCGTCCCTGCTTAATCTGTACTGAGGTGTCGAGGGCTACAGAAGCATTATTAACTAATGCACTTTTCTGGCCACTGGTCAGCTTGATCTCTGTATCTCCTTGCGTGATTGTTACTGTCTTACTGCTTTGATTCCAAACTACTCCAGCATTCAACCCTTTACTAATGACGCTAATTGGCACCATCGTTACATTCGAAGCTGTGATATACGGCGGCACATCGCTTGCCAGCGCCTCGCCATCCAGTTCAATGGTAATCTGCACAGCTGCCGCACGTGCCCCAGGAGACCATAAAGGCAGAAACAATACTAATACTAGCAATCCCAACATCCATTTACGATAATTCATAATTCCTCCCCAAATCTAAATAATATGTATCCTATAAAAAAAGAAAAAACGGATCAATCCTCCAAGTTGATGTACCGATTCCACCCTTCAAAAGAGCGGTATCAGTCTCAGCCAGAAAAAGGACTTATCCGTTTTGACGCTAAAAACTGGGAAAGGTTGCACTAAACAAAATAGAAACGGCTATACCATCAAGTAGTTTATGCTCACCAAAGCCTTGCTGGGCATAACTTTAAGGACGGTATCCGTTTCGGGAAAAAACATTTCAAGAATCGCTTGCCAGTTCATTGTGAATAGCATATAAAGTCTGCAGACGTTCTTCATCGCGGCGGAAATATTCCACCAACGTTTCGATACGTGTAATCGAATCCCAACTCAGGTGGTGCTCGATCCCTTCAACATCATTATAGATAAATTCCTGCTGTACTCCGATCAAACCGAGGAATTCTTCCAATAGTTGATGACGATCAACAAGACGTTTCCCTACTTTTTTCCCTTTGTTGGTTAGGACAAGCCCACGATATTTCTCATAGATGAGATATTCGTCCTTATCCAGTTTTTGGATCATCTTGGTCACAGAGGAGGGGTGTACTTCCAGTCCCTCGGCAATATCCGAGACCCGCGCATAACCTTTCTCATCAATGAGCTTATATATGCGCTCCAAATAATCCTCCATGCTGGGTGTTGGCATTAAAATTTACCTCTTTTCTATAATGAACCTGGCGCCGAGCCAAACCTTGCTCTAACAATGATACATGTTTCTAACGCCCCTTGGCAAGTCCTTCAAGAGAACATGGGGAGGAGTTACCCATGATTGCCATGCTTCTAATGAGACTCAGTTAGGCATAATAAACGTACTCATCTTTCAGAAGGAGCGTGAATTCATGACTATAGTGACACCTGAGACCCCTCCCGTAAAGAGAACCAGAAAAGCTACAGCCCTTTTTGTCCCCGAGCTTGTTTTCTTCGAGCCGGATGCTTTAAATTACCCGAAAGGTGAACGAATCATGGAATGGGTGAAGGCTAACAATATTCCCTATCGCATGACTACATCGCATAACCGTATAATGAATTTCCCGGGTGACACAGAGGTCGAGCAATATAAAATTGCCAAAAGAACACTTGTAGTCGGCCTGCGCAAAACCTTAAAGTTTGACCAATCCAAACCCTCCGCAGATTATGCAATTCCGATCGCAACTGGCTGCATGGGCCACTGCCATTATTGTTATTTGCAGACTACTTTAGGGGCAAAGCCTTACATTCGTGTATATGTAAACACCGATGACATCATTGACGCCGCAAAAAAATATATCGAGGAGCGCAGCCCTGAAATCACGACATTTGAAGCAGCCTGTACCTCAGATCCGTTAGGTCTGGAGCATATTACCGGGTCTCTTTCAGAACTCATCACATTCATGGCAGCGGAGCCCCTTGGCCGCCTGCGCTTTGTGACCAAATACCAACATGTTGAACCCCTACTCGATTTGCAGCATAACGGACATACCAGAATTCGTTTTAGCGTGAATGCTGACTATGTGATCAAAAATTTCGAGCCTGCTACCTCGCGGTTTGAAGAGCGAATTGAAGCGGCTGGAAAGGTTGCCCGCGCCGGCTATCCACTGGGCTTCATCATTGCCCCAATTATTTGGTATGACGGCTGGCAGGAAGGCTATGCGGAGCTACTGGCCAAATTAGCCAAGACCCTTCCGCCAGAAATCGGAAAAGGTCTAACCTTTGAAATGATTCAGCACCGATTCACCAAAACAGCCAAGACTGTAATTGAGAAACGTTACCCGAAATCCAAACTAGAAATGGACATGGAGAAACGCAAAAAGAAATGGGGCCGCTGGGGACAGAACAAATATGTCTATCCGGATGAACAGCAAACCGCCCTGCGAGAATTTATCACAGAGCGGATTTTCGAGCATTTTCCGGAAGCAGGTATTGATTACTTCACCTAAAAAATCAGCCAATCCGGCGTTATTCCTTGTAGCCACACTGTGATCCGGAACATTTGATCCGTGAACAGCAAAATACCCATAAATACCATAAGGACGCCGCCAATCTTCATCAGCAGATTCGAATACTTGAGGATACGCTTCACTCCGCCTAGGAAAAAGGCTAAAAGAAAAAATGGCAAAGCAAATCCGATGCTATACGCGGTAATCAATGTAAACCAAGTGCCCGGGTCGCTTGCCGAAAGAGCAATAATTGCCGTCAAAATCGGCCCGATACAGGGTGACCAACCCGCAGAAAAACCAATCCCGAAAATAAAGGAGCCCACATAACCCGCCGGTTTCCATTTTAAATCAAGCTTACGTTCGCGAAGTAAAAACTGCGGCTGAAAAATCCCAAGCAAAAACAAACCCATTACAATAATTAGAATCGCCGACAATTGCCGGATCAGATCACGCTGGCCATTAAAGAATTGCCCGAATAACCCAGCCCCAAAACCAAGTGTGTAAAAAACTGCAGAAAAACCTAATATAAATGCCAATGTATGAGTTAGGGTGCGTATACGAACCTCTTTAGAGTTGCTGCCTGATTTTAATTGTTGAACGGATAACCCGGTAATGTACGATAAATAAGAGGGGTACAGCGGTAAACAGCATGGCGATATAAACGATGCCACCCCTGCGGCTAAAGCAATTCCTGCATTGATATTAGACAAAATAGCGGCTCTCCTTCCGGCATTCGAGTCACTTCATGGAGCTGCTTATGGCTCCTTTTTTTCGCTTATCGTCCTTACAAGGACACCGAAGGCGTTTATGCTTGCCTAATGCGATACCGATTACTTAATTCGCTGTTTATGCTGGCAAACCCTTTTTACCGATCAAGGTTAATACCAATAATGATATGAGCAAAAGCACAATAGTTGCACCGGGAGCCAAATTCCAGACTCCAGCTACCACTAGTCCACCTACAACGGCAATCTCCGAAATAATAACCGCCAGGATGACCGAGGATTTAAAGCTACGGGATAGCAATAAGCTGATTGCAACCGGAATAGTCAACAAAGCAGATACCAACAGCGAGCCTACGATCTTGATGGCTGTGCTAATCACAAGTGCTGTCAGAATGGTGATCAGCATGTTAAGCAGTTTCACCGGAAGCCCGCTTACACTTGCTGCATCCTCTTCAAAGCTAAGCAAAAAGAACTCTTTAAAGAACATCGAAACTACCACTACAACAGCTATAGTCACTATGCCTACAACGATCAAATCGGTATTATCGAGCGTATAAATGCTGCCGAACAAATAACTCATTACGTCCGCATTATACCCTTTTCCTAAGGTGAAAAAGAGTGAAGCCAACGCCACTCCGCCTGACATTATAATGGCAATCGACAGCTCCGCATAACTCTTATAAGCCTTGCGAAGCTTTTCAATCGCGAAGGACGCTACCACTGCAAAGATAAGGCCTGCGCCCAGCGGATAAAATCCTGTTAGAAAACCGAGTGCCACCCCCGCTATAGTAACATGAGCCAGCGTATCTCCGATCATGGATAATCGTCTAAGCACAAGAAAAACGCCTATAAGCGGCGCTGTTATACCAATCAGCAGTCCGCCCGCAAGCGCCCGCTGAAAAAAATCGCTAAATAGTATTTCCAACTTAAACTCTCCTTCTTTCGGAACCTTTTCGAACCATTCGAACATTAAAAACCTTTTTCAAACCTTTTTCGATCCCTCCCAAACCCTCCCTTCCAAGGGAGGGCCCCAAGGGCTCTGCCCTCTGGACACCCGTTAAGTGCAACTAGCGTAGGAGTTAGTGTTACTGAACATAGTTAGGTTGGGGAAAGATCGCTTTCGTCCCTAGAGGGACACGCTTGCAGACTGGCGGTGCCTAGATACGAAAAAGATTAAGATCAACTAGGATTGAGTCCCCGACTTCCACACTCACACACTATGTATAGCTCTAATCGCAGAGAAAGCTACGATTCAGAGTTTGATTATGACTTAAGAGAGCGTGTGCTGCAGGTTCTCTTCTGTGCAATTCTGGAGATCATGTGAGTGGCGGGAGTAAAAGTTGATTTTACCATTCGTCTGCACGGGCTCATGACCTAAATAATTTTTGATCATGTCGATATCATGTGACACCATCAGGAAGGTCATATGATGATGAGCATGCATATGCGTAATTAATTCAAAGAATCCCGCTTGTGATTCGGCATCAATACCCACGGTAGGTTCGTCCAAAATCAGCAGGTCAGGATGGTTAATCAGCGCCCGAGCCAGAAAAACACGCTGCTGCTGACCGCCTGACAACTGGCCTACTCTTTTCTCCGCGATATCTTGTATCCGCATGACTTCAAGTGCATCCTCACATTGACGATGCTGAGCCTTAGATACTCTGCGGATCAGATTCTTGTTATTATATAGACCTGACAGAACTACTTCACGCACCGTTGCTGGAAACAATGGGTTGAAGGCATTCTTTTGCGGAACATACCCGATCCGTTCCCAGTCTTTAAACTTGCGGACAGGCGTTCCGAATAATTTAATTTCACCAGAGCTCGCTGGAAGCAAGCCGACGATCATTTTCATCAATGTTGTTTTACCAGCACCATTAGAACCAATGATACCAAGGAAATCTCGTTCTCTTACACTATAGTTAAGATTCGATATCACCTTCTGTTCCCCATATGAAAAAGAAAGATCCTGTATATCGATGATATGCTGATGGCAGTCCAAGGATACCGATTGCATGCTTAAGTACCGCCTTTCCCTTATACTTTCCTTATTATTGTAAGGCCATAATCAGATTTTGCAAATTTTTCTCCATCAGAGTGAAGTAATTGTCGCCGTTCTTCTCTTGCTCCGCAGTAAGTCCCTCTACCGGATTAAGCACCATAGTGGAAACGCCCGCTTCGGCGGCCAGAGTCTTAGCCAGTTTATCGGAGACAAGCTCTTCAAAAAAGATATACTTAATCCCTTCATCTTTTACCATTTTCGCAAGCTTCACTAAATCCTGTCCGCGCGGCTCAGCGTCTGGCGAAAGTCCCATAATCGCATGCTGATCCAATCCATAGTCACGGGCAAGGTAAGAAAAAGCCTGATGCGATACTACGATCTTATGGTTGGGCAGCTTAGCAAGCTCCTCTTTGAATTTACTGTCTAACGCCTGCAAACGTTCCGCAAGCTTATTGTAACGCTCTTCATAACCTTCTTTATGCTCAGGATCCACGGACTGAAGGCTTTCTTTAATATTCTGAGCCATGACAATGGCTGATTTTGGACTTACCCAAGTATGCGGGTCTGTATGCAGGCTGTCTCCAGAGGCATTACTGTTATGATCCGTGTCCTCATTTTGATGAGACTCTTCCTCACTTGCCCCATGATCATGCCCGTCATCTTCATCGGTCATGATATAATCAATACCTTGACTTACTTCAACCGCCTTAACTTTACTGCTGCTATCAAGGCCTTTTAAAAAGTTAGGAACCCAGCCTTCTAAGCCTGCACCGTTATATAGAAATAGCTGTGCCTTAGAAGTGTTGATAATGTCTTGACTGCGCGGTGTCCAATCATGTGGCTCCACACCCACTGGAAGCAGGTTAATAGCATTGATATCTTCCCCGCCAATCTCCTTAGCAAACTCGTAAATAGGATAAAAGGTTGTAACTACATTTACTTTCCCTTCAACTATACTTCCACTGCTCTTAGGTCCGCATGCACTTAGTGTAAATACCAGTACCAGTGCAAGGACGAGCAAACTTATACGCGATTTCATTGCCGCCATTATATTGATCTACCCCTCAAATCGTAAATTTTACTATTAGTAGTATAATAGTAATCGTTACGATAAGTCAACAAAGAAACCTAACTCAGAAGAAAGGACGATATCCTCCTTTATAAAAAAGGAATGCTCCCACAACCAACCCGGCTGAAGGAGCATTCCCTTGTTCAAGCAAATCTCATTAAAAAATTTCTACAACAGTATTGTCTTATTTCACTACTGCTCCGTTTGGCATGCTGTCCGGCACGGTAGCGATCGTTAGCTGGTCACCTTTAGAAGCCGCCAAAATCATCCCTTGGGACAACTCCCCACGCAGCTTCACCGGCTTAAGGTTTACGATACAGATCACTTTACGTCCCACCAGCTCTTCCGGTGTATAGAATTTCGCGATACCAGAAACCACTTGACGTTGTTCATAACCCAGATCCAGTTGCAGCTTCAGCAGCTTGTCAGCTTTTTTCACTGGCTCTGCAGCAATAACCTGAGCTACCCGCAGCTCTGCTTTAGCGAAATCGTCAATGCCGATTTCCTCTTTATGCTCTTCCACTGGCTCGGAGTCCGCAGCAGCAGGAGCAGCCGCTTCCGCCACTTCAGCCGCAGCTTTACCAGCGCCCATAGCCTCGGCAATATAAGCTACCTCTTGCTCCACATCTAGACGTGGAAAGATTGGATTGCCTTTCACCAGCTTTGTTCCTGCCGGAATCAGGCCAAAGGTCTTACCGCTATCCCAAGTCGTTAACTCACCAGGCTCAATACCCAGCTGTTCCCAGATCTTCGCTGGTGTTTGTGTCAAGAACGGCTGCAGCAGGATTGAAGCGGTACGCAGACCTTCCACCAGATGTCTCATCACAGAAGCCAGCTCGGCGGTTCTATTTTCATCTTTGGCAAGCACCCAAGGTTGTGTCTCATCGATATATTTGTTGGTGCGGCTAATGAATATTCCGATAGCTGTCAGCGCCACGGAGAACTCCATTTTTTCCATAGCTTCTTCTACTTTGGCATAAGTATTCTCAGCCGCAGCTTGAAGCTCACCATCAAATGCTGTTACATTTCCTTCATATGCCGGAATCTCGCCTGCAAAATACTTTTCAACCATAGCCCCTGTACGGTTCAACAGGTTACCAAGGTCGTTGGCAAGATCATAGTTAACCCGGTCTACAAAGCTTTCCGGTGTGAACGTGCCATCCGAACCAAACGGTACTTCGCGCAGCAGGTAATAACGCAATGCATCCAAGCCATAACGATCAATCAGTGTCACAGGATCAACTACGTTACCTTTAGATTTCGACATTTTTCCATCTTTCATGAGCAACCAGCCATGGGCAAATACCTTTTTCGGAAGGGGTTCACCAAGCGCCATCAGAATGATCGGCCAGTAAATCGTATGGAAACGAACGATTTCTTTACCAACGATGTGTACATCCGCAGGCCAGAACTTGTCATACAAGGTCCGATCCTCGGAACCATAACCCAGCGCAGTAATATAGTTAGTCAAAGCATCAATCCACACGTACACGACATGCTTCTCGTCGCCCTTAACTTTTACGCCCCAATCAAAGGTTGTACGGGAAACTGCAAGGTCTTCCAGTCCGGGTTTGATGAAATTGTTAATCATTTCGTTCTTACGGGATTCCGGCAAAATAAACTCTGGATTCTCCTCGTAAAATTGCAGCAAACGATCCGCATATTTACTCA
The DNA here is from genome assembly GCF_037963265.1 of Paenibacillus sp. FSL H7-0943. NCBI lineage: Bacteria > Bacillati > Bacillota > Bacilli > Caryophanales > Paenibacillaceae > Paenibacillus > Paenibacillus sp. FSL H7-0943. Next base: position 4,901,697 of record NZ_CP150148.1, read on the forward strand.
TCCGGAAGAAATAACTTGCTTCCTTCACCAGCTCAACCGGGTGGCCGCTATCTGGGCTTTTTGCACCAGTAATCACGCCGTTATCATCACGCACAATATCAACTAATTGCGTTTCTGTGTAAAATGTTTCATCTGGGATACTATACCAGCCTTCATATTCACCTTTATAGATGTCTCCTTGCTGCAGCAACCGATCAAAAATATCCTGTACCACTTTTTTATGACGCTCTTCCGTAGTACGGATGAAGTCATCGTTCGAAATGTCCAGCTTACGCCATAGCTCCTTAATACCAACAACAATGTCGTCTACGAACTGCTGAGGGGTCTTTCCTGCTTCCTCTGCCTTCCGCTCGATCTTTTGTCCATGTTCGTCTGTACCGGTTAGATAACGCACTTCGTAGCCGCGCAGACGTTTGTAACGGGCCATTGCGTCTCCTGCCACGGTTGAATAAGCATGTCCGATATGTAGCTTGTCACTTGGATAATAAATTGGTGTCGTTAGGTAAAACGTTTTTTTCTCACTCATTCAGTAATCATCCTTTCTTATTAAAAAAACAAAAAACTCCCGCCCCCATAATGGGGCGAGAGTATAACTCACGCGATACCACCCAAATTTCCTGTCTCTTCACAGAGCGCAGGCTTCGCCAGTTCCCTCGCGGGAACTGTCCATTAACGCTGGATCACGCTGTTATCTTACGTGAACCACAATTGCAGTTCTCGCTCGAACACAGTTCCTCCCGGACCATATTCAATCTAACGCTCCATACCGGATTTCAGCATATTCCGGCTCTCTGTAATGGACGTAACGATTTACTTATCCGTTCTTCGGAATTCATACTATTACTTGTGAATATACCCAATGGTAAGGCCCCATGTCAAGTCGCAGGGGCAGAATCCTTCTCAGCAGATTCATCTTGAAGAGGCGGCACAGGATCAAGTCCTCCAGGATGAAAGGGATGACATCTGGCAATCCGCTTAGCTGCAAGCCATGAGCCTTTCAGTGGACCATGGACTTCAATGGCTTCCAGGGCATAGGCGGAGCAGGTTGGATAGAAGCGGCAGGTTGCAGGTTTAATAGGGGAAATGTACCTGCGGTACACCCGAATAGGCGCCTGAATCGTTCTGCGTAGGGTCACCATTTCTAAAGTCCCTTTTGTTTATCTGATGCTGCAACTAATTCTTCTTCCCGGTTCTCTTCACATTCTTTGCAATAACCGAACACCTCAAATTTATGCTTGACTACCCGGAATTGATCGGGTGTATCCGTTAAATTCATCGGGCAGAAATTAATCGGGTAGGTCTTTTGGCATTGAAGGCAGATCATATGATGGTGATGATCCTGATGATTGCAGCTTCCCTTGAACTTCACTCCGTCTTCAAAGACAATCTGTTCAAGCACACCAAGCTCTTCCATTACACGAAGATTGCGGTACACCGTATCAAAGCTAAGACCACTATACTTGCGGCCCATATGCTCATATACATCCTTCGCTGACAAATATCCCTTATTCTCGCCGAATAACTGGGCAAGCGTTTTGCGTTGGTCGGTGATTCGCAGTCCTTGCCCCGACATGACTTCTAATATTTGTTCTGTCGACAGCATACGCTCATCTCCCATAAGATCAGTTCATTTATATTTCACTCTCTTAATAATGCCCCAAAATAAATGCCCCGTCAATGAAGCACCATGAAGCACCCCTACGCAACCTCTGAATTATTATATTTAAACAAAAGCCCGGCTGCGTATTCCTTTACGGAATATTCAGCCGGGCTTTTATTGTAGATAATTCCCCAATAGAGCTTATAGGGATATTCCTATTTGTTATTTCTTTGCTGGAAGTGGAGTGATGAGGAAATTGACCGGCAAGTTACTGCCTGAGGCTGCTGTGAACAAAATCTCCACAGAACCGCCATACTCACCACTACGATAAACCACACTGTTCATGTCAGCGTTCGAGAGACTTCCCACGCTTGGCATATGCACGATTTGGTTATTAACCATAACCGGTCCCATATAGTTACCGCCACGTGGATTAAACGTAATCAATGAGTTTGGTGCAACATTTTCAAATCTGATCTTGTATAATACCCCGAAATTACCGGCATTGGAAGCTTCCGTACCTGCCATTGGGTCTACGCCAGCCAGGTTCTTATCACTGGAATTATCGCCTAGCAGAAGTTTTGCAGGAGTTTTTCCTACCTCATCGGTAACCGTGATAATACGAGTAGAATCTTCGTAAGTTCCCCGATTATGCACTCCGTCTCGATCCAGAACTGGAAGTGTTGGAAGTGTAGTCAGTGGATCTTTATTCGCATCAATCAACATGACGTTATAATCGATTGGATAATCACTAAATAAGTCCGCTTGAAGTGAAACAATTTCACTTGGTTTCATAGCAATTTGGTTTAGATCGGTCAGAATTGAGACACTTTCCCCTGGTTGCAGAACAATCGTTTTATAATGCTCATTTGTAAGCATAGATTTCCAATAACGTTCTACAGACATTTTACCAGTACCTTCAGGATATGTGCTTGGTCCTGCAAAGCCCACATATTCGGTTGTAAGCGTCGTTGGGTACAAATTGTTATTCGTAGCAATCACATACACTTTAGCTTTAATATTCAGGTTATTCTTGTGGTGAATCAAGAAGCGGGTTTTACCCAATGAAGTCTCACGGTAAGTAACACCTTCTGTATACACCGTTTCTGGGCTGTTGCTGCGAATTAGTTTATAAGGCTCGGAAGAAAGATTATAAGCTACTTGCTGCCAAGTCGGAACCATTGATCCATCGATGCTAAACACACTGCCCGGAGATGCAAATAATCTGTTGAAATCTTCTTTACTGTACAAGATTTCATCCGAAATATTAACGGTTTTCTCAAAGGTGCTGATCGCGCCGTGTGAATCTTTTACTTGGACCGCAATTGTCGCTGGACCCGGAGTAAAGAAAGCCTCGGCTTTGTTCGTCCAAGTTACGGTAATTTCATCACCATCAGGATCGCTACTTAGATCGGTATAAGTAATCATTTCACCCATCTTGTATGAATCCTTATCTGTAGTGAAATTAGCAACTGGAGGTGTATTAGGTTTAAGCACTGTGATGGTCATGGTGTAAGGATCACTCCACTGTTGATTCGCATCCATTACGGAATAGGTTACTACATAATATCCTGGTTGATCATAGATATCCTGCTTGTTACCTCCCCAGCTTTCATCCACAATAGCTACACCATTTGGTGACGAGCTGGAGGTTACGAAGGTCACTGGTTCACCGGCGTAAATTTCAGTTGGCACTGTGAAGGAAGCTTTAGGTTTGTTGTTTAATGTAAGGATTACTCGTTTTTGCACATTATCAACGGTATATGGAATGCCCAGTGCTCCAGTTATGGATGTCAATGGAACCATGAAAGTCCCCTTGTATTGGTAAGCTGGACCTTTCATTGTCTTCTTTTCACCATTAACTGTATAGACCTTGCTGTCGGTCTTAAAGCGCATAACGTCGCTTCCCTTGGTAACAATGGTTTCTTTCGTTTTATAATCATAAACGTATTTCACGCCTACACGTTCTACCATAGCCCGGATCGAAACGTAGGACACGCCGTTTTTCACTGCCATAGGCTGATTAGCTAAATATTCTTGGCCGTTCTGATACATTTTGTTGCTGTTCATCATAAGGATAAGTTGATTGCTAGCCGCAGCACGAGCACCATCTGTTGTTGTAGTAGGATCTGTAGTAACTCCAGGTGTTGCAGTTGGAAGCGGTGTTGCAGTAGGTGCAATTGTTGCTGTAGGTTCAACAGTAGCCGTAGGATCAACTGTCTCTGCAGGAATTGGAGTTGGTGTTGGTGTTGGTGACACTACTCCTCCTGGCGTCTCCGTCGGCAATGGCGGCAATGGATCGGTAGATTCTGGCATTACCTCCGGCGCAGCTGAAACGACTGTCCCAACTACAGTAGTATTACTTGGGGTATTATTGACAGCTTCAGCAAAAGCCGGCACTGCCGCGGCGGCCTGAGATACGGCCAAAACAGCAACTAACGTTAACTTTTTCAAATCCATGATATAACTCCTCTGCTCCTATTTGTAAATATAAGTAGGTCTCTGTCTTTTTCATACTCCTCTTATATTCCCCGCAAAATGCTGCCACCCACGGTAGGGCGGCAAAAAGCTTTTGCCACGATCGTCATAACAAACATAGTATTAGACGCATGCCACCATAAAAAGTTTCATTATTAAGTAAAGAAAGATTAACGCTGTATTAAATATTGTTGGACAACCACGCTGTTTCCCCTGAAAAAAATGAGATTTTTTCTATAAATATGTTTATTTTTCGTCTGACTATATTCGCTTTCATTTGCTTTTGTTACAATGTATGGAAGAATATCTTTTACATGCGAGGGATAACATGTCCAAAAAAATCTCCATCCTCGTTCAATTAATCATGGGCTTCTCTCTAATCATCTTCACCATCGTAGGATTCACCATTTTTTTGTCCTACCGCTCTTCCTCTCAAGCTGTTCTAAACCGCTCCAATCAATATATCCTGGAATCCGTCAAGCAACTTCAAGGTAAAATGGACGCAATTCTTCAGGATAACGATAAGCTTTCTTCTACGATCATGTTCAGTCCCTTGATTCAAGAAACCTTGGGAGACTTAGCGTTGTCACGTTCACCTCGTACAGACGCCATGGAAATTACTCGTTACATAGATCAACAGACACGTTCCATAAACTCTGACATCCAGTTCAAGCTGCTCGGTCTGTCCGATGATCAGGTGTATACCAACAGCAGTTCCTTAAAGGTCATCTGGGACAGTGAAAAGGAAATCCGCGATGCTTATTGGTTCCCGGCTATAGCACAGAATAAAGGCCGAATGGTCTGGTTCGGTGTAGATGTATGGCAGAACGGTAATATCCCTGTGGTGATGGGAGCCAGACAAATTAATGATTGGAATGATCTAAACCGGTTAGGAACCCTGTTTCTTGTCCTCCCTGTCGAGGTTATCCATAACGCTGTCAGCCAATTTCACCTCGGCAAAAACGAGAAAATCCAAGTTGTTGATTCATTTAATACCATTGTCTATTCCACAGATCCAAAAGAAATTGGACTCTATATGAACGACGGGCTTCTAAAACAATTCAGCAATCATAAAGCCAGAATCGTTCCACAAAAAATAAACTCACGCAATCTGTTCGTATCCTATGCCTATTCCGACTATAGCGAGTGGAGCGTTTTTGCTTACATTGATTCTAAAGACGCTGTTAAAGATTTAAATACGATTCGCCGGAATATTATTTTAATTGGCCTGCTGGGGATGGGTGCTGCCCTACTATTCACTTTCTTTTTCTCTTGGACCCTATCCAAGCCCCTTCGTAATCTGGCAACCAAGCTGAGCAATGTCGAACGGGGAACTACTTTACCTTTTGTAAAAACAACCATGAACAAAGAAATGGCTATCCTTTATTCAAGCTATAATTCGATGCTCCAAAACCTGGATCATACTATCGCTGACCTATCCAGCAAACAAATCAGTGAAAAGCAAGCTCAGATCGTAGCACTCAAAGCGCAATTCCGCCCGCATTTTCTTTATAACACTTTGAATACAATCTATTGGTCGCTCGCCAACAAACGCATGCAGGAAGAGTCCCAAATGGTACTCGCTCTAAGTGACCTGCTCCGCTATAGTATTGACCGCGGATCCGAATTCGTTACAGTTGAGGAGGATTTAAAGCAATTAGAACGGTTCATTTTTCTCCAGAAGCTACGCTACGAGGACAAATTGCAGATTGATCTTTTTGTAAATCCTGAGGTTATGAATGGCCAGCTAATGAAATTAACCCTTCAGCCACTTGTCGAAAATGCCATTACTCATGGACTTGAACCCACACTTCGGGAAGTATGGCTAATTCGCATACGCGCCTATAGTGAAGGAACATCTCTGGTGTTAACTGTAGAAGACAACGGGGACGGCATGAGTGAGGAAAGTATGGCAGACGCATTAGTCGGCGGTGAGGTTAATCCGGAGAAGCTGCTTCATACCGGAATTGGACTATCTAATCTAAATCATCGCATAGAGCTGATCTACGGACAGGAATTTGGTCTACAGCTATCAACAAGCGAGCTTGGTGGCTTATTTGTGAAGGTCACTGTTCCATTACAGTATGATCAAAGTTAAGGGGGCACAACGATGAATGTGTTAATCGTGGACGACGAAAGTTTTGTTCGCCGTTCTCTGTCAGAAATGCTGGGAAGTGCGAATCACAACTTTAGCATTATTGGCTCGGCAGAGAACGGTTTGGAGGCTGTGCAATTCTTAAAAGAGCATATGGTTGATCTGGTGATATCCGATATCCGAATGCCCGGCATGGATGGGCTGGAACTCGCAAAGCATATCCATGAATGTTATCCAGACACTGAAACCGTGCTGCTCACAGGTTATCAGGACTTCACCTATGCCAGTCAAGCCATCCGTTATGGTGTAAAGGAATATTTGGTTAAACCAAATTCAGTAGAACATATTCTTGAAGTCGCAACAGGCGTATATGAACGTCTTCAATTGAAGAAACAGCAGAGGCAATTAACGCAGCTAAGAGAAAAAAACCTTCGGGAGAAACGCTTATCTGATCTTCTTTACGGCATCCCGTTACCCTATTTTGAAGAACAACTCATTCCTCCTTTTCATTCCTTTGTAGTCGTAACCGTAAACCATCTTGGAGTGGGCATGCCACAGAACTGGTCGGAACAAGCCATGTATGCAGCGGTTATAAATATATTAGAAGAATGTTTTGCGCTGTATGCCAACGTTGTTGGCATTCAAGAGGAGCAGGAAGCCATCATGCTATTATTCTATCCTCTTGAGCAGCCTAACCGCGTTGATGAGGTATTGACACAAGAGCTGCTGCATAAGCTATCGGGCATTCTGAAATCGCCATTCTGTGCAGGGGTCTCTAACCCTCACTATCAATTGGGGGCACTCGCAACCGCCTATCATGAGAGTCTGGAAGCTTGTCAGCAGGTCAAAAAAGAGAGTACGCCATCCGTTATCTTTTTCAGAGACCTCTCCATGCATTCGGCTTCTCCACAGCTCACTGAACAACTACAAGTAAAGGCAACGCGCAGGGTAATCTCTATGATGATTGAGGTTATGAATTCCCGGCTCCAAGAAAATCTCTCCCTCAAGATGATCGCAGACGAACTGTATATGAATCCTACCTATCTCGGCCGATTGTTTAAAGATGATGTAGGGGAGCCTTTCTCTAGCTTTCTTACCAAACTTCGTATTCAAAAAGCTACTGAATTATTAGAGAATGTTACTCTCAAGGTATATGAGGTTAGCGAATTAGTAGGCTTTAAGGATCCTGCGTATTTCAGTCTCATTTTCAAGAAATACATGGGGATGACTCCTCAGGAATTTCAGAAGCACAACAAATAAAGCAGAGGTGTGTTTCTCTTGAATGTAAATGGTAAGTTGATTACTGTCCTATTAACATTTGGCTTGTTACTTAATACAAGTGGTTGTCAGCTCTCTCCTTCCAAGGAAGATACCGCTTTACAAGACCCGATACAGCTGAACATCTGGCTCACTGCTGGATCAGGTCTTGAGTCGCTCATTGACCAGTATCAATCCCAGCATCCCGAGCTAGAGATTCATATTCAGACCTCCACCTCCACGCAGCTTCCAGCCAAGCTACAGACCTCATTCGCAGCTGGATATAGTTCGCCGGATGTGGCTGCCATTGATATTAGCTATTTGGATCGCTTCAAACAATTTCCTGACTATTTTTATAATCTAAAAACCTTTGAAGCTGACAATCTGAAGGACCAATTTCTGAATTGGAAGTGGCAGGAGGTGCTGGGTAATGATTTTATTTTCGGATTACCAACGGAAATTGGACCCTATGCCATGTTATATCGAACGGATATATTCGCATTATCAGGCCTCCCTACTAAACCAGAGGAAGTGGCTAAAGAAATCCAAACTTGGGATCAATTCCTTGAAGCGGGCACCAAAGTACAGGAGAGAACAGGAAAAGCTTTTGTAAATGACTTGGAGAACCTCTATCTCACCCTTCTACGTCAGTCCAAGCTTCAATATTACAGTCCCACAACGCAAGAATTGATCCTCGACAATAATCCAGCGGTCAAACGAGCCTGGGACTTCTCAATTCAAGCCCTTAAGCTAAATCTGTCCGCCAGTATTGCAGTGGATACCCAACGCTGGGGTGCAGGCCTGCTCAACGGAGATTTTGCAGTCATGCTCTGTCCGGCTTGGATGATTGGTCATATCAAGAGCAGTGCTCCAACTGCCAGCGGTTTATGGAATGTAACACAAATCCCAGAAAACAGCGCTAATCGCGGAGGCTCCGTTCTGACCTTACCAAAGACAGGTAATCATCCTGATGAATCCTTTGCTCTTATTAAATGGCTAACCGAACCAACGCAGCAATTGGTTTCTTTCAAGGTACAAGGGGCTTTCCCTTCCACCCCCGAAATCTATGATGACCCAGAAATCCACGATCTGCATGATCCTTATTTTCCTAATTCAGAGCTTGGTCTGACCCTTTCGTCAGCAGCAAAAGCAGTAATTCCCACCTATTACGGCCCTCATCATGCTGACGTGGAGACAAGCATGCTCGAATACTTGACCAAAGCTGAAAAAGGCGAGCTAACTCCTGAACTGGCTTGGACCCTTGCTGTTCAAGCCGCAAAGCGAATAGACAGCTCCTTCCGCTAAGTACTATCATAAAAAGGCTCTCCCCGGCTAAATCAGCCTGCCGGGGAGAGCCTTTTTTGAATTCATTTTCGCTTTATTTTTGCGCAGCCAGGAAAGCATCCAGCTGTTTTTGTTTCTCTGCAATAATCTTATCGAGCCCTGCCTTTTTCAGCTTATCAGCATACTTAGTCAGTACGGTATCAGGATCAACAGAACCCGTATCCAAACTGATGTCGTATTCATCCATTACAGCTTTACAAGCAGCCATTTCAGTCTTCATTGAGGAGGCATCGAAGTTGAAACCAAGCGCTACAGAGGCTTTACCTTTAGAGTTAAAGGCTTTGAATTGTTCCCATTTGTCTGGAGCCTCACTTTCCCACACGGGGTTCAGGAATTGACTTCCAAGCATCCAAGCTGCAGCCGTATTATAATCAGCTGTTTTATCTGTAGCTTTGATCGTATCACCACTTACGACTTCATAGTGCACACCTTTTATACCGAAAACAAGCAGATTGTTGATATCTTTATCTGTGTGCAGAATATCTAGCACCATCATGGCCCGAGCCGGATCACCAGAGGAAGCGGAGATCGCAAGCATCGATCCAGCAGCATCACTTGTAGAAATCGTTGGATCATTGAATGCAATTTGTTTCAGCTTGCCAACCAAGCCGGTAGCGTTAGCCAGCTCACTATCTTTACCCGGTTTAAGCGATTGCACTGTCATAAAGACATTGCCAGCCTTCATTGCATCCTGAGTCGAATTCGTAGCAACAGCTGCGTCTTTGTTAATGTAACCTTTTTTCATATACTCACGAGTAAGTTTAATGATTTCTTTATAACGATCCATCTCAATCATCGATTGAATCTTAGTATCTGAGGAATCTTTAAGCAGAACACCAGGAATGGCAGCATCACCAAGGGTATCGTATTGTGCCATGTATTGTGAGTTAAAGGTCTCACCTTGTTTGAAATACAATGGAGTCAGGTCAGGTCTTTTCTCCTTCACTACTTTGAGAACTGCATCCAGATCTTGGATGGATTTCACATTTGACATATCGATGCCCAGTTCATCCGCAATATCGGAGCGATAGACAACCCCACCTTGTGCAGCCAGCTCCTTGTTTGTAGGAACAGCATAATTCATACCATTGATCGCTGAACCTTTTAAGAATTGTGGATCCAGATTTTTTAGAATTCCTTGGCCGTATTCATTTAGGAGATTACCATATTTGCCGCTATCGTCATTAATCGGGAGATAAGCGCCTTTAGCTGCATTCGTTACGTAGTTCTTCCATTGAGCTGTAAAGATGATATCGAATTTTTCCTGACTCGCAATTTTCAGATTGACATCATTGTCCCATGGACCCCAATCGATCGGTGCGATATCCAATTTGGCGTTGATTTTAGGTTCCAATAACTTATTGATTTCATCTTCTACAGCTTTTTCATCCTTTTGCACGGCACCGACATAGATTAACTTGACGGTATAAGGCTCCAATTCTTTTGCCGGTTCGGCAGTAGGATCCGCGGCTGGCTCATCCGTAGCAGCAGCATTGGTAGCGGTTGCATTTTCGCTTGGAGCAGGTGAAGCTGCTTCATTATTCCCGTTATTCCCACCGCAGCCTGCTAAACTAAGACTCAGTACCATCGTTAGCAATAGTGTCATTAGTGCGCTTTTTCTAACAGCTTTCATATACACCATAACCTCCCTCAAAATATTTATATATGCTGAATCGGCCGTTCACACCTTAGCATAAAGCGGCCGAATTAAGCCATTACAATCGTCCTTAACCTTTGACAGCACCCACGGTAAGCCCTTTAATAAAATACTTCTGAAAGAAGGAATATACAAACACGATAGGTCCGATACCAATAACAGCCATCGCCATTCTTACCGTTTCTGTTGGAATATTGATTTCTACACCCTGTGCAGCCAAGGCAGCCATCGCCTGAGGACTTGCTGTCAGGAACTGAACATTCAGCATCGTCTTATACATTAGGTATTGTAAATTGACATGACCTTCGGGTGAGATAAAAATCAAACTAAGGTACCAATCATTCCAATAGGCCAGGGTCTGAAACAAACCTACTGTAGCTAACACTGGCATAGACAAAGGCAAAATAATTTGAACGAAGATCCGGAATTCTGGTGCCCCATCGATCTTCGCAGATTCGATTAAAGCTGGCGGTATGGTATTGGCAAAAAAGGTCCGTAAGATGATAACAAAGAAAGCAGAAACCAGCAGCGGCATAATTAGAATCCATAACGTATCCTTCATATGCATCATGCGCGTGTAGACCAGATACCAAGGCACAAGGCCCCCATTAAACAACATTGTAAAAAACATAAAAAATGAGAAGAAATTACGATGTGGAAAATCTCCACGTGAGATAGGGTAAGCGTACATAGCCATAATGATAAGACTCAGAATCGTGCCCACCACAGTCACAAATAACGAAACGGAAGCTGCATCGATAATTTGCCAATAATCTTTTAACAGAAATTCATAAGAAGAAATATCCCACTTGTTAGGAAAAAAGCTGTAGCCGTTCTGGATAACGGAATTCTCGTCCGAAAACGATACAATAACTACGAGGATCAGCGGCACCACACAAATCGCTGTGTATATCCAAAAGAATATATTAATTAGCAAATTAGATATATTAGATATTTCATTGGGTTGTCTTTGCCGTTTTGTGCGCTTTCCTGTACGCCGTGACGACCCTATTGCTGTTTCTGTCTGGCTCAACACTCCCACCTCCCTTTAGAATAAAGCATCATCTTTACTGATTCGCCGCACTGCTAGATTCGCTAAGAAAATCAATAGAAATCCTACAACAGATTGAACGAGACCCGCGGCTGAAGACATTCCTATATCACCGATTGCGAGGAAGGTTTGATATACATATGTGTCGATAACCTGCGTCGTCGAGTATAACGCTCCTGCATTTCTCGTAACCTGAAAGAATAATCCGAAGTCTGCGTTAAAAATCCTGCCTATCTGCAGCAGCGTCATTACTATAATAACTGGGCTGATTAGCGGCAGTGTGATTTTTCGAATCTGCTTCCATTTAGAAGCTCCATCAATAAGTGCAGCCTCATAATATTCATTATCTATTCCAATAATAGCGGCCATATAAATAACCGTTGTATACCCAATCTCTTTCCATATCTTCACGATTACTAGAATCCCAGGCCAATATTTGGACTGTGAATACCATTCGATAGGATCTACCCCAAAGAACGGGAGTAATGTCTTGTTCATGAACCCATGCTCTGCACTCAGAAAGCCGTATACTAAGTAACTTACGACGACCCAAGAGAGAAAATAAGGGAGAAACATAGCGCTTTGATGGAATTTCGATAGCCATCTGCTGCGCATTTCATTAAACATAATTGCGAAAGCCAGCGAAAAAAATAGCGTCAGTATAATAAACGCTGTATTATACAATAACGTATTCCTCGTAATGATCCAGGCCGTCTCCGTCGAGATTAAATATTTGAAGTTCGCTAACCCGACCCAATCACTACCTAGAATCCCTTTTTGGTAATTGATATCCTTAAATGCAATTACCGTTCCTAACATCGGTATGTAGTTATTGATGATTAGAATCACTATCGCAGGTAACATCATCAAATAGAACACCCAATATTTCTTCATTACTCTAAGAAAATTCGGCGTTCTTCCCCTGCCTGGTTTCTTTACTTCTGACAAGCTGACGGAAGGATTCGTCACACTCATTTTTGGTTCCCCCATTCTCCATCATCCCATTCTTAAGCCCCAATTACTCTTGCTTGCCTAACGTTTTGTGTATCCTCCTTACACTCTAATTAAAACATATGATAATTTATGGGAGTATAGGGAACATATTATATTTCTATAAAAAAAGAGACGATTATCCTCGAAAATCGAGGAAAACCATCTCTTCAGCCTCTAATAGAGGCAAAAAATTTAATTAATCATAGCTTATGTACCTTAATCGCATTTATCACAGCCAAAGGCTGGTTGATAATCTTTTCTCTTCATCACAGCCAAGGGCTGGTTGATAATCTTTTCTCTTCATCACAGCTAAGGACTGATCGATAATTCCTGCCTTAAATTAACTAGGCAATCGTTCCTTGTGTTCCCAGAGAGGCCCACATCCGTAGGTGTGGGACGGCCCCTATACTACGAAGAGGGGTGAGGGAGAAGGAACGGAGAGGAAGTTTGGAACTGTAGGAGCGTAGCGTTCGCCTTTATCCTCGGATTTCAACCGCTAATAGCGGTTTCTAATCAAGAAATCTGAGGATAACAGCGACCGGAAGTCCAAACATTCCTTGGAGCGACGCTAACCTCACCACTCAGCAGCTAACCTCACTGCACTTCGGTCCGGCATCGGTCGCGATACTCCTTAGGCGACATTCCTGTCTGCTTCTGAAATACCTTGGTAAAATAACGCCGCTCCTGATAGCCAACTCCCGAGCCAATCATCGTAATACTCTTATCACTGTTAGTTAGCATAAACTTAGCAGCTTCAATTCGTTGTAGGGTCACGTATTCCACGAAGGTCATAGCAAAACGATTCTTAAATAAGAGACAGAAATAACTGCCACTAATCCCGATCTTATTCGCCACTTCCTCAATCCCAATATCAGAATGGAGATGTTCTGTGATGTACTTAGCTGCTTGGTTCATCAGCTGATCCGGTGTTTTTTTGCCAGAATCATCTTCACCTTCAGGGATTTCCTGAAAAATTGGAATGCTATTATACAGTTTATTCTTAAACTGCTTACTACGGATCTTAGCCCCAATCTCCCGTACCTTATTGCCAAGCTCTTCATAATGTATCGGCTTACAAATATACTCTTTAACACCTAGCCGAATCGCTTCCCGTGCATAATCAAACTCCTGATATCCGGTAAGAAGCAGCACCTCGCTATCCAATCCCATCTCCCGCAACTTACCGATAAAAGTTAACCCGTCCATCACTGGCATACGGATGTCACATAACACAAGATCAGGCTGTTTCTCCTCGGCAATACGCAAAGCATCCATTCCGCTTCGCGCCATACCGACAACCTCCATCCCCATCTCCTGCCAAGACAACACCCTGTTCAGATTATTCAGAATTGGGGCTTCGTCATCAACCAATAATACTTTTAGCATAATGATCTTCCCCCTGCTCGTATTTAGGTATGACACATTGGATAATAGTACCATGACCTGGACTAGAACAGATAAATATTCCGTACCTGTCACCGTATTCAATGCGGATGCGATCTGCTACACTGCGAATACCAAGACCTCTGCGTTCAAGATTCATCCGGTTATCCCGTTCAGCCTTAACTTCTTGCTCCACAGGATCATTCACAATATATTGAAAAATAGCCAACTGAGAAGGTGTAATACCAATACCATTATCTTCAATACGTAAAATCAAATCCCCCTGCTTCTCCCAAACTTTCACAGAAACATGACCTTTGTAATCAATGCCCTCAAATCCATGTTGAATGCTGTTCTCTACAAGCGGTTGTAAAGTGAGTTTAAGGATACCGCAACTCATCAATTCATTCGGAATATCGATCTCGTATTCGAACAAATCTTCAAAGCGGAATTTTTGTATATCCAAATAATTGCGTAAATGTTTAACTTCTTCATCCAGTGTAATCTCTTCCCGATCCTGAATGCTGATTCGCAAAATACTGGCCAGCCTGTAGACCATCTCACTAACTTTTTTGCCTTCATTCTGTATAGCGAGAACATTGATTGATTCTAATGTATTGAATAAAAAATGTGGTTTAATCTGTGCCTGCAGAACACGCATCTCAGCTTGATTCTTGCGACGCTGCTCCACATGAATTCTGTTAAACAATCCATTGATTTTATCCATAAGATCATTAAAACCCTTAGCAAGCAGCGTTAGCTCATCATTCCCTTTAACTTCTACCCTAGTGGTCAGATCTCCGTCTTCAACCCGGCGCATAAAACGAACAATGACGGCGATGCCGCCGGTAATCCGGTTCATAAAAAATAAATTGAAGATCACAGCTGCCAATAAGCAAAGGAAAATCACAGCGACGAACCAGCGAGCAAATACTGTAACTTCGTGAGACAACGTATCCCAAGAAGTCACAGATACCAGACTCCATGGATAGTCCTTCAAATGATACATGGAAAGAATGCTTTTCTCCCCGTTGTACTCTGTTTTGAAACTCTGAAACCCTTTTTTAAAGGTAATCTCTTTATCCGCGAAAGACTGGAAGTCCTGTCCATCCAGCTTTTGATCTGGGTCAAAAAGAATCATTCCATCATCATTTACAAGCATAAAGGAAACATCCTGATTGCTATCCCCAATTTTTAAATTGCGAAATATGGATTCGAACTCCCAATTCTTGATCTGCACAACTAGGATACCTATGTTCTGAAAGAAGCTCAATTCCTTCACTAGCCGAATTTGTGTAAACACAGGTTCAGTACCCGTAAGCTCGGGATACTCGTGAGGAGCCAGCCATTTCGGCACACCATTTAAGTCCATAACTTCCTGGTACAGATCACTTTTTTTGAATGTATCATAGGGTAGCGTTCGGAAATTTTCCTTGTTAAAAAGCGACACGATTTCAGAGTTACCTCTACCGTTAAAATTGTACAAAAATGCATAACTGATCGATGGATGATTAAACAACAGACTACGGAAATTGCGCTGGCTCGCATTCAGATTCAGTTGCTCAGCATCAGTCAAATCCTGGTTGTTAGGATCATCTGCACTAAGGGCCATATGAAACACCGAGGTAGCAATTCCGTTGTCTGTAACGTTATCCATATCTTTTAATACATTAGAAATACTGTAACTAATCGCTTTAAGTGAGTATTCCGACTGCTGGCTGTACTTTTTTTCAATAGAATTATAAGTCACAAAAAACATAAGCATGCCTAGAATAAATAAAGGAATGATAATCAGGCCCAAAAATGCCGTAAATAATTTATAGCGCAAATTCATCGGCTAGTGCTCCTGACTGAGAATAAAGTTATCCTTTTACGCCGCCCGCTGTTACACCTTCAATAATCTTCTCCTGAAGAATTGCATAAATGATAATTACCGGCAGTACGCTGAAGACGATACCGGCTGACATTTGTGCATAGTTCATCTGGTATTGATCCCGGAATTGGACCATACCTACTGGAAGCGTTCGCAGCTCGTCATTCGACAGGAAGTAGTTAGCTAGCAAGAACTCGTTCCAATTTCCCAGGAAATTAACAATGAATACCGTAACCATAGCCGGAACCGTTAGAGGTACAATAATTCTAGCAAAGATACCCGGTGCCTTCAAGCCATCCATGACCGCAGCTTCTTCTATTTCTCTAGGTAAATTTCGCATAAATGCTGCTAAAATAATGATGGTAAATGGAATCGCATTGGCGATATAAGGAATGATCAACGCCCAGTGGGTGTTCAGTATTCCTAACTTACGTACAATCGTATAAATCGGCAGCATTAAAGCATTATTCGGGATGAGCATTCCTACTAAAACCAGTGAGAACAAAATAGTATTCCATTTCCCCTGACGCATCCGCGTAACCGCAAAAGCAAACATAGACGCAAGCAGAATGGACACTACAGAGGCAAGGATCGAAATGTACAAACTGTTGAAAAAGTAAGTACTAATCTTGGCATTTACCCAAGCCTCCACGTAGTTATTGAAGACGAATTCCTTGGGGATGCCAAAAGGATTAAGCGCAATCTCATTATTATCCTTTTTCACAGATGAGAATAATACGAATAGGAAAGGAAACAGGATCACTAACAAATAGAATAAAAGGGCAATATGTGGCAGACTCTTTTTCAGGGCGCGTGGCATCAGTATTCAATCCTTTCTGTACGACGTGCAATCAGCAGCTGATAAAGGACTGTAACCACCAGTGTAAATGCAAAGATCAGGACAGCGATGGCATTTCCGTATCCATACTTAAAGTTCGTGATCGCATATTTAATCATGTATGTTGCCATTACATCGGTTGAACCTGCAGGTCCCCCCTTAGTCATAACGATGACGATATCCGCAGCTTTCATTGCTCCAGCAATGGATAGCATAATTACAACCGAGATGATCGGTACGATTAGTGGGAGCGTGATACGAGTAGCGCGTTGAAATCCAGTTGCGCCGTCAATGGCTGCAGCTTCATCCAATTCACCAGGAATAGCTAGAATCGCCGCTAGGACCATAACGATATAAAATCCAGTCCACTGCCAAGCATTCGTCAACAAAATAGAAAGCATTGCAAATCTTTCATCTGACAGCCAGTAAATAGGATTAATTCCTACTAGACTAAGGAGCTTATTAAAAAGTCCAATGTTGGGCTCATAGATAAACCCCCAGAGAATACCGATAACCGCTGTAGACATAATGGAAGGCATAAAGACTGCTGTCTTATATAAGCCCTTTAACTTCTTCACATTAGAAATTAATAACGAGAAGAATACGATCAACGGTACCTGTATACATACGGAGAAAAGAATAAACCAACCGTTGTTTTTAACGGATATCCAGAATCGTTCATCTCCTAGTGCTTTCTCATAATTACTTAATCCGGCTGATTTAACCGTCTCCGATACACCGTTCCAACTAGTAAAGCTGTAATAAATAGAACTAAAAATGGGGTAAATGAAAAACATCGTGAACAATATCAATGCTGGAAGAACGAAAAGGAAAAATACCACTGGATTTCTTAATGCTTTATTCATGACTACCTCCGGTTGCTTTGACATCTGGCGAATAGTGAATGCTTCAGATCAAGTGCAAACACATATTTTCTTTGATTTTAAAAATGTACCCTGGATTTAGCACCAGGGTACATTCAGTTTGCAGCTATTTATTCAACTGCTGCGTTTGCTTCTTCTTGTACCTTTTGCAAAGCTTCGCCCATTTTCTCAGGAGTCGTCTGATCGCCAATCAGTTTTTGAATTTGAATGTTACTGATTTCTGTAGTTACATCAGCTTGAACAAGAGAGTCAAATGCTGGGAACGAAGATTGTGAGTTGTTAAGTACACCTACGATTTCGCTCATCAGATCATCAGTAATATTCTCATTCAATACGTTTTGGTCAATCTTCATTGCTGGCAATACACCATCTTCAACAAGTCCGCGCAATTGCATTTCTTCATTAAATAAGTTTTTAATAAAAGATTTCACAGCAGCCAATTGACGTGGATCTTTCTCAGCAGATGCAGAGAAACCATAACCATTGTTCACATCGCGCATCAATGCAGTTTGGTCACCCGCTCCGCCTTCAACTGCTGGGATGTTGAAGAATCCAACTTTACCGATCAAACCTTCGCCAGATTGGCCCGTTTTAAATACGGAAGATTTCCAAGTACCATCATACAGCAGGATCGCTTCACCACTAGTGAATTGTGTTGTGTATTCAGCATATTCAAAGCCAAGTTCGCCTTTTTTGAAGTAGCCTTTGTCAACCCATTCTTTGTATTTCGCAAATCCTTTTACTACATTTGGATCAGACCATTTAGCTTCGCCTGTTGCAAATTTAGCAGTTACATCCGGACCTGCATAACGTGACCACAGGTGGTTAGCTAACATAAGTGGTACCCAACCAGCTTTGGATGCACCAGCCAAAGGTACTTTTCCATCAGCCTTGATATCAGCCAATTGTTGTTCCAATTCAGCAAATGTTGTTGGAGCCTTCCAGCCCTTGCTTGTATAGTATTCTTTGTTATAGAAGAAACCTTCACCAGAACCACCGATTGGCAATCCATAGATTTTTCCTTCATAAGTGAAAGGATCAAGATTTGAGAATTTATCCTTAATTCCAAGTTCCTCAAGGATTGGAGTCAGGTCAAGTAATTTACCTTCTTTAGCATAGATCTTGGAGTCAGGGCTACCGAACAGATCGAAGATTTCCGGTGGATTACCCGCAGCCATTTCACCACGCAATTTTTCTTTACGGTTTACATCTGAATCTACCCCATCGAGTTTAAAGGTCAGACCCGGTACATCCTCTTGTACTTTGTTAACTACTTCTTCGAGAATAGCCAGACGTTTCTGCTTGTCTGCACCGATTTGAGTGTGACGAATCGTCATTTCAAATGGCTCGTTATTTACCGGTTCTTCTGTTGCTGGAGCATTTGTAGCGGCTGAGTTAGTCGCGGTAGCGTTTCCATCTCCTTTGTTAGAAGACGCATTGTTGTTGCCTCCGCAACCAGTCAGTAAAGCTGATGATACGAAAATCAGGGACAATAGCAAAGTCATACTTTTTTTCATTTCTTGTGACCCTCCCTATATATTGATGTGCTTTACACTTCTTATTATAGAAAACAGACTTCATTATCGTAAGGTTAAGATTCATCCACTATAGGGATAAAAATCTCTAATGTAAGCGGAATCAACTACATGATAAGTTATATTTTATAACATTAAAATGTTAAATCGCTTTATTTATTTGTTTTTCTCATCACAAAAGTTTGTTTTTCTTTAAAAACATTTAATTAAAATATCAAATTAGTCATATTACCTGACATATTCATTTATTATCTACCCCATAAACCACGTGTAACTATAGCATGTCTTTATTAGAAATAATATAAAATTCCCCCTCAGAGGAGCTTTAACCCCTCCCTTTTTACTTCCTCATAACAAAAAACCGCACCTTCAGTGATGATCAACCACTGAGGGTACGGTCTCTCTTAAAAATAGATTTCTATTATACCAATGCCGTTTGCTTACGACCTTCTTCGACCAAGCGGTATGCCCGTTGCACTTCTTCTTCTGTTGGAGAAGGTACTCCATCCAGTTCATAAGCTTTGCCGAGCATTTCCCATTTATAGATACCCATCTGATGATAAGGTAAGATTTCGAATTTCTCGACGCCATTTAAGGTTCCAATATAACGACCTAAGTTAATGAGATCCTCTTCACGATCATGAATACCAGGAACATATACATGTCGGATCCACATCTTACGATTATGGTCTGAGAGCCAGCGTGCAAGCTTCAAAGTTCGATCATTGGATTTACCGGTTAATTTGATATGCGCTTCTTCATCAATATGCTTCAGATCAAGCATAACCAAATCTGTTACATCCAATAAGTCATTAATCTTGTCACCTTCGTTGTAACCATTACTGTCTAATGTGGTGTGCAAATTCCAACGCTTCTTCACTTCCGTAAATAACTGCTTTACAAATTGCGCCTGCAAGGTTGGTTCTCCACCGGATACAGTTAACCCGCCACCGGATGAACGATAGTAGTTTATATATGGCTCGATTTCCGAAAGCACTTCTTCTAGAGTCATTTCTTTACCTTCATCTAAAGCCCATGTATCAGGGTTATGGCAATACTGACATTTCAGCAAGCAGCCTTGCATAAATAAGACAAATCGAATACCAGGTCCATCAACGGTTCCAAAGGTTTCCAAAGAATGTATGCGACCTTTAATCATAGGATGTCATCCTTTCGCCACGCCAGACTAACAGTCCCTTTTTCAACGATGAAGATCCCTGTCCTTGAGACTGTCATATCCCTATATCGCGGCAATAAAATTTAAAATTTTAACAATTCTCAAACAAGATATTACCGCCCTTGAGACAAGGGCGGTATCTTCCTTGCAATTATTTCAATAGTAGTACTAATTCAAAGATCTTCATGACAGGAACAAATTACATCGAACCGTGGAATGTACGGTTGATTACATCCATTTGTTGTTCACGAGTCAGCTTGATGAAGTTAACTGCATAACCGGATACACGGATAGTCAATTGTGGATAGTTCTCTGGGTGCTCCATAGCGTCCATCAGCTGTTCACGGTTAAATACGTTAACATTCAAATGCTGAGCGTTGTTATGGAAGTATCCATCCATCATGTGTACCAGGTTAGACTTACGGGAATCCTCGTCTTTACCAAGTGCCTTAGGTACGATGGAGAACGTATTAGAGATACCATCTTGTGCATCGGAGTAAGGCAGTTTAGCTACAGAGTTCAGGGAAGCCAAGGCGCCTTTCTTGTCACGTCCGTGCATTGGGTTAGCACCTGGTGCGAAAGGTTCACCTTTCTTACGTCCGTCAGGTGTAGTACCTGTCTTCTTACCGTACACTACATTCGAAGTAATGGTCAGTACCGATTGAGTCGGCACAGAATCACGATATGTTTTGTTTTTACGGATCATAGTCATGAAGGTTTCAACCAATTCTACTGCGATGCTGTCAACAGCATCGTCATTGTTACCGTAGCAAGGGAATTCGCCTTCGGTTTCGAAATCGATCGCAATACCTTGTTCGTTACGAATAGGTTTTACTTTGGCGTATTTAATTGCGCTTAGTGAGTCAGCTGCAACGGACAGCCCAGCAATACCACAAGCCATCGTACGCAGAATGTCACGGTCATGCAGCGCCATTTCGATACGTTCGTAAGAATATTTGTCATGCATATAGTGAATGATGTTCAAAGTGTTAACATAAGTCTTAGCCAACCACTCCATCATCGGTTTGAAACGTTTCATTACTTCGTCATAATCCAGATATTCAGAAGTGATCGCTGGGAATTCCGGTCCAACTTGTGCTCCGGATTTTTCATCTACACCACCATTGATAGCATACAGTAATGCTTTTGCCAGGTTGGCACGAGCACCGAAGAACTGCATTTGTTTACCGATACGCATTGGAGATACGCAGCAAGCAATCGCATAATCTTCACCCCAGTATGGACGCATTACATCGTCATTTTCATACTGAATTGCACTAGTTTCGATGGAAACCTTAGCACAATATTTTTTGAAGGCTTCAGGCAATTTTTCGGACCACAGTACAGTTAAGTTTGGTTCCGGAGCTGGACCCAAGTTGTACAGGGTGTTCAAGAAACGGAAGCTGTTCTTAGTAACACGAGTTGTTCCGTCTTCAGCCATACCACCGATGGATTCAGTTACCCATGTTGGGTCGCCGGAGAACAGATCATTATAGTCAGGTGTACGCAAGAATTTCACGATACGCAGTTTCATTACGAAATGATCGACGATTTCTTGTACTTGTTCTTCAGTCAAAGTACCTTCAGCAATATCGCGTTCTGCATAGATGTCCAGGAAAGAGGACACACGGCCCAGGGACATCGCCGCACCATTTTGCTCTTTAACTGCTGCCAGATATCCGAAGTATACCCATTGAGTAGCTTCTTTGAAGTTGGTCGCCGGTCTGGAAATATCCATACCATGAGCAGCTGCCATTTCTTTCAATTCGCCAAGTGCACGAATTTGCTCGGACAGCTCTTCACGCAAACGAATGATATCTTCAGTCATGGAATCTACTTCAAGCTCAGTTTGTTGTTGTTTTTTGTCTTTAATGAGGAAATCAATACCGTACAGAGCAATGCGGCGGTAGTCGCCGATGATGCGTCCGCGGCCGTAAGCATCAGGAAGACCTGTAATTACGCCGGATTTACGCACAGCTCTCATGTCTGGTGTATATGCATCAAATACGCCTTGGTTATGCGTTTTGCGAATGTTCGTAAACATGTCAACGATGTTTTGTGGAAGCTCGAAGCCATAAGCCTTCGTAGCATCAACCATCATCTTGATCCCGCCGAATGGCTGGATGGAACGTTTGAAAGGAGCATCAGTCTGTACGCCTACAATTTGTTCCTTGTCCTTGTCAATGTAGCCTGGTGCATGTGAAGTGATTGTGGAGACAGTATCTAGGGAAACATCCCATACGCCGCCTCTTTCTCTTTCTTCCTTGCTCAATTGGGAAATAATCTTCCACAGTTCAGTTGTGTTACTAGTAGGTCCTACGAGGAATTCTTCGTTTCCTTCATAAGGCTTAATGTTGCTTGCGATAAAGTTGTTAACGTCAACTTTTCTGGACCATTTACCTTTTGCAAAACTTCTCCAACCGGATTTCACTTCTTGTACATCTTTTTCAATCACCGACATGCTAAATCCCTCCATCTATATTTATATTATATTTGTAGAGATCGCGGGCTTGAAGGTTGATCCCGTGTCTCGTGATCCCAAGAAAAATATGGTTGTTCGAAAATTCACAATCATTGTTCCATATATGGGACCGTTGTTTATATAAACATTTTAGTTTATTTTCTATAAATAGACTGTGACAAATATCACCTTTCCGGTGATATTTGTCACTTATATCTAATCCACAACCATCCTATTATCTACTTAACCAAATATTAATTATCAAATCTTCCGTAGAAAGCATTACGATATACATCTGCGAGTTCAGATACCAGCGGCAGCTTAGGATTGGCAGTTGTACATTGATCTTCAAATGCACGGTCAGCCAAGTAATCTACATGGGATTCAAAATCCTTAGGATCAAAGCCCAATTGTTGGAAGGATTCTTCGATACCCAGTTTTTTGTTCATGTCGCGAATAGCATTGATCAGGCTAGTTACACCTTCTTCAGTTGTGCGAGCTGGCAATCCCAGAATACGGGCGATTTCTGCATAACGCTCGTCAGCTACGAAGTGTGAATATTTAGGGAACGAAGCGAACTTCGTAGGTTTCTTAGCATTGTAACGAATAACGTGTGGCATAAGGATCGCATTAGTACGACCGTGAGCAGTGTGATATTGACCGCCCCATTTATGCGCCAAGCTGTGGTTAATACCCAGGAAAGCATTAGCAAAGGCCATACCAGCAAGTGTTGATGCGTTATGCATTTTTTCACGGGCAACTCTGTCGCCTTCAAGAGCCGATTTTTCAAGGTATTGGAATACCAATTGGATTGCTTTAATTGCCAGACCATCCGTGTAGTCACTCGCCATAACAGATACATAAGCTTCGATGGCATGTGTCAATACGTCCATACCTGTATCAGCTACAGCAGTTTTTGGCAAGCTGTATACGAACTCTGGATCAATGATAGCTACGTCTGGAGTTAGCTCGTAGTCAGCCAAAGGATATTTAGTGTGTTGTTCAGTTGTTTTATCGGTAATAACTGCGAAAGATGTTACTTCCGAACCTGTACCCGAAGTAGTTGGAATCGCTACAAACTTAGCTTTGTTTCCAAGTTTAGGGAATTTGTAAACCCGTTTACGGATATCCATGAATTTTTGTTTCAGACCATTAAAGTCTGCGTCTGGATGTTCATAGAATAACCACATTCCTTTTGCAGCATCCATTGGGGAACCACCACCAAGTGCGATGATGCAGTCCGGTTGGAATCTGTTCATCATTGCTGTACCTTTTTCAACTGTAGTTGTCGATGGATCTGGTTCAACTTCCGAGAACACTTCGATCGCTACAGGAGTTTGGCGTTGACGCAGGTAATGTTCAACTCTCTCAACATATCCAAGCTTAACCATCATTGGGTCAGTGATAATTGCGACACGTGTGATATCAGGCATTTTGGTCAGGTACTGAGTAGCGCCTTTTTCGAAATAGATCTTGTCAGGTACTTTAAACCATTGCATATTCACGGTACGACGATTCACCCTTTTCACGTTGATCAAATTGATTGCTGTAACGTTTTGCGACACGGAGTTACGACCATAAGATCCGCAGCCCAGCGTCAACGAAGGGATGTTAGTGTTATAGATATCGCCGATCGCACCATGAGTGGAAGGCGAGTTAACGAGAATACGTCCTGTTTGCAGACGGTTAGAGAACTTCATGATTACTTCTTCGTTGTTGGAGTGGATAGCCGAACTATGGCCCATACCACCAAATTCAACAACTTGTGCTGCGCGTTCAATACCTTGATCTGCGTTTTTAACTTTGTAGCAAGCAAGCACAGGACTCAATTTTTCAGCGGACAATGGATATTTAGTGCCTACACCTTCAAGTTCTGCTACCAGAATCTTAGTGCCGGCAGGAACTTGAATGCCGCACATTTCAGCAATTTTCACTGCGGATTGTCCAACGATTGCTGGATTAACCGCACATTTATCAACGTTCATAGCGCCGCTAGTAAGTTTGGCAGCTTCTTCTTTGTTAACAAAGTAGCAGCCATTAGCGATCATTTTCTTTTTCACTTGATCGAAGATTGGTTCTTCGATAATAACAGCTTGCTCGGAAGCACAGATCATACCATTATCAAATGTTTTGGAAAGAATGATGTCCGTTACGGCTTGATCGATATCCGCGCTCTTTTCGATGAATGCAGGTACGTTACCAGGACCTACGCCAAGAGCTGGTTTACCACAGCTATAAGCTGCTTTTACCATTGCAGAACCGCCAGTTGCAAGAATAAGTGCAACGTCAGGGTTGTTCATCAAAGCGTTTGTTTTGTCCATCGTTGGCATTTCAATCCATTGGATACAATTCTCAGGTGCGCCAGCTTTTACAGCCGCATCATGAAGAATTCTAGCAGCTGCTGCACTACACTCTTGCGCAGATGGGTGAAAACCGAATATAATAGGGTTCCGTGTCTTAATCGAAATCAACGCTTTAAACATCGTGGTGGATGTAGGGTTGGTTACCGGTGTGATACCCATTACAATTCCGACGGGCTCAGCAATTTTTTGGAAGCTTTCATAAGCATTGTCTTCAATAACGCCTACTGTTTTATCGTATTTAATTCCGTGCCAGATATATTCTGTCGAGAAGATGTTTTTAGTAATTTTGTCTTCGTAAACCCCGCGGCCAGTTTCTTCTACAGCCAATTTAGCGAGGTACATATGTTTGTCGAGTCCAGCCAACGCCATTGCATGAACGATTGTGTCAACTTGCTCTTGATCCAGCGCCATGAATGCCTCATGTGCTTTTTTCGCTTTATCCACCAAAGTCTGAATATACTCTTCAGCGGTAGTTTGTTTAACTTGGGCGGCGACTTCGTTCTTAACTGCCATCTCCCTCGTCCTCCTGTCAATTTTTAGGTTGTTTTTCTCTACACATTTATCTTATCACATCATTTCCACCTTGTATAGTGAAATCTTTCACAAAGTATAAAGTTTTTTTGATTTGTTTTCAAAGCGCTTTCATTCAATCATATTATAGGTTTTTTACCATTATTTATGCTGTATTATTCCTTAAATCTAAAGTTTATGTTTAAAAAGACAAGAACCGATACCCATTTTCTACCTTTCCGCTCGCAAAAATATTTTAAAAATACAAATCTAATTTTGTTGACACTCTATTTTTCTCATGACCCTCTAAAAAATAGTCGGAAGCCATCCGTTGGGTTGATTTATAAAAATATCAATAATATAAACATAAAAAAACCGACTCCTAAAGGAGCCGGTTCTGTCCTTCCTTGCCTATTCTACTTTAATTGTATCGAAGAATTTCTCTTGCACTGTTTTGGCAGCAGCTTCAAGCTGTGTCTTAGAATCTGTTCCTTTTTTGGAGAACAGCTCTTGAATTACATTGGACATGGTTGCGTAGTAGTCCTGTGTATTGTATTGCGCTTCCGGTTTACCGTCCAGCAAGCCTAAAATATCAGGGCTGTATTGATATACATTTGTATATTTATCATACACAGCTTTTGTTTTCTTGCCGAAGTCAGAATCTGCAGAATAGTAATCTAAGAGCGGCGGAATAAAGTATTTGCCATCCGTTGTACGTTGTTGCAGAACCGCATCCAGTGCTTCTAGACCTTTATCGGAGAAGTAATCAAATGTAATATAACGGAATGCCATTTCTTGCTCGTCTGGTGTTGCATTTGGATTGATTACAAGGTAGTCACCACCAAGTACCCCAGTGTGTTTTCCGCCTTTTTCCATCGCAGGCATTGGATACGTAAGTACATCTTCTGGTTTCAGACCGCCTTGATTCAACGCTTGCTCAATAACACCGTCAGATCCAGCCATTACCATTGCTGTACGACTTTGTTGGAATGCGCCTACAGCATCACCCCAGCCCAGTGCCCAGTCCTGAGGAATCGCATTTGCTTCCCATCTAAGTTTCTTGTAGAAATCCAGCGCTTTAATCCCAGCCTCAGAATTAAAAGTAGCTACAACCTTACCGCCTTCAATCTTCTGAATTTCACCGCCAGCCTCGAACAGGAAGTTGGTCCAGTTCCAGCCTGCTTCATTCCCTTTACCCATTGGAGCAATACCGGAAATCCCTTTTTTGGTATCAGCTACGCCTTTCGCGGTATTCAGCATATCATCCCAAGTCCAATCCATAGATGGAACAGCAACGCCTTTTTCATCCAGCATTTTTTTGTTGATCATTGTGGTTGTTACATAACCCTTTTGAGTTACGCCGAATACTTTTCCGTCAATGATAAATTGGTTTTGGAGAACCGGGTTAATTTGATCCTTAAATTCGTATTTATTCCACAGATCCGTAATGTCAGCTACCCAGCCTTTTTCAACTAGGAATTTTGCTTCTGTAGCGTAAGTGTTAAAGAAGGTTGGAGCTTCATTCGCTGCCATTTTGATGCCGATTTCACTTACATTGTACTGCCAATCGTCTTTGACGATTTCAACATTCGGATACTCCTCTTGGAAACGTTTGATCTTGTCATCTTCCTGTGCTCTAACTTCGGTTAGGTCAGGGGTTGGATAGTGAATTTTGATGGTCACTTTTCTTTGTGTGATATCATCAGTTGGCGCTGCTGTAGCACTGCCAGCATTATCTGTTGCAGCATTCGTTGGCGCAGTAGTCGCTTCCCCTTCCTTGTTTCCTGTCGTGTTTCCGTTATTGTTGTTACCGCCGCATGCGGTTAACAATGATCCGGCCACAAGGAGGCTTAGTAGCACGCTAGAGTACTTACGCATTGAAACTCCCCTTTTCAATTCATAGTTATCTTACATATCGATCATAAAAGAGAAATCGTTTACAAACGAGGTGCATTTATATTCCTTTCATGTGCATGTTTACGATCCGTGACTAAATCGGTCGATCTGCGCTTATCCCTTAACTGCTGATAATGCGACGCCACGCATAATGAACTTTTGGAAAATCAGGAAGACAAGGATCGGCGGCAACGATACGATAAATAGGATAGCGAATTTAATATTCGTATTAAGTGCCTTTACATTAATAACGTATTTATAGATTGCTGTCGCGAGCGTATATTTCTCTTCACTGTGCATAACCAGAGATGGCCAGAACCAGTCATTCCATGCAGTAGAAAAGATAAAGATCGCCAGCGTAGCAAATATCGGAACCGACAATGGCACTGCAATGGAGAAAAAGCTTCTCGGCTCAGAGGAGCCGTCAATCCGCGCTGCTTCAAAAATTTCAGGATGTATCCCATCAAAAAAGTTCTTTAAGAGTAGAAAATAGAATGTATTCGCACCAGCCGGCAGCCAAAAGGCAGCGTACTGATTCAGTAATCCAAGCTCTTTTAGATTGACAAAGTTGGGAATCATGTAGCTGGTCGCCGGAATAAACAATGTCATCAGGAAAAAGAAATAAATTGCCTTTCTGTAAGGAACATTCATACGAGAAATGCTGAAAGCAGACATTCCCAATACGACTAGTGTCACGACCATATTCCCCACAAAAATATAAATAGTGTTCTTAAGGAACATCAGCAGATCAATGTAGTTCATCGCTTCTTTAAGGTTGCTGAAGTGCCATTCCTGCGGGAAAAAATGCGGTGGGAATGAGTTCACCTCTTGATTCGATTTCAGTCCGTTAAATAACGTCATACAAATCGGATACAGCATGCTAAACACCATAATCAAAATAACCACGCACATCAAGCCATAAACGATCTTATTGCTTGTTTTTTTCAAATCATGTTCTGAGAGTATGCCTCTATCTGCGCTCTTCATCTTAGTTGTCCTCCTTGTTAAGCTTGAACTGTAAAATGCCCAAACCACCTAGGACTATGAACATTAGCATGCCAAGCGCAGTCGCTGTTCCATAATCGAGTCTTGTAAAAGCATATTTTACGATCAGCAGCGCATAGGTAAGCGTAGTATTATTCGGTCCACCATCAAGCAGCGCCATTTGTGACTGATACCCTTGTGAAGTCCCGATAATCTGTAATATAAACATCAAAATGATCAAATTACGTAGCGAAGGCAATGTGATGTACTTTATACGTGCCCACACACCCGCCCCATCAATCTCAGCTGCTTCATACCAATCCCGCGGAATGCTGAGTACAGCAGCCAAGTATATTAACATCCCTGATCCAAACTGCTGCCACGTCTCCATAAAAACAAGGGAAATCATCGACCACCTTGTATCTGTCAGGAAGGCAACCTGGTCCACACCAAGCGAGCTTAATACTGCATTGATTGGGCCCACAGGATCATAGAGCCATCTCCAGAGTCCATATAGCACCACACCAGGCATTACAAAAGGTAGGTAAGCCGCTACCCGTACAAAGCCCCCAAACCTTCTCAGCTCCGAGATCATAATAGCAAAAGCAATCGGAACCCAGAACCCGATAATAAGACATAGAAGCATGTAATACCCTGTATTTTTTAACGCGGTCAAAACATCCGGATCACTAAGGGCTCTAGCATAGTTCTCAAAACCAACAAAGCTATTCCCTTTTACAAAATCAACATGGTAGAAGCTGTACAACAAGCCTTTAAAAATTGGCACCCACAAGAACATTACAAAAATAATCACAGCAGGTACGAGGAACATATATCCCCAAAAGTTTTTCTTCCAGCGGTTTTGCTTGTAAGGTGTACCCTTCAGCGCCGGCGGATTTTCGGATACAACTGCGGTTTGATTCATCAGGCTCCCTCATTCCATTTTTCTTTCAGCATTTTTCGCAAAATGCTTCCTACCTTAAATTGTAGAAAATGAGGGTTGTACTGAACATGTCTAAATCTACCGAAGTAGTATGTGTTTTTACTTCTTCAATTCACTGGGGCTAATCCCATAATATTTTTTGAAAATTTTACTAAAATGCTCCGGTGATTCATAACCTACGCGCTCGGCGATTTCGTATCTGCGAAGATCTGTGTTCAAAATCATCTCCCGGCTTTCTTCCATCCGCAGCTTAATTACATATTCCCACAGGTTGTAACCTGTATTTTTCTTAAACAGATAGCTCAAATAATTGGGGCTGACATGGTTTTTCTTAGCCACTTCATGGATGGTTAATCCTTTTTGCGCATAGTTCTCGTCAATATACTCTCTCGCTTTCTCTACAATCAGATTGCTGCGTGTATGAAGCTCTTCTACTGAAGGATCGGTTGTGTAGCTGTTCCAATTAAAATCCCCGTAGTAAAACACATAATGGTCATTGTGTTCATTATTCCAGAGAATGGCTTTGGAGGCTTGACGGTTCAATACAGCCATAAAAGAAAGACCCTTGAGAATCTGGCTGATGCCGATAACTGCATTTAAGTGCAGATATTTTTGAATATTAAAATGAAGACTACGGCCAAGGATATCTAGCCTATTAATTTGGCTGGCAGACGAATCTTCATAGCTTTTTTCATCCCACTGAATAATGATCGTAATCTCTTCATCCTCTGCGTAAAAGGCTGTCGAGTTCCACTCCTGATCCATCAGCTCTTTGGCGATATTCAGCGCGGCATAACAAAGAAGCCGTCTGTCCCGCAGGGTGTAGTGCTTCTCCTGATTCGTTCCAGCCAGAGGCACCTTAATTTTTAAGACGGAAAAATACGGCCCTTGCAGCTTCAGGTTATCCAGCTTTTGCAAGCGTTCTGCATCACACAGTACACCTTCAGGCTCAATGAGCAGCTCATTCAATAACTTGCTGTATTCCGGAAGCGGCTCTTCCAGCCGAAAGCTTTCGTTAATACCTGACATGAAAATATCCAATTCTGGTGATGGTTTCCCCATCTTAAGCAGCACATTTCGCACCGAATCCAGAAATTGCTCACTGTTCAAAGGTTTGATCAAATAATCCTTCGCTCCAAGCCTAACGGCCATTTGCGCATATTGAAACGTCTCGTGTGCAGAAATCACGATGGTCTGTACCCAGGGTTTGGCCAATTTTGCATGCTGCATTAGATCAATCCCGCTCATTGCGCCCATCTGAATATCAGTCACGAGCAGGTCTATTTCCTCCATCCGAATGCAGTCCAGCGCTTCAAAACCACTGTTTGCTGTATAAATATGGTCTATGTTTAACCCCGAAGAAGCTAATAAATTGCTCAGCCCTTTACAAATCAAGGGTTCGTCATCCACAACTAATATATTGAACATATCTGTATGCTCCCCTTCCTTAGTCCTGATTCTCTGATTTCGGAAGCTTAACCGTCACCAATGTACCGCCCTCTTTACGAGGGGTATAGCTGATGCCATAATCAGAGCCGAAGTGTAAATGAATACGCTGGTTAATGTTGCGAATCCCGTAACCGCTGGCCGGATTTGGACTGTCGTCATTCAGCACAGCTTCAATGGCCTGATAATCAACAGACTTATAGCCGTTATCTTCAATAGTGATCTCGACGGTATCGTCCACACAAACTGCGCTAATGATGATTTCCCCATCCTCGCCCATATTTTTGACACCATGAATAATAGCATTCTCAATTAACGGCTGCAGGGTAATTTTAGGAATTAGATTTCTTTTCGTATCTGGATGAATCTTCATTACTACACGAAATATATAATCATACCGGTGCTGCTGCAGCTTGATGTAGGCCGTTGCATGCTCCAGCTCTTCTTCAAGGCTAATCAGCTCCCTTCCCCGACTGAGGCTAATCTTCATAAGCTTGGATAATTCCTTGATCATCTCGGCGGATTCAACGTTACCTTCCAGCGAGCTTTTCCAGTAAATACTCTCCAAAGTGTTGTAGAGCAAATGCGGATTGATCTGCTGATAGAGCAGTTGAAGCTGTGATTCCTTCTGTTTTAGCTCCATCTGGTATTTATAAGTAATTAGTCCATTTAGCCTGCGGGCCATGTCATAGGTAGATCCAATCAGCACACTGACCTCATCGTTACTCCCTCTTTTTGGCGTCTCAGGGACACGATTGCCTGGCTCAAACTTCCGGACGAAAAAAGCTAACTTTTGCAAAGGCGTCATTAATGAACGCCAGAAATAAGTAATCATGATTAATCCAAAAACAGCATAGGCCACAGTTATGTATTGAATCACACTTTTCATTTCGTTTTGTTGCTGCAGCAGCGCTTTTACGGCGATTTTGTAGACTAGCTTCTGTCCTAAGGCATGGTTATTATTGACCACATAAATAAAATCCGAGGTAATAACATCCACGGTTCCCTCCAAATCCTCAGCAACGACCGTCTCCGGCAGCGTAATGATCTCACCAGTATTATTCGTAGTAGAAGCGAGTACACGATTATCCAGATCTGTTAAGTAAATATCACCATCAGGCAACGATATGGATTTAAGGGATTCTCCGATTTTTGCGTCCATTTTGGTAATGACTAAAACCCCAATGGTCTCAGCTTTTCTGGAGATGTTATTGACAGCTCTCATATAGGTAAGAGTCTTCAAGTTTTCCGCTTGTGCACTTAGCTTCCCTGTAAATTTTAGAGATCCGCGACCCTTTTTCTGGACAACCTCCTCGAACCAATAGGGCTCTTCCGCTTTGGAAAAGAAATATACCCCCGCCTTCTTAACCTGTGGGAAATTGGGTGCAAAAAAATAATAATCCTCGGGATCGTATATATAAAGGGAATAATAGATGCCGTCCCCACGCTCCGCTCCCTGCGAGTAACTGACCAACAGCTTCTCTATCGTCTCATAACGTTTAACCCGCTCCAGAATGGTATCCGAACCCGTCATATTAATCTGTTGAATCAGAGGATTTTGAATTACAGTGGTAGTAATTTTATTTACGGTATCGATATCTCGGTTAATGATGGTGAAGTTTTGCTTGTTCAGCTCTACATAAGCATTCGTCACATGGCGCTTCAGAATTTGCTCAGCCTTCATATTCCCGTAAATGTTCAAAAACAGAATCGGCGAGATCATAATCAGAAACAGCAGGATAAGCTGTTGTTTGACGTTTAGCTTCAAAATCGGCCTAATCAGCCTAGACAACATCGAGATACACCTCCGGGTTCAATAACTATATCAAAGTGATAAACGCTTACATATGTTTATTTTAAAGTTTTTTATGTTCATTTGTATGTAGTTTTTTATGTTGGGCGGATAAAAAGAGCATGATGATATGTTCGCCACTACGTAGAGCGTTTGGGCTTACGATCGCTGTTATCCTCAGATTTCCTGATTTTATACCGCTGAGTGGTAGAAATCCGAGGATAAAGGCGACCACTGGCGTTTCTCCAGCTCCAAACCTCCACTTCGCAACTCCATCAACGGAACTCTTAAAAACCGCAAACAGAAAAAGTGGGAGCGGTATAAAGGACACTGCGTGGGGCTAGGAGAAATGAACTCTATATGGAAGAAGTGCCATGTATGTTCTTGAACACTTGAACACTTGAACACTCAAGTACTTCAATACTTGAATGTGCTTTGTCTGTTGGGCGTCTGGATTACTTGATGTGCGATGGTGGTATTGTAGGGCGTTGGATTGCTTAATGTGCGATGGTTGCGTTGTAGGGCGTTGTGGGCGTTGGGTTTCTTGATGTGCGACTTATTACTTATTCGGCGTTTTGCATTCCCACACACACTCTTTTCACGATGAGCGATCGGACTCAGATGCAGCTATTGGGCTGATTTTTGGCTTTTACGGGGAGTTACGGACCCCAGAGGCATTATTCGTTCCAAACGTGTGCGATATGAAGGATTTTCGCGCCAATAGCGACTATGCGGTCCGATAGGATCGCAAATGAGCCGGATTATTACTTATAGCGACTATGCGGTCCGATAAACTGTTGAGCTTTTGACTAACGTTCTGAATGACTTAATATACGGCTAATAGCGACTATGGGGTCCGATCACCGTCTGAGCTTAAGACTAACTATCTGAATTACTTAATGTGCAGCTCAACTACTTATTCGGCGTTTTGCATTCCCACACACACTTTTTTCACGATGAGCTATCGGACTCAGATGCAGCTATTTGAACAAATTCCTGCTTTTACGGGGAGTTTCGGACCCCAGAGGCGTTATTCGTTCCAATCGTGTGCGATGTGAAAGATTTTCGCGCCAATAGCGACTATGCGGTCCGATAGGTTCGCAAATGAGCCGGATTATTACTTATAGAGACTATGAGGTCCGATAGACCCTTTGAGTTTTTGAGTTTTTGAGCTTAAGACTAACTATCTGACTAACTTAATGTGCAGCTCAGCTACTTATTCGGCACTTTGCATTCCCATACACTCTCAGCACGATGAGCGATCGGACTCAGATGCAGCTATTTGAACAAATTCCTGCTTTTACGGGGAGTTTCGGACCCCAGAGGCATTATTCGTTCCAAACGTGTGCGATATGAAGGATTTTCGCGCCAATAGCGACTATGCGGTCCGATAGGTTCGCAAATGAGCCGATTTATGGCTAATAGCGACTATGAGGTCCGATGGACAGTCTGGGCCAGCTAAATACAGAGACTTTGCACAAAAAAAGACCGCCCCCAAAGTCATCCGCTACTTTGGAGTCGGTCCCATGTTCATTTAGAGCTTTAGTCTGTCAGCAGCTCATACAACCCTTTAACGACCAGATCAGCTTCCTTCAGCACCTCAGGTTTGCCGATACCTACAACCTTCATCCCAGCAGCTTTACCTGCTTGAACGCCTGCCTCAGCATCTTCAAACACAACACATTCATCCGGCTGCAAGCCTATCTCCTGAGCCGCGATCAGGAACACCTCTGGGTCCGGTTTGGCTAGTGACACTTTGTTGCCGTCAACAACTGCATCAAATAAGTCTGTAATGTTCAGCTTATTCAAAATAAACTCAGCGTTCTTACTGGCTGAACCTAACGCAATCCCAATCCCACGTGATCTCAATCCTGTTAGGTATTCTTTCACTCCAGGCAGCAGCTCCGATTCCTCGAGTCGAGAAATGTATTCTACGTACAGGCGGTTTTTCTTCTCCGCCATTGCCAGCTTCTCTGCTTCCTCAAATTCCAGGCCACCCACTTCCAGCAGGATATCAAGTGATCTCATCCGGCTCACACCTTTAAGCCGTTCGTTATCCTCCTCCGTGAATTTAAAGCCAAGCTCATCTGCAAGACTCGCCCACGCCAAATAATGATATTTGGCTGTATCTACGATCACGCCATCCAGATCAAAGATGGCGCCTTTCATATTTTCCAACATTGATTTGCTTCCTCTCCGTTGTGTATTAATATTTATAATCCCGTTTCGTCAAAGGCCAGTCGAAGGATCTCACCTGCAGAGCAGGACTTGCCTTCTCCGCCTTGCACCGAGAATACCAAGTCTCCACTGTAATCAGCAGCTGTGATCACAGTGACTTCATCCTTACTGATCCGCAGTTGGATGGTGTCGCCGCGCAGGGTAACCGGAAGCTGAACGGACTGCCAATGTTGCGGCAGAGATGGATTGATGTGCACAACCCCTCCTTCGTAGTCCAACCCAGCGAAGCCAAGAACCGCCGCCATCCAAGCACCACCATTCGCAGCCGGATGAGTCCCTCCGATGTAGAGATCCCCTACATATTGCTTAGATTCGCCGGTGAGATCGACGGTAGCCGTACGCATAAAATACGGATAGCCCCAATCCGGTGAACCAATATCAGCAGCTACCAAAGCGTAGATACAAGGGCTTAAGCTTGATCCGTGTTCCGTACGCGGTTGGTAAAATTCCCAGTTCGCTTGTTTCACTTCCTTGCTAAAGGAGTGCTTGAACAAATTCAGCATCAACACAACGTCTGCTTGTTTAAGTATGGTTGTGGTGGTAGCTAAGCCATTGCCGCCGCCAAAATACTCATTTTTATTAAGCACACGTGATTTCAGTTCTGTTAGTTTTACATCCTCCAAGGTGAGGTACCGGTCGAATTGTTCAATAACAAGACTGGCAGGATCAGGCTGTGGAACGTAAAAGCTATCCAGCATCGTTTTGAACTCCTTCAGGAATGGCCCTGAGCTAAACTGAGCGGACAATTGACTGTAGTCCTCAGGATACTTCTCTTGCAGCAAGGCTGCCGTACGCAAGGCATTCTCAAGCGTCTCTTTAACCAGTGCATTCGTAAAAGCATTATTGTTCACA
The DNA here is from genome assembly GCF_037963265.1 of Paenibacillus sp. FSL H7-0943. NCBI lineage: Bacteria > Bacillati > Bacillota > Bacilli > Caryophanales > Paenibacillaceae > Paenibacillus > Paenibacillus sp. FSL H7-0943. The sequence goes on from NZ_CP150148.1 coordinate 4,937,347, forward strand.
CGCTCATGATATTCATCCGGACCTGTAACATCCAGAATCTCAAACCGCTGTTTAACCGAATTATAGTAAGCGTAAGAGTAGAAAAAGCGAGCGCATTCCCAGATCACCTCTGCTCCTCCACTAGTAAGCAGACTTTCATCCCCTGTGAATTGAACATATTTCCAGATCCCATGCACAACGTCACCACTGATATGAACCTGCTTATCGCGGAAATAGGTGCGCATCGGCCGGCCTGTAAATACATCATTCACATTAAACAAAGTACAGGCATCGTCTCCCGTATCCTGACTTTCCCAAGCATAAAATGCGCCCAAAAATCCATATTCCGCGGCCTTACGGCGAGCACCATCCAATGTATGAATCCGGTACATCATCAAGTTCCGCGCTACCTTAGGATCACTGTGCAGGAAAAACGGCAACATAAACATTTCCGTATCCCAGAATACAGCTCCCTTATATACCTGACCCGATAATCCCCGGGCTGGAATAGACACCTTCTCCGAAACTGTAGGCGCAATGATTAACAGCTGATAGATACTATATCTCAAGGCAAATTGGGCAGCTTCATCACCTTCGATGATTACATCACTGTGTGACCATCTCTCATCCCATATCAGACGGTGAGACTTAAATAACGCCTCATAACCCAGCGCCTCAGCAGCATGGACAGATTTAACAGCTTCCGTCTCCGGCTGATCAGCATCAAGTCCAGTATAGACTGCTACATACTTAAACCATTCATACGTCTCACCCGCACGGGCATCAAAAGAAATCCGGCGAACAGCAGCACCATCTTCCAGTAGCTCCTCACCAAAACTGAATACCGCCCTCTCCGCCACAACCACCGGGATCTTCAATTCTCCGCTAACAGATGAAGAGATCAGTACCTCGTCCTTCAATTGCACCGTTTGTCCGTAGAGATGAGGCCCATTGATATCCCACACATCTACGTCAATTCCCGTCTCAATGGCTACACGGCAGTCATGTGTGCTGCGAATAGAGTATTTACTAACGAGCAAGTGAAGATTATCCAGGCTTACGAAACGATCTGCGGTAAACGTCAACGTCCCGCCGTCAGATACAGCAAATTCAGTGCTCCGATGATGAATGGCATTTCGGATATTTAGCTCCTGAGTATGAGCGACCGGTTCACGGTCAAGCACACTTAAGAGCTGATCATTACAGAAAATTTTGGTCAACAATCCATTAGGGGCATTAACGGGTTCTCTCCATTTGTCTCCTGCTCTGTCATATAGACCTGCGAGGGTGACAGCTACTAGCTCGGTTTTGCTGAATTCCTCCAGTGTGCCACGATATCCCATGTAGCCATTGCCTAGCATATATTTGTTACCGTTTGTCGTCACCAGCTGTTTATCAAAACAACTATCCTTTACGGTCCAATTCATCCTGCCAGCATCCCTTCGCCTAGCGGAAGCGTCTTCCCGGAAGCATCCACTGTAATCGACTGTCCGTACACTATAATTTCGGTACTTCCACCATTAACCGCAGTGATTGTTACTGAATTTTTGTCGACCACAATTCTCAGAAGCACTCCTTCATACAACACTTGGAAGCTATATTCATCCCAGCGTTCTGGCAGGGTTGGCTGAAAGGACAGACGCGCTCCATCCGAACGCATTCCGCCAAAGCCGTAAACAATATTCATCCAAGCAGCAGCAATTGAGGTAGTATGCAGCCCTTCACGGGTATTGCGGTTATAGTTGTCTAAATCCAGTCGAGTAGCAAATTCAAAAAACGAATATGCTTCCTCGGGTTTGCCGATTTCACTTGCCAAAATGGAGTGGATCGAAGGTGACAGCGAAGACTCATGAATACATCTAGGCTCGTAGTATTCATAGTTCGCCAGCTTCGCTTCTTTAGAGAATTGTCCGCTGTACAAGAACATAAACATAAGTACATCCGGCTGCTTAATCATGTCATAGCGATACAAACGATCATATGACCAGTTCGAATATAATGGGAATTCTGTTACCGGAATCGAATGAATATCAATATGTGGCATATCGAAGAACCCATCATGCTCTTCATAAACTCCTGTCACTTCGTCAACCGGAATCCGCATATGCTGCGCCTTATTTTCCCAATCGGTGAGTTCCTCGTCATGAAGTTCTGTTTTCTCTACCACAGCTGCAAAAGCAGCAGGAGCTTGTTCTTTCATCTCCCGAAGAGTCTCTAGGGTGTATTCAAAAGATTGTTGAGCCATCAGATTAATGTAACAGTTGTTATTGACCATCAATTGGAACTCATCAGGACCCATTACGCCAAAATAACCATATTCCCCGCTGCGTTGCCCCCATTGACCACGTGTAGCATAGAATCTGCTGATCTGAATCAGCATCTCAGCCCCTTTACTATGCAGGAAGCTTTTATCACCTGTATTTTTGACATAATGCCAAATGCCATAAGAAACAGCAGTCCCTACATGAAGCTGAAGATTAGAGTGCTGCCAGAGATCACAGCTTTCTGTTCCATCTATAGTAGCAATAGGATAGCAGGCTCCCTCACAATCCACTTCTTTAGCGCGCTGCATAGCCTGTGGCAATGTTTTATATCTGAATTCCAATAAGCTCCGGGCAGCTTTTGGATTATTGAACATATAGAACGGTAAGCAATAGGATTCTGTATCCCAAAAAGCCAACCCACGATATACTTCCCCCGTCAGCCCTTTGGCGCCAATATTAAAACCGGGATGGTCGCCATGATAGGTCTGATAAAGCTGAAAGATACAGAAACGAATACCCTGTTGATTCTCAGGATCGCCCTCAATTCGGATATCACTTGTCTCCCAGATGCCCTTCCAATAAGCTGTCTGATCAGCGATTATTTGAGTATCCGTCAATTGGCTTGCGGTTTCAGCAAGAGACAGACCTTTGCTCCACAGCTCTTCAGCTGTATGGGCAGAATCACTATCCGAATAGTTCATAACCAGTTTGGTAAAATAGGAGACTTCTCCTTTCGTAAGGTTGAGGGTGAAATTTTGTCCAATAAACTTATCACTCTCAGTAGCAGTGAGCTGTAACGGCTGCGAGGATTGTAAGGTAAAGCTTGAGAACAGCTTATTCCCAGTATTCACTGTACTCGCCATAATAGCAGAGGACGCTCCACTTACTCCGCTGCGGAGATTGTTCCACATACATTCGCCGCGTTCTTCATGAATAATGCCGAAATCAAGACCTGCACAAATGTCCACGCTCCCCGAGAAATTAAGGGGTTCAAATTCCACCCGCTGCAACCCCAAATGAGACATAGTCATACTGACCAGACGTGTAAAGACTACTTTTAGCGACTTGCCATCGTTTAGATGCCAGACTAGCTCTCTCCGATACGTACCCTTACGAAGATCCAACCTACGCACATAATCCGTTACGTTACTTTTTGCTAAATCAAGCTGTTCACCATCTACAGATAGACGTGTATACAGCCAGTCCACTGCATTCACCATATATCTCAGCGAGCGAATAATCCCTTTGTAGTGATTGCCAATATCCAATTGTTCATTTAATCCATTAAAATAACTTCCTTGCAGGGTGTCACCTGAATACCCTTCCTCTGCATATCCCCGTACACCCATATATTCATTACCCAATGAAAAAATAGATTCCGAAGTCCGATTTCGCTCTGGATCAAAGCCCTCTTCAATAATTGCCCACGGATCAACCTTAAGATATTTGTCTGCTACTTTTGCCATATATGATTTCTCCTTCTCCTGATTTTTGCTCCAATTTCAGGATATCGCTGCATAGCAGTAGAGCCAATGTCCGACCGTAATGAAGATGTGTGCATTTATACGGAGTTGAGATAGAACTAATTTCTTGAACATGAATTTCAACTGTGTTATATGTTACAATCTAACGGGGACGCAAAAAAACAGCGATTAACCCAGTATTTGAGAATAATGGATAGCCGCTGTTCATATATCATAAACGTGAGATCACTTACTCTTTTTTAGTTAAAAAGAATATTACATCGAACACTTTAGAAGTGAAATTTATCACAATGTTGAAAATTCGACACTTTTAAACGATTTTTTATAACCAATTCGAGGGATTTTCAAGGTATAATTAATTTAAAATTTACTGAAAAACTGAGGGAATAAAGGGGATGTCGATTATGCTAAAAGAACATTACAATGTTATCGAAGCCCACGGAAATACAAACTGTTTCTCCGAACAGAATTTCAACAGACTTCTAGTTACAATGAAAGAGCGCATAGTTCCAGAGGGTTCACATCTATTCTGGGAAGGCGACTACTCGGATAAATTGTTTTATATCAAACGTGGACGTGTGAAATTAACTAAATCTACTGATGAAGGTAAAGAACTCATTCTTTATATGTATCAAGCTGGTGATATGGTAGGTCAAGCAGATCCATTCTTCAGCACTAAGCATAGCTTTACAGCCGAAGTGATTGAAGAAAGTGAAGTTGGCGTCATCGAACAAAAGGATCTAGAAATTCTCATCTGCCAACATTGTGACTTTGCTATCGACTTTATGAAATGGATGGGTATTCATCACCGTCTCACCCAAACTAAATTCCGTGATCTAATGATGTACGGCAAACCAGGTGCACTCTGCTCCACGCTCATTCGTCTTGGCAACACCTACGGTGAGAAGAGCAGCGATGGTGAGAATATCCTTATCAACAAAAAAATTACGCATACAGATTTGTCCAACATGATCGGTGCCACTCGTGAAAGTGTTAACCGGATGCTGAGCGATCTGCGTAAAAAAGATGCTGTTGAGTATGAGAACGGTATGATTGTCATCAAGGACCTTGGCATGCTGCAAGAAATTTGCCACTGCGAATTGTGTCCGAACGAAATCTGCCGGATCTAATTCCGTTATAATATACCCTCTATTCACCTCAATGAAACATACATGACCCAATTATTCTGCATAATATAAAATAGAGTGGTCCAAGGCGCCTAATGCAGGTGTCTTTTTTTTATATTCAACAAAAAAAGAGCTAAACCCAAGATCGGTTCAGCTCTAATATAGTTAATTAAAAATGGATCTTAACGGTTGTTGCGAGCACCACGCACTGGTGAGATCACCCAATAGGCCATACCGACGAATACGCCTCCACCAATGATATTCCCCAAAGTTACAGGGATCATATTATGCAGCCATCCAGCTATCGTAATGGTTTCCGGATGATTTGGAAGCAACACAGCAACACTAAGCAGAGTCATATTAGCCACACTATGCTCATATCCACTTGCGATAAAGGCAAACAGACACCACCAGATTAAGATTAGCTTAGCAGATTCACTTTTAGCGCGTGAGGACATCCATAGCGCTAAACAGACCAGCCAATTACACAGGATTCCACGAAAAAACAGCTCGGAGAACGGGAGACTCATTTTTTTAGCAGCGGCTGTAAAAATCAAATGCTCCGGCGGCGCAGCACTGAACAACCCAGTCCCACGAATTAAAAGTGCTAAAATCACTGCACCTACCACATTCCCGATAAATACAAGAATCCAGTTCTTAACGGTATCCCAGATACTGGTTCTGCCTGCCAGTGTACTTACAGTAAAAAACATATTATTCCCGGTAAACAGCTCTGAGCCTGCAAATACTACAAGCGTCAGTGCGATGCCGAAGGATGTGCCCATAATAAGCGGTTGGAAAGGAGATTTGGCAGCCGCTAACGGTGCTCCTAGGGAGAAAATAAGGATAATCCCAATACCTACATAAGCACCTGCCAATAGGGCTGCTAGAAAATATCTTGGCAAGCTTTCATTCATTTTGTCCCGCTTACTGACTGCCGTCTCTACGATGCTCTCCACACTTTGCGTAAACATAATACTCCACCCCACCGTTTTCTATTAAATCTATTACTACACTCTTCGGTGTCTACACGCTCACTGTAACTTTCTCTCCGTCCAGTGTGACTGGATAAGTCACCACACTACCTTGGTCTGGTGCCTGCACCTCACCCGTGCGCAGATCGATTTTCCAATCGTACAGTGGATCGTACAGATAGTGACCTGACACGATCCCTTCAGCAAGCGGGCCCCCCTTAGGATGAGGACTGCGATTCTCTACTGCATAGATGGCTCCGTCAGAGGCACGGAAAACAGCCAGTTCAACATTTCCAGCAATCACTACGCGGCCAATTTGCAGCAGGAAATCCTGTACTGATCCTATTGCATACGTTTGTGTGGTCTTATTCATTGGTCTCTCCCCTTCTGTGTGCGTTATATCCGCTAGACTCTTGATTCTTCAAAAAGCGCAGTACGAGTGCTGCTGTCATTGAGCATTTTTTTCCAAGGATCCGTAACCTGAGTCAGAGCAAAGTCAATCCGTGCGGCCAGCTCTTTGCGGTTATCTTCATTATTCAAAATGACCATTTGAATCTGCTCAAGTCCCATACGCTCAACCCACTCGGAGGTTCTCTCCAAATAATTGCCGGTCTCACGGTAATATTGCATCACAGCGGAGCACACTTCGATCAACTCTTCATCGGTCTTTATTTTGCAGAAGGAGTCAGCGATCCGTGGCTTGATCCCACCGTTACCACCGATAAACACTTCCCAACCGCCATCATTACCGACGATGCCAATATCCTTCGTACAGGATTCCGCACAGTTACGCGGGCAGCCGTTGACAGCTATTTTAAACTTGGCAGGAAAATCAAGACGTTCATACTTACGTTCTATGAGCGCGCCCATTCCCAGCGAATCCTGTGTGCCGAAACGGCAGAACTGTGAACCCACACAAGTCTTAACGGTACGTAGCGACTTGGCATAACCATAACCTGATGGCATATCGAGCTCTTCCCATACTTTCGGCAGATCCTCTTTTTTCACCCCGATTAGATCCAGGCGTTGCCCACCCGTCACCTTCACAACTTTCACATCATATTTAAGGGAGACATCAGCGATTTTCTTCAAATCCTCCGGTGTCGTTACCCCGCCGTACATGCGTGGAATAACGGTATAGGTTCCGTCTTTCTGAATATTGGCTCCCATACGTTCATTAACAAAGCGTGATTCCTTCTCGTCTTGATGTGTATCGGGATTTATCATCCCCAGATAATAGTTAATCGCCGGACGGCATTTAGAGCAGCCTTCCTCTTGTTTCCAACCCAGTACATGCATAACCTCTTTAGTAGTACTAAGACCTTTAGCTGTAATCTCAGCAACAATCTCATCCCGGCTAAGCGTTGTGCAGCTACAAATTCCTTGCTTGGCAGACTGCTCAAAACTATCACCCAGGACAAATTGTAAAATTTGTTCTACAACCGGTTTACAACCTCCGCAAGAGCGCGTCGCTCCTGTACATGCTTTTATTTCGTCCACAGTAGTAAAACCATTTTCTATGACCGCATCCACAATCGCTTTTTTCGTAACCCCGTTACAGCCACAAACGATTTCTTCGTCCGCCATCGCTTCTACGGATGTGCTCTTTTTGGCTCCACTTCCGCAGCAGCCCGTACCCATAACCTCTGTATAAATTTCATCGGTCATTACAGCGCCTTGTTTTACTAACTTTTGCAGGTTAGCCGACTCTGTCACATCCCCGAATAGGACTGCACCAACAATGACATTGTCTTTGAGCAGAATTTTCTTATAGGTTCGCTTCCATTCATCTTTGCTTGAGATTACAGTATGTTCAGGAGAATCCATAAACTCACCTGCAGAAAATACATCCACTCCGGAAATTTTTAATTTGGTGGAGACAACAGAACCTTCATATGGGTTTGTATCGCTTCCGCAGAGATGTTTAGCTAGAACCATCCCCTGCTCGAATAGCGGAGCTACTAATCCGTAACAAACTCCGCGATGTTCGGCACATTCGCCAATGGAATATACATTTTGCATAGAGGTCTGCAGATAATCGTCCACTACAATCCCACGATTAACAGCAATTCCGCTTTCTTTTGCCACAGTTATATTCGGTTTGATGCCTACAGCCATAACTACAAAATCAGCCGCAAGTGAAGTGCCATCACTAAATTGTAATCCACTTACTCTCTGTTCCCCGGTCAATTCTACTGTTTGTTTGCCCATGGCAAATTTCACGCCTTGACGCTCTAGCTCAGCTTGCAACATAGAAGAGGCATTACGATCCAGCTGGCGCTCCATTAGATCTTCCATCAGATGTACTACAGTAACGTCCATGCCAAGGTTCACAAGACCCTTTGCCGCTTCCAATCCAAGTAAACCCCCGCCGATTACCGCCGCTTTGTTGTATTGTTTAGCCGCAGCCAGCATCGCATCACAATCTGCAATATCCCGGAAACCCACTACGCCTTCCTTATCACAACCAGGTACAGGTAAAATAAATGAATTCGAACCCGTTGCAATAATCACTTTATCGTAAGAAACAGCCATACCGTTATCCGCAATTACTTGCTTGGAATGCTCGTCAATTCGTGTAACTGTTGTTGCTGTATGCAAGGTAATGTTGTTATCTTCATACCAATTCCAGTCGTTTAGGATGATATCGTTGATGGTTTTGCTGCCTTCGAGAACATAGGACAACATGATCCGATTATAATTGGGATGAGGTTCGCTTCCAAAGACCGTAATGTCATAAGCTCCACCTAGCTTCAATATTTGCTCTAGCGTACCTATGCCTGCCATACCGTTGCCGACTAATACTAATTTTTCTCTCTTCGCTGCCATGGTTAGGTGCCTCCTCAGTCTTATCCGTTCTTGTTGAACTTTGCTTCAACTTCTCTTCTACATAATGGAATTATACATTTCAAAATTTAAGAGAGATTGTGATTACAGTCACATTAAATGTGAATGTTTTCACATAAAAATAAGACAACTTTATTAGGTTATAACTTCCAATTAAAAAAGCCAGATCACGGATTCTGAGCAACCGTAGATCTGGCATTTATGTACTTTTTTTTAACGTATAGCCAATAAAATCTCCAATTCATCCTGCACTCTAAGCTTCATGTCCATTCCATTCTCAAGCAGCTGCTTCCCATTCACCTTCATCTTCCAAACTTCATTGCTAAGAGGAGTATAATCACCAATGGATAACACCTTTTTGTTGTCTTCGGTCAACTGCACCACACTGCTGTTCTTCAACAAACCTCTCACTGTTAAATCTTCAGTAAATCCCATAACATATGAATGATTCAAATTCACTTGCTCACTTCCACCATTCACGGTCAACAACACAATTTGAAGGGGTTCCTCTTGTTCCTTAGACATCGCCGTAATTACTAATTTTGATTCATGCCCGACTGTTCGACCCCAATCCTCAGGTCCAATGGTCTCCCCATCCATTTGCAGCTCCCAATTCATTCCTGGACCGAGTGAAATATTATTTACCGTTAGAATGCTTGTGTTATCCTCAGAAAAGGTGGCCTTCCCACTACCTTTCAGTAGGTCAAAGATCGTTATCCCTTTTCTGTAGCTCTCGCTAAGCTGCTTGTCCAAAGGGTTGGTAAGCAAGTCATTTCCCGCAACGATAAGCGAAAGCGTAGGCCCGTCTGATCCTGCTAAGCCATTATTCCCTTCATTATTAATGTCAGCAAGAGTGGAACACCCACCTATTATGAATACGATGACTAATCCTAGTAACAACCTCCACATATATTTCGTGGGCATAGTGACACCGCCTTGTCCCGCCTAATGACCACACAGCGTCTCAGGCTTGTAGTAAGTTATGCATACTGTCTATTTAAGAATAACGTAAATAAGCTTTGTTCTCAAATATAAAAAAAGTCCCCTAAGGGACTCTATGAAAACTCATTTTTTCTACTGGAATCTAGGGAACAATATATTATTCTCCAGATGAACATGTTCAAAAGTCATGCTCTCCAGCTCCTCTAGCCGGGCATAAGTCAAACGATAGGTTGTACAAGCATGAGCCGGTGGGGTGAAATCAGCTGTTATTTTGCGTATTTGTCTCAATATATCGCCTGCTGTGTCATGTTCACTCTCAAGGTTAACTAATGCCTCACGAAGTATGGTCAGCCCTTCTTCACTTGGATTGGCATCATACGCTAATAATTTTGGAAACTCGTCTTCCTCTTCTTTAGCTGTATGCTGAAGCAGATCTTCCTTGAGTGCATTAAACAAACTATATAACTCTTCTAAATGAGGGGAATCTCCGCCATGAACCCGGTATACCTTAGTTACATTTTGGCTAATCAGGGGCAGCTCTTCCCGCAGGTAATGGTGATGTTTACTCACGATATGCTCGATTAACTCTGCAGAAGGTGCTGTGTTCCATGCGAGTTCTTCTTGAGGTACCGGATATTCCTCGAACAGCTTGTTGAGATCACTAATGATCATCTCTTGATCTAGTCCACGCTCTACAGCTGCTTCAGCAAGAGGTTTGGCGCCTCCACAGCAGAAATCAATCCGTTTGGACTTGAAATAATCCGCAGCTTTTGGGAATTGCAGCACAATATCTTTTACCAGGGCATCTGGAGTAAATCCAGGTTGCACCGATTGCTTATGCTGTAAATCCGAAATTCTATCATTAGGTTGTTTAGTTTCCATAATAGTTCCTCCTCGGGATATGTGATCAGGTTCTGAAAAAATCTTTTCTACCTGTTCACCTTAACCCTGAAAGGAGTTTTGACTTGTGATTGTACTCACGAAAATTGTATCTCTTTGTTGAACGAAAAAGGTCAATTATGGAGATAAATCCCCACAATTGACCTGTCCTTTGTTTACCACACGGGCATCAATAATGTTATTTGTCTTACATTTATCTATTTGGTCACACCAAATCTGTATCTTCTATTGAACATAAGCCTGCATATACGTTCGCTTACCCTTTGCGTCCTTCAAATAAGGTCCTAAGCCAGCAAAGCGGGAGTGATCCATATAAACACCAGTCATCCATCTGCCTTCTGTTAGGCCTCCGTTCCATTTGAGGACAAGGTCAGGGGCGGATATCCATTCCTGATAAATCTGTATATTCTGATCTTTGTACTCTTTACAAGGCTTAGACTGCTCCAGAAGACGTAGATCATTAAGGTAAGTTGGCACGAAATAAGAGGATATCGTATGCAAATCATCTTCATCAAAAAAGGGCTCATCCCCTAAAAAGGGTTTGAATAATACGGTATTCTCGTACATGGACCAAATTAGGGCTTGTAGCACCATGCTTTGGCGAATGCCATTATGGAACTTATATTGTCGTTGATTACTCGCCACATTCACTTCTTGAAGAGGTTCCGTCGACTCCAGACAATGCCGTTCACAGCCGATACATTTCCAGCCAGAAGGACTTTGAATCCATTTTTGAAAAATAGTCCCGCTATCATTGTTGCCTTTGTAGAGTGAAGAGATAATGCTGTAAGGCACGCCAATCCACGCATCCCATAAGGAATCTGGAAGATGGCTATGCAGCATGAACAACGTCTTGTCATAGATGAGCTGTACTTTGATCGAAGCGTTCTCCAGCTCAGCAACATCCTTTTTTCCATACGTTATTTCCCGGGAAAACAGGGTGGTCTTCATCTCCCTCGCCTCCTAATAGTTTTGCTATGCCTGTACTCCAGCTGAGTAGATTTGAGCAAAAACCAATATTGCAAGCGTTTCCATGCAAGGAACATACAACGTTTTTTCTATTATATTACAGATTTTTTCGATCTGTGCAAGGTTTTTATTTAAAAATTGAAAAGCCCTCCTCCGTTCTTCAGGAAAAAGGGCCACAACACGACTTTGATTTCTACTCTACCCAGCTCTCAGCCCAAGACTGAATCTGCTGCATAACAGGCTCCAGCGCACGGCCTTTGTCTGTTAGTTCATATTCAATACGCACAGGTGTTTCCGGGTATACATGTCTAACCAGAATACCCTCACCTTCCAAATCCTTCATCCGCTCGGACAGCATCTTATCGCTCATTGAAGGAATGAGGCCGGAAATATCTTTAAACCGCTTCGGTCCACTCATCAATGTCTGAATAATAAGTCCATTCCAACGTTTGCCTAAGAAAGAGAAGGCTGTCTCAAATCTGGGACACATCGAAATTTGATGTTCTTCCATTGTTCTCACCTCTCACTAGCGAAACTTACTATTAGTTAGTATATATAATATTAACACATTTCATCCCTGATGAACATCGTTTACTAAAAAAAGTTCATCTGACATTATCATTATATCCTCGTTGTCAATCCCCTGTATGTGCTTTAGATTCCCTTTTAGCGATCGCTTCTGTCACGATTTGCGCCAAGTCATCATTTCCGAATAAGGAGAGTACGCCCAGAACTGTGTCATCGGAAATATCCCCTGCTTCCTCCGCAGAAACCGTTAGGGCAAGCGCTTTTCGCAAGGCTTCATTCCCTTCTTGCTGTGGATAAGCCTGTAAATATAAACTGTGCGGGTCGAGTCCTTGATTCACGCACCACTGGGCGAATACAAGGATCATCATCTCTTCCTCACGCTTATAGCTTTCGATGATTTGTTCCTCCACTAATTTACGGTTGTCTTCCATATTTTACTCCTTTCTTAGAGACCTCATTCAGCAAGCTGAGCTGCCAATCTATGACTAGGCAGAACTGCTGAAGCAGCAATACTGCATAACTCTGGTGTATTTATATTGTTCAGGAAATGATCTACCACTCCACCAAAACCTCTTCTATCCAGCACCGTATCCCAGCTTCCAAAGCTCTGGGTCCGTGGCAAAGCATTTTTTTCATATAGGATGGCTTGGTCCAGATCTGCCACTTCCACCGAACGTCCATTACCGTGCAGCTCCAGCTTCTCCAAATCAACACCCGCCTCACGAAGCATGCTATACATCCCCACTGAGCCTTGCTCCCAACCCAGCATTCCAGATACCTGCACAAGTCGCCCCTCTCCATTGGATTGAAGATTACTGCGAAGCAGCTCATACTGATCTCCACATAACCATAACAGCAGATCAAGCATATGAATCAAGTCGTCATGCACAGTCTCACGGCTGCTGCCTAACTGCAGCTTCGTGCGATGTTTAATCGCGTGGCAATGGCTAATGCCTCCGGCTTCCTCGAGCCAACTCTTGGCAGTGACATACATTGGGGCAAAACGCCGATTAAAGCCCACGCCTAGCAGCAGCCCTTTATTTTCTGCCAGCTCTGCCATCCTTCTGGATTCTTCTAGATCATAGGACAGCGGCTTATCTACATACGCCGAAATCCCATGCTCGAGACATTTTGTTACTATATCATAATGGGTCGTCGTTGGGCTATGCACAAATACTGCATCCAGATCCCAAGACAACAGCTCGTCCAAATTTGTCGTACCTTTAGGAAAACGGTAGGCTTTAACAGCTTGCTCTACTGTTGTGGATGAGTGACTGAGAACCCCCACTACCTCAACTTGTCCATGCTGAGAGAGCAGTGGCAAATATACTTTGCGGGCGATATTGCCAATCCCGATGATGGCGACTCTTTTGCGTGCAGAAACGATCACTGATCTAACTCCCCTCTTTATAATTCAAGAATTTATCTCTCTCTTTGTTCTCTATAAATGCTATTATACCTGCTTGGCGTTCGCCGACAATGATCTTCACTTCAATATTTACTTTTTATCCCGTATGATGAGATGAATGAGTGGAAGAAAGGGTATATTAGCTATGAGAAAATGGTTCTCGATTATTCTTTATGTTTCGGGCACAATCCTTGCGTTTATCTACAGATATGACATCCTTAGCTGGATGAAAGAGGATCATAATCTTTTCAGCTCTATAGGGATCGCAACTTTACTGGCTCTCTTTCCAGTTGTACCGTACAAAGCGGTCATCGGATTTTTTGGTTATGCATACGGAAGTTTGGCAGGTGCTTTAATTTGCTGGGTAGCTACAACCCTTGCTGCCGCATTCCTTTTCGGCGTAGTGAAGTTCTTATTTCAAGATCAAGCGAGAGCTTATCTGACTTCTATTCCCCTACTCGAAAAATTCACAAAAGGCATAGAACGGCGGCCCTTTGCTTCTATTGTCTTAGCACGTCTCTTGCCGATTATCCCGCAGACAGCAGTTAACATCTATGCCGGAGCAGCCGGACTGCCCTTCTGGAGTTATCTTGCTGCCTCAGCTATTGGAAAAATCCCAGGCATCGCCTTGTATGCCTTCCTTGGGGATCAACTATTCCAGAACCCTGGAAATGCGATTATAGCCATCATTGTTTATGCCATTGTGCTTATTATAGCCGGACTAAGCTTTCGTTACAGTTCACAGGAAGTAAAAAACACTAGGTAACAGAGAGCTTATTTGGCGTAAGCTGGCAGGCTGTGGTTATTTGCTTTATAATTAGATTGTGATCTATTTAATTGCATTACATGAATGGAGGGATATTAATGAGTGAACATCAGACTAACCATATAAATTCCAAGGCGGAAAAAGCAACCTTTGCAGGTGGATGCTTCTGGTGCATGGTCTCGCCGTTCGAGGAATTGCCAGGCATTATTAGTGTCGTCTCCGGCTATACTGGCGGGCATACAGTGAATCCTACCTATGAAGAGGTATGCTCCGAAACTACAGGACATGTTGAAGCCGTACAAATTACGTTCAATCCAGAAATTTTCCCTTATAGCAAGCTGCTTGAGTTATTCTGGCAGCAAATTGACCCAACCGATGCGGGTGGACAATTCCATGATCGCGGCACCTCTTACGGAACGGCTATCTTCACCCATTCTGAAGAACAGAAGCAACAAGCAGAGGCTTCCAAGGCAGCTTTGCAAGAAAGCGGCCGATTCGCTAGCCCGATTGTTACCCCGATTCTCCCGGCAGCAACCTTCTATCCTGCCGAAGAATATCATCAGGGCTACCATCGTAAGAACCCGGGTCACTACAAACGTTACCGTAAGGGTTCCGGCCGAGAGGATTTTATCGAAACCCACTGGACACATAAAGAAGACAAACTAAGCTTAAAAGAACGTCTGACGCCACTTCAATATGAAGTCACTCAGAATAGCGCTACAGAGTCACCTTTCCGAAATGATTTTTGGGATCACCACGGAGAAGGCATTTATGTAGATATCGTATCTGGTGAAGCATTATTCAGTTCGCAGGATAAATACGATTCCGGTTGTGGCTGGCCCAGCTTTACACGTCCGATTCGCGATTACGCCGTGAAGGAAAAGACGGACCTCAGCCATTTGATGGTTCGCACAGAAGTGCGCAGCAAAGTAGCAGATTCCCATCTAGGTCATGTCTTCGACGATGGTCCAGGGGAAAACGGCCTGCGCTACTGCATTAATTCAGCGGCATTGCGGTTTATACCAAAAGAGGATCTGGAGAAAGAGGGCTATGGCGAGTATCGTGTACTCTTCCAGCCTGCCTAATCTTCGATAAAAGCGAAATACTGTACTGTCTTACAGAAAAGAAAAGCCTCCAATTCACGGTATACCATGAATTGGAGGCTTTTTAATTCATAGAAGCTTATTCTTTATTCTCGTCCTCGTTAGCTTTCTTATCCTTTATTGAGGTTGTCACCTTTGGCTCTGCTGGTCCAGGGAGTACCTCCTTGTTCAGTTCCCGATTTTCCTGCCGTATCCGCTGGGTCTGCTGCTCCCGTCGTGCACGGATATTTTTGCGGGCAAACCAAACGATGGCTAAAATAATGCCCGCACCGATTAGAATCGGCAATGCGCCTGCAAGAATTACAAAAATCCACTGAAACATAACAGATAGTGCGTTCAGGCTTCCTTTTAAAGCATCCGATGCCCGTTCTAGCAATGGACCTTGCTCTGCCTTTTCCTTCACGGCTAAGCTCTCATCCGTCTGGTACACTCTAAGCTCTACCGTTGAAAAGGATACGTTCTGATCTATATATCGCATTCTGCCTTTGATCTGCTCAATCGTTTCTTGAATCGAACCAAGCTCGTTTGCAAAGGCGACCAGATCACTTGATTTCGTTGCTTTTTTCATAAACTCTGTGTATTGAGCTTCCATTAACTGCTTTGCCTTTAGACGCGACTCCAGATCAACATACTCCTCCGAGACATCCTGACCTTGAATACTGCGCTGTAGCGATTCGTGTTTTACTTTTTCCAAATTATTCAGAAAAGGAGAGAACCCGGAGGCAGGCACCTTAAGGATAAACGTCCCTCCTTGCTCATATTGCGACATGTTTTCGTTAAACTCTATAATATATCCTTTAGCCATCGTTACCATGTTGCGGATTTCAGTCTGAGCTTTACCGTAATCTTCTACTTCCATAGTCAGATTGGCATGATAGATTAGCTTCTTGTTCAACCCTTCCACGACATCACTGCCCGTGAATCCCGCGTTCCCTTGATCCGTGTTCTCTGATGTCAAACCTTTTTCAACTGGGGCTTCGTTGCCTCCCGCTGCTGTCTCAGCTTCTGCTGAGGTGCTCTTATCCGCTAATGTAGCTTTCGAAGATTGCTCAGTGGTTGCTGCAGCAGAATTACTCGTATTTCCGCCGTCACCAGCTAATTTGTCTGCCGCCGAATTGTTATCACCCGAGCCACAACCTGCCAATACCACCGCAAGAATTAATAAACATAAGTAATGCAGACCCCATTTGCGCATTCTCATTCCTCCAAAAGTGTAGTGGTTATCCCTAGCATTGTAACGTTACGGAATGTCATGTTCTGTACAGATCTCTTCCGTCTCTCATTTCTATAACGCCCCAAAACTTGGAAGGTTGCACTGGAATATGGAATTCCGGTAAATTTCTTTTGGTTTTTCATGTTGAATACACAAAAAGCCGCATTTCTGCGGCTCTTATTGGACATATTTTTGATGTGGGAAGGTGACCCGAAAGTTAAAGAACTCATTTGCTTACAAACTCATTATTTGGTACAATTACCACGTCTAACCTAGTAAAAAAAGCCAAATACCCTCTATTCATAATGAATGAGGGCGTGACACGGCTTTGTTGAGACAAGCTCCACCTTGCTGAACAGAGCCGTTCATTGAATGATACTATCAATTACTATAAGGGGAGGTGAACCCTCATGGCAAAAGACGTAGTTTGTGAAGTTAACTCCTGCACCCACTGGGCAGAAGAGAACAAATGCAGCGCTGAATCGATCTTCGTAGCTTTCCACAGCTCCCAAGAACCAAAACGCGCAGAAGAAACAGATTGCAAAACTTTCGAAAGTAAATAAGTAAATGCCTGAAGGGACCCTCCACGGTTCCTTCTTTTTCTTTTTCATTCTAACAAGATTGAGAATTATTATCAAGTAGCTGATTATAAAAAAATAAGTGAACTAAAAAGCCAGGGTAAATTACCCTGGCTCTAATTTATTTATGTCTATTTTGATGCAATAACCCCTGACTTTTCCCTCGCAATAGCAGCAGCGCTTACCATGTTACGTAGTGCATCCTCTGTCTCCTGCCAGCCACGTGTTTTCAGACCGCAATCCGGATTAATCCAGAACTGTTCAGGGTCCAGCACCCGCAGCGCACGATCGATATTCGCCGTCATTTCTTCTACAGCCGGAACCCGCGGGCTATGGATGTCATACACTCCAAGACCGATTCCTTTATCATAGGCCTGCTCCTCAAAGCTGATAATCAGCTCCCCATGGCTACGTGAAGTCTCAATGGAGATTACATCAGCATCCATAGCCGATATGGAATCGATCATGTCATTGAATTCGCTATAGCACATATGCGTATGAATTTGTGTCGTAGCCTTCACATGGTTCGTAGCAACGCGGAACGACTTCACTGCCCAGTTCAGGTAATGCTCACGGTCTTCTGCCTTAAGCGGAAGTCCTTCACGTATAGCCGGCTCATCCACTTGAATCATTTCGATGCCTGCATCTTCCAACGCTTTTACTTCATGGCGAAGGGCAAGAGCAATTTGATTGGCTACCTCTTCCCGGCTGAGATCATCACGTACAAATGACCAATTGAGGATAGTTACAGGACCCGTCAACATTCCTTTAACCGGAAGCTTCGTCAACGATTGTGCATAGACACTTTCTTTAACAGTCATAGGCTGTATAAATGCAACATCCGCGTAGATCACCGGTGGCTTAACGCAACGGGAACCGTAGGATTGAACCCAGCCATTACTAGTAAACAAGTATCCGTCCAGCTTTTCTCCGAAAAACTCCACCATATCTGTACGCTCGAACTCACCGTGGACCAGAACATCCAGACCTAGCTTTTCTTGGAAGGTAATTGCATCCGCGATCTGCTCACGAACAAATCCATCATAACGCTCCTGATTCCAGACCCCTTTACGCCATTTCAATCTCGCCTGACGCACTTCTACTGTCTGCGGGAAGCTACCAATTGTAGTGGTTGGCAGAAGTGGAAGCTGCCATTTCTCTTGCTGCACCTTTAAGCGTTCAGCAAAAGGCAAACTGCGTTGGTCCGGCAAAGCTGCAAGTGCAAGCACTTGCTCCGCCACATCCTTACGACCACGCTCAGGTAGTGCGCGGAATGCTGCAATAGCTTCACGACTAGCGGCCAGCGCTGCTTTAGCAGCTTCTCCTTTATCTGCGAGGGCTGCTCCGAGCAAACTAAGCTCTGCAAGCTTCTCATCGGCAAAAGCTAACGCATTCTTAACTGTCGCCTTCAGCTTCACCTCACCTTGAACGGTGACTGGGACATGCAGCAGACTGCAAGAAGGCTGAAGAATAAGACGATCAAGCGGCACATGAACGCTGAGCTTTTCTACCAGTTGCAGCTTAGCGTCTAAATCGGAACGCCAGATGTTCCGTCCATCAATAATTCCGGCACCCAGCCATTTGTCCTTCGGCCAGCCAAGACGTTCGATAGAAGCCAGATTCGCTCCACCATCGTGCACAAAGTCAAGACCCAAGCCTTGAACAGGCAACTCTAGCAGTGCCTCCAACGGTTCAGCAGCTTCGAAATACGTCTGTAAAATAATATTCAAGCCCGGCACGGAGCCGGCAATTTCTGTGTATATCGAGTTAAGCAGTGTTAATTCTTCTTTACTTATGCCTGTAACAATCGCTGGCTCATCGATTTGTACCCAGCTTACCCCTTCTTGCTTCAGTTCCTGTAGCAGTTGAACATAGACTGGAACAAAACGTGCAGCAATCTTGGCGATATCTGCCGCTGCGTAACCTTTGGACAGCTTAAGGAAGGTATACAGACCTAAAAGTACCGGTTTACCTTCAATCCCTGCCTGCGATTTAGCAAAACGATAAGCCGCTAGAGGTTTATTTTCAGTCAGGCGTGGTGTTTGTGTGCCGATCTCTGGAACGATATAGTGATAGTTCGTATTGAACCATTTGGTCATCTCACAGGCAGTAGCCTCAGCATTACCACGGGCCATTGCAAAATAAAGATCAAGCCCGATGTCGCCGCCATCATACGTGTACCGTGGAGGTACAATTCCAAACATAACAGCCGTATCCAACACATGGTCATAAAAAGTAAAATCATTTACCGGAATAAGCTCAATTCCTGCCTCTTGCTGGGTCTTCAAATGCTGCAGCTGAATTGCTGCCATTTCGGAGCGGAATTGCTCCTCATTTATTTTCCCCTGCCAGTAGGCTTCCAGTGTCTTTTTCCATTCGCGGTTCTTTCCGATTCTCGGATATCCAAGATTGCTTACTTTTACTTTATTCGTCATCTCGATACACTCCCTCTTCCATCTCTTATTTCAAACTCCAAAGCTACTTGCTTTCCTATAAAAAAGAGCGCCCTTCCCTAAAAAAGTCAAAGGGAAAGACGCCCATGATATACCCATGGTTAACGTCTAACACCTCCCTATCTTCCGTAGGTGAAGCAGTGCTGTTGAAACAGGCAGGTCTCCTGGCTAGCGGCGTCAACATCTTGAGCAGTCTTCCCAGCAGTAGTAAATTGCCAGTGACCTCTGTTGCTCGAGATTCTTCCGTTACAGTGGCGGGACCGCATCGGCTTCGAACCGAATTTCCCTATTAAGCCTACCGAATTACTATTTTCCGGTCAGCACCTGTCTCCGATATCATTCATCATTTGAGTGTCTTAATCTGATGTCATCATACGTGAAAGCCCCAGCAATCTGCAATAGATTACTGGGACTTCTGTTATATCGATTCCTTATAACGGACTTAGAAAAATACGAAATATACTACAGCAGCAAGAATTATACGGTATATAGCAAACGGTAAGAGCTTGATACGATTGATCAGTTTTAAGAAGAATCGCATCGATAACAGCGCAAATAGGAAGGCACTAATAAAGCCTGCGATAAAAAACGGCAATGCATCCATGGTGAAATATTGCCAGTTTTTCATCAGTGACAACAGACTGGCACCTGCCATGATGGGTACTGCCATAATAAACGTAAAATCAGCAGCGGCACGATGGCTCATCCCGAGAAGTACGCCACCAGAAATCGTCGAGCCCGAGCGTGAAAATCCAGGCCATAACGAAAAACACTGTACAAGACCTACACCAAGTGCCTGTTTGTATGTAATCTGATCTACACTCTCAGTTCTGATCTTCTTCGGCCCAAACAGATCGGCAATAATCATTAATACAGCCCCAATCACTAGACCAATTAACACTGTTGAGGTAGAGAATAAATGCTCATCAATATAATCATTAAACAGAACACCTAACACACCTGCAGGCACTAACCCTACCAGAACCTGAGTCAGCTTGAGATGCCCGCCCTGCTCCAACTGCGGTAGCTCCTCTGTTACAGGATCCAACTGCTTACGGCTGAAACGCTTTAAGCCTAACAAATCAATGAACCGATTTCTAAAAATCACAACAACCGCTAATATTGAACCCAGTTGAATAACTACTTTGAAGGTATTTGCCGTATATTGTCCAAATAACTCCTGTGATTTCAGCCACATATCATCAACAATAATCATATGACCCGTGGAGGATACTGGAGCAAATTCGGTTAAACCTTCAACAAGCCCCAAAATAATGGCTTTAATAATCGTTAATAGCTCCATGTGTTTCCCTCCTTTTTAATAGTCATTTCTATTATCAGTCCTCTACCCGCTTAGCCCTCAGTGTTCATTCTCCGGCTGCGTTTGCGGAAGTACAGAAACCCAAGGATAACTAATCCGCCAGCAATTAGTACATAGACTACATTGGAGTACACATCCATGTACATGGCAATGTCTTCCCAGGATTCGCCCAATGCCGCGCCAATAAGCACAAGCAGCAAATTCCATCCCAATGTGCCAATCGTTGTGAAGATCATAAATACTCCAAATTTCATGCCCGACATTCCCGCCGGAATCGAAATCAGACTGCGGACCAGCGGAACCATCCGACAAAACAATACAGTCCAGTAGCCATATTTATCAAACCAGGCGTCAGCCTTGTGGATATCTTTTTTAGTGACGCGAATTAGGCCCCCCCAGCGTTCAACCAGTTTCTCTAACCGGCTCACATCCAATAATCGGCCAATATAATAGAGAATTACTGCACCCAGTAGTGAGCCAGCCGTGGCAGCAATGATTACACCAGGGATCGTCAAGCTCGTCGTAGTCGTCATAAATCCTCCAAAGGGCAGGATCACTTCTGAAGGAATTGGTGGAAATATATTTTCAAAGGCCAGCATCAGAAAAATACCGAAGTAACCAAACTGCTCCATAAAATCTGTAATCCATGCTTGCATCTTGTTACCCCCATTTCTCATATCAAGTTCTTCTTCAGGTTGCGTAAATAGCGGCTGCGAATAAAAAAGAAGTATAGTCCTTGAACAGCCAAATATCCGAGTAACACCGCGCCTGTCTCCGTTGCGATAGATAAGTAGAACAACCGTTGAAGCGCAATAAAGGCAAACACACTGTGTAAAATAGCTATTCCGACCGGCACAAAAAACAACAAAGACAGCTGAATCGTAACTATTCGATTGAGTTCTTTATCCGTAAGCCCCATCTTGGACAAAGTGGAATATTGATTGCGATCATGATCAAGATCGGTATATAACCGGAAGTAAAGAAAGCTGCCTGCCGCAATAAAAAAGACAGTACCCACCAGCAAGGAAGCAAAAAGCATTGTGTTATACAATGTTTTCTGAAGTTCAAACAGCGTGCCGCTGATCACAATCGCATACGGAGAATCACTTTCATAGGACTGTTTGCCTTTATGGGCAAGATCAGCTGCGATACCTACCGTCTGCGGAAAATCCTCTACATAAAAACCTGTATAAAGATCCGTCTGCACGGGATCAATAGCACTGTAAAGCTCGTCACTGATCACGACACCACTAAAATCCCCGCCATCTCTACCATCCAGCTCCGGCAATAAATATTCGGCAATGGGGACTTGCTCGGTATAACCTATTTCTTTAATGACAAGTCCTTGCTGCAAGGAATAGACCGCTTTTACTCTGCCTTCTGTTAAACTGCGATCCCGCTGCGAACCAATCATCACCAGACCTTCGTTGCCCACCAGAGCACGCTCAGCCGTTGTGAAACCTGCACGTTGCAGGGCGAGATTATAATCACTGAAAGCAATCAAGGGAAGGCGTAAAGTGCGATCGGGTCCAGTCTGAGCTTCGACCTCAGCATATTTAATCGGGATACTAAGCGCCTCATAAGGGAGTCCGTGCGTCTTGAGCTCTTCCTTAATTTCGTTCAGATGCTGATCAAAGGGTACACCCGTCTGATTTCCTTTGGCTACATAACCCACTGCTGCAGGATAATCCAATTTCAGCTCTCTGGAAAGTGTATGTATCGATGCAAATACCCCTACGGAAGTGAAGGAGACTGCGGATACAATCGTCACCATAAAAAACATTCGGCCGTTCTCTTTCCAGCGGTAGGACAAACCGGATAAAGTGATGATATTCGTACGATGCCAATACAAGCGCCGAATGTCCTTAAGCAGCTTAACCAAACAAATACTTAGCTGGGTATAAAAGAGATACGTCCCGATAACCGTAATCGCAACGACCGGAAACATGACTTTCTCTACGGAAGCAGCTTTTGCAGTAGCCGCCATATAATAACCACTGATCAGCAGTACAGCAGAAATAATAGATAATACAAAGGATACTTTGGGTTCTTCTTCTGCCTTACGCTCTCCCTGAAACAGACGCATCAGTGACTCATTGCCGATAAAAACAAAGGTGCAAAGTGATATCAGAAAAAACAATAACACGAAGCTGCAAATCGTAAGCACAAGTGCCTGCCATGGGAGATGAAAGGTTAACAGGGGAATTCCCAAAAAAGTAGATCCGATCATCAAAAATAATTTGCCCAGAAGTAACCCGAGAAGGGTACCTGTCAGGATGGCAGAGGTGCCGATCATCATATTTTCCAGAAAAACCATGGTGTTCAGCTGTCTCTTCGTCATTCCATGCATCAATAAAATTCCGAACTCCATCTTGCGCGACTGCAGGAAGGATCCAACGGATACGAGTACGAACAAAGAACAAAAGACATAAATAATTGCCTCTGCCACCATCATCGTATGAGCCGCCGTACTATAAATTAAGCTCTTTGAAATATCCGGATGGTAAATAAACAAAGCGCACACGAAAAAGATCATCACCGAAAAAGCACTGACGACAAAATAAGCGGCATATTTGCGTTTATTACGTGTTACATTCCTATAAGCGAATTGCCGAAAGGTCATGGCTGGTTCCCCCAAGCAGAGACAGCATATCAATAATACTTTGGAAGAAAGCGCCTCTATTACTGCCCTTGTACATTTCACTATAGAAACGTCCGTCTTTAATAAAGATGACCCGGTTGCAAAAGCTCGCAGCCACTGCGTCATGCGTAACCATCAGCACCGTAGCTCCTTCTCCCTTATTCACCTCTGTCAACATATTCATGACTTCCCCTGAGGCTTTGGAATCCAGATTGCCTGTGGGCTCATCCGCCAAAATTAACGCTGGACGATGAATCATCGCCCGGGCGATAGCCGCCCGCTGCATTTGTCCGCCTGAGACCTCATACGTGCGCTTCTTCAACAAATGTTCGATGCCAAGCAAGGTAGTGACCTCTTTCAGCCTGCTCTCCATCTCTGGGACACGAGCACCTGCAAGCGTCAAAGGTAATACGATGTTTTCCTCTACAGTGAGCGTATCCAGTAGATTAAAATGCTGAAAGACGAAGCCTAGCTCATGACGGCGAAAAAGCGCCTTTTCTTTTCTGCTAAGCAGATTAGGATCTCGGCCGTTGATCAGAATCTGACCGGAGGTCGGTTGGTCGATGGTGGCAATCGTGTTGAGCAGCGTTGTTTTCCCGCTCCCGGATGGACCCATTATGCCAACAAACCCCCCCTTTTCTACAGAAAAGCGGATATGATTCAGCGCCTGAGTGGACACTTTACCCTCATATATTTTTGATAAATTATGAACATCTAGAATGGGCAAGTGTTACCTCTCCTTCTTTCGACTGGATTGCCTTCATTATACAAAGTGTACACATAGGCTGCTATTTCTGAAACTTACAATGCCCTTACACATTTGTAAGGTTTGTTATATGCTGCTCCCTAAATACAATCCGCACGGTGGTCCCGCTTCCTTCTTCGGAACGGATACTCACCTCATGTCCAAGTTTGCCGCAGATCTGCTTCACGAGATATAAACCCATCCCCGTAGATTCCTGGAAGGTTCGTCCATTCACCCCGGTAAAATAAGCATCGAACACACGCGGTAGATCTCCTGCTGGTATGCCTACTCCTTCATCCCGGATCTCAAGCACAGTCTGCTTATCTTCCGTGACCATCCCTTGGAAATAAACATGTTTGCCCTCTTCTGTCGTATAACGTACAGCGTTCGTAATCAGCTGCGTAAGGACAAAAGTGAGCCATTTTTCATCCGTGGTTACGGTAATCTGTTCATCTATTTGTATAGCTGGAAATACTCTTTTTCGAATAAAAAGACGCTTCTGCTCAGAGGTCACACCACGTACGATGGTCTCCAAATTCAGCCGTTCCACATAAAAATCGTGCTCGAAAGTATCCAGACGGGCCGTATAAAGCACGGTATCCAGTCCTTTTTTCAGACGATCCAGTTCATCACCAATTGCCGTAAAAGGAGGGCCATCCTTATCCTGAATGATCAGATGAATGACAGACAACGGCGTCTTCATGCCATGTACCCATTGATTAATAAAGTGAATATGCTCTTCTAATTTGTGGCGGTAGCTGTGCAAATCATTTTTGTAGAGGCGGAATTGCGACCCCAGTAAACCTCGCAAGCTTACGGCTAGCGGAGAATCCTGTGTAGGGCCACCTGCCTCATCGAGAGAGGAGGGCGTAGTCTCCAAACGTTCATAGAACGTGCGATTGGTGACGTAACGGTAAGCGAGGTAGCCAATCAGTAGACAAGTGCTGAGCAGCGCGGCATATAAACTTACATTCAGACCGCTGCCTCCATCCAGCCGGTACACTAATGTGATCAGGACTAGCTGGGCTAGATAGACCACGATCAGGGGGAACTGTTCCCGTAATAACAACTTCATTCCTCATCCCCCCAATTCGGAATCAAACGATAGCCTTGACCGCGCGCGGTTTGTAGTCCATCTGTGATAGCGAGAGCGGCAAGTTTTTTGCGTACACGTGTAACATATACATTTAAGGTATTTTCATCCACGAAGGCTTGATCATCCCAGATTTTTTCGAGCAGCCTGTCCCGGGTAACGATGACGCCTGATTTTTGCATTAGCTCATCTAGTATCTTGGCTTCCGTGTGGCTTAAGTCCACTTTAGCTTCGCCTCGGGTAAGGATTAGCCGCTCTACATCCAGCGTCATTCCGGCAACGTTTAGTGTGCGTTCATTATTCCCACCGGCATAGGTGCCGTAGGCGCGCCGCAGCTGACTTTTGATTTTGGCCATCGCGATTTCGTAATCAAAAGGCTTAGTGATATAATCGTCGGCTCCATTTTCCAGCGCCATTACTTGGTCCATTTTGCCATCGCGGGCAGATATAAAAAGAATAGGGCAGGTTGAAATTCCGCGAATCTGGCGGCACCAGTAATAACCATCATATTTGGGCAAATTAACATCAAGGAGTACCAGATGTGGCGTGAACGCCTCAAACTGAGTGCGGACCCGCTCAAAATCACTCACCGCCTGCGTTTCATATCCAAACTTATGTAAATAATCCTGCAGCAAAGCCACAAGTCCACGGTCATCTTCTATAATAAATATTTTGAACATATCATGCCTCCGGTCCAGCCTTAACAATATAAGGGGGTCTGCCAAATAATATATACACCGTGCATAGGGTTAGTCAAATCGGAAGGAAGAAAAAAGAACCCATGAAGCACCTGTTTACGGCACCTTCTGGGTTCTTGGATAATTTAGGTTTAAGGATATCAACTAGTCCCATTGTTTCTTCTGAATCCCGGCAAGAACTCTCTCTACAGGTGCCCAGCCGATAAGTTCTGGTTGGCTCCAGCCCGGAGCAGCTTGCAGATGGCAAATTTCCATGTAGTGATCTATCCTAACTTTATCCCAGGCATGAATGGCCTCGCCATTCCCAAGGGCCAAAGCTACATGCCCCCAATCCTTAAACTCACCGTCCACCAACCCTGAGCAAGCATAAAAAACAAACGCGCCAGCTGGCGGAGCCCCGGTATTCTTGTGCGCATCGTACAGCTCTGCGGATTCGCGTGCATCGCTGCCTCCCCACATTTCGATCCCATTGCTTCTTTCATATGCATCTTCAACAAAAGCAAGACAACGCAGCGGATACTCCTGCGACCCCAGCCGCTCCTTAGCCCAACAAATAGCACTCTCAATTTCCTTGCCAAATTCCACGTCCATTACCAATATACATTCCTCCAAAGTACGATATAGTGTTGAACACATCATACCTGAACCTGCTACTCATGAGCTGGTATTATATAGTTATCAATTAAACTATCCCAATCCTACCTGAGTGGTCATCTACTTCGGCCAACCATTACTTACAAAAACATAAAAAACCGTAAATGAGCATAGCTCATACGGCTCTAACAAACTATAAATTGGTTTAAAGATACAGGAGTGGTGATAGTGTAGTGTAGTGGTGGTGGTAGCAGTAACAGTAGTGGAGGACAATTTAAAGTTGATATTGCAGACGCCGAACGGTGATATCCCATCGAACATAAGTAACTTATTACTTGTTGGAGTAGCTCATCTGCGGGATTTATACCGTACATCTGACCGTATACGCTCCATCGCCTCCATTCTACGGGATTTATACCGTACATTTAGCCGCAACTGCTCCACCAGCTTCATTCTTCGGGATTTATACCGTACATCTGGCCGTACGTGCTCCACCGGCTTCATTCTACGGGATTTATACCGTACATCTGACCGTATACGCTCTATCGGCTCCATTCTACGGGATTTATACCGTACATTTGGCTATATGTGCTCCATCGGCTCTATCTGCGGGATTCATACCGCTCATTTGACTGTAGGTGCTCCATCGGCTCTATTCTACGGGATTTATAGCGTACATTTGGCTATATATGCTCCATCGGCTCTATTCTAAGGGATTTATACCGTACATTTGGCTATATGTGCTCCATCGGCTCTATCTGCGGGATTTATACCGTACATTTGACAGTGTCGAGTAAATCAAAGGCACTTTTGCCCTTCTTTCGCGCCACACTAGCTCATTCGTGCAAATCAAAGGCACTTCTGCCCTTCTTTCGCGCCACACTAGCTCATTCGAGCAAATCAAGGGCACTTTTGCCCTTGTCTCACGCGATACTAAACCTTTACAGCAAAACAAGGGCATTTCTGCCCTTGTTTCACCACACCCTATAGCACTACCGCTGAAACGACACGTCCTCTTGTAATGTTGTATACCTCGTATGTTCCTTATTTCGCACGCTCTTTGCTTCATATGCTCAGCATTTCCACGCTCACTCCACATTTCGCACGCTCTCTGCTTCATATGCTCAGCATTTCCACGCTCACTCCATATTTCGTATGCTCTTTGCCTCATATGCTCAGCATTTCCACGCTCACTCCACATCTCGCACGCTCTTTGCCTCATATGCTCAGCAATGCCACGCTCACTCCATATTTCGCACGCTCTCTGCCTCATCTACTCAGCACTTCACACGCTCACTCCACATTCTATATATCCTCTACTTCCACGCTGTGCAATGCGCTCACGCAGACTTATCTACCATCCAGCAGATTGCCGAGTCCGCCAAGTACGCTTCCTTCTTCTTTCCGACCGCTGTTGCCAGCAGCGGACAGGATGCGATCGGCCATTCGGCTGAATGGCAGCGACTGTACCCACACCTTGCCGGGTCCGCGCAACGTTGCGAAGAACAGGCCTTCGCCGCCGAACAGCGCGGTTTTGACCCCTTTTACAAACTCAATATTATAATCCACCGAAGACGTCATAGCGACTAGACAGCCAGTGTCCAGCTTAAGCGTCTCTCCCGGTTGAAGTGTGCGTTCCATAACATAACCACCAGAGTGTACAAATGAAAGTCCGTCACCCTCCAGCTTTTGCATAATAAAACCTTCACCACCAAAAAAGCCGGTACCCAGCTTACGCTGAAATTCAATACCGATTGAAACGCCTTTTGCCGCACAAAGGAACGAATCCTTTTGACAGATGATTTTTCCACCGTATTGCTGCAGGTCGAGCGGGATGATTTTGCCTGGGTACGGAGCAGCAAAGGTGACACTTTTACGTCCATAAGAACCACTGTGTGTAAAGACAGTCATAAACAAGCTTTCACCTGTCAACAGACGTTTGCCCGCGCCCATCAGCTTCCCCATCAAGCCACTTCCTCGCGAGCCTCCGCTGCCGTCGCCAAATATCGTCTCCATTGTTATTTCCTGATCCATCATCATGAAGCTCCCGGCTTCGGCAATTACACTCTCTCCTGGGTCAAGCTGCACCTCTACACACTGTATTTCCTCACCCATAATGGCATAATCAATCTCATGAGCACTCATCCCGCAGTTCCTCCTTATAATTAAAGTCAACATGTGACTTATGAATGAAAATATATACGTGCGTTGCGATTCACGGTTTCGCAAATCCTAACTATCCATGAAAACCGCATATATTCAGCAAAAAAATCAACCAGAGGTTCTGGCTGACCTTAATCCGGTATCCCTGAAAAATGTTATTTATTCCAGCTTTCTTCAGGTTACTGTACCACATCTCTTGTCAATACTTGATAATATGTTACAATACTTTTTATACTTAAATGTTTATTTAGTAGTCTAATTCTAATGATAAAGGTGAAATGAATGAATCCACAATCGGAATATGCAATTCTGCTATACTATAAATTTGTAAAAGTGCCGGATGCAGAACAATTCGCCCAGGAGCATTTGGCTTACTGCAAAGAGCTTGATGTAAAGGGACGAATTCTCATCTCAGATGAAGGCATTAACGGAACACTATCAGGTACGGTTGCCCAAACCGAGCAATATATGAAGGATTTGCGCGCAAACCCTCTGTTTAGCGATATCGTCTTCAAGATCGATGAGGCTGATGGTCATGCCTTCAAAAAGATCTTCGTTCGTTATAAAAAAGAACTCGTGACGTTCCGGGTCGAGGATGAACTGGACCCTAACGTGATTACCGGAAAGCATCTGGCGCCTAAAGATTTCTATGAAATGATGCAGCGCGACGATGTGGTGATTCTGGATGGTCGTACCGGTTACGAATTCGATCTTGGTCATTTCCGCGGCTCCATCCGCCCCGAAGTAGACAGCTTCAAAGAATTCCCGGACTGGATTCGCGAGAATATGAGCGACCTTAAGGATAAACCAATCCTGACCTACTGTACAGGCGGGATCCGCTGCGAGAAATTAAGCGGGTTTATGATGAAGGAAGGTTTTGGACAGGTGTACCAGCTGGATGGCGGCATTGTGACTTACGGTAAAGACCCTGAGGTACAGGGCCAACTGTTTGATGGAAAATGTTATGTCTTCGATGAGCGGATTTCCGTACAGATTAATCATACCGACGAGGATATCGTTGTCGGACGTTGCCATCACTGCGGTCAGCCAGCTGACCAATTTATCAATTGTGCTAACGATGCTTGTCATCTTCAGCATATTTGCTGTGAGGACTGTGAAACACAGCACAGTGGTCATTGCTCGGACGAATGCGAAGCAATCACGAATGCCGTGGGCTAAATAAAAGGACAAGCTGGCCGCAAATGTTTCTACACGATTCAAAGACGAGCACTAGTGAGTCTTAAGTTAACTAAAAGGTGGCGTACAGGATTTTCACTGTACGTCACCTTTTGTTATGAGCGAAACGTCCGAGCAACGCTCCTAAGGACTGCACCTTTTAAATTACGTCATATCCAGCAAAAAAAAGTCAACCAGAAACTCTGGCTGACCTTAAATGTAGTATATCCCCGAATAAGCTGTTTATACCAGCCTTCTTCACATTACCGTCCCATCATGCGGTTTACGTAGTGTAGATTGAATCTTTGGCGCCTTCACTAGCTTTGGTTTGCCTAAAGAGGTTGTAAAGGTGATCACATAGCCGGCTACGACTACTGCCATCACTGTATACATTGTTTCTTTAACAGGCATATAAAAGAGTGATAGTGCCAGAACGATTACATCCATCATGATGAATACCGTACCTACTTTGATTCCCTTCCATTCACTAACCAGCAGCGACAAAATATCGTCTCCACCGCTAGCCCCGCCACTCCGCAGGATAATTCCCGCTCCTAAACCTGTCAGTACGCCGGACAAAAGAGCTGCTAATGCCAAATTGTCCTGCAAGTTGATGACCAAACCGGAATAACGTTCCATGAGACCATAGAAGATTGTAAAAGCTCCTACAGAAACAAAAGTGTTGCACACGAACGCTTTCCCTTTGAACATCCATGCTATCAAGAGTACTGGAACGTCTAGAAGCAGAGTTGAAATCGAAGGTGAAATTCCTAATACGTATTTGCCAAGCAGCGATAATCCTACGAATCCGCCCTCTGACAAATGATTCTGAAAATTGATGTGATAATAAGTAAATGCAAGCAAAAATGTTCCAAACAAAATGACTGTCAATCGGAGCAGTACATTCACTCCGTAATTGTGGTTCCTCATACAGGTCTCCCCTTATCGTATATGGCGGCTAGACGTCCCACCAACCTCTACGACGGGTAAAACCGGAGGTATTGCTCCTTCGCATATATATACTCCTTCCCCTCGCAGAGGCGGTTCGTCAAGTAACAACGGTTTACGCACCTTCTACAGGGAAGCTAAGTATAAGACAGATCATAACGTTTCCAAATCGTCCTTTGGGGAATCGTCCTTCGGGGACACATGGTATCCTGATCCTTTCTCTAATTTGATAAGTTCTGTTTACATTATACCACGGAGCCACCCTACTCTAAACAGTTTGCCAGAAAAAAGCAGGAATCACTCTGTACTCCGCAGCAAACGGTTGATTGTTTCACGTCTTACACCGATCAATTGTCCTATTTCTTCCTGGGTCAATAACTCTGTTAGCGCTGCGCCATGAGAGTAGTCATTAAACCAGCGGGTTAGCAATTCCATACGTTCTGCAGGTGTACCTACAGTAAGATGATCCAGCCGTGTCTGCATAAACCGTACCTTCTCCTGAAGCAGTCTGGCGATTTCCATCGCTTGACCAGAATCATCCCGCAGTTGTTGATACCATTCTGCTGATGGAACTGCCTCCACCTCGCTCTTCATCATCGCAACTGCCGTTCCATGCGCCTCCTTTGGCGAAATGAGTGAATGATGGGGAACCATCTCACCGGGATACAGGATGTTGAATAACACCATGTTCCCATTCTCATGAAGTCTTGTGACCTTGAACAGCCCGCTTTTTACCTTAAATAAAAAATCACAGCTGTCTCCTTGGCGGAACAAGACTTCCCCCTTATGTAATATCATCTCGCTCGCTCCTTTTCCTTCTGATTATATATATTTTCAATTATATAAAATTAAACCTCATTTATGGAGATAAATCTACCTATGGGCGAGGAGGTGGGTGATTAATGTCCATACAAAAACTGCTGGGTGCCAGAATAAAAATTCTGGTACCCAGCAGTTCAATTTATTTATAAAGTTACTTTGCTTCAAGCGGTTTCTTCCATAATCCGAGCATCAATCCGGAGATGACCGAACCGATCAGAACAGCTAAGAGGAACAACAGCGCGTGGCTTGAAAGGGCAGCTACAAAGATCCCGCCATGCGGAGCCGGCACGTTGATATTCCAAAGCTGTGTAAGACCTCCAGCAACGGCCGAACCAAGAATACAAGAGGTTAGGACACGAAGCGGATCGGCTGCGGCGAATGGAATGGCCCCTTCCGTAATGAACGATAAGCCCAGCACATAGTTCGTTAAGCCTGATTTACGTTCTTCTTCTGTGAATTTATTCTTAAAGAAAGTAGAAGCCAGTGCTATTGCAAGTGGAGGCACCATCCCCCCCGCCATTACAGCAGCCATCATGAAGCCGTTGGTATTGCCACTGGTAGTGAATACACCGATGGCAAAAGTATAAGCAGCTTTATTGAAAGGTCCACCCATATCTATGGCCATCATGCCACCGAGAACCAGACCCAAAATAACAGCATTAACAGTTCCAAGATCATTAAGCCAATCAATCAGCCCTACATTGATCCAGCTAAAGACCGGATCGAACAGGTAATACATCAATCCACCGGTAATTAGAAGCCCGAATACCGGATATAACAGGATCGGCTTCAGTCCGTCAAGTGTTTTAGGCAGACCTGCAAATACTTTACGTAGTCCGATAATTACATAACCCGCCAAGAAACCAGCAGCCAGCCCGCCGAGGAACCCAGCGTTGGAATTCAAGGCCATGTAACCCCCAACCATACCTGGCATCAGAGCCGGACGATCACCAATGCTGAGCGCTATAAATCCAGCAAGGACTGGGATTAGGAAATGGAAGGCACCATCTCCGCCACCGATTGTCTGCAGTAACTGGAACAGCGGATGATCTGCTCCACCTACTTGTTCAATCAGGAAGGAGATTGCTAGCAGAATACCGCCACCGACTACAAATGGGAGCATGTGGGAGATCCCATTCATTAAGTCTTTATATATTTTACTGCCGATACTGCCAGATTTCTCTTTAGACCCTTCGTCATTGCCACCGCGACCTTCATTGTGATAGATCGGCGCTTCCCCATTCATAGCTTTACGAATAAGCTCTTCCGACTTACGGATGCCATCACTTACAGGTCTTTGCAGTACAGGTTTACCGTCAAAACGGGCCATTTCCACCTTTTTATCAGCTGCAACAATTACACCGCTTGCACGCCGAATCTCATCAGGAGTAAGTACGTTTTTGGCCCCTTCTGAACCATTCGTCTCTACACGGATATTAACTCCCATTTCCAGAGCTTTTTTCTTAAGGGCATCTTCAGCCATAAAAGTGTGTGCAATGCCTGTAGGACAAGCAGTTACAGCTACGACAAAAGCTTGGGAATCCGGGTTGCCCACGATTACACGTTCAGGCTCTGACTTCGCGGCAGTTTCAGGGGCTTCGTTCTCTTTCTCCTTAGCTTCACCTTCCGCCTGCTTGGCATCAAACAAAGCTGATACCTCGTCAGGAGTCTGAGTATTCATAAGCTGTTCAATGAACTCGCTATCGATCAGTAGTCTGGACAATGAGGCCAGTGTACGAAGATGCATATTGCCTGCTCCTTCTGGAGCGGCAATCATAAAGAAGATACGTGCTGGCTCATCATCAAGGGATTCAAACTCCACTCCCTTTGCGCTCTTAGCAAATACAACCGTCGCTTCATTTACCGCTTTAGTCTTAGCGTGCGGCATTGCAATGCCGCCGCCAATCCCAGTGCTGGACTGCTCTTCGCGCTTCAGAATCATCTCTTTAAAAAGGATCGGATCATTAATTCGGCCACTTGCAGCAAGACTCGCAATCAATTCATCAATTGCAGCTTCCTTAGTTGTAGCTTTTAGATCCATGATCATCGTTTCTTTTATCATTAAATCCGTTATTCTCATCATGCTCAACTCCCTTAAGTACTTTGAATGCTGTCGGCTTACACTTCTGAGATTTGGATCAGCGGTCTCAGCTGTTCAATGAATTCTCTGTCCGCTAAGTCATCAGAGAATGCGGTTGCACTGCCCGAGGCAACGCCTGCACGGAACGCCTCCAACAAGTCTCCTGTCAAAGACAGTGTCCCTACAAAACCAGCGATCATGGAATCTCCTGCACCTACAGAATTTTTCACTTTACCTGATGGTGCGTTGGCGTGGTATACCCCTTGCTCCGTAATGAACAAAGCCCCTTCACCCGCCATGGAAACCAGTACATTTTTCGCTCCTGCATCCAGCAGCTTGCGTCCATAAGTAATGATCTCTTCCCTCGTATCTATGGTTACGCCGAATAGCTCTGCGAGCTCATGATGGTTCGGTTTAACCAGCAATGGCTGATACGCCAGTGCTTTTTGAAGTGCAGCACCAGTAGTGTCAATGACGAATTCCGCTCCGCTCTGTTTGCACACAGCTATAAGCTTGTCATAGAAATCTGCACCCAGTGATGGGGGAACGCTTCCCGACAAAATCACTACATCCTCCGCGTTCAGAGCAGCCAGCTTTTGCAATAGTGCGTCGGCTTCAGGATCATGAATGACGGGTCCAACACCGTTAATCTCCGTTTCTTCTCCATGCTTGAGCTTGATGTTAATCCGCGTATCATCGGAAACAAACACGAAATCGCTTGAAATTGACTCTTCGTGTAACCAATCCTCAATATATCGGCCGGTGAAGCCTCCAAGGAATCCCATAGCCTTATTCTGAACCCCAAGCTGATTAAGCACTCGGGATACGTTAATTCCCTTCCCTCCCGGAAGCTTCAAATCACGTTTCATCCGGTTCAAGTCACCCAGTCTCAAATCTTCCACTTCCACGATATAATCAATGGAAGGATTAAGCGTTACAGTATAGATCATGATTATCCCTCAATTATGTTGGTTTTCTAAGCCATAGATTACCGATCACAAGTACGGCATCTGTAATTTCTCCAAACGATCACACGGTAATTCATAATTGCTTATCCTATATAAAATTTATACCAGCGTGAAATCCACACCCAATTGCGTGATCTCACGGATGAATTTGTCAGACGCTCCTGAATCTATAATGCAATGATCCATTTCCGTCACCTCTGCAACCTTGCTAAAGGATATCTGCCCCAGCTTACTGTGATCTGCCAGTAGAATAACTTGCTTGGCGACTGCGATCATTTTGCGTTTTGTAGCTGCCTCTAACATGTTCGGAGTTGTGATGCCTTCCCGCAAATCCAGTCCATTAGTGGCAAGAAAAGTTTTATCTACTCTCACCATATCTAAGGAACGTTCTGTCATCGGTCCAACAAAAGCCATTGTATCCGGGCGAAGCATACCGCCTGTAATTGAGACTTCGATATTGCGGCAATCCCGCAGCTCATTCAGCGCCATAATCGAGTTCGTAATGACTTTGATATTCGAAAAGTTCTTCAGCTCTCTGGCAATCTGCAGTGTTGTTGTTCCTGCATCAAGCAGTATTGCGTCCCCCTCCTGAATCATCTCCACGGCCTTACGGGCAATCCGTTGCTTCTCATCCAATAAATGGTCTTCCTTATCAGGATAAGCCGCCTCAAAATTGACGCTCTGCAGGGAAACCGCTCCGCCATGAGTACGCTTTAATAGCTTGGCTTCTTCCAGCTCCTTCAGATCACGGCGCACAGTAGACTCAGATACGCCCATTTCCTGACTTAGCTCCTGTACAGAAGCTCTTGAGTTTTTTTCCACAAAAAGCACGATTTTTTGTTTTCTCTCTTCCTCAAACATCATCGTGGCTCGCTCCTTTATGTGACAGCGCGACCTGTGCAATTCCTTGCGCTCATCTATGAATTTTCTTGACCGTTAATTGATTATATATGACCGTTATTGATCGTTTGTGCTCGTTTATGATTTTAACAGCGTTTTCATCCTGTGTAAAGTGCTAAAAAGAGACAGTGCAAAATTACATCCGAATTGCCTATCTCATATGCGGCATTTATAACATATTAATAATACATACCGGGAAAAGCGGGTGATCAGAAATGGCCAATGGAAGAAACAGCGGGAGAAATAAAGGCAACAGCAATGCTAATAAGAATGGGACCACCAATAACAATAATCCAGTGGAATCCGCAGAACTTAGCGCTGAGGATTATGAGATCATCGCAGCTGGACTTGTAGCCTTAGGTGAGATTTTTTCCTTTTTATCTCTTGTTAAAGCAAGACAAGTTACCAAAGAAACCGGAGGCGAAGATGTAGTTCCTGAAATCTTCACTTTATCCACTAGAAAATCTCATAGACGAAAGTCAAGATAATCTGTGAAAAAGCAGAGAAATAGTTATATCCCCTTGTTAAATTGCGAACTTTTTACTTGGCGTAACCTTTGTAACTAGAACCTCTATATGGGTATGCCAAGAACTACCTAAAAGGAATTGCCCGCTTTTGAATCAATACTTGTAAATTAGGGTTATTAAACTACATAGACATAAATTTGAATTTTGGGGGATGTTTTTATTGCCACAACAGAAGTATTTTCGGACAAGCCTTGCTATTATCGCCTTTTTACTGATTTTGTACTTAGGCTCCAAAGTAATGTTTCTCTTCGCCCCACTGGGTGCCATTTTCAAATTATTACTTGTTCCTATGATGTTATCAGGGTTCATGTACTACCTGCTGCGTCCGTTAGTAAGAATCCTTGAGAAAAGAAAATTAAACCGGGCGTTCTCCATCCTGCTCATTTATTTTCTGATTGCCGGCTTGTTCGTTCTCTTCTGGATTCTAGTCTGGCCGACACTGCAAGAACAAATTCAGAACTTTATTGATAACACTCCTTACCTCGTGCAAGGTTTGCAGGATCAGTTCAATGCATTGAGGGAGAATCCGACACTTTCGCGTTTTTTCAAAGGGGACTCTGACGTCGCGGCCCGTTTATCAGAATTTCTTAGCGATACTATTACCTGGGTTACCAATTCCATGTCCAATTTGATTGGCGTTGTTTCCAGCATTGTAGTGTTAATCGCAACTTTGCCCATCATTCTGTACTACATGCTAAAAGATGACTATAAGCTATCGCCTAAGCTTCAAGGCTTAATTCCGAGAAAATATCGTAAGGAAGGGCAAGAGATGTTTGGAGATATCGACAGCGCCTTAAGCAGCTTCATCGTCACACGCGTGGTGCTAAATGTCGTACTCGGTATTATGTTATATATAGGGTTCCTTATCATCGGACTGCCTTACTCCCTGTTGCTCGCCGTAATTTCAGTGCCCCTTAACTTCATTCCATATGTGGGATCATTCTTAGCAGCGATTCCGGTAATTATAGTGGGTTTCATTGAATCACCGACGATGGCCATATGGTCCCTGGTTGTAATCTTCATTGCCCAGCAGATCCAGGATAATGTACTCTCACCGATTATTTACGGAAAATCATTGGATGTTCATCCACTGACTACGGTCATCCTTGTCCTTATAGGTGGAGACTTCTACGGTATTATCGGAGTTCTTATTGCGCTCCCTGTTTATATGATTATAAAAATTGTTTTCCTGCGCGTGTATGAGATTATTATTGCAGACCGGATAGATGAAGCTGAGCCTATCAAAAAAGAGGAGCTATAACGGTTGCGAATTACTTCGCGAACGGGCGGAGCTTAACTATAAAATAAAAAAGGGTACGTCTCCAATCACTCGGAGTCGTACCCTTTTTTATTCTTTACAGGTGCCTGAAATCATCCTCGTAAAGAACGAACTACAAAGATGTGATTGCCCTTCATCAGGTTTTGGCCGTTCTGAAGAGTAACTGAACCTTTCGTATGTGAGGTAATAATCGTATTAAAGGCAATAAGCTGATCTTCTTTCCAGACGCTAACCGCCGATTTAAAATACACTGCATTGTCAAATTGCTGCCGATCTCTCATCACATAACCCACGGAATGGAGAACTGGAGGCAGCGCTCTTTCTTTTGGAGCCAGAGCCTTAATAACAACAATATCCCGAAACGGCACAGCAATTTCCTGATGGCCAATCACCGCCACCGATGCGGAAAGGTCCCATTTGCGCAGGATTCCCTTCATAATGGTATAAGGTTTCTCCCCGCAGTACATTATAACGGGTTTACCTACCCAATGCTTCATAGCTACCTCCCCTTCGCATCACTCCATAAATTATAAGTCCGGAATGAACCAATCTATTCCTGCCAACCCCTGCGACTCTAAAAATTGGTTGGCCTTTGAGAACGGACGACTGCCAAAAAATCCACGATGCGATGAAAGTGGGCTTGGATGAGGCGATTGCAGCACCTTATGCCGGCTTTGATCGATGAAGGCGCCTTTTTTCTGCGCATGACTTCCCCATAATATAAACACCATAGGCGTAGATCTTTCATTTAGCTTTTGCATAATAGTGTCTGTGAATGTCTCCCAGCCCAGACCTTTATGCGAACCAGCCTCACCTTCACGTACCGTCAGCACGGTGTTCAGCAACAACACTCCCTGCTCTGCTAAGTGCAGCAAAGAGCCGTGGTTCGGAACAGGCACACCGACGTCCTCCTTCAGCTCTGCATAAATATTGCGCAGTGACGGAGGGATACGTACCCCCGGATTGACAGAGAAGCTTAGTCCGTGCGCTTGTCCGGGACCATGATAAGGATCTTGACCTAAAATAACTACATGGGTCTCCTTATAAGGCGTTAATTTCAATGCTGTGAACAATAATTCTTTGGGCGGATAAACGTTATGTTCCTTATATTCTTGTGTTAGTGCGTCCATTAATTTTAGAAAATAGGGCTTTTGCATTTCATCCTGCAATACCTCATCCCAATCGTTGCCAAACATCCCCAAACTCCTCCTTTAACCGAAACCATAGCGATATAGCTTTTTTATTTCCGACCATAATCCGCTTTGATCTCGCCCCACTCTTTGGTCTGCCACTTGAGCACCTTATTGTCATATGTATTGGTTTGCAACCAACGCTCTGCCCGATCAATAAGCACCCAAATTTCCTCTGTTGAAGAATCGCGCGGCAAGGTTGTTGCCACCTTCTTCTGCTTCACCCATTTCATTGCATTTACAGAATCACTGTAGACCGTTTTATCGCTTCCCTCTTTCTTCAACAACGCCAAGGCATGAACAATCGCTAAAAATTCACCTAAATTATTAGTGCCCTTTTTGATCGGACCACAGGAGAAAATGATATCTCCCGTTTGTGTATCTACACCCTTATATTCAACAGGCCCCGGATTACCACGAGTCCCCACATCTACTGAAATACTGTTGTAATCAATCTCCTCAGAGGTCTCTACTGTAGCACTGCGTTTAAAAGAACTAGTCCCCTTAGACTTTGCTGCACCAGCTGCCCCTGTTCCCCAATTCCCCTTCCAGCCCGCTTTATATGCCGCATCAGCTGCTGCTTTGGATTCATAGGATTTATATTTTGCACCGGTATAATGATCTGTCTGTGCCTGGCATTCTGCCCAAGTGCTATAGACTCCCGGTTGTTTACCTTCCCAGACTACATAATATTTCTGTTTGGCCATGGATAATGCTCCTTTTCTACTGCCTGTACTTATTGTAATCCATATTGCTCGTGAATTCATCGGATAAATCACATTTTTCAGGTCATACTATACGCCAGAGATGTCCAGGCCTATATTACCATTTGTAGATTGATTGGTAAATTACTAACTAATCACTCTATAGTAAGCTCGAAGGATATCAGTACAATTACTTAGGGAGGTTATACAGATGAGAAAGATAGCAAGTGTTGCTGCGGTATTTGCTTTTGTGTTAATGGTCGGATGTGGAAATGCAACAAACAATGCCAATAATGCTACTGCAACAAGCACTCCTGAGAACACGAATAATGCGGGAACCACTAATAATACAGGCACGGCTAATAATCAAAATAACACCACAGATGCTGTAACCTCAGCTTCCGTAGTAGATAATGAAGAAGCCTTCAAACGCGCCATCAGTCCAGAAGGAACCTGGATTGCTGCCACACTTAAAGACTTAACCTTCACCGAAGATCTCGTGGTGGATGGAGAATTCATGAATAAAGAGGAACCCGCCAGAAAAATTGCTCTATACACACAAGATGCGGATCACAACATCACCAACTCCTTTAAACTGACTGCTCCAAAATTGACCATCAAGAGTAAAAACGCCCGCATCCAAGGCGGCACTTTTATTGGAGATGTATACGTAGAAGCGGATGGATTTACCCTGGTGAACGCAACCGTTGAAGGCAATGTCTACTTCGCAAACGATCAATATAAATCCACCTTTAATTCATCCGATCAAGGAAAAGTAACTGGTGTTACAGAAGTGAAAAAATAAGATTCAACCCCAAAAAGGTGATCTCAAGTCGTTAAGACTTGAGACCACCTTTTTTATATACACCCTTATTCTTGATAAAAACCATCTTTGAAAAAGTTGTACCATCCCTCGACGGTTTCGATTGGGAAACCCTCTAACTTCTTCATAACTTCCCTTGCAAATTCTAAAGAAGCTGTGCCATTAGCTGTAATAATATATTCACTCGAAACTGCCTGTTTTTCTATATAATTTGCTTCTCCTTTATAATTAGGAGCATTTTGTTTTAAATAATCCAATGAATTTCCGGTATGCGGTATGTTGTCTAAATAGCCATGTTCAGCCAAAAAAGTTGTAGCATCACATATAGCGGCTATAGGTACACTCTCCTGCAGACATTTTTCAATCACTGGAGTAATAGCTGAATTATCTTTCCAGCCTGTGCCCCCGATTAAAATCAACATTTCATACTGAGCAGGTAAACTGTCTAAAGTATAGTCAGGTACAACAGTAAATCCACCCATAGATTTGACATTGTCGCTAGTTAGAGCAACTGTTCTTACTTTATATTCACTTTCCTGCTTATTTAGTTCGGCACTAATATATCCGCTTTCCCAATCAGCGTAGCCATTGGATAGAAACATCAAAACTTCTTTTTTCATATATTAGCACTCCCTTTAAGTTCTAACGCCACTTCCGCCACTTCTCGCCCATTTACCAGCAGCACAATCCGGTGCTCTCCTGGATAATGACGCCGAGTTGTTAAATCAGCCCAACGATGTGTCCGTTTACCTGACAGAATTGTACCTCCAGGTACGGTCTTATCCGATAACAAAAAAGATTTACGGGAGGTTCGACCTGCCGCTTTGACGAAATAGATTCCGTATTCAATCCGAATCCGTGCCGGAGCTCCCTCACGAACTTGAAGCTTATACTGTAATTCAGAGCTTTCGCCAATGGTCAGGATTGAAGGTTCCAATAGAATGAAGGCACTCGTTATAAGTGGAGCAGCTTCGTCTGTCTGCTCTGCGTATCCGAATAAAGCCATAATCTCTGGCTCAGCTTTACGAATCAAAGAACGGCAGCCGTGCCGCACAATCCAGTCTGTATCGGGATGTGTTCCCTTCCAGCGCCGAGCGGTATCGAGCACCACTTCCGGATGATCCTTCGCAATATCATTCAAATGATTAGCGACACTTTTACGCACATACAGGGATGTATCCGCCTTAAGCTGCTCAAGTACAGGTAATACCGGAGCTGGGTCAAGCTTGAACATGGGAAGCGCCTGTCCCCAAGGCAGACGAGGCCGACAGCCCTCACTAGCCAGCCTACGTACATGCTCATCAGGGTGCTCCGCCCATACCAGCATTTGAGCCATCATCCGCTCTGGTTCCCGTAAGAGAAACGGCCTAACTGCAAATTCAGCCGATGATTTCGCTGTGAATCTTTCCAGCGCCTGCATAGACAATTCCCAATGATCGTCTCCCTGACCATATACCTCAACAAAATCCGGAAAAATCAAATAAGGAAATCCTACACAATCGTCAGCAATGGCGAATAGGATAGCCAGCGCTTCCTCATAAGGAAGCTTTAAGTGGCTGCCCAACGTCTCGGTGATCCGCCGCATTCTTGCCTTCAGCTCAAGCGTTTCCCACGGTTCAGTCATGGCTGAGCTTACAAATGCCTCAGTCTCGAAGACATTATGTACGCCACGAATCTTTTCGCCGAACTCACGCAGAAATTGTTCATTGTACATTGCTTTTAAAGGTTCAGCCATTCGATAATCCCTCATTTTCTTCTTTAGATCAGCAGACTTGATTCTGTCAGGAAATCGTAGCACACCCAATTTGACAACAGTATGTCAACTTTGGCAGCTAAGAATTAATAAGTACCTTTACCTCTTCAATCCCTTGTTGGGCTCGACTGTTTAACGCGCGCTTATCTTTAAGATTATGTTCTTTAAGTTCGTGTCCAGGATCAATGACCAGCGGCTGTGAGATTACATCCTCGAGAATTTGCACAGCAACCTTACAGCCTTGAAATAACAGTTTTTTTGTGATCACTTGGTTATGAGAACGAATGATTTCAAGCATTTTTTCCGCATAAATCAGTCTAACCAAACTATCGGCGCTCATAATATTCCGCGAAGCAAAAGAAGCCACTTTTTCCACAATCCAGCTATCCTGATAATTCCGCGAGATGGATTCCAGTATCGTAATCGCATCCCAGTCCCGTATCGACAACTGCTTGACGTGCTCCATAGCCCATTCCTGCAGCCATTCCAGCTCCACTTCTCTTGGAATTTCAAAACTTTTGTACTCCTTAAGTACTCCTGCTTTATGCATATTTAAAAAATGACCCAAAAACTGAATGTACAGCTCCTTGGCTCTTTGTGTCGGTTCTGTCATCTGGCAATCATCCTTTCATTATCCAAATCATATCCATTCCCCGGTTTCTTTTCAAATTAAAATAAAAAAGGACAGGTAGCGAAATCATCGCAATACCTGCCCTTTAATAACTTCTGGTTATGGTAAATAGTTTGCTTCAACCGGAGGGGTTTTCTCCACTATTTTCAGTTCTAGTCCTCCGAATCTCTTCGCCAGCTTGTTATATACCAGCGCTACCAGCATACCCACCAATCCATAAATGAGTATCAAAATAACCGGCATAATCAAATAAGGGATACCCATAACAACAATAAACGTCTCTTTAATGATAAGCCCGACCACCACCATCCCTAGACCTACTATAAACAATAGCAATGTAGGAATGATCATAAAATAGATAGTTGTTTTAAAAAAACTCTTTTTGTTAATTTCCAGCACTTCATAGTCTTTCATTATGTAATCCCCTTAATTTATTTAGAGTGGTAAAATTACCCTCTTCGTTTCATTAAAGACGATCTTAAATACAATTTCAACCAAATTTCTCATATTTTCGACTTTTACCAAAGAATTCTTCCTAAAACTCAACGATAAATCATGGTAAAATAACTCCTATGGTTAAAATATCATCATGTACAAGATGTCACCGGAGGGAATAACATGCCACAAACACTAGTGAAAAATATTGATTTTTTTATAGCTGCCTTATCCCAAACCTATATTTCTGCGCTACAGCTTGATCCTGATGGAATGTATTCAGAGGTTGCTTCAGGAATTGTTGAACTGTTCTCTGACGAACAAGTACGGCTGAGAAGATATGACGGATCAGTATCCCATTATGCAAGAGACAACACCAAATTTCAGCGATGACAAAAGGACGTGAACTGGAAAAAGGTCATTGTGAATGATCCTCTTCCAGCTCACGTCCTTATTCACTCTACACACAACTAATCTAGCACAATCCATTCGCCTTCAGCATCCGCTGACTTCATTTCTGCTTCCACGATTCTTAAAGACTCCGCTGTACTCTCTGGCGTACAAATAATGATAGGCTTATCCTGGATAATAACATCCAGAAAATATACAAGCTCTCTATAGTAGCCAACATCCGGTGAAAGTTCCGCTAAATAGCCTGCCCCGTCATTCGGATTGACCTTGACCTCGCTGCCATCAAACACTATATTTCCACGTTCAAAATTAACCCGGTACCCCATGTAAAAACCAAAATCACCTTCCAGCGTCCAATCCACCTGAGCATTAATTACTTTTGCATCCTTATAAAAATAGTGAGTCGATGCGATATCATATCCGCTACCCGGAAGGACATTACGTCCTAAGGATGATACTTTATCCGGTCTGCCGAACAGATAGTTAATCATATCCGTATCGTGAATATGCATATCCATAATGCCTCCACCGCTTAGTGTCTCATCAAGAAACCAATCCTTAGGAGCACCAGAACCCCTGTAAAAATACCCTTCCGTGACCTGACCGAACTGCCCGCTCTCTATCACTTCTTTTAAATATTCATACCCCGGCCAAAAACGGAGGCAATGTCCGATCATCAGTTTTTTCCCACAGCGGGCTGCCGTTTCCACCATCTC
The DNA here is from genome assembly GCF_037963265.1 of Paenibacillus sp. FSL H7-0943. Lineage (NCBI taxonomy): Bacteria > Bacillati > Bacillota > Bacilli > Caryophanales > Paenibacillaceae > Paenibacillus > Paenibacillus sp. FSL H7-0943. Next base: position 4,981,500 of record NZ_CP150148.1, read on the forward strand.
CAGCGCTTGTACGGAAGTTCTGGCCATCGGTTTCTCACAAAAAACATGATATCCACGTTCCAGCAGCGAACAAGTCATTTCCGCATGCAGATAAGTAGGAACCGCAATGTCGATCATATCCAGTTCCTCACTGGCTATCATTTTCTCCAGATCATCGTATAGATTGTAAGCTGACAAATCATAGACTTCCTGGGCAGTGCTCATATTCCCGCCTGCTTTTCCATCCTTTAATTCCTCAATTCGCAAATCACAGATGGCTTTAAGGGCAATGGGCTGCCCCTCTTCCGTTAAGCGCACATAATTATCAAAATGCATCCGGCCCATAAATCCAAAGCCGATCAAGCCTATTTTCAACATCGTGAAGTCTCCTTTACTAAAAGTATGTTACTTAACGTATCCGTATCCAGGCCCCTTCCTGATCAGCCGATTGGATTTCAGCCTCAATGATTTCTATGGACTGGGCAGCACTTTCGGGCATACATAGGGTCACTGGCTCATCGTTCTGGATGATTTTCAAGAAATATACCAACTCTCTGTAATATCCGGTATGCGAAGAAAGCTTCGCAATGAACCCCGGTTGACGATTAGGATTTACCTTAACTTCCGCGCCATCAAAGACTACATTTCCCCGTTCAAAATTAATCCGATAGCCCATGTAAAAACCAAAGTCGCCTTCCAGTGTCCAGTCCGCTTGGGCATTGACCACTTTTCCATCCTGATAAAAATAATGAGTGGAGACGATATCATAGCCACTTCCCGGTAAAACCTTCCGCCCAAGCGTTGATACTTTATCTGGTTTCCCAAACAAGTGATGGATGATGTCCGTATCGTGTACATGCATATCCAGCATACAGCCGCCACTTAGCTCATCATTGACCAACCACCCTTTAGGAGCACCGGAACCCCGGTAAAAATAAGCCTCTGTCACTTCACCGAACTCACCGCTAGCTATAACCCCCTTCAAATATTCATATCCCGGCCAGAAGCGAAGACAATGACCAATCAGTAATTTTTTTCCGCTGCTTTGCGCCGCCGCTACCATCTTCCAAGCTTCTGCGGAATGTCTCGCCATCGGCTTTTCACAGAACACATGATACCCTCGTTCCAGCAGCGAACAAGTCATTTCAGCATGCAAGTACGTAGGTACTGCAAGGCTAATAGCATCTAGTTCTTCTTTTTCGAGCATATGCTCCAAATTCTCATAAAGGCTGTAAGGGGATAAATCATATACCTCGTGGGCTGTGTTCATATTCCCCGCGGATTTAGTATGTTTAAGGACTTTAATCTGCGGGTCACAAATGGCAACCAGAGAAATCGGATGGCCGTCTTCCTGCAATTGAACATACTGATCAAAGTTCATTCGGCCCATAAATCCAAAACCCACCAGCCCCACTCTGAGCACAGCCTTCACCTCTCTTAAACTTAGTAACTAGTGCGTCCTAAAATAGCATCCATCGCTGCAGAAGTATTAAAAATGATTTGCTCCGAATAATGCGTATATGGCGGTATCATTTCTCCAGTAACATAATTGCTGTAGCCGATCTCTTGCAGTGCTTCCATAACAGCAGGATAATCCACATCCCCAGCAAGTAGATCAACAAATCCATGAAGTCCTCCGGCTGCCCGGCGGTAATCTTTGAAATGCACCTTCTTGATTCTATGGCCTAGAATCCGTATCCACTGCTCTGGATAACCAGAATGAACGATATTCCCTACATCCAGATAGGAACCTACATAATTGGAGCCTACAGCATCTATAAAAGAACGTAATTCGAGCGGAGACAGCAGGAATTTATTCCACACATTTTCAATCCCAATAGAAACACCCGCCATTTTTGCATCCTGAGCTAGATCACTGATCGCCTTCAAGGCTCGATCATAAGCTTTTTCATAATCGACTATTTCACAGCCCTCAATAAAATCCACACCAACCGCACCAGGAATGACAAGAATCGTATCTACGCCAAGTGTTGCTGCCAGCTCCAATTGTTTTTTACATACATCGATAGCCTTCGTCCGGTTCGCCGCGGATTCACTTGTCATGGCATATGACCAATATAGTCCTGTCGCCAGTCCTGCAATTTCTAATCCCATCTCCTGAATGGAATTTTTGATCTTAATAGCTTCTTTCTCAGTGGTTTGCAGGCCAAGTTCACCCGATTCATTCAAAGATAACTCAATTCCGTCGAAACCTGCCGCTTTAGCCAGACGTGCACATTCTTCGATCTCCGTACCTTCGCGAAACGACCAAATGTTTATTCCCTTTTTCATCTGAATCCTCCTCAAATTTGTTATTTTCCGTTTTTTAAGATTTTTCCCTAAGTGCGCTTATATCCTTGATTTATTTATATTATAATAGATTGTAAGTTGAATTTATTTAGGTGAACAAGAGATTTGTTGCACGATTCCGGTCTATTTAAAAATTCATTTTATACTGTATGGGAGGTTTATTCGTGGCTGAAAAAGAACCCCGTTATCCCCTGAGAAAACAGGTCCCCTCCCGGGAGTGGTCACCTGGCATTCACTACGCACAATTCCAAACCCTCTCACCTTGCCTCTTTCCAAGAAGAAGATTGTATGATTTCGAGCTGCTATACGTTCGCCAGGGGAAATTATCAACAAAGATGGATACGGAGGAATATATCCTGAATTCAGGACAACTGATATTTCTTTCTTCCGGGGTATATCATCAAAATGCGATTGTCTCAGATTCGGAAACCAAACTCATTGGGATCCATTTTGATTTTTTTGGGGAATCGATTATTACAAGCGATGAAGACATGCTGGTCAATGAGGAGGAGGTTATGGACGAGAAGTTTGCCTTGGAAGCTGTGACCGCTCCTTTTATGCCATTGTCACAGGAGCCCATTTATACCCCGCCACCCGAATGTATCCATGCGATGGAACAGCTCGTGCATGAATTTACGATGCGGCCTGCCGGTTATGAATGGGTCTGTCGGGGGTTACTGCTCGGCGTTCTAACCTCGCTGCTCCGAACACAAAGCTCCCGGAATACAGCCAAATCTTCCGTTCATACCGGGCGGATCAGAGCTTTAATCGATGAGATGGATTCAAAGCTAGCAGACCGCTGGAGCAATAAATCCATGGCTGGTGCCATGAATATGCATGAAGACCATTTCTCCAAGTTATTTCGTGAGGTGGCTGGCATGCCTCCTGGTGAATATCTCCGTTCCATCCGGCATCGAGAAGCACGCAAGCTGCTGCGCGAAACGGATTGGCCGATTGAACAGGTCGGGGATAAGGTTGGTTATCCTGATATCCATTATTTCAGCAGGGTATTTACTGCGAATGAGGGAATTTCTCCGCGGGCTTATCGCAAAATGTCCCGGATACTCTAGATACGGAAAACTCAAGATATCTCAGTCCAAGTAAGAAAAACTCCCAAAAACATTGAGGGTGATGGATTCTTCCTTATGATTCAAAAAGGCAAAAGCCCCCTTCCCTGAAAAATCGAAGAAGGAGGCGGCGAACGTTCGTGTTTTCTGCGTTAATGCAGTATGCGGGGACGGCTCTAAAACTAATTAGGAAAAAACTCCCTGAAAATAGCCAATATTCGCTCTAAATGAACGAAATCAGGGAATTCCTCCCTAATAATAAGAGGAATAACTATAATTGCTAACGAATCAGCTAAACTTTGGGGAGGTTTTCCCTGATTATTAGTCTGATGACCAAATATCCCGGAATTTCAGGGAGAAATTCCCCAATCACTCTATCGAAGCAGTACAATTCAGGAAAGTTGGAGATAACAGCAGCCGGAAGTCTAATTATTCGCCGTAGTTACGGCTGACTCTTAATGTATGATCTCAAATTGAAACCACACACTTTCCATCCCACCCAACTCTATTTCTTGGATCACGGCGTTATCCATCAGGATCGTCGTCTTTTGGATCTCGGAAGTGTTATTTACGGCACAATATCGACCCGTCTCAGGATACGCGTGACATTCAACATTCGGATTCACTGAGAACCATGAATACAATTGCTCCTCTTGATGTGCGGCCCAAAAGATCGCTCGGCTGAGTAGTCTGGTATTCTGAATACTATAGGGAAGCCCCGCGATATAAACGCCCCGCCCCTGACCAAATGAGTTCACGGCAAGATTGCAGCTGCCTTGGTGCACGTCCAATATTTCTGCTCCGGCCTCCGCTTGATAAATCATGGTCATCCCTTCACCATAATTAATCTCACCTTCCAGATCTTCCGTTATGAAATGACCCTGCACAGGCGTTACCTTGGGCTTATTGATGCTTGCTGTAAATCCAATTTCCTTCTGAACACCTAGAATATCCGCTAGTTGAAAAAGAACCCCTTGATGTTCATAAGCTGATGGATCACCAATCCCAATAAAACCGCCCCCTTGCTCCACCCACTCACGAAGTGTTGCCACAACTTGCGGATCGCTCCATTGATCTCCACCGCTCCAAGAGGTGTGTACATCACCCGCGTTAATAATCACACCGATACTAGGATCAATCCCACTTAACCTGATGTCATCAAAGCTTATAAACTCAATGTCGAACGGCAAGCCCGCCAATGACTCTAATGCCCCTATGTAGGAGTAACATCTTTGATTCCATAATGAATGAGCCACTTGATGTGTCTGCCAGCTTCGAAGGGAGCCCCAAGTATTCAGAACCGCCACTTTAAAAGGAGCTTTAAAAGGCTGTGTCCCTTCTGCATTGGCATGAATCCCTTTGAACTGCGTCGCAATTTCTGTCACATGATCTATAAAATCCGGAAATTGATGCGCTAGACTTAAATATCCGCCATACCCCATCCTGCCAACTGGTTTACGCATGAGCGCACGCCGGCATTTGATCCAGATCGGCATGGACTCTCCGACAGGGTCTCCCCCTTCAAAAAAGACATCAGGAAAGAAATAAGGATAGAAACGTGCCTCGGTATCCTTAATAGGTATATCCGCAATCATACGGGTTGTAACGCCATCTCCTGCTGCCCCTACCACTGCGTCGAGCCCGATCTCCGGAAAATATTTTCCATAAGGCTCTGTACCAGCCCAGTGATCCCCAAAAAACATAATCGCTTTCTTCCCGAAATCATGCACCATTTCTACACATTGTTTAGCATAACCTGCGATGAATTTCTGATTGAAGTCCATCCAGTCCAGATATCTTTGGGTCGGGTTCTTAAATGGTGTGTTATATCGCCCCTCATCCACAAAATCTTCTGCAGTCAATCGGTACCCATAAGCTTGTTCGAATTGCTCTAACGCAAGTGGACTTACACAACTCAGATAGCCAAACCAATTCACCTGTTTCTCCTTACCTTCCTTGTTAAATATCAAATCAAAATTATAAAAGAAGGTCGTAAAACGTACGATATCAGTCTTGGGATGTTTCTTTAGCCAATCCACCAGCACCTTCAAAACATGCCCTTGAGCCTCGGGGTAACGAACATCCAACGGTAAACGATGCTCCTCATCCCAATCATTCGTGATGTGATTGTACATGGAGACCGGCTCCCATTTCTGGTAGGCCAAGAAACTGACCGTATACTTGTGAAATTGTACCGCCTGTTCAAGTGTGACAATTCCCTCTGCGTAACTCCAACATTCAGAAGGTAATACTTCTCCTGTAGTCCGGTTTACAACCTGCCAATATTTTTTTATATCCACATCTGTGTTAGGAATAAATTGATTGGCAAAATAATCAGCCATAATATCGATGGCCTTCACCTTTGAAGTTACTATTACTGGAGCAGACATCAGATAAATCTGCTGTCTATATTGCGGATGCTGCTTCGCCCACTCATTGTCCTCACGGACAAGACAAAGCGTTGAATAAATTTGCAGACCCATATCGAGAATGTCCTGCGATAGATTCGTGCCATCACTGTCACGTACGGCATCTACACCCCATCTTTCGACGAGATCGGCTATGACCTCTTCCATCCCTGTTTCACCAGGCAGTGTAAATCTTCCTTTGTCCACGTAACTTCCCTCCATATCTTTGTTGTTCAGCCCTTAATTCCGCCTGCGCTTATTCCTTGGAGCAATTGCTTTTGTCCTATCACATATAAAAGAATCGTTGGAATCAGCACTAGGATCAGCGCGGCAAAAAGTGCACTCCAATCAGTAGCATAACGTTGAACCTCAAAAAGATTGGCTAAACCTACTGGCAATGTTTTTTTGCTATCACTTTGAATTAAGACCAATGCCAGCGGATACTCATTCCAAAAGCCCATAGCTGCCAGCATACAGACCGTCACAATGCCCGGTTTAGCAAGCGGCGCAACAATTCTGACGAGCACTCCCGTGTTGCCACAACCGTCAATCTTAGCGGCTTCTTCATAATCTCTAGGGACGGACCTCAGAAATCCACTTAATACAAAGATGGCAAAGGGAAACTGCAGAACAGCATAGATTAAACTGAGCATCCCGCGATTGTCCAACATCCCGAATGAATTCACCTGCAGAAATAAAGGAACCATAATGTAGGAGGCTTGCAGAAAGATACAGGCCATATAAAGGTTAAGGATTAGTTTGGAGCCCCAAAACTTAAATCTCGTTAAGACGTAAGCCATAGGAACCACAAAAATAACTAGAATCGCCGTGGATAACACCACAAGAAAGATAGAGTTCAGGAAATAACTCCCCATCTTGGATTTCTGAAAAGCACGTACATAGTTATCAAAGTGTAAGGCTTGTGGAAAGGAGAAGGGGTCGGTCAGAAATTCCGTATTGCTTTTAAATGAAGCTAAGAGATTCCATACAAACGGATATAACAAAACAATGGTGGCTACAATCAGAAACAGCCGGGTAATCCAGTGGGCAATATTCATTTTTAGAAGACTCTGTTGATTGCTCGTCATCCTTCTCCCCTACCCTTCTGCTCGATTTGTAAGTAGTCTGGACAGAAAAGAAAGCACAAAGGCGAACACCAGCGTAAATATAGCTATAGCCATGGCATAACCAAAGTTCGCATTCTGGAAGGCCTGCGTGTACATGTAGTGGAGTAAAACAGTAGTTCCACCTGCCGGACCACCGCCAGTCATTACAGTTACAACTATAAAACTTAAATTGATCGTACCTGCCAGAGACAACACAAACGTAATGCCAATAATATCTTTTAGCAGAGGGATCGTAATACTGGTAAGCTTCCGGAAATATCCCGCACCATCAATAGTCGCCGATTCAAACACATCCGCAGAAATCCCATCAATCGCAGCGATATACATGACCATATAATAACCAACCGCTTGCCAGATCAGTGTAACGGCTACACACCACAATGCTGTTCGGCTATCTCCAAGCCAGGGTCTGCTCAGTTGATCTAATCCGATGCTCCCCAGAATATTATTCAAAATGCCCATATTGGGATGAAACACAAAGGACCAGATAATTCCGACTACCGTCAAAGAGATGATACTAGGAAAGAAAAATACGGTTCGGTAAAATCCTCTTTCCTTCAGCTTCGTCTGCGTTAATAGAAAAGCGAGCACCAGCCCAAAAATCAACGTAATCACTGGCACGACCAGCATCAGTTTAAATGTATTACTCAGAGCTTTGAGGAACATCTCATCTTGAAACATATATTTATAGTTATCCAAAAAGATAAACTTGTTCTCATCACTCATCCCAGTAGCATCCGTAAAAGACATAAAAAATGCCCGAAAGGTTGGAATAATCATAAATACGAGGGTTAACAGGAGCGTTGGAATCGTGCATACCGCTATGAATAGCTTAGGATTTCTGGTTTTCGCTGTCCTAATCTTTGATTTCCTCTGTCTAGGAGCTACTTCTGCCAGCTGCATTTCAGACATCTTTCTCACTCCTCTTCATACAAAATGCATCCCGTTCATAGATAACCTTATCCATTCTTAACAGGATGCATTTGCATGAGATACTATAGATTATTTACTAGCCGCTTTCTCTTTACGAATCTGTGCAAAAGCTTTTTCCACATTATCCATCCATTGATCTGTGGTCATTTGGCCTGTCATCACTGGTGTGACCGTATTCTTGAACATTTCAGTGACTACACTAACCTTGGAACCCTTCGGTAACGATTGCCAGCCCTGTAGAATAGAAATGGAACCATTATAAGCCTCGAACATGTCATAGACACCTTTAGTCAAAAATGGCTTAGACAGCTCCTTCGCATCGTTAAGCGCATACGCCCCATTCGCTTTTTCCGCAAATAGTTTTACAGACTCATCGGTATACAGGAACTTTAAGAATTCCTTAGCGAGCTCAGGATTTTTGGCCTTAGCAGGGATGGAGAATTGCTCGTAGCTGGAAAGCACATACTTCTGATCGCCTTTATTGAACACAGGTACTGTTGTCATCCCAAATTCAAACCCATTTTCTCTAGGTGAATCCTTCATTTCATTTTCCATCCAGTTCCCGTTTACGATAAACAAAGCTTTACCCATCATCATATCGGTCTGCGACTGTGTATGGTTCAAGGCAACCGTGCCGTCCATCAGATAACCGTCTTTAGAGATTTTATAGAAAATATCCAGTACTTTTTTGATCGTGTCGTTCTTAAATGAACCTTCCTCATAAGCAAAGACTTTATCCAGCGTTTCTTTTCCCCCCGCACTCGCAATGGCCGGGTAGAGAATTTCCTCCAAATAATCCGGATAGATGCCTTGGTAAGTGAATAAAGCCCGCTTCGTTTTGGTTCCATCTGCATTAACCAGATAGTTCTCCTCTTTGTTCAGCTCATCCCCTAAAGCAAAGAACTCCTCCCAAGTCTCAGGAACACTCCAGCCTTTTTCTGTGAACAGTGTTTTATTGTAAATCAAGCCCATCGGTCCAGCATTAAAAGGTGCGAGGTACGTCTTTCCATCTTGATAGGGCTGAAATCTTGTACTGTCCAGCATCCCCGGTAGAATCATATCCTTAAGCGTCTCCTCTTTATCAAGCGCTTTGCTTTCAAATACATCGCTGATATCTAGCAGTCCTTTTTCTTTAATCAGTGAAAGCACGATGCCACTTTGCTCTGTATCTGTAACGGATAGGAAGTCGGGAGGATTACCCGCAACAATCTGCGGCCGGATTACTTCACCAACTTTAGGATTAATCGTCATGTTCACTTTCACACCTGGATAAGCACTTTCGAATTTGCTGACAATTTCATTCCAATAATCCGCACCATATCCCCCTTGGAATACAGCAATGCTAAGTTCCTTGTTATCAAAATCTTTAGCAGGTTCTTCTTTAGTCTTCCCGGCGTTCGTTGTACTTGTAGCTTGCGCGGTGCCCGCAGCTTTCGTTGAATCAGATTCATTCGAGGCAGCAGGTTTATTATTGCTGTTCCCACAGCCGAGCAACCCCACACCTAGCAGCATTACTGCTAATAATGTACTCATAGTCTTTTTCATAAACGCCCTCCTTAAGATGTTCTTGTAAACGCTTTTTTAATAATCTAAGTATAGAAGGATTTACGCTATATTTACATTTACAATACAAACCTACCTATGTATTATCTTATCCATCTTCCAATGCAAGCTCGTATAAGCTTATTCATCAGGGTCACATAACCTGTAAACTTAGCCGTTAACGAAATGGATAATATTATCCATTCCATAGATTATTCTCACTTTTCGCCGCTGCATATATATTCCATTGTTCTTTTTATGTTAACTTGTAAGTAAAAGATAGTGAATGGGAGGTCATCCACCTGAGTCGACGCAAAGGGAAGCTGCATTTTCCTAATCCTCCGCAAATCATGCGCAAGGTTAAAATTCAAAATCGCTTAACCGTCATTTTCTTAATCGTATCCGTGATCCCAATCATCTTTATAGGTTTCTACTCCTACACCATTTACTCCAAATCTATTAACAATAAATTAAGTAAATCCACATTTCAGGCTTTAACACTGCTTAATCGAACGATGTTAAGTGAACTTAACAACTATCAATATCTTGCAGGCTCTGTTTCTACCAATAGTATTATTCAGGAGCGTTTATCGGCAGCACCAAATGAACCCGCTCCTAGCAATGCTGCCATTAATCATGCCATGGACAATTTATATAGAACCATCTACCCCGGATATGTCCAGAACGTCCGGGTCATCGACGCCAAGAACCAACCTATTTATGAATTAGGCTACGACGGCATCCCCAATCCTAAATATGAAGAAATTATGAAACAAGTAGAGCTGAATGCCCCTTATGACAGTCTTAACTATGTAAAAAGCTATCGCGCTTACAATACCATTGTCCTGGGCCGGAAAATTTTTGATCAAGATGACATTGGCGTTCCCTTAGGTCATGTGTTTGTTTTTATTGGTGGAGAGTTATTTTCAAAAGTCATTCTTTCCAGTGTGGATTTAGGTACAGGTTCCAGTCTCCTTATTATGAATAGGGAGGGAAAAGTAATGTCCTCGAATCAAAAGGATACGCCGCTAGGAGAACCCTATTATAAAGATGAGCTTTTTAAGCAAATCAAGACACAAGAGGCAAAGAAAAACCATTCCTTCCAAGGTATGGTCAATGGAAAAATGCAGCAAATCTCCTATATTAACAATAATCAATTAGGCTGGTACATGATTTCTACCGTGCCCTTCTCTTATATCAATTCAGAGACAAGTAAAATCACCACTGGACTACTTATTGTTGTCAGCATCATTGTAGTCGTGTGTATTCTAATTATTATCGTATTGTATAAAAGCATCCTGAAACCAATCAAACAAATCATCGTCTTCTGCAATCAAATTTTTTATGGTGATCTATCGAGCCGGATTGAAGATCACAGCAACGATGAAATGGGCGTGTTGGCCAATAGAATTAACAGCATGGTCAGTAGAATGGAACAGCTGATGAAGGATCAAAAGAAAGATCTGAAAAGAAGACGTTCGCTCGAATTGCAAATGCTGCAATCGCAGATTAATCCTCACTTTCTTTTTAATACACTTAACTCCTTACGATGGCTGGCGATGATTAACCAGGTTCCCGTCCTTAGCGACGGCATCTCCTCACTAGCTGAATTGCTGCGTAGTACCATTATCGATCAAGATGAGCAAATCACCATCAAGCAGGAGCTGAACAATCTGGATCATTATTTTGCCATTCAAAAAATACGTTATGCCGACAGGTTTGACATTGAATATGACTTGGATGAGTCTTTATTACAGAGCATGATCCCCAAGCTCATCCTGCAGCCGATCGCAGAGAACGCGATTCTTCATGGAGTTACAGATATAGGAGGAAAAGTTCTAATCCAAATTAAGGTATACGCAAAAAATGAATACACCCTTATTATTGAGATCATCGATAACGGAAAAGGGTTTGACACCACCAAATCTGAAAAAGCTGACAATCTGTCGGGTATCGGAATTTCAAATGTGGCCGATCGCATTAAACTTCAATACGGTGAGAGTTACGGGCTGTTCATCACAAGCTCAATGGGTCATGGAACCTGCTGCCGCCTAATTATCCCTAAACAAACATACGAACTTAAGGGGTGATACTATGTATCCTATGTATAATGTAATGCTAGTGGATGACGAACCTATTGTTAAAGTCGCGCTCAGAACCATGATTCCATGGGAAGAGCTTGGATACATGATCTGTGCTACTGCCTCTGACGGAGTTGAAGCCTTAACACTTGTAGACAAGTTTAATCCCCATATCATCATTACAGATCTCAAAATGCCTAATATGGATGGTCTGCAGCTGATAAAAGAACTGAATAACAGAGGGTTTGCAGGAAAAATTCTGGTGGCGAGCAACCACGGGGAGTATGAGTTAGTTCGTGAAGCCTTAGTGCTTGGGGCTATAGATTATATGCTGAAGATTAGTATAAAAACGGGGGATTTGATCCATTTGCTGGAGAAATCTACGAAGCTAATTCAAGAGCAGCTTCAATCTAGGCAGCAGCAGGAGACCCAAACACAGTTATTACAGCACAATTTAAAAAGCGTGAAAAATGCGCTGCTAAAAGATTATTTCACCGATCCTTATTACGATGTGCAGCAGCTTGATCAGCATGATGCTATAAGTTTCGCTTTCAGTGAAAGCAGCTGTTATTTATTCTTCATTACTTTTGAGCAGAATAACGCCACCCAAAACGAAAGACAAAATCACATCTCCGTATCCTTTATTGAAAACATTATCTTGGATATCTTGGAGACCGTAGATCAGTTAGAAATTATTCAGCTAGAATCTAATGGGCTGCTGCTTCTAATCTCCTGTGATACCTTAGACGATCATCAAATTATCCGCACAGACTTTATCCAGAGGGTCATTCGGTTAATCAAAATGTATATTTCTATCACCCCTACTATTGTTTTTTCTGATCCTGTACGGGGATATGCTGAAGCAAAACGAACCCTAGAGCGATGTAAAGAATCCTTGCAAATCCAATTTTACAACGAAATAACGATTATAGATCCAAAGGATGTCCATTTAAAGGATACGCTGGACTTCGAGGATGTACATGATTTCTCGACGCAATTAATTCAGAACTGGAAGCTTTCAGGGGTTGAAGCCGTTAATCAAGCAACTCAGCAATTTCTCGACATCTGTAAATCCAAGCAAATTAATCCTGCTGAAACCAAAAAGTTCATCGTAAATTGTCTGCATTATCTTCCCTTATGCGATGCCCATCTCATTGTCGAGGATCCAAAGCTTTTGAAGACCTATATAGAAAATATCGCCAGCAGTAAACGTACCACTGACGTTCTATCTATAATGGAGCTTGTGTTCCAACTATTCTCCCATCAAAAGCAACAGATCGTAACTACACACAATAGAGATGTTAAACAAGCGATTGACTATATCAACACACATTATCAGAAGAAGCTCACCTTATCTCTGATTGCCAAGCATGTCAACTTAAGTGAGAACTATCTGTCCAGAATCTTCAAAGAAGAAGTGGGGCAAAGCATCATTCACTACATTAATACTGTGAAAATGGAAAAAGCTGCAGAATTAATACTTAAAGGGAATCCATACATTAAAGAAATTTCCACGCAAATCGGTATACACGATCAATTTTATTTCACCCGGTTATTCAAAAAACACTTTGGTGTTAATCCTAGTGAGTATAAGAATCACGTTCAGGCCACGCTTGATTCAGGAAATTAAGACCATTCCAACTCTTTTTATTGGAACGTGGTTCCTCTTTTTATGATCCTTTCACAACCTGAATGTTATTGATGAACCCTTCTTTAGGTGCAAATATGGAATTAAACAACAACTCTTTGTTTAACCGCTCCAGCTGCAGAAGATGATGACGATAGTGCATTTCAATAAGTAGGAACCATTCCTCCGCGCATAGTCCACCGAATCGCGGGTGAGATACGGTATTTTGTTTGGACGCTTTTTCAAGAGAGGGTTCGATCTCTCTCATTCTTTGAATGACTGTACGTAACCCTTGAATTAATTGTTCTTTGCTCTCCGGCTGCTCCGGCGTATATTGGGCGGAAGGCGGAACCTGAATACGAATGGGCGGAAAGCTTCCTTGCGCAAATATAGCCGCACCATCCTCAGTTTTCCCCACATGAGCTACTAAGGGATCTTGGTCTAGCACAAGGCATTGATCAATATTACGAAGCTGCATATACAGCGCCGAGTTAATGAGATGCTGAAACATCTGTCCGATGGACCAGGCGTTTTCACTCGGCTTTTGCTTCAACTGCTCCAGATTGAATCGCTCCAATTCTTGAATATAGTATGTCGCAGTTTCTTCAAATCGTTGTAAGACTTCTTTTGTTGTAATCATCATATATCAGCTCCTGTAGTCATTGATGGTCCAAGTATACAAAAACGCTACTGACAGCGTTATGTCAGTAGCGTTTTAACATTATTTCTATTTCATTTCTAACCTGATCACGGAAAGATTCGGGCTCCAGCACAACCATACCGCCTCCCCAGCCAAGCACCCATTGCAGCAATTCCCCTGGCTCGCGAACGCGAAAAGTAACAAGTACCCCCTCCGCATGCTCCTCAATAGTTTCCATATAGAAATTATTTGATTCCCTTACCTTATCGGCTATGTCAGCTTGGACTAAGATAAGCACATGAACGTTGCGATCATCAGGAGGTTGGTATACCTCCAGATGAAAATCTGCTGGCAGTATAAATTCATCTTCCAGATTAATAAGCTCCCTCATTCGGGATAACCGGAAATGACGGATGTCTTGACGCAATTCACACCAGGCGATGAGTACCCATGACCCGTGATGAAGCACAAGTCCATAAGGAGCAACCGTACGAATACTTTGACGGTTCCCATCGGCTTCGGCGATTCTTTTGGAATAACGAAATCTTATTTTCCTTCCCTCCAATATCGCTCCACGAATGGCTTCCAAACATGCCTTCTCTTGTATGGGTGCTATATCTTCTGCGGATGCAAATAAACGAAAACTTTTGCGAATCTGTGATGCTTCACTGCGGATAGCTTCCGGCAGGATGGCTTCTATCTTTGCTTTAGAACTTCTAGCCTTATTACCATAGTGTGCATCAAACCGCTGCTCGATAAAATCAGTTCCTATAAGCAATGTCACTGCTTCGTCCAGCGTGAAACTAACGGGTGGCAGGAAATACCCCTCGATTAAGGAGTAACCCTGCCCTGGCGCTCCTATTATGGAAACGCCCGCTTCACTCAGTGCCTGAATATCCCGATAGATCGTTCTTACGCTCGTTTCAAACGTAGCAGCCAAATCCTCCGCCCGCAACATTTTGTTACGCTGCAGTTCAAGCACTATAGCTAACAACCGGTCCATTTTGTTCATACGACTCCCCCTCCCCGAACAATCTCATCAACAGCTCGTCGATACCCACCCGAGTTCCGAAACGATTCACTGATATTGGAGACAGCTTTTTTATAAGATAAATCGCTTAATATATGATCTACTGCTTCTCGTAGTTGAGTTGCAGTTAAACTTTGCATTTGTAACTTAATGCCTGCTCCGACATGGACGACTTGATCCGCAATTATTGGCTGATCCGCACTTTGTGGAATTACAATTAGCGGAACCCCGTAATAAAGCCCTTCATTGATACTGTTCATTCCACCATGTGTAATAAATAACTTTGTGTATTGCAGGATATACGTTTGTGGAACATAATTTTTCACGAAAAAGTTTTGCGGAATTTCCCCTAAATCCGTGATTTGGACTTTATCTCCAATTGACATCACAATAGTGTGCTCCGTGTTCCCCAATGCTTCAATACAAAGTTTATAGAATTCAATGGCTTGGTTAAAAACTGTGCCGAGTGAAATGTAAATTGGACTTTTCCCCTTAATTGCCATGAGGTCGAAGTTTTCTGGAGCTAATCGTGAAGAGATGGAGGGTCCTACAAAGATATAAGACGGGTCGAAAGCTTCTCCCTCAGGTTGAAACTCCCTAGTTGTATAAACGATAGTAAGTGGGGCAGGATTACAAAACACTTCATAAGGGGATTCGATGTCCACATCATATTTGCCCTTCACCATTTGCGTCAAGCTTTGGAATTTATCCTTTATAGGATTAGTTACTTCTGCAGGAACTGTAGTATAAAATTGTTCTAACATTTCATCGAATGCTGCTTTTGTCTGCGCAAAAGAAGTACAGGAGCTAATGGCCGGAAGCCTAAGAATTTGAGCTAACAAACGTCCACAACCAAACATAGAATCATGGATGATGTAATCAAAATGCTCCCCTTTGATCTGTTCAAGAACGCTTGGAATAACTATATCTGTCGTAAGTAAAAGACCGTTGATTCTTTCGAGTACATAATTTCTTCCACCTGAGATAAAAGCTTGTATAAATTTCTGATCGTCAAATGTTCGTACTGTAGCCCCCGTCATCTCCATACGTTCTCTATAAGCTTCTATACAAAAACACACTACCTCTTCGCCACGAGAAATAAGCTCTTCCACAACGCCAATCGTGGGATTAATATGTCCCTCTGATCCACCATTAATAAATAACACACGCGCCAATTGTAATCCTCCTTAACTATAAATCATTTTTATATTAGATATTATAAACATTAATTTTACTTATATCGCTCTAAAAGGGTATAGTAATATAGGCTTTAAAACCATTTTAATAATATAGAGTATACCCTTATTAGAGGAGAGATCATATTGGAAAGAGTAGTTGGAACAGTTGTACGTGGACTTCGCGGACCTATCATTAACAATGGGGATAACATTGAAGAAATCGTAGTTCAGACGGTATTGAATGCAGCAACAGTCGATGGTTTTTCGATCGAAGATCGTGACATTGTGACCGTAACTGAATCCATTGTTGCTCGGGCACAAGGAAACTATGCAACGATTGACAATATTGCTGCTGATATAAAGGGGAAATTCGGCGAAGAAACTGTAGGGGTCATTTTTCCAATCCTTAGCCGTAACCGGTTTGCTAACTGCTTACGCGGTATTGCCAAAGGGGCACAAAAAGTAGTCCTAATGTTAAGCTATCCAGCTGATGAAGTAGGCAACCACCTTGTAGACATCGACGAACTAGATGCTAAAGGTATCAATCCATGGACGGATGTATTAACAGAAGCTCAGTTCCGTGAGTTTTTCGGCTATATTAAGCACCCATTCACAGGGGTTGACTATATTGAATATTATAAAGGTTTAATTGAAGCTGAAGGTGTGGCTTGTGAAGTCATCTTCTCCAACAACCCAAAAACCATTTTAAACTATACAAAAAATGTATTAACTTGCGATATTCACACTCGCTTCAGAACCAAACGCATTCTCACAAACAACGGTGCTGAAAAAGTATTTGGTTTGGATGATATTCTTACACAATCAATCGATGGCAGCGGCTTTAACGAAGCTTATGGTCTGCTAGGATCAAACAAAGCTACAGAAGAAAGTGTAAAGCTATTTCCAAACAACTGCCAGCCTATCGTGGATGGTATCCAAGCAAAAATCAAAGAAATTACAGGTAAAACTGTAGAAGTTATGGTTTATGGCGATGGAGCATTCAAAGATCCAGTTGGAAAAATCTGGGAGCTCGCAGATCCAGTTGTCTCCCCTGCTTACACTGCCGGACTTGATGGAACACCAAATGAAGTAAAATTGAAATACTTGGCCGATAACAACTTCTCTCATCTTCGTGGTGAAGAGTTAAAACAAGCCATTTCTAAATACATCCAGAATAAAAATGATGATCTAGTTGGTGCGATGGAAGCCCAAGGGACTACACCTCGTAGATTAACTGACCTGATTGGATCATTATCTGATTTGACTTCTGGTAGTGGCGATAAAGGAACACCAATGATTTATATCCAAGGTTATTTCGATAACTATACAAAATAAGAGTAGTACAACAAAGGGAGTCTCTAAACGAGGCTCTCTTTGTTACTTTCTGGGTTATAATAAAAGCAAACAGCGGCAGGCGGAGGATACTATGAACATAAGAAGGATTAAATATTTTATCGATCTCGTGGAATGCAGAAATTTTACGGAAACAGCTAAAAAGAACTATGTTTCGCAGACCACCATTAGTCAACAAATCGCCGCGCTTGAAGAGGAATTCAACATTCAATTAATTGACAGAAAGCAGATCCCTATTGAGCCAAGCAAAGCCGGATGGCTTTTCTATGGCGAAGCTCTCATCCTCTGGAAGCAATATAACCATATGAAGCTGAGCATGGAAAACTTTCAAAAGTATAATACGCAATCCCTGAGTATCGAATATGCGGCGATGACGGATATCCAAAGTTTGTTGAAATTGATTCCCTCGTTTCAGGATCATCATCCGAATATTAAGCTGGAACTGAATAAAGTATTGCTAAAAGATATTGCAGAATACTTGCTAAAAGGGATTTACGACGTGGCTATTGCCTTTGATTCCGAGTTTCAGGGAAAAGAGGACATTGTAACCTATCCCTTATATAAGGGACGTTATTGTGCGGCTGTGAGTCATCACCATCCTCTCTTTCATCATGAATCGATCGCCAAAGAGGAGTTATATGAACATCCCCTAGTCATGCTGAATCCAACAGCTATTGGAAACTCTTATCATCTAATGATCCAGCATGCAATTGAAGACGGCTATCAGCCGAATATTCTTCGAACCGCAGACGATGTGGAGACAGAATTGTTTTATATCATCACGGAGAATTTGATTGGCTTTTTCCCGGATAACTATCAGCTCGCTTATCTTCAAGATGAAGTCCGGCTAATTCCTTTAGATGATTCACACCATACCTTTGCAATCGAAGCAGGTTATCTCAAAAATAATACAAACCCGGCCTTGCCCTCCTTCCTGCAACAAATCCAAATTGGATTTAGCAATCGACCATAAGTTTTATGTGTTAGACTATGTTCTTTTTTTCACATACTATAAGGGTATAAATCATATCCACAAGGAGTGACAACGATCATGGGTAAATTATTGTTGACTGGTGTCGATGGAAATCTAGGGAAGCAAGCTGCGGAATACTTGTTGGAGCTGGTAGATAAAGACCAAATCATTTTTTGCGCTTACGATCCGGCATGTTTGAAAGAATATGCGGAACAAGGGATTGAAACACATGTGACCAACTTTAATAACAAGGAAGGCCTTGCCGAAGCTTTTGCTCATGCCGATAAACTCGCTCTAATCTCCATGCCTTTTGTTGGAGAGAAACGTCAAAATGCACAAAAAAATGTGGTTGATGCTGCAAAAGAAGCTGGAGTCAAACAGATCATTTATACTTCTTTGGTCAACGCAGCCGATGAAAGCAATCCAAGCGTAGAAAAAATTGACCATGTGTATACCGAACGTTATATTCAAAGCGTTGGGTTAGACTATATCTTCCTTCGGAATTCCCAATACGCGGAAGCCATGATAACCAATTACTTTACGTATGTGAAGGGTGACGGGGTATTAACAAACAATCAAGGTGACGGTAAAATGGCTTATATCTCGCGGAAGGATTGCGCAAAAGCCGTTGCGTATGCCCTAGCCTCCAATAACTATCAGGAAGCGATTCTAAATATCAACGGGCTTGAATTGATGACAATTACCGACTTCATTAAGATTGGTAACGAAGTAACGGGCAATCATATCACCTACAAAGAAAATACGGATGAAGAAAATTATGCCGTATTCGAAGCAATGGGCGTGCCTAGAACCACCGATGGTGCATTTAAAGAAGGCTCCGAAGCACCCTTTTCTTCAGAAGGTATGGTTACTTTCGGACAAGCTATTCGTGAAGGAAAAATGGATGTTTATACGGACGACTTCAAACAACTTACTGGTCAAGACCCTCTGACCGTGAAATATATGTTTGAACATGCCGATGAATTCCAGGTTGGCGAAAGACACTCTAAAGACAATTAAAAGCTGCCACTCTTACTTCTTAGGCTAAATCACCCCCGTTTATTAAACGGGGGTGATTTCTTTTATATTGAGCGTGGCACAAAAACTCCGTAAAGCTCAATCATATGCTCGCCCTGGAGATAATTAGGGAATTCCTCCCTGAAATTCGACTGATTTGACGGTAAATCTTGATATTGCTCTGTTTTTAGGGAGTTATTCCTTAATTTCATTCATTTAGAGCAATTATCGGCTTTTATTAGGGAGGTTTTCCCTAATCCTCCGTCACGGTATAGATAGAACTAGCCAAGTATATCGGTAAACTCGCTGTAGAACAAAATACACCTTTAACTGTACGGATAGACATCCGAATGGCTAAAGGTGCATTATCTTTATCTCTGTCTATTTTTAATTAAAGTTAGTTCCAGATCTCTTCAGCAATTTCTTTAATATAAGCAAGCTTACGCCATTGCTGCTCTTCAGTCAGGTGGTTGCCTTCTTCCGTGGAAGCAAAGCCACATTGCGGGCTAAGGCAAATCCGGTTTAGATCAACATATTGCTTCGCTTCCTCAATACGCTTCAGAATATCCTCCTTGCTTTCAAGCTCACCAAATTTGGATGAGAACAGACCTAACACAACCTGCTGATTGTCTTTCAAGAAGCGCAATGGCTTGAAGTCGCCTGCACGTTCGGTATCAAACTCCAGATAATAACCCGAGTAGTTATTGATATTAAGAAGCGTTTGCGCGATAGGCTCGTAGCCTCCACCTACTCCAGCATAAGTCGAAACATAATTGCCCCGGCATACATGGGTCGTTACAACAAGATCTTCCGGCAGACCGGTTACAACTTCCTCATTCAATTTTGCAAGTTCGCTTGCATATTCAGCTACGTTCACGCCAATCTGATTCATAAACGCTATAAACTGTTCGTCGCAAAGCGCTCCCCACGTACAATCGTCGATTTGAATACTGCGGCAGCCCGCTGCATAGAAGGCAAGAATCGATGCTTTGTATGCTTTGG
Organism: Paenibacillus sp. FSL H7-0943; assembly: GCF_037963265.1. Taxonomy (NCBI): domain Bacteria; kingdom Bacillati; phylum Bacillota; class Bacilli; order Caryophanales; family Paenibacillaceae; genus Paenibacillus; species Paenibacillus sp. FSL H7-0943. The sequence goes on from NZ_CP150148.1 coordinate 5,001,767, forward strand.
CAATATCCGAGATAAGCTCTTCACGATTCGGGTATAATTCATTTGTGCTTTCTTTGTTTTCCGCCCGATCTAGCTCGAACAGGAATTGTGCAGCCGCAGGAATCGATTGACGCGCAACAACGTCCTCACCAGCAGCATCTTTTAAAAATTCATAATGCGAAACAAAAGGATGGCTGCTGTAGCTTATTTTCCCGGTCAGTCGGGCTGTTTCTGGTCTGGACTCTGCACCGTTAAATTGGTAACCTTGATCAATAATTGTCCGATCTACACCGTCAAGTCCCCAGAAGAAGTCGAGGTGCCACCAAGAGCGGCGGAATTCACCATCGGTTACCGCTTGAAGACCCACCTCTTTTTGTTTCTGCACGAGCTTAACGATTTCGTCGTTCTCTACTTCCTTCAACTGCTCGGCAGTAATTTCACCATTCTTGAATTTTAATCTAGCCTCTTTCAACGCTTGGGGGCGCAGGAAGCTGCCCACGATATCATATCGAAATGGAGTAACGGTTCGTTTTTGGGGTTTGGTCTGAATGCTCATATATTAATCTCCTCGTAAACAAATTATTAGAATTAATATAGCATAACCGACTGACTATACCGATCTACCAATGCGCTATGGCAGGTTATAAGTATTAACTATAGCTAGATTCAGCGTGATAATTAGAAGGGCATGCCAAAAAAGAAAGAGGCGCATGAGTAGCGCCTCTTCTTTAACAAATCATATCGACGGATATTACATAGTAATTAAACTCCGCAGTAACCTCGAACCCAACCGACTGATATAGGGATAATGCATTTCTATTTTGAGTGACCACGCTAAGACGAATCTGAGTATTCTTCTGATCTCGCAAGATTTTAACTACCTCTGAAAGAATTTCACGACCGTATCCTCTGCCTTGACACGAAGGAAGCACACAAAAATCATGTATAACCGCAGTATTTGTATCTAAATCATTGACTCTGATCATCCCAACCGGAATCATGTTGTCCACAGCAATGTAAGTAATCCGTGCCGGTTCTCTTGTACGAGTCAAATAATTCCTAGTCCAGGACTCTGAATCACCAAAGGCTTGTGATGAACATTTAACCATGAACTCTAAATCCAGATCTTCTTCCAATCGCACAACTAAACCGGAGTGGCTTGATCCAGCGATTTGTGCCCGATTAAAAACCATGAGGAATTCAGACGGTGCAGCACTTGCCCCTAAATGCCGGATATAATCCATCCCTGATTCAGAATTAGAAGGTATCCTAAAACGGCAAGTTTGTATGCCTTGTATTTGCATATCTGCTGCGGCACAAGAATGCCTCATCTCCGTCTATCTCCTTAAGGCTTTCTACACCCACCCTCAAACTTGACCTATCGGACGTCTTGCAAAGGTGTTCTAATATTCGGATTTGGTCAATGTAATGCTTTGAAAAGTCTTTCATTGTACTAATGTTATATTCTTGCATCTAGTACCCTCATTAAGAAGGAAATACGCAGTTTATGGACGAGTAGGCGTTATCCTTCTAAATTCTGTCCACTTAATGATAGTTACCAATGGAACCGTCTCCTAAAAGTCAATATCTTCACTCTAAACCAGGGTAATCATAAAACAAACCTTATAACTAAAAAAATGACGGCAATTATAGCCACAACGATCAACAGATTGGTTACCTCGCTCCAAAATCCAGGAACGCCTTCAGTATGATATTTTTGCGCATTTACATCATGGTTTGCTTTATGGCCTCCAGGGTCCGTCATATTGGGATTAGGTCCTGAATTAAAAAAGTCAGACATAAAAACAACTCCTTTCCATGATTATAAACCATATTATACCAGTCCATTACCATTTAAACGACAAATTAATGCCACATTCAGTATATCGTTTGTCGGAGGGCTTTAGGGAGATTTTTGACAACCCTATCGTAAGAGTGATCAATCATTAAATAGATATCCGACTCTGGTAAGGAGCCATCCAAAACAATCGTATTCCAGTGTTTTTTGTTCATGTGGTATCCTGGCCGAACGCTCTCATGCTGCTCTCGCAAGTTCCCTGCAATCACCGGATCACATTTTAGATTTATGTAAGCATAATTCCCCTTATTCTCAAAAATAAGCGCGAACATTTTACCGGCAATCTTAATCACCAATGGATCGAATCCGAAAGGATAGTCCTTTGTTGCTCCGTTCTTTTTTAAACAGTATTCAATAATATTATGGGTCAAAATCAGTCCCTCGCCTTCTCAGCCTAACCAATTTGGGAATAAAAATAAGATAAGTGTTCCTTTGATAAGGCTTTATCGATTAGTTCTTTATCATAGCCATTTTTTTGTAATGCAGCGATAATCGCTTGTGTCCTATCTGATCTTTTTCGTCTTAAATTAGATTCCAACTGTATTTCTAACGGAACCGTAGGAATAGTATACGGTCCGATATCTACGTTTTTGAAATGGCTCCAAATGAATTGTCCACCTTCCCATATCCCATCACCATCCATAGAATCAGGAATTCCAGCTGAATTGGAAATATGAACAACCTCCACCTTAAATCCATCGATTACCCAACTCCCTTTTGTCCAAGAAAATCCCGAAGAAAAGGTTTGAGTGAATGTAGGTTCTTCTAAAGAAGATAACCAGTTATCCCCATGAGGAAATTCACATTTATCCAAAAGGGAAAATTCTTTAAGAAGTTCTGCAAATTGGTCAATCCCTTCCTTATTCCTTGTATAAATATCAACGTCTCCTGGGGTCATTTCACAGCCCTGAAGAACCGAACCGACCGAGCCAACCAAGATCCATTCTAAATTCGAATTCATTTTGGATGAAAAATAAAGTTCACATACCTTTGACAAAGCTTTTTTCCAGCTAAACATAACTTCACCCCAAATTAACTAGTAAGTTCAAGTGCACGAAACCTGAATAACCTCAAATACGTTAAAGTATTATACAAATCCACAGGAGGTTTTTAAAATGAGATACAGTGCTGCAGGCGCACCAATAATCTGTCCTTGCTGTCAAAACGATACTTTTGATCTGGATTATAAACTGCTTAACACAAGCGGCGCATCATTTTTAGGCTTTGACTGGGCGAACAAAAACGCTGCCATCCTTATTTGTAAGCGATGCACCCATATTTCATGGTTTATGAAAGAACCAACATCTGATTAGTGTTTGGTAGAAATAAAGTATTAGACTGGATCCATTAAAAGAAGCAGCGGCGGACCAAGACTTGATAAATAAAGTCTTAGACTGCCGCTGTTGTCGTTCCATTAACGTTCCACGTGAGCGTAATCACCTTAAGTGAAAAGTCATCTTACCGTCTGGTAAACGAGACCTATGGCTCCAGAATCAAAGGTCTTGTTTTCAATTAGCTTAAGATTTCTCTTCTCCTTGAGACCTTGGAATAATGGCAATCCCTTACCGATCAGGACGGGAGAAACCGTAATTTTATACTCATCAATTAAATCAAGCTGCATAAGGTGGTGTGCGAATCTAGGACTGCCGAGGATGACCATATCCTTGCCGGGCTGCTGTTTGAGGTTATTGATCTCTTCCTCGACAGCTTCCTTCACAAGTCTGGAATTATTCCATTCGACTTTCTCCAGCGTCGTGGAAAAAACGATTTTGGCTGTCTTTTCGATCCACTCGGCATGATTCCGCTCATACTGCGAAGCTGATGGGTTCGAAGGGACTGATGGCCAGTAACTGTGCATCATCTGATAAGTCCCGCGTCCCCAAATGACAGTGTCGGCAGTACTCAGAATTTCTTTCGCATGGTTCTCCAAATCAGCATCGTAGGAAACCCAGCCAATGTCCATCTCACCATTCGGCCCTTCTACAAAACCGTCAAGCGATGCGTGAAGAAATAGAACGAGTTTTCTCATTTTCAGTTCTCCTTTATTCATGAGGGGTATCTACATTAGACATTAACTACATCTTAGCAGATTTCTACTTGGGTTGTTTCTTATGGATTGCTAATCTCAAACGCTTATTTCTTCACTTTGGTATTTTTATCCACATTAACATATTAGCAAACGTACGTTCGTTTGTAAATGCACCTTTTTCTAATTTTCAATTCATCTTTCATTTCTTTAGAGCCGGCATTTTCCTGTGTTTCGTTTGTTGTTCGAATGCAAATGCAATCCGAATGAGTGTCGGTTCACTAAATGCCGTTCCTGCAAATGTGATCCCAAAGGCTCTTCCATTCTCTTGAAAGCCTGCGGGCACTGCTATAGTTGGATAACCTGCTCTAGCACTTAAATCAGCTCCGACATAAGCAGGAAACAGGATTGCATCCAATCCATACTTTTCTAAAGCATGATCGATCCCCATATTTTGCGAATAATATAAGTCAGAGATAGACTCTACTATATATTCCGAATGATTCAACGGTTTATCTAGCTGTGATCGATAGTTCAGCATATCTTGTCCATATTTCAAAGCCTTTTCCGAATTCCGCTCGTTCCATTCCATCAATTCATTTAGGTTATGGACAGGAAGTTGAGCCGGAAGGTTATATAAGTAATTTTCAACGGAATGCTTAAATTCAAGATTCATTTTGTTATATTTCCACTCTCTATGGAACGATGGAATATCTATATCTTCTATTATGTTGGCTCCAGAACCTTTTAATTTAGCCACAGCATCATTAAATAAATGTTCATCATATTCACCCATGTCACAATAATTCTTAGGTAGAGCATTTCTAAAAACGCCTATGGTCGCTTTATTTAATCCGTCTTTATCCAAAAATGCTGTGTAGTCCATAGTAGAATATTCATTTTTCCAAGTAGCAGGATCACTTTCATCTTTTCCCGTAAGCGCATTTAATAAGATCGCAACATCTGTCACATTCCTTGCCATAGGTCCAGCTGTATCCTGAGAATATGACCATGGAATTATGCCTGATCTACTTATTAGACCTACAGTTGGCTTTAAACCAACAATTGCGTTTTGCACAGCTGGACTTAAAATAGAGCCAGACGTCTCTGTCCCCACGGCTACTGTTGAAAAGTTGGCTGCAACGGAAGCGGCAGAACCCGTACTGGAACCTCCCGGAAAATGATCACCGTATGGATTTTTGGTTTGTCCTCCTATTGAGCTATACCCAGCCCACATGGATGATGACATCCCATTTGCCCATTCCGTCATATTTGTTTTTGCAAGTATAATGGCCCCAGCATCCCTTAGTTTTTGGACAAGAAAAGCATCGTTCGAGCTAACATGGTTTTCCAAAGCTAATGCGCCCGCAGTTGTATGCATTTTATCATTCGTTTCAATATTTCCTTTCAATAATACAGGCACACCATGTAGAAGACTTCGTGCTCCGCTTAATTTCCTTTCCTGATCTAATGCCTCGGCAATATAAATCGCATCTGGATTCATTTCCATAATAGAGTTTATCATGGGACCACTCTGGTCAAACGTTGCTATCCGATACATGTAATACATAACAAGTTCCCTAGAACTAACATCCCCTCTATCCATTGCATCCTGCAGTTCGAGTATCGTTATTTCTTCACTCTTTATTTTTGCTAATTCGAAGATATGTTCCATGATAACTCCTGCTTTCCATTTGGGTCATTTATGTAATAGTGTCATGTTCATATATTTTGGTGGGCCGTCCCCACTCGAAGTTATCCAGACCTATCTCCTTAAATCCATATTTCTCATAATAAAGAATATGATCCGTCGCCAAGTAGACTTTTGCATAACCTAGTTGCCCAGCTATTTTTCTGGCATGCTCCAACAAAACGGCTCCCAGTGCTTTGCCCCTCTCACTTTCGTCAATAAACAATGGCGCAATCCAAGGTGATAAATCTTTTCGAGTTATAAATTCCTGCTCAATTAATTGATAAAACCCGATGATTACATCATTTTCAACAGCAAAAATGTAAAAGGGAACTCCTCATCTTTTGAGATTAAACTTTCTTGTATATTGGGGAGCACAGCTTGTTGTACTTTTGGCCACCGTTTTTTGACATACTCAATAAGCTCATTTTGACGAAGAGGACATTCTTGTAAGGATTTAATATCTAGCATCTAACCATCCCTTCTTGTAAAAAGAAATTCCTATACCCATGCCTGCTCTCACAATAGTCATCCACCAGCTCTCAAAATGCAGAGCAGCAAGCCCCGAGTGGGGCTTGCTGTAGGTTGTAAATACTAAAGTAGTTTATAACGCTGGTTCACTTCATTACTTGGAAACCGGTGTATAGATCAGGCAGCGCAGAGTCTTCTCCGGATAGCGCAGCTCTACCGTGTAGGAGCTACCGTCTTTCAGTTTGACCAAGACCGCTACTACTCCGCTTTTGTCATATGCACTGTCTTTAATGATAGAGGAGCTGGTTATCGCACGGGTCTCGCCCTGCTTGTCCACCACAATGGATTTAGCGGCTTGAAGCCAGCTGGAATCCTGGCTAATCTGTTTATTCATAGCTGCTGTAATCGGCGTTCTCTTATAGGACAGGTCCACTATCGTGGTATCAAGTACGGTCCCGCTCTTTGCATCCACGAACGTATTATACATGAAATAAGACTTATCCTGAGCCCGCAGTGTCTCTGCACGGTAAGGTAGAAAATTAACGAACCATTGCCCTTTCGAATCAGGAAAAGGTTTATAATATGAGGTCTGAGCCTGCAACTTTGAGAGATCGACACCGAATAGACGGCTTACGCTCTCTTCTGCTCTGCGTAGGGCTTCATCCTGACTGATGTCCTTCTTATCTGGCTGTGCCACGACAAGATTGAGGCTTACCACATAATTAAAGCGATAATTCCAGTCGATCAATTGCAGCATTTCTTCATCAGTCAGTTCGCGCTTAGGAATTACATAGGTAAATTTGCTTTGATCCAGATAAAATTCGGAACTCCCTGATTTCAAAGGTAGCTTCTGCTTGGGCCGTAAGCCATCGTACTTGTATTGATCATCCAATAACATCCGCCGCTTATTCTCCTGGTCCGTAAATTGCCGCGTAAGCTGTTCATCCTTGCCAGTGAGCCTGGCCTTCTCTGCATACTCATTAATCTGCTTAATTTCTTCAGCAGTGACTGTGCGCTCAAAATACGACTTGATCGTCGAGACCGGTGTTTTGGTTGCAACCTTAAGTACCGGGATCTGGCTGCTCGCCAGTTGAACAGCTGGCTTCTGGTTGAGTTCTTGCGTGTAGGAAACGTCCGCTTGAGACACATTCTGGTTCACTGTAGTATAAGCGACGATTTTGGGCACTGCCAAAGCAGTGAGGGCTAGCAGACCACCGGAAATCGCGATCACCCCGAGGGCTGATTTCACATTTTTACTCTTCATTTCTCATAACCTCCATAGTGTAAGTGGGCTTGACTTACATGTACTTTAAGATACGAATGTTATAAAGTACGAAGCCCCTTGTTATGAAGTTGTAAAATCATTTACAGACTCGTTTTAAATATTGGAGCCAAGCAACAGATCAAGGATTGGGAAGCATACACTGCCCATGTTGACATAGTCACAATTACTCATAACAGAAATAGCGATTTTTTTATCAGGAAGCAGGAACAGATTGCTTAAGAATCCAGTATCCCAACCGGAATGTGAGAGAATACGAGAACCCTTATATTCTCCAAGAAACCAGCCCAATCCTATATGTGCATTTTCCGGATCATAGCCCGTTTGTGCATGAGGTTTCCACATTTCATTATAGCTACCTGGCTGGAGGACTTCATTGCCGTTCCCGGCTGTTCCACCGTTTAGATGCATCAGCAGATATTGGCACATATCTTCGGCATGGGTATATAAAGTGGAGCTAGGTGCATGAGCCCTGTTATATGGAAAAACACTACTAACGCAGCCACCACATTCATGGGTAGCTCCAAGCACATGAGGTGCAGCAATATAAGCTTCAACCTCCTGTTTAAGAAAAGAACTGGACTGCATTCCTGTCGGTTTCAGAATATTTTTTTCCATATACTGCTCGAAGCTCATATCGCTGACTTTTGCTATCATATCTCCCAAGATCTCATATCCTATATTACTATAGGCAAATTTCTCTCCCGGTTGGCTTAACAGCTTGTGGTGACCTATCCCTTTTACATATCGTTCAAGACTTTGCTCGTCGTATTCAGGGCGGTCCCACGCGTAATCTTCCTCATCAGGCATACCGGAGGTATGATTCATAAGCTGTCTTATTGTTATATTTTGATACCGCTCATCCTCTAACTTAAAATATGACAGATATTTAGTGATGGGAGCATCCAATTCTACCTTACCACGCTCAACTAATTGCATAATGGCGGTTGCTACGAAGGTTTTGGAGACAGAGGCTTGGTGAAACAAAGTGCCACGAACAACAGGATCACCCGTCGATAAATTTGCCGTCCCATATTCACCAGTAAACAGAACTTGGTTGTCCTTTACGATTCCGGCCGCTAATCCCGGAAACTTTTCATTTTCCACAGACTTGATTAGCATTTCATGCAAAATATCCTCTATCTTCTGATTCGTGTACATTTTGACCTCCCCAATGACAATAACGCACCATTTCCAATAAATTCACCCATACAAATAATAACATCTTATCGATCCTTTATCTGGTAATAAATAATTATAATCAAATAAACAGGTGCTTACTTGAAAAGGCAGCAATTCATTCCCCGAGCTTCCGAGCCAGCCTCCAATTAGAGGACCCACAACGCGTGGTCTTTCTACCTTGCTAATAATATCCATGAATCGTCTTCGCCTGCCCTTCAACAACCATAGATTTTACGGCTGAAACAGACGGCTGCCGCAGCTTGATAACCTCTAAAGCCTCAGTAACGATAGCATCCGCGGCTGATTTCCGGGAAAAGTTCTTCATATCCTGCACCTTTTCATCCCTGTACCCCAGATGCTCCAATCTCTGAAGATGCTCTACTAACTGCTCCTCGTTTCGGGCAATCTCTATTAAATTGTGCTCAGACAACCATTCTGCATTACCTGCCTCCTGACCGGGGAGCGGACGATAGACAATTACAGGAAGTGCTAGAGCCATCGCCTCAGTCAAGGTAATCCCCCCTGCTTTGGTCAACAGACAGGAGGATATGCACATTAGCTCCTGCATTTCTTCTGTATAACCCCGTATGTGAACCCGAGGATTCTCTTGAAAAAGCTCTTCCGTAGCCTTCTGGAGCTTATGATTATTCCCGCACAATACCATTACATCAAAGTTTGATTGCTGCAGCGCCCTTATTATTAAATGGTTAATATCACTCAACACACCGTAAGCCCCTGCCGCAAGTAATAGATAATGCCGATTTCCATCTAGTCCGTGCTTACGTAAAAGGGCTTCACGTTCCTGAGTCTGTTCAAAAGCTTCACGAATCGGAATCCCGCTAACCACAAGCTTTTCTTCAGCAATACCTAATGACATCAGTTCTTCTTTCATGCTTTCCGTAGCGATAAAATACTTTGTGGTTTGTGGATGAAGCCATCTGCCATGAACCACATAATCCGTCATGACAGTGAAAAGGGGGATCCGTCTCCCCTTTGTTGATGCAAGCTCTGCAGCGGCCAAATAAGGAAAGGTATGAATGATAATATCCGGTCCGATCTCGTCGATGATCCTTTGCACTTTCCGCTTGCCCATAGAATGAATCCATCTGCCCATGAACTGGTCTGGGTTCATCTTGCTCGTCAACTTGTACACTAATCCATAAAATTCTTGAGTATAACCTGTGCTGTTCAGGTAGAATCTGCGGGACAGCTCATTCAGAGTAGGGTAGACTGCAGCGAAAAGATCCAAGGTGACAATCCGGCTGATCCCTCTACGTCTAAAAGAATGATCAATCGCTTCTGCTACTTTGAGATGCCCGTCTCCAAATGCCGAAGTTACAATAAGCACTTTAGGATCTGTGTTCATGAGAAAGCTCCTTTTTCGCTTGGCCTTCTCTAACTCTAACTCTGAATCGTAAACAGATAGTGATGAGATCCTCAACAGAATATTAACTTCAACATTTTCATAGCGCGAAGCAAACGAAGAAATCCGCAGAAAAAAACACAGTGCATCAACCTCCAGTAACGATAGGATTAATGTTCTGTGTTTAGTTAAAGGCCAACTGAACCTTCTGGTGGGTTATGAGGAGCTACTTATGAAAAGACCATAATTGCTTTTGCGAAAATTTGTGAATGGAGTTTTTGTTTTTCATCCATGTATTTCCTTTCACTATTAAAATATAAACAGCTATGGCAAAATAAATTGCGCTCCAAATCCAGTCTGAGAGGGTTATTAAATGATGCTCATATAAGTAGTTGATGTACCAGATCCCCACCGGCAAATGTACAAAAATTGCGGAGACTAATCCTGGATTATACATGCTTTTTGCTCTTATATTAATGACGACTCCATGGAAAATGATTTGGAAAAAGCCCATTAAAACAGGTGCCATCCCCAGCCATACTACTGACGGGAAGAATACAGGGAGCAAGTAGAACACATAGGCGATGACCACATTAATAATCATTGCCGACTGTTTATTTAATGGATAGTTGTCAGGGGATTCACTTTTAAAAAGGGCTATATTGAATATGCCTGGAAAGTACCCTGGCCAGCGGTATTCCTCAAATTGATGAAGAAGGATCGCCACAAAGCTTAACCATAATATGCTGTTTATCCGCGGTATTGTTTCCCAATTCATTAGAAGATACATGCATATAACAATGCCAATGAATAGTCCTATATCCTGCCAATATTTTCTTAAAAAATTCATTTAATCACCTCAATCTGAGTTTATTAATGAAAGTATCTTGCAAAGAGCAGGTCAATCTGTTCCTCTATAGGTGCAATCTTCACGGAAGCTCCTGTTTCTAGAATAGGACTCATAAGTGCCGGTAGAAAAAGCGCTCCAAAAATCTGCATCGTCATGGTCATCAGGTGTTCTGGTTGCTGTTCATCGGTTAACTCTCTTAAAGTATTTTGTATCTTAGGAAACCCTAATAGATTCAAAAATGATCCATATTCATGCTGGGAGGAGAAAACGGTCTTGCCCATCAGGATGATTCTGGAGAGCAATTCGGGATATTGAAGGATCACTTGCAAATAATCCAGTAAAAATTGCCTCAATCTATCTCGTGAGGATATAGAGAAATCGTCAAGTATGGCAAAGGTATGCTGAAAGCTGTTCAATATCAATTTGATGGACTCGCTAAACAAGTTTTCTTTGGACCCAAAGTAATAGTTAACTAGAGCGACATTCGTGCTTGAGGCTTCTGCAATTTTTTTTATAGTGATCCTTTCAAAGCCTTCTTGTTTGGTCAACTCCAGTGTGGCACGCATAATCTTCTCTTTTGTTTCCAACTTTTTGTCTGTCTCCATACGCAACCTCCAAGTATATTTCCTTTAATTTAAATGACATTTAAAATAACGTTTAAATTTAGTATAGCAATCTTTTTCCTTTTTGCAACTTTTATTTATCCGGAATCAAACCAAGTTTAAATGAAAAAGCAGCCGGTTGTTTGAGCGGCTGCTTACATGTTTTTATTAAATTAATGTTTCCTGTTAGCTTAATTGATTACCTTTGAAAAGTGAGTCTGTATTTGATATATATCCATAAATAAAAAATGTATTATTTTCTTCTCTATACGGAATTCTTAATTCATGTAAAATCGAAAGAAATTCTTTACTTATGTCAATTAATTCAGGAGGAAGCAGATTCCCCTTGTGCTTCTGATACCTTGGTCTAACCCGTATCCATTCTACAGAAAAAAAAGGTGAAAGTCCTTCTATCCAATCCCCTAAATACCAGACGTCGTTTTCGAAGTTCTCTGGATAAAGTATATCGTCTAAGACATACTTAGCTTGATATGGAGGGGTAAAAGGTAGTTTATTTAGTACATCACTTTGTAAGTTTCCCCACTTAGTGTCATTCATAACTGAACATAGTTGTTTCTGTTTAATAACTTCATGTACCCTTTTTTTAAAATCCTGTTCATAACCCACAATCAAAAATCCTCCTGAATAAACAACATAAATCCCACGCTGACCTGCCTGTGTGTCATTATTGAGTTAACGTTTCCCGGTAAATTAATTTAAAATTAGTCAAGTTTAATAATCTTATCAAAGCAGTATGAATCTTTGTCATAGCCATTATGCACATAGAAAGCATGGGCGTCGGTTCGCTTAAATCCGCTACATAAAATAATACTTGATATTCCCATTTCTTTAGCATAATTCTCAGTGTGTCTTAGTAGTTCTGTACCTATCCCACTATGCTGTAATTCCTTTTTAACGGCAAGCCCTTGAATATGTAGATAACCATTCGAAGACCCTACGGATAACGCCTGAACTATAGTGACAAAACCAACCACTTCATTTTCAAATAATGCAACGAATGTTTTATAATTCCCAGCCTTATTCATGTTTTCCATAGTAACTCGAAAATTTTCAATATTAACATTGCGAACACCAAGTACATCATTCCATAAAAAAACAACTTCAGCATAATCATTTGCTACAACTTCTCGTATCTTAATTTCCATCCCCTCCTTTATAGAAATATTCAAGCAAAGGATTCGACAGTGGATGAAGCAATCCTGCCCGTTACTTCAACAAATAAAAAAGGAGCATTGCCATGGCAATGCTCCTCAGCTATCGTTTCCCGTAAGCTTTATAGATTGCCTCTTTTTCAGCCTGCAATCCCTAGAATCCAATCTCTCATTAGTTTGTTGATTTATAATATTCTGATAAAATGCCCTCTAAAACTTGCTTATAATCGTTTTTATTATAAGAAGAGTTATCAACTTTTATCTTGGTAATGTTTAATCTGGTAAAAATCTCTTCTTCTAGTTCCCTTCTTGCTTTAAGAACCTGCAGTGTTCCATCTAACCCTTTATAATTTTGTGTTTTTCCATACCCCTGGTTCGTGTAATATTCAATAAATCCCTCTGACCATTCCTGAGGTCTTTCCTTTACAGCCTTTCTGAAAGAATGATCAAGATCATTCTGCTGTACGTATATCAACAATGGATTCAGCCGCTCTACAATTGTTGCCAGTTCAATAACATAACTTATAACGTCTTCCTTCTTCGCACCATGTTTAATCATGCCTATAGTTACAGGGTTTTGTATAAAACAACAATCAAAAACAAAGGTGTCTGCGCCATACAAAACACGATCCGCAAACTTCGTCCATCGTTCTGTTATCAGTTTCCTATTTTGATCTAGCGGCAATTCATAAATATCATGTTTAAAAACTGCGCGATGCAATTCATCTGGAAAACTTGACCAGACTTCACTTTTTATTTTCCGATATTCTAGGAAGTAATCGTTATCTTGTTGAATCATTAGATTACTCAACAAATCTTTAAACTTTTTATGGGTATTCAATAATTCATCCCATTCAGTTTTCTTAAAGAAAGCGACTCCATCATAATCAGCAGGATGTTCCAAATTACCTTCTAAAAATAGCTGGGATGTAATGTTCACTTCCGTAAGAATTTCATGAACGAGCTGAGCAGTTGTTGTTTTACCAGATCCTGGCATTCCCTCAATCAAGACTAATTTCGATCGCATAATAAAGTTCCTCCACTCGCTAGTAGAAGGATAAACAGGTAGGAATCAATAGAGATGCGTTTTCCCACGAATAAAAGCGAATACCATCAGGTATCCGCAGGATGGTATATGATACACCTTTCCCTGCATACCCTGTAAGATTAAAGAAAAGCACACCTAATAAAATAGTGTAATCACTATTTCAGGCATTCTTTCAAATTGTTAATCTTTACAGAGTATTCCACATGATAAGGTTTATGCTCCTTTGTTAGCATCTCTATTGTTTAGATTAACAGTAAGCATAGGTAAATACAATCAGGGACTTTCTAAACAATCCTGCCCGTTAGTTTAACGGAACTTCGATATTATTGTTATTATCTGATTTAGGATGAAGACGATTTTCTATCACAAAAAAATGATTGAAAATACCTATTACTCGTATTTTGTTATCTGCCTCTCCAAAAATTTTTGTTTCTGCTGTCATAAAAATAATCTGATGTGTGAGACTTGATGATTTCAAGTCATTAATAGTATGAAAGCAATTTGAGCTTTCGGAACTGTCACATTTAAGACCGTGAACCTTATGGAGGTAATTATCATAATATTGACTACTTGGTTTTGTATAAGCCATCACAAATAATAATATGGAAACGATTAGAAAAGCATATTTCTTCTTGATAAAGGCACCTCATCTCTTATGGATAATCGTACTATATATACCGCATTTAACTGCCGAATAGTGCTTTTGAATACACTTATATCCACGTTTGAAACGATTTATTGACCATCTTAACATTGTTCATTTTTGCCCAACTCTCTAAATCCGAGATACCTTTATCTTCATCCTTTGAATACCTAAATGCCATATCTAATGGGACGATCTTCCTCCTGTAAGGTAATATCCCAATAACAGGTTTAAAGTACCCCCTGGTCATTATCACTTTAATATCCTTTGGATTAATCATATTTCCATTTAATATAATTTGCTCATTGGATAGGCATAACTCCGTTGGTTTCTTAAAAAATGTTCTGTACAATGTGAGTAACAATAAAACTAAACACAAAAGAACCACAGTTAACGAAGTGTAGAATCCCCCCCTCTGATTCCATAATCTCAATCCAAGAATAGATTGACTCGATATAAGAGCAATCATGCCTATAATAGTTCCAATTCTGGATGGATTCTTAACTGGATATTTTATTTCCGTCAACATGGCTCCCCCCTGTTCAAATCCCATACCTTAGAATACCACATATTGGAAGTATTCTGCCCGTTAGTTGAACATAGGCAGCCGATCCATTGACCGACTGCCTGTGTGTCGTTATTGTGTTATCGTTTCACGTTAGCGTAAAGTTCAGGTAATGAATCGACATGTGATTCGACTTCAAAAATAAATTCTTTGAGGTTATCGCAGTCAAACCAAAAATCAGCGAAAAGGTTCTCTTTGTCGTTTCCCAATCCATTTCTTATTTAATAACCATAGTAGTTTTAGTCCTACTGCTCATTTTTTTAAATAGTAAGAGGGCAAGAAGTAAAGCTATGCATACAGCGGCAAAACCCAGCCAATTCAAATATAGGACAGATGTACGACTGATGACTAACCCTCCTAATCCAGATCCCAGTGCAAAGCCAAATTGGATGAACGAAGTATTTACACTAAGAGCAATGTCCGGATTTCGAGGCGCCAGAGTAACCAGATATAGTTGCTGGGCCGGGGAAATACTCCACGTTGCTAACATAAAAATCATTAAAACCAAGATTAAAACCAACAGATTGACTCCGGCTAGAGCAAATAAAAGCAGAGTCGCTCCTTGTAACAGAAGCCCGAGACAAATGGTAAATTTCGATCCCTTTGCATCTGCCAGTTGTCCGCCCAGCCTTGATCCGACAAAGCTGCAAATGCCCGCCAGGAACAGAACACCGCTAATTTCGGTCATGGAAAGAGAGGACGTGGCTTGCAAGAAAGGCGTAATATAAGTAAACAGTGTAGAATAGCCGCCGACATAAAATAACGTAATAACCAAGGCCATCAGAATGGTTGGATTTTTTAAAATAGAGAGCTGCATTCTGAGGGTAACCTTCTCCTCTTCTTTGATTGCCGGTACCTTTTTATAGATGATAAGTAATGGAAAAATACTTAATAATCCGATTAAAACAAATAGCACTCTCCATCCAAACAGCTCACTAAAAAATGTTCCCACAGGAACACCAAGCACTAGTGAACTGCTAAGCCCCATCAAAATGATACCGATGGCATTGCCCCTTTTTTCTTTTTCAACGAGTCGGGTCGCTATTGCCATGGCTACAACGGTAGCGATTCCTCCGCTAGCCCCTTGGATAATACGTATCCATAGTACTGTTTCATAAGCAAGATCTACAAACATAAGTCCGTTGCTGGCAATAAACACACCTAGGGTGGTCATTAGTAGTTTCTTGCGGTCTGCATTGATCGTTAATGCAATCAAAACCGGAGCGACAATGGCTGCAGAGAGGGCAAACACAGTCACCAATAATCCAACTTCAGAAGTAGATACTCCCAAGTCCACAGCGATCATCTCAATAACTCCTGTAATAATATATTCAATGGTTCCAATCAGAAAAACAGCCAGTGCCAGAATATAAATGATCCGTTTATTTTTCAATTTCCCCCACTCCACTTCTTCTGTTATCTATTTATAATGGGAATTTGTATTTCTATGAATTGTGCATCTCGTTCTGGAGATAACGGTAAATATAACTCCCTGCCCGGTTCGTTCTCCTTGATCTGATAGTTGTTTTTCTCAATCCATTTAGCTAAATGAACACAGGCCGCACAATCAAAACTAGTATTTGAATGAAAAGCCATTGTGGCCATCATCGGTTCAGGAGGAAGAGTCCGTAGCTGAAACGGTTCTGGAAATGATCGCAGCTCACAGGTTAAAAAATACCCGACTTCAAACTCAAACTCATCCTCTTTTCCTTCGACTTCTTTCCACAAAACAACCTGAGGGCCTTGAATGAATTGACGATTTTCCGTCGTTATAAACTGATCAAATTGACGAAGCAAATCCGGAATGTCCTCTTCTTTCCCGCATGCTTTCTGATAAAGAAACAATTGAGCACCCTCTGCTTTGACTCTGATTTCTTGACCCGTTTCGAATTGCCCCTCTTTTTCTATAAGCTGCATACGTTCCTCAATCCTGACGAGTTTAGCTTGTTCCGTATCGATGATATGCTGGATTTCGCTTCTTTTCAGCTTAAACATGCCTTGAATATTTTCTAATGAAATATTTTCCTGAAGCAGCTGTTTAATTTGAGGCAATGTAAAACCCAATTCCTTATAGATTAAAATTCGGTTGAGCTCAAGGAGCTGATCTGCGGAATAGTAACGGTAGCACGTATCCTGATCCACTTTTTTCGGCCTTAGTATGCCAATCTGGTCGTAATAACGCAGTGTTTTTAAGGATACCTTGCTTAGCCTAGAAAATGCACTGATTTTGAACAAAATATCATCTCCAATCTATAACATAAAGTGAGTATACAGTTTCCCGTGCAGGGGAAAGTCAAGGATGCTTTTATTTATTTGAGAAATTACTCTTAGATGAACAAAAGCAGCTGATCGTGTTGATCGGCTGCCTTCTTATTTATATTAAGCTTCTTTCCAAGGTTTAGTTGGTGCGTTATAAGCCAATAAACGTTTTCACCTTTGCCCATCCTTCAATTATCGCACGGAGTAGCTAGGTTGGGCTATAGGTAGCTAATTCCGCGCACGGTGTAGATAGCTTGAGCTATAGGTAGCTAATTCCGCGCACGGTGTAGATAGGTTGAGCTATAGGTAGCTAATTCCGCGCACGATGTAGATAGCTTGAGCTATAGACGGCTAGTTTAAACACTGGGTAGCACGTTTAGGAGCAAATTTGGCAGGCGGCGTTCTTTTCACCAACTGTTCGGACTCAATTGCTCTTATTTCCACAATTCAGCTCGTTTTGCCACACTATCGGACTCAGTTGCAGCTATCCCCTCAAATGTACTTCTTTTCTACGCAAATCAAGGGCAATAAGAGTTATACAGTCCGAAACCTTCGCAATATGTACCCATATGCTGGAATAGCTGCAATACGGTCCGATACGATCAAGATCGCGCAAAAGGCAGCTAGTTTCGAGACATAGGCGGCTAGTTTGAGCAACAGGTAACAAATTCTGCGCACGGAGTAGCTAGGTTGGGCTATAGGTAGCTAATTCCGCGCACGGAGTAGATAGCTTGAGCTGTAGACGGCTAGTTTAAGCACTAGGTAGCACGTTTAGGAGCAAATTTGGCAGGCGGCGTTCTTTTCACCCAACTGTTCGGACTCAGTTGCTCTTATTTCCATAATTCAGCTCGTTTTGCCATACTATCGGACTCAGTTGCAGCTATTCGCTCAAATGTACTTCTTTTCTACGTAAATCAAGGGCAATAAGAGTTATACAGTCCGAAACCTTCGCAATATGTAACCATATGCTGAAATAGCTGCAATACGGTCCGATACGATCAAGATCGAGCAAAAGGCAGCCGATCACGCAGCTGGCTGATCGTGATTTGAGCCAACGTTTCCCGTTAGTGGAACAAACTACTCCCAGTAAGGAGTCCCACTAAAAAGAAATTCTTCTTTATTTACATATAACCTAAATTCCCGATTTGCTAATTTACTAATATGACTGGGTAACCACTCATTAGATTCAGGCAACCCAAGCCAAAAATTCATTGTTTCGAGTTGGGCCGCTACAAAGAAGCCTTCTAACTGTTGAACATAGTTATGAGGCAGGTCGAATTGTTTGGCGTATGATTCTAGCAACTGGCTTCTGAACGCTGGGTGGATATAAGAAAGTGTCCAACCTAAATCGAATAAATAATATCCGAACCCGCAAGCTCCAAAATCAATGGCTCTAGCTTCTTGTTTATGAAACACAAAGTTACTTGGAATCAAGTCTGCGTGAATTATCCCCCAGTCGCCAGGTGTTCTTTCTATATCGTTCATCATTAAAATTGCACGCTCACCGGCCAATTGCAGAATTCCCACATCATTTTTATTGATCTCACCACCGTCGGCAAGCTGTTTGAGCTTTTCTAATGATTGTGAAATTCTAGTAATATCAAAGGATGGTCTAGTAAATGATTGCGGAACCTTCCAAATAGATGATTGTTTATGAAGCTTTCCGATCAATTCGCCTACGTACTCGGCATCATTGACTGTTGGAACAAATTGTTTTTGCTCACCCTCTACCCATTTTACCAATGTACAGTTCATGTCAGCTATCTTAGTAACATATTCACCAATGTTATTTTTTATAGGTGACGGTAACACCAGATCAGTATCATTTATTAATGATTCCAGCCAAATCATTTCTGAATGAATGACTCTTTCCTCAGACCAAATACTTTCCATCGAATCATTTTTTGATAGATGTATCCGCAAACTATAGCAGTTGCTTTCCTTATCTGTCACTTTATAGATGGTGTTTGCATTTTGGCCAATATGAGCTATTGATTGATAAGTAATCGAATAACAAGTTAATGCTTCTATTGCAACATCATGAGTATTTAACATGTTCTCCTCACTCCCCCTGAAACAACCGAATAAGGACATCGTACCATGACTTTTTCTAATAGTTCGGGAGAGAACTCTTATATTTATATTTTATCCACCACTTAGTTTATTAAGGTAACTTGCCCGTTAGTTGAATAAAGGCAGCCGATCACATTTACTGACGGGCTGCCTTTATCGTGTTTATGGAACTAGCGTTTCCCGTTAGCTTAACGCCATTGCCTATGCATCACCAATCTCCGATATACGTGTCTACTTTACTTTATTTAATAAGTTTGTCACCATTCTACTCAATGTCCCTTGATCGACGAAAGGAGCAAGGCTTGCCAGCAGATCTGGGCTAAGATGTTCAGCTTCGACTCCACTAATTAACTTCTCGAGATTTTCCCTGTCCAGAAAAGGTGCGAGGCTTATGATCCGGTTCGCATCAATAGTGCCATCTGCAACCCGGTCTACCAAGCGGCTTAACGTTTCTCTGCTAATAAAGGGTGCCAGCCCTTGAACGAAATGCCAGCTCAAGCTACCCTCTTCTGCTTGTTGAACCAACCGATCTACATGTTCTCTTTCAAGAAACGGGGCAATTCCAACAAGATTGTGCACTTCTAAGGAACCGTCAATCGATTTATCTACCAGTCGGCTTAATGTGTCGCTGCTGACGAACGGAGCGAGTCCAGTAATGGCATTCCACACAATTTCGCCCTCTTCTGCCTGACGAACCAGTTCATCCAATGTATCTGTTCCAAGGAACGGAGCCAGCCGCATGATCACGTCTAACTTAAGGACGCTGCTGTCTAATCGTTCTGTAACCTTATGCAGAGCGCTTGCTTTTACAAACGGTGCTACTTCTACAAGCTCTTCCACCTTCATCTCACCGGTATTGACCATCTCTGCAACTTGGTCCGGCCTGTTCTCTGCGATCTCCTCAACGATCGTTCCTAGGTGCTGGTGCTCCCGATTTTCTGAGTTGTCTCCTGCATTTAAAATGTCGTCTACCGTTTTGCCGAATAACCTCGCAAACTGCGGAAGCGTTCCGATATCCGGTAGTGAGTCGCCCCGTTCCCATTTCGATACCGCTTGATGACTTACATTCAGTTGGTCGGCAAGTTCCAATTGGGTCAAATCCTGGTCTTTGCGAAGCTTCGAAATATAAGCTCCAATTTTACGCAAGTCGAGCATTGTATACCTCCAATAAAACAAAATGTACAGTGCGCACTGTCGAAAACAGCATAGCATTTCCTCAAACGCAATCCTATCAAGCGGTGGTTGAATTTTCATAGGCGCTTTATTCAACTGTCGGTAGAATTCTCCACTTTTGTCACTTTCATTTATAGGTTTTTTCTACAGTTCATTTCCATTATCCTGCCCGCTAGTTGAATTACACCACGTACGTTCATAGGTCCATGCAAGCACAACTTCACTAATTGATCAACATGAAGCTATCACACGGAATCTTTAATGGACACGAGAAATGGATGGAGAACTTTTTTTATTTCCTATAGCCATTTGAACGATAATCTGAAGCACGATGATTACAGCCAAACCATAGAATGCTTGAACGAAGCTGCCTGTTGCATCGTGGAGCCAGCCAATCGCTAGCGGCCCGAGCGCTCCGAGAATGTAGCCACCAGATTGGGTCATTGCGGACCAGCTACTAGCTTCTTGAGCATTACTTGTTTCATCAATGGGCAACATCAGTGCAATCGGGAACAGCCCACCCGCTCCAATACCGAGTGGAATCGCCGCGAGCCAGGGGCTAACGGATAGGTTCAGCATCAGGACACCCATCAACTCCAATAAAGCACACCCGACAAGCCAGAATACACGTCTTTGGTAACGATGTACAAGCATCGGAATAAACAAAGTAGAGGGCAGCGATATCAATGTAAATAAAGTTTGGATTTTGCCGGCAGTCTCTTGGCTATACCCCTGGCTTTGGATTGCTGGCGCAAGCCAAGCGGTCAACGAATAGAAGATCGCTGCCATCAGCCCGAAGAATAATGTCAGCACCCAGGCACGTCTATTGTTCACCGGAAGTGGTGCATTAAGTACACTCGAGATTTTACCGGATTGGCGATCTGTGCGAGCAGCCCTGGCTAGTCTCAACCAGATCGGCAATGCAATAGCTGCCAGTAATGCCCATACAGCCAACGAGCCTCTCCACGAAGCACCCAGCGTATGCTGTAGCGGGACCGATAGTCCCACACTAATGCTGGCCCCCATCACCATCGCTGTAGAGTAAATACCCACCATGGATGCCACTCGATCAGGGAAGTACTGCTTAATGAAGCTGGACAACAGCGGCCCTGCCAATGCAATCCCCACACCGGAAAGAAAAGAAGTGAACATCATTAAAGGAGTTGTACCAACAAACCATCGTAATCCCGTACCTAACCCAATGAGGATTAAAGCCAGAACAATTGCGCCTTCATTTCCCCACCTTCTGCTTAATCGTACGGAGAACGGAGCAAATATGCCCATGCATAATACCGGAAGTGTGGTTAACAAACTGGCGGTAATCCCGCTTATACCCAGATCATTCTGAATGATGCTCATTAGAGGAGAAATGGATGTAATGGGTGGTCGTAAATTCAGTGAAGCCAGGATAAGCGCCAAGACGATATAAAAAAGTTTCATTATGAATCACCTCATGGTAGTAGTATCGATGCATTCTCCCATGATCCTATTTGTTAATAACAGATCTTTGGGAGGTGCACGATTAAGTATAGAATCATTACAATGATTGAACAATACTATAGTTTCTATTAAAATGATTACTAAAACCAATGATTAGAGGTCATTCATATGGAGATTCGTCAGATGGAAAACTTCATTGCTGTGTGTGAGGAGCTTCATTTTACACGAGCAGCTGAGAAGCTTGGCATATCTCAGCCTACGTTGAGTCAACAAATACGCGCACTTGAGGATGAACTCGGAGTTCCCTTATTTGACCGAGTCGGCAAAAAGATTGTGATGACTCAAGCAGGAAATCTGTTTTTGGAGCACTGTGTACAGATGATTCGGCATTTACAGAATACCCAGGATGCGTTAGCTGAATTACGCAATGATCAACGAGGTCGGTTGGTAATTGGTGTTCTCCCTTCCGATCTGGACTACCGGCTCACCCCATTGCTCGTGAATTTTCATACGCGATTCCCCAAGGTGCAGCTGAAGCTTATCTCATCGATCTACGTCTTGAATCAAGTACTGGATAATGAAGTAGACATCGGGATCGAGATCACCTCTGCTCCAGATGATCGGCTTGTACGCATTCCCTTGTGCAGTGAAGAATATGTACTTGTCGTTTCTGAGAATCATGATTGGGCTGAACGAAGCACGATTGGAATCCAGGAACTGCGTAATATCCAAACTGTGATGTTCCCCGAAGGATTTACAGGCAGAGAATTGGTTGATGGCTATTGCCGTAAATATGGATTCAGCTTAAATACGATAATGGAGACCAGTTCGGCAACTTCCATTATTAGCTTGGTGAAAGCCAACGTCGGAGGAACATTGCTGCCTTACCGTTTGATCCAAGCAATGAATGAACCAACATTACGCTGCATCCGAATTACAGACGATCCGCCATATCGTCACTTTGAGATCATTCATCGGTCCGACCGTTTTCTGACAAAATCGGCAAAGTCATTTATTGAGAAAACTATCGAGTATTTCAATTAAAGGTGAGTTGCGAAAGAGATCGCTTCTGCTGCCAGAAGTAGAGTATAGTAGGAATGAAAATATATTAGGAGGCTACAGCCATGTCACAGGAGATTTGGATTAACCTGCCAGTCAAAGATGTTGAGAGGTCAACTGCCTTTTTCAATGAGCTTGGATTCCAAGCGGTGAGTGTTGGGAACGAGAGAGCTAAGCTTGTAATAGGTCAAACAACAATTCTGCTGTTCCCGGATGCGGCGTTTGAGAAATTTACTGGTTCAAAAACCGCAGATACTTCCCATAGCGCTGAAGTAATCTTCTCCATTGGTGCTGAAAGCAGAGAAGAAGTAGATGCTTTTATCCAAAAAGCAGAGTCTGCCGGAGGAAACATCTTTGGCAAGCCAAGTGAAACTGACGGCTGGATGTACGGCGCAGGATTTGCCGACCTGGACGGTCACCGCTGGAATCTGCTGTACATGGATGAGAGCAAAATGCCAAAACGCGAAATTTGAAGCGAAAAGCCAACACCAACAAATCCAAGATATGGTGTAATGATTCGGGCGTATACGTTGATGAAAAGAGCTGGGGAACGGAATGAATAAAGAAAATAGGGACTTCGCTGAACGAGTTCTTAAACATCTTTGTATTGGGGCAAAAATTGATGGTCTTAGATTTGGAGTATCAAGTGGTGCTACTCAAGTTTATTTAACTGTATGAAGGCTTCGATGATTTAGCTGGTCAAATGTACCTGAACATTGAATCAAAGTGGACTATATTTGATTCAGTTCCCTCTCAATACCCTAGTAATGAAAGCCAAATTGCAGATTTTTCTGAGGAAGAAAAATACAGTCAGATCATAAAGGTGAGACGTGAAAAGATTATAGATATACAATTGGGAGACAGCACTCCACATTTAATTATAAGCTTTGAATCAGGTAGCATACTATTTGTTATTGGTTTTCATGAGAAGTATGAATGTTGGCAGGTGGGAGTAGAATCTGATAACTGGCTAGTTGTTGCATGTCCAATGAATGGAATTGCTACATGGACTTCAAATAAATTTGAATAATAATAAAACACTCCATTGTCAGGAGTGTTTTTTCTTTTATATACAGATATACATTTAATGGTCAAACTGTACTTTGTGTTTGGAAGCATTGAGGTGAAGCGTATTATATATAATCAATGAATTCATTAGTTTTGTTATATCCATAAATTATGATGGAGTCGGTAGTTACTTCACCTGGAACATGTATTTTTTTCAAGATTTGAATTAAATCAGCATTTATCGAGTCATCTTCAGCATGAATTTCTAACCACTCAATAAATTTGTAACCACCATCTGAAAAATGGTAATACCAATCTCCATCCCAAAGGCTGATATAGCCAGTATCAATGTCTTTAGTCCTCCATTTGGTTGGAAAGGCATAGTTAAGCATTGCTTGTCTTATTTCTTCCCATTTTGTGTTGTTCATTAAAGGTTTTAGTTCATTTGAATCCATATATTCACCTTTTTCATCCATCAGTACTGCACGTGTTTATTCCAGTTCATCATTTTTTCTTGTACAAAACTGCCCGTTAGTTGAATGAAGGCAGCTGATCGCATTGACTGACGGGCTGCCTTATCATGTTTATTGAACTAACATGTCCCGTTAGCGTAATGCAATCAGTAAAAAACTTACCCATACCTACGGTTCACCACTTTGGTTGAAGCGGTGAATTTTGGAGCCACTCTTATATCAACCGAGCACTCATTTTCGGCACGTGACAATTTTCCCAATTAGCTTTTATGAACGCCCGATGCATGAGCGAGCGTGTTGTACTTGAGATAATCATCATATTACTGATCGTCACTCTGCTGTGAATTGTTGTGTTGAGTTCACACCCTCCACAACTTGGCCGCTAGACAGATAGTAATCTCTTTGCACTGAACCGTCTGTTTTGGTGCTGTTGACCACAAATACCTGGCCTACTTCTATCGGCATCAGATAGTTATCGTAAGGAAGATAATTGTCCACCAGTGGAAGGTCTTTGATATCTTCATAGGCGTCCTCCAATCGCCAAAATTCTCGATAGGCGTAATCCTTGAACCCGTTCAAATCCTGCTTACCAAAATAAGATGCTGCATATTCCTTGCCCTGTAAGGAGATGTAATCTACTCTGGATGGCTCAATATCTTTAGCAATCCAACTTAGGTTCTCAGAATAAATGTTATCGCCATAATGCTCCTGTAATTGATTGCCCATACAAGGGATGGATTGGGTCTTATAGTCCATTTCATCAAGCCCGGTATGCGCTGAGCCGTAAATGCCCATAACGCTCTCATTGCCCAACTTCTCAAATTCGCGAATAAAGTTTTCCGTCATCGTGTCTTCCCGATATACGCCGTCTTCTTTGCTGTAAAAAACACGGCCTTGCCGGATCGCTTCCATTGTTAAAGTATACTTCTCCGATTCTCCCAGATCGTTTGCCACAAGATAAGATAAATAGCCGCTCCCGGTAGTTTCATATTGATGCCCGATGTCTGTGCCGTGGAAAATCGTCTCCGGACACTCGCTCTTTATTTTTTTGTAGAACTCTTTGACATCAGGGTTGTGACTACGTGTCCGTTCCCAATCATCATAAATCTCCTCTAAAATATCGTCATTGTCCGACTGCATCCATAGATTCAAGTATTCGGCGGTAAAATAGGGCAGCTCGACGAATAAGTGCCTCATGCCCTCGTTGTGGTAGTATTGAGACCACAATTTATATTCCTTGTCCAATATCTTGGCTACGCCGTGTGCTTCACCGTACAAATAAATGCTGCCCGATGCTTGCGCTACCACAGGTGTCACTATAGTCGGCTGCGCAGATTTGCTTGCTGTCTTGCCTGCGGTGGAATTATCGCAGGCAGTAAGGCTACTGACCACAAGTATAACGATCAGGGCAAGCAGCAAAGGGTATACAAGCATCATTTTCGCTTTGGCTACGAAGGTGAGATTATGGTCATTCATAAACTTAGATCAACCTTTCATGTACATTTATAAATCCATAATTGGTATTCCCTAGCTGATGTGAGATTTCCTGCTCTCTCATCCTCAACTCTATATAGATTAAGGGGAAATGTGTCCTTTAGCGTAACGAAGGTAGCCGTTCATATAGACCAGCTACCTTCGTTTTAGATTAAGCTATTGTTTCCCGTTAGTTCAATAGAATCAACAGTTTCAGTCCGATGGTATCCTCTTGTCTATGATTCAAGCCACCACTTTCAATCCTATGATAAAATACTTATAAATCCCACTATAGCCAAACGGCCAAAGCGGATATAATCTTACTCTAAATTACTGGAGGTAGCGCTCCATACTCGGCCCACTGCTCTTTTGTCGGGCCGTAAAGATCCGGCACACTAAGGCCTGCCTGACGCATCAGTACTGTCATCTGACCACGATGATGAATCTCATGCTTTACGAGAATTTCCAGCATTAAGCCGTTTGGCCATTGATCACCATACATATCGCTCATGATAAGCAGATTCTCATCTTTCCAACTGGACTGTATAGCATCAAGGAGCGCTTGTGAGGTCCTCTTATAGACTGACGCGATGTCTGCTGCCGAAGCTGGCACCGGCATATCTTCGCCTGGTCCTTCGAAAGACAGTCCCGTCCGAGATGGCATTTCGTGCAACGTCTGTACAAGGTGCCATGCAACACGTCCAAGCGTTCTATGATCGCTTGTTATCTGTTGACCAAGAGACTCGTCCGTCAGCATCTCCAGTGTCCGCATTGTTGCTTCCGTTTCATTCTGCCAAGTTGCGGCAAAATCTTTAATGTGTTTATACATATCCAACATCTCCTTTTTGTAATGGAATCAAGTTTATTGTACCGAACATTAGTTCGCAAGTAAATATTTACATTTACTTAAACTACCCCCGTTAACTCAACCGTTATTTATGATACGGCTCACCGTAGTATATCTAAGCATAAATTAGAGTTTGACCAAACTTTACACATTCATGTATAAAGCGAAAACCACTCCTTACTATGGAGTGGTTTCTTAGAATCTCGCTTTTTTGCACTATCATTCTCAATGGAGTTGATTACGCATTTGTATCCAACATTGCTGGAATATTTATTTCTTTTACACAAGAGGCTTTGGAAAGGTTCATTAAGCATTTAACTAAAGAAACAATATCTTGAAGAGGAATCTGTGTACCGCCATACGCAGACAAGACTTTCTCAATTCCATCTTCCAATGGAATTTGGGTTGCAATTTCACCAGGATTTATACAAGTCACACCGATCCCATACTTTTTTACATGCTCCCTTATAGAATTTCCAATACCACGCAAACCGAACTTAGAAGCTACAAATGAAACTTGCGTAAAATCATTATGTTCAAGACCTGCCGTAGAACCAATCAAGAAAATTTTTGCGTTATCTGACTTTTTTAGATTCGGTAAAAGCTTCTGTATGCAGGTAATAGCTGAAGTAACATTTACATTAATGATGTTGACGATTTCAGCTGGGTCATCTTTTTCAAAATCATAGTCATCCCTGAAGCCTTTGCTCTCCCATATCCCTACATTATATATTAATACGTCTATTGTAACGTCATTTACTGTATTCGCAATCAGCTTGCTTGCATCAGATTTCGCTAAATCAGCCTCAATCCAATATTTCTGTACACCATCTTCAAGATTTAAATTGTTAGGATAAGTTCTAGAAACCACCCAAACACGATCACCTTTTTCTGGCAATCCTTTGAAGAATGCCTCACCTAATCCTTTACTTGCTCCGAAGATAATAAAATTTCTCATAAGTTATCCTTTCGATATGATTTATCTCTGCATTTAATCATTAAATTCACAGTGAATGCTGAAAATCATTCAATATAAGAATCACCAAGAACATTGAATTTTTATATGACGCTTCCCTCAACAATGAATTTATACTTACTTATAATACGGTTAAGCATGATTATGTTCAACTATCCTGCCCGTTAGTTGAATAAAGACGCCGATCCACTGACCGGCTGCCTTATGTCATCATTTAGCTATCGCTATTCGATAGTTTAACAATCAAGATTTCTGCACGCCGTGACCACTCTTCTAATGTCTATGCTCAAGGATGTTGATAAGTTTGCCAAACGGGTCGCGGACATAGAATCGCCGAACACCCCAAGGCTCATCAACAAGCCCATATTCTATCGGAAATCCAGCTTTCTTCATGCTTTCAAATGTAGCATCGACATCATCGACTTCAATTGATAGATCAGGCGTAGGCGTTTCTGAGCCACCCTGTGAGGCAAAACTAATCTGAATACTCATCTCCTCGTCTAAACCATAAGTTCTAATCCAACCATGATCCATCATTAAATCAAGACCGAGCACATCCTCGTAAAAGCATTTAGCTGCCGTGAGATCCTTCGTGTTTATATTGGCGACGATTCGTTTGACCTTCATTTCAAACCTCCCAGACATAAGTAGATTATCCTTGAATATAGAATGCATTCAACATATAACAGTTAATTCTAGCCTCGACGTTCCTGACCTTTATTTATCCATATTTAGCTGCGGAGGCTCACCGAGCAGAAAACACCCGAAGAACTGGCATTAAGTCTGGTTACGAAATCTCCGTACTAACCACCTCAACACAAGAAGCACCACGATTCCGCAAATGGTATAACTGATTGGGCGAATAAATTGCTCCACGATACCCCAGTTGTCACCTAAGCGGTATCCCAGATAGATCAAAGCTAAGTTCCACGGGATACAGCCGAGTGCTGTAAATGTTATGAATCTCCAAGCTTTCATTCCAGCAACCCCTGCGGGCAGTGAGATAAAAGTACGAATAAAGGGCAACATACGAGTAAAAAATACGGTACTCTCTCCATAACGCTCGAACCAACGCTCCGATTGCTCCAAATGATGCTCATTTAGGAGAATATATTTTCCGTATTTTTCTAATAACCGGCGTCCACCAGCCTTACCAATATAGTAGGCAATGATGGAACCCAGTAGGTTTCCGAATATCCCAGCAACAGCAACTTCCATAAAAGTAAGCGAGCCTTGCGCAATCAGCCACCCACCGCTGAGCATAATCACTTCACTGGGAATGGGGATACAGGCACTCTCTAGAATCATCCCTAACCATATGCCCCAAATACCCATAGAATTAACAAGGTGAAGCGCGGATTCAGATATCCACGTAAATAGTTGATGCATGAGTGTTCACTCCGCTTCATAAATTTTACTATTCCTTAAGAAAGTCTCGTTATAATTGAACAAAAAACGGGGGGAAAACAAAATAATGATGAAATTCAATATACACAAATTTTTGTATGGCATATTCGTTATAGCCGCTATCTTGCTGATGTTCCCTAAATTTTCTTACAATGATCCCGATACCTTCTGGCATATAGAGCTAGGACAATATATGATCGAGCACGGACAAGTTCTACATCATGCCATACATACTTTTTACGGAGATAAGCTGCCCTACGTCCCTCATGAATTCGGATTCCAGCTGCTCGTTGCCCCGATTTATGCAGCTTTTGGATGGCAAGGTGTGTATATTTTGACCGCTGTATGCTTGTTCTTTTTAGTGCTCGGATTGCTTCGGCTGGGTAAGGTTTCACGCAAAGAACTGGGACTTCAAGAAGACCATGTTCTCCTGCTCCCTTTTGTGCTGCTAATTTCTTGCTGGATTTATTATAATTATTTCAAAGGCCGTCCACAGATGATCTCTTCGTTTATGATTATCTGGTTTTTCGTATATTTACGTGAATATCAAATGAGTTCTCAAAAGAAATATGCCGCTGCGATGATTGCTCTTTCTATTGCCATTGCCAATTTTCATGCAGGAGTATGGCTTGTAATTGCTGTATTTACAGGGATGGCTCTGCTTGAATCCTTGATCCAAAAAACGCTGAATGGGCGTAAAATCATAGTCTTCAGTCTCGTCTGGTTCGTTGGCATTCTAAATCCAGGCGGCGTAAAAAGTCTCTTGTTTATTTTGACAGTTACGAAAAAGAACTTTAACCTGCTGATCAATGAATGGCAGCCGATTCGGTTCAATAGCTTGGAGAACTTGCCCATCTTACTATTGCTTTTGTTCTTTGCCTGCACACTTCCTTTTGCACTCCAGCGTAAACCGTTCCGTTTTTTTCTTATGCTTGGGATTCTATACCTCGGTGTATCAAACTTCAAGCAAAACCTATTTATGTGGCTGTTCATCCCCTATTTTGCGGCTGTATTTTTTGATGTGCTTCCTGAATTCACCAAAACAGGTATTCTAGTCCGACAAAGTACATTACGCGGGTTACTGGCAGTTGGCCTGCTGCTAAACATTGCTTATCTATTCCTTGTACCACCAGTTATTGACGCCAAAAAATATCCTGTCGATGAAATGGACTATATTCTACAGCATACATCTGAAGGTACACGTCCGAAAGTTCTCGCACACTACGGTTCATCCGGCTATGTCATGTTTCGAGGGGGAGATGTGTTATGTGATGGCAGACAAGATCCCTTCGTGACAAAAGATTCTCTTGGCGTATTGGGTTGGACTGCTTTTGAACGCTCGATGCACGGATTCTCTGAATACCTTCCCGAGATCGTTAATTACGATCAGCCCGATTATGTAATTACGAGCAAAAAGGTCTCCTATAAACTACTCAAGGAATGGACACAAAAATTCGGTCAGCCCGTATTTACGGGGACCTATGGCAGTGTCTTCTCGTTTATCCCAGAGTGATGATCCGGCTCATTAATTCCTCACTCTGTAGAACGCAAAAAAAAACGCTGACCTGAGGCAATCTAGCCTATAGTCACCGATCCGCAAATAAGTATTCTGATTAATAACATCCGCATGGTAAGGATATACATAATTACGACAAATAAGAAAAATAAGTTAGTAAAATATCAAATCTAGCGTTGATTGTTCCTTAATTGTATAGTATTTTATGGAAGAAAGGTAATTTAAAAGAAGGGAGGAATTAAAAATGGACAAGATGTGTATGGAAATGATGATGAACATGTGTATGGATGATATGATGTCTAAGATGAACTGTATGAAGATGGGCATGGAAAAAATGTCTGAAATGGGCATGATGGATATGAACATGGATATGATGATGAAAAAAATGCAGGACTGCGATGAAATGATGACTATGTGTATGACAATGATGCGCGAAGGAATGCAAATGTCTAAGTAGCCTATAGACCATCGTAAGTTTGGCAGAGCAGACTAACTGCATGCCTTTTTTTATTTTCTATTTATTATTACAATGTGAGCTTAAATTATATCCTGATATATCTACTCTGAATCTTCTTCGATAGATTAATCCGTTCCTGCTTTAACTCCCAGACTTTCTCTTTCCACCGGTACTGCTCTACTGGATCCGCACTTTCCCTCAGCTTATTAAATAAATCCATTAATATTGCATTTATATCGTCGAATTGAATCCACAGCTCTTTCACACTTTGTTCTGTTGTCTCAGCATGAGAATTCTTACTCAGCTTATTCAAACGATCTATGATGTCAGCTTGCCACTGTCCATCGTTAATTGCTTTGGCGTAGTTTAGAAGATCCAGATAATCATCGACAGACATTTTCACCGACTCCTTATTCTGTGTATACCCAGTATTATACTCGGCATTATAGAAATTGCAATAGTCTATCTGTAGAAAAGGCATCTTCTCAGATGCCCCCACAATGTTATTCCCAATCCGTTACTGAATTTTCCCGCCTTCAACGACAAGCTCATCGGTATATCCTTCACCGTAAATTTCATTTAAGGTTTCTTTATAGGCTTGATGGATAAATTGTTCTTTACCAAGGATATCAAGTTCTGTATTAATCCAGTCCAGCAATTCCTTATTCCCCTTTGCCACTGCTGGAGCAATTGTATCCTGACCCCCGAAAGCAGGAATGCTGACCGTAAATCCAGGATTCGATTTAGCCCAAGCAATGAGTTCTGTATTATCGTTAGCGATTGCCGCCCCCCGACCATCTTTAAGCGCTGCAAAAATCTCGGTGTACTGATCGAATTTGAGCAATTCAATATCCGGATATTCTTTGGTAAAATAGGTTTCCGCTGTCGTACCTTTAGCTACAATGAGCTTTTGCTTGTTCCCTTTTAATTGATCAATGGAAGTGATTGGAGCACTGTCTGGGGATACGATCCCAAAGGATAATTTCATGTACGGATTAGCAAAATCCACTTTTTCTTTTCTTTCCTCGGTGACCGTAAAGTTAGCCATAATGATATCAACCTTACCCGATTCAAGATATGCAACGCGGCTGGCAGCATCAACTAACACAAATTCAACCTTCGATTCATCCCCTAGCAGATCCTTGGCAAAGCGTTTGGCAATATACACATCAAACCCTTGGTTTTTACCCTCAGCGTCCACATAACCAAAAGGTGGTTTGTCTGCAAATACGCCGATCTTAATCTTCCCTTTCTTCTTTAGCTGTTCAATAGAAGTGAATTTAGAAGATGCTGAGTTTCCGTTGTTATCCGAACTATTTCCGCAAGCAGCCAATCCCATCAATAATATACTTACACCTACCAGCATCGTTAGCCATTTCAAACTTTTCTTCATTTCTCTTCCTCTCCTATTTCTATAATTTTTCGTACTGAAATATATCCAGAAAATGCTGGGCACGTTCTGTCGCAGGGTGGGTAAAAAATTGTTGCGGGGCAGCGATCTCACATATCTTGCCTTGATCCATAAACACGATCCGATCCCCAACCGATTTGGCAAACCCCATTTCATGAGTCACGATGATCATCGTCATTCCTTGCTGAGCAAGCCCTAAGATGACATCAAGCACTTCCCGAACCATTTCCGGATCCAAGGATGCTGTCACTTCATCAAATAACATAATCTCCGGATTCATACATAAAGCTCTTACTATAGCTATTCTCTGCTTTTGTCCACCGGAAAGCTGGCGTGGATAGTCCAGTTTACGCTCAAGCAGCCCAACCCGCTCTAAGAGCTGTTCCGCTTGCTGCGTTGCTTCTTTAAGCTCTCTCTTTTGTACTTTCAGAGGGCCTAGAAGAATGTTATCCATAACCGTCATATGCGGGAATAACTCATAATTTTGAAAGACCATTCCGATATGCTGCCTAACTTCACGCCAATCTACAGCAGCCCCCGCGAGGTTCTGCCCACGATATTGTATCGCGCCTTCCTGAACCGGTTCCAAACCGTTAAGACAACGTAGGAACGTACTTTTTCCACAGCCAGAGGGACCGAGAATAACGATTACTTCTCCTTTTTCGACCTGCAATTCAATGCCGTCCAGAACCTTTCGCTCTCCAAAATATTTGTGTAATTGTGTAACCTCCAGCAGGAGTTCTCCGGAATCTGCCATTACAACCGTTCCTTCCTAAGCCTTAATTTTGCCATCTGCTTTCAACTTTTTTCGAAAGTCTGGATAACGGAAAACATACAGAAAAATATAATATAAAGATAAAGCCGTATACCCAGAATGAAGCGGTGGGCGCTTTTATCACGCCGAGTTCAATGATCTGCTGCCCGATCTTTACCACCTCAATCACTCCAATCAGCACCACCAGTGATGTTGTCTTGATCATTCGTGTGGCAAGATTAATCATTCCCGGCAGCATTCTGCGTACAGCCTGCGGGATCAAAATATGCCGATAAAGTTGACTGCTGCTCAGACCTAGCGCCCTGGCAGATTCCACCTGATGTTTTGGCATAGATTGCATAGCTCCACGAACAAGATCGCCAATTTCCGCAGCTCCCCATAAGCTGAACACCAATATAGAGGTAGCCTCCCCGCTGATATCGATATGAAGTAATGGAGAGAAACTGAAATGTACTACATACAGCCACACTAGAATCGGAATAATTCTAAAGGTCTCCAAATAAAGACGTAATATAAACCTTAATGGCCTCGATCCCAGCGTCCGGAGCAATCCCATAACGATCCCTAATAACGTACCGATTCCAATAGAGAGAAATGAAATTTCAATCGTTACAAGTAAGCCCCCTAATAATCGTTCGAAATTAGAACCTTCAAAAAGCACCTCAATCCCCGAATTCTGCATATCTCACCTTCCTTTCCACCCAAGTCAATAAAAGCGATAAGGGCAGGACTAACACCAAATAGGCGAGTACCAGAAGGAGCAGAGACTCCGCTGTTTTGTAATGCATGCCGATCAAGTCTTTTGCCACATTCATCAAATCCATTAAAGCAATGGCACCTACAATAGAGGTCTCCTTCAGCAGAAAGATCGCATTTGCCCCTAAAGAAGGAATACTTATCGCAAAGGCTTGGGGAAAAATAACATATCTGACCAGCTGCAGCTTAGACAGTCCAATGCTCTGACCTGATTCAATCTGCGATTGGCTAACTGCCTCGAACCCACTTCGAAAAGCCTCCGTCATATAGCTCCCGCCCAAAAATGTCATGCCTACAATCGCACAGGTCATTTCACTAAAGTGAATTCCGATCTTAGGTAAGCCATAGTAAAGAAAAAAGAGCTGCACAAGTAAAGGGGTGTTCCGTGAAAGCTCAATGTAGATCTTAATAACATCACTGACGATTTTGACCTTATAGTACAAGACGATACTGAACAGTAATCCAATAAGGAGTGAGAATACAATAGCTAACAACGCTAGCTTCACTGTCAGCCACATCGCCTCACCATAAAGCGGCAAACTCTCGTAGATAAACTCCCAGTCTAAATTCATATCTGAGTAACCCGATCCCCTTTTCTTAATTTCTAATAATTATCAAAATCTTACATTAAACCTTACGCGTGGTGATATGATTTTATTCATACTATTCCAAGTAAATAACTACGTTTTAAAACTCTTGTATAATAGTCCACACAAAAAAAACCGCTAAGAGATTAGTCTTAGCAGTTTCCTTCTTCTATAGGATAAACCTTGCCCCACCCTAACATCCCACTACCAATAGCCTCGGATGCCGGTCTGCAAGCGGATCAACGCTTCCATATAATAATAATCTCCCCAAATCATATGACCATCAGGCACACGTCCACCTCTCACATGATAAGAACCATGCTTTAGAAGTCCCTCTGCTTCCGGATTTCCAGATGTCGCATAATGTTCCACTAGAGATTTCATGCTACGGTGTAAAGCAACTTCATAAATGGCCCGGTCCGGATCGTCTACGCCTAGGTGATCGAGCAGTTCCAAAAGACCGGCTGCGGCAATCGCCGAAGCCGAGCTGTCGCGAGGGGTCTCCGCTCCCACTATCACATCGAAATCCCAATAAGCCACACTATCCTCCGGTAGATGGCTGATAAAATAATCCGCTAGGCTCTTAGAAGTCTTAAGAAAATCCTCATTCTGCGTATAGCGATACGCCAGAGCAAAACCGTATATTCCCCAAGCTTGACCACGTGTCCAGGTCGATCCGTCCTCATAACCTTGATGTGTTCCTCCATGAATTGCATTTCCGGTAGCCGGATCAAAATAAAAAGTATGGTAAGAGGAGGCATCCCCACGCACAAGAAATTTCCGGCTCTTAAACGCATGTTCGAGCGCTATTTCATAATAGCGCTTATCTCCTGTTTCCTCAGCTGCCCAGAATAATAGAGGTAAATTCATCAAGCAGTCAATAATGATACGTCCCGCATTCTCCGGGTCACTCTCCAGTCCCCAGGCCTGAAGAATCCCTGCTGGTTCACGCCAGCGCTTGCACAGCGTGTCCGCAGCTTGCAGACCGACAGCTCGCGCCGCTTCGCTGCCCGTTATTTTCCACTCCGCTACTGCGGTCAGTGTATACAAGAAACCAATGTCATGATGGTCCAGGGCGATGTGCTGATCCAGACGATGCTTGAAGTCCCCTAACCAAGAGGCTGCCGCCTCCTTATAGCATGAATCCTTACTATATTCATAAGCAAGCCACATCATCCCAACATAGAAACCCTCTATCCAGTCGTCGTTGTCTCCCCATTCGTACTGTTGCCCCTCAGCGATATGAGGCAGTTTGCCCGGATGGTTAGCCATATTGCTCCCAACTTTGTGAATCGCATCCTCAATAGCCTTATTCCACATCTTTGTTTCTCCCTTCCCTTAAATCAACAGTATGCAAAAGTGTATCGTTACTAGGTTCGTATACAGCAACCCTTCCGTCCGAGTGCCATTGAATAAGCGGTGGTGAAGCAAGACTTGCCTGGTTCTCCGGAGTATTCGTCGCTCCGAAGACAGCAGATATCAATACTTGATCTCCCGGTTCCAGTCTGGAGCACAAGCTCGGAAGAAGTGTCCGCGGCTTCAGCAGATTGGTATTTGGCTCGGGATATACGCACTCTCCCCGATCAAAGCCGCTTAGCCTATGTATGGCACTGATTCCCCAGGGCAGCTGCACCGAAACAGCAGTGTTCGATACCTTAATGATTTCCCGTTCACTGTGCGAGAAGCCAGCTGACTGGCCAATGGCAAATCCACCCTCCGATACATCCAGCCGCCGGGCAGTATGAATGCTGTGAACACGAACATGCCATAGACCTGCCGGAATAATCCATGTCTCCACATGTACATCACTCCAGGGATGCCAGCGGGAATATACATAGCTGTCCCCGATTTCCCAGGTCTCGCAGAATCTGCGTACCCGATAGTGTTCATCACATTCGCATAGTGCGAGTGTAGAATCGTAAGCGCCTTGAACCAACCCGTAACCCGCTTTCGGGACACTAAAGCCAAACAGAGTGGAATATGCAAATTTAGAATATTTGGCTGCACTATGGGCCATATCAAAGTTAGCCATCTGGCCAGAGGTATAGGCAATAACATGCCTGTTTCCTTCCGGACGACTCACAAGCATTCGCGCCTCTTGGAGAGCCCGTACCTCTTTCAAAATAGGCAACGGCTCTTCCTCCGCCTGCCAAAAAGGATGATCATCTGGCAAGGCAAGAATAAGCATAGCTTTAAAGGCCCAATACGGAGATCCGGGGGCGTTGTAGTTCTCTGTCATGACTAGATTCGGATAAGCATATCCGATGCTAAGCAGTCCGTCTAATCCCATAATAGGTTGTTCAAACCACCAACGAAAATGGCGCATAATGATTCCTTTAAGAACGCCATATGAAAAAGGAACCATATCTGCATACACCAGCGCACTCCAGAATGAAACCTGTGCAAAACGATAGGTCAGGCTACGACCAAAAGGAAGTGCGCTTCCGTCCTCAGCGAACCAATAAATGAAATCCTCGGCAAATCGTGCGGATCTTTCCCGATAAACAGCAGCTCTCTGAGGATCATCATCCGCCATCAGCTTAGCGTATATCAGCGTATAATAATGCATAGCAAAAGCAATATAATAGTCCCTCTGATCGGTCAATCCATCGGAATACCAACCGTCACCAAGATAGTAATTATCGATCTGCGCTAGATAATCATCCATTATGCTCTGATCATAAGGTAATCCGACTTTCTTGAAGCCCACATTCACAAGAACCGTGAACATCAGCCAGTTATTCGGATTGGAACGATCCACATGATTAATCTGATTTAGCCAGTTATATACATTCATTTTCTGCGTGTCGCTCAGCGGCTCCCACATTTTATGTGGTGCAAGAGCAAGCCCCAGTCCCAACACGGCCTGCTCTACCATACGCTGATCTTTGGTAGTAAATTGCCCCCAATATTCTTCATGCTCCGGGTCTGTTCCGTTGATGATCCCTTCCAGAAACATCGGCCAGAGTGCACTTTCCCCTCCACCGCTGGCATGGGGAACAAGGCCCCATAGAGGACGGGCGAAAGCTTCCATAAGCGCTGTAGCTTCATTGTAAATCGATCCTGTAGCGCCCATATTAATTCCTGCACAACCAGAGGTAAATCTGCGCTCCAGTGGAGCATATAGTTCATTTAGGAACATCTGTAATTCATTTTTAGTGCCCTTTATTCCCACAGCAATGTTTCCTCCTGTCCACACTCAATGCCAAGCGGCATATTCACTAGGCCTCATGCCCATTTCCCGTTTAAACAGCTTGATGAAATAACTTTTGTTGGCATATCCCAGATACTCGGAGATCTCTTCCACTGTCTTTTCAGATTGGTTAAGCAGCTCCTTTGCCTTCTGAAGCTTTAGCATATTTACATATTCGATGAAGTTCTGGTTTGTTTCCCGTTTGAATAAGCGGCTGAAATAACTGGCATTTAAGTTAAGGCGGCCTGCCATGTCCTCCAGCGTTATTTTCTCCGTCACATGACTAATCACGAACTGCTGGGCTTTGATGACCTCACTCCGTTTAGACTTGATGGAGAACATACTTATTTTCCGCGCTAATTCCTCCAAGTACTGCACCAGCCATTGTTCCAAATGCTCCAGAGTTTCAATGTCACCAACCACGCTAAAAAGCTTTTCTTCGGTTATAGGCAATGGAGATTGCAGAAGCTGTTTCGTCTTCATCTGCAAGTCCATCAGCAAGCGAAGCACACATTCCTTGACTTCATTCGGATGGAATTTTTGCGAGGCCACCCATTCCCTCCATTCCTTTACATGAACGCGAAGCTCCGTGTTCCTGTTCAAGGCAATATCATCATTGATAACAGCGTACAAGGTTCCATATTCAGCATAAATATCTTCTCCGGAAAAGCAGACTTCTTCAAAACGGTGGATTCCCGCCGCAGGGAGATAAAAGCGCTGTATTTTCTCCCTCAGCATCCGCTGCAATGTTCCGCGAATTTCCTCAGGACTGCGCGCCTCAGCGCCAAATAAGCAAGAGACAGACAGTTTAAGATATTTTTGAACCGCAGAGGCTGCATTTTGAATAGAGTGATAGATAGCCTGGTGATCTTTGGAAGGCTGGTCGCTGCAAAAGAGAATGACAATCTCCTTATGGCTGTATCTCGAAATGAACAGACTGTGATCAGCCTCAAGCACTTCCTGCATAATATTCTCAACCGCAAAAGAAATCGTATATTCACTCATCCGGCGCACCCTTGAAGCTTCCTCTGGACGATCAATTACAATAACCAGCGGGATATAGTTTTTGGCATGGATCATAATTCCGTTTGATCGGGCCTGCTCGATCCAAGCCCCCTTATCCCAGGATTGATACAAGGTATCTTTTAGAAACTTTTCCTTCAGCGCGGCGCGATTTTGAGACTGCTTTTGCTTATAAACCAGCATCTCTGTATGCTGCTGCCTATTCAGTCCCACTTCCGCCACAAGGGTTCTAATCGCTTGCTGTAACTGCTCAATATCCAGTGATTCTTTTAAAATATATTCTCCTACGTTTAATTTCAGCGCTTGCTGGGCGTATTTGAATTCGTTGTGGCAGGAGAGAATAATCGCACGGATTTCGGGCTGCACAGCTCTGAATAGCTCCAGCATCTCCAGCCCGTTCATCTTGGGCATGCCAATATCGGTAATAATAAGATCTGGTGGACTCTGCTGTGCTTTTTCCCAAGCCTCGAGACCGCTATAATAACATCCGATGAGTTCAATACCGAGCTCACTCCAAGGTACGGCCTGCGACAAATAACGGATAACCGGATAGTCATCATCCACCAATATTGCCGTCAGCATTCTCCACACCCACCTTTCCGTAATCCAGAGGAAACTCCAGACAAATCTCTGTGCCCACATCAGG
Organism: Paenibacillus sp. FSL H7-0943; assembly: GCF_037963265.1. Classification (NCBI taxonomy): domain Bacteria; kingdom Bacillati; phylum Bacillota; class Bacilli; order Caryophanales; family Paenibacillaceae; genus Paenibacillus; species Paenibacillus sp. FSL H7-0943. The sequence goes on from NZ_CP150148.1 coordinate 5,041,050, forward strand.
TTCACTTTGAATATTCAGCTTAAAAGAAGCGCCATAAATCATACTGAGGCGTTGGGCCACATTGCGTAAACCTATGCCGGAGAACCCTTTTCTGTCCTCCTCTGTAATTTGTTCGCTGCTGTATGCGGTTTCACGAAGTCTTGTTAAAGTTTCCGGCGACATCCCGATCCCATTATCCTTAATGGTGATAACCAAGCTTCCCGTAGTTGCAACAATACGAGCTTCAATAAAAATCTCGCCACCAAACTGCTCGAAGCCATGGATGATGGCATTCTCGATCATGGGTTGAATCATAAATCGAGGCACCAGTGCTTCAGCGCTACCGTCCGCTAAATTCATTTCCAGCCTGACCTGATTGGCATGGCGGAAATTCATTAAAGTGACATAATGCGATATCGTATCTGTCTCCTCACGAAGCGGGATAAACTCATTGTCTCTGTTAAAGGTCATCCGGAGCAAAGACGACAGCGAACCAATCAACTCAGCATTCTCCCGATCGCCTTGCATCAGGATATTTAAGCGAATCGAATTCAGCAGATTAAACATAAAATGTGGATTGATCTGCGCTTGCAGCATCTCTAGTTCGGCTTTTCTTTTTCCCGTCTGTTCATAAGTGATTTGTTCAATCATAGACTCGATCCGATCCAGCATCTGGTCAATAGTGCGGGCGAGCTGTGCTGCCTCATTATTCCCTCGAATGAACGAACGTTCATCCAACTGACCACGACCTATTCGCTTTACAAAAGCGCTTAATTTTACGATTGGCTGAGTCAGCTTTGAGATTAGAACGGTTAAGAGAACGGAAAACAAGGTAAAGAAAAGAATCTGCACCGCCAGGCTGATAAATAAAATCTGCTTATTTTTCGACAAGGCTGCCTTCAGCGGAATAATGCTGACCATCCGCCATTTGTTACTGCTCAGCTCCTGATCAACATATAAAAACTTCTCTCCGTCGATTTCCACAGTGTCAAGCTCGCCATCCATTTTCAACCACGTCATCGTCTCTCCGATTCGGGCCTTGTCAGCATGGGAAACTACAGTTCCCTTGTCATCCAATAGCATCATCTCTTTATCATTATCGTTATTTAGATAAGGACGGAGCTTACGCTCATTGATATTAATAATTAAATATCCGATGGTACTGCTGGAGGTCGATTGAATCGGCCTCGCAATGGTTACCCAATCAGCTGAGCCTTTATCAGAATAATTGTAGTACGTATCGTGCTCCGCTCTCCAATAAGTCGAAATGGGTTGAATTTGTTTCAGCAACGATGTCCAATTTTTGTTGTAGAAATTTTTCGGGTTAAAGTCACTGTAAGGATAGCTGGTATAAATCAAACCATTTTTTCCGATTAACGTCACCTTCAAATATTCTGTTAAAACAAACATATCATCCAGCATCCGCGACATACGGTTATACTGAATGATTTGCTTTGGTGCACGGAGCGACTCTGAATCGGCAGACATCATCTGCCTGATCTCGCTGTTCTGGAGCACAAAGTTGGACTGTTCCAGTGTCTGTTCAAATATGGCATTCATATTGGCGCTGGCTGCATTTAAAGATTCTCTTGCGCTACCAACCGCTTTCTCCAGAATGAGATCCCGGGTCAAATAATCTGTAACCATGTAAATGCAGACAAGCGGGATCAGCACGCAGATCAGCGATGACCAGACAAGTTTCTTACGGAGGGATTGATGCTTTCTAAACACGGATTACAGGCCCCACATCTGTTTGAATTTGGAGCAGGAGGCAGAAATGCTTTCCTGCCCCCACATTATAAGCCCCCTTTGAAAAGCGTACAATCAGCCTCCGCTTACTTTCCGCTATTGTTCTGAACAACTTCCGTTATTTTTTTATCGATATTGGCAACTGTGACATCCAGATCCTGTTGGCCAAGGAGATACATCTCCGCTTCTGGAATAACATTGTTCTTAGCTTCATCCGCATATTTAGCCGGAACCTGCGTTGCACCAGGTGTCGAGTTCTCCATCGTATATTTCAGAGAATCCACATCAATCTTAGAGGAATCCTTAGAACCACTCACAATTGTATCCACTAATTTATTCGTATCCGATTTGGCCCAGCCAGAGAAAACGCGTCCACCGATTTCCAGTCCTTCTGAGGTATACCAGCGCACAAAGGTATAGGCAGCCTCCTTATGCTTGGATTTAGCGGCTATTCCCATGTAGGTCGGCTGTACGGGTGAGTAGTGTTTGCTCTCACTGTCAAGTCGGGGGATCGGTGCAAACGCGGTAACAAAGGTTGCCGGAATGGCATCCGTTCCACCCGATTCCGCAACCATCCAGTCGCCCATCGGAAGCATCGCTGCTAAACCGTTAAAATACTGATTCCGGTAGGCTAGTTTTTGCGAAATAATATCCTCATAAGGAGTGGCACTCTTATCTTCGTACATCATTTTCTTCATCATCTGCAGATTAGCCTTAAATTGCGGGTCAAGTGCATTGGAGGTTCCATCAGCTTTTAGAAAAGTATTATCCGTAGACTTGCTCATCAGCTGGAGCTGGAAATAATCCGGCCAATTATGCAGATATGCGCCAAAACGTTTCGTTGCGCCCTCACCCCTGGTCAATTTCTTGGCATACTCTTCGAAATCCGCCCATGTCCAGTCGGTCGGAACCGGAAGGCCCGCCTCATCTAACATTTCTTTGTTAAGGAGCACGAACCAGCGCTGCATGGAAGACGGTAATGCATAGATTTTGCCATTGACCGTAGTGTCCACCAGATATTCATCTGCGAGCTTATAACCTTCCTTCTGAATATAGTCATCCATCGGTTCCAACAAACCGATATCTGCACGCTGTGAATAGTTGGTATAAGGCAGTTCGACAATATCCAGCGGATCGCTCGCAGCCGCCATCAAATCCAGCTTCTGCATAGAGGCAACCGAATCACCTTTTTCATTCAGCAAATCTACTTCCACATGAATATCGGGATGCGTCTTCTCAAACTCCGCGATAATCGTGCTCCATTTCGCTTTGGCTTCTGTCTGCCAGGTGCTCAGCTTCAGGGTAACCTTCTCTGCTGCAGGCTTTGAATTTCCACCAGCATCGGGTGCATTAGTCGCTCCTGCATTATTGGTTTTCGCATTTCCGCCGCAAGCGGCCAATGATAACGCCATCGATGTGATGATGAATGCAGATAATAATTTCTTTTTCATTTAGACCCTCCTATAAATGTGTTGGGCATCACTCGCTTAACAACCAGTGACTATGTAACTGCTTACAAGAATATCCTAACATGCAGGATTGACGAGGAAAGTTCTCATATTCTACCGAAGAGAAACTATTTTGACTTTTATTATCCTTTCACACCTCCGAGGGCAATTCCCTCAATAACCTGCTTCTGTCCGAGTGCAAAAATGATCAGCAACGGCAGGATTGCAGATACCGCACCAGCCATCATGAGTGAATAGACATCCCCGTATTGGTCCCCGAACAACCGGATCCCCAGCTGAATCGTGAACAGCTCCTTGGATTTCAAAAAAATGAGTGGATATTGATAGTCGTTCCAGGTCCAAATAAAGCGCAAAATAGCATAAGTAGCTACAGCGGGACGGATCAGCGGAAAGGCAATCTGTAGAAAAGAGCGAAAATGCCCTGCTCCATCCATCCGCGCCGATTCAAGATACTCGTTGTTTACCCCCATAAAAAATTGCTTGAGCATAAACGCTCCAATAATACTAAAGCTGTTAATCAGGATTAATCCCAAATGTGTGTCAATCAAATTCAGCCAGTTAAACAGTAGAAACTGTGGAACCAACGATGCCTGCGGAGGAACCATATAAAGTGCCAATACAACTATAAACATCGCATCCCTGCCCGGAAAACGCAGCTTGGAGAACCCATAAGCAGCAAGTGCGCATATCAGCACATTAATTATAGTCGTAGCCAGCGTAATATAAATGGAATTTCCATAATAGCGAGCAAAGTCACCCGACCACACCTGTTTATAATTTTCAATGAGGTTCCACTGCTGTGGCAACCATTGAATCGGAAAGTTAAACACATCTTTCTCCAGCTTAAAGGAAGTGGATAACATCCATAGGAATGGTAAAAGAAATGCGATACCTAGCAGTCCCATGGCGATGGTCCAGAAGGTTCTGGATAAAAGCTCTTTTTTCACTGTAATTTCTCCTTTCCGCCTTTAATAGTTGACCCATTTTTTTTGCGCCAACATCTGCAAGGCTGTAATGATCAGGCAAATAAGGAACAGAACGAGTGCCATGCTAGAGGCGTAACCCGTCTTCAGCTGATTGAAGGCTGTATCATATAACTTGTAGACGATAACGGTCGTGGAGTTAGCCGGTCCACCCTGGGTCAATACTTGTATCAGATCAAAGATTTTAAATGAGCCGATAACCCCTGTTACCAGCAGGAAAAAGGTAGTTGGCGAAATGCAGGGAACCGTGATGTTGCGGAATTTGCGCCAGACGTTGGCACCATCAATATCAGCCGCTTCATAAAGATCCTTAGGAATACTCTGTAAACCTGCAATAAAAATAATAATGTTGTAACCGAGCTGAATCCAGACTTGAATCAACATCAGCGACGGCAGAGCATAATGGATATCCGCTAACCATTTGGGTGGGTTGTTCCACCCCAGTGACATCAGGAATTGATTGACGGGTCCCAGTGAAGGGTGAAACATAACCTGCCAAACCATAGCGATGGCAACTACACTGGAAATGTACGGAAGGAAATAAATCACTTTAAACAAATCCTTCAGAAAAACCTGTTTATCAATCAGGATAGCCAGCAGCAGGGCAACGATGATCGTAACCGGTACTGTGATAATAAAGAGCAAATTGTTCAGCAAGCTTTTCATAAAAGCATCATCATGAAACAGCCTGATGAAATTATCCACGCCCGCGAACTTAATCCCCCCTAACCCAGCCACAAAGTTCCAGTCCGTGAAGCTTAACAGCAGTGAGCCCAGCACCGGGATCAACGTCAAGATGATCAGCCCAAGCATAAGCGGAGCAACGAATAGATATCCCGCCATCGCTTCGCGTGTGTCCATGTTAAGATGAAACCTTTTTTTGCGTATCATAGTTCTCCTCCTTTACTTATCCATAATTGTAGAAAAAGTAAGCAGTCTTCATAAGAACTAGAATTGTTCATTTTGGAACGAATTTTACCGATCCAGCAGTTTTATATTCTTTTGCACAACGCAAAAAAAGCGCGAGCCAAGCTCCCGCAGTAAACAAAATCCATATTGAGTTTTACATAAAGCAATCGCGTTATACCGGCGTAACCTCTACAGCACCTTTTCCATCAACGCCCGCACTATTCAGCTTTTTCCGAAAAATCATAAACAAAACCACACCCATCACACTCGTTATTACCTCAGTCACAGTCATCGACCAAATCACACCATGCAGGCCAAAAATAGAATGCAATACGATAATCATCGGTATAAATAATACACCTTGGCTTATCGCCATAATAGTAGTGGGTGTGCCTTGCCCTGTTGCTTGAAAAATGCTCATAAATAATCCGGTAAATCCATTAAATAAAGCGGAGATCAGCATCGCTGCCAAAATATAAGTTCCCATGCTTAACACAGAAGGATCGCCTGAGAACCAATGAAGAATCGTTCCTCTAAACACATATACTAGACTCACAAAAACAACTGCAATTCTGCCTATATATGCAAAAGCGTATTTGATGCTGGATTTAAGTCTCTCCGTATTTTTACTAGCAAAGTTAAAAGCAAATAGCGGAATCAATCCCAAAAATAAACCCATCGATAAAAATTCTGGAATCTGCACAATTCTTAAAGCCACACCAAAGCCGGCGACCACACTCTCCCCATATTGAATGGAATAGTTATTTAACAAAAGCGTGCTGACAATTAAAAAACTGGCTTGCAATAGCTCGGCTGTACCTATTTTATAAACCTCAAGCTGATCTCGTACAGATATCTTGAAATGCTTCAAAAATCCTCTTAAATGCTCACTTTTCGTTTCCAAAAAGTAAATATAATAAATGGCAGAGCCCAAATTTGCTAAAACCATAGCCAAAGCAGCTCCGGCAACATGCCAATTCAGCACGAGAATAAATAAAGGATCAAAAATCAAACTTAAAGCCGTACTGATAAAAATACCATACATCGATTCCTTCGAGGCACCTTCCGAACGGACCAGTTGTTCCAAAGCAAAATTAAGCACAATAGCAAATCCGCCTGCAAAAAGAGTGAGCACATAAGACTTCGTAAAGTCTAAGGTAGCAGCATCTGCACCAAGCATTCGCGTGATCGGATTAATAGCTAACCAAGCGATGAGCGCGATAAGAAGCCCCACTACAATACTCCCGTAAAAAGTATATCCGGCAACCTTTTTCCCTTTTTCCGTCTCTTTTTGCCCCGCCAAGCGAGTTATAAATGTTCCTCCGCCTACCCCCAGCACATTTCCAAAAGCCATTAAAACGGTAAAAATAGGCAGGCCCAGCGTGATTGCGGTCAGCATACTGGTATTGTGTAATAAGCCGATGAAGTAAGCATTGATTACATTATAAATAGTACCCACAGACATCCCAATCATCATGGGAATCGATAAATGAGCGATCGCTTTTTTCATGGGCGCCGACTCTAAATAATATTGATTTGAGAACTCATTTTTCATAAGTGAACCTCCGAACGTTTATAAACTTGAACTAACTTTTTGAAGTAAAGACTTTAGGGTTGCAGTTTCTTCCGGACTAAGCGCCTTAGTAATGCTTGCTTCTACCTCAGAGAAAATCTCATTGAACTCTTCCACTAAAAGAGCACCTTTTTCCAATACAAAAATACTCTTTTGACGTTCATCATTTTCAGGAGTGACACGCTGGATATACCCTTTCTTCTCCAACCCCTGAAGCATACTGGTAATGCTCGCCCCCTTCCTGTTAAAGACCTCCGCTAAATCCTTCTGAATAACCCCTTCTGCTTGATTCTCAAAAATATAGCCGATCATGCGGCCTTGTTGTGAGTTCAGACCTAACTCATTTAACCTGGTGTCAGCTGTACCTTTTATTTTTATCCCAATCTCTCGTATTAAATTAGAAAATGGTGTGTCTACCACGGGTTTGTTCATTGTTATTTCCTCCTCTTGCGGATTAGTTAGAACTCTAAGTAACATCATTATCATAATAGATAGAACTCTAACTGTCAAGGTTCTAACTAAATACAAAAAACTCCTCTCCAGCACTTGTCGAGTAGACAGGTACTGAAGAGGAGTTTATAGAGAGAATTACATCACAAGTTCTTCTAGGTTTCCAAATAAGACTTTTGTTGATTTCAGCTTGGATTCATTGCCGACAACTGTGAAATAATTTTGTTCCGTCACAGCCTTAAGCAAATCGGCATACTGTCTGATGTCTTCCGGTGTGGTCGACAAGATTTCATCCCGTTCCTGCTGCAGCTCGGCCCCAGTCACCTGTTCAAAATAATGCCGGTCCGCCCGCCGTCCCTGAGCGCTTGGGCTCAGCGGCTGGTCCAACATGGACAGGGTGCCGATAATTGCTTTGGTCATCTCGTCGGCATCCGCTTCATATCCTTCGGTGAATCGGTACGCCTGATCATAAACCTCCAGCGTCTCCTGCAAATTGGGATCACGGTAGGAAGTGAACATCAATATCCCATCTCTGCGCAGCATCAGGCTGCCGCCATAAGCTCCGCCCTTCACGCGCACGGCATTCCACAGATAGGTGAGGCTCATGATTTTTTTGAGCACCTGCATTTTGCCGGAATACGTAAATCCTAGCTTGTTGAAGTCGTAGCCTTTAACCACATATTGCACCTGGCTGGAAGACATAAAACCTTCATTATCCGCATGCCCCTGCGCCGTAATCTTAGGTTTATTCACCACTGGCCGATCCTGAATATCCAGCTTCGCTACATTAGCGGCGAATTCTTCATACAAATCAGGGGTACCCGTCACGCTGATGATTAAATTCTGTTTATTGAATAAAACCGTACAGATATCCTTCAGCGTGTCTGCCACCTCAGCTCCCTGCTGATCGATCTTCTCGGCAAGCTCACGGATAAAGCGGTAATAGGCCACGCCACCCTGTTGTTCCTGATACGCTCCCATGTCCGAAAAATAAGACATCAGGCGGCTGGCCGCGATTTCATTACCTTTTTGATTCAGGACGGATTCCATCTGTGAGGCTTCCCGCCGGACGATTTCCTGTAGCTTCGTCAAGTTATCGAGCGCGCTGGTATAGAGCATCTCACGCAGCAGATCCAGCGATTCGCCAATATGCCCCGCCATCACCTTAACCTGCGCAGTGAATTTAGGCTGATAACTGGCCCCAGTATCTTTTGCAGCGCCAAAGATCTCATTTTTGAAATGAATGCCTCCGGTTTTGATCCCAATTTCACTAGTGAGCTCTTCAATGCTGTAAGAAGCTGTCTCCATTTGGCCCAATACCTCTGCCAGCAGCACAAGATAAGGAATTTGCTCAGGAGCCACAACACTCGTATCCCAATAAAACTTGCAGTACGCAATCTTTTGAGTAGATACGTCATGGTGGATCAGCTTTAGACCCTCAAGGTTATATTCATGGGATGGCACCTGAGGTTCAGCACTGCGGTTAATGTCCTGTAGAGATAAACTTGGCAGCTTCTGCAAATCCTCGGCTGCATCTGCACGACCTTGCCGCGCCAGAAGATGCTGTGTACTCTGCACAAGCTGCTCCAGCTGGTCTGGTTGCTGTGATGATTTGTATTCACTTAATTGACGCTGGGTGCTCGCTTCCTTGTCGGCTGCAATCGTCTTGGACGGGTTCAGCACCACCAGACTGCAATGATCACTGTTCAGTAAGTAGACCTCAATCAGCTTCTCAAAATAACGATCCGTTATCTTTTCCCGAATGGTAGTGAATACCTCTTCATAAAGCATATGAGTAGACGGCTGACCGTCATAGAGCCAGGACTTCATCACTTCGATATTGTAAGTAAGTCCCTTTGGATATCGGCTAAAGTCCGCTTCCCGCAGCTCAAATTCCTTGCTGTTGACCGCCGCCAGCACCAGCTTCTCATCCAGCCCGTTCTTAACCAAGCTGCTTAATGTGGTCTTCACCAGCTCCACGAAGGCATCTTTGGCGGAGGCGTTCGAATGTGTCAGGGTAATGCCAAGCAGCGGCTGAACCATACTGTCGGAATAAAAAGCAAAGGCATCTTTACCCAGACCGCTTTCCAGCAGGGCTTGCTTAAGCGGAGCTGCATTGCTGTCCATCAGCATGCTTTTCAAAATATCAAAAGCCAGATTCAGTTCCCGATCCGTAGAGGTTCCAATTACATAGTTCAGACTCAAATAAGTTTTGTCGTCGGCCGTTTCTGCTTCCAGAATCGGATAATCCGCTACCAGCTCTGTCATTCCGATAGGCTGTTGTAGGGGAATGGAGGTATCAAAGCTGTTTTTTTCATAACGGCTAAGGTATTCCTGGTCTATAAATTGCAGCTTCTCTTCAATAGAGACGTCTCCGTACAGATAAAAATAACTGTTGGACGGATGATAATAATTGCTGTGCGCCACAAGGAATTGCTCATACGTAAGCGCAGGAATCTCCTGCGGATCTCCACCTGAAGAATGACGGTAAATCGTGTCTGGATACAACGACTTTTTGATCCTGTCCATCAGTACCGTAAACGGCGAGGAATAGGAACCCTTCATCTCGTTGTAAACCACGCCTTTATAGATCAGCTCAGCTTCTGTTTGCTGAAGCTCGTAATGCCAGCCCTCTTGCTCAAAAATCTCCTTTTGCTTATAAATATTCGGCTGAAAAACACTATCCAGGTAGACCTCCATCAGATTGGAGAAATCCTGCTCATTCCGGCTCGCCACCGGATACATCGTCTTATCCCCAAACGTAAATGCGTTCAGGAATGTCTGCATCGAACCCTTTAGCAATTCTACAAAAGGTTCCTTCACCGGATATTTCTCCGAACCACACAATACGGAATGCTCCAAAATATGAAAGACCCCTGTACTATCTTCAGGCGGGGTCCTGAAGCTTACGCTGAATACCTTGTTGTCATCCTGATTCTGCACGAAAAGCAGCCTGGCGCCGCTCTTCAGATGTTCCATCGTGAATACGGCGGAATCGATCTCCCGGATAAATTCCTCGTTAACGACCTGAAATCCATAATATATATTGCCTGTGATCAAGCGGCTCATAGATTTGCCTCCTCTGCACTGGATGTGATAACTCTATCTGAAGCTTATCATATCCCTGGACGTTTATTCCATTAATAGAAGGCTTCCGGGATTAATTTCTGCAGTCTGACTAAAATTGCCGCTGCCTGCTCACGCACCAGAATCTGCTTAGGATCGAAACGGCCCCCGCTGCCGGTCATTACTTCATGTTCATTCACGGCCTGAATCGCCTGGCGGCTCGCCTCTGACAAACTGGAAGTATCGGCAAACTTCACACGATCCGGGCTGCCGTACGTAGACAACCGGGCGGCTTTGGTTACCATAACCGCCGCTTCTTCCCGCGTAATACCGCGGTCCGGCTCGAACTTACCGGTTGGAGAGCTGATAATGCCCAGCTCCTCAGCCTTGGCGATGGTACGGCTGTACCATTTGTCCGCCGGAACATCCTTAAAGCTAGAAGTGGCCTTGGCATCGGGGAACTCATGCAATAGCCGCAGCAGCAGGGTCAGAAATTCAGCCCGGGTCAGCTTCTGCTTAGGAGCCAGCACATTTCCGCTGGCACTCACGCCCTGAATATATCCGCTGCTGAGCGCTGTTGCGATATCCAAACGTGCCCAAGCTGCGACTTTATTGGCATCCGTAAAGCTGGCCAATTCCGGGGAAGAGACATGCAGCGCAAACGTCCGTTTGGAAAGTGCTGGAGCGGCATCTTTACGGTATTTGGTGACTTGCACAGGATAGACACCGGGCTTCATGCCGGCAAATGACACCTTTCCCGTGCTGTCAGCCACTACGCTTTTTCCTTGAAGTGTCACAGTAGCGCCGAAAGCCGGAAGACCGCCCAGCTGACCGTTTGACTTGGTGATATGGAGGGAAAACGGCATATTGGCGCTTGCGTATCCACCCATTTCCTGGCCGTTTTTATCTTTCCATTTCACTTCCATCCGGTCAAGCAGTTCTGTATCGTCCGCGTAGTAAACAAGCAGCTGATCCCCATTGCCTATCGTCAGTCTGTACGGGCTATTCTCAGGATACATCCATGCACTGCCCCCGCTGAATACAGCAATCTTCCATTCTCCGCGTCCATTGTATCGCCCGTTCTGAATCCCCTCGATAGCTGTGAAGGCCGGTTTAGCTGCATCCGCATTCAGCTTATACGCCAGACCCTTCGCCTGTAAAAAAGCTGCCGCTGCCTTCACAGCATCTCCGCCAACAATATGCCCCCCGGCAACGGTGCCACCGGGTCCTTCGACCTGAATTGTTGCCCGGTCAAGTCCAGCATGATGCAGTCCGCTATACAGCATGCCAGCCTGCTTGGACAGCAGCTTATAGGAAGTCAGGGCAAGATAGGCTTGCACAGTTGCGGGACTATCGTTTCCTCCGCCTGCTGTCTGTGTAAAGCCGCCACCCGGGAGCTTCCGCGCCAGCAAATGGTCCAGCAGCGAGGCTCCGCCTTCCTTGGTGAAATCTGCTGCATCGACTCCCTGCGAGGATAAAGCAACAATCACCTGCGCTGTCGTCGCAGTTTTACCATCGAACCCTCCGTCTAGCTGCTGCTTGCTCTTAAGCCACAACAAAGCCTTCTCGATCGGCTGCGCTGTTTGTTCTGAACTCACTTCCGAAGCAAGTGCGGTTAGTACCCAGGCAGTAGCTACCAGATCTCCTTGCTTCTGCCCGGCCAGCGGCCAACTACCGTCCGCTAGCTGCATATCAAGCAACTGATAAAACAACAAATCGGGGTAACGGTTTGTCCGCTCCAATGAATTTGAAATGGAATTCTTCGAGGTAATATAGGCGGCTGCTACCGCTGCTGCCCCTTCCGAATCAATTCCGTCATGATTCATCAGGAATGGATAAAGATCAATACCAGCGATGTTGTTGATGTTGCCCCCCGCAGCACTGTAAGCCAGCGCTGTTCGAGTTAGCTCTGCCACCTTGGTGAACTTGCCCCGCTGTTCCAGAATCTTATCGGCAGTCTGCTCCAGATATCCCTTGGGCAGACTGCGCCCATTCTTGAAGAAACCTACGGCTGCTTCGTCCGGGAATGGCTGTATCGTCAGCAGCACATTCTGTGCCCCTTCCAAGGCACTCTGCATCTCCGCTGTGAATACCGCGGTTGTCTTTTGTGCCGGAGACGGCTCCGCCATTACCCTGCCACTCAGCAATACAAGCAAAATACATAATGCGGTAAGTGTAACCTTCCTTATAGTCCGGTTTATGGGTGTAGCTCTCATATTCATTCTCCTCCAATGTAGTTTGCTAGAACTTTATAAGTTAGACGCAGCGAACTGGGATTTTGTTCCTGAATATGTTGTAATATGTAGCTTCATCCAGCTATGAATTAAAAAAAGACCGCACAGCTACCCGCTTACACGATAGCCGTACGATCTTTTCAAAACTCTTATTCAACCTGAGCAAACCCCAGCTCACGGTATAATGTCCGCTCCAGATAATCGTGAAGATAGAAGCGGGATTTCACAAAATGCTCCGCCATATCGGATGGCTGGTAACGCTCCAAAGCCGCTTTCATGCGAGGCAAAACGTTCTCACGTCCGCGGCGATTTCGCATGTAATTGTTCAGCAGCGAGTGCCTTTCCGCTTCGTCTCCCGGATAGAGCTCCCAGCGGTAGACATATTTGTGGATCGCCCGCGAACGGTCCGTCGCCGCTTCAAAATCATGCATAATGGCAATCAGCTCTGCTTCATCCTTATGATCCTTCACCTTGTCCAACAGCTTCCAGATAACATCATAATAATCTTCCAGCTGATAATTCCCGAGCTGTGCGTGACCTGTTCTAGGACCGATGCCATGGAACTGCTCCATGAATCGATCGATAAATGTTGCTGAGTCCGCTTTGCGGTTCCAGGCCAAATCGGCGTGCAGCAGCATCGGATACCACGTCGTCTCAAAGATCCCATAAGGAACACCAAGGCTGAACGGCCCTGTCCAGTTCGTGGCGACGATGCACCCGAGGTCCAGCTTATCCGCTGTCTCCGCCCATTGGAGCAGATTATCCGTCCGGTTCAATAGTACCGGATAATTCTGATGTTCAGCCCAGTCAAAGCTGCGAACCGCCGGGGCTCCCATAACCTCGATGCCTAGTGACCTGAATTTATCCGTAAGAGAAGAAACCTCAGCTTCAATATTACGTCCGTTGTATATCCAGATCATCGCCGCACTCCGCTTATCCAGCTTTGCCAGTTCCTCCGGCGGGCATTTGTCCAGCATGTCATGCCAGAAAATCGCTTTTTTACCACGGCTGGCTGTATATTCAATCAAAGTGTTCAAAAAAGCGATAAACGCCCGCTCCCGTACCCCTCCGAACAACGTTTTACAGCGTTCGCATTCACATAAGCTGTATACCTCGTCACAGCCGAGGTGGATGTAGCGGGAATCCGGATGGGCATCCATCATCTCCTGTAACAGATCGGTAATCAGCTCGAAGGATTCCGGATGCGATGGACAGATCTCCCCGAGGGATAACTCCGTTTCGCGCAAGTGCCGCCAAGCGTCGTGGCGGAGTACATACTCCAGATGCCCGAAACTCTGCTGCAGCGGAATGATCTCAATAAAATATTCTTGGGCTGTACGTTTCAGTTCCTCTAGCTGTGTGAGGCTTAACGAATGCTGAGGATGCACGAATTCCGGGTACTTCTGGAACGGGAATTTATCTTCGTATTCAATCAGAACCGCATTCGTTTTATACCGGGCAAAATCCGCCAAATACGATAGCAGCAGCTCTGGCTTGGAAAATGTCTGGCGAAGATCAAAGTTCATCGCCCGCAAGGTAGTGTCAGGCCAGTCCGTGATAGACACAGCAGGAACTTCCCCTACTGACTTACGCAGTTGTAGTAACGTTTGTAGCCCGTAAAACAGACCCGGCGCATCCAGTGCACGGATTACCACCCGCCGCTCCGACACCTCCAGCCTGTACCCTTCCGCCCGGCCGTTAAGCAATTTCAGATCCACTTCATCTGGCTGTGCTCCTTTCGTTTCTGGCTGCGAGAGACTCTGAAGAATAAGTGAATATCCTTTTCCCGAGATAACATGTGTACATTCCAGCTCCGGAAACGAGCGGCGGCAATGAACCACCAGTCTCGGATCATGCTGCTCCATGTAGAGGCTCAGGCTTACATCCTCGCTGAACTGAAAAGCTTCGCCCTCTTTCACTTGGATCTGCTTCGGTTGCGGTATCAAGCTCTGCATCGTTCTCCTCCTAATCTTTGCTGTAATTAATTACTGCAAGCCTTGCTATGACCCTTTTTCCAGCATTCCAGCACGGTAAGTGTCCTGTCGTCATAGCAGAAGCTCACGAGATCGGCAGGTGCTCCAGCCCTAAGCCCTGCCGCCTGCTCCAGCCCCAGCAAAGTAGCCGGATGAGCAGAAGCACAATCCCAGGCTTCATCCAGCCGGGCTAATCCAGCCTCCGCAAGATAGGCCACCTGATCTGGAAGCATCATGGCGGAACCTGCAAGCAGCTGCTGATTGCCAGCCAGATGCAGCCGCCCTTCTGCTGTTAATACAACTTCCCCACCAATGTGCAGGTGATAAGTTCCCGGCGGCATTCCGCTCAGTGATACAGCATCGCTGACCAAGATGGTGCGGCTGCGCTTCATCCGTAGGATTACTTTCAACAGAGCGGGTGGTAAATGTTGGCCATCTGCAATCATACAGCCGTATAGTTCATCCGCCGCCAGCTGCTCCCACAAATAGTTGGGATGACGGGGCAGCGTCAGATGTGTGCCATTGCCGAGATGCGTAGACATCACCGCTCCTGCGGCAACCGCCTCCCTAATCTGCTCGGGGGAAGCTGCTGTATGCCCTATGGAAACAAGGATGCCTGATTCACTGCACCGGGCGATAAATGCAGCGGCGTTTGGCCATTCCGGGGATACGGTGAGGATACGGATAAGCCCTTCAGCCGCTTCCTGCCAGCGGCATAACCTATCCCAATCCGGCGGGCCAATATGTTCCCTTGGATGGGCGCCGCGTGGACCCTCTTCTGGTGACAGAAAAGGACCTTCCAGATGAATTCCTACAATCCCCCCAGCAGCTTCCGGATACAGCGAAGCGGCTTCCGCAATGGCGGAGACCGCTTGAGCCAGCGCTTCTTTGCCATTAGTAATCAGAGTTGGACAATAACTGGTTACCCCGTTTCCTAGCAAAAGTCGGGACAGTTCCAATACCGTTGCAGGCTGTAAAGGCAGCGTGTTGAGATCCAGCCCCCAGCCCCCGTTCACTTGCAGATCCACCAACCCGGGTGCCAGCCAGGGCCAATCGGCCCTGGCTGGACTCTCCGCAAGTTCGGTGACCGAAGTGATTCGCCCCTGCTCGACACTTACCTCAACCGGCCGCCCAGTTTTATAGTGCTTTCCCTTAATTGGCGCGTTCATAGGCCGAAGGCAGCCCGATCCGTGAACATCGTGATCTCCGGATGGGTGCGCAGAATAGTAGCTGGACATGCCGTGCTGATCGAATCATGAAGTGCCGCGTGTAAAGCCTTTCGTTTGGACACTCCCGGTACAATTCCGTACAGGTGACGGCCAGCCAGCAAGGCTGGTACCGTAAGCGTCAGCGCATGGGTTGGCACCTCGTCCAGCGAGGTAAAACAACCGTCATTCACCTGCTGGCGGCGGCAGGCTTCCTCCAGTTCGACCGCTTTGACCAACTGCGGGTCGGTAAAATTAGCGACTGGCGGATCATTAAACGCGATATGCCCGTTTTCCCCGATCCCGAGGCAAACGATATCAATAGGCGCCTCGCTCAACAAAGCCGAATATCTCTGGCATTCCTGCACCATATCAGCGGCGAGACCATCCAGCAGTTCTACCCGGCCAGGGTTAACCCGACTGTATAGACGATCTGTCAAAAAACGGCCGAACCGCTGGGGAGCCGAAGCCGCAAGGCCGATGTATTCATCCATATGAAAAGCATTGACCCGGGACCAATCCATCCCCTGCTCCCGAACCAGCCCCTCGTACAGTTCATTTTGCGAAGGTGCGGCAGCAAACACAATTCGGACCTGACGCGCAGAATCTTGAAGCAAAGCTCTAATTTTCTGCGCGACCTGCGATGCCGCCGCAGCGCCCATCAGGTTACGATCTTCGTAAACCTGAACGGACATCTGCTCCACTCTGTGTGTCTCTAAAGGCTTAATGATGTCATTCATCCCGCTCATCCTTTCCGGGCAACTATTGTCCTTGGCACCAGACAGATTAATTCCCGTTTAACTGAATGTTCTGAACACGGTCGTAAGCTTCCCTATAAGTAGCCAGCAGCTTATCCACGCCGAGATTGTTCATCTCCTCCACATATTTGTCCCAGTCGGCCAGCTTTCGGGAGCCGGTAACAAACTTGGCAAAGCTTTCATCGCGGTGTTTTTGGATCGCTTGGCCGGTAATCGCAATAATTTCATTCTCTTTCTCCGTAAATGCAGGCCGTGGCTGCATCATGGACGGATCATATTTCGTCGCTTCTTCAAAGGCATACTTCAAATTGTCTGAGAACAACGACAGATGTGCACCAAAGTCGATCCAGGTGTACGTTCCGCTAGTCTGAAGTCCTGTCTGTTTCCGCATTTCGATCACATCGTTGTACTCTGGTTTGAACTTGATCGTGTCGCCTTCCTTCACATATGTCTCACCCTCCACGCCCCAGCTGCTGAGCGTACGTCCCTCTTCGGAATAGAAAAAGTCCATATAACTCATCACATCATCGATGTTCTTCGAGGTTGAAGCCACGGTTAGGCCACCTTCCATATAATGAAAATACGGGTTCAGTTGCTTGCCGCCGGCAATGCCCGCTGGAGGAGCCATGAACTGCATGTTGAACTCCGGATTTTCCTGCTGCATCGCATTGTTAAAAAAATCGATCCGGCTGATGTAATCAATGGTCACAAACGATTTGCCCGTGGATACCATGTCCTGCCATTGCTTAGTTTGCAGAGATAGAAAGTCAGGCGGAATCAACCCTTCGTCATAAAATATTTTCCACATACCAACCATTTCCTTGTAACTCTCTTCCGTGGGTCCAAAAAGCCACTCTTTTTTATCAAAATCATAATAAGCCCCTTCACCCGTCCCGTAATTCACTGTCATATTGGCATTCATTTCATCGGGAATTTGTCCGTAGCGGATCGAAAGCGGATAGCTGTCTGGATATTTCGCCTTCAAGGTTTTTAGAGCTGTATGCAGCTCCTCATATGTGGCTGGTGCCTGGATTCCTTCTTTGTCAAAAATGTCTTTACGGTATAACCAGATCATGCGGTTCGTCTCGCCAAAGCCCTGATTCGGGAACATATACATTTTGCCATCAGCAGACAGTGCAGCCTTCGCTTCCTGTGGATACTGCTTTACCCAGGCGGTCAGATTCGGCATTTTGTCCATATACTCCATCAAATCCACCAACGCACCCTGTTGCCCGAATTTATTCGATTCTTTGCGGTTAGGCATATACATCAGATCCGGCATTGCCTTCGAGGCAATCGCCAGGTTCAAGCTCTCTTCAAGCTTTCCGGAAGGGGTCTGTACCTCGAGTGTGACACCGGTTTTCTCTTTCAGCCAGCTCCAAATAGGCCAGCTTTTCGAATAAGGGAACGTAGCATTGTTGTCTAAGAGCGCAGTGAAGGTTTTTTCCGTTTTGGACGAATCAGCAGGTGAAGCGGTACTGCTGCCCTGAGTATTACTCTGCGGCGAGGTGTCATTGCCCCCTCCGCTGCAGCCAGTTACTACGGTTGCTGCAATCATCAGTGGCAGCAGTACAGATTTCCATTTATTCATTACGATCTCTCCCTTATGCTGAATTTTTGACGGTTCCACCCGCCTATCCCTTAACCGCGCCAATCATGGCCCCCTTAACGAAATACTTCTGTACAAATGGATACACAATCAGAATCGGAAGCGTCGAGACCATAATCGTCGCGTACTTCAGCGATTCTTCTATCACCATGTTGTCACCTCCAATGCTAGTAACATCTCCCGAGCTAGCACTGCCAGCCAGCACCAGATTGCGCAACAGAACTTGCAGCGGGAACAAATCCGGTGAGCGCAGGTAGAGCAGCGGGTAAATAAAGTTATTCCACATGCCAACCGCGTAAAAGAGCGCTATGGTGGCGAAGGAAGCTTTGGAAAGCGGAACAATAATACGAATAAATATGCCGATATCATTCAGTCCGTCGATGCGGCCAGACTCCTCCAGCTCTTTAGGAATGCCGGAGAAAAAGGTCCGCATCAGAATCAGATTCCAAGTGCTAACCGCACCCGGCAGCACCATGCCCCAAACGGTATCGACCATATCCAGGGAGCGAACCACGAGGAACGTGGGAATCATTCCTCCGCTGAAAAACATCGTCACCACAATCAACAGGGTGAAGCTCTTGCGCAGCGCCATATCACTGCGTGAGAGTGCATAGGCACCCGTGGAGGTGACCACCAGCGAGATAAGGGTGCCAAGCACGGTGTAAATGAGTGTATTTTTGTAAGCCACCCAGATTTGCGAATCTCCGAGTACAAGCTTATACATATTCAGGTTAAATCCCTTAGGCCAAAAAGAAACGGTATTCTTCATGACATGCACATCACTACTGAGAGAGACAGCGAGCATATGCAGGAACGGATAAAGCGTGACCACCACAACCACGAGAAGGATAAAAGTGCTCACGACATTAAACCAGGATAAACGGGGTGATCTCATCACCACACCTCTTTTCTACCATAAACTTGTCTCGCTTACACGGCGGCTGATGTAATTTGCTGTATAGATGAAGATCAAGCTAATCACGCCCATAAAAAGATCAATAGAAGCGCCATAGCTGAAGTTCCCCTGCACCATACCCACCCTATAGACATAAGTACTGATAATATCCGCTGTGTCGTAGATCGCCGGATTCTGCATCAGGAACACCTTCTCGAAGCCAATCTCGAGTACTTTACCGATATTAAGAATCAAGGTGATCACGATGGCGGGTGAAATGCCGGGCAAGGTGACATGCCATATTTTACGCATGCGGCTGGCTCCGTCCATATCAGCAGCTTCATACAGCTGCGGGTCGATAGCGGTCAACGCGGCCAAGTAGATAATAGTCTCCCAGCCGATATGCTGCCAGATCTCCGACAGGACATAAATACCGCGGAACAATCCAGGTTCATTCATGAAATTGATCGGTCCAATCCCTATGGCACCAAGCAGATTATTAATCAGCCCTCCGGTTGGGGATAAAAACATGATCACCATACTGGCTACAATGACATTTGAGATAAAATGTGGAAGATAGCTGACGGTCTGCACAACTCGTTTGAAAGCAGCCTTGCGCACCTCATTAAGCAGAATCGCCAGTAGAATGGGTGCCGGGAAGCCAAAAAACAGCTTATATAAACCAAGCAGAAAAGTGTTTTTCATCAGCGGCCAAAAATCGGGATTCTCTATAAACATCCTGTAATATTTGAGTCCCACCCAATCACTGGCCCAAATCCCTTTAAAAAGATTGTAATCCTTGAAAGTGATAACTAATCCAAACATCGGTGCATAGCGGAAGATCAAATAATACAACAGGCACGGCAGGAACAGCAGCCAGAGCGCCTTGTTTTTATTCCAAGTTCGAAGGATTCCCGCTTTGTGGCGTTGAGGTCGTTGGGGTCGCCGGTGCACTTTCTTTCGCATTTTGTCCTGCACTACGCTAGCTTGAGCCATATGCATGTCTCCTCTTGTTAAAATGATCATAAATCATATAGATGTCAGATTACTTCCCCCTTTTTCCTGGGATTTGTCTCCGAATTATAGCTGCATTTCTTTGGAAAGCGCTATCTACATGTTATATAACATTTCGCCTTAACTGCGGATTTCCATAGAATAGCGTACAAATCAGCAAAATTGCATATTGTTGGTGTTAGCTTTTTGCCGCTATGATAGAATTAATCCAATTCATTTACGGGTGCATCCAAAGGGGGATACATATGAAGGGATCCGTTACAGGCAAATTTGCGCTGAATGCCCTGTTCGTTAAGCTGATGCTAAGCTTCCTCAGTGTCATCTTGATTTTGGCATCATTTAATCTGTTCTCCCATCTGTATTTAAGCGGCAAAATCTATAAGGAGATGATCCGGCAAAATGAGCTAGGCCTCGCACAAACGGTCGAAGGCTACGAAAATCATTTCCGGTTGACTCAGAACATGATTCTTGCCCTCACCCAATCCGATTCATGGACTGCCAATCTGGGCATTCTAAGCTACCTCAAAGAGAACCGACGATATGATATCCCGGCAGAAGTGATATCGGATCTCTCAACGCTGTATGCTAATCCTTTTCTGCATATCGAAAATTTCATTCTCTATTTTAAAAAGGAAAATTATGTACTGGAGAGGGAGGGCCTAAGCAGCGCCGCAGATATGTTCGGTAAATACTACTTCAGTGCAGAATACCCTCCGGAGTACTGGAGCCGGCAAACGATGGACAATCAATTTTTAAAAGTCATGCCCGCCGTAACCTTTACCGAGAAAACCATACATTCCACCCGTACGCTCGGAAGGTTAATGCCAGTGCTGGTCAAAGCGATTCCTTATGAGGAAGTGTACGGCATTGTCATGCTGAATCCGCAGCTGATGCAGGCCGCCTACGGAGATGCCGGCAATACCCCGTTCTATATCCTGGATGCGCAGAAGAATCTATTGTTCTCTACATCAGAGGGTAAACTGCAAACAAGCCAGCTTCCGGAAAGTGGCAATGCCCATGAGCGGGTCGGAGACCAATATTACTTCTATGAAAAAGGTAAACAGACTGGATTCACCTATATCCGAGTGACCCAGGTGGCGGCTATTGCTGCGGAAATGCGGGGGATGCAGCTATTGCTGGCTGTATTACTCTCTGCCGCAGTACTGATCAGTGTTCTCTCATCCCTAATCTTCAGCCACCGGCTTAACCAACCGCTCCAGCGCCTGATTGCCGCCTTGGACCGTAAGGCAGGCAGCCGGCCTGAAAAATTGAGCAGTGTGAAGGAATTCGCCATTATCGGCGACCGCCTGAGCTCCATTTTGGAGAGTAACCGCTTCATCCAGACCGATCTTGATCATAAGAACTCACTGGTGCGCCAATATGCCTATACTCATAAAGTGAAAAATATCCCGCTGAGTAAAAGCCTCGCGGAGCTTGAAGATGTAAGGCAATCCGAACAGCCCTATGCCTCCATTCTGTTCAAGGTCAGCTTCAAAACCTTACCGGACGAATTTGAGAAACACACACTGATGTTATGGAAGCTGGTTCAAAACTTGATCACTGGTGGTGAAAGCGAAAGCGTCGCACTCCAGCCGGAACATGATCAGCTCATGCTGCTCCTGTTCAATCCCGGACCGCAGAGCAGTTTTCTGCAGGCTCTTGATACCCTTAAGGAGCTGCTGGATTCGGAGACATCCTTATATCTGACTATTGCTGTAAGTCCGGTATATTCAGGCGAAACCTCATTTACCGATGCCTACAATAATCTATCGATGTTGTTAAATGAGCGTAGATTGAACGGGGAAACACAAATTATCGTAGAACCTAGAGCCTCATCCGCCAAATCCTTTCATTTAAAGGTGACACACGGAGAGGAGCTGCACAATCTGCTGCAGTCTGGCAATGAGGAGGCTGTATTCGCTTGGTTGGATCGTCAGCTGGAGCAGCTGCAGCACAAGGACGCAGCGGCGGCGGATTTTCGGGCATTTGCCTTGGGAGCAGCGGAACAGACGAGCAAAACGGTGACGAGGCTGAATCTGCCCCAAGCGGAAGCGGAGCGTCTCTTACCACCCCGACTAGAGCCATTTAACGCTTTCCACTCAATGGATCAATACAAGGAATGGCTGCGTGATCTGGTTCGTCCTGTGCTCGTGGTCATCAGTAGCCGCTCGGAGTCGCGCGACCCCATTATCAGCTTTGTGCTGGATTACTTAGACAAACATTACGGCGAGGACATCAACCTCAACCTAGTAGCAGACAAGTTAAATTTAACTCCAGGTTACCTGTCCAGCATTTTTAAAGAGAAAACAAACATCAACTTCAGTGAATATCTGAACAATCTGCGGATTGAGCGGGCCAAAGAGCTGCTAATGAATCTGGAACTGCGGATTCAGGATATCGCGCTTCAGATCGGTTATCAGAACGTAAATTCCTTCATCCGTATGTTCAAACGTTGTGCCGGAATAACTCCGGGCGAATACCGCAAGCGCTATTCCCGTGATGATTCACTCCCCTCCTCCGGCCTTGGCTTGTAAAGAGGCTACATTGCAGAGGAGAGGACAAAAAAGGCCCCCCATTGGCTGGGGGTCTTTTTGTTGTAAAGATTTGCAATCAGAATCCCGTTTTCGGAATCTCCATTGGCACAATATTATAGGGCGCTGTCATACCCGTCCGCACCTGATACATCTGGTCATGGGCCTTTCTCGCTGCTTGCACGAAAGGTTCATATGGACGGTTGCAGACATCCACTACACCGATTTGATAGTTTTCTCCGTCATAACGTCCGAGCACAGGCTGATCATTCCATTGAAAATAATGAACTCCGATGAGCTGCGGGATGGCTGCCCCCTGCTCCACATAATAACGGTAAGCCTCACCGCGCTCCTTCTGGGTTGCCACCGCACGGATCCCATAAGCCAACATGCCGCCTTCAGCCGCACCAAAATGATATTCCCCAATCATGACTGGTTTGTTCAGTCGTCCGCTGATCTGGGGAATCTGTTCCTTGTCAGGACTGAACTGATAGCAGTTCATAGAGAATACATCAAACCATTCACAGCCCTCCAGCACCTCATCACTGCCAACCCAGGCATAACGCATTCCCAAATTCAGATGATTCGGATCCGTCTGCTTGCAAAGACGGGCTGGCACTTCTACATACCGCCGGATCATGATCCGGTTGAACAGGTTATAATCCACTTCTCGGGCAGAAGTGAGATTATCCCCGGTTACATTCACATTCGATACATCGTATAAATCCTCGAATTCTTCAAAAACGCTATCCCACGCCATATTTAATTGTTCCACTGTTTTGTACTTTCCTGCAAGCCAGCGAATGAATTCCTTCTTACTGGCATAACGGACCGGAGATTTCAGCATCTGTCCGGTCAAATTCAACCCATCCACGAATGCCCAATGCGGCTCATTACGCATGAAATAACCGACCATTCTCTGGTCTTCCCTTAATGGAAGAAGCTGCTCCGCAAAGCTCCCGGCATTCCGCTCATACTCCGGGCTAAACACATCCGGGAAATCCCGGAAAATAGTTTGCTCCGTCATAGGAAAGTCCACTAGAGGATAAACATACGGAAGCTGGGATTCGTTGATAAATCTATCATTGGACCAGTTACCGATGGTGTTGAATCCCCATTGTTGTAAGCGAAAATCCGTCATAGCCACCCAGTTAGAGCGCCACTCCGCCCCAAAAGCAGTGATCAGATTAGCAATCTCGAAGCTGAATTCCTCGCCATCCTGTGACCAAGCTTCTTGATAGATTCCTTCCCGCTCCGGCAATGAGGGTATCAAGTGTTCCATGCCAGTTACATGCATAGAACAAGCTGGACCCACACAGTCCATCCCCGTACTGAACAGGGCATAACCCTCTGGATCAACGAACCACCAGCGGCTGCCGTCAAACTCCGTGCGGAAATATCCAGTTGCCGCGAATCTCAGCGCCTTCCAACCTCCGTACCTGCTGAGGTCACCTCCATTGTGATCAGCATGTTCCGCAAGTTTCCGCTCTGTGCGCAGCCGATCCGTCATCGCTTCTGCATCAACCGTTTTCCCTGGCCAATCCCTTCCCTTTAATTGGCCCAGATCATCTATATATGGTTGCTGTTCATACTCAAAGACGGGCTCAGTTAGACTTAGAGCCAAGCCACTAATTTGCACAGCTCTACTTGTTGTTGAAGGGAGAGTAGCGATAGAGAATCGGGTGATATGCTTGCGATCGATGCCTGCATCTCCCCTCAGTACTGTCTGCATCACACCCGGATAACGGGGAAGGAACAGCTTCTCACCATTTAAATGAATCAAGGGTAAACAAATTTTCGTGCGCACACCGGGTAAAATTCCTACATGATAAGTAATGACGCGATGATCCCGATCATAAAAACTGAATAACAGCACCAGAACGTCACGGCTTTCATGGTAAACCTCCGCATTAACGAAACCATAATCGCACCAAGCGGCGGATTCCAGATGCCCTGACTGAAGCTCAAATCCACCACCTTCTGGTGTAGTGATGAACTGAAACGTCTCAGAGGAAGTCGCAGTAAGTTGTGTATGGGGGTCACTTTTAAACCATTCCATAGGGAAGGAGACAGATAAACTCATCGGTATACCTCTTTTCTCTAAACTGTTTACCTTACTGAAATCAGTTGAAAAAGCTGCGGGTCTGCACCTATACGGGGATCATGGCAGCGTTTGGATTCAAGAAACACACAACCCCAGCCCCCACGCTGTTCTCCTGCTACGGTAAGAACTCTTCCGTCATTGCTCCCAATAGTCAGTGAACCTGCTTCTGTCTCTGTAAGCAACCATATAAACTGATCTTCGTTGTCACGAATAGGCTCCAGCAGCAAGGAATTCAACAGGCCAATAGATAAGGCCTTTTCACTGTTTCGAATTCTCACCCTACCCTTCTCCCCGTATTCAACCGTCCATCTCTGCTGCTGATCTTCATACGAAAGCGTCCGGACTTCGACGTTCAGGGTCTCCTCATGTTCAATGGATTGATTTCCCGCCGCCAGATAAAGCCCCATTCCTAAGCTTTTCAATCTGAACAGACCACTACCAGAGCCGCATTCCACAGCTACGATTCCCTTCCTTAGGTCAATCACCGTTCGCTCTGCCCAGTCAAGCTTCATTTCCCGGTCAGAAGGAAAGCTGAGCGGCAGAAATACATAGGAAGAGGCATAATAATCCGCAGGGTCCCAGCGATCCCCAACATACAGGTAAGAGCACTGGTCATTGTCTGTTCCTACAATAGGAACTATAAAAGCAGGCTGGCTGTCGTATGTAGTGATGTCGCCCAAAGGCAGCAAGGGTGACCAACGACCAAATAATTCCTCGGACCAGGCATAGGTTCCTTGGTTAGGCAACCAGCCCGTACAGGCGGACGAGATGAGAAAGTATACACCCTGACGTTTCATTAATACAGGTGCTTCACGCGCTTGTCCGGGCCACAAGGTCTTGACCTGTTCTTCTATGCTGAGGTAATCAGGTGACAGACGATACATAATAAGATCAGCATTTTCCCTTGCCGCGGAGATAAAATATGCCGTCCCATCGTCATCCTGGAACAAGGTGCAGTCCCGAGACATGTTACCTATCGGATTAAAGCTGCCCCGGTAAACATAATCCCCATCTACCGTCCCGCAATCAGCGATCGCGCAGCGCGCATCAGAGTAGTCGCGTCCATTTTCCCAATGCATCCACATAACAAATCTCCCTGTAAGTTTGTTGTAGAGTACTTTTGGGCGCTCAATTACCGCACCCGTTGGGCGCCCCTCCCTGTCCAAGGGTTCAAGCTCTAATGTGGTGCGATGATAAATCGGCTGTACCGGTGAATCGAGTGTGAGCACATCATTGCGCCATTCCCAATTCACTAGATCCACAGATCGGTAGCAGCTCACTCTCCGCCGATCCATCCGGTTCTCACCAAACCAGTAATAATATCCATCCGTATAGAGCATATGTCCACCATGTGCATGTACAGAATTTCCGCTCATATCCAGAAGTGGAGCGCTATTTAGTAGGGTGACTGTACTCGCATTTTCGTCCATGATTAACCTCCAGAGGATCAGATTTTTAGACAAAAAAGCAGGTCCGGCCAAGGATGACCTTAACTGAACCTGCTGTTCTTGCGAACTTATTTCAATCCCATCTGAGACATCACATCCACCTTGCTAGCATTGTTATACCATTCGTTGATTTCTTCGGAAATTTTCGTACCGCCTTTGTCATGCCATTGCTTCACGAAGTCATCGTACGCAGTTAGCGGCTCTTTACTGTAAATAATTTTGGTGAAGGTTTCCTTTTCCATCGTATTCAGTTGCTCCCAAGTTGTCTGCATGGTCTTGGTAGGTGGACCGTTAAATGCATTTGGAAGCAGTGACTCTCTATTCTCATAGGAAATCACATATCCCTCTTTGGCTGTTTCATCATTTGATGCCGATCTGATCAAGACCCCATTCTCAGCTTTTGCACCTTTGGAAAGATCATAAAAAGATTTACCTGGGCCATCCACACTTGGTGTATTTTTGGTAAAAGCCATTTTCCCTACACCTTGAGCGGCATCCAAAGGCGTATTGAATTTTTTGGAATCGAATACCACTTCATCGCCAACGATGTCATAATCATATCCCTGAGCATAACCATATTTGAAATCTCCGGTACCAAATGCTGCATCGTAAAGCTTGTCATAATACAAGAAGAAAGCTTCCATATTGTTAAAGTCTTTATTAAACATAAAGACACCATCGTTCTGTTGACCGGATTGGTAGGTTCGATCCCCACTTACACCGTTAATTGTTGGGTAAGCTTTGATTTTAGCCCCTTTTACGTTAGTTTCCACATCTTTAACACTGCCGTACAGCCAAGGACGGCCAATAATAATCCCTGCTTTACCTTCAGTGAAATCCGCCAGTGCATCCCATGCACCCTGTGTAGCCAACTCCTTATTTAAATACCCTTTGGAGTACCAATCGCGAAGTTTAGCTAACGCATCCTTTGTCCCATCAGCGACGGAACCGTAAGTGAGTTTTCCATTGTCGTTATACCATTGGCCGGGGAGACTCTTCCCTGTATAAGCACTAAAAATCATTACAGAGTCGCTTACCCAGCCCGTGTTGTAAGAATCTTTTCCCGAGAAATCAAATCCATAAGTATCATTTTTTCCGTTACCATCCGGATCATCATTCGTAAAAGCAGCGATTACCTGTTCAAATTCATCTATATTTGTTGGCGCTTTTAAATTTAATTTATCTAACCAATCTTGACGGATAAGCATGACTTCACCTTCAGTGAGATTGGGCGAGATCGCCATCCCATAAACCTTGCCGTCCTGGATAACCGGGTTGAACGTTGTTGGATATTGTTTATATATTTCTTTCAGACGCTCAGGCATATATTTGTTAATGTCTTCCGCAATATCTTTTACAAGTCCAGATTGAATCAGATCATTTTCTAATGAGGTGTCATACACTGGCAAAACATCCGGAAGCTTCTCGGAACCAGTGAGCGCTAAACGAAGTTTCGTATTATATTGGGAGGCATCACCGCCCAAAAGAGTAGTTTGGATGTTAATCCCTAGATTCTCGACACCCCAGCGGGTCAACACATTATCATTTAAGCTCTCCCCGTTGATATATTTACCGGCATTCTCATCTTGTTGCTTGGCGATGTTGATAGTAATAGGAGGATCGTATTTGCCGTCTTTGAGAACCGCTTCTGCCGCAGTAGATTCTTTACCGTTTGAGCCGCAGCCCGCTAGCAATCCTGCCATCAATACAGTAGTCGTTATTAAGGCCCCTGTTTTTTTCATCAATAAGCTCCTTTGAATTAAAGTTTTATATGTTGGTCACGTTATTCTTTTACAGCACCCAGAACGATGCCTTTGACAAAATACTTCTGTAGAAAAGGGTACACAAGGATAATGGGCAGTGTGCTAATAAAAATTTGCGCAGCTTTGATACTCTGTTCTGACAACGCGGCTGCTTCTGATTGACTAAGTGCCATACTCTGCGCTGAACCTTGCACCACTACAGTCTGTAAGAATGAAGCTAACGGATAGTCCGTTGTATTCGACATATACAAAATCCCATCAAACCATGCGTTCCAGCTCCCCACCATGATAAACAATCCAACGGTTGCCAGACCGGGAAGGGAAAGCGGAAGATAGATTTTCCGGAAAATGACGAAGAACGAAGCCCCATCGATAAATGCCGCCTCTTCAAGCGCCTTAGGGATTGTTTTAAAGAAATTCATAATCAGAATCAAATTATAAGCTCCGAAGGCACCGGGAAGCACGAGCGACCAGATCGTGTCCTTGAGCCCAAGTTTCGTAACCAATATATAAGAAGGAATCAATCCACCGGAAAACAACATCGTGAATATAAAAATCCACATTAAAGCATTACGCCCACGGAAATCTTTGGACAAGGCATACCCCGCCGTTGTAATAATGAACATGCTGATTAACGTCCCCAGTACCGTCCGGACCACTGAGATTCTCATGGAGCCTGTAAAATTCGTGTTTTTAAAAGTTTTCACATAGGCTTCGATATTAAAGTCCACCGGCCAAAAGGATACCAAATTCCCATTTACCGCTGTCTTACTACTAAATGATTGTGCTAGCAAATGAAGCATAGGCAATAAACACGATAAGGCTACTAGAATCAGGAGGATATGATTGAAAATCGAAAATATCCTATATCCCTTGGATTTATAATACACTCCCATTCCTCCTAACAGTTTTGTAAGCTTAACAACTTCGGCTTAAAATATTTTATAGTTAGCTACCTTGTAAGCAATTCGATAGGAAATTACGATTAATATGAAGCTGATGCCGGATTTAAACAATCCAACAGCGGTACCAAAACCGTATTGGCCATTTAATAAGGATGACCGGTAAACATAAGTATCGATGATATCCCCCGTACTATAGACGAGTGGATTATATAAGTTAAAGATTTGGTCAAATCCTGCATCCAGGATATTTCCAAGGCTTAACGTTGCAATTACGATGATCATCGGCATCATACTCGGTAAGGTAACATGTCTTATTTGTTGGCGGCGTGACGCGCCGTCGATCTCAGCTGCCTCATAATAAGAAGGATCGATCCCTGTAATCACCGCTAAGTAGACAATCATGCCAAATCCGAAGTTTTTCCATAAATCACTGATGATGATCGTCGGTCTGAACAGCGTAGGATCGCCCAGAAAGAAAATCGGTTTCAGTCCGAGGAAATTCGTAAGAAAATGATTTATGCCCCCATCCAGACCTAAGATATCAATCATGATTCCGGCAACGGTTACCCAAGAGAGGAAATGCGGTAAATAGACCAAGGTTTGAATACTCTTTTTAATCCCCATGTTTCTAATCTCGCTTAGCAGAATCGCCATAAAGATAGGAACAATAATTCCGACTATAATTTTGATTACAGCAATAATGAGGGTGTTGATAATGGATTGTGTTGCCTCTTTATATTGGAAGATTCTTGCGAAGTTATCCCAACCAATCCAAGTTGAACCTGTAATTCCAAGCCAGGGCTTGTAATCCTGAAAGGCCATCACTAATCCGACCATAGGACCGTAGGCAAAAATTAGAACGAATACCAAAGCTGGGATACATAAAACATACAATGGCCAATTTTTTTTGATTTCCTTTTTCCAAGGATTCTTTCTGCTTTTTTTAACGTTGGCTTTCTCACTCCATTTGAGCTGGGTATTCATTATCTGTGCTATTGTGCTTACCCCCTTTTACATTCTTGGCTGCTAATTTCTTTCTGGTTTAATGTTAACAAAAGCGCTTTCATTCGAAAATGTCTCAAATTAAATATCATAACCACTCGCTAAACATCTTTATAAACGCTTTCATTTTGCGAGAGCTCTTCTCTTTTTCTTTTGGAATATATGGCTTATGATGAATTCACACGAGTCCTAGCGACAGGAGTAATGCTTATGATTAAAAAAGTAAATATGAAACGATTCATATATTTTTTCGTTTTTTTCCTTTTACTTACCTTAAGTTTGTTTTTCGTAATGAACTCCCTAGGTTCCAAAACCATTCAAGAGAGCTTGGTTAACTCCTCCAAAAATCAGCTAGCCTATACGGAAAGCATTCTGGATGGCATCATCTCTGAGGCAAGTTTGTATGGCATCCAATATACAGCCGACACCTCCGTACGTTTCTATCAAAGCAAAATACAAGAGATGAACAATTACGATGCCCAGATGAAAAAAAACGATATCTATGACCGCATATCAGCACCACTTCTCTCCAGTCAGGCGATTGAATCTATCGGTATCTACTGGAAATCGGACGGCACTTTTATTTTTACGGGTCATGATTCGCTTGCCAAACAGCCCTTTCAGAAAGTCACGCAGCGAGGCTGGCAGATTGTTAATAACAATTTGTATTATTTTTCAATCTATCCTTATATTCATGAACCTAAAAATCCTGCCAATATTCAGTACATCGTGGGCGTTAAGCTGAAAAAGGAGTATTTAACAAGTCTTTTAGAAAAAGCAGTGAGTGGCGGCGAGAGCTCCAATGCCTTTTTACTTGTGAACAAGAGTTTAATGATTAGCAATAAAGCGGTGGATATTCGAATCGAGGAAAAAGCCAAGGAGACGATAACACCCAATGCACATGAAATTTTAAAGTTTGACTATCATATCAACGATGACGATTATTATGTTTTATCAAAGTATATTGAGCCGATTGATACGTATCTTGTTACCTATACGCGAATGAGTGATTTTTTGAATCCGCTTAACCGGAATAAACAGGTGTTTTTTGTCAGCATCTTAATGATCTTGATCATTGGTCTTATCGTGATTTTTATGTTCTATCGAAACTATTATCGCAATGTATATCTGCTCGACAAGAAATTCTACCAAGTGGAACAAGGGAATTACAGCACCAGAATTAGTGAGAACCCGGACAATCAATTTTATAGTCTATTTAAAAGCTTTAACCACATGGTCGCCAAAATACAGGCTTTATTCGCTTCATTAAAAATAGAAACCGAGCTGCGCAGAAACGCCGAAGTGAAACAGCTACAGGCTCAGATCAATCCACATTTTCTTTACAATAATCTGTTTTTTATTATGGCAGTGGCAAAAACTTCACCGGAAGCCGTAATGCAGATGAGCAAGCATTTAGCAGAGTACTATCGTTATTTAACAAAAATGAATTCAGATAATGTTACGTTGGCTTCTGAATTGCAGCTTGCCGATCATTTTTTATCCATCATGTCACTTTCCAAAAAAATAAATTATGAAATCAACCTGCCTCCTGAACTGGGAGAGCATCTGATTATGCCACTGATTATCCAGCCTATGGTCGAGAACGCAATTCAGCATGGGATTGAAGAACAGCAAGGGGCTCATCGCGTTACTATAGATGTAAAAGAACTTGATACTGGAGCATTAATTATTGTTGCCGATGACGGTAAGGGGCTTACTGCTGAGGAAATACACCAGCTAATGGCCAGACTTGAGAATGAATCCCCACCTGAAGGATCAAGAGGAATTGGTCTTTGGAACATTCATCATCGCCTCAAAAATGCGTATGGTGAATTAAGCGGACTGCGGTTCTTCATCAATGACTGGGGTGGTTTATCCGTGCTGGCATTCATAGATTTCTCGCTGGATGAAGGAGGACAATATGCGATTATTGATAGTTGATGACGGACATTACATCGTTGAATATTTAAAACACCTGCTGGATTGGAGCAAATTTGGAATTGAGCATATTGAGACGACAACAAATTCGATTGAAGCCAAGGAGCTATTGAATCAGAATCATATAGATATCCTTATTACAGATATTCGTATGCCCGAGGTATCCGGCATTGATTTACTGCATCATGTTCATGAGAAAAAGCTCAATACCAAGGTAATTTTCCTTTCCGGTTATTCTCAATTTGATTATGCACAACAAGCCATTCGTTTGGGTGCACTCGATTATTTACTCAAGCCGGTTGATAAAGAGGATATGGAAAAAGCCATGCGTCAAGTTATTAAGAGTATCGCTGAGAAACCCCCAAAAACCCCAGTGGCAGAGAAAAAGATAGATGGGCTAGGTTACTTGCTTTCTGTTATTAGCGGACCTTCCCCACTACGTTATGATCACAGCACACTCGATACTGCTTTACGGAATGAGCACTTTTGCTTTTTTCACGTCTCAGGGCCTAGAGGGAAAGATGAAATGATGTTAAAAGATCATAATGGTGGACGGGACTTTATTTGGATCACTCCATCAGCCATTACTGGAATTATTCCAGAATCCAATACCGAAACTGTGGCAAGCAGCGTCGATTCCATTTCTTTTTCCGAGCCGTTTGAATTTTCTCAAAAGCATGCTGTTCGGCATATTTTTTATCATTTCTTTTTTAATGAAAATATTGGGGCCAGTGACTTTACTATGCTGAGTGCCTCTAGTGCTCTCCCTAAATTAGAGCTTGGAGAATGGGAACAAACCAGAAAAAACATTTTAAAAAACTTTGCCAAGCTCACTGTCAAAAAACAAAAGCTCCTCTACCTGCTCGAATTCATTAATTTGCTGTATTCCACAACCGATAAAATCCAATCAGGTGAGGTCGCAGACTGGATTTTCAATCAATTATCAGAACCAGATACGGCTCTTCAATCCATCTTGCAGAGTCTCACCCAATTAGATAGAAGCGCTAAATTTTCCAATCAAAACATTGTTCATACCATTCAAGCCTATATCTCCAATCATATTAGTGATTGCTTGAGCCTGGAGGACTTAGGGAAAATTGTTCACCTACATCCTGTTTACCTGTCCAAATTTTATAAGCAGGAGACGGGTGAAAATTTATCGAGCTACATTTCTTCTAAACGCTTGGAAAAGGCCTCCAAGTTATTGATCGATTCCAACTTACATGTGCTCGATATTTCACATCTAGTCGGCTACAAAAAGCCACAATATTTCATTAAGCTGTTCAAAGATCAGTATGGCATTACGCCTTATCAATATCGAAGACAGCAGATTAAATGAAACAAAAATTGAACAGATCAACAAAAAAGTTTACACTTTGAATGAAGTAACGAACCATGGAAAGGAAACCTGCTAATGTTGCGCTCCTCCTACACCATTCGCTCGGAAGAACAAGCTTCTATGCTTCTGTTTGATTCTATTGGCTGGGAACAAGCCGAAACTCCGGCATATTCATTCAACGGCCAGAACCGGACGGAGAGAAGTTGTGTTATTTTTCAGTACACCTTATCTGGAGAGGGTAGAATTGAAATAGACGGGGTTGTTCACCCATTAACGAAGGGCAAAGCTTTCCTAGTGACTGTCCCCAGTATACACAGATATTATTATCCGGAGGAAGGTACAGAGCCCTGGGAATTCATTTGGCTGAATGTACGAGGACCTCTAGCTATTTCACTCTGGAACCAACTGATCGCACATGGCGGTCCTATTATAGAACTCCCTCAGGAATCGGTTCCGATGGATTTATTGTGGAGTATGTTCAAGGACATCCAGGTTGATGAAGAAAGAGATTTGCATTTTCTAACGGGGAAAGCCTTTCAGTGGATATTGTCCATGGAGAAATACCTCAAGAAACCAAGTTTGTTAACCACCTATATAAAAAATGACAAACTCCATGCCGCTATACAATTCATGAAAAATGATCTGCACAATAATAACCTTAGCTTAGACGATGTCGCCGCACATGTTGGAATTTCTAAACATCATCTTTGCAGGCTATTTCAAAAAAACATCAATCTCTCGCCTTTTGAGTATTTAAGAAGGAGACGGATCGAGCTGGCAGCATCTATGCTGAAAACAACAGATCAGACGATCTACCAGATCGCTGTGGACACCGGGTTTGACAATGCCAGCTATTTCGGCAAAGTTTTTCGTTCCTACTTTGGAGTTAGCCCCTCCACTTACCGCGAGCAGGACCTAGAGTTCCTGTCCAAACATGTGTTTTTTGAAAATTGATGTTGCTAGGCATATCTATTCGGCTTCGATAGAGCTGAGTGGCAGGCGTGGCAGGCGTGGCAGGCGTGGCAGGCGTGGGGTGCTAATTCGGGGCCGGTGGATGCAAGTAGTAACCATTCAGATCTGGTGGTGCCAACTCACAAGCACCCTCCCCCGCTTTCGGACCCAGATGAAGCTATTTGCCAATTTTTCGTCTTTTGAGTACTGTTTCGGACTCCAGTGCAGCTATTCCTTCGAAAGAGGTGCATATTAGGTACTTTTCGAGCCAATAGCGACTATGCGGTCCGATAAAACTCCAAATGTGTGAAAAGAATGCGGTTAGCGGCATCTGAGTCCTATAGCACCGTGTTGGCTGAGTAAGTAACTTGCAAGGCGTACCAATTCGCGTACGCTAGCCCACGGCTAGGGAAGAAACTTGCTAAACACCCAAATTCGCGTACGGCAGCCCCCGCCTAGGTAAACATCCTGCTAAACACCTTAATTCGCATACGAAAGCACCGAGTCACCCCCCTCTACCGCCGCTTTCGGACTCAGATGACGCTATTTGCCAATTTTTCGTCTTTTGAGTACTGTTTCGGACTCCAGTGCAGCTATTCCTTCGAAAGAGGTGCATATTAGGTACTTTTCGAGCCAATAGCGACTATGCGGTCCGATAAAACTCCAAATGTGTGAAAAGAATGCGGTTAGCGGCATCTGAGTCCTATAGCACCGTGTTGGCTGAGTAAGTAACTTGCAAGGCGTACCAATTCGCGTACGCTAGCCCACGGCTAGGGAAGAAACTTGCTAAACACCCAAATTCGCGTACGGCAGCCCCCGCCTAGGTAAACATCCTGCTAAACACCTTAATTCGCATACGAAAGCACCGAGTCACCCCCCTCTACCGCCGCTTTCGGACTCAGATGACGCTATTTGCCAATTTTTCGTCTTTTGAGTACAGTTTCGGACTCCAGTGCAGCTATTCCTTCGAAAGAGGTGCATATTAGGTACTTTTAGAGTCAATAGCGACTATGCGGTCCGATAAAACTCTAAATGTGTGAAAAGACTGCGATTAGCGGCATTTGAGTCCGATAGCACCGAGTCCCCCTTCCCCCGCCGCTTTCGGACTCAGATGACGCTATTTGCCAATTTTCCGCCTTTTGAGCACAGTTTCGGACTCCAGTGCAGCTATTCCTCCGAAAGAGGTGCATATTAGGTACTTTTAGAGTCAATAGCGACTATGCGGTCCGATAAAACTCCAAATGTGTGAAAAGACTGCGATTAGCGGCATTTGAGTCCGATAGCACCGTGTTGGCTGGGGAAGCAACTTACATGGTGCACCAATTTGAGCCCGCCGACTTCGAGTTATAAACACTCAATTTCAGTGGCGTCAAGCTACTTACAAGGTGCACTAATTCGCGTACGGCAGCACCTGGCTAGCAAAGCATCTTGCTAAACACCCCATCCAATAACAGCTTCGGGCGCGCAGCTAGTCACAAAAGAACTCAAAAAAGGAGAAAAAAAGGAAGGTGCCCAGCAGCCAATGGCTTTTGGGACACCCTCCTTTTTTGATTAAACTTCTCTAAGCACGAAAAGTAGGCTTCTGAAATCGCCCTCGAGCTGTGGAAGCGTGAGTCCGAAGTGCATCAGTTCATCCCCTCTGTATACTCCGCCGTTAAACTCAAGCTTATACGATTTCGCAGGGTCGAGTCCTTTCAGACGCAATCTGCGCAACGGTGGATTAGGCCCGGCCAGAACTTGGAAGTAGGTGGCGAAGGCTTCTTTTTTATCAGCGGAAACAAACATCCATGCCGTCTCGTTTCCTTCAAAAGGACTAAGCAGTCGATAGAAATCACCGTACTGAATCAGCATTCTCAGTTCCTTGTACTCCGAAACCTGCTTGCGGATATCCTCGCGCTCAGCTTCAGTAAGCTTGGTCAAATCCAGCTCGTAGCCGAAATTACCCGACATCGCGACATGACCACGTGTCTCCAAAGGTGTAATACGATGTACCTGATGGTTAGGAACAGCCGACACATGGGCACCCATTGAACTCGCAGGATACACCATACTTGTTCCGTATTGGATCTTCAATCTTTCCACTGCATCCGTATCATCGCTAGTCCAGGTCTGTGGCATATAATACAGCATTCCCGGGTCAAATCGTCCGCCCCCGCCGGAGCAGCTTTCGAACAAAATATGAGGGAAACGGGAAACGATACGTTCCAGCACATCATAAAGTCCAAGGATATAACGGTGTGCCGTTTCACGTTGACGTTCGGCTGGAAGAAGCGCTGATCCAATCTCCGTCATATTCCGGTTCATATCCCATTTCACATAAGTAATCGGAGCGGATGATAATACCGAGCTAACTGACTCGACGATATAATCACATACATCCTTACGGGATAAATCCAGCACTAGCTGCTGGCGGGCTAATGAACTTTTATGCCCAGGTACATGGAGACACCAGTCTGGATGTTCACGGTAAAGATCACTTTCAGGCGATACCATTTCTGGCTCGAACCATAATCCGAATTCCATGCCCATTGCCGTGATATCTTCGCCTAGCTTTCCAAGACCTTCAGGCAGCTTGCGACGATCCTCTACCCAATCTCCCAGGGAGCTGTCGTCGTTATCACGTTTGCCGAACCAGCCGTCATCCAGCACAAACAGCTCTAGGCCTAGCTCTTTTCCTGCTTTAGCAATTTCTTTGATTTTATCCGCATTAAAATTAAAATAAGTCGCTTCCCAGTTGTTGATCAGAATAGGACGCTTGCTATCGCGGAATTCACCTCTGCATAACCGGGTCCGATACAGACGGTGATAGGTTCTCGATAAACCGCCAAGCCCTTCACTGGATCTTACTAATACTGCTTCAGGTGCCTGAAAGGATTCGCCCGGTTCAAGCAACCACTGAAAGTTGAAAGGTTGAATACCGATCCCTACTCTGGAAATTCCGTATTGATCCACTTCTGCTTGGGCGAGGAAACTCCCGCTATACACAAGGCTGAATCCATAAACTTCGCCATGGTCCTCTGTCGCATCTTTTGCAAGCAAGGCCATAAAAGGATTCTGCTGATGGCTGCTGGAGCCGCGTTTGCTGTCAATCCGCTGGATGCCAGGAACGAGGGGTCTTTTGTGAATATGGCGTTCTCTAGTCCAAGTACCGGATAATTGCAGCATGTCATAGTCAGAATCATGGAAGTCAACATTCGCGCTTAATACTCTTTTCAAAACCAGATTGTCCTTACCCAGATTCTCAATCCGCACGGAACGTGTTATAACATCCTGATCGTTAAATACGGTATAGCTCAAGGCAGCGATCAATCCTGTTTTATCATCTTGCAGTATAATTTCCAAGGTCTCTGCTTCTTCATCACTTTCAACATAAGTAGCAGGCAGATTTTTGAGTGCAGGTTTTCCTTTATTAATGGTGTAGCTCTTATAACGGAAATCCGTTACGGTCGTGCCATCTACTAGGTGAACCTCCAGTGCCGGTTCGCGGAAATCCCCGTTTCCATAGGAAGGGAATTCGCTTGGCAAGGTGTCTAGGGAGATATTTTTATCCTCCTGCAAATAAGTTGGACTAAAAGAGCAACGTTCCACCAAATTCAACGGGTGTTGAAATTCTCTCCCTGCCAATTTTGGGCCCCAGTAGACATGCGCTGGAATAACACCTTTGATCATTTCAATAATATAGCTGGATTTCTCTGACTGTAAATGAAACACCTTGCGGTTGTCGTCATAATAAATACCCATAATATGTTTGCACTCTCCTTAAGGTAGCTCAATAGAACGTTTATTGTTTGTAGTTAATGCTTCTTCGAAGTCTATTTTAGAGTGAAATGGAAGGGGATACAATCTTAATATCTATACCTATTATAGTAAAATATTGATCTATCTATACACAGGATCTAAACCACTAGAATATATATCATCAAACTGTCATTTGGAGATTGGTAGCCTAAGATATAGTAGGAAAATAACCTTTTGCTTAAATATCAAAGACGGAACGTACAGTAAGCTGGGCACGCAGTTCCTCAGCTGTAGCTGGTTTATCGAGATCTTTTTTGGCAATCGTAACGATTCTTGAAATGCCAGCTGACAGGTCGAAATAGTTATCACTGAAGATCGCATCTCTTTCCTTGAAATCAAGTCCAACGAAACGGGCATATGCTTTTGACTTCACAGTAATAACGAATTGTTCTGCTTCCTCTGTGACTACGGCTTCAAGCTCAGGATCAACAAAGCTGAAGTGTTTCGGCTTAACGAACAAGACGGTTCCCCCGCTTATCGTCTCCCCCTCTACCTCAAATACATATTCCAGATAGGCTTCACGTTTCTTCTCTTTTGTATCCAAGACATGACCAAAATCAAGTCGATCGAACTCGGCATTGCTTAAAGCCTCAATCTTCACCGACTTCGCACCTTCCATTAGAACCTCTGATGTCGGAGTAAGCAGTCTCCATCTTAATTCACCGCTCACCTTCTCTCTGCTCTCATTAGAGACATGCAGGGAAACTACGGTTCCTTCGTCATTTGCAGAAGCTAGAACTGGAGCAAAAAAACGTCTAGCTGTATAATGCATTGCTTTCCACCGGCCATAATAATCGATGCTAGACCAGGAAGCAACCGGCCAACAATCGTTCAACTGCCAATACAATGCGCCCATGCAGCGCCCTCTATGTCTACGCCAATGCTCTACGCCACAGCGCATGCCTTCGGCTTGGATAAGCTGGGACGCATAGAGAATAGATTCAAAATCCTTCGGATATTTGTAGGTCTCGCCGATATAATAGAGAATTTTCTCATTTCCGGTATTGTTCTTTTGGTGGGACTCCATGACATAGGAGAAAATATTGCGATCCTCCGGCAGCGTAAAGGATTCAATCGTCTTTAAGCTTGGGAAGGATTGCAGGCCAAACTCAGACATATAACGCGGATAGAGCTTCCGGTAATCGGTAAAAGGCTCCTTGCCATGCCAAACTCCCCAGTAATGCATGTCTCCATAGTTCTCGTCATTCGGCTTATCAAAGCTTCCTTTAGAGGAAGGAGAGGCACGCCAGTAAAAGGTATTGGGATCAACTTCCTTAGCGATAGCCGGCAGAAGCACTTCATATTGCTTGATATAGTCGGCCTTTAGCTGGAGCGAATAATGATTCTCCCAATCCCAATCGACCCAAGCCATCTCCTGTTCGTTGTTGCCGCACCACAAGCCTAACGATGCGTGATGGCGCAGGCGCTTCATGTTGTCGATCGTCTCATGTGTGATATTGTCCTCAAAAGATTCTGTCAGAGCATAGATTCCACAGGCATACAGATGATCCTGCCAGACAATAAGCCCATATTCATCGCATAGATCATAAAAATAATCGTCAGGATAATAACCGCCACCCCATACGCGAATAGTATTAAAGTTAGCAGCTACGCAGCTTTGGAGCAGGCGATCCGTGCGCTCCATAGTCACGCGAGGCAGAAGATTATCTTCCAGAATATAATCAGCACCTGTAGAAAAGATAAGCACGCCGTTGACTTCAAAAGCGAATGATTGTCCCCACTGGTCTTCTTCCTGCTTCACAGAAATCGTTCTTAATCCAATCCGCAGTTCTCGACGATCCAGCTCCTGTCCCTTCTGTAACAGCACAACCTCGACGTTATACAGGGGTTGTGCACCCAGATTATTCGGCCACCACAGCTCTGGCTCGATAATTTCCAGTGTAATATGATGATCTTCTCCGGCAGTTTCGAACACACGACGTTCAACGGCCACACCTGCTGGAGTGTGAACGCTGACTACGATTTCCCGTTCAACCTCCTGCCAGCTCTCTGTTCTTACCCGAACATCCAGAGTAACCTTATCCGGCTCGTGAAATTGTGTAATATAAACATCGTCAACACGGGCACTGTCATACCCCTGAATGGAGAGACTTCTCCAGATTCCAAGATCGGGCAGCTTCGGACCCCAGTCCCAGCCGAACATGGAATGTGCTTTGCGCAGATGGGATATTCCCTCCACTGCATCAGCACAACTGCTAAGCGGCAGCTCCGCTTGCTTCCGCAGAGCAAATTCCACTGGGGAACGAAAAATCGCGTGAATGGTGTTATCGCCTTGCTTCAACACTGACTTAATGTCCACTTCATACGTCCGGTGCATATTATCACTGTTCAGAATGTTAGTTCCATTCACAAAAAGCTCGCATAACGTATCCAGCCCCTCACACAGCAGAAATACGCAGTCATGCTGTAACACTTCAGCTTCCACTTGAAAGCAACGCTGATATTCGTAATCGTCATTGGATAATTCCAGAACCTCATATTCCTGCTCACGATAGAACGGATCCGGCATTTCTCCGGCATTCAATAAATCGTGATAGACAGAACCTGGCACACTAGCCTCCAGCCAGCTCGGCTCATGCAGACGTCTCATTTTCCATTTTCCATTTAGATCTACAAGATGCATTTTCTCCGCCTCCAAAATGTGCTATTTTGCCTTCTTATAGATCAAGTCTATCAATAATATCTTTATATTTCTTGTGTTGTGTTCTCGAGAATCATGTGCTATTTTGACATCACTAATACCCTGGAGGACGAACATGCTCAAATACACCGAGGCAAGCCATATGAATCCTGAACTACTAGCAGACCCTTTCTGGGTGGAGTCCTTAAGTCAGGTATCTCCAGAGCATACGCATGATTTCTATGAATTTTTCATTCTCACAGAAGGCAGATGTCAGCATATTGTTAACGGGACAGCGCAGCTGCTTCAGACGGGCTGCCTTGTCTTTATTCGGCCCAGTGATACCCACAGATATGAAGCAGATGGTGATAGCGATTGCCGTTTCCTGAACATTCCCTGCCGCAAAAGCCTCATTGAAGATGCTTTAACTTATCTGAATGAAGAGGAGTTTTTGCACGGATTGCTCAACACGCCTCTCCCCCGAATCGCCATGTTATCTCAGCTGGAAATGGCTAGTTTCATCCGTTCTATGGAACGCATTCGCATCCTATCAACCCTAGACAAGGTTAAGTCCCGGATTTTTCTAAAAGGCCTGCTCGTCGATACACTCACCCAGCATTTTTTCTCCGCAGAGACAGTCGCTCAACCAGAATTCCCGCTCTGGCTAGAGCATGCCATAACCAAAATGCATTTAAAGGATAATTTGCACCGTGGACTTCATGCCTTGTACGAGCTGTCAGGGAGAAGCGCCGGTCATGTGAACCGCGCCTTCCGGCAATACTTGAACCAGACACCTACGGAATATATCAACCAGCTAAAGCTCAATGTAGCCCGCAACCTACTGCTCACTACCGAGCTGCGTGTGGTCGATAT
Organism: Paenibacillus sp. FSL H7-0943; assembly: GCF_037963265.1. Classification (NCBI taxonomy): domain Bacteria; kingdom Bacillati; phylum Bacillota; class Bacilli; order Caryophanales; family Paenibacillaceae; genus Paenibacillus; species Paenibacillus sp. FSL H7-0943. Next base: position 5,082,209 of record NZ_CP150148.1, read on the forward strand.
CGCTTTGGAATCCGGCTTCGAGAATGTCAGTCATTTCTATCATCAATTCAAAAAATTCTATCATCAAGCCCCGCTTGATTTCCGCAGGAATGCACATGTTAATCGGCTGGTTTAGCTTTTTTATACAACAAAAAGCTTCCCTCTGCTGAAATGCAGAGAGGAAGCTTTTACATAGATAAATATATTATTTTGAGTTCCACAATTCCATACGTTCGCTATACTTCTGATTGAAGATTTCTTCTACTTTTTCATCCCCAGCTTTTTTCATATCCGCAAGCATCTTGTCGAATGTAGAATTGGCTTCGGCTTCAGAAGGAGCGATGATTACTCTCGTAATGCTTTGGTCCATAATATCTTTTACTTTTTGCGCGGTCAGCGCTTCAGGCGTTCCGCCGTCAGGACCTAAGTTATCAAATTCTGCTGTATCCCATACGGAATCTCCAAGGCTCTTAATGGCCATTTCGTCAATTTCACTACGTTGGTATTTAACGGCCATATCGTATGGCTGTTCATTGGCATCCAGACCATTTTTAACAAACCACAACCATTTACGAACACCGCTCTTCTTCACAGCATCGTCCCAGTTATCCTTGAAGCTTTGCAGGAATGCAGGGTCTGGTTGTCTCTTTCCATCCACCATGGTGTACTGCTCGCCTTCCTTACCCCATAGCAGCAAATGTTGTCCTTCGTCACTCGCTAGGTAGTTGAACAGCTTGATAGTTTCTTCAGGGTGTTTGTTATTTTTCGTAATGGCAATAGCATCCCATCCAAGTGAGCTTCTTGGTCCGAATGTTGTTTGGGAGGTCTCTGTGCCTGGTGCTACAACCTTGTACGGGAAGAACTGATTATCATCTCCGCCATCCTTCTTCAGAGTACCATTTGCGTTACCTGGGTCCCAGTATGCGCCTGGTGTGGAGAACACTGCGCCAGTAGCCAGCTTTTGAATCCAGGTTTGTGTTTTGCTGATGGCAAATTCTTTTTCGATTAGACCTTCTCTATACAGACTGTTCACATAAAGCAGCATCTCGCGATACTTTGGATCCTTAACATCATATTGTAATGTTCCATTATTATCGTAGTAGGTTCTCAGACCCCACATCCCTTTAAATGTACCCAGGTTGGCGCCCATATTTTCACCGTTCATCGTCATTGGAACAGTTTCTTTTCCATCAATTGTCTTGTTTTTCTCTTTAAAATTCTTTAAAAGTGCTTCAAACTCATCCGTTGTGAGTGGGGTGGAGCCATCTGCCTTATCTGGAGCCAGGTCAGCAACCAGATTTTTTCTCATCAGCATACCGAAAACAGGATCACTATCCAGGCCATACCAGTTAGCTAGGTAATAGTTTTTTCCATCTTTATAACGTGTTTTGATCAATGTGTCGCCGTACATTTCTTTAATGTCTGGTCCACTTTTCTCAATTAACTCATCGAGCGCTATAAATGCGCCACTTGTAATGTATTTATCGAGAGAAGCATCACCCCGGCTCATTACAACTACATCTGGATAGTCACCGCTGGCTAGCATCAAGCTCAGCTTTTCCGTAGGATTACCCGTTGGCTGCTGTATTGAGATCGAAATGCCCGTTTTTTTGGTGATTTCTTGCGCAATAGCATCAGTGAAAGGCTCACCCTTGGTATTTGAATCAAACCAGGTCAATGTAATCGGCTCTTGTTTTTTATCGTCTCCGGCCGTTTGGTTTGTATTGTTTTTTCCATCATTTGAAGCACAACCCGCTAATACACCAACGGCTAATGCGGCAGTAATACTCACGTTCAACCATTTGTTTTTCTTTATCATAGACACCCTAATTCCTCCCATTAAGTAAGTTACTTCATAAGTCTATCAAGCAACCAAGCAAGTCTGTCCGCTCACCCCCCTTCAGGGCCGCCATTTATTTAATCATATTAACTCTTAACCGCTCCCAAAGTCATACCCTTAACAAAGTACTTTTGCAGGAATGGGTATACCAGTACGATAGGCAATGTTGCCACCATCGTCGCTGCCATCCGGATAGTATCACTTGAAACCGCATTCCGCTTAGCCGAGTTAGCTAGCATTTGCGATTGCGATACCATGCCTCCGGTTTGGAATTGGCTTAATATTTTTACGAGTACGGCTTGTAAGGTCTTTAAGTCAGAACTATAGGTAAACGCATAGGAGTCAAACCACGAATTCCAATGTGAGATTGCCTGAAAAAGTCCTACAGTCGCAAGCACGGGTGTGGTCAAAGGTAGAACAATCCGGAAGAAAATCGTCAGGTCATTCGCCCCGTCTACCTTCGCCGACTCCTCGATCTCACCAGGCAGCCCCTCCATAAAGGTACGGACAATAATCATATAGAAGACATTCATCAGCCCTGGCAAAATAAATACGGAAAACGTGTCAATCATATTCAGCGCTTTAAGCACCATGTAATAAGGAATCAGTCCGCCTCCAAAATACATCGTGAAGACAAAATATAGATTCCATCCTTTACGTCCCATCAAATTCCGGCGGCTTAGCGGATAAGCAAGCATCGTAATGACAAGGACAGATAGCGGCGCTCCAATTACGGTACGTTTGACAGTAACCCATAAGCCATTCAAAATCTCGCTATCTTTTAAGATTTGACTGTAGCTATCAAAGGTGAGGACTCTGGGCCATAAATAGACGCCACCACGTACGGTATCCTCAGCAGCATTTAATGAAAGAACGAGAATATTCCAAAAAGGCAGAAAGGTAACTAACAACACAAGTATAAGAATGAAATAAACTATAAATTTAAAAATATGATCCCCGTATCTATTCGAAATCATCACAAGCGCTCCTCTCTTTTTCGTGTTTAGAACAACGCTTGGTCGTTCACTTTTCTAGAAATACGATTCACAATTACAACAAGTATAAAGGCAATCACGGATTTAAATACCCCAACGGCCGCCCCGTAGGAGAACATGCTGTTTTGTAGCCCGTATTTATATGCATAAATATCGATAACCTCTGAATACTCAAGCACGGTATTGTTTTGCAGCAGGTATTGTTGTTCAAAGCCCGCATTCAAAATGCCTCCGACGGCTAGAATCCCTAAAATAACAATGGTTGGACGCAAGGCTGGCAACGTAATATGCCACATTTGCCGGAAGCGACTGGCTCCATCCACTCTTGCTGCTTCGTATAGCTCTGGATTAATAGCGGAAATTGCAGCAAGATACATAATGGCGCTGAAGCCCATTTCCTTCCACATGTTGGACAAAGCGATAATCCACCAGAATAGCGGTCCATTTTGTAGAAAAGCAACCGGTTCCTGAACAATGCCCAACGTCACCAGTAAATTGTTAAACATCCCATCAGAAGCCAGCAGCGTAATCACGATGTTTGCAGCGATAACCCATGAGATAAAATGCGGCAGATAAGAAACCGTCTGTACAAATCTTTTGAAAAATCCCTGCCTAGCTTCATTCAGTACAAGTGCGAGGATGATCGGCGCTGGAAATCCGAATAACAAGGTCAGCAAGCTTGTAGCGAGCGTATTACGCATTACACGGTAGAAATCTCCGGTAGTAAAGAAATACTCAAACCACTTGAAGCCTACAAACTCTGCATGGAAAAATTGTTGAAAAAACGTTCCTCCGCCCGGCTGATAATTCGTAAACGCCATATACATCCCAAACATAGGACCATAAGAAAATAGCAATGTCGCAATTAAGGCAGGCAGCATCAGCAAAAATAACCATTTCTGCTCTTTTAATCTGTACCACAGATTATTGCCTCTGACTGTTTTGATAGCGCTTGCTTTATGCATCAAATACCCTCCCTTTTTATTTAGTGCAGCATGTCGAGCCACATCTCGATTCAACTTCTCTCCTATTCATCTTAAGTCCGCAACAGGTGGCTTTCTATACTTCAATCCTCCGAATGATAGCGCTTTTTAAAGGAGTTTCGGCAGATTCGAGCATTGGATTTCGATATTCAGTCTGCTATGATGAACATGGCAAACAGCGAATTTACAGTAAAGAAGGGACTTCTTCTATGCGCCATATATATAGGAAATATATTTATATGCCTTTTATTGATTTGAGCTTTCGTTCCAAGCTGTTCAGCGTATTTGTGCTAGTGACCATTATTCCGATGATGCTTTTCGCCTACCTTTCCTACGAATTAACAAAATCAAAATTAACGGATCAGATTTACAGCAATATGATGAATTCAACAGCTCAGATTAATAAAAATTTGGAAAACAAGCTGGACAGCTATGAACATATTTCAGCTTCCATCTACCTGGATAACAGACTTGCCAGCTACCTCACGAGTGAATACCAGGATGATCCTTCTTATCTGGATGTCTATCAATATATAGGCAACCGCATGGACACGATAATGACTGCCTATCCTGATTTTGATAGCGTTTTCATTTATTCGGACAATGAATCACTTCCCAAAGATGATTATTATATCAAGCCGGTAACAGCTGAGGTTAAAGAGACCGAGCTGTTCAAGCAGCTTCAGCAGTCACACGGGAATATCATTCATCTGTCCTCACCGCAAACCGAAGATAGTCCGGCCATGTTTACCTTAGCAAGATTTTTGAACAATAACCGCAATCAATATCCCTACGGTATTCTAGTCTTCAGAATCTCCGAATCGGTAATCTATTCTTTAATGGAGGAAGAAGCGGGCGGGAAAGATATTTTTATTATTAATGACAAAGGACTTATTCTCTCAGCAGCAGACAAGCACTTATTAAATACGAGCCTGCCGGAATTGCTTGATCAGAAATTCGATGAATCGCCATCGGGCAGATTTGACACAACTTACAAAGGGGTAAAGGCTTTCGCCGTCTATAACACGCTCAAAAATGGATGGAAAACCGTGTCCATCTTCCCTTATGACAGCATTATTCAGGATGCTAAATCACTCTCAGATCTGATTATCAAAATCTCACTGGGCTTTATTGGCGTGGCCCTCCTGCTGATTTACATTACGGCGTCGCTATTCAGCAAGCGTATCCGTACTTTAATCCGGATGATCCGCCGCCTTGAACGGGGGGATTTCAATCATAGTACAGAAGAACATTTGGGAAATGATGAGATTGGCCAGCTGCATTTTGCCTTCAAGCAAATGACCACCCGGCTCAAAAGTCTCATTACCGAGGTGTATCAGAAGGAGCTGCAGAGCAAGGAAGCCGAGCTTGACCTGCTGCAAGCGCAGATCAACCCTCATTTTCTGTATAACACACTGGGCTCCATCTCGTCGCTTGCCCTAAAACATCAAGATACGCGTATACAAGATTTGGTGCTTCATCTAGCCAAGTTTTATCGAATCTCCCTGAATAAAGGGAAAAGTATATTGACCATCCACGAGGAATTAAAGCTGACCCAGAGCTACAACGCCATTCAGCTAATCCGCTTTAAAGGACAACTGAACATTACCTACACAGTAGATGAAGCGATTCTGCCCTACTCTACAGTCAAACTTGCCTTACAGCCTTTTGTGGAGAATGCAGTGCTTCATGCCGTGTGGAGCCAAGAAAGTCCGCTAAATATTCATATCAAAGGTGTCATGGAAGCGAACGATATTATTTTGTCAGTAATCGATGATGGCATGGGGATGAGCCGCGAGACCCTCAGCTCTTTGCTTGAGGATAAGCCTGGACGAGGGTACGGAATCACTAACGTTGATCGCCGCATCAAACTGAAATTTGGTGAGCACTACGGCGTTAAAGTATTTAGCAGACTAGGAATAGGCACCACTGTGCAGATTCGTTTACCCCAAAAAGAGGTGTAGGAGCGGTGACGAGGGGATTCTCCATTGCGGGGATCGTTTGGCTTGCTTCTCCTTGGATATGATGGGATCGATGGGATCGTTTAGATCACTCGGTACTATTTGCTCCCTGCTCATTCGTATCGGACCGAGGGGACCTTATTTCGATGATTCGGGGCATTTTGCTCGGCTATCGGACTCAGATGCAGCTATTGACTCATTTGCACAGTAATTCTGGACATTTTTATAGCAATAAGAGCTATACAGTCCGAAATCTTTGTAAAATGACTCAAATATCCAAAATAGCTGCGATACGGTCCGATGTGTTCTAACTATGATCTACTTTGCCGTAGTGTGTTCGACTTTTGCGGGGGATTCTACATTGCCGGGGTGTGTTCGACTTTTGCACGGGATTCTAATTTGCTGGAGTGTGTTCTACTTTTACACGGGATTCTACTTTGCTGGGGTGTGCTCGACTTTTGCACCGGGATTCTACTTCGCTGGAGTAAGTTCCGAGAGATAGTAAAGTGTGGTACTAATAACTGCCGAACAGCAATGTACCAAACAGTAATGTAATATCTATTAGCAAAGTTCGATAAAGTAGCTAATTTCATTAACTGATCTATCAAAAAGAGCGACTCTCCGGTTAATGGAGAGTCGCTCTTTTGTAGTCATTTCAGCTTACTTCAAAATCAAATTATAGATCACTTGAGCCGCTTCTGCGCGCGAAGCGATTCCTTTTGGTGCAAACCGTTCATGACTTTGACCTTGAATCAGTCCTAGACTGGCCGCTTCATTTACAGAAGCAGCGGCCCAAGCAGACACCTGATTCATGTCGGTGAACGCTGCGGCAGTTGCACCGTTGATTGTTGCGCCGTTAGTTGTTGCACCAATGGTTGTTACGCCGTTGGTTGTTGCACCATTGGCTGTTACGCCGTTGTTCAGCTCGTAAGCCTTCATTAGCATCACCGTGATTTCTTCACGGGTGATTTGTGCGCCCGGCTCAAACTTGGACGCACTTCTGCCACTCACGATTCCCGCCTTGTAAGCGATTGAGATAGGCTCCGCATACCAGGCGGATGGAGCAACATCAGCAAAGCTTTCTTTTCCTGTCGCGGTCAGTCCAAGGGCATGAACAAGCATCGAAGTGAACTCGGCACGTGTAACTGCCCGGCTTGGTTCAAACTTTACTTTGCTTGTGCCCTGCACATATAGCTTGGACGCCAGCTCTTGGATTACTGGGTTAGCCCAGTGATTGGCCGGAACATCGACAAAGATGCGGTTCAGCTCCAGCACAGCATATTTGCTGAAGTGGCTGACCTCAGCTTTTAATACACCGTTAGCATAATCAGCTTGAATATATTCCAGCCTGCCATTGTCCGCGATATAATAAACACCGCCTCGTTTAGCATTGAAGCCTTCTGCCACTGGCATGATGAGTGTTATTGGCTTATCAAATGTAGCGAGTGTGTCTGTAGTGCCTGACTTAGTGGTAATAGAAAGACTAAATTCATAGATGTCTCCCTTGAGAACAGCAGCCGCATTAGTAGAACTAGCCACTGTAGCAACCAACTCATCGGCCTTGCTGCTGAGGTTCACCATCTTCAGGGCAATCTTGCTATCTTCCCGCTGTCCCTCTGGCAGCTTGTTTTGCAACTGGTGAATTAGCTCCGCTGGTACCTGCAAGGAGAGCTTACCCGCATTCAAAACTAGGGTCTGGTTCGCCAACTGTCGGACTACAGCAGAGGATAACTGAACTTGTTGGATGTCCCCTTTAATCTCAACCACTACCTGACCAGAAGCACTGTCCACTTTCAGCATATCTGGCATGAGAATCAAAGTGCCCGCAGCATTCTCTTGACTCGAAGTACTGCCAGAAGTGCTGCCAGAGGTACCGCCATTGTTTCCTGGATTCCCAGGATTACTCGGTTCTCCCGGATTTCCCGGCTCTCCCGGATTACTAGGCTCTCCCGGATTTCCCGGCTCTCCTGTAGAGGCCTCTTTGACTGTGATTTCTGCCGATGCTTTGAACCCACCATCTACCGTCTCCACAGTAATGGTGGCCTTTCCAGCTTCTACAGCGGTTACTGTTCCGTACACTACGGTAGCTACAGAGGTATCGCTCGAAGTCCAAAGTACTGCTTTATCCGTCGCATCTTCCGGGGATACTGTAGCCGTCAACTTGCCGGTTTCACCAGCGGTCAACGCAAGCTCTGTCTTATCCAGTGTTATACCGGTTACTGTCTTAGGTGCAGCCGTCAATTTTACCAATTTCGACTCTGTCGGCTGCAAGGACAATTTCATAGTTCCTGTGGCAGAGGAAACCTCTCCTGTCCAGAGATCTTGCGTAGTATAAATCTCTGCAGCATCCAGTCCAGCGCGGCCAAGATCAACTTGCTTATCTGCCGAAGCAGATGCACTGTAATTGAATACAGCCAGATAATAATCATTGCCATCCTTCATAACAAAAGTATCGGCGGCATTGGCGTTTGTATTTCCTTCAAGTGGCTTGAACACTTTTCCTTTTAAAGCTAAATCGAGAACATCTTTGTTGTTGAACAAAGCGGTCATGTACTCCTGTGCTTTTGGATCGTTAACATTGTCAGAGCCAAGCAGTACTGTTCCAGCGATAACGCCAGAGTTCATACGGCTACGCGCTTCAGTCAAGCTGGTAGCACGGGCCAATGCCAAATGATCAGGATCGGTGTAGGTATAGATCGTGCCATTTTGCCAAAAGCCATAGGTTAATGAATTCAGCATATATTCGGTTTCATTGATCTTGCCGTAGGTGTCGCAGGAAATTCGCCGGCTATGCGCATATTGGCTCGGGAAAATTGGCGCAATTGATGCGCTAATGAACATTTTTCCATCCAGACGTTCTTTCACATAACGCATTCCTTCATTATAAGCTTGGATTCCTGTCGTTATAGTTGAATCGAAATGTTGCCCCTCAAGCGAACCATGCGTTAAGAAATCCAATTTGATGAAGGTGAAGCCCAGCGCTTTAAATTTGTCCAAAAAATAGTTCATGCGTAATTGGGCACCAGGATGTGTTACATCCAAAGGAAAAGCCCCGTCCAGAGTCGGCAGCGGTTGACCCGCGGCATCCTTAAGGACAATATCGCCGTAAGTATATTTATTGTCAGTTCCCTCTACAATCTGGTCCATATTGTTGCCCCAGTATACAAACGGTGCCCAATAAATACCCGCATGCTGGCCATTCCCTTTAATAACCGATACGGCGTCAGTCAGCTGCTTATCATTCAGATTATCCCAATAAGAATCCATGTTAATAAATACATTGCCGTTATTATTGAAATTTTGCAGATTCTCTTTATAGTAATTGGAGACATCCACTACATCCTGATATGAAAGCGTACCCTCGTAAGCTCCCCAGCTATTAAAACCAACCGGTACGCCTTGTGGCAGCTCGGGGTTTAGCGCAAGTGCAGGTGTAATGATCGCATTAGCTTTGCCATACTCCTCAAGCCCTGTACGGTAATCACTGAAGGCCCCTACCATGATCATAGGTGAGGACAAGTTTGTTCCACTTAAGCTGCCATGAGGCTGGGTATCCCGGGTAACATCACTAGCTGCACCGCCATATACGACCAGCTCATTCAGCCGATTGGAGGAACCTTTCCAGTCGATGCCTGTCTTCCAGGTATCATGAGTTACAGAGCCAAGCACAAGGCCGCTGCGTGTCGAGTTGTTAAACACAGTCGTCATCTCATAGCTGGTATCTGCACGATTCATAGATTGAGATTTATAACGAATCCAAGCATCGTTGTCAAAAGGAACCGTAAGCACACGATTATCCGCACTAGCTCCGATATCCACACCACCTGTACGTTTTACGGTAATAGGTGACATATAGTTGGTCTTGACCGCTGTATCGCTGGCCGCATCCAGACGGGTCAGAAAATACTTTTGATCGTCATAAAACTTGTAGACCTGCTTTAACGTCGGTTTTCCTGTGGAAGTGTGGACAAAAGTTAGCTCCACGCCTTTGCCGAAACCATCCTGAATGTCTACCGGAGCACCAACACTTGTATGACTCTCATAGCTTGTAGTCTCAACGAGCGTATCGCCGATTTTGATACTGCTATAGATCCCATGCAGCTTCTGTCCGTCAGCCCAGTTATAGCTTACATATCCTGACTTGGTATTATAGGACACTTCATATTGGCCATTTGATACAAGCAGTCCGTAAGTATATTCGGTAACTGTGATAGCTCCGTAGTTCTTCGAAGCGCCCGGTGTTCCTAAATCACCGTCCTCCTCTACTGGGGGATTAGGATCCACACCCATAGCTGGCTCAACTATAATCCGGTCCAGATCTGGCGCATACCCGTTGCCATCTGTAAATTTGATTGTATTCTCGCCTTCGTTCAGTGGCAGTGTAAGTTCATACATTCCAACCGTATCCCAGTCCGGTGTCTTGGGCAGCTCATAATACTGCACTGCTCCACCATTCGCACTAACGTAGAAGCTGCGTGGGTCACCTGAAATATAGGCGACTGTGATTCGGTAATCACCAGTCATAGGGGCTGTAATCTTGTTGAAGGTTATGGAACTGCCGTTATTCAAGTACCCTACCTTCTGACCACCCGAAGCATTCGGGCTAGCGGAAACTTGGGCCTCGCCTGTCAAATCATTGAGTGGAGATTCTGCTTCATAGCTGAGGGTATAAGGAATAATTTCTATCCGGTCGAAATCTGGAGAATACCAATCATGATCTGAGAAGGTGATAGTATTCAAACCCTCTACCAAAGAGGCCTCCACATCATAGGATCCCACGGTGCTCCAGCTTGCCGTCTTTGGCAGGTCAATCATTTCATCCAGTCCATCGTTAACCTGCATATAGACAGGACGTTGATCGCCGGAAATATAGGAGATGCGGATTAAATACGTTCCTGCTGCTGGTACTGCAACATTTGTGAACTGTAAGGAACTGTTTTTGTTCAGATCCGTTACGATTTTACCGCCAGAGCCCACACTGCTGTCCGCCACTTTGGCGTTGCCTGTAAGCATATTCTCAGTAGCCTCGGCTTCCATGATCACACCATGCAGCTTCTCCTTCCAGTCACCCCCGGGTCCTTCACCTGGATCGCTGTCGTCCAGTCCACGGATTACGATCTTATCGATGTCCGGAGAATACCAGTTGTTGTCATCGATCAAGATGGTATTAGCACCCGCGTTCAGCGGAAGCGTCACATCATAAGTGCCTACCGTATCCCAGTCCACAGTCTTGGACGGTTCTTCAAATTGCTTGTCACCGCCATTGGCACTGATATTAAACGGGCGTGAATCGCCAGAAATATAATACACTGTAATTTTATAATTCCCCGGCTCGCTCACGGTCACATTATTGAACAACAAGGAGCTGCCTTGATACATGCCGCCAACTTTTTTCCCTCCGGAAGCCGCTGGGTGGTCAGAAATTGACGCATTACCCGTCAGAATATTCCCATCCGCTTCAGCTTCATAGCTATTTGTATCCTCGGCGTAGACCTTGCCGGCAAACTGACCACCGCTGCCTAACACTAAGCTGATCATAAGAAAGAACAAGAACCCTCTTTTCATTACACGTCCAAACATTTAATCCCTCCATTTAACTTTCTGATATAAGAAAAGCCTTCCGGTTGCAATTCATCAGTTGTTCCTCTTTCCAAATAACGTCTTCAGAACTCCTCTCCTTGTTGTAAGTAACGTCATGTAAGGAATGTACGGCCCGTACCGATTACTCTCTCAAGAATGCTGTATCCAACTATTGCCGTCTGGATTTCTTGAAAGCGCTATCGCAATTAGATGTGTAAAAAAGCTTCCTTTAATCGCAATAATGAATCAAGCCCCTCACATGTGCTGAGTTGTAATACATGCTTATTGTAAAAAGCAAAGGGGCATCTTTCCATATCGCAAGTTTACAATTCATAAAGGAAAGCGACTTTTCTTTCTATTCAGTAAGCAGAAGTGCGGAAGGTTAAATATTTTTCCTGTACTCGTTAGGTGTGACCCCAAGGTTCTTCAGAAATAGAGAAATAAAATAAGACGTGCTTTCGTACCCCACTCTCTGGGCAATATCTTGAATCTTCAGTGACCCGTCTGCGAGCAGCTCCTTGGCCTTATCAAGCCGAATACGGGTTAAATAATCGTGGATCGTGATGCCTGTTTTATCCTTAAAAATAGATCTTAAGTAGTTCGGTGACAGATAAACCTGATCAGACAGACTATTAATCGTAATCGGCTGATCGTAATTTTGTTCAATCACGGTGCGAACCTTGTGGACGAGCTTTGTATTTTTATCCATAAGTCGCTCACCTAGCATGCTCACGGCATCACCCGCAGTGCCCAGGATTAAATCCTCGATCTCATGTAAAGTCAGCGCATTATAGATGGAATGATAGAGCTCCGCCCGCTTAAAACCCTCGGGAACAGACTGATGCAGCTGCTCTAGCAGTTCATCAACAAGATCAATCGCCCAATCACAGATGATTTTTTTCTTGATTCTCAGTGTGGCCAATCCCACGAAATATTGATGCAGCTTTTGTGCGGCCTGCTCGAAGTCCAGCTGATGGATAGCTTCAAACCACTCTTTTCTCTCAAAAGGTGGCATATGTTCACTGTCGAACTGATTCGAAATAGCCGCGGCATGAATAATTAAGCCCGTGCCTTTATAAAAACGTTCATTTAAAATCACACGCGTCTGCTTATACAGATTATGGACCAACGCTAATTCTGCGGCCTGCGCTCCGACTGCTGCCGTCACCGTAAAATCCAGCGCACTACGAATAGCCACAGCTAAATCCTCCCAAGCATAATAGCCAGGCTGTTGAGTCGCTTCCATGAATACACCTGTCTCGCCATCCTTGTAAGGAACAAAAACAACCTCTATATTTTTCGCCTTAAAAAAGTGATCCAGATAAGAAATCAACCGGCTCATACACTCTTCCAGACTCTGCTGCTCACCCTCCGCCTCTTTGGGATCGATGCTGAACAGTGCCATGGTATAATGATTACTCTCTGGGAGACGTGTCAGCCTATTGAAGTTATTTGCCAGCTCTGCGGCTTGCTCCGCATTTTTTTCAAAAGAAAGCTCCTTAAGAATCTTAGTTTTAGCAGCCTCCATAGAACGTTGTTTCATCTGAACCTCTTCGCAGCGTGCTTTAACCTTTTCGATAACGCTTTCAATTTCAGTCAAATCTAGCGGCTTCAGTAAATATCCAACAGCTCCTACATTAAGGGCCGATTTAACATAGTGGAATTCATCATGTCCGGTGAGGAACATAATTTGCATCTGGTCATAACATTCATGTATTTTTTTAGCCAACTCAATTCCATTCATTATCGGCATCTGAACATCTGTAAGAATAATATCCGGTTGAAAAGCCTCTATTTTCTCCAAAGCTTCTCTACCATTGCTCGCTGTTCCGACTACATAGATACCCATCTCTTCCCAGCGGATATAATCTCTCATCATCTCAAGACCCATTTCTTCATCATCTACCAAAAAAATACTATACACCTGAGGTTCCCTCCTTCTTGTTGTCTGTATTTGCTCCTATTATATTCTTTTCCCCTTAGTCGATCATCGACCAAATAAATGTAAGTCATTTTCAGGCATGAATCGTTACTTTGTAAGATCTAATCCCAACGTGCTCGTAAAAAGGCTATCGGGTCCTAAGCAGACCAGATAGCCCTTCGATACCTACTCATCATTATTCGGACGCATAATGAAAACGGAGGCTCATCGCCCCCGCCGAATCATTATAACAGCTCCAATTGGCTGTTGAAATAGTAGCTTCCTCCTGTTTCTGCTTGGAAGGTAGTTCTCTGATCTCCCCATCGAAGGGTCACCGTTCCCGGTGCGTAGGTGCGAAGCGTAGCTTCCGTCAACTGCCCCTTCTCCCAAACTACGTCTACCTCTACCTTTCCTTTGGCTCGTAATCCAGACACCGATCCTGTATTCCAGGCTTGCGGAAGCGCTGGCAACAGATGAATTTCATCCGCGTGGCTTTGCAGCAGCATCTCTGCAATAGTAGCCGTCCCACCAAAATTGCCATCCACGACAAAGATATTGCACTCTGCCCCACCAATCCCTGATTTGGAGAAACTGAACAGATTATCGAAGCACAGACCGCTAATTAAATGAGAGATATGCTTATACGCCTTCTCCCCGTCATATAGTCTGGAAAAACTAAGACCGAATAAGGCGGCGGTGAACTCTACATCCTCCAGTTCTTCCTGAGCCATCCGGTTCTCTAGCGTTACCCTTGCTGCCGCGCTTAACTCCGGTGTTCTGTCCGGTGTAATCTGGTTGCTTGGATACAAAGCGAACAAATGAGCCAAGTGTCGATGCTCAGGTTGCGCTTCTTCATAATCTTCAAGCCACTCCTGCAGCTGACCTCTTTTACCAATCTGTAGCGGGGGTAACTTAGCCATAGCTTCCTTTAGCTTCAGCTGAAGCTCCACATCTGTATCGAGCAACACCGCAGACTTCAGACAGAACTCGAAAAGATCCTGTACGAGCACTTGATCCATGGTCGAACCCATAGACAGCTGCTGTGCACCCTCGCTGCTATCGGCGGGATAGAAGCTGTTCTCTGGCGAGTTCGAAGGACCCGTCACCAGCCAGCCATATTTCGGATGAATCGTCATATAGTCGAGGAAGAATTCTGCGGCTTCTTTTAGAACAGGATATGCCTGGCGCTCTAGAAATACACGATCCTGACTATATTCATAATGCTCCATCAGATGGGTTGCAATCCATAATCCGCCTGTGACATTGAGCCCCCATGAGGTTTCCCAGCCCGGAGCTGTAAACCCCCAGACGTTAGAGAATACATGCGCCACCCATCCTTTGCTGCCATATAAATCGCGTGCAGTTGATTTTCCTGCCTGAGATAAATCTTCAATATATCGCATCAATGGAAGGTGGCTGTCCCCAAGGTTTACGACTTCTGTCGGATAATAATTCATCTGTGTATTAATATCGAGATGATAGTCGCAGCTCCAGCCCATACGGCAAGCCTCACCGTCATTCCAGATTCCCTGCAAGTGCAGTGGAAGAGGTGAATCTTCCCGTGATCCGGCAATGGTTAGGTAGCGGCCATACTGGAGGAACAATGCGAACAACTGAGGGTCCTCCACCTGATCCTGTGCCAGCAACCTAATCCGCTGATCGGTAGGCAGACTTTCTTTCTCGGAGCTACCCAATTGAATATCCACCTTTGCATATTCCTGGCGGTAATCTTGAATATGATCTTCTTTTAACTGTGCATAACCTTTGGTTAAAGCCTGCCGTAGGTTGCTGTAGCTCTCCGTCTCCCAATCCTGATTGCTCCGGCGATAATCGGTACTGACCCCAAAATAAATCCGGGCCTCATTAGCTCCGGAAACTCTTAATCGGCCATCCCCCCTGTAGATCGTACCGCCGGATAGACTTACTTTAAGCTGCCCTTTTGCCCATACCCCGCATTTACCATTACTATGCACCTTTTCTGTAGCTTGCCCCTTGAATTCAATAGTGTCGCCATCCACAACCTCAGTCGTAAACGATTCTGTCCCACCTTCGATGGCAAGCGTAAAGGATACCCCTCCAGGCTTATCGCTCCAAATTCTTGAAACTACCAAATCATCGGCATGTGAAGCGAAGACCTCTCGACGGATTGTTGTTTCGCCGCTCTCATAGACCGCCCCAGACACTGCACTTGTCAATTCCAGCTCCCGCCGAAACACACCGCCTGATTTAACATCCGCATCCTGGGCAAAATCAATAACCACCTCGCATAATCCCAGGTTCGTACCGAAATTTTGTTTTTTAGGCTGTAAATACTGTTTGGCTAAACGATCACCGCTGTCATAATCGCCGGCAAAAAAGTGACTTCGCATCTCTTCCAGCGCAGTTCTACCTCCGGCAGGAGCAGACTCGGGATCCGTTTGCCCAGACCAATAGGTCACCTCGCTCATGCTCCACACTTCACGATGCGGCGCCGCCATTACAACAGCACCTATTCTTCCGTTACCCAACGGCAACCCTTGCGACCAGCTTGTTGCAGGGGTTGAATACCACAATTTAAAATCGCTCATTTGATCGTCTCCTGTCTGTAATAGACCTTCAAAAGTTGTTGTTAATTAATCCGCTTTCTCTGTTATTAACATTGTGTATTTATCGCATTTATCGTAACATCATCAGTACTACTAGTCTTTGTTGACTCGTTCATTCATTTGACAATTTATCCGTTATTCCAAACATTTAACTACAGGCCAGAATTAAGAAATGCTGCTAGAAAAGGGGTATAGTATGAACAAACTATCTGAAATCACACCGTATGTTGGAGCAATCATGCCTTATCTGTACGACGGCAGCAGCAATGAGCATCTGCGCGTCGGCAATGCCTACGCTTTTCATCTGTTTACCGATGGCCCCGGTGACATGGAAATCGATGGAATTCGTTATCCGATTGAGCGTAGAACACTGGTGTTTCTGCGCCCCGGCCAGCCACATGCCTTTCATATTTCCCCTTCTCATCCACTCTCGTCCTACAATGTCTATTTTGATTTGTGGGACAAGCAGTCGCCTATGTCTACTAATCTTTCTTTTATCCATGCGCCTGAACCCTTTAGGCTTGAGAAAAAGGCCACCGAAGTCCCCTGTGCCGAGCTGAAAGAATTGCCCTGCGTTTTCCCGCTAGCTAAATATCCACAGCTATACGATAGTCTTGTGATGATTGCTAAAATATACAATGAAGCGATATTCTACCGGAATGAAGCGGTTCATAGCTTGTTATACGGTTGGATATTAAGCTGGTATAATGCCCTCCATCAGCATCAGCCAAGCGATTATCGGATTGTCCGCCTGTTGGAGTATTTGAACACTCATCCCGAACGTGGTAAATCTATCGAAGACTGGGCACAGCTCTGCGGACTCAAGCGAACTTATTTTCATGAGCTGTTTCTGCGAGAAACCGGAATGACGCCGCGCGCTTATCATCATAATCTCGTTATGCGGCGGGCGGCAGGTCTGCTTCTGGAGAGCGAGCTAAGTGTTACTGCCATTGCTGAGAAATTGGGCTATCCTTCACTCCATCCCTTTTCCAGACATTTCAGTGCCTGCTACGGCATAAATCCCACACAATATCGCCTTAATCCGCAAAGCCGAATACAAATATAGGTTGTAAAAAAGAATACGCGCTATCCGCAAGAAGCAGAGGGCGCGTATTCTTTTGTTATTTTGCCGTCAATTTGAAGATTTTAGATTCTGCGGGTTCAAGCGTAACTTCCAGCTTTCCTGAGATTTCCCCTTCTACACCTTCCCATAGGTCCAGCAGCTGGTAAGCAGCTTGAGCATTCAGCCCTGCCCGTTCTAGTGAGAGGGATTTAGGAGCAGATTTCGTGACATCGTAATTGAAGACAGCTATATAAAAGGCATTTTCTTCTGAAGATTCGAGCACAAAAGTATCACAGGATTGCTTGCCGAGGTCCCCTTCTATCGGTCTGAAGGTTTTGCCAAGACGAGCAACATCCATAATGTCCTTATTGCTCAGCCAAGCTTTAGCCCGGGCGGCGGCCTCCTCTTTTCGGAAGTCATCCCCTAGCAGCAGCACCGTTCCCGCGATCACCGAAGCGGTTAGCCGGCTCCGGCCTTCATGCCAGCCCGTAGCTTCCTGGTTATGGCTCTTGTACAGTACGGAATGGTCGGGATCATTGAAACGGTACAATGAATCGCTCATCCACCAGCCATGGGTCAAAGAGTTGAGCATATATTCTGTGTCCTGCAGCGTGCCAAAAACATCACAAGAGACACGCCGGCTATGTGCAAATGCATAAGGGAACAACGGTGCGATGGACAGATTAATAAAGAACGGTCGACCAATAACCTCTGGAGACAGCTTATTCTGCAAGTAGGACATACCGTAGTGATACGCCGCAATGCCCGTCGTAATCTCCGGATTGTGATGCTGGCCTTCCAGTGCGCCATGTGCCAGGAAATCCAGCTTGATATACTCGAATCCTTCCGAAATGAATTTATTTGTATACCAATCTATTCTTTGCAGGTTCCCCGGATGTGTGGGGTCAATGGCTAGCCCTCCATCAACATCCGGCAGAATCTCTCCTTCGCTGTCCCGAAGCAGGATATCGCCATAGGTGTATTTACCGTTCGTACCTTCCACGACATCTCCAAACTGAGTAGGACTTCCCCAGAAAGCGAAAGGGGTCCAGTAAGTTCCCGGTCTATGACCATTCTTCCGCACTAGCTCAAGTGCATTTTTCATCTCTTCTGCTGTGAAATTATCCCAAAAAGCGTCAAAGTTGATGTACAGCGTATCCTCATTCTGGAATCCTAACGGCTGCACTTCTTTTTTCAAAAACTCACTGGTCGACGTATACAAATCATAATCCAGATCAGCCATTGCAGCAGACCAGCTATTCCAGCCAACAGGAACGCCACCCTCCCAAGCCAGCGGAGCTTCAATCCATGTATTGGCCCGTCCGTAAGCTTCAAGACCTTCTCTGTAATCATCATAAAAACCTACGAATACGAGCGGTGACTCCACTCTTTTGCCTTTTACATAACCATGCGGCTGAAAGTCGCGGGTTAATTCACTCACAGCCCCACCGTAAAGATCCAGCTCCTCGATCTGGCCGCTTCGCTCGCTTTTGATACGAATACCCGTTTTCCACACCTTGTGAGTTATGGAACCCATGATAATTCCTCGCCGGCTATCCGGTGCGAACACTGCCGTTACCTCGTAGCTCTCTGTATCCATAGGTGGCTTCACCACTGTATATCTGACCCATTTATCGTTGTCGTAAGGCACACGCAGGATGCTTGGTTCATCCGGTTGACCTGACTCGCCGCCGAGGGATACCGATTTGCTCTGAATGACCGCCATGCGGTTCGCTTTGATATCCTCATCGCTTGCGATCACACTTTGCATCAACACATATGATGATGACTCATAAATATAAAAATGCTGCTCCAGCTGAGGCAGCAGGGATGTTTCATGCACAATCACTAGATGAACACCTTTACCAAAACCTTCACGAACAACCTCTTCCTGCAACTTCAGCACGTGGCTCTGATAGTGTTCAGTATTATATTCCCGGCCCTGCCAGCGAAAGGCGCTGCGAATCCCCTTCACATGTGCAGAAGTCCCGCCGACAACGGATGACTCACCCGTTCCGAGATCAATCTCCAGATTCACCAGGCCATTGGTTACACGGATAAGAGACGTTGTGTCTGTATTCACGTTTACGGTTGTATTACTGTCAGTTAGCATAATTTGCCTCCTTGTTGCTGCATTTTGGACCTTGAAGGCCGCAGTCTCAGTAGCTGTATCCCCCAAGTATGACCTCATTATAAAGAGCGGATAAAGCGTTTTCTATACAACAATCTTCCGATCCATACCGCGATCTAACACATCCTACCTAAACTCTGCTGGTCCTGAAGCTTCATGCTGAAAATGCAAAAAACAGCAGCAGGACCAAACGTTCAGGTCCTACTGCTGTTCATACGCTTATAAAACGGATTATTGCTGATCACCAATGATAAGCTTGTAGGATTGTCCCACGGTTGTAGCGAAACTTACCCTTCCTTCGGCGGAACGTTCACACTGTATATCCTGACTGCCACAGGTTACCTTAAGTGGGGTATCCATGCGGATCACACATTCTGTGCCCAGCAGGGAAGTGATCTGCGCTTCCACTAGCTTGCCGTTGTCCCACTGAATGCTGACTTCAAAGCCACCGCGGGCACGTACACCTGCAACGCTTCCCTCCTGCCATTCATTCGGCAATGCAGGCAGTAGTTCGAGATAGCCGCGGTGAGATTGTAGCAGCATTTCGGCAATCCCGGCGGAGGCTGCAAAGTTGCCATCAATCTGGAACGGCGGATGTGCACCGAGCAGATTGGCATAAACTCCGCCGTGATTATATTGCTCCGACTCCCCGTCCTTCACCAGCCGCAACATGTTAGAGAGCAGACGCAAGGAACGGTTTCCATCCCGGAAGCGGCTCCATAAAGCGACTCTCCAGCCCAGACTCCAGCCTGTGCTTTCATCCCCGCGCCGCTCCAGCGAGGTTCTTGCCGCAGCAAATAGCTCAGGGGTCTCTTCTTCTGACAACTGGCGGCCCGGATAAATTCCAACCAGATGCGAGGTATGTCTGTGGTACATGTCCTCATCCTCAAAATCAGAGGACCATTCCTGCAGTTGCCCGTACTTGCCAACCTGCAGTGGCAATAGACGCTCACGGGTACTTTTCAGCTCTTCACGCAAAGCTTCATCCGTTCCAAGAATCACTGATGCCTCGATACAGTTCGTGAACAACTCCCAGATCAGTGATATATCCATTGTGGCACCCGGACTGACCGCAGCCACACCCTCCGCTGTCCGGAATTTATGCTCTGGTGAAGTGGACGGGGAGGTCACAAGATTACCCTTGCCGTCGTCAATCAGCCAATCCAATGCGAACAGAGCCGCCTCCTTCATGACAGGATAAGCCGAAGTCCGCAAGTATTCAGTATCTCCGCCAAAAGCAAAATGTTCCCAAAGATGCTGGGTCAGCCAGATGCCGCCCATTGGCCAATAGGCCCAGCTTGGATCTCCATCGCCATAATCACCTACCGGTGCAGTGTGTGCCCAAAGATCCGAGTTATGATGAGCTACCCAGCCCCGGGTGCCATAGTTGGTCCGAGCGGTATCCGCCCCTCTCTTCGCCAGATTGCCGACGAAATCCAAAAGTGGCTCATGACATTCTGCCAGATTGCAAATCTCAGCGGGCCAATAGTTCATTTCTGTATTGATATTCAGTGTATAGTTACTGCTCCAAGGCGGACGAGTAGAGGCATTCCATATTCCCTGAAGATTGGCGGCCTGCGTTCCGGGACGCGAGCTTGCGATCAGCAAATAACGTCCGAAATGAAACAGCAGCTCAACTAGACCCGGATCTTGCGCGGAGTAAGTCGTAATCCGCTGCTCGGTTGACATTCCTTCCGGTGCCAGCGGCTTGCCCAGCCGAAGCTTCACCCGATCGAAAAGTGCCCGGTAATCAGTGATATGCGCTTGAAGCAGGCTGGTGTAAGACTTGCCTTGAGCACTTGCCAAGAAGGAAGCTGCAATGGTGGAGGCATCTTTTCCTTCAATTCCCGGGATTAGGTCATACCCGTTAAAACCTGTAGCCGCACTGAAATAAAAGGTTGCCGCTGTCGCACCCAGCAAATGAATCCCACTGCCATCAACCGTTACTTGGCCGTCATCCGCCGTCACGGAGAGTTGTCCTTCGAAAGCCATTCCCTTGCTGCTGCCTAATTCACCGTATTGGATGGGATTGTCGCTCCCGAAATAGCTTGGATCTACATGCTCCGGTGCCGTTCCCGATAGAACAAAGCTGTCACCTTGCGAATAAAGGTTGTGCCGGAGTGGACTTTCCAGCGTGGCATGCACATTCAATGCGCCTGGCACACTTGCGGTCAAACGAAGTACAAGCAACTGATCAGGATGAGAAGCGAACATCTCACGGGCATAAGTAACATTGCCAATCTGATATTCAATGCGATGCAGCGCATTTTCCACATCCAGTGTACGCTGATAAGAATGATAGACGTTGCCATGTTCAAAACGAAGCAATAGATCACCAAAAGGTAAATAAGATTGAGTATACGGCCCCATCATTTCTCTGGTCAGCGTGTCCGCCTCAACATAACGGCCTTCTTGAATCAGCTGTCGCACCTTTGGCAGAACGTTCTTAGCACCGGGATTGTTACCCTCTTTTGGGTATCCTGACCAAAGCGTATCCTCGTTTAGACTAATTTTCTCCTGTTCCACACCACCGAAGATCATACCGCCCAGACGTCCATTCCCAATTGGAAGTCCTTCCGTCCATACATTTGCTGGCTTGTCATATTGAAGTTTCATACGCGCTCTCCTCACCATCTGTCATTTAATAAATTATCAGCAATTTCAACCTCACTGCAGGCATTTAATTCAATCGCATCATCAAGATTCGAAAGACTCGCCTCACCACTGCCTGCCAGAATTCCATTGCACTTAAAGACCAGTCCGCAGGTGCTCTTGGCACTAAGGGCCAACACATCAATACTTTCAAACTTGTTATTCGTGATGACAATTCTCTGGTGAACGGGAGCACGCTTATCTATCTCCACATTCTCCGGCGAAATAAAGATAACCGGATGCTTTTGACTTCCACATTCCAGAAAATGATTGCCGCTGATGATCACATCCTCCACCTTGCCGGATTCATACCAGGACTCAGCATCCACTGCAATCAGAATGGCATTCATATGCATCCGTTCAAAAATGTTACCCTTAATTTCCACTTTGCGCCGGGTTGTCACAAGAATACCGCGGGTGGGTACTCTCGCGAAGTGATTATTAGTGACTTCAACCTCTGGAGTCCAGGTAACATTCTCTATAACATCATGGCTGCCTATATCATCAGGAGCCGGATGAGCCAACGTCAACAAAAGCTCGCGTGGATTTAGCCGCTTCACTTCGACCACTTCATTAGCCGCATAAGTGGTCAATGAACCGGAGCGAACAAATTCAATTTCGTCCCCCGGATAGAAAGCCATGAATCCGTAGGTCTGATGATGCATGAACCGGACCTTTACTACATTCGCCGATGGCTGCTCTACGATCCGCAGATAAGTACCATGGACATTAACGGGATCGTCATGTGAACCGGAAAAATTACTATCGGCAATGATCACCTTTCCCCGGCAGCTAGACATGTGAATAAAGTCCGCAAAGCCTGTGACCGTTCGTCCCGTTTCCGGACGCGGTGAGAGATCCATACGGCGGAAGCTGAGATTCTCGCTGAACTGGCCAACGATGCCAAGTCCATGCAGAAAATGTAGCCCAATATCGCTCAAGGTGATGTTCGAGCTTTCCGTAAAGAATACGCCCACCTGATCACGGATGCCGTCACGGCTTTGTAGAACATGCCCCGGAATAACCTCAGGCTGAAAATTAAAATGCAGACGGAGCTTCATCGGCTCCAGTTCCTCGACAGTGTCTGCCTGCTCCAGCCAGTTATCCATCCGCCAAGTCGTATTGCGCTGCGGATCATAAGTCTGCATTGGGCCTTCAGAAAAGCTCCAGCCCTCACCGATCCAGACCAACTTATCCTCCCTAATCTCATAACGTGAATCGGGATGTACTTGGACATCGAACGAATGGTCACCGCTTTCGGTAATCGTCATCTCCGTCACAGTTGGCCGGGCATAGTCGGTATGTAAATTACGGATCTCCACATTCTTGCAGCCATCCAGCAGGAGCATCGTTTGCTTGCCGTGAAAAATAAATAATGAACCATTGCCTTCCAGCGTTAAATTATATTGTCCCTTCAGCAAAATACCGATGGTCTTAGTGACATCCCTGTTCTCTTCTTCACTGGCAGTATTAGAGATAAAATAAGGTTTGCGGATGGCCTCGTCCGGATAGAAATGATAGCAGCCCTTCGGGCAATCCAGTAGTACTGGACCGGGAATTTCAGCGACAGCCTGTATAGCCCGAACCATGGCTGGCTGCGCGTCTAAACCAGAATCCGGCAGCACTCCATAATCCGTCAGGCGGATTACAGCAGGAGTAGTTAAGGCGTTATTTTCAGCAGAAGTAATCATCGGCACCGCCTTTCTTTTTTTGTAAACGCTTAATATTTGGCAGTATAATCTCTCCGCTTAAAATAATCAATTGTGCAGCAGTTTCAGAATACGCAGACTGGTGCCTTTACTCTGTTCATCCTTCAGCCCCGTAATGCGTACTGAAACATGCAATTCTTGACGTTGTTCCTGGATCGGAAACATGGCGATAATAGGCCGAAAGGCAAGCGGACACCATTCATCGAATAAGTTCACAGCTTTATAAGAACTGCCATTTAGCGAATATTCAAAAATCCCGCTATCCGGTCCGTAGAGCAGCATCAAGCCTGCGCTTTGCCCGGTCACTGTAAAAGAAAAAACAGCCTCCTTGCTATGGGTATACAGATGCTCTGTTCCAAAACGCCAGTTCATCAGCGAATCTCCTGCAGCCAGTTCGCGAAGTTCGTAACCGTTCACAAGATCAGCCGCACGGAAATCAAGCAGGCTGCCGTATTCATAATTTTGCTCCGCCAAAGGTGGAATATCTAAAGAGCTTTCGCTACTCAAATTCGTCTTGTTAGGAACAAGCGCTGTCTCCAGATACTCTCGCAAAAAAGAGGCATACAGCGCATGACCGTCATCATTGGGATGATATCCATCCGGTGCCAGCTTAGTCCACTCCATTTGTTCCGCCTCTAGCTGCGCATAGACTCTAGCTGCAAAATTAACAGAGGGAAGCTTATAATGTTCAGCTACTTCTTCATGGACAGCAATATTAAAGGGATTGCTCCCGGAGAGATTCTTCTCTGCTGCCGTATACAAAAAGCAAATATCAGTGCCCGGTGACAACCGCCTGCATTGGCGAACAATGCCCTCCATCCCTCTAATGGATTCTTCCCGGTCATTGCCGTCATTGACGCTAAATTCAACGAATAACAAATCAACTGTGCCCTGCTGCAGGACATGCTCCTGTAATCGATGAACACCTAAAGTTGAGTTCGTCCCCCCCACTCCTGCATTGATGAAGCGGAACTCCTGATCCGCAAACCGCTCCTGAAGATACTTACCAGTGAGTGCTCTCCAGCTATATGTGTCTGCTTCGGAAGCACCTGCCCCCTCCGTAATTGAGCCGCCTAAAAAGGCAACGGTCACAGTACCTTTTTCCGTAAGCCTGCCGTTAATTTGAGGTAGTCCACGGCGCGGAACTACAAATGAATGATTGCAATGATTCTCGTCTGTCATAACTCAACCTCCATCCACAAAAACCCATATTTTCCCCTGAAATCAAGAAATCAGGTGCGGGGTCTATCATACAGCACCTGATTCTGATTTCAATATTTATTTTTTTGAAGTATCATAAGCCTTTTGTAAAATTTCGAGATAACGGTCAAGCTTCAAGTTCTGCAATCCCTTTACATAAGCGTCCCAGTCCTTGTTCAGATCCTTGTTGCCTGTGATGAATTGCAGCTCATTTTGTTCGATGTAATTTTTCAAATTTGTCTGCAGCAAGCTGGCTTCATCAATCTCACTTGGATCAATCCAGATCGACCAGATGGGGAATAACTCTTTAGGCTCATGACCTTCGTATAGCAGAGTCGCATCATACAGTCTACGTTCATAACCATCAGAAGCAAAGATGTCGGTACCTTGAACGTAAGTATCACGGTATTCTTTAGGCTCATAGAAGTGAGCCATACCACTCCAGCCTGCATTACGTGGTGCTGCGCCTTCTTCACCTGGAATTAGTTTGATCATCGGTTTAACATCTTTCCCCAACGCCACATCGCCTTCGACCGGATCTGTCCAATCGGTTCCCTTCAGGCCAGCTGCGCCATTCGTTTGGCCTTCTGGTGTAAACATATAATCCACCATCTTGATCAGTGTAATTTGTGCTTCTTCACTTGCTTTGTTTGTGATCACGAATTTTGCACCCGGGACTACGCCGCCTCCATCATGAGTCGCATAGGAAATTCCTTGAGGTCCCGAAATCGGAGGCAGCGGGTTGTAATGTGCTGAACGGGTATTCCCCGGGTCGATGTTTACGAAGATCGCTGGGTGCATACCTGCACCTGCGCCTAGAATTTCTGCATCAGCATTTTCACCGATTTTCTTAAAAGCTTCCGCGTTTTGTGTAAAGGCACCCGGATCAATCAAACCTTCGTCAAACAGGGATTTAATATAGGTCAATCCTTCTTTCCACTCCGGAGTAATGGCAGCAGATTGCACCTTTCCATCCTTCATGTTCAGGTAATTACGATCATCATCATAAACAAATGCGTTCATCAAGAAAGGAACGATCCGTACGCCGAACTCCTCGATGGAACCGCTTAGCGGCACTTCATCCGCTTTGCCATTGCCGTTCGGGTCTTGCGTTTTAAAGGCTTTCAGTACATTTTTGAATTCCTCAGTGGTCTTCGGCATCTCCAAGTTAAGCTTTTTCATCCACTCAGTATTCAGCCACATTTTGCTAGGATAGGAACAGTGGAAACATTCTGTATAAGCTACAAGTCCGTAAATGTTTCCATCAGGTGCAGTATTAAGCGTTCTTAGGTCAGAGTTCTTTTCCATGGCTGCTTTAATATTTGGAGCATATTTATCAATCAGATCATTTAGAGGAATGAGTACACCTTGCTTGCCGTATTTCAGTAGATCGGCCTGTGAGAATTGATCAATATAGTGAGTAAGCAGGTAAGCATCCGGATAGTCACCACTCGCCAGTGAGATCTGGCGTTTTTCCTGAGCACCATCCGATGGGTTGATCTGCCAGTTGAATTTGAAATTAAATTTCTCTTCTACATGTTTTGTGAATTTATTGGTCGGAAGGTCGATGCCGGATTCCTGAACTGAGAACACGCTGATCTCAACCGGCTTGCCAGACGAACCCGAACCAGAACCCTGCTGCGTGCTGGATGCGTTATCTGTATTTTTATTTGCACATCCGCTAATTACAACCGTAAATGCCATGACCAGAATTAGTAAAGTAATCAAGCTTTGCTTCTTCAAATATTATCACTCCCTTTTGTAATTTAGCAGGTGATACGATGATACCTTAAGTGTGTACTCCGGGCATACCTCCTTTCCAAAAAAGAGACTCCTAAGATCAACCCTTGACGGAACCAACAAGCATCCCCTGTACAAAATAACGCTGTACGAAAGGATAGATAACAAGTACCGGCAAAGTGGCAATCACAATTAAGGAATACTTCAGCAGCTCGGAAAGCTGTTGTTTCTCGACCAGTTTCCCCACGTCCATGGCTCCACCAGCGCTGTTGTTCTGAATGATGATGCTTCGCAGGACAAGCTGTAAGGGGAACAAATCTGCTGATTTCAGATATATCAGCGCATCGAAATAGGCATTCCATTGACCTACCGCGTACATAAGCACCAACACTGCGAGAATCGGTTTGGATAACGGGAGTACCACGCTCCAGATGAATCTCATATCACTACAGCCGTCGATTTCACTAGCTTCCAAAAGCTCCTCCGGAATCGAGGATTGAAAGAAGGAGCGGGCAATAATGACCTGCCAGACCCAAATGGCGTTCGGAATCAGCAGCGCCCAGCGAGTATCGATCAGATGCATCTCCTTCACTACCAAATAGGTGGGAATTAGCCCCCCACTGAAGATCATGGTGAAGGTAATGATCATCATCAGTGTATTTCGTCCGAAAAAACCTTTTCGAGACAGCGGGTAAGCGATCATGACCGTTAAAGTTATACTAATCAGCGTTCCCGCTGCGGTGTAGAAAATTGAGTTTCCATAACCAGTGATAATCTCAGGCGTATTCAGCAATACTTTGAAACCTTTGAAGGATATATCTACAGGCCAGAGCCAGACACGACCAGAGGTCACGGCTGCCGGACTACTGATTGAGCTGCTGATGATAAAAATAAGCGGATAAAGTACAGCGATTACCACAAGAGTAAGCACGATATAGATTGTGATCAGGAACGCTTTGTCGCCGACGGATTCTTTAATCTTTTTTTGAACTGCTGCTGCCATAGATGAGCTCCTTTCCTACCAGATGCTGTTCTTAGTGATTCTTTTCGCCAGACCGTTTACTGTAAATAAGAGAACCAAGTTGATGATGGAGTTGAACAGGCCCACCGCAGTTGCAAAGCTGTAATTGGCATTCAACAGGCCGACCCGATAGACATAGGTGGCAATGATCTCAGAATTAACGAGGTTAAGCGGGTTCTGTAGCAGGTAGACTTTTTCAAAGCCAATCGCCATTACATTCCCTACATTCAGAATCAAAATGATAACGATGGTTGGCACAATCCCTGGCAAATCGACGTGGCGGATTTTTTGAAACCGCGAGGCTCCATCAACTTTGGCAGCTTCATAAAGTGTTGGGTCTATCCCTGCAAGCGCTGCCAAATATACGACTGCACTGTAGCCCGCTGTCTGCCAAATATCAGACCACACATAAATCGAACGGAACATGCCGGGTTCACCTAGGAAGTTAATAGAATCCAGTCCGAAGAAGTTGAGTGCAATGTTGGCAAAACCGAGCCGAGGGGCCAGAAAGAGCATAACGATTGACACCATGACAACCGTCGAGATGAAATAAGGGGCAAACGATACAAGCTGAACGAATTTCTTAAACCTTCCTCCCCGTACCTCATTAATCATGAGCGCAAGAATAATCGGGATTGGAAAACCCGCCAGCAGCTGATAGCCACTAAGCATAATAGTATTCTTGAGCAGTGTCCAAAACTGCGGATTCTCAAAGAAGAGCTGAAAGTTTTTAAATCCGACCCATGGACTTCCCCATATCCCTTTTATGACGTTATAGTCCTTAAAGGCTAGGACAGTGTTCAGCATCGGATAATACTTGAAGATGATAAAAAACAGCAAAGGCGGAATCACAAGCAGATGTAACTGCCAGTGCTTTTTTATGCTTTTGCGAGCATTTTGTAAGAATACGGGGCCTTTGCTTTTCGGCAACGACTTGCGATGTAATACTAATTCTTTCTCCAGAACAATTCCCCCTAAGCAGATGTCTGTGATTTGTGATAGCGCTTTCTACGGATTGATCATAGATGACTTTTATCTCCAAAAGAAAGGTACACTTGGGTGCTTCAGCGTACAAATCGCCCTATCTGAGGAGCACAAAATAGCAGTAGAACGGCCATTTTTCCGAATTGCAGGGTTGAAATCAGAAAAAAGACTGCATCGTCCAAAGTGGACAGTGCAGCCTTATGTTATGGCATATTTTTTTATTCATCCACAGATTGTCTGTAGGCACTCGGGGAAACACCCATCAACCTTTTGAATGCGCGTCTGAAGGAATGTGAACTGTTGTAGCCCACCCGAACGGCAATCTCATCCACCGTTAATCCGCTCTCTTTGAGCAGGATGATGGCCTGATCCATTCTGACTTTTATCAAATGGTCGGAGAAATTAACACCCGTGACCTCTTTAAACAGCTGGGAAATATATTTTTCCGGCCGCTCCACCTGTTCCGCCACCCGGTAGAGGGTTAGTTCCGTATCCGAGTAGTTTTTTGCTGTGTAGTCCTTAATCTGCTTGATGATTTGAATATGAATATCTTTCTTTTTATTCGCAATGAGTCCGCACAGCTCTTCCATAATGTCAAAAAATTCGTTCTGGATCGTCTCAAGCGACTCTGATGAGCCAATGTCTATGACCCGCCGTTTGACACTCTCGATATCTGAATATTCGGTAAATGCCTTTTGATCCAATAGCTTGAGAAAAGTCCCCTTCATTTCCCCGACAAGCTGGTGCTTCATTTCGATGGATAATTCTCGCTGCTCCATATTCTGGACAATAATCGCACGCACAATCCGTTTGGCTTCCTCTAGCTCTCCGGCTCGAATCGTGCTGATTAACCGTTGCTCCGAATCCAGCGGATAATAATAAGTTGTATTCTCAATTTGAGCTTCACTGCTCCAGATAATCCCTTTTTTATTCATGTAAACAGCATATTCCAGTGCCTGCTTCGATTGATCATACGAAAGGCTAACCTCTGTTACCTCTGTGAATAGATCCCCGAACCCCGCCAGAATGGTAATGCGGTACTCATTAAAGACATTTATAGCGAGCTCCTCCATCGTCTGGGTGATATTCGCTGCTTCCTGTTCCTTGTCAGCTCCTTCTTCCCTAGAAAAGAACAGCGTTACAACTTTATCAGAGCCCATATCCGTCATCAAGACATCCACGCCAAGATCAGCCAAGGTCTGTTTCAGCAGCAGCCGGGAAGCACTCAGCTCGTTCAGAATTTCAACACTGTCCATACCCGCATAACCGTTAATCTGAACAATTCCTACGTAGCCAGTATTCTGATTCATGCTGATATCCGCCTGTTTGGCGGCAGAGATAATTTCATCCCGCGTTTTGAATTCACCGGCAATCAGCCGTTTCAGGAAGGCATCTCGGACCAGAGGAAGCTGGCGGTTAAGCTCGGACTCGAGCAGCTTATTTTTGGTAATCATATCGGCTATATTGCCGCTCAAAAAGTCAAATTCATTTCTCTCCGAGGCTTCTTCTTTGCCGAATTGCTCCTTCATGACACTGAGCATACGGTTGATTGGCGCGCTGTTACGGTAAGCTAATATCAGTCCGGCAATCAAACCGATAATTAGAGTGCCTCCCGTAATTTGTATGGAGATTCTCTTGATTTTGTTAGCATTCTCCATCAAAATATCTTGAGGAATCCCGGTCTGATACACCCAGCCATTGGAATCGGAACGGGTAGTAATCACCAGATCATCCTTGTAAAACTGACTGACCTTGTTCTTATCAAAAGCTGGATCGTCGAGCATTTTGACCATTTTCTGCTCATCACTTCCTTGCAGAACAATCGTATTCCCTTTAGCATCACTAATATGCACCCAACCCCCATATCGCTCGGTCAGGCCTGAAAGCAGGCTGGAAATATTTTTTTCATCAATAATCACTACTGCGACGGCCGGCGAGGAATCATTAAAGCTATCCAAGGGGAGTGACTGCATATAGGTAATGACCGAGGTTTGCATCCCCCTGCTGACAAAATCACTAAGTGGCTTGATCTCGCTGCGGTGGGTTGTCTCAAGCACTTCTTTTCTCCAATCCTGTAACGAAAGATCCTTATAGTTGAAATTAGAATAGTAATGCTCCGGACGATAGGTCGAACCTGGGGTTAGGATAAGATTATAGTTGGCGAGGTAAATATAATAGTTTTGCAAAAAATCATTAGTCTGGCCGAAGGTCAAAACATTCCGCATCGTTTTCCAAATCCCATACACATTCGTCTCATTTTCACTTTCATTCATAAGAACATTTAGCTCCTGGTTGACCGCCAATTGCCTGGTAAAGCCTTCAACCTCCGCCATACGGCGCTCCAATATCTCCTGACTTTTCTGAAGCTGAGTGACTCCATTCTCAATCGAGATGGACTGTGTCACGGAGATCGAGGTTAGATAGGACATGTACCCGCCAATGCTGGGTATGACCAAAATGACCACATAAGAGATTAGAAATTTACGAAAGATATTGGAATATTTCAGCGTAGTTAGCCTCCCTCAATATGACATTTCGATAGCGCTATCATTACCATAGATTAAAACATTTTGCTTCATAGTCAAGGGTTTGAACTCACTTCACCCTTCTGCACCTCTTCAGAAATGGAAAAAAACAGCGATCTACGCCGTTATCACTGCCTTTTATCGGCAATTCCGATATTTTATCTATAGTGCGTGGCCCTCCTGTCATTTAGAAAAAAGGGGCCAGTAACGGCCCCCCTTCTTCAATGCTTTGGCTAGACAATTAGTTCTTCTTCTGATCTCTGGCCTCTGATCCAGATGTAAAGACATGATCCGTCGAAGCTTCTTCAATGTCGCCGAAGGCCCAATGCGTTGCCGGAACATCTGCCCACTGTGGATTTGTTACATTGGTTAGAGGACCTCTGCCCAAAGCCCTATTCATAACCACAACAGCTTCGGCACGAGTAAGCTTGGCATTAGGACGGAAAGTCCCGTCATTATAACCAGTCAAAATGCCCGTACCTTGGGCTTGCAAAATCGCCGCCTGTGCCCAATGTCCATTGATGTCAGAGAAACCGGAGCCCTTCTGCGTCGAATCCGTTCTAAGCAGGGTCACCAGACTGGCCATTTCTGCACGCGTCAATGGTTGATTAGGTTTAAAGGTGCCATCGCTGTAACCCTTCATTAGTCCCATCTTCGCTGCTTTGGTTATGGCATCAGCACCCCAGTAACCAGAAGGCACATCACTGAACACAACCCCTGCTCCAGTAGCTCCCTTCTCAGCAACATTGGCAAGAATCGTTGCCATCTCAGCACGCGTAATTTCGTGCTCCGGCTGGAAGAACCCACCCGGATAACCTTTGATATATGCGGTATGACGGATCGGATTAGACTCGCCATTCCCTGCAGATCCATCCTCATTTCCAGTTGCCGGAGTTGGCGTCGGAGTCAGGGCAGGTGTAGAAGATGGCTGAGCTGGAATGTATGAGCCACCCGAATCCGTTGATGTTGGTGTTGGTGTCGGTGTAAAAGTTGATGTCGGTGTCGGACTTGGCGTTGGTGTCGGAGATACAGCAGGACTCGTTGAAACTGTGAATTTCAATTGATCCGTCAGCATGAAATCACCAGATTTCTTCACAGCTTTAAGCGTGTGTATCCCGCCCTCCAATCCCGAAATACTATAAATTCCCTGACGGGTCAGGCGGCTCTGACTATACGCATTCACGGTTTGGACCCGTTGTCCATCCACATAAATATCCATATCACCTTGCTCTGGACCCATAGGTGTGATCAGGCTGATTCCGGTACCCTTGAAGGTATATTCAAAGAAATCACCGTCCACTGATGTGGAGTGAACATCGTTAAGATAATCTCCCTCCACAGTAAACTTAAGGTTCAGCGTCCCCACTGGCTGTGCAGCAAGATAAGATTTATTCAGTGTAACACGGTTACCTGCTACTGAATAATCAGTCCCGAGAACCAGATCATATAATCCGTTAGTAATACCGGCAAAGCTTTCCGCTTGCTGCAGCAATGTCACCTCAATATCTTCCTGAGCGGAAGCAGCTTTATCAAAGCTGGCAGCGATCGGATTAATCATATTCGGAATTTCTACCTTAAGCATATCCAGGAGCATAAATCTGCCTGATTTCTTCACAACCTTGAGCGTGTGCATTCCATCCGGTAAGCCAGAAATGCTGTAAAGGTTCTGAAGTGACATTTGTCCATGATGATAGGCACTGACGGTTTCCTTAAATTGATCGTCAACATATATATCCATATCACCCTGTGACTCATCTACCTCTGTGAACAGCTGAATCCCCGTTCCTCTGAAGGTATATTCAAAAGAATCACCATTCTGCTCC
This sequence comes from Paenibacillus sp. FSL H7-0943, assembly GCF_037963265.1. Classification (NCBI taxonomy): domain Bacteria; kingdom Bacillati; phylum Bacillota; class Bacilli; order Caryophanales; family Paenibacillaceae; genus Paenibacillus; species Paenibacillus sp. FSL H7-0943. The sequence goes on from NZ_CP150148.1 coordinate 5,114,901, forward strand.
GTATATTGCACATCGTCTTTATAGTCACCCAATCCTCTGCCACTGCTGCGGTTCCAAGTGCCATTGTACTTAACTGTCGAATCATCGTTATTAATCATCACATAACGAATGCCTGTAGAATCACTAATTTGTATCGACAGGGTCTGTGGATCACCAGTGTTAAAAATGAAAATCAAGTCGGTTGTGCCTGCCGGCTGCTGCGCAAGGTATTGCTTATGAATGGTCAATTTATCATTCGTCACCGTAAAATCGTCTTCCGAAAGTGCCTCGCCATTATTTTCAATACCGCTCAGTGTATTACCATTCAAATTCAGAGTGACAGTAACATCCTCTTGTTGTTCTATTGCTTGGTCGAATCGAGCAGATGTCGGAGTAATGGTACTATTCTGTTCTCCTGCTGGAGTTTCTGTAGTCACCTTAAATGCGTCAAGCAGCATAAAATCACCTGAGCTTTTGACCACTTTAAGCCTGTGAGAGCCGTTAGCCAGTCCTGAGACACTGTACAGATTTTGCTGTACCTCTCTTGATCCAGTTTTATAAGCACTAACGGTCTGTGCAGCCTCATTGTCCAGCGTAATAATCATATCTCCCTGAGATTCATGCTTTTCGGTCAGCAGGTCAATGCCAGTGCCCGTAAAGGTGTACTCAAAGGAATCCCCGTTCTTCTCGGCATAATGCACATCGTCTCTATAATCACCCAATCCTCGAGATGAGTTTACCTGCCATGCGCCATTATATTTAATGCCGCTGTCATTATCATTAATGTAAACTACATTGGTGACCGTTGCCTTGTTCGCAGCAGACGAATTCTCAGACGGGTCAGTCCCATAGTACGTAACATCCGATTGTGAAGCCATCGACGGAGCAGACGAGGAATCCTTGATCGTAATGCTCAAATCTTGCTTTCCTTCTAGCAGTTCTTTGCCGCCATTACGCTTCCAATCCCCGCTGTAGCGCATACCTGTATCATCATCATTGACTGTAGAAGTGCCACCTAATGCTGTAACTTTAAGCATCCGTGACGCATGAGGTTCAAGTATCCCTCCGCTAAATTCCTTCTCAAAGTCTCCCAGCTCAGTGTGACTCCATAAATCGCGAACGGAAGCCGGGCCTTCAAGGCCGAGATCACTCCATTTGACTTTCACCTCCGCACTCCGACTGCCCAGATTGAACAGAGCTACGCTGTAAGTACCATCTCCATTATTGGCATACCAAACCTGCTGCTGGGTATCCATGGATACTGGATGGCCTGGACGTCCTGCCTGATTTACGGCAATTACCTCATCATTGGTAAGCAATTCTAGACCATAGCTGTCCAGCCTAGTCATGTCATTACCTGTATACAGTGGTACGGAAGAGATTGACCAGAATGTCATCGCGGATTTCCGCTCGTCTTTGGTCAGACCATCCATAGAACCGTTACCAACGTTCAGGGAATCAAAATCATTCCAACCCCCAGGACCTGCATCCCTCCACCAAAGTGCTGCTTTGGGGAACAAGCGGGAAATACTCGGCCAGGCTGTCAGCCCACTGCCATCGTAAGCTTCCACATCCCAGTCAATTCGCCAACCGTTGGCATACTTTTTCCAGAAATCCACGTAATTGTGATCGAGCGCCCAGGACAGCTCAAACCAGATGTTATTTCTGTCAAAAGCCTTAGACCATGCCTCAACATCGCCGCGCGCATCACGGCTCAAGTTATCAATCCCCGAGCCAGGAGTCACGCTGTCAAATTTGACGAAATCAATGCCCCACTCGCCAATCATATCGGCAATAGAATCCACATACTTCTGGGCACATGGATTCGTGAAATCAATTTTATAAGTGTAGGAATTCCAATAATCCATAATGGTAAGCGGCTTGGCTGTAATGTCCTGTATGCGGCATTGGCCACCAGTCCCGTAAATCTCAAGATTCCGATTATAGGCATCGATGGATACCCCCGGAATCATATAGATTCCAATTTTCTGTCCATTATTATGAACATAGTCGATGACCTCTTGAAATCCGTTAGGATATAAGGTCTCACTTGGAATCGGTCTGCCGTATTCATCCATGTCGCCATTCCAGCCCGCATCAATATTGATGTATTCATATCCATGGGCTTGCAACTTCTCATGCATAACATCCGATTGTTTCTTAATGCTTTCGGCCGAGGTCCAGTTACCTGCACCGTCGTACACCTGCATGCTGTAACTGCTCCAGCCCATATACGGCTTTTGCGCCATACTTTTCTCTGCTGCTAGTGCCACATTGCCCTGCGTTCCTGTGAAACCGAACTGCGCTGCTGCAATTATAAATACCAACAGGCTCATTCCCAGCTTTTTTCCCATTCGCTTCAAATCATCCTTACCCCCTCATGAAATGTGGTTAAAATTTCTTTGATAGCGCTTTCTTTACGGGATGATCATAAAGGAAGAACGAGTTCCACGATAGGTACATTTCCGCATTTTACGTACAAATAACCCAAAAACAAGGGGACAAATGAACAACGGAACAAACATTATTCCTCCAACACTAGAAACTTAAGGAAGATAATGTGAGCTGGATGTATTTTGAAAATTATTAATAAAGACCCTTTTGACCTTATGTAACGTGATGGAAATCACATGATTTAATGTAAAATAAATGAATAATTTAGAAATGAAATACAATTATCTTAATCGATGCATGATATGCTCTAGAAAGGGAGATAGGATTGAAGTTGGATTTGGAAGAGTTGAATGTGGATTCCTTGATTCAGATGCTTAAGGCATCATTTTCATTTGAGAATTGGGATGCCATGATTGAAATTGCAGACAAGCTACACGAACAAATTTCCATCATATATGAAAACAATAGTAACCTCATAAGAGGTACTAAACTGAAGCGGAGTATCCCCTATTATTTTGGATATAGCTCATGCGCAAAAGGTATAGCACTACAAAAGTCCGGTAAGTATGACGAGGCAAAACTATGTATTCAGAAGTATGCTGACCTGGGCTGGATAGTAGGTTTAGATGAAGAGGCCATTTATGAAGTCGAATATTACCGCAATATAGCAAAAGCCAATTCATACGTTATCGATCTGCTGGAAGGCAAAATGGGAGTGCTACATAAATACGTTGAGTTTATTAGAAAAAGTGATGATGAAGAATTATTGCCGGGACTCATTACCATCTTAGAATCTTCGATAATACATGATTATTCCGTTGATTGGATTCTGAAGGAATTCAAAATCAATGTTGATGACATAGGAGAACATGAGACTATTGTGAATATCAAATACCATGAGGATTACATTTATTTGCTGGCGATGTATTACTATAAACAAGAGAATATGTACGATACAATCAACACTATTCTAGAAATCTTGTTATTAAGCATCAAGCTAGACGATGATACAGGCTTCAAAAAATCAGCAGCGCTCTTTGAACTCCTTAGAGACCACGCCGATCAATCACAACTCAAAGTGCATCACAATATCATGAAAACAATAATCGAAAAAGAGTTTACCAGGTCCTTCAGCTCGCGAATCGAGTTCAGCAAAATACACAGTTAAGCATCACGGAGATCGTTGATTGGATTATAAAGTTGGTTATAAAAAAGGAGTGGTTCTCCGGTTAATGGGGGGAATCACTCCTTTAGGGTGTATTGGTCCCGGTCCATACGGTGCATTCTGCGGGATTTATACCGTAGATTTCGCCACATTCGCTCGATCAGCTGCATTCTGCGGGATTTATACCGTTCATTTCACCGTATTCGCCCGATCCGGTACATTCTACGGGATTTATACCGTTTATTTCACCGTATTCGCCCGATCCGGTACATTCTACGGGATTTATACCGCTCATTTCGCCACATTCGCTCGATCAGCTGCATTCTGCGGGATTTATCCCGTTTATTTCACCGTATATGCTCGATCTGGTGACATTCGCTCGATCCGCCATATTCTAGGGCATTTACGCCTCTCTTTTCCCCACATTCGCTCGATTCGCCACATTCTAGGGCATTTTTGCCTCTCTTTTCCCTGCATTCGCTCGATCCGCCACATTCTAAGGCATTTATGCCTCTCTTTTCACCACCTTCACTCGATCAGCTACATTCTGCGGGATTTATACTGTAGATTTCTCCGTATTCGCTCGATCAGCTGCATTCTGCGGGATTTATACCGTTCATTTCACCGTATTCGCCCGATCCGGTACATTCTACGGGATTTATACCGCTCATTTCGCCACCTTCACTCGATCCGGTACATTCTGCGGGATTTATACTGTAGATTTCTCCGTATTCGCTCGATCAGCTGCATTCTGCGGGATTTATACCGTTCTTTTCGCCACATTCGCTCGATCAGCTGCATTCTGCGGGATTTATCCCGTTCATTTCGCCACATCCGCTCGATCAGCTGCATTCTGCGGGATTTATCCTGTTCATTTCTCCACATCTGCTCCATCCGCTGCATTCTAAAGCATTTATCCCGTAGATTTCTCCGTATTCACCCAATCAGCTGCATTCTGCGGGATTTATACCGTTCTTTTCGCCACTTCCACTCCAGCCGGCCTTTCTGCCCGCCCCACAACATGGTGTTGAACCCCCTCAAAATTCGTCGCTCAGTTGACGAACACCGGTTATTCGTCATGTGTTTAGTTTAACTTTCGTCCTTCTCATTTTACATAAGATTCTTTTCACACTTTGTTTGGATTTTTTAAAATCATACAAAAAAAAGCCCCGATTGATTGCCTCGGGACTTTTTTCGCTTTATTTTCTTCTATAATAAAACAAATCTACTTAACTGCCTAGCTTTCACTTTAAATAGTTGTCTAATGTTCTCCGTACCGCTCCTGGACCTGCCATCATTTCCTGGAACATAAGCTCAATCTTATCGCCAAGACCAATCTCGTACAACGGAACCCCAAAAAGTCGCTCATCTTCAAGAATGGGGCGCACACTTGCGGTTTGGTCTCCAAGTGAAACTCCTTGCAGGTAACCTTGCAGTGTTTCTAGTAACGGATCTGAACTCAATGTGAAGACCTCTCCAGCATCATTCACTCCAAGTAAGTAACGACACCATACAGCAATAGCCAGTGGAATCGCCGTTAGCTGCGCTGGATCGAGATCCTCCCGTCGAATATAGGATTTAATAGTTTCACCAAACCGTATACCTACCTTCTGCGAAGTGTCTGTAGCAATCCGCTGCGGAGTATCGGGGATAAATGGATTGGCAAAACGCTCCGTAAGGACTTCGTCCAGGAACTGCTTTGGACTGAGAATCCCCGGATCCACTACGACGGGCAGACCTTCTTTGTAACCGATTATCTCCACAAACCTCCGCAAAGTATCGTCCTTCATCTCATCCGCGATCAAGGTGTAGCCAAGCAGACAACCGGAAACAGCAAGCGCCGTATGCAGCGGATTAAGGCAGGTCGTTACTTTCATCGTCTCCACCTTGTTGACTGTCTCCCGGTCCGTAAAAATAATTCCGGCTTCCTCTAGTGGTGGACGTCCGTTCGTAAAGTTATCCTCCACTACAAGATATTCGCTGATCTCAGCATTTACGAAAGGAGCGGTATATGTGTTTTTGGAGGTAATGATCACATCCATATCACCAATTCCCTGTTCCAGAAGCGCTGCCTGTACACTCTCCGAAGGACGTGGTGTGATTTTATCGATCATGGACAATGGAAAGGTTATTACTCGTTCATCTTCCAGATAACGCACGAAGTCTTCTATAACAAGTCCTCTTTGGGCCCATTCCTTAGCGATGGACACAACACCGTTCTTCAGCTTGTCGCCATTGTGTGAGCAGTTGTCCATGCTGACAAAGGTCATCGGATATTGGCCTTTCAGATATCTTCGATAAGCAAGCGAAGCTACAATGCTCATGACATGAACAGGATGCTCCGGTCCGCTCACAATATCCTTTTCCACAATGCCAAAATATTTATCGTGCGGATCCGTCAACGAGTATCCCTTCTCCGTGATGGTGAAGCTGGCCATTTGCAGGCTGGGATTCTCGAACACCTCGATCAATCTACGGTACTCCGCTTCTCGGTTTTTGTCCGCTGCGATTCCCTCCACAATACTGCTGACTACTCTTTTCTGAAAATCACCACGAGCATTCATCAGCACTAAAAGGGTCAGATTGTCGTAGGGCTTGTAGACTTTATCAATCATTTCGAAATCAAAGGTTTCCACCGCAATAATACCTGTATCCGACTTTCTGCTATCCAGCAGCTTCTGATGAGCATTTGCCACGAATCCCCTGAAAATATTACCTGCACCGAAATGAATCCATTCCGGTTTAAGCTGTGTATTGTTTGCTACCTGCTCATAGTCGAACTGTGGAAGCTCCACTCCAGCAGCTTTCCATGCTTTTTCCCCTTGGATACTGCTTCTGGTCAGATGCAGCATTTATTTTGCCTCCTTGACATTATCCAAGCTATCCCAAACACCAAGCAAATACATGATGCCCATAGCTCTATCATACAAGCCATAACCCGGTCGGCAGTTCTTCTCTTCCCCCCACAGATGCCGCCCGTGATCCGGACGCACATAACCAATGTATCCGTTCTCATGATAGGCTTTGACCACCTCGGCCACATCAACGCTTCCGTCACGCCCACGGTGCGACACCTCAATGAAATCACCGTTCTCAAATACCTTCACATTGCGGATATGGGCAAAATGAATACGATCATGGAACTCGCGGATCATCGCTGGCAGATCGTTATCCGGATTCGTGCCGAGTGACCCTGTGCAGAACGTCAAACCGTTGTACGGGCTGTCCACCAAATCCAGAAAGCGGCGGATCATATCCCGATTGCGGATAATACGCGGCAGTCCAAAGATCGGCCAAGCCGGATCATCCGGATGGATAGCCATCTTGATGTCCACTTCCTCGCATACTGGAATAATGCGTTCCAGGAAATACTGGAGGTTGTCGAACAGTTTATCTTCCGTCACATCCGCATAAGCCGCAAACAGCTCATCCAGCTTTGCCAGCCGCTCCGGCTCCCAGCCCGGCATCGTGAACTTTCCAGCTCCTTTCAGAATCCGGTCCACCATCTCACGCGGATTATCGGTAATGGCAGCCTTTTCATAAAAGAGAGCATTCGAGCCATCAGGCAACTCTTTATACAGCTCTGTGCGGGTCCAATCGAAAACAGGCATAAAATTATAGCAGATCACCTTAACGCCAACCTTGGCGAGTTTACGAATGGTGTCGATATAAATATCGATATATTTATCACGGGTCGGCAAGCCGATTTTGATATCATCATGAACGTTGACGCTTTCTACTACAGCCGTGCTGAAACCCTTGCTGGTGATTTGATCCGCCACTTCTTGGATCCGTTCCATTTCCCACACTTCTCCGGCTACTTTCTCATGCAAAGACCAGACAATCCCCATAACACCCGGAATCTGCCGAATATGATCCAGCGTGATATTGTCATTGCCCTCGCCATACCATCTCCACGTCATGTTCATTGATAAACCCTCCTGTGAATTCGTTTTCATCTATCTTGTATACAAGATTTACTTGATCATAGAATAAGAACAATTCTTTGTCAATCACAATTTGATCAGGAATTTTATCCTGAAATCAAGGAATATCCACCCTATTTTCATCCCAATGATTTTAATGAAAGAACTTATCATGTATACTAGTACTGTATCTGTCATTAACAATTGAAAGCAGGAACAGAAATGTCAATTAAAGCTGAAATTCTAAACACACTGAAGCAAGAAATCCTCACGCTGGCGTTAAATCCAGGCACCATTCTGAGTGAAACAGCCTTGTCTGAGCGGTTTCAGATTTCACGTACGCCGTTGCGTGATGTTCTCAAACAGCTTGCACTGGAATCTTATACCGATATCTATCCGAAAAAAGGTAATATTGTCTCCTTTATTGATCTTGAATCTGTTGAACAAATCACATACTTGCGTTGCACACTGGAAAAGGAGATCCTCAAGGATCTTTCTGCACAGCTTTTACTACCAGGAGTGCACGAGCTTAAAGAAATTCTTAAGAAACAGAAAGAGATCATCGGGCAGGAGAATGCTGTAGATTCTTTCCTTAATTTAGACGACGAGTTTCACCGGGCCTTGTACAGGCTTGCTGGACGTGAGTATCTGTGGACTCTGATCCAGCAGTCGAATGTACATTATCTCAGGTACCGCAGACTGCACATGCTTAAGACCGACAAGCTGGAAGAAATCTGGAACGAACACCAATCCATTCTTGAGCTTATGGTGCAAAAAGAAACCGCCAAAATCGGCCCGCTAATCCACCACCATCTCCGGGAAGATATTCATTCACTGGATTTTCAGGAGAATTTCTCGGAATATTTAAAGACATAGTCAGCTAAAAAGCGGCTTACTGCCTTAAAACAAACAAAGAGACATCGTATGGAATTCTCCGTGATGTCTCTCGTTCAATTTACATTAACGTTCTCTAAATCCAATTATCTCTTAATCCGATACAGAATGACTCTCTTTTTGAGCCAGCCAATCAATATGGCATCCATGAAACCCATACCGCCACGATTGATTTCCCCATATTTAGAGTTTCCGTGTTTCCTCGCTTGATGGGTTACCGTAACTTCAATAACTGAAAAGCCGTTCATCTTAGCCACCGTGGGCAAAAAGCGGTGCATTCCATTATATAAATAGAAACTGTCAGCTACCTCCCTTTTGAAGAGCTTCATAGGACAGCCTATATCATAAATTGAACCTCCAATAATCCAATTACGGATTTTTTTCGCGAAACCTGAAGAAACTTTCTTAAACCACGTATCTTTATGATCTGCCCATTTTCCATTTACAAAATCTCTTTTCTTGATGAAAGGCATTAATCTAAAGATGTTCCGTGGATCTGTCTGTAGCGCTGCATCCATAAGGGCGATCAGTTCGCCCTGGGAATTTTTTATCCCCGCCCAAATGGCTGCCGTTTGCCCGTAGTTTTTTTCAAAATGAATGACCTTTACCGCTTGATCCATCTGTGCGATTTCATTTAACAGCACGGCACTACGATCCCTACTTCCATCATTCACCAGTACGATTTCGTAATGCTCAATTCTCCCTCTTAATGCTTCAGTAATACTTAAGTAAAGATCGTATATATTTTCCTCTTCATTATAAATAGGTACGACCACGGAAAGGTGAGTCATCGAGCAACACCTCACTATCCACTTATTTTAGGAGTTCAGTAGAGAGGTTGGTTTTAGGATCCCTCACTAGTCTTAATTGTTTTTTCTCAACCGCCTTCATCACTTCCTCACCTTCTACATCCAGGTTAGGAAGCAAGCGATCGAGCCACTTCGGCAAATACCACGCTGATTTTCCCAGCAAAGTCATTACACCGGGAACGATGAGCATCCGGACAACAAAAGCATCGAACAAAACCCCAAAGAGAAGTGCAAAGCTCATCACCCTGATGTTCGGATCTTCTGCCAGCATGAATCCCGTGAAAACAGAGATCATGATCAGTCCTGCAGCTGTAACTACCCCGCCGCTGTGACGGATACCGGCCAGAACGGACTTTTTGGCATCCCCGCTTTTCTTAAATTCTTCTCGCATTCTACTGACGAGGAAAACTTCGTAGTCCATGGCAAGTCCGAACAAAATGCCGACGACCATGATTGGGAGAAAATTGAGTATGGGAGCTTGCCCATTAAAATGGAACACATTTTGCAAATGTCCATCCTGTATGACGAAGGTAATGAAGCCTAATGTAGCCCCCAAAGAAAGAATAAATCCCAGGACCGCTTTGATGGGAACCAGGATGGACCGGAATACCATCACTAGAAGAACAAAAGCCAAGCCAACGATGATGATACAGAATTCAGGCAGCGCCTCGTTCAGCTTCTGAGAGATATCGATATTTACGGCTGTGCTCCCGGTTACTTTCAGTTTCACATGATTTTGACTCTCGATTTCTGCTGCTTGACTGCGAATTTGTTTAACCAGATCTACCGTTTTATTATCTGCAGGACCGGTAGCCGGAATCACATGAATCAAAGAAATCTTTCCGGAAGGACCAGGAACAGCAGAAGCAATCGTACCAATGTTAGGATAGGTTTTAAGTTGTTCCAGCGCCCCAGACAGATTGGCTGCAGCATCTTGTCCACCATCAGTTTCGGCTAGGATAACGAGCGGACTATGATACCCAACACCGTATGCCTCTGTCATCAGATCATATGCCCGCCGCTCAGTTAATTCCGGCGATTTTTGCGCATCATCCATGGTGCCTGTCTCCATGTTGAAGAAAGGTATTGCAATAGTGCCCAGCAATGCTACACCAAGGATCACAGCCAACCATGGGCGCCCGGTAACAAAACTCCCCCATAAATTACCTCGAGTCTCGTTCTTTTTGTTGCGGATTGAACCTTTGGAACTTTTTTTCGATTTGGCTTTGATTAAGCCTCCCATCGCTTCGAGGATAGCAGGAACCATAAAAATAGCGATGAGAACAGCCACGAAAATGCAAAGCGCAGCGGCTAAACCCATTGCGGTAAGAAAAGGAATACCAATCACCGACATTCCCGTAAGACCGATAATAACCGTTATGCCTGCAAAGACAACCGCACTCCCTGCCGTGCCGTTCGCAATCGCAATTGCTTCTTTTCTCTCATAACCTTCGGCAAGCTGTTGCCGATATCTTGAGATAATAAACAACGCGTAATCGATCCCCACTGCCAGACCAATCATGCTAGCCAGGGATAGAGCAAAAGAAGGGGTGTCGAAGAAATTCGAGCCGATGATGATCAACATCACACCGGTACCAAGGCCAATGACTGCCGTAAGAATCGGTAAGATCCCCGTCAGAACGGATCCAAAAGCAACGGTGAGAACAAGAAGCGCAATGAGCACACCTATCCCTTCTGTAACGCCGCCGATCTCCATTTTCACATAACCAGAGCCCGTTAATTCGGCCTGAAGGCCGGCATCACGCAAAACACCTGCCACATCAAGCACACGTTCCTTTGATGTTTCTGTAACATCACTACCTGGAGTATTGTATGAGATGGTGGCATAGCCAATTTTGCCATCTGCACTTACCGAATGATTGTCATAAGGACTTACTACTGCTGTGACCGCCGGATCCTTAGCCACTTCCTCTAACTGTGCACCAATTAATTGCTTAGTTGTGTCTGAGGATAAGGTTTCATCCGTTAGTGATTTCATCACCAACTGAATTTTGCCGCTGTTATCCACCATGGAGGGAAATTCCTGATACATCTGTTCCATCGTTTTTATGGACTCCAGTCCAGGGATAGTAGTTCCCTCATGAAGCTTAGGCCCCATCGAAAGAGCTACGATTGCTGAGATCAGCAGGATGGCAATGCTTCCTAGAATGACTTTAATGCGGTTGCTCGCCGACCAGAACCCAAGCCGGTACAATAATTTGGCCATTTCAGTATCGTCTCCCCTATACTAATGTTTTTCTCTATGTCTTTATCTTATAGAAGAGAAGTCTTGCTAACATCGTCCAAAGGGGCGGACACGCTCTGCCCTTTCGGGCAGCCCATTAGTCCACAAAAAAACACGCGAAAGATTTCTTTCGCATGTTCAAAATTACATATGTAAAATCCCGCGTTCCAAAGCGGCCGCCACTGCCTGCGATCGCGAATCTACCCCTAGCTTGTTGTAAACATTCGTCAGATGAGCTTTTACAGTACGTTCTGAGATTCCCAAATCAAAGGCGATTTCTTTACTTTTGAAGCCCTGCGCTACACTTTGCAGAATTTGAGTTTCTTTATCGGATAACAAGGATACTTCTTTATGAATCGGAGCCGAAGCCCTCTGCTGCTCGCGAGCAGAAATCACTCTCTCCATGATTTCTGCTGAGAGCAAGGTTTCTCCTCTCATCGCCGATTCAATATTCCTGAACAAATTTTCCCGGTTCGTATCCTTTAATAAGTAACCTCTCGCACCCAAGGCCAGTCCATTAATCATTAATTCATCTTCGTTATAAGTCGTCAAAATAATAACTGGTACGGAGTTGTTCTTCTCCCTCAATACCTTCATGGCTTCCAGTCCGCTCATGACCGGCATATTCAAATCCATCAGGATCACATCCGGTCGCACTTCATCTATAAGGGTTATAGCTTCCTGCCCATTTACCGCTTCTCCAACAATTTGAAACTGTTCATCCGTCTCCAGGATCAGCTTCAAGCCTTCCCGAACAACAAAATGATCATCTACGATCAGAATTTTCACTTGCGTCATGTAGGGTCTCCCTCACTAAATGATGTCTCAACCTGAATGCTTGTTCCAGCCGAACTGCTATGCACTTTCAATTCTCCTCCAATCAGCCTTACCCGCTCCTGAATCCCGAGTAAACCGTAATGTCCGGCATCCTTGCCGATGGCGTCTGTGTTAAATCCCAAACCATTGTCTCTGATTTCTATAAAAAGCCGCTCATTTTGATCGGACAGGGTGATCCACACCTTCTCAGCCCGGGCATGACGGGCGATATTGGTCAGACCTTCTTTTATAATGTGCAAACTATGTTCCATCATTACTCTAGACAAACGTCTGGTAAGCTTAAAATCCATGGTTACAACGATACCTGTAGCTTCACCAAAATGCTGTGTTTCATAATCGACCGCTTCCCTAAAATCAATCTCTGAAGCTGATTTTGCCCGCAAATTGTCAATTGCTTTACGAGCTTCAGCTAAGGTTGTGCGAGCCTGCTTCATAGACTGTCTGACAATTTCTTGAGAGCGCTCTGTGTTGCCCTTGGTCATATGAGCATCGGCGGCTTCGAGCTGCATAATTAATCCGGCCACTCCCTGCGCCAATGTATCATGCAGATCCCGAGCCATTCGCTGGCGTTCATTTGCCAATGTCAGCTCCTCTACCTTTTTATGGGCCTCTTTTAGATCATGCAAAAAATTCTGAATTCTGAGACGCTCGCGAACCTGTTGAAAAAACAATAATGTATACGCTAAAACGATCACAAGCATCAGAACAAATAATGGCATAAATACGATCAATTCATCGGTATCGCCCACGGTGAGCGACGAATCAAAAAACAAAATTATACTAATAAGGGCAACAAAAACGATTCTTTTTATCCGAAATGAAAAACCAAGGCTTTGGGCAATCAGAACCGGAAGCAATCCCATCAATACTGCTTGATACCCCTGTGGCATCAAAATCGCACAAAGGTAAATTAAAATTGCTTGTGCCGAAAAATAAAACCAAAATTGCTTATTAGTGATTCGATAGGAGTTCCAGTGCAGCAGAATATGGACCGTGAATAAGCCTGTAAATATCGAACTGGATAATATTTGAGGGTCCTTAAGAAACTGCAGCAATATAGTGCCAATATATACAATGGATACCCAGATCAAAAGCGGCAATCTGGACGCAAACAATTCATCGATGAACAATAGTCCGGCTTTTTTTTCTTTCACTTGGCTGACCCTCCTTCTCCTCTATTATAAAGATTTAACCTACATGTTGGTAATGTACGAAAGTACATGTACGTTTGGGCAATCGAGATCGCCTTGTCTTGTAGTGCCTTCCCGGATAAAACTTCGTTATAAGAAGAAGCACACACGATCTCTATTCCCTATTAAAAAAACAAAAAAACCTTGATTTCTCAAGGTTTTCGTAAAAAATGAACAAGAACTATAACCCCGCACTAATAGCTTAAATCTGCACCGTTAGAGGTTATGACCTTTTTGTACCAGTAAAAGCTGTCCTTACGCAGACGCAGCAGCGTTCCATTGCCTGCATCATCCTGATCAACATAAATGAAGCCGTACCGCTTGCGCATCTCCGAGGTGGAAGCCGAGATCAGATCAATACAGCCCCAGCTGGTGTAGCCCATCAGCTCCACGCCATCGGCAATGGCTTCCGCCATCTGCTCAATATGCTGGGCCAGATACTCTATCCGGTATGGATCACGGATCGTGCCATCCAGTTCGAGCACATCTGCAGCACCCAGACCATTCTCTACTACGAACAAAGGAAGCTGGTAGCGGTCATGCATCTCCTTGAGCACAAACCGCAGCCCCTTTGGATCGATCTGCCAGCCCCAATCGGAAGTTTTCAGGAAGGGATTCTTCAGCCCTGAGGACAGGTTACCTTCCGTGGTGGCCGTGATACTCTCATCTACACTGACTACTGAGGACATGTAATAACTAAAGGAAAGAAAATCCACAAGATTGTCCCGCAGCAAAGCTTCGTCTCCCGGCAACATGGTTATTGTCACTCCATGCTGCTCCAAATGCCGGCGGATATAAGAAGGATAATAGCCTCTAATCTGAACATCGGAGCAGAACATTGCCATTTGGTTCTCCGCTTGCGCTTTCAGTACATCACCGGGATGACAGGAATATGGGTAAAGCAGCTTGCGGGCCAGCATGCAGCCGATCTGGAACTGCGGATTGATCTCCCGGCCCCGCTTAATCGCAAGCGCACTGGCTACGAACTGGTGATGCAAAGCCTGAAAAGCAACCTGCTTCTCATTTGACTTGCCATCCAGAATAATCCCTGCGCCCAGAAACGGCGCTTTGAGCGTACAGTTGATTTCGTTGAAAGTCAGCCAATACTTCACCTTATCCCGGTAACGGGTGAACACAGTCTCCGCATAACGGACGAACAGTTCAACCAGTTCTCTGGATTCCCAGCCGTTGTATTTGGTGACTTGGTGCACCGGCATTTCATAATGGGAAATGGTGACCAGCGGCTCGATATTATATTTGCGCAACTCATCAAAAACATCGTCGTAGAATCGCAGTCCTGCCTCGTTAGGTACCTGCTCATCGCCATTCGGATAAATACGTGGCCAGGAGATGGACATACGGAATACCTTAAAACCCATCTCAGCGAACAAGGCGATATCTTCTTTGTAGCGGTGGTAGAAATCAATCCCTCTGCGTTTGGGGTAATTCCCCTGATTATCATCCTGTATGGCCTCTTCTAGCTGTGGACCGGACATGGACAATAGCTGTTCCAGGCTCTGCCGTTCCTTAGGAGGACAATATTTGACTACATCAGCAGTGGACAAACCCTTCCCGCCCTCATCATACGCGCCTTCGACCTGATTGGCGGCTACCGCACCGCCCCACAGGAAGTTTTCCGGAAATGGATAAGTCATCGGTTGAGCCTCCTTTTATTAATTGGCGGCAGCGGTTGCTACCGCTTTAGCTTCAGCCTGCTGTTCTTGCTCCAGCGCTTCGGCATCGGCTTTTTTAAAGAATGGATAGTAGATCATGAAGCTTGCACCAATCATAACCAGCTGGAACGCACTTACGCGCCAGCCCCCGTTCATCCAGCCATTGACCAGCACCGGAATGCCCAGCGGCACCTGAATCCCGTGCAGCACAGGAAGGATACCCAGAGTCGTCAGAAGAATCGCCAGACCACTACTCACCAGCGGAGTCAGGATAAACGGAATCATAAACCGAACATTCAGCACCAATGGCATCCCGAAAATCACCGGCTCATTGACACCGATCAGACTTGGAATAATTGCCAGTTTACCAAGTGTCTTATAACGTGTAGATTTGGCGAACAACATCGCAATAATGAGACCTAACGTTGCCCCCGCACCACCGATCAGTACATAAACCGGGAAGAACGGTGAACCAATGATATGCGTACCTTCTACACCTCTTTGGTAAGCGTCCAGATTCTCAAGTCCTAAAGCCACCCAAATCGGGCCGACAACGGAATAGACTACCAAGGTGCCGTGAACTCCAAAGAACCACAGCAGGTGAATTACGAAGATGCAGATCAGCATCGCCCACCAGGTACCCCCCAGACTAGTCAGTGGCAGTTGGATGATCGAGAAGACAAACTCGTGCATATTGCCATATTTCGTTGCGGCGAAAATCGCCGTCAGCACCAGCATCAGAACCGCTACGATAAAACCAGGCGTAAGCGCGGCAAAAGATTTCTCAACCGTGGGCGGAACACCCTTCGGCATTTTGATATAGAATTTCTTTTCCAATACAAAGGTATAGATCTTACCTACCAGCAGTGCCAGGATGATTGCCACGAACAATCCTTTGGCGCCCAACCAGGAGTAACCAAATGCTTTGGTCACACCGTCATCCAGCAGTCCTTTTGGTGTAACTAGCAAGAAACTCATCAGTGCCAAAATCCCTGCCGAAAAACCTTGCTGCTTATGTTGGGTAGCGAAATTGTAAGCGATGGAGAACACCGCGTAGAGTGCGATCAAATCAGTGGTTACGGTTGCCGGAATCGAAGTATAAGTTTTGAGTCCAGTGCTTTCCAGGAAATTCTGATAAGGATCAAGCTTGAGTGCATTAATCAGGGAAAAAATAGCGCCCAGAATCAAAATTGGCATCAAGGCCATCAGACCGTTGGAAATAGCGCTGATATAGGTGTTTTTTTGGATTTTCGTGCTGACTTTCTGGATCTTGGCTCTCCATTCTGCGCCGCCTGCCATGACTTAAGCCCCCTTCTCCATCAGTTCAAGTGCTGTAGCCAGCACCTTGTCCCCATCCATCATGCCATAGTCCATCATATCGATCGTAGTTACTGGAATGTTCGGATATTCTGCGGCCAGATCGCCTTCGGCGTGTCCCATTTGTGGTCCAAGCATAATGATGTCAAAAGGCTTTTGATCGGCAATGTCACTCTCCGCCACCGCATCAATAACCACTTCAACCCCTTGTGTCCGTGCCGATTCTTTCATCCGTTCCACTAACATACTGGTCGAGAATCCGCCTGCACAGGCGAGCAATATTTTTTTCATCTTAGTTCACCGATCCTTTCAATTCTAGTTCGAGCGCCTTGCGTTCTTTGATTTCTTCGATCAGTTCCACAGCCAGTTCTCTAACCGTCAGGGCATTCATCAAATGATCCTGCGCGTGAATCATCAGCAGCGTAATTTCTGTCTTTTCGCCCCGGCCTTCAGCCTGGATCAGCCCCGTTTGTACTTTATGTGCTTTGGTCAAGCTGGTCTTGGCGTTCTTAATCATCTCGCCCGCTTCTTCCAGGTTTCCGGCGCGCGCGGTTCTTACCGCTTTTAGGCTAAGGCTTCTTGCCTCTCCGCTGCTGGCAATAATCTGCATAATCGTTTGTTCATAATCCATGGGTTCTCCACTCCGTATCGTCATTTTTTATAGTAGGTTCTCTATCTCATTCATAAATTGCTCATAACTATTCGTGTTTAGCAGCCGGTTACGGCTGTCTTCCTTCTCCATTAGAACCAGTAGCAGCTTGCTGATCTCTTTGTGCAGGAACAACTGCCCCGGACCCAGATTGATCAGAAAAATCAATTGGACCGGCTTCCCCTCATAGATCAGCGGTTTCTTCAACACGGTTACACTGATACAGTCGCGGATCGCGCTCATCCGCATCGGATGCGGGCCGGCCACCCCATTTTTGTAAATGGTGGTGAATTTCTGCTCTCTGAGCAGCACTTGTTCAGGGAAATCGTCAGCTGCATAATGATTGCCCACGATCTCCCGGCAGCGCTGCTTTAACAGCTCCATGTAATCTTCGTCCGAACCAGACAGATGGAACAGCTCCCTGCGGAACAAATCCTTGAAATCCATCAGCTTGTAGGACGGTTCTGTACGATTAATCTGCAAAGACAATATTTCTTTGATCCGCTGAATCTCTTGATCATCCAGCAGCTGTTTGATATGGATCACCGGTTTTTCCTTAATCTCTGTTGCCAGCGGTACAGTAGAGAGAATCAGATCCACAGGCTTGCTGCTGATCTCCTCCACCTCCGTGATGGAGGCTGTGATCACCGACGCTTTGGGGAATACCGCTTCCAGCTTCAGCCGGATTAACTGAGCACTGCCCCCTCCCGTCGAGCAGATCACGGCAATCCGCTTGAACTTCTCCAGATTGCGCTGCTGCATCCGTTCCAGATGGGTGGCAAAATGCAACGCGACATACCCTGCCTCATCCCGCGACATCCGAAACCCGTACTGCTCCTCTACAATCTCAGCGAAGCGGAAGGAAATGACGAACACATTGGCATACTGGCTGTAAACATCCTCCACCAATGGGTTGCCGAGCTGAAGATTGTAATACAACCGGTTCAGCAGCGGGAACATATGCAATAGCAGTGCTTCGCGCAGCTCTTGATCTTGAGTGAATCCAGTAAGGAACTCGCGGTCCAAGCGCTCCAGAATAGCCGTGATTCCCTCCCGCAGATGCGATTTGGTCTCTTCCGACATCCGTTCCATAATGGTCTTGCCAGAAATGTGCAGCGCCAAATAATCAATCTCATCCGCCGGAAGCTTAATCTGGTATTGAGAGGAGATGAAATCTGCAATACTCCCGGCAATATCCTGATACAGCGGCTCAGGTGTTCCCTGCAAGGCTTGTCCAGCCACAATGAAATTGTGCTTGGAAACTCTGTAAAGAAGAATGAACAGATGGGTCAAGATATTATCCAGAAACACATCCGAGATCTTCAGTTCTTTTTCCTTGAGGATTTGCAGTAGAAATCCCTTAAGCTGCTCAGCATCAAAGTCCTGACTAAAAGCATGAAAATCCTCCGTATGCTGCAGCGTATGACCCGATTGCAAGATAAAGTAAGAAAAGGCTTTACGGAAGTCTTGCTCTTCCCCCTCGATTTTCATGCCATAATGAGCCCGACGTTTCAAGCTAAGCCGGAAAGCGGCAAGTCGCTGCTCTACTTCCTTCAGATCGGAAATAATAGTAGAACGGCTAACGCCGATTTCTTCCGCCATGTTATCCATAGACTGATAGCTATCGTTCTGCAAGAGATAGAATAGTAAATACTGCTGGCGTGATTGCTTATTATCGAGATCCACCTGATCCAGCTGCAGCATTCCTTTTTCCTGGTAGCTACTGAATTTGGCTTCATCGCCAATCTCCAGTAGATAACCCTGGCCGCGGATCATACGGATACCGAAACCATTCGCCTCTCCTGTTTTGTCGAGTGCACGGATCACGTCACGGAGAGTCCGTTCGGACAACCCCACTTCGGCAATCAGCTCACTCATGCGCACAGGACTCTTGCGGGTATATAAAATATTAACAATCGTATATTCTCTCACCTTAAATTCCCTCATTTGTGATACTAGTATCGGATGAAGCACTCAGCTGGTTATGAATACATCATACGTGGAAGCGTTATCTTCTGAACAGTTTGTATTCTGCTGTTTGGAACGGCAGAAACTGACGGATAGGTAAATAACGGATTAAATTCTTAGCATACATTATTTGTGGCCACAAATCAGGAGGAAATATACAACAAAGGGGAGAGTGCCGATTAATTTGAGTTCATCCTCTATAGATGTGATGTGAAAGAATCAAAAATCCCAAGGTCAGTGTAACTGACCTTGGGATTTTGATGGAAGAATTGATATAAGATAAGGAAAATTCTCATATTGCTTATTTGCTAATATCCCCCAAACTCAGGGAAAGGTCCCCTGTCTTTAGACATATTGCATCACGTGTCTTGTAAAATTCATGAAGAAAGTTTTGTTCATACGTATAACCGGCTTTCATCAGCATGCCCTCCTGATTGGGAGCTGCAATAAGTTGCACACTGGCAGGAAGGTTCTTAGTTGTTATGCCACATGGCAAAGCTAGGGCCGGGTAACCGACAATGTTAAAAACAGCGGTGAACCTATTCATACAATGAAATATATCTTCTATTTTTGAATCAATAAGCACTTCTTTAACCCCAATTTTCTGAGGCGTTTTTGGCAATGTCGGCGTGATCAGCAGATCAATAGATTCGAACATTTCATTAAAAGCAGCAAGATACTCATCCCGTCTAAACATGGACCCAATATACTGATAAGCAGGAAAACTCCCCATTTGCTCGATATAGACTTTTAGATCTTCTCCCAATAGTGCAATTTGAGATTTATTCGACATAACTTGCTTAAAAATATGTCCCGCCTCAGAGATGGCAATAGCTAGTGTAAGATCAAAAAAGTCAGAGATATCTGGAAGTTCAACTTCAACAATGTCACAACCTAAACTTTCGAATTGGGAGATGGCTGTGGTATAAAAGTTATAAAGCTCAGCATCCAATTGTTCATTAAAAAAGGAAGTTGGAACCCCTACTTTTACACCTCGAAGATCTTCAATCAGCTGGTCGGACAAGTTCTTAACATCCGAGAGCACGCCTGTTACAATAGCCATGTCCGTCATATTAGCTGCAATAGGTCCAACATGATCAAGCGTCCATGAAATATGTTTTGTCCCTTGTGGCGGAATAAGGTTTCTGGTAGGTTTCAAGCCAACAACGCCATTAGAAGCGGAAGGTCCTCTGACAGATCCCCCAGTGTCCGAACCTACAGATACAACTGATAATCCCGCTGCCACAGCAGCTGCCGAACCGCCGCTGGAGCCTCCAGCTACATGTTCTTTATTCCATGGATTTTTAACGGTTCCATAATGAGGATTCTCCGAGGTAACCCCAAATGCAAACTCATGCATGTTGTTTTTCCCGATGAGTACCACTTCTTCTTTGCGGAGGCGGCTGAAGGCAATAGAATCACGCTCAGGAATTCGATCCTGTTCAATTTTCGAGCCCGCTGTCGTTCGAATTCCATGTGTATCAATATTATCTTTAATAGAGACCGGAACTCCGAATAAGCTTCCAATCTTTCCACCACTCATCAATAATTTTTCCAAGCTTTTGGCTGTGCTAAGCGCCTCTTCCGCAGCAATAGTTATATAGGCATTCATTTCAGGATTAATTTCTTCAGCATATTTCAGATATTGCTTAGTAATTTCAACAGGGGAGATTTCTTTATTTAGATATCCGTTATGCAGGTCTTTTATATTCCAGCGTATCATTTATTCATCCTCCTTTTATTCAGCAATATCCCATTCATTCACATTATTCATCATGCCAATGGCCTTCGGTTCTCCCACGAGCACATTTTTAGAAACAGCATTAAATGTGTTCTGTTCATAAATGGTTACACTAGGCATATCCCGGACAAGAATCTGTTGGATTGTATAATAAATCTCTTTACGCTTAGCCGAGTCCGTCTCAGCAGCACCTTTTCTCAATAGGTCATCTATTTCAGGATTACTGTACTCACCAAAATTGTAGAGCGCACCAGAAGCGTAAGTACCACTGATATCCGGATCGATTGTAATCGTTGAGCCGAACATCGCAAGATCAAAATCATGCTCTACGCTGGCTTTGTTAGCAGCCGTTACAAAATCAAATTTATCCACTTTGACCTTTACACCAATATCCTTTAAGTTCTCAGCCAAAATGTCGGCAGCTTGTTCTCTCACTTTATTTCCGGTAGGCACAACTAGTGATAATGTTTGACTAAAATCATAGTTCGCCTCTTGCAAGAGCTGTTTAGCCTTATCAGGATCATAAGGTGTTAGTGTCAAACCGCTGTCAAAGTAAGGATGAATTGAAGTGTATGGAGCATCAATAACTTTGCCATAACCACGCAGCAGATTCTTCGTAATCAGTTCTCTATTAAATGCCAGCACAATAGCTTGACGAACGCGGGCATCTGAAATTCTTTTGGTATTCATGAATAAAGACTGAATGCTCAAAGGTTTACCAGTGACAACACGCACGTTATCCATCGCTTCGACAGTTGCATAATCTTCAGGAGCTATATTCCCTTTGCTTGGGTAATTCATATTCAGTTCACCGCTCTTGAGCTGGGCCACAATATTGGCGGAAGGTAATATTTTTATGAACAGCGAATCGATTTTGGGTGCACCCAGGAAATAATCCGGATTGGCCGCCAGTTCAAAATATTGATCCTTTGCATTCTCCTTAAGACTGAAGGCACCATAGGATACCGTTGGATTGATCATGTATGGATCTTTGTTAACCTCTGCAGGATTCACATCTTTCAAAATGTGCTCCGGTACCGCCCGAAGATTGATCCCGATTTTCTCCAGAAATAAATTGGTATCTACAGCATTTTTCATATGAAAAATAAGGGTATGATCATCCGATTTTTCAACAGCTTGATCAATAGAGGCCCCGGCCTCTAACTTCCCCTTGTCGTCCATACCCTGTAATAAATTAAAGCCTTGGCCGGACGCTGCAATAACATTTGGGTCTGCTATTAACTTGGCCGAAAAAAGCACATCATCAGCAGTCAATGCTTCACCATCAGTCCATTTGGCATTTTCCCTTAAGTTCACTGTGAAGTTTTGATGATCTGTGGTATTTACCTCTTCTGCAAGCATCATATCAAATGACAACTCTTCATTAGGCAATACAAGAGGAGGAAAGATAATATCGGCAATTAATGGATCATCCATTGAGTTAATCGGATTAGCACCGGCAATGGTATTGGTAATTCCAACAGTAATGATTTTTGAACCAGCACTCGTTGACTTAGCCCCACTCGTGTTCGTTCCAGTTTCACTATTTTGTGTATTGGCAGAAGTACCACAAGCAGATAATAATAAGACCATTGTTAAACCGATAAGTACTTTCGCTCTTTTCATTAGATGTCCCCCACAATAATCATTTTTTCTGTGATTCATACCAGTTCTGAATAATAGCTAGCGTAAGACGGGCGGTATTGACGACATTGGATACACTTACGTTCTCCTGGAACGTGTGGATTTGGCGAAATCCATTCCCAAGGGTAATGCACTTTAAACCAATCTCATTTAATGCATTGGTATCTGCTCCACCTAATGTTCTGGTGATATCAGGCACAACACCTATTTGAACCGCAGATGTAATAGCCGTTTTCGCAATAAAATCATCCTCTTCAATTTTGAAGCCTACATAACGGTCATCTATTGACACTTTAGCGTTACCACCGTGACTTTTTGCCACCTGTTCAACCGCCTCTTTCATGTGCTTCAGTTGCTCTGACAGATCCGTTCTATTAAATGAACGAACTTCCCCTATCATTTCTACAGTTCCGGGAACAATTGACGTCATATCACCCCCTTGCAAAATTCCAATGTTGGCATTCGTTTCGCTATTGATAATGCCCAGCTTCATCGCCTTTAGGCCATCAGCTGCGATCACCAAAGCATTAACAGCCTCTGGATTTAGTACAAAATGTCCGGATTGGGGTTCACCCGTTTCGATATCAAAGTGTATCCGCGTGCTGTTACCTCCCTGCAAGATAATTTGTCCAACATCACCGTTACAGTCAAAAATATACCCTTCCTTGCTTATTACTTTAGTGATATCTAAAGCATGTGCCCCTTTTAAACCTCTCTGCTCGCTCACAGTTAGGATTAACTCAATAGGACCACAAGATATTCCATTCTCTTGTATGGTATTAATAGCCTCAATATAACCAGCTATAGCACAACGATCATCTGCGCCAAGGATGGTTGTGCCATCCGAATAGATAACTCCGTCCTTGATCACAGGCTGCAATCCTTTTGTCGACCATACAGTATCCATATGAGCTGAGAAAAATAACGGCGGAATGGACGAATCCGTGCCCTCCCAGTAAGCGATAAGATTCCCGCATTCACCACCAATTTCTTTATGCGCCTCATCGATTTGAAAAGTAAAACCCTTCTGACCCAAAGCCTCAATCAAATAATCAGCCATTGGTTGTTCAAATTGGCTAGGCGCATCAACTTTGCAAATCTCAAAAAAGTCTTCAATTAAACGCTTCTCGTTCACACTAAAAATAGTACGACTCATCTCCATCTCTCCCTCTCACATCTCTTATTTTGCATTTCTTGGATCAAGGGCATCTCTAAGCCCATCTCCTATAAAATTCACAGCCAGCACAGTGAGCAATATAGTAATGCCCGGCGGCAACCAAAGCCATTGCTGATGCAGCAGAACACTAATCGATTGCGCATCCATGAGCATATTCCCCAAGCTGGCTGCGGGTGGTTGTATTCCCATGCCCAGAAAACTCAAAGCAGATTCTGTCATGATCGCTCCAGCGACACCAAAAGTCGCATTCACAATAATAGGGCCCAGCGCGTTCGGAATAACATGCCGGAATAATATCCTCGTAGGGCTTAATCCCAAAGCAACTCCCGCCTTGACAAAATCCCTTTCTTTCAGGGAAAGCACACTTCCTCTAGCGATTCTGGCTACCCCTGCCCAAGAAAACGCTGATAGGACAAAAATGATCGTGCCCATGTTTGGGGTAAGAATACTTACTGTAACAAGGATAATAATCAGTTGTGGGAAAGATAAGAAAACATCTGTAATTCTCATAATAACCATATCTACTTTGCCGCCAAGAAAACCCGCTATCGAACCCACAATAGTGCCAACCACTACAAAAATAGCTACAGAACAGACGCCAATTAATAGAGAGACCCGTGTTGCGTAGATTAAGCGGCTAAACACATCTCTCCCCAGTGAGTCCGTACCCAACCAATGATCCATAGACGGACCTTCATTAAAACTAGTGCTTAAAGCACTTTGGCTGTAAGGTGCTATGAATGGAGCGAGGAGAGCAATAAGCGCCATGACTACAAAAAAGCCAAATCCAACCACGGCCATGCGATGTTTACGAAAGATACGTAATGAATTCCGGAATACATTGTCAGGAACACTAATTGATACTTTTGCTACTTCTTCCACATGTCCAATTCCTCTCTAGTTATATTTAATTCGCGGGTCAACAACAGAGTATAGAATATCCGTTATTAAATTCGCCGCCAGCATAACGATCGCAGCTAGTATACTGATGCCCATAATGACCGGATAATCTCTGGACAGGATAGACTGAATGGTGAGTTGCCCTAGCCCCGGCCATTGAAATACCTGCTCAGTTACTGCCGCCCCGCCTAAAAGCTCACCTACTGATAACCCCACTAATGTAAGGATAGGAATAAGCCCATTACGCAAAGCATGCTTTCCAATCACAAAAAACTCTTTCAACCCTTTCGCACGAGCAGTACGCATATAATCTTGTCCAAGAATCTCAATCATGCTGGAGCGTACATACCGGGTCACCGTTGATGCAGTTCCGATAGATAGAATACAGGCAGGCAAGATTAAATGATTAATAATATCCCATGCTCCTCCGCTGTTCCCTAACGTTTTCATTCCTCCACTGGGCAGGAGATTGAGTTGTAGTGCAAAAATAAATATAGCTACTAAGCCTAAGAAAAAGGTTGGGATTGAGAAGCCCAAGAAGGAAAATCCGGTTGAACAGTAATCCACGATTGTATTACGTTTGATTGCACTGATAATACCAAGCGGTAATGCGATCAGTAGCCCGATGATTAGCGCACTTCCGGTCAAGAACAGCGTCGGTAAGATCCGCTCTCCAATCAGTTGAATCACCGGCTCATTGGTTTTTAGAGAATAACCGAGATTACCCTGAAATAATTGACCAAGCCATTTGAAATATTGAAGCCAGACAGGATCATTTAAGCCCATTTGATCTTTCAAGTTAGCAATATTCTCTGCAGAAAGCTGCGGACTGATATACATATCAGCGGGGCTCCCCGGAGCCATCTGGATAATAAAATAATTGATTAGAGTCACTCCAAATAGGACTGGAACCGAGATTAATAATCTGCGAATGATGTAATTTATCACAATAACCCTCCAAACTCCTCTACTTTTAAGCAGGCAACAGCATGTTCCCCACCTTTCAGCAGAGGTTCTTGTTGCGTACATTCCACAGATGCTATTGGACAACGAGTGTGAAAACGGCAGCCTTGGGGAGGGTTTACTTGACTCGGCACATCTCCCTGTATAATCACCCGTTCTTTTTTTCTCATTAATGGATCCGGAATGGGGTACGCTCCTAGCAATGCTTTCGTATACGGGTGTTTCGGATTTGCCATTAGCTCTTCTGTCTTCCCGGTCTCCACAATTTTTCCCATGTACATTACCGCAATTCGATCACTGATATATTTAACAGCACCCAAGCCATGACCTATAAAGAGATAGGAAAAGTGAAATTCTTGCTGTAAGTCCTTTAGTAAGTTCAGGATTTGAGATTGGATCGATACATCAAGTGCAGATACCGGCTCATCGCAAATAATCAACTTGGGGTTTACAGATAATGCCCTCGCCACGCCAATTCTTTGCCTCTGTCCCCCTGAAAATTCATGAGGGTAACGATTGATATAAGATTTAGACAACCCGACCATTTCCAGTAGCTGATTCACACGAAGCGAAGCTTTATCCGGTTCAACAAGACGATGCACTTTGATAGGCTCTTTTAAAATATCACCGATGGTCATTCTCGGGTTTAGGGAAGAGAACGGATCCTGAAAAACCATCTGCATCCCTGTACGGATGTTTCTCATCTGTTTTTGTGAATAGGAAGTAATGTCCTGTCCCTGAAAGTGGATACTTCCCTCCGTTAGCTGCTCCATACGAATGACCGATCGGCCAACGGTAGATTTGCCGCAGCCGGATTCCCCCACCAACCCAAGCGTTTCACCCTTATTGATCATAAAATCCACACCATCAACAGCCTTCACATGGCCAACAGTTTTTGATACAATTCCTTTTTTGATCGGATAATAAGTTTTTAATCCTTTTACGTCTATTAAAGGTTCCTCAGCGGCACTCTTATTCGTTGGCATCTGCATCTGTCTCCTTCATCATGGATTCCACCAACCAGCATCTGGCTTTTCGAGTGCCGATTTCATATAAAGGCGGTGCCTGTTGGCATTTGTCGTGTACTTTAGAACAACGCGATTGGAACCGGCAGCCGGTTGGCATCTCTTGGATTGAGGGTACAGAGCCTGGAATGGACTCCAATCTAGTTTCCCGTTGATTGTCTAAATGGGGGATGGACTGCATTAACCCCTGAGTATAGGGATGTAATGGGCTTGCGAATAATTGGTAGACATCAGCTTCTTCAACAACTTGTCCCGCATACATGACTATGACTTTATCCGCCATTTCAGCAACTACCCCTAAGTCATGAGTAATTAGAATAAGTGCAGCACCAGTTTGTTCCTTCATCCGATTCATTAGATCTAGGATTTGCGCTTGAATCGTCACATCCAAAGCCGTTGTGGGTTCATCTGCAACGATTAATTTCGGACTGCAACTTACCGCCATCGCGATCATTACCCGCTGGCGCATTCCTCCAGAAAGGGCATGTGGATAGTCTTTCATAATGGATTCAGCTCTCGAAATTCCTACTTCCTTAAGTGTTGCAATACAATGTTTCCGGGCTTCGGCAACAGACATTTTTAAATGATTTCTTACACCCTCGATCATCTGATTGCCTATCGTGAAAACCGGGTTCAGGGCCGTCATCGGCTCTTGAAAAACCATTGCTATTTCTTTTCCTCTCACTCTCTGCATTTTGCTTTCGGACATAGCTGCAAGATCACTATCTTCAAAAAATATATTTCCGTTTGTTATTTTCCCATTGTTACTGAGGAGCCTCATGATCGCCAACGAGGTCACGCTTTTTCCACAACCGGATTCACCGACAATCCCAACGGTTTCACCAGAATTAACATTGAAGTTGATTTTATCTACAGAGATAACCTCACCATGATCCGTATTAAAAGCCACTTGAAGATTTGATACTCTAAGAAGACTACTCATTGATTCTCTTCACTCCCCCTGTAATGCAATGAACAAATATACCATTTTGCGTTATATAACATAACACATTATATTATATATTTGTATATTAGCAGAATCATTTTTGCCTATCCAATACTTAAATCGTTGTTTGCATATACAAAAATCGTATAATCAACATAAAAATCTTATTCTAAAATATATTATGAGTGATATTATCTAACATATATATTGTGCATAACAAAAAGACTTGCCGTTTTAATAACGACAAGCCCTGTAACCATCCTATAATATAGCTCTATTTTTCATCCTGTTACTATTCAAATAATTCCAGAAAGAGGCGAGCCTGCTTGGATAAGTAACGTTCTTTCATCCAGATCACTGCCGATTCCATTTTCAGCGAGGTATCTTTGAGATTTAGAATTCGATATTTAGGATTCGCCGCATGCTGAACAAAAAATGCAGGGAATATAGCAGCACCCAAACCGGCATTTACTAGAGCCAAAACGGATTCCACATTATTGCTTTCACATAATATATTCGGTGTGATCCCCAGTTTACTGCATTCATTTAAAATGATCGGCTGCAATCCACTTTGACTGTCCCGTTTTAAAATTATCCAAGGAATATCTTTCAATTCGTACAGAGACACGTCGTGGCCTGTGAAGTCCCCTCCTATATTATTCGGAACAGCACACGCCAATCCATGATCCCCAAAAATTCGCACAGAGAAATCGTCCATAGGGATAGGTAAATTCACAAAAGCTAAATCAATTGTTCTGTCCTTCAGCAGCCCAATCAGTTGCTGGGGTTCATGTTCCAATATTTTAAAGGTGACCAAAGGATACTTATTCGAGAATATCCTAATCTTCTCTGCAATCAGACCTGAATAAAAGTCGTAAATCCCTATATTCAGTTTCCCCCTTAGACCCTCTGCCGTCTCCATCACTTCACAACGTGCATCTTCTATAGATTGCAGGATCTTAACAGCTTGCTGATATAAAACTTCCCCCGATTGTGTCAAATAGAGCCTTTTCCCGTGGCGTTCGAACAAACTAACCCCTAGCTCCTCTTCAAGCAGTTTCACCTGTTGACTTAAAGGGGGTTGGGCTAAATTCAATAACTTGGCCGCCTTTGTTATATTCTGATCCGAGTCCACAATGGTTACGAAGTAACGCAACTTGCGTGTATCCATTAAAGCCCTCCTCCTTCACTTACAACATAGACGAGCTTTAATAAGTATAGACAATCTCTTCATTTTTTAATAGTTTCTTGCGAATGCAAAGCAAAAGCACTCCATACATAATAAAGAACCCCTCTCATCAAGGGGCTAGTCTAAAAAAGAAATAGCAAAACGGGAATCGTCACCAGCGAAAAAATAGTAGACATAAATATGCCCTTCGTGACCAGTTCAACATCCGCGTCATATTCCAGACATAACATGGACACATTGCCGGCTGTCGGCAAACTTGTTAAAATAACGGCTATCCCCAAAATCATTGCGTCTTGAATAAAAAATTGAAGAATAAACCACAGCACTCCTGGGATTAGTACGATTTTCAAGAAGGTAAATTGATATAACGTCTTATCTTTTATAACATCCCTTATACTTACTGCAGCTAGAGTAGATCCAATAACGATCATCGCCAGTGGTGTGGTAACACTCCCAATAGTCGCTAACAGTTTAACAAGTGGAAGTGGAACCGGTATGTCTAGGATAAATATGACTAAGCCTAAGATTGCTGAAATAATACCTGGATTAATCAAATTTTTAAAAATTCCTACACGACTCGCATCATCCTTCTGAATAATGGAAATCCCATACGAAAAAAGACTTATATTAAATAACATCATATATATCGATACATAAAATATGGCACTCTCACCATAAATACTAGAAATAATAGGAATACCCATAAACCCTAGGTTGCTATACACCAGCATGATTTCATAAGTTTTATTCATTTTCAGCTTTTTCACAAAAAATCTACCGAAAATAGGAGTTATAATAAACACTGCCATCGCTACTGCGAATACGGTCATAGCTTCCATTTTGTTGTCCATATTCTGACCAATCGATGAACTGATTATCGTCGCCGGGATAGCAATATTAATAATAAGCTTAGAGAAACTCCTATCACTACTTTCGTCTAAAATCCCTCTTTTATTCGCTATAAACCCAATAGCCATTAAACCAAATAATATCAAGATTTGTGTTATGATCATCTCTATCATTTATCCTTTCCGTCAACGTCAGAACTTTATTCAGCGCGACAGAAAAATCCTACCATAGGTCAAATCATATTCCAAATATATATATAATCTAGTTTTAATACTTAAAAGATATAAGCACTTATAACATCAACACTTTAACTTACAATCCATTGTTTGCAATTACATCTTTATACCAATAGAAACTCTTTTTCCGCTTTCTTTCGAGCGTCCCATTTCCTTCATTGTCTAAATCAACATAAATAAATCCATATCTTTTCTCCATTTCGGAAGAAGAATAACTGACAAGATCTATCACGCCCCAACTGGTGTAACCCATGAGCTCCACACCATCCAGAATAGCCTCGTGCATTTCCTCGAGATGAGCTTGGAAATAAGCGATTCGATAATCATCCTGAATTGTTCCGTCATCTTCTATTTTGTCATGCGCTCCAATTCCGTTCTCTACAATAAATAGCGGAACTTGATACCGGTTGTAGAGATCGTTCAGAGAAATCCGAAGACCAATGGAGTCGATTTGCCATCCCCAAGCATTGGTTTCTAAGTATGGATTCTTTACGCCCCCCATAGTGTTTCCGCTAACTTTCTCTAGACCCTCGCTTTCAGCGCTGGCAACCAATGACATATAATAGCTAAATGAAATGAAATCGACCAGATGTGATTTTAAGATTTCATCATCACCCTCTACCTTATGAATATTTATACCTTTATCACTGAAGAAGCGTTTAATAAAGTTAGGGTATGCTCCACGTACCATCACATCTGTAAAGAAGTAATTGAACTGGTTATCCTTAAAGGCGGCCAGAACATCTTTGGGACTACAGGTATGGGGATACATCATGAGCCGAGTTAGCATGCAGCCAATCTTTGACCCAGGAACAATTTCATGGCAGTACTTTACTGCCAGTGCACTAGCTACGAATTGGTGATGCAATGCTTGATAAACAGCTTGTTCAACATTGTCATGACGATTTGGAACAATCCCGCCACTAGTAAATGGATGACGTACTATACTGTCAATTTCATTAAACGTAACCCAAAGCTTCACTTTGTTTTTATATCTTTCAAACACCGCTTTACAGAAAGTAATAAAAAATTCTACGACACGCCGATCTGTCCATCCCCCATATTCATTAACAAGGTGCATCGGCATTTCATAATGGGATAAAGTAACTAGTGGTTCTATCCCTTGCCTATGCATTTCATCAAACAAATTATCGTAAAATTTCAACCCAGCTTCATTAGGATGTTCTTCATCACCATTCGGGAATATCCGTGTCCATGCTATGGATACCCGCAAGGTTTTTAAGCCCATCTCTCCGAATAAGGCGAGGTCTTCTCGATATCGGTGATAGAAATCAATACCTCTGCGTTTTGGATAATCCCGGTCTGAAGCATCCTCCATAGCCATCTGAATCTGCTCTTCACCCACCGTATTATGTTTTTTATAGTCACTTTTGCTTAGATTCTTTTTGTATATCGCTATATCAGCGGTTGATAATCCCTTACCTTCTACATTCCAAGCTCCTTCCGCCTGATTAGCCGCAATTGCCCCTCCCCACAAAAAACCTTCAGGGAATTTTCTTTTTAAATGTTCTATCACTTTTATGGCTCCTCTCTAATTCCGATGAATAACACGGTTAATATGAATAATTAGATACATCATTTCTTCATTTGATATGGTGTACTCGAATTTCGCTTCTATATAATGTTTGATAGATTCGACGCATCGTTCTTCTTCCGGATATTTATTTATGATCTGCCCCAAAAGTTCATGATCATGAGATTCCAGCATCTTGTTTTCTAGTAAGCGTTGGACAAAAAACTGCAAATGGGTTAAAAAACGTGAGTAATTAATACTCTGGGTATTAAGTTCAATTCCATATTGAATTTTGATAATGTTAAGTATGTCTTTTACTGTACTCGTCATGAGTAGGACCTGATTCATATTGTCATCGGTTTGTTGAGCATTAACCAGATGGAAGGCTATATTAGCCGCTTCTTCTTCTGGCAGCAAGATTCCCACTTCACGCTCAATAAGTTGAAGGGCTTGGACTCCAATACCAAATTCAACTGGATAAAACTTTCTGACTTCCCAAAGCATCCGGTTCTGAATTGTAAGATTATCTTTATGACGTTTGACCGCCATATATAAATGATCCGTCAGAGAGATATATAAATGTTCGCTGAGGTGCCTGGAAAGAACGGTTTTGGCATTAGATATGATTTCGTCCGCAAGAATCAAGTACTCCTGGGGAGTTTCCTTCATTAAAGCAGTCAAGTTGGAAGACATGCTTTCATTTTCAAGCACATATACCTTTTCGATCTCGTCCTCATCAATACTGTCACCCGGTCTGCTTTTATACCCGATGCCTTTGCCCATTACGATAACTTCTTTTTGATCTGCACGCTTGGCAAGAACGATGCTCGTATTGAGAACTTTTACTACTTCCATATAAAATGACCTCTCACTTTCCAGGCATATTTTCTTTTTCCAAGTTAAAACGCAGTAATCAGCGGCTTATCTGGTCCAGTTAAACCTGGGCTATCATGACCCAGAACTTCCAGATAGTCAGCCGAATTTGTGACGATAACCGGTGTAGTGGTATCAAATCCTGCCTTTCGGATCTCATCAAGGTCGAACTCCATC
Organism: Paenibacillus sp. FSL H7-0943; assembly: GCF_037963265.1. NCBI lineage: Bacteria > Bacillati > Bacillota > Bacilli > Caryophanales > Paenibacillaceae > Paenibacillus > Paenibacillus sp. FSL H7-0943. The sequence continues at coordinate 5,147,201 of NZ_CP150148.1, forward strand.
AGCAGCTGCCCGTGCCGGATCTCATCGCCTTCTTTCACATGGAGATTAAAATGCTGACCTTTTAATTTCACAGTATCAAGCCCTACATGAATAAGTAATTCAATGCCGTCAACTGATCTTAACCCAATGGAGTGCTTTGTACGGAAGACTGTTTCCACAGTGCCGTCAAACGGGGCTACAACTTTTCCGTTAGCAGGTTGAATCGCCATCCCTTGGCCCATCGCCTCTTGAGCGAAAGCCTCATCGTTAACCTCACGAAGCGGCAATACAGTTCCTTCAATCGGTGCAAAAACAACATATTTAGCTTTGGTATTTTGCGGTTTAATTGGCTGTTCGGCAAGCTTGTCTTTTCCGTCAGCCAACGTTGGCTCACCTGAAGCGGGTACAGCTCCCTCATCATTGAAACCGAGGATAAAAACAGCCACAAACGTAACGATGATGGAAATAGCCATGGTAATCAAAGCGTTTATGAGGTTTGAGCTGTCCTCGCTGATAAACATAGGAAGCGAAGCCAAGCCTGGACCAACAGCAGCATATCCCTTAAGATTCACCAGCCCAGCGTATAGTCCAGCCGTTCCCGCACCGATCATACAGGCAAAAAGTGTTTTTTTCAGACGTAAATGTACTCCATATAGAGCTGGTTCAGTAATTCCGAATAACCCAGATATTCCAGCGGGCAAAGCAATCTGTTTCAATTTAGAGTCTTTAGTCTTTACAGCAACGGCTAAAGCGCCTGCTCCTTGGGCCATATTGGAAGCCAGCATAGCAATCAATACCAACGTTTCGTAACCTGGTGATGCGATAGCGGCAAAAATAATCGGGTAAAACACTTTATGCATCCCGAACATAACGATTAACGGCATCAAAATGGAGAGAATGACAACCGTTAACCAACCGATCCGATCCTGTATCCAGAAAACACCGCTGGAAAGCCCTGTACCTACATAATTCCCCAACGGCCCCAAGGCAATCAAAGCAACGGGAGCAACAATTAGAATAGTAATGAGTGGCTTAAGGAAAATTTTTACCGGTCCAGGTGAAATCTTATCCGCAAATTTTTCAATGTAAGACATAAACCAAATCGTTAAGATAATAGGGATAACAGAAGTTGCATAGGTGACAGAAGCAACTGGGAGCCCAATAAAACGAACAGGTTCTTCACCGCCAAGCAAACTGATTAAATTCGGATGCAGTAAAACCCCTCCTAAAGCAACTGAAACATAAGGGTTTGTTTTGAATTTTTGCGAACTTGAAAAGGCTAGTAATAGCGGAAGGAAATAAAAAGCAGAATCTGCCATCACACTAAGGATCGTATAGGTCTGCCCTTCCTTAGAGAGAATCCCGGTTACGGTGCTTAATAGAAGCAGCGCCTTTAGCATTCCGGCAGCAGCAATTGCAGGTATTATAGGCTGAAAGATCCCCGATATGATAGCAGCAAAGCTATTAAACAACCCTTTTAGGCTACGGTCAGGTTTTGCTGATATCTCCTGCGCTGGAGCAGTCTTGTCTGAATCGAGTAATTTTACCATTTCGTTATAGACATACCCTACATCATTTCCAATAATGACTTGATATTGTCCGCCACTATAAACAGCTCCCATAACTGGAGTCAAAGCTTTAATTTCCTCTGTTTTCGCGAGACTAGGATTGTGGAGGTTAATTCGCAGTCGGGTCGAACAATGGATAACCCCGCTAATATTCTGATTTCCGCCTACTTTGTCAAAAATCAACTGAGCCGTTTCTTTGTAATTCATATGGGATACACCCGCTTTCCTCAAATAGGGAACAAAAAAAGACCTAAAGAGGGTAGGAAAATTTCTCTACCCAATTTAGGTCTTGCCTGCCGAACAGTAACACGCCTGTATTGGATTACGCTTTATGAAGTTATAGTGAATTATATAAGTATTATTATAAGCAGCGATTCCCGGGTCATTTCGCCTAAAACGCTTACATGCACACTATATCATCTGCTAATCGAAAATGCAAGAGCTTCTGTGACAGGTTATTTTTGTATTTTATTTGCTCAATTCTTTCAGAGCCCGCACGCTCAGGGTAGCAAAATATTCTGCTGCTGGAAGCAGCAGGGTCTCATCGGGCGCAAACTTTGGATGATGTAGATTATAGGTAGTCCCTGATCCGATCATTACAAAAGCTCCAGGAATCGTTTGCAGATAATAAGAGAAATCCTCTCCTCCCATCTGGGGACCTATCTCAAGAACTCGATAGCCTTGCTCTTCAGCCACCGAACTCATAAATGCAGTCCATCTGGAATCATTTATGGTTGCAGGCGGTCCAGGATACCAGTGCAACAACGCTTCTGCCCCAGCGGCTGCAGCCAACCCCTGAATAATTTGCTCCATTCGGCGGGGAATCGCCTGCTGAATCGATGTATTTAAAGTTCGAACTGTTCCTTCAAGGACCACGGTTTCCGGAAGCACATTCCATGTATTTCCTCCGCTAATCCGTGTTATGCTCACTACTACAGATTCTAGTGCACTAATAGATCGGCTGCTAATGGTCTGCAAAGCCAGCACAATTTGTGAAGCCAACACAATCGAATCTGTACCTTTCTCCGGTAACGCAGCATGAGCTCCCGTTCCGTTAATTGTAATTTCAAATCGGTCTACGCCTGCAGTAATTGCACCTACCCTGGTTCCTAATTCACCTACCGGAAGTTCGGGCCAATTATGCAAGCCGAAGATTGCTTCAACATCTTTGAGACCTCCAGAATCTATGATCTGTTTGGCTCCATGTCCAGTCTCTTCAGCAGGCTGAAAAAGGATACGCACAGTTCCAGACAATTCTTTCTCCCGCTCTTTAAGACTATAAGCGGCTCCCAGAATCACTGCCGTATGTACATCATGTCCGCAAGCATGCATCTTCCCGGCCACTTGAGAGCTATAGGGCAGCCCCGTCTCTTCTTGTATCGGAAGAGCGTCAATGTCTGCACGAATGGCTATGATGGGTGCTTGTCCTGTACCGATCTGCGCGACGAGTCCTGTTCGTAGAGAGGGTGTATCCAAGATATGAATTTCCGCTTCTTCTAACCAGTCCCTCAGCTTGCGAGTTGTCGAATATTCCTCGTTGGATAACTCCGGATTTTCATGCAAATTATTACGAATCTCCTGCAATTTCTGCTCCAAGTTCTTCAATGCATTTCCTCCTAATGACTAGACAATAGCCTTATTCTAGATAACGTCCCATTTCCTCCGTGTACATGTGGATGAACCTAAGGATGATCCTCTGCTCTTCAGGAGAATAATTGTCGAATTCTCTATCAATATCTGAACTTCTCGCCTCATGTAGTTGATAGTGACCTTCAAAGGCTCCTTGTCCCAGTTCAGTCAGTCTAAAATACACTTCCTTCTTGTTCCCTTCAACCTGATATTTCGAAACAAGACCTTTCGCTTCCAGCTTGGATAATAATTTGGAAGTGGTGCCTTTGGTAATGTTAAGAACATTTGAGATTTCTGTTAATTTACAGTCGGGATGATGCCCAATCGCTTCAATCATATGAATTTCAGATAAATATAAGACGACCCCAGAAGTATACTCTCTTGGTCTCTTGTTCAGTGCATTATAAACTTCGAACATTCGAACCAACGCGCGGTCCAGTTCAACATGAAATTTCTCCAATCTTTAACGCCCCTCTTGAAATTTTGTTTTCTTACGAAACAATTTCATACTATACGTACTCCACAAGATTCGTCAAACAAAAATTTCATTCTCATCAATGCCCTTGACGAGTTCAAAGGCAATCTCATGTTGAAAGCTGGGTCGCGGTATTCTCTAGGTTGTTTTAGTAAGTATCACCGAGCATAGGACGAATACTAATCTCTTCCACAACTGCCTGTGGGCTTAGCTCCAGCATCATCTCAACGATCTTGGCTATATCATCTGATGCAAGGAATCTATCCTCAGCAATCCCTTCTCCCGGTACTCTTCTTTCAGTAAATGTTGCCCCAGGATGAATGAGGGTCACGCCTACACCGGATGTTTTTAGTTCCTCTCTTAAGCCACGGGCATAATTGCTCAAGGCTGCTTTGGATATAGCATAAAAAGAGCTGTCCGAACGAAGAGCCGCCGTTGATCCTATGAAAAATATACGTGGGTAACTTCCGGTCTTAATAGCTGGAAGGAAAGCCTTTACCAAAGCTACATTCGACAGTAGATTCACCTGTAATATACGATCTAGTTCGGCCACATCGGGTTCAATCACCGAACGGCTTGCATCATAGAAGGCTGCAGCATTAAGCACCAGCACATCTGGCGAGAATGAATGTTCCTCAGAATATTTGACAAGCCGGTTAATAGAAGATAAGTCCCCAGCATCTGCAGTCAAATACAATGCATCCTGAGGTAGTACTGCGGCTGCATTTTCGAGATGACGTTCTTCCCGCCCAGATATGAGCAAGCGGTGGCCCCCCGCACCAAGCCTCCGGCTGATTGCAAATCCAATTCCTCCGCTTCCCCCGGTAATTAATATATTCATCGTGTCACCTCCGTGGCTAATTTATTGAAATGTGACTTATTAAATAAAATACTCGGTCTGATCCTCAGGGGGATTATTGATACTGATATAGATCTTCTCCACAATGTTCAGAATCTCGGCATCATTTCTACTGCGCGGTCTTTCAAAAGGAACATCAAAAATCTTATGGATCCGTCCTGGACGTGGACTGAGCAGGACGATACGTGTAGCCAAATATACGGCCTCAGCCACATCATGAGTAATGAAGAATACCGTCTTCTTCTCCTGTTGCCAGATCCGTATGATCTCATCTTGCAGCGTTAGTCGTGTCAGGTGATCGACAGCACTGAAGGGTTCATCCATCAAGATGACTTGTGGATCTGCTACCAGCGTCCGGGCTAAGCCGGCTCGCTGGCGCATACCTCCAGATAATTGATGCGGATATTTGTCAGCAAAACCGCCTAGCCCTACAAGATCAATCGTGCGGATTGCCCGCTCACGTCGCTCTGAACGAGGAACCCCTGCAATTTCCAAGCCGAATTCTATATTTCGGCGAATAGTACGCCAAGGAAATAAAGCGGAATCCTGAAATACAACTCCGATATCTCTGCTCGTTCCAGACTGCACCTTGCCATCCAAAATAATCTCACCAGTGGATTGTTTAAGTAAGCCCGCCACGATTTCGAGCAGCGTGCTCTTTCCGCATCCGCTTGGCCCAAGAACGCAGACGAACTCGCCATCACTCACCTGAAGATTTATATTTTTGAGCGCTAGAGTCTGCTCATCGTCCACACTGGAGTATTCCTTGTTGATGTTACGGAGTTCAATAGTAGGCATAAGCGCTCCTCCCTGTGTGATTATTGCTGCTTCGCATATTTTCCAAGCAGCAGTGTCTTCGCAATCTTTTCGGCAAATGTGTTATCGACAACACCGTCAACAGAAATCGCTTCACGTTGCATGCCATATTTGGTTAGCAGATCTTCAGTAACCTGAAGACGTTTCGTATCGACGATCGGATTGTTCTCCCATAATACAATCTCGGAATTAATAGCCGTCTTAACTGTTTCTTCATCCAGATTCAGATATTCGGCTGCCCAAGGATAAAATTCATCAAGATGAGTTTTGGCATATTCATTCGCATAAAAGTAAACTTCAAGCAAGCGTTCGACAACCTCCGGCTGTTCATCAATCAACTTCTGGCTGGCTACAAGCACACCCGTCTGATATTCGGGAACAAACTCCCAGGTTTTTGCAAGAACATGTCCTGTTCCTTCTTGTTCAGCTAACGTGGCGAATGGCTGGTGAATGATCGTAGCGTCAACTTCACCCTTCACAAAAGATGCATAGGCTTCTTGAAAAAAGTTATTCGCCGCATATTCCACATCATTTTCATAATCAATCCCGTTCTGGCTAAGAACCTCCTTGAGAGTCAAAGGCATGCCACCTGTGGCTTGACCGGTTCCAATGGTTTTGCCTTTCAGATCAGCCCATGTCTTAATCTCCGGTTTGGCAATAATCCAGTAGGCGCCTCGACTTCTCCACATATTGCTGACTATTTTCATCTTAACGCCATTAGCGATGGCTGGAATATAAGTACCTGGGTCACCATCGGCAATGTCTACCTCGCCCGCGCCGAAAGCAGCTACAGGATTGGGAATATCAACGATATCAAGATCTATACCAGCATCGGAATACCAACCTTTCGCTATTGCAAATTGATTGGCTATCCCAGTCATTCCTTTGGCGAAGCCAGCATTGATTTTAACAGGTTCATTGTCGCGGCCTTGCCAAGGAGGGATTCCATCGGCTGGGCTCAAGGACGTAGTTTCCTCATTGTTTGCATTTGAAGGGGACGCGGTAGCTGCAGGGGTATTACTTGTATTGGAATCGTTAGCGGATTTATTGTTCGCAGCATTTGAACCAGGGTTAGATCCACATGCTGTCAAGATGAGGGATAGAATGAGAATTATGGATAACAGGTTGATTGTTTTATTACGCTTCTTCATATGGATCGCACCTACTCTATTTAGATTGATGTGGGCTCGTCATCCAACGGCGGCAAGTGATCCGCTCGACAAGATTGACGATGTTCACGAATAAGACAGACAAGATCGTTACGATGATAATAACGAGATATAACCTTGGTGTATTAAGTACAGCTTGAGACTCATTTAGCATAAATCCTAATCCGCCCTTGGAGGCTGCCATCTCTGCAAAAACAACGCCGGTAATCGCTGTGGCCGCAGTGACCCGCAGCCCGTTGAAAATGCTTGGCAGCGCCGATGGCAGAAGTACCTTGAATACTTTCTGAGCTCTGCTTGCCTTGAAGACCCTGGCTAGTTTGATATGATCGTTCCGAGTCTGTTTGGCACCTGTAACGGTGTTGTAGAGAATATTAAAAAAACAAAAAAGAATAACTAGCACGACCTTGCTCGTAAACCCAATCCCAAACCAGACGATGAGCAGCGGCATAATCGCTGTCTTCGGGATAGCCATTACTGATGCTACCAGTGGATCTATCAGCTTTTCCAATGTTGGGAATGACACGAAGAGTACACCGAGTCCGATTCCGGCAACAACAGATATCAAATAGCCTACTGTAACCTCCTTCAGACTTAAGATCAGATGCGGCCACAATGTATTTTCTTGAATGGTATAGACAAGTTCATTCCAAATTTGTGTTGGTGAAGCCAGGAAAACTCGACTCACCCAGCCTTTGGAGACCGCAATTTCCATCCACCCCAGCAGCAGAATTACAAACGCCACCTGAACAATAATAATCCATAGAGGTTTTTGCCCCGTTCGGCCTTTCCTCTCTTTGGCCATACAGTAACCTCCCTTCTTTGCCTGTTTTGTCAGAAGAAGTCCGACATGCAGCCTCAATCCAAATGATATAGTGAACCGTGAATATCAACATATTGCTGCTGACTTCCAGGTTCTTCGGAACTTAACCCTACAAGGAATGGTCGCTGTCCGCGCAACTTCAAGGCTTCTGCAGCCGGCCCCTCTTCCACAGGCTCGACAAAGCTGAGTACAGTCCCTTGCAGATCAAGAGTCTGCCGATTGCCTCTCAATATAGGATCATAGACAACTTCACCCGCGTAGACGCCGAACCACTTCGCCCATTTTTCGACTGTCTCTTGCAGACGAATCACTGTAAATCCGACCTCACTAAGCTTGAGAAGTCCACGTTCATGTGGAACGATCACTCCGGCCTCCTGCAGCTCTTGCTTCCGCTTCGATTCTTCTCCTTCCCACTGAATGAAGAAGGGAAGTGGGAGCCCGTCTTCTACATCGGCTTCTCCTGCGAATAAGAGCTTCCACTTTAACAGCGTACCGTCCGGTCTTCTGCGACTACCTTCCTCCGGTCCAATTACCTCAAGACCTTGACTGCGCAGATGCGCTGCAAGTCCTTCAATATCATGGGTACGAAGTGCGATTCTGCTAAGCCCTTCCTGGAATCCATCTTCGGCCAACGTTTCTATCAGACCATAACGGCTTGTCCGGTCTCCAAGTGGAAGTAGACTATGATCGTATACACCGATCCACTCGATATAACTGAGATCGAAGTAGCTGAGTGCATTATAAGTCCCAATTTGTTCGTGTCTTCCACCCTGTATGGCACTGATGCCGTAAGGTTCCAATGCTTTAAATACCTGCTCCGGCTGATGTACATAATGAACAATATGGTCAAACTTCAATGTGAACCCGATAATGTCCACCTCCCTTATGGTTTGATAATGATCTTGCCAAAAAATTCTCGCTCTTCAATGATGCGATGAGCTTCCCTGATTTCATCAAGTGGCAATACTCTGTCAATAATCGGTTTCAGCTTGCGACTTTGCACAAGCTCCAGCAGAGTGATCAGATCGCCCGCTTCCCAACCATTGGAGCCGATAATTGTAATTTCACGTACCCACACATACCTCAGATCCGTCACTGCTTCAAAACCAGTCGTTGCACCGCAGGTTAGAATTCGTCCACCTACCCGAGTCGATTTAATACTTTGAGGCCATGTAGCCTTTCCGGTATAGTCAACGACGACATCCGCTCCTTTTTTGCCCGTGTAATTCCAGACTTCTTTCGAGAAATCTGTTTTGTTATAGTTAATGACCAGATCCGCTCCAAGCTCCTTAAGCTTCTCCAACTTGTCATCAGATCCGGCTGCCGCAATAACTTTGGCACCCGCCAGCTTAGCGATGAGCACAGCCGCGTTACCTACACCGCCGCTTGCACCCAGAATCAAAATCGTTTCATTCGCTTGTAGCTTGCCACGGGTAATCAGCATTCTCCAGGCTGTTCCATAAGCAATAGGAAGAGCAGCCGCATCTTCAAAAGAAATCTCATCCGGCAATGGGATCAAATTCTGCGCTGGAACCTTCACATATTCTGCAAGTCCTCCAGTCAGGTCTTCCCCCAGCGCCCCATGACCCGGAATAGATGGATCAATGAGAACCCGGTCACCAGGCTTGGCGTTTAGAACTCCTTCTCCTACTTGTTCCACAACTCCAGAAATGTCCCCACCAGAGATATGTGGCAAAGGGAGCTTTCTCCCCGGAATTCCTCGACGTACAAAAATATCAAGGTGGTTCAGTGAAACTGCTTCAACCTTAACAACAACTTCGTTTAGCCCCGCTTCGGGTTTCGGGTACTCTCCTACAACAACATTATTGCGATCTCCATGTTCAAGAATAAGTGCAGCTCTCATCGTATATCTTCTCCTCTTAGGTTAAATTTTGAATGACTTGCTCTTTTAAAGACATTCGATCAAGCTTGCCCGGTCCGGTAAGTGGCAAAGCATCTACAAAAATGACTCTGCGGGGATGAGCGTAAGCAGGACCATTCAGGATGAAGAACTGCTTCACCTCCTCCTCCTTAAGTTCACCTCTTTTGCCTGTCACAATGACGGCTATAGGAACTTCTCCCTTTACTTCATGAGGAATGGGCAGGACACAGACATCATCAATCGAAGGATGCTTCAGCAGAATGTTCTCCACCTCTTTGGGATACACGTTCTCTCCGCCTACATTCATCATGTCGTCCTTACGTCCAACAATGTAAACAAATCCGCCCTCATCCCTACAAGCTGCATCCCCAGTCTTCAGCCAACCATCTGGTGTAATCTTGCGAGCAGTAACCTCCGGGAGATTCCAATAACCGTCAGCCACTCCCGGGTTGTTCACCCAAAGCTCACCCGTTACATTCGGCCCGACCTCGTTCTCGTGTTCATCCACGATTCGGATCTTACAGCCTGGTACTGGAATACCTGCCGAGCCCGTTCGCTGAACACCCTCCCGGGATTCCAGCACAACGGGTCCCCCTTCGGTAAGTCCATACCCTTCATATACCGGCATCCCCATGAGCAGTTGAACCTCATCCAATAGTTCGCTAGGTGTATCGGAAGAACCGCAGATACCAAAAAGTAAGGACGTAAGATCAAAACCGGGATGCTCTTTAAGATAGTTTATTAACATTCGATAAAGAGCGGGCACTCCCGTCATATATGTAACGCGATGAGTCTCAATGGCTTTCAGGATCTGTTCGGGATCTGCTTTAGGCAATATGACGGCTGAGGCACCAAGCCAAAAAATGGTCTTCATCGTCGTCATGGCATTCTTGTGATAGAGAGGCAGAGAGATGATCACCCGCGTCTCATCCGTTAAACCTCTAAGCTGCGAAGTAGACTGAACATTCCACAACTGCCCTCGGTGAGTTAGCCTGCAGCCTTTGGGGTTTCCGGTTGAACCGGATGTATACGGGAGGAAACAGATATCTCCCTCCTCTGACGGGTACAGTTCCAGACTTAAGGACTGCAGAGGAAGCAATTCATCGTAGGACAATGCAACGGGAGTCTTTTGTTCATTCACGCTGGCGCAGCGTACCAGAATAGAGGCTTCACTGATCTGCTGCACAGCCTGTACCTTCTCACTCAGTTCATCATGAAAGATGAGTACACGGCTGCCGCTATTGCGATACACATAAGCTAACGTCTCCGCACCCAGCTTGGCATTCATCGGCACTGGAATAGCTCCGATCGACATCAAGCCGAAGCAGATTTCCAGGAATCGGTAATCATTGTTAAATAATATACTGACACGATCTCCCGGATTAACCCCAAGGGATAAGAAGAAATTCCCCGCTTGATTCACCCGCTGAGTCAGCTCTGAATAATTCAATGTAATCTGGGGTGTGATCAACGCAGTCTTTGAAGGATATCGAGCAGCAGATTCTTGAATGATGCTTGCAAAATTATACGTATTCATAACTCCTCTCCTTCTAGGGCTGACTTCCTAATAGTTATGGTTACTGCTTCGAGCTGAACAATCCTCGGCCTACAGCAACTTCCTTCTCTGTATGATCTGTTACTGAAATATCTACCAGACTAACCGTTCTTCCCAACTTAACTAAATTGGCCTTGGCATGCAGAGCACCTGGCGCAGCTGGTCTTAAATAGTCAATCCGCAGATCAATAGTGGGTGTGGGCAGATTTACCTTGCGATGTACTGCAAAGTATCCGGCAATGTCAATCAGCGTTGCAATAATTCCACCATGAATATATCCAGCATCCCCTGTAACAAACAGATCATGTTCCGGAAGTAAAATCGTAATTGACTCTTCACTTAATTCTTCTACTTGAACATCCAAAAAGCGGTGATACGCCGAGCTTCTAAGCAAGGCTTCAATCTGCTCTCGGTTGATTGCATCTTTCATGCTGTGTCACCCCCTTTTTGTTTGCCAACGAAACATTTTAATCATACTAAACCGATATGATTTAATTGTCAATATACTTTTTTTCATCCTTTTTTCAATTAAAAAGCGTTGACACTGCGCTATTTCTGGATTATAGTTCATACTAATTTCACAATTCCGATAAATCAGATTAAATTAAAAGGAGATAAAGATGAACCATTCAGAACTGCGCATACATCAAGTGAGATTACCTCTGCCCCTGCGTCTCAATCATGTGAATAGTTATCTCATAGAGGATGAAGAGGGATGGAGCGTAATTGATCCTGGTTTAGCTACAGAGGATACCTTAACGGTCTGGACTGAAGTATTGAAAAACTATCATCTGACTTTCGGCGACATCAAAAGGATTATAGTGACTCATTATCATCCGGATCATTACGGCCTTGCAGGTCTGTTTCAGCAGTGGACGGATGCTGCTGTTTACAGCAGCATGGAAACATTTGAATGGGCAGATCGCATCTTTCACAGCGAATCTATCAGGAAGTCTGCTCAATTTAGCCTAAAGTGTGGGGTTCCAGGTTCGCTCGTAAACAAGATGAGTGAACACCATGAGGAACTGTTTACTTGGGTGAAGCCTATCGAGGGAGCCAAAGTGATCCTAGAACCAGAGGAGAACATTCTATTAGGAGGAAGACAATTTCAAGTTAAATTGGGTAACGGTCATGCGGAAGGGAGTATCGGCTTTCTTAACGAGTCAAGCAAATTATTCATAGGTGGTGACCTTCTGCTTGAGAAAATCACGCCTAATATTACGTATGATTACAGTACCAACACCAATCCCCTACAAGATTATTTTGATACCCTACAAATGCTGCGGACATTACAGATCCAAACTGTCCTTCCTGGGCACGGCAAAGTATTTGAGTTAGCTGAATCGTTCATCGACGGCGTAATTAAGCATCATCTTGAACGTCTTCAGGAGATCCGGTCCATATGGAGAAACTTAAACGCCGAAGAACTCACCCCTTACGAAATTAGCACCTATTTATTCCCTAAGGTAGTCGATCCTGCTTCCCTAAATTTTGCGCTTGGAGAAACGGTAGCGCATTTGCGGTACTTACAGAAGAGGAATGAGCTTAGCATTATAGAACGAGATGAATCGTTATATTGTGTTTTGAACGATGTTCTATGAGTAATTGCCCATTAAAAAGCCGCTGATTGAGAATCAATCAACGGCTTAAATACGTTTTATTACATAATCACCGTCATCAGGTAATCTCCGCGATGCACTTCAGATTCGGATGTCTTCAGAACATCCAGATAATTGGCCGAATTCGTCACAATAACAGGGGTGGCTGTAACGTATCCCGCTGCCTGTATCTGTTCGATGTCAAACAGTAGGATTAATTGACCGCGTTCAACACGATCGCCCTCCTGCACTTGCTTTTCGAAGTGTTTACCTTTCAAGCGAACTGTGTTCACGCCAACGTGGATCAGGATTTCGGCACCTTCGTCGGAAGTGATACCAATAGCATGCCCTGTTGGGAATATCGTTGTAACGATTCCATTAACAGGAGAAGTCAGTCTTCCTTCCGAAGGATCTATGACAATCCCTTGTCCCATAGCCCCAGAAGCAAAAGCTTCATCCGGCAATGATTTAAGAGGTTTGACAGCACCTTGAAGTGGGCTTTCAATCATCTCTTTTTTCAGTACAATCGTTTCCGATGTGATGACAGGAGCTTCTTCATTATTGGCAACTTGTACTGGTTCTTGCTGCGTATCTTTGAAACCAAGGATCATGACAAGAATCAAAGCCAGAACAAAAGCAACGATCAAACCAATGATGACAGAAAGAAAACTTGTTCCTATATATGTTGGCAACGCCAGCAAACCAGGCAAAGAATAGCCCACTGCCTGCGATCCCCCCCCTCCAATGATCGCACCACCAACAGCCCCAGCGATACAGGCATAGATAAAAGGTTTCTTTAGTTTCAGTGTGACGCCATAGATGGCCGGTTCTGTGATTCCGAAGACAGATGTAATCACAGAAGAACCTGCAAGAGTCTTAAGTTGTATATCTTTTGTTTTCAGGAATACTCCCAAGACTGCTCCAGCTTGACTCAAAATTGCTGCAGAAAGCAGTGGTAACATTGTATCGTATCCAAGCTCTGCAATGTTGCCGAGCACGACCGGTACGAATCCCCAGTGTACGCCGAAAATAACAAACACTTGCCAAAACGCACCCGCAACAGCTCCAGCGAGTAACGGACTCTGATTATAAATCCAGCTATAGCCTGTTGCAAGCCCACTGCTGACCATGGATCCTAATGGACCAAAGAGGAGGAAGGTCAATGGAATGACAATCACCAGCGACAACATAGGAACCAAAATGTTTTTCACGGACGAGTGGACAAACGAATTAAACCATTTTTCCACGTACGACTGTACCCAAATGGCCAGAATGATCGGAATGACGCTGGAAGAATAATTCATCAGCACCACCGGAAGACCTAGGAAGGTTAGTTGCTCAGAGGCGCTAACAGCCGCAATAATATTTGGATATACAAGTGCTCCCGCAATGGAGATCGCCACAAACATGTTGGATTTAAATTTGCGTGATGCGGTTACGGCAAGGAAAAGTGGAAGGAAATAAAACACGCTATCCGAAGCAGCATTCAGAATAAGATAGGTTCCACTAGAGCTATCAAGCCATTTAAGAAACAGGAAGAGTGCCACCAATCCTTTTAGTAGCCCAGCCCCGGCCAATGCACCCAACATTGGAGAAAAGATACTCGAAATGATATCAACAGCTTTACCCAGTAACTTGTTTTTTCCGGAGGACTCCTCTTTTTTGGAAGAAGACTCCGCATTTCCGATGTCCGTACCTTCAATCAATTTCTCATAAACCTGTCCCACATTGTTACCAACAACAACTTGGAACTGACCGCTGCTCTCCACCACAGTAATGATACCGGAGGTTTTTAGCAGTGCTTCTTTGTTCGCTTTTTTCTGATCTTTCAATTGAAATCTCAATCTTGTTGCGCAGTGGAAAACTGAATTGATATTCGATTCTCCACCGACAAGTTCAAGAATTCGGGTAGACAATTCTTTGTCGTTCATATACAACTCTCCTCTTTATATATGATGGTTTGCTCAGGTTTTTGTTGTCTTATATGCCCTACTAACGACAATCAACTGCCACAAACAAGAAAAACCTAAACTCGTGGTGAAAAAGGCTGCATACGGATCGCCGCCCATTTCGCCATCAGTTTAGGTTTTGCCTGCATTACCAGTGACACCCTTATGCCGATAAACTTATATTATTTTATTTTATCCAAATGATCCTTTTCCGTTACCCTGTGAATATGAATGGTCAGATATACATACTCATCTTTGCTTAAGGATTGCTGGTATGTGTTCTCCAGAAACTCATTTATTTTGAGAGTACACCTAAATGCATTCGCATAGGTCGTTTTAACTTGGTTATATAAAAAATCCTCGTCCCCTCCACGCAATTCCTTCCGCAACACACGCATTGAGAAGTATTGTAAATGTCTCAAAAATCGCGAAAAATTAATGGAGGACTCATCCAGAACCGTATTGAAATGATACGTTACGATATTAAGAATAGAACGAACCATCTCCGTCATCTTCATCGTTAGTTTCATTTCTTTGCTATCCATTCGAGCATTTACGATATGGAGTGCGATAAAGCTTGCTTCATCCTCACCAAGCTTGACACCGAGAGAATTTTCAATAAATTTCAGCGATTTCATACCAATCTCGAATTCTTTTTTGTAGAAACTTTTGATTTCAAGCAGCATAGCGTTCTTCAGAAAAATATCATTGTTACCCCTTTGTATTGCAAAATGAATATGATCTGTCAATGTTAAATAAATGTTATCGCTGAGGGCTGTGCCCAATACTTCATTTGAATGTGTAACAATTTCATTGACAACCTCTAAGTATGTAACAGGAATGTCATTGAGCAACTCCGTTAACTTGGCAGTAAATTCATTTTCGTTAAGCACAAAAACCTTTTCAATTTTTTCTTCTTCTATAGGGTCTCCCACTACCTTATTAAAAGAAATGCCCCTCCCCATTACGATAACTTCTTTACCCTTCTGATTTTTGGTTAGCAGTACATTATTATTTAATACTTTTTCAATATACATTGCCTTGAAACACCCCCTCAAAAAGTCAGTTTCAATAAAAAATGCCTAAATTAATTACAATGCCATTCATACATGGCACTACAATTAATTTAGGCATTGCCCTAACGGTCACAATCCTTTTATGACTTTAATATAACATAATTTTAAGCGTTTGCAAGCTCTTTTTTTGATTAATCGATCGATTTATTCGTGATACGTTAAAACGCTATTTCCACTAATACACCTTCACAAATATTATCATATAGCATCACAGTATAAGAGGCAAAACCAAAACAGGACGCGAAATTCGCCCTGTTTCTAGCTTCACCTTATTTAACAGAAACAATCCAATCATTACAACTGTTCACCATTACTAGCGATCACTTTTTTGTACCAATCAAACGAATCCTTTTTCGAACGATCGAGTGTTCCATTACCTTCGTCATCCAGATCCACATAGATAAAGCCGTAGCGTTTGGACATTTCGGAAGTGGACATGCTTACCAGGTCAATAGGCCCCCATGCCGTAAACCCGATCAGATCCACACCATCCTTGATCGCTTCCTTCATCTGCTCGATGTGTTTCTTCAGGTAATCTACACGGTAGGAGTCATGGATTGAACCATCCTCTTCAACATGATCATGTGCACCTAGACCATTTTCAACGATGAATAGCGGTTTTTGGTAACGGTCCCAGAAGTTATTTAATGTGACTCGCAGACCGATTGGATCGATCTCCCATCCCCAGTCGGAAGCTTCCAGATAAGGGTTCTTCACCCCACCAGTTAGATTGCCCGTACCTTCTTCCTTATCTCCAGAAGCAGATTTGGTAACAGACATATAGTAGCTGAAGGAAATGAAATCAACCGTGTTGTCGAGCAATATTTCATCATCACACGGCTCCTTATGGATCACGATATTGTTTTCTTCAAAGTAACGAGTCATATAGTTTGGGTATTTTCCACGAGCGTGTATATCTGTGAAGAACAGATTGATCTGATTCTCAAATTGAGCAAATCGAACATCAAGCGGATTACAAGTTGCCGGATATGTCTCTAGGCGAGCAAGCATACAACCTACCTGAGAACCAGGAATAATCTCGTGTGCAAGCTTCGTGACCATACTACTCGCTACAAATTGATGATGTAGCGCTTGATAAGTTGTTTGTAGTGTGTTCTCCACTTTATCAATGAGAATCCCGCCACCTGTGTACGGGCTGAACAGCATTACGTTGATTTCATTGAACGTCAGCCAGTATTTCACTTTATTTTTATAACGGTTGAATACCGTCTCCGCATATCTCACATAATGCTGAATTACTTCACGGCTTGCCCAGCCATTGTATTTTTGCGTAAGAGCGAGTGGGGTCTCATAATGGGACAGGGTAACAAGTGGCTCAATGCCATATTTTAATAGTTCATCAAAAACTTCGTCGTAAAATTTCAGACCCGCTTCGTTCGGCTGCTCATCGTAACCGTTGGGGAAAATACGTGCCCAGTGAATGGATATACGGAATACTTTGAATCCCATTTCGGCAAACAGGGCGATATCCTCCCTAAAACGATGGTAAAAATCGATACCAAAACGTTTAGGGAAACGCTCATTGACTTTTCCTGAGAGAATCTCCTCGATCCGGGTAGATGAAATTTCCATGGCATGTCCGCCTGTATGTTTTTCTTTTGGAACTTGAGCAATCATGTCTGCTGTGGAGAGACCTTTGCCATCCTGATCAAATGCACCTTCAATTTGGTTAGCGGCTGTAGCACCTCCCCAGAGAAAATTTTCAGGGAACCCTTTTTTTACAATGGTCATGTACAGTAACCTCTTTTCACTTATTTATTTTGTGTAGTGTAGTACAAGTGAGAAATATAGAATTTCTTAATTGATCAAACCAACACTATAATCAGTGAATTGATGAAGTTTGTTTCTGATGAATAACCCAAGAAAGGCCGAAAAAAACAAAAAAAACCTAAAATCAAGGTAAAATAGGCGCTAAAAGAGCCTTCATTTCACCATCAATTCAGGTTTTGCCTGTCTTCACAGTAACAATCCATCATACGATGTATTGATTATTTTGTTGTACTCACTTGCGATGTCAGAGTACCATATCTATTTTTAAAAATCAACTCATCTTCTGTAGAATTGATTCCTCACCGTAATTGTTAACGAGCCTGTTCAGTGTCTCTAATCACGAGCACTACTTGTTAGCTAACTTTATAGTTTGTGATTACAGTCATGTATCTTAAAATCTTCACGGCTGCCGTAAATAATGAAAAATCAAAAGCCATGCGGGAAATCCCGCATGGCTTTGCAATATGTTATCCACTACATGCCCACAGCTGAGGAAACTGCGGCAAAGATTGCCGCCACCAGCCAAAGAATCGGAAACAGCTTGAGTATTACCTTTAACCATTGTCCAAAATTGATCCGGGCGATGGCCAAACCTGCCAGCAGCACACCGCCTGTTGGCGAAATGAGATTCGTTAATCCATTTCCAAATTGGTATGCGGTTACTACCGCTTCGCGGTTAACACCCACAAGATCGCCTAATGGTGCAAGCACAGGCATCGTCAAGGCCGCCTCTCCTGATGAAGAAGGAACCAAGAACGTAATAATATTATGCACGACCAGCATGATGGTGGTGAACAAGTAATTCGGCAAACCCTTAAGCATAGTAGCCAGGCCATTCAAAATGGTATCGATAATCATCCCGTTCTCTGCAACGACGAGGATCCCCCGGGCCAAACCTATGATCACAGCAGCGTAGATAAATTCTCCGCAACCTTTAACAAAATTCTCGGCAATTTCCTTTTGACTCATCCGGGTTACAATCCCCGAAAAAATACCAAGTGCAAAGAAAAGCGCTCCGATCTCGGTCATATACCAGCCTTTGCTCAGTATTCCCCAGACAATAAGCCCCAAAGTAAAGATGAAGCCGCCAATAATTAATTTATCCCGATTCGAGAAACTTACTTCTATCCCATCGTTCTCCTTGATGAAGTGTTGGCGGTTTAGAATATCATTTTGGAATACCGCTGATTTCTCCGGATTCTTCTTCACCCGTTGCGCATACCACATCGTAAAACCGATCGATATCGCAGTAAAAACAACCCATTCAATAAATCTCAGCCATAGCTGTGGATTTCCCTGCACCCCTGCTACGCCTTGCGCAATCAATACAGAGAAAGGATTAACGGTTGATCCGACATAGCCGATCTGTGTTCCGAGAAATAAAATTAGAATCGCCGTCATGGAGTCAAAGCCCAAGGCAAACATTAACGGTATAAAAATAGCGTAAAGCGGAATGATTTCTTCACTCATCCCAAAGGTGGAACCCCCCAGGCTGAAAATCACCATGGCTATCGGAATCAGTAATATCCCTTTACTTTTGAGTCTTCCGGCTAAAGCCATCAGTGCCCGGTCAATCGCCCCCGTCTGCAGAATAATTCTAAAAGCTCCCCCTACAATCAGGACGAAGGCGACGACATCAGCAGCATTGATGATTCCCTCCAACGGCGCACTGGCAATTTGGGCAAATCCTTGTCTCAAATCCCCTTGCTCACTGATTTTAGGAACGGTATGATAGGTTCCCGGGATAATGGCTGTTCTGGAGGAACCATCCACCAGCACTTCCTGGCGGTCAAATTGGCCGCTCGGGACAATCCAGGTTAATCCGGCAATAGCCACGATAATCAGAAAAATCAATGTATAACTATGAGGAAGGGACCATTTTATTTTAAGTTTAACCGTTTCCATTTCTACCCATCGTAATCGGAACATTGGCCTCAAGCATGGACTTGTAATTATAAAACCGGCTTTCATTTTCTTTTCCGGCCACAGCAGCCATATAAGCATCCAAGCGCGAAATGGACCTGCAACGGCAGCTCTCCCGCTGCTTCCAGCTCTTCAAGGACCGGCAGCAAACCGCTATGCCTGTCAAAGCCTATATCTTTTATCGAAGTTACACCCCGCTTAGCAAGCATTCGGGCAAAGTCCAAAAACTCTTGTCTGACTAATTCCTGATCCTGCATCATGTCATGAAGGAGACGGGCGCGTGATTCCGCGCTGCATTGGTTAGGGAGAAACTGATACTTATCCTGGGCAAGCTTGTTCATCCAACAATAGCTTTTCGTCAAATTAATGGCGATTACAGCCCTGGCAGTAAAAGCTTCGTCTAATAAGCTTTGCCCCGGAAGCTCGCCCCAACACTCTTCACTCCACCCGTAAGCGTATACATTTTGCTATAAGGTTTTTTTTGCCTCTTGTTTTAGCAACTCTAAAGCCTCTTGGATTGTAGCGACATTCGTCAGATCCACTCCACGGTGCATGGACATGTAACCGGTAAAAAATACATGGTTATCATGTACACCAGGCATAATGAACGCATCCTTCAGATGATGAACAAATGTTGCCGGTCCTATCCATTTCTCTGCTTATTAAGCAGCTCCACGATAGCCGTAACCTCTCCTGCATAACAAGGTTGAATACAATACTTGCTGCGCCACTGTTTTTTTGCGCCAGAACACTTATATTATTTTCATGATTGCTGGCTGGTTAAACTATGTTTTTCAAAACTTTTTTTAACTTCTTCTTTACTCGCTGAACCCGTTTTTTACAGGCCTCTACAGAAATCCCAATTTCATTAGCCGCCTCCATCATTGAATACTTCTCCAGAGTAATTTTTTTAAGTAATTTATAGTCTTCAATATTGGTTAAGTCAGAAAATATAAAGTCAACATCAAGTACGTCACTATCCTCAAAGATAACGTTTTCATCTATTTCGAATGAAGTTACTACTATATTTTTAAGGTATGCCCGACTGCGAACTTTGTTTTTAATAACATTCTTTAATGTATTAAATAGCCAGCCTTTCGGATTGGAACAAAATAGAAATTTGTCGGCTTTAGCACATGCGATTCTAAATGTGTCCTGAACGGCTTCTTCGGCCAGTGTGCGGTCATTCAACTTGCTTTGTGCATATGCCAACAATGAACTATACATTTCCGTATATAATACTTTTATGGTGCGACGTTGATTATCATTTAGCACCGCCTTCTCACCACCATTTCCTTTTTATGAAATACAATCTACTTTAGTTATAATTTTATATAAACATATAAATATTGGTATTTCAATACTACCCTATAAACAGATAATAGGAACACTTTTTCAAAAAAAATTAAAAATAAAAAAGCAACCCTCTAAAAGGTTGCCTTCTTCCTATTCATCATTTATATCCTAGGTTATTTGCATAGCGGCGCAATAGCTCTTTGAGGCGTGTTACCTCATTAACAATTTCACTATCGCTATCAATATTGTCATTTCTGTCATACGACGAAGTAACAACTTCGGTAGTAGTAGATGCTTGAGGTTCATCTGCGTTAGCTGAAACGGTTAACGCGGACCCTATCCATATAATTCCTATCAGCGCCACACAAAGGAATAGAACACCATTTTTCTTCTCTTTTAGGTCCATGATTGAAGAAATGCGATTTTTCAAACCTTTTTTCCCTCCATAAAAATTACTTGATAATGCTGTTTGGAGCTTCGCCCCATTCCTCGCAACAGTAATAATGATTTCCCCATATTGTATTCGCCGTTGATGATCTGCGTTTTGTAAAACCAATGCGTCACAAGAGATTTCACATTCTTCCGCTGCCGCTTTTGCCATAAGATAGACAACTGGATTGAACCAATGAAACGAGGTTGCAATCAAGATCATGGCCTTGCACCAGAGGTCATGCCGTTTAAGATGAATCAACTCATGCTTTAGAATTAGATACACTTCATCATCTGATAGTTTCACTCGCGGCAGTAAAATGACAGGCTGTATAAAGCCAATGAACATAGGACTTGTAACGCTTTCACATACGCATAAACCTATATGCTTTTTAATCCCGAGTTCCGACCTTACACTGTCTAAAATCCCTTGAACCTTCGCATCGGTTACAGGATCACTCCAACGACGTACCGTCTTCATAAAACGACTATGCCGTAGAGCATGATACAGTATTATGATTACAATACCGCACCCCCAAATCGCTGTAAGCACCCACCATAAAGAGATTGTTGCCCAAGCATCCCCCCTATCCCCAAAGTCCATTAAGGGGACAGTACGGATTATGGATGGAACAAGCGTTGCAGGAAGATCCGGCATGGTCACAGGGAGAACTAATAGGTCAATCTGTGGACGAAAGGGGAATATCCAGCCTACCGCAAGCAGCAGCCAAACCCTATAATTCCACTTTGCGACATATCGTTTGGATATAAAGGGCTGTATTGCCGCGTACACAAGCGTCAGCAATGACATAGATACAGAGCATTGGAGCACGGTAACTAAAAATCCCTGCATATCACTCCCTCTTATCTTTCAGCCAATTTTCCAATTGATCGAGGTCACTGTCCTTTACTTTGTTACTAGCATATAGCGTAGCAACCAAGCTAACGAATGAATTCGCATGAAAACGCTCCATAAAGTCGCCTGTTTCAAATTTCAGGTACTCCTCTTTGTTAATTAAAGGGAAATAAGTGCGCTCTTTTCCCTTTTTTTCAGTTCGAATAAAGCCACGCTCAACCAACCGTAACATAAGAGAAATGACCGTTTGCGCTTTCCATTTCCTATCATTTCCAAGCTGTTGCATAATAACATTAGTCGTTATAGGTGAATCATTGGCCCACACAACTTTCATGATATCAAACTCTGCATCTGGCAATTTTCTCATTATTTCTATTAATCAACTCCTTTAAGACAACTGTCTACAATGATATTCTACATTTGTCTTGAATTCATGTCAAATCTATAAAATAGAAATATTTTATCCCATTTATCACACACAATAACAATATTGGGATATTTTTGAAAATCTTTGTCCCCAATTCGATACATTAAGACATATATATTATGAAGAAGCATTTTCATAGTTTAACACTAATGAAACGGAGGCAATTCCGATGAACAATTAACGAATACTTTCACGTTGAACGAAAAACCAAATTCCCAATTTTAGAATGGAGGCTACTAATTAATGAAAAAGAAATCTCTCTTTGTTTTCTCGGCCCTGGCTCTCCTCCTCCTCCTCACTCCAAGCTTTGCGCTTGCAAGTAATCAGCAGAACTACTTCGCTTCCCTGTCGGAAGAGAAGCTCGCTTATCAGGATGTTGACGCAGCTCCTACGGAATGGAAAGACGACATCTTGAATGCAAGGAATTCTATAATATACAGTACTTCTTGGACTGTTGATGGTCAGGTTGGCTATGAGTTGCCCGATGGAATGTTAGTAGAACTTCCAGAATTTTCGGACCTTTTTCCAGGTTGGGATGTTCCTAAATTGAAAGAAGATGTACGAAAAGAACAGTTAACTAAGCCTCAAACTTATGATTTTCATACCCTAGCCGCGAATTATGTTGGGTTTGTCTACTTATTTGAACCCTCAAATTCTGGAGCGTCACTACCGTTTTACACCTTTTATTCCAGCGCTAATAGAGTCACAATGATAGGTGATTCTTTACCAGGGACAAGCTATAATGCCGGTTTCACAAATCTTAACACTGGTTCGGATGTAGGTTATGCAAATAACTTACCGCAAGGTGGAAAACTATATCTCACTAAACTGAATTCAAACACTGCATATGGGGCTCGGGCTAGCACGTACAGCACAACAGGATATGCGCAAATGAGCGTAGTTGACGGCTAAACTCATCATCTGATTCTGTAGTGTCGGGTAGATGTTTGAAACGTAGATTGATATGTATGGGTAATCAAGGACTGCTTGTTCATTGAGGTTATTCGCTTTCTTCTAATTGATAGACTGTTTAATGCTTCTTCCATTATTGCTATTGCTGCCTTTTTAACTTTTGTTAAACGTATAGCCATTGACAAAACCTCCTTCTACTTCATCTGATTTAGTCAGATATAGCAAAGGAGGTTTATATGCTTCTATATTTCGAGCCATTGTTTCAAACATCAGCGACCATAGTCTGGTTTCTTCCCCTGCTCTTGGCCAAGTATAACGCCTGATCCGCCTTCTCCAGCAGCCCCTCCCGCTCCAATGTATGAAAAGGATAATGGGCGATTCCTAGAGAGATTGTAACCTGTGTCTCGATTGGCCCCCTGCTTTGTTCCATTGCCCGCCGGACTCTTTCAGCTATGATGAAAGCTTCCTCAGGTCTTGTGTGGGCTAGCAAGATGATGAACTCTTCACCGCCGTAGCGGTAGCAAACATCGTCTGGACGAACCGAGGTAACTATAACTTTGGCTACATGTTTCAGCACTTCGTCGCCGATGAGATGACCGTAAGTGTCGTTCACGAGTTTGAATTTGTCTACATCCAGTACAATGAGCGAAAACGGTTGTCCTGAGTCAATCCACTGACTCATCGTATACTCTAACGATCTCCGGTTCATTAAACCGGTCAGAGCATCCGTCGTAGCCTCTTGGGTCAGTTGATCCGTCTGCTTCTGAATATCCGTCACGGCAAGCAACACAGCCTTGGTCAGCAGATCTGCCTCTCGGCTCCATTGCGGCTTCGCTTCTGGCAATTCAATCTTCTCCTTGCCCATCCTGCTCACCAGATTTGCCAGGTACACAAAAGGCCGGGCCAGCTTGCGTGCTACGAGAATGACGCCCATCAGGAGGATAATGAACGGAAACAACGAATACCAGAGAATGGTCCGAAGGTGCCCCATCAGTTGATGATGGATGACACTAATCGGCGAAACGACCACAATTCCCCATCCGTTGGCTGGAACGCTGGAGTATCCGGCAAGCATTTCAACGTCACGGGTGTTACGCACTTGCTGTTCCCCACTCTCCCCATTCATGAGTTTCTGCACAACCTTGTTATTGCTGACATCCTCCCCAATGAGCTGCTTATCCGGGTGGTACAACAGATGCCCACTTGAATCCACAATATAATAATAGGAGCCAGAATCGTCTACGTTATTGTCGCCAAAAATCATAGACAAAATATTGTTCTCCTGCAGATAAAATGTGCCGCTCAAAATACCGCGATATGTACCATTCTTGCTAAAAATCGGCTGACTCATAAAAACGATTAGTCTCTTTGTGGTTTGGGTCATGTAGGGGGAGGATATGTAAGGTTTTTTTAACGCCAGAGCTTCCAAACCGACCTTAGAAGTAATATGGTTTCCTGCTGACCCCAAACTAGCCGGTACTACATTGCGGATCAGCCCGTCGGCATCGAGCACGGCGATAGAATTGAAGTAATTGCTACTATTGCGCATCAGTTCCAAATTATCATCCACTTGCTTCGGCGTTGAGGTTTCGTCATCGGAGAGTGTGTCAGCACTGTATTCCAAACTGCTGCGCATGGACTGAAATAAGGAATCCATTGTTTTGGTCATTCGGTCAGCGTTGTAGTAATTCAGATGGAGTGTAGTCTCCATCAAGGACTGTTTTTTGGACTCGTAAGAGCCAATCAGAAGAATGCTTGAGGTTAGTAGAACCACCAGCGTAACCAAGCCCGTAAGCAGCGATGTAAGACTGAGCTTTTTACTTTGACACGGGTCGGCTCTTCTCAGTGTAAGCAAACTTTAACCCTCCTTGGTTCTTGAAAACTAGATTAATTAATAATACAACAAATTAAGATGTTATTCGACAGTAATCAAAAGGCTCGGATCTCTCATACCACTCTGCTTACCGTTTGATATACGGCGGTTCATGAAATCTTACATATTAAAAAACTCCCTCCAGAGCTTGTGATTAGACAAGCACTGAAAAGGAGTGTTATCAACCTGATTCTGTGAGCTCGGATGTGATTCCAAGACACACAGAACCTTTAGTTTTTGACGGAAGTTTTACTCAAGAAAAACAAAAAAAACCTTGATTTCTCAAGGTTTTCACTGTGATGCCGAGGACGGGGGTCGAACCCGTACGGTACTCACGTACCGCAGGATTTTAAGTCCTGTGCGTCTGCCTGTTCCGCCACCCCGGCATATTATGTGTTGAAGCTTCATACGTTGTTCACATATAACGCGACAAGAAATATAATATCATGAATATCGATAACGCGCAATCCTTTTTCGAAAAAAAATTATTCACAATAAAAATAACCCGTTCAGCCAGAACCGATACGGGTTATTATAAACGCGGATTATCTACGCTCGTCACTTCTGCTTCTCATTCCGGCAAGACCCAAAAGTCCAAGCAGACCGAGCCAGCCCCAGTTAGATCCTTTGTTAGTTGCAGCATTCGTTGTTGTACTAGTTGCACGGTATTTGCCGGTCTGTGTGGTATTGGTTGCCGGGTTGACAGTGCTGTTGGTTCTGTAGTTGTTCCGGGTGTCATTATAGTTATTGGTGTTGTAGTTGTTAGGTCTGTAATTATCATCGATGCGGATCTTATCTTTCATAATGCTCTCATGCTGATTCATTGTTCCCGTGGTGCCGTTCATTAAATTGCCTTCCGTATTCATCATCCGAGTGTGTTCCGCAGTCCCATCCATCCCGGTATTCGCGGCTGGGATACCGCCCAATGCTGCTGATCCCACGGCATTTGATGCATAGCTAGCTCCCATTAGACTCATTGATAATACAGTACCGCATGCAAGGCTTGTTATCAGCTTGTTCACAGTGTTATGCCTCCCTTTAAGGTTAGTTATCACTGATAATTTCCCCTTGGACGGCACTGTCTATGCATGGTGGTTTTACTCTTTTACTACATTAACTGTCTTAGTCACAGCATCATAAGTAACCTTTGCTCCAAGCGCCTCAGCCAGCGCACGTATGGGTACATAGGTTGTTCCGGTATCGAGAACGCCATCGGTAAGCTTGCGGCCGTTTAGGTTAATGGTCACTGTAACGTCTTTGTTCACCTGATCATCCCCTCCGGTAATCTTTTTTAAAGCCTCTTTGGCTTGGTCCGTCGTTGGACGTTTACCTGCCCGAAGTTGATCTATAGTTAAACCGAAAGTCATTTGCAGATGTGAATAATCTTTAAAAGAGGTCCAGTCCCCGCCCCATTCTAAACCAAGCCGCTTAGCCTCCTGTACAACCTCTTGCCAATCCGCTGTCTTATCCTTATCACCATCACGATTGATATCCCAAGAAAGGCTAGTGCCATTCGGCAGCAAAAGCGCAAAATCATACGCAAGACCATAATTATGATAGCTGGTACCGCCTTTAGCGTTGGTAACTATCGGTCCTGGTTTGCTTCTACCCTGCGCATACAAAGCATTTTGCTCAGCAATGGTCCGTAGACCCTGAGTAATAACGATAGGGACTCCTCTCGCATGGCTTTGCTGAATCAAAACATTCGCACCTGCCGCCAAGACAGGATGAAGCCCGACCAGACGCGCCGCGGATTTTTCCCTCAATTGCTCCAAAGTCAGCATAGAATCACCCCTTTGGTATATTCAATGATGCCGCTGCCCTATTTGCCTGTACCCCTGTCCCCTTTAGGATGATTTCCACAAAAAAGGACAAAATATTTAACGAAAGGTGGGAGACATATGGATATTCATAGCGATAGCTATAAAGTTGCAGCCCTTAGTGAACAGGAAGAAGCACTGGAAATTATTCGGAATGCTGAAGCTTCCATTGCACATCTGACTGGTAATCCTACCGTTACCTTAATCGCTTATGAAAAAAGCGAAGGCAACGGTTCTCAGCATTAAACGATGTAGACCTCGACAATATCATCCACATCGATCCACTTCCATTCCTCCGCCCACTGCAGCTTAAACTCACGCGAGTGGGTGTGAATGGAAGTCACAAAACCACTTACCATCGTATTTTCAAAAGGGTCAAAAAGAACAACTGTCACTCGTACATGACTCCGCAACGACAAAGCCAGTGTACATTCAATCTCCTCCAGCTTCTGCTCATCCAGAATAGGCTTGATGCGGCGCAGCGTTTCCCGTTCATCTCTTATAATTCGTATCTTATGCTCCGGCAGCATCATGCGGCTGCTTTCCCACAGCCCGTTTTTCTCCAGCTTTTTGCCCATGGTAACCCCTCCTTAATTATATATCTATTCCTCTGAACACGAACGTATGTTTGTATTATATCCGCATCTTCGCATATTAATCAATAATCAGGAAAAAGATACCTTTTTAAGGGTCACTCTTTATTCAAAAGATGTATATTAATGTATATCTATCCAAGCTAAAATTCGCAGCAAAAAGACGCTGACAGATAAACTGCGCAGCGCCTGATTTGATTTATTCTTGAACAACGTCCCCAGACTCTGAGGTAGCCTGACCTTCGGAGTCTATAAGCCCTGTTGCTTCTCTTGCCTCGTTAAGCTTGGAAATACCGAATAACATCGCTACATCAGCGTTCTGATTCAATTCATTAAATTGCTCAGCCGTAACGTTTGCGGAATCAGCGCCTTGAGAGGCCTCTTCTTTTAAAGAATAAGCACTTTCAAAGGCAACTTTAGACTCTTCGAGCAACTTACGAATGTCTTCAGGCAAGCTGGAGGAAATTTTTACTTTCTCGGCTTGATTCGATAAATCAGTTGCGGTACTCTGGAATTGCTTAATTTTCTTCTCCAACTGCTTGTCCGTGAGTTCTCCTGCTGAATAACCCGCAATGGCTTCGTTGAACTCCGCTAAAGAAGTTTTTCCTGACTCTTCAAGTTTAGACATTTCATTGTAGAAGTTTTGCACGGTCTCCTGCACTTCTTCCTCCGTGGCAGGTGCCGATGAAGTTGAATTATTGCTGCAGGCGCTAAGGATGACAGTCATCATCAGCATTCCTATTAGTAAAGCTTTTTTCATTATTTATCCCTCCACTTAACAGGATAATGTCGGTTTGTGTAAAGCGCAAATGAAATATATGTAAAATGACTGTTATGTTATAATTATTTTAATTGTGATCAGGAAAGGAGAGTATTTATGCCTTATTGCACCACCTGTGGAGCGGAATACAAGCAGGGCGCTAAATTTTGTGGAGAATGTGGAACCAGCCTTGACGGTACCGCTCCAGTAACCGCTCATCGACCAGCAGTAGATAATCATGTCATTCAAGAAGTCGTGCTCTGGAAAGGCAAACCTGCCGGCATCTCGGATCGACTCAAAGGAATCGTAGGACTTAACACAACTTCATATACCATTACAAGTCAGCGTATTATGGTAAAGACCGGACTTATCGGTAAAAATGTTGAAGAAATCGAATTGCTGCGCGTACGCGATTTATCCGTAAAACAGTCTATCATGGACCGGATGCTTGGCATTGGATCATTAACTGTATTTTCTGATGATGCCTCAGCGCCTCAGCTTCTTTTTCGAAAAATCCATGATGCCCAAACCGTCAAAGATGTTCTGCGCAAAGCCGTTCGTGACGAGAAGATCGCCAACAACATTAGCTACCGCGAGCAAATTTAAGACGTTCATACGTAAAAAGGCCCCGGAAAACCGGGGCTTTTTGCTTGCGCTTGCACACTTGAAGTACTCTTTTTATGGAAGATAAAATGCCCCCGCTGGGATAACCCCCTTGATCTGGCTCGGACTCTCCCACTGCAAAACAACCCGGGCGTCGCCCGCATTCTCATAATACTCCACCTTTATTTCATACGGCTTACCTGCAATCAGGTTTATGCTCCCTTTTCGTTCCTGGCCGCTCTGATTCACCCAACTATCAATGACTAGCCCGCCATCAATCCATACCCGTATCCCATCATCAGAGTAGGAATAAATGGTATACACCTCGCTAAAAGCAGCCGTCAGCTTCCCACTCCACCGCACAGAGAACGCATCTACACGAATGGCAGGATCAGGCGAACCTTGTCTCCATGAAAAGTTAATATTGGCATCCGTACGCAACAGTGCAGGCGTGCCGCTAAGCGTCATGTTATTGTAATATTGGCCACAGAGTCCACTCTCCAGCACACTATCCCCGATAGCAGCGAAAGCGGCGGCCTCAGCAGCATACTCCTCTCGTGTGAATACCATTTTATCGTTCATAAAAGCTTTTATCACAGCATCGGTATTCTTCTCATAGAGGAGTTTCCCCCAGGTCAGCTGATAAGACCATTTGGGCTGTGTTTTGGACAACAGTTCAGCAGACGGAAGCTCTCCATTCTCACCAATCGCAATCAGCTTGCCACGACCCAGATCCCATAAATTATCATAATGACTAATCTTGAAATCCGCGTCATAAATGTCGAGCGCCAGCACATCTACCTTATCACTGCCCGGATAGTATTCTGCCGGCTCATCACACCACTGATTTTTTGCATTTGGACTCCAAACCCACAATAAATTATGCAGCTTATGATAATTGGTAAAACGATCGAACATAAGGTTCCACAATGCAGCGTAATTGCTCTTTTGCCCCCACCAAAACCATCCACCATTCATTTCATGATACGGCCGCCAAAGTACAGGAACCCCTGCGTCATTAAGCTTTTTCAGCGACAGGGCTATCTTATCCAGATCAGCTAACAGAGCATTATACTGGGTGGTACCTGGGGTTATATATTTATCAAAATCAGCATTGTTTAGGCTCGTATTTACATTCCCCCAAGTTGGCGCTGTCCCCGGTAATGCAGCGTGATAACACATCGTTACGATCCCGCCGGCCCTAGACCAGCGTATCGCACTGCTGACGACCCAATTCCGTTGATTGTCAATTAGAGCCTGTGACTGATTATTGATTGCGCCCAGCTCGTAGCCATGCAGCGCAGCATATTGCCCGCTGCTATTTTTAAGCTTCTCCATGAGCTCGTCTGCACTTTCCAAATAATCATGTTGGCCGCTTATCACACCCTTTCCCTGCAAGTAATAGAGGGTATTCAGCAATAGCTGAGCCGAGGACGACAGCCCCGAATCCGCCGGAGCCATTTGTAATCTGCGAAAAGCCATCTGCCACTGCACATCGCCCACGAACCTTGATGCTGAATCAACCATCTGACGAATAATCCGCTGCTCCATCTATTCTCACCATCCTTTTAAATCTTTTTAAGTTATAGTATGGGGACAATAATGACATGAACTCAGCGAATGGACATGAAGTTGTAAAATAAGTTGGGACGATATAAGGAACTGCTGAATAAATTCACGGCTCAACAAAAAAAGGAGCTCCGCGGCTCCTCATTATTTCTTATCTTGTGTACCTTAAAGGCAATAGTTCAGTGATTTCATATTTAGCTAATCGGTCATCCTCCGATACAATTATCTTGCAGTCTATTCCGTAATCCGCAATTAACTCTCGGCACATGCCGCAGGGAGAGACTACTTTAATCTCTTTTTCCTCGCTGTCTGGGTCAGAATGCCTTACCGCAACAATCGTATCAAATTCCTTATAACCTTCAGATATCGCTTTGCCAATCACCATCGCTTCTGCACAGACTGTAATCCTCCCCATGCTGGCTTCCACATGTACCGCTGTAAAAATCTCTCCTGTTTTAGTACGAAGCGCTGCACCCACATGGTGCCGTCCCCATTCATAACGCCTGGTAATTATATCTTCGGCAGCCGCAATAAGCGTCTGATCCTCAATGGTAATTATGTACTCCATATCCAGTTCCGTCCTCCTTTATTTTACCTAATTATATTAAATCGCACTGAATTATGATATAAGATATACTATTTTAAGTGCCAAAAAAGGAGGAGCAGAATTGAAAGTAAAAAAATGGATCTCCAGTCTCATCATTGTTGTATTACTTGCTTTGGCTAGTTACTGGTTTGAACAAAACGGAGAGCCTACAGACCCCTCGTCTCCATCCGATTCGAGTGTTGTTCAGCTAACCTTCCCATCAGACCGCTATCCTGAGACCGCCAAACATATTCAGGATGCCATTGCGAAAGGTGAATCCGCCACATGTACGATTAACCGAGAGCAGGCTGAAGAGAACCGTAAAGAGTCCTTAAAAGGGATTCCCACTAAAAAGGGGTATGACCGGGATGAATGGCCAATGGCTATGTGTAAGGAAGGCGGCATTGGTGCCGACATTGAATACATAACGCCAAGCGATAACCGCGGGGCAGGAAGCTGGGTTGGCAATCAGCTGGAGGATTATGCAGACGGAACGCGGGTAGAATTTATGTTTAAATAACGGTCTGTCTGACCAGCCCCAGGCAACAGAATAGCCCCACCTGGCATTCGCCAGATGGGGCTACACTGCACATCAGCTAACTTAGAATAAGCAAGCTTTAGTGATGATAACCAGCAAGATGAAAAGTACCAGAATTGCTCCTGTTGAAGTCCAAGGACTACACACCGGACCTACTGATGCTGGACTTACTACCGGACCTACGTTACAACCACAACCATGTTCCATTCCCATTTTCAATTCCTCCTAATGATTAATGACTACAGCACAAGATATGTAAAAAGGAGATAAGCCGTTTGGGCGAATTGGCAAACAAATGCCAATCACCTAATGAATTGAAGGTGGACAGTCGATAAACAGGATATACACAAAGGAGGTGCAATATGGATATAGCTGCATTATCAATGGCAATGAGCCAAGCATCCTTAGCTCAAAATGTTGGGATACAGGTCATGAATATTGCCAAGAATCAGGCTGAAACCCAGAGCCAAACCATGGTGGAAATGCTGGGCAAAAGCGTTGCTCCTAATTTGGGAAAAACACTTGATATTAGTGTGTAATTGCTTTATGCTAAGGATACATGAGAACGAATGTTCCTGTGTATCCTTAGCATTTTTTTACTCTACATAGCCCTTCGGGCTTTTCTTTTGCGCATTTATGCGAACATACGATCCCATTAGTGATTTATTAGTGATTTTAAACGAGGTGAATAAGTTGGAGAACATGAAATCATATTATCAAATGACTGTGCTTGAGAAATGGATGGAGGATTTATACAAGCGATTAAATCTTCATCAGCCCTCACAAATTTCAATATCGTATATTGCAGAGCGGCTTAATATCTGGGTTCATTATTTGGATGTGAGAAGCAAGAGCATTGAAGCGTCTGCAGGGATGTACAGCCTGTTTATCGACAACCGCCTTCCAGCCAATCTTCAACGGCTAGAGTTTCTTCATGAACTGTGTCACCTCCTTCGCCATGGCAGTGATAATCAGACCTTGATGCCAGAGCATTTCACGCGGGCACAGGAGGATGAATCCGAGCGTTTTATCTTGTATGCGGCGATGCCTTACTCCATGATCTCCCGCATGACATTGCCTGAGCAACGGGAGGATGCCATCTCCTATCTCGCAGCAGAATTTCAAGTTCCTGCCGAGCTGGCCTTACAGCGGATTGATCAGATCCAAAGACGTGTGTTCCAAGGGCAATTATTGGCCGTGATGGGAAGAAACGAAGAACGACTGACACATATTCGCAACGGATCACGGAGATAATAAGCTTAGTTGCAATAGTGCTCTGCATATTCATTTATGGTGGAATTTCTCGTGAGGGGGAACGACATGGAAGCCATTAAAGTAATTGAATTATTACTGACTCATCCGGATTATAATGTAGATGCAGTACACCCCGAAATCCCGGATTTCGTGGGCATTGAGACGATTGAGGTGGATCACGAAACGGGGACCTTCTCCATTTTATTGCAAGAACCCAAAGAGGACTAAAAGAGAATCATTATTCTTCATAAGTTAAAAGGCAGCAAATATAGTATGTCCCGGCAATTCTTCGTTCGCTTACGCCTGGATTACTATCAGTATTTGCTGCCTTTTTGTATAATCTGTTATGCAAATACAAACTGTATCACACCAATAAGAATTAGAATAACAAATACACCGACAAAACCCCATATTTTAAAACTATAAGATTTTCACCCCCGGCAGCCTCGGACTTGCCTGGTCCTCCAGCATCTTAATTTGCTGCTCCAGCTCCAGTATTTTCTCTTCCTCCTGCGTCATATATCTATGAATGACATACCAGTCTCAGTATATTATCTTATACTATATACAAATTATTTATATGGAGGGAATTAATGAAGAAAAAAACAAAACTAATCTTCATCGTTCTAATCCTTTTAATCTATGGAATAACATCCTTAGCCTTCCACTACTTCCAAAATCATATGAACAGAGAAGTCATTCATTATCTAGTAGAGACGAGAAATTATAAGAAAGAAGATTTTGATAAAGTATACACCCAGATTGCCAAAGCTCCCCTCGTAAGTACCACGGTGATTTTTGCAGACGAACCCTACGCAAGATACTTTTATCGAAAAGAAAATGGAAGGATCTTTCAATACAGCAGGGCTCCTGTTAAAGGTAATGATCCTAGCTATACATATAAACATATCGAGGAGAATCTCCCGTGAAGGAGTTGCCCTATAAAAAAGACGCGTTTGTCCAGCAGTCAGCACTTGGCTGCTTGGGCAACCGTGTTTTTTTGATCTTCCCTGCTCTAAATAGGTAAACATCGTTTGCGTAGACAGGTGATGGTAGAGGGTTCAGGACATGTGCCGATGCACTTGATTAAAGAGAGTATGGATAAGCAACTTGAAACTTGTAACGAAGCCCCTTTTTATACATTAGATCCACTGACTACAGATAACATTGGCGTGGTTCTTAGCAGCTATCGGACACAGTTGATCTTATGCGCGGTATAACCCTCCATTTCAAAGTGTAGCGGACCCCATAGCCTTTATTGGCATGAAAAACACCATATAAGACCTCCTTTTTAAGGAATAGCGTCACTGGAGTCCGCGAACCTGCTCAAAAGCCTATAAATATGCAAATAACGACTTCTGAGTCCGTAAGCCTCTGGAGATAATTTATGAATAGGTATTCTTTACGCTCAAACACAAAGGAATTTTCTCAGGAACAAAATGTGACCTAATGCCGTCCTAAATGGTGTTATAGGTAAAGGGGGGCACAGTATCATGCAGCGATCCATGACCCGGCCGGGAAATCATGTGATGAAGAGTTACGAAATCTACGCAGATATGCTGTTCCGGATCGCTTTGGTCCATCTAGGCAGCCGGCAAGATGCCGAAGAAGCCACTCAGGATACCTTCATCAAGCTAATAGAAAAAGCGCCGGAGTTCAAAGATGCCGAACATCAGAAGGCATGGCTGATCCGGGTAATCACCAACCATTGTAAAACACTACTGGGCAGAGGCTGGCGCAAGCGCGAGGTTAAGCTGGAGAGCGCTGAGCCAATTGCGGCAGACAGCCCCGAGGATTGGGCTCTGCTGCAGTTAGTTATGGCGATGCCCATGAAGTATAAAACCGTAATCCATCTTTATTATTACGAGGACTATCCCATCCAGGAGATCAGCAAGATTCTGCAGATTAGTCAGTCTGCCGTGAAGATGAGACTTCAGCGGGGACGGCAACTGTTAAAACTGGAGCTGGAAGGAGCGGAACCACAGTGAAGGAAGATCAGTTTCGAACAACATATAAGAAAGCGGTGGATTCGATGAAACCAGGTGAAGAGATGAAAAAAGAATTGTTCAATAAAATAGAGCAGCGGCAGGAGCGGAAGCGTCCGCGCAAAACCGTTTATATCGCAGCAAGTGTCGTGCTCGCCGCAGGAATCGGTCTGGCTGGGCCTAGTATATGGCAGCAGTTGAACAGTCAGAGCTCCCCAGGGCAGGTTGCCCAGGTAACTCCGGGAGCAAGCAATGCTGGCAATTCAGGCACAGCTACATCCGGCAGCATTGTCATTCCCAAGCTGAAACTGCCAGATAAGGAGTCTGGCGTGAAGGCAGATATGATCGCCTTGGTCGTGTATAAAAATAATATTTATACACAGTCAGCGACTCGCATTGACGCTGCCGATGCTGCTGCTCTGTGCGGTGATAAGTTGGGACGCACTACAGGCGGCATCAACGAATGGAGCGGTAGCGACGAATATATTGAGTTAGCCTCGAACATCGGCGAAACGGATCTCTATTCCGTGAAGGGCTATGACTCCAGCTTTCTGATTATGTCCTATTCGGAAATCAACGGCGAGGTATTCGCCGAACTGTATGAGCACACCAACGGCATCACCATAAACAGCGGCGCCGACCTGTTCGGCAAGCTGAATCTTGAAGGCCGAGTTACTTCTGCACAATGGGAAAGCTTCAACAGCTGGAACAACGGCCTCCAGCAGCAGGCGCCACTTGCCAATGGCGAGGCGCTTGATGGCTTCCTGACAGCCCTCCAAGCTGCTAAACCGCTGGCAGCAGAGCCGCTGATCGAGCAAGGCATCTACGACAGCGAAGACCGTAAGATCATCTATTTGCAGCTGGAAGACAACGCCCGAGTAGAGCTGACGCTGTTCGGTCAAGGACTTGTACGCTACGGTCAAGCACCGGCATTCTTCGAGGTCGAATCCGGGGCATTCCAGCAGCTGTGGGACAGCATGAAACTTTAAGGATGTTGGTGGAAACCCAGGGACGGCGGTTGGGACGGCGGTCAGGACTGCGATCGGGACTGCGACTGGGACTGCGATCGGGACTGCGATCGGGACGGCGACTGGGACTGCGATCGGAAGTAATTGAGTACCTCGTTTCGGTCGCCCTGCTCTCCATTGGACAATTTAGCTGGCTGTTAACAAAAACGGCGCTGCTTCAAAACCATTTCATGGTTTGGAGCAGTGCCGTTTTGTGCTTTACTGTATGGTTTATGAGCCCGCATACTAGATATGCTGGTTGTAGAGGCCAAACTACTGATTGTTCCTTTAAAAGCTGCATCTCATTGTAATTTCTGCAACTAAATCTGTGAGGAGCACGGCACTAACGAGCTAACGAATTAACGAACTAACCTCCTCCACCTCGAGCTATCGGACCCAGATGTCGCTATTTGCTGATTTTCAGCCTTTAGAGCATGGTTTCGGACTCCATGGACGCTAATGCCCAGAAAGAGGCTCTAATGCGGTACTTTTTATGCAATAGCGACTATGGAGTCCGTTAGAATTGCAAATGTGGAAAAAAACCGCTTTAAGGGTCAGCTGTGTCCGACAGGAGAAGCATCGTTCACGTAATTGTTATCGATTCAAATTTCAAAGGAACACAGGGTCTCTCTCCACTTCCGATTGCTACAAAAAAGGAACGCCCACCATGGACGCTCCTTTTTTTCTTATTCGTCTACAAAATTCTAGCTAGTTACGCATTTACACTTTCCGATTTTCGATCCTGTCTTGCGTGTAATGTTTTCATTGCAAATCTTGCTATCGGCTGCGCAACCAACAGTTCAATCCAAAATGCTATTCCAAAGTTTCTCGGCCAGATGTGAAGGAAGTTTTTAAGTGGATCCAGGCTTATTTGTTTTGTCCCAACCCATGTGCCGATAATTGATAGTAAAATAGATAACACTGTGACATTTAATAAAGTATTCAACAGAATCCTTGCATTAAATCCATCGGTTTGTCCCATGAATTTCGGCATCACTTTCCCGACAATCGGACCTGCAACTAATCTTACGGATAAAACTACGATCATCCACATAAACGGAATAACCTTTAGTGTATCTATATACACTTCCTTACTGAAGCCGCGTTCCAACCCCACAATAATAGGGGCAATAGTGTTAACTGAAATGATTGAAATAATGAGTAAAAATAGTATACCTTCTTTTCCGTTTCTGGGCAGTCTTGTGTCTCCATGCATGTTTGTCATCTCCGTGAATATATTTCAGATGGCAGACGTATCATGAGACATATATTTTTGGCCCAATAAAAAAGACCAATATCTCTACACACTGATTTAATAATTATAACATTTATTTAAAATAAATGTCAGACCTTCTATTTAAAATTCTTAAAATTCTCCTGCGGATAGCGAATAGTTACTCCACGTTCAGCGGCTTTTTCATTCCAAACGTAAGACACCAAATCCCGAAATCCCATCCAAGAGTTACGCCCCGGTAAATCGCCATTGCTTCGGTCGTGCGACTCTAACCTGTTTTCTACACCCTCATAGTAGCACGTAAAAATCGTCTATTGCTGTTCAACTTATAATCAAGTTACCTTCAGATCATGCTGAGAATTTATATGTATTTCCCCACCTAATAAGACCCCTCAGTATTCATTTCCGCGATTTTTCTGATTCCCTTGTCCAAACACAATGAATCTCAATTCATATATATATAGCAAACTAATAAAGAGGTGAAGCTCATGGCAACAACAACAGGCATTATTACGAACACAGGGACTACCCCAGCATCCAACGTGCTCATTAATATCGATAATGACAACCTTAGTTTTTCATCTAACGTAGTCTATCACGTTTACGTATGGAATACCTTGGTTAGTAAAGGTTTAGTCTACTCCAACTCATTAAACGTTAATGCTAACACCAGCCAGTTTCTCGGTTTTAATATCGCAGGCAATTCAGCTTATGAAGTCCAATTTCTCGTAACTGGAAACGCACCGGCAGACACGATTATCACGGTGTTTGGAACGGATTCGTCAGGAAACGTCATCCCCCATCAAAGAGTGCTGCAATCCGAACTTACTTTCATAGCTCAGCTGAACCCGTAAGTACCAAAAACTCTATGACGAAAGGAGCTTTGCATGGTTAATATTCAACTTTCACCGAGCGCAAGCGTTCAGTTTGAGCCCACCATCGCGGTAAATTGGCTTAATCCTTCAGTTATGGTTGCCGTAGCTGTAGATCTTCGATTAGGCCCTCCTAATATAGGTTTATACAAATCTATTGACGCAGGTGCCACTTGGACAACAACGTTATTGCCGTTACCGACAGGATTTGCAGGCATCGAAGCACCACATATTGATTATATTTTCCCGACCACTTTCGTAGTATTAGCCCACGCCTTCGATTCAGACGGTCTCAGCGGGTCGATCGTCTCCTATACATCTGCCGACAATGCCTCTTCATTCGGACCGCCAGTCATCGTGAATCAAGGGTTTGGGCAGTTTGTAAATGATGATCAGGTGGTCGTTGTCACCGACAAAGCTGGATCAAGTCCCTTTTTTGGAAATGTATATACTGGTTATACGCATGATTACAACACACAATTCATACCGGGAAATACGATATTCTTCAATCGTTCCCTAGATAACGGTAGTACCTATTCCAGTCCCTCCCTGCTGTCTTCGGTCGAAGAATTCGAAGAATTCCCCGGTATAGCAATTACATTAAATGGGATTGTTATCGTGGGATGGATCAATCAGCCTCCCGGTAATACTGATCTTAAAATTCGCACATCCTCAGACGGTGGGGTCACTTTTACTCCTGAAACCATGGTCGCCAGCGTTGTAGTCCCACCAGATCCATTGCCGGGATATACATTTAGATGTCTGACATACCCTTCCCTCGCAGCAGATATTTCTAATGCACCGACGACGCGAGGGAATGTCTATGCTGTATGGCAAGATTTTCGAGAAGGTTATTCTGATATTTTTCTTGCTATCTCCACTAATTTTGGTGTGGATTGGGGGGCACCAATATCCATTACAGGTAGTCCTGTGGGCTCCCAAAACTTTTTCCCAGCCATCACCGTATCCCCTGCGGATGGTGCAATATTCGTTACCTATTACACTAATCGAGTCAACCCCCTCAACCTTGATGTTTATCTAGCAACATCTAGAGATGGCGGTATGACGTATACAAACACCCGGATAACAACAACTTCCTTTGACGTCACCGGCATCCCCCTAATTGGGGACTACATCGGTAATGCCATCGTCCCTCAAACAGGCCGTCTAGTGAGCGTATGGACAGACACGCGGACCGGTACAGAGAACATCTGGTTTGGTGATAATCAATAAGCTATTAATCAACTTCTGATGATAAATTAAAAGGCTGTTAAGTTAGTATATCCACTTGCAATAAAGGATGCCGAGCGAATATGCGGCATCCTCTATTGCTTCTTATCAAAATTCAGCATTAACCTGTTCAAAGAAATCATCAATTTCAGCGTATTGGACATGCTTTTAATTCAATCAAAATCTACGGCGTATGGTGCTTGCTACTTAATAGTCTATATGTCATGACTGTCCCCTTTCCTATACAAGAGTAGGGCAATTCCACAGAATACATACTTTTTACCGTTTTCCAGATGATCTATGATAAAACCAGAGGATCTAACAACGCCGTGACCAAAATGTGATCATTTTCTATTTTGTCGCTTTTCCAACTCATCCACTTCTACTTACAAGGGAACCTACAGACAGCAAAAAACCCTTACAAAGTAAGGGTTTTTGATAAGTGGGCCCTGAGGGACTCGAACCCCCGACCAATCGGTTATGAGCCGACCGCTCTAACCAACTGAGCTAAGGGCCCGGATCTAAAAATATCCGAATGTACAATTGCTGTTGTAATAAAATTGGTTGCGGGGGCAGGATTTGAACCTGCGACCTTCGGGTTATGAGCCCGACGAGCTACCGGGCTGCTCCACCCCGCGTCAGAAATAATATTCAAACAGCGACAATAAATAATATACAGTACAAAATGGGTCTACGTCAAGGATGAATTTGTAAAAGTTCTCAAGGCAAAAATCTAACCCCATATCTTCCTTTGCGGGATCGATAAATCTCCACAAAACTTGGGTCATGATAGCCATAAATCCAGCCATCTTGCTCCAGTCTTTTTGCCAAACAGCCTGCTTGAAATCTCGTTCTGAACAGTTTCGCGAAGTATATCCAATTCATGATGCCCTCTTCTCCTTTTCGCAAATTAATCTTACGCTGCTCTGAACTTATCATGCCCAAGTTCCACAAAATAAGCCACCGGAAATCCGGTGGCTGCTACATATTCCAAAACTCAATCCCCTATGGAGTCAAAATAATATGTGGGATCTTTTTCGAGCGTACCCAGCATCGTATTCCCTTGCTTCTCCCAAGCTTTAAGTGCACTCTCGACCGTTCTCTTGCCCTGATAAACTTCTGTGAACAGTTGACGCCCAACATCGTTAATACGGCTAATTCCAGGCTTCTGTGTTTGTAGGACGTTCATCAAAGGATCATTGGCTGGTAATGGTTTAAGCGTATAGAAGGACTCCAGATTTACTGAAGGTACTTTCGTGGTAATGTAATCCTTACGGGAAGTTAGTTCCCCGCGGGTATGGGCTTTAATTTTAGCTACTTCATTACTGTTGACGAATTTGATCAAATCCCACGCATCTTCCTTATTAGCAGCCATAGTGTTGATAGCCATCATATTACCTACCCAAGTACCTACAGCCACTCCTGGTTTCTCCTTAAAAGTAGGTACGGTAACGAAACCCCAATCGACAGGATTATAATTTTTGATCTTTGCTGCATTGCGGCTCACACCTGTAAGCTCATTAAGATAATCGTATTCTCCAATTACCATTGCAGCTTTTCCGGTAAGGAAGAGATCCCCTTGGACAGGACTATAGGTACTCCGTTCTGTTTCTATAAAATCCATACCGTTTAACCCAGGTGTAATTTGCTTTTTCACCAATTGGCTGTAGGTCGTCCAAGCTTGACTCCACTGTGTTTGGTTTACCTCCATCTTATGTCCCTTGTTGTCATACATAGCAAGCTCCAGCGGTGAGACATAGGTCTGCATATCCCAGAAAGGATCGCTCATATAACGGTTCATCGAAAAGCCATATATACGCTTATCTTTATTTGTCGATTTCTTGGTCACCTTTTCGGCCAGCGCGAACACTTCATCCCAAGTCATTCCATCTGTCGGATAACCTACACCAGCAGCATCAAAAATACCTTTGTTAAAATATAACGCACTCGACATAAAAGTCGGCGCTAACGCGTAAAGACTTCCTCCACCCAGCTCACGAACTCCACTTAGCATCGTAGGCGCCATATTGCTTAAATCATATTGATCTCGTGCGATAAGCGGCTCCAGCGGTTGCACCAGATTATGTTCCACCAAACTCTTCACCAATGTACTATCACCGACGATTACATCAACTGGCTCTGCACCGCCCATAATTGCTCGGATATTCTCCAGATTATCTGGGTTAACCTCTGGATAGGTGCTGTCAAAACGAAGCTCATTCATATTGATGGCTGGAATAATCTCAAGTTTGATTTCAGGATGCTGCAATTCATACATATCTGTAAACTGCTGACGAAAAGAAGAATCGTCCTCTCCAGACCAGAGGCTGCCAATACGTAACACGCGCTGTTCTGTAGATGGCTTAGAAGCCTCCGCCCAGGCTGTGTGCCTGCTTTCAGAAATTAAAGGTAATAGGAGTGCTGCACATATTCCAAAGCTTAACCAGCGCCGCCATAGCCTTCTATTATTATTTATATGATTCATTCTTGAACCCTCCCATAAAATACTCAATCCATCCACCTTATGAATAATTACCCATAATTCTAGTAACAGTATATAGCTTTATTCAGGAGGGGAAGTTACAGGCTGTTTAAAGTTATGCTACGATTTCTTCATATTATTTCTATAAAAAACGTTCCGGGAGTTTCCTGAGGATACTGAAATGCCTTTCTGCGGCAGGATAATTGCACTTTGTGCAACTATTACAGCTGAGTGTGTTGTGCTTCTCCTTTTAATTGCACTATGTGCAGTTAAAAAACGTTATTAGGTGCTTTCAGCGGATTTCTGGCTGATTTAATTGCACAAAGTGCAACTATATCGCCAGATCCTCTAAGGAAGGTTAGTTTAAGTGCAGAAACTACAACTATTCGGCGTGTGTGACGACATTGCGATAGCATCCCCGGGTGTCAGAGCTTTCAGAGTGTAGAGCGACAGCGCATAGCAGCAGAGTTTCAGAATCCCGAGTTTCAGAGCGCAATATACCAGAGCGACAGAACTCAGATCAGCCAAGTGTCAGAACGTGAATGTAAATGTAAATGTAAATGTAGATGTGAAATGTGAAATGTGAATGCAAACACCAAAACCCTACTCTCCACTCTACTTTTCCTTTTACCAATACAGCATTCGCCTTCCCTACTAACTAACCTACTAACTAACCTGCACCTTTCCTGTGATCGGCACAAATCGCCCCTTCTGCGGCAGGATAATTGCACTTTGTGCAACTATTACAGCGGAGTGCGTTGTGCTTCTCCTTTTAATTGCACTATGTGCAGTTAAAAAACGTTATTAGGAGCTTTCGGCAGATTTCTGGGTGATATAATTGCACAAAATGCAACTATATCGCCAGATCCTCTAAGGAAGGTTAGTTTAAGTGCACAAACTGCAACTATTCGGCGTGTGTGACGACAGCACGATGGAATCACCGGGGCAGAGTATAGTATTCCAGAGCGTCAGAGTTTACACCTGCCGCGGCTGGATAATTGCATCTTTTTGCAATAAATAGCAGCATACTTCATGCAACTACACAGCTGAGTGCGCTTTACGCTTTCCTTTTTATTACACTCTGTGCAGTTAAAAAGAAAAGCCTCCCACCAAAAAGTGAGAGGCCCGTCCAAACTATAATCAGATATTTAGTTTAAACGCCAAATGCGGAAGGATCTTTTCTCCAAGATTTCAGCAGTTCCACATCTGTAGCTGCGATCTTGCCTTGTGTAAGAGCCACATCAATCAATGTGCTGTAGTTGGACAAACTTTGTAATGGCATCTCTGCTGCGGCAAAAGCATCCACCGCACGGTCCAGCTCGTAGCTGAAGATTGCCAATACAGCCAACGCTTCTGCGCCTGCTTCTTGCACAGCTTGAGCTGCTTTGATGGAGCTTCCACCAGTGGAGATCAGGTCTTCGATAACGACTACCTTTTGCCCCGGCTTAATCAGTCCTTCGATCTGGTTCTGCTTGCCGTGACCTTTAGCTTTATCGCGGATATAAGCCATTGGCAGATTAAGTTTATCAGCTACCCAAGCTGCGTGAGGAATGCCTGCGGTTGCTGTACCTGCGATCACCTCTGCGTCTGGATACTGGCTTTTAATAAGCTCAGCGAAGGCATCAGCAATATAGTTACGTACCTCTGGGTAAGCCATAGTCAGACGGTTATCGCAATAGATCGGGGATTTAATACCAGAGGTCCAGGTAAAAGGCTCCTGCGGACGCAGTGCCACTGCTCCTATCGTAAGCAGATAACTTGCTACTTGTTCACTTCTATTTAATGTACTCATGCTAGGGTCATCTCCTCAATAATATTTAGTGCTGCTTGACGTGGATCAGCCGCAGTTGTAACAGGACGGCCCACCACCAGAAAGTGGCTGCCTTGCTGAATGGCTTTGCCCGGCGTCATCACCCGGGACTGGTCACCTAGGGATGCACCTGCTGGCCGGATACCAGGTGTAACTGTACAAAATGCGGGCCCACAAGCCTCTGCGATCGCTGAAGACTCTTGCGGTGAAGCCACTACCCCATCCAGACCTGCAGCGGCTGCCAGCTTAGCGTATCTGACCACAGTATCTTCTACTTCTCCTGCGATTCCAATTTCGTTATTCATCACTTCTTGGCTCGTGCTGGTCAGCTGTGTAACTGCGATAATCAAAGGCATTTTAAGCGCAGCATTCGCATTAACTACTGAAGCAGCGCCTTCCCGGGCTGCAGCCATCATCGCTGAGCCTCCTGCGGCATGTACGTTAAACATATCCACACCGAGGTTCGTAAGGCTTTCTGCCCCGCCTTTTACCGTGTTAGGAATATCATGCATTTTGACATCTGCAAATACAGAATACCCCCGAGATTTCAGTTCATTAATGAATTCCGGTCCGGCTGCATAAAAAAGCTGCATTCCCACTTTCATATAACAAGGAATCCCTTCCAGCTTGTCAATCAAGGTTCTTGCCCCAGCAACATCAGGGTAATCTAAGGCGATCATCAAGCGATTCGCCATTTCATTCCACTTCGCATCTCCCTGTCCCATAACCGTTCTCCCATCCAGTGCAGACTTAAATCCACACTCTTCATTTATTAGCCCCTAGGCATAGCGGAACGGTCTG
The DNA here is from genome assembly GCF_037963265.1 of Paenibacillus sp. FSL H7-0943. Taxonomy (NCBI): domain Bacteria; kingdom Bacillati; phylum Bacillota; class Bacilli; order Caryophanales; family Paenibacillaceae; genus Paenibacillus; species Paenibacillus sp. FSL H7-0943. The sequence goes on from NZ_CP150148.1 coordinate 5,191,227, forward strand.
CGTAAACGCAAACCGCCCTATACATCTTTATGAGATTAGTTTAATTGACCGACAAAAGCAGGCATGGACTGTGACGAGAAGTTGATCGTCTGCAGCATTCTGAGCAGTGCCGTTACTGTATCAAGTGATGTCATACATACGACGCCATTCTCAACCGCTTCACGACGGATACGGAATCCATCACGCTCTGGTGTTTTCCCTTTAGTCAGTGTATTAAAGACGAAGTTGGCTTGCCCACCACGAATCAAGTCGAGAATGTTCGGCGCACCTTCATCCAGCTTGTTTACGTTCATTACGTTGAGACCTGCTTCTTCAAGGGCTTGAGCGGTGCCTCCGGTAGCAATGATCTTGTAACCCAGCGAGTGGAATCCTTTCATAAGCTCTACAGCTTCTGCTTTATCTTTATCTGCCACTGTAACGATGATAGCGCCGGTTGCTGGAATTTTCATTCCTGCTCCGATTAGACCTTTATACAAAGCTTTTGCATACAATTTATCGCGGCCCATAACCTCACCCGTCGATTTCATTTCAGGTCCGAGCGTTGGTTCTACTCTACGCAGCTTGGCAAAAGAGAACACCGGCACTTTAACCGATACATAATCACTTTCCGGCCATAGACCTTCTGTATAACCGTCATCTTTCAGCTTGCCGCCGAGAATGATTTTGGTTGCCAGATGCGCCATTGGAATTCCAGTTACTTTACTCAAGAATGGAACCGTACGCGATGAACGTGGATTTACTTCAATTACGTACACTTCATTCTGATAGATAACGAACTGGATGTTGACCAGACCAATCGTTTTCAATTCCTTAGCAATCTTGATTGTGATTTCAGCAATTTTTGCTTTCAGACCTTCATCCAGATATTGCGGAGGATATACAGCGATGGAGTCACCGGAGTGAACACCTGCACGCTCAACATGCTCCATGATCCCTGGAATAACTACCGTCTCACCGTCACAAATTGCGTCTACCTCAACCTCTTTACCTAACATGTAACGGTCAATCAATACCGGATGCTCCGGATTCACCTTAACCGCTTCTACCATGTAGCTAAGCAATTCCGCATCATTATATACAATTTCCATTGCGCGTCCACCAAGTACATAGGAAGGACGTACCAGCACCGGATATCCAAGCGATTGTGCAGTTTCTACTGCTTGATCTACGTTGATAACCGTCTTTCCTTTTGGTTGGGCAATATCCAGACGAGCCAACAAAGCTTCGAATTTCTTCCGGTCTTCAGCTTCGTCAATACTGTCTAGGCTAGTTCCGAGAATCTTAACGCCAGCCGCACTTAGTGGTGCAGCAAGGTTAATGGCTGTTTGGCCTCCGAACTGTACGATAACCCCAATCGGATTCTCTTGCGCAATTACGTTCATTACATCTTCAAAGAATAACGGTTCGAAATACAACCGGTCCGAAGTATTAAAATCCGTAGATACAGTCTCAGGGTTATTATTGATAATAACTGCTTCATAACCTGCCTTCTGAATCGCCCACACTGCATGCACAGTGGAGTAATCGAACTCAATCCCTTGGCCGATCCGGATTGGACCCGATCCAAGCACGATAACCTTTTGTTTATCGGAATGAATGACCTCATTTTCAGTCTCATAAGTAGAGTAGTAGTAAGGTGTAGAAGCTTCGAACTCAGCTGCACAGGTATCTACCATTTTGAATACAGGCGTTAATCCTCGCTCTAAACGAAGCGCGCGTACATCAGCTTCTTTGGTGTATTTACCGTTCGCTAGTCCTTCTGCACGTATCTCAGCAATCGCACGGTCTGTAAAACCTCTGCGTTTAGCTTGATACAAGGTTTCTTCTGATAAGCTTTCATCCCCACGGATGACCTCTTCAAAGTTGATCAGTCCCTCGATTTTGGACAGGAACCACCAGTCTACGTTAGTAATGTCTTGAATCTCTTGCAAGCCAAATCCGCGGCGGAAAGCTTCAGCGATCAAGAACAACCGCTCATCATCAGGTTTTGCCAGACGTTCACGCAGGACGCTTTCTTCCAGATCCTCAGCGCCCGGCAGACGGAAACGGTGTACACCGATTTCCAGGGAACGAATTGCTTTATGAATGGACTCTTCAAAGGTACGACCGATGGCCATAACTTCTCCAGTTGCTTTCATTTGTGTGCCCAGCTTACGGTTCGCATGAATGAACTTGTCGAACGGCCAGCGTGGGATTTTGCTTACGATATAGTCAAGTGTAGGCTCGAAGCAAGCATAGGTCTGTCCAGTAACTGGATTGACGATTTCATCGAGTGTGTAACCAAGTGCGATTTTGGCAGCCATTTTGGCAATCGGATAACCGGTTGCTTTCGAAGCCAAAGCTGAAGAGCGGCTGACACGTGGATTTACTTCGATTACATAATATTGATAGCTTTGCGGATCCAGTGCGAACTGCACGTTGCAGCCACCCTCGATATTCAGCGCACGAATGATTTTGAGTGAAGCGCTGCGCAGCATTTGATATTCACGGTCGGATAACGTTTGGCTAGGTGCCACAACGATACTATCACCCGTATGCACACCTACCGGGTCAAAGTTCTCCATGTTGCAGACAACGATACAGTTGTCATTCGCATCACGCATAACCTCGTATTCAACTTCCTTCATGCCGGCAATACTTTTCTCCACCAAACATTGTCCAATTGGACTATAACGAATACCTGCTTTGACAGTCTCAAGCAGCTCTTCTTCGTTGTCGCAGATCCCGCCGCCGGTGCCGCCAAGCGTATAGGCTGGGCGTACAATCAGTGGGAAACCAATTTCCTCAGCGAATTTCATCGCTTCATCTACTGTGGTAATAATAGTGCTCTCTGGTACAGGCTGTTCCAATTCGCGCATCAAATCGCGGAACAAATCGCGATCCTCTGCTTTTTCGATGGATTCAAGCTGGGTACCTAGAAGCTTAACATTCTCTTGTTCTAGTACTCCTGCACGAGCCAATTCTACAGCCATATTAAGACCTGTCTGTCCTCCCAAAGTTGGCAACAAGCCATCCGGGCGCTCCTGGCGGATGATGCCAGTTACGAATTCAAGGGTAATCGGCTCGATATAAACTTTATCAGCCATATTGGTGTCAGTCATGATAGTCGCTGGGTTACTGTTGATCAGCACAACTTCCACGCCTTCTTCTTTCAGGGCCTGACAGGCCTGAGTTCCGGCGTAGTCAAATTCTGCGGCTTGCCCGATAACAATCGGTCCAGAACCAATTACTAATATTTTTTTAAGCTTTTCATTCTTAGGCATGTTATAGAGCTCCTTTCACGGCTTCAAGCTGTTTTACTGTAGGTTTTGGCGCCGTGATTCTGGCGTTTGCCGCAAGCTGCGCCTGGCGCGAGCTTACAGGTGTGTTAGCTTTATGATCAGCGATCATCTGTAAGAAACGATCGAATAAATAGCTGCTGTCATGAGGTCCCGGTGCTGCTTCTGGATGGTACTGTACTGAAAATGCAGGGTAACGGGTATGTTTAAGTCCTTCAACGGTCTTATCATTATTATTAATGTGAGTAACTTCTAGATCCGTGCTCTTCACAGAATCTTCATTCACTGTGTAGCCATGGTTCTGAGAAGTAATGAAGCAACGTCCGCTCTCCAATTCTTTAACCGGATGGTTACCTCCACGGTGCCCGAATTTCAGCTTCTCTGTATCCGCGCCACAAGCCAGTGCAAACAGCTGGTGACCTAAGCAGATGCCGAAAATTGGGTATTCACCAAGCAATTCCGAGATCGTCTTCACTGCGTGTGGGACGTCTTTCGGGTCCCCAGGGCCGTTGGACAGCTGGATACCATCTGGATTGAGGCGACGAATCTCATCAGCGGTTACGTCATGAGGTACAACTACAACATCACAACCGCGATTGTTCAACTCGCGCAAGATGCCAGCCTTCGCGCCGTAATCTACCAAGACGATGCGCTCTTTGGTTCCTGGACTATTGTACATGCTTGGAGTAGATGTGCGAGCTACCTGATTGCGTAATTCTTCAATTGAAGTGTCGCCCATCATTTCCATCAATTCCTCTACACGTTTGTTAGAGGTAGTCAGGATCGCCTTCATTGTTCCGTAGTGGCGAATAATCCGCGTCAACATCCGGGTATCAATCTCGCTGATTCCAGGAATATCATATTCTTTCAGCAGGTCGTCCACACTGTATTCTGCGCGCCAGTTACTTGGAACTTCTTCATGACGACGCACTACAAAACCGTGTACGAAAGGTCGAACAGATTCGAAATCATCCCGCGTAATCCCGTAGTTCCCGATCAATGGGTACGTCATGGTAACGATTTGTCCGCAATATGAAGGGTCAGACAGCACCTCTTGATATCCTGTAATTCCTGTGTTAAAAACAACCTCGCCTGTCTTTTCACCTTCAGCGCCAAATGCGGTACCTGTAAATAAAGTTCCGTCTTGAAGCAGCAATCTCGCCTGCATTCCCTTCCACTCCTTCATGTTCTGTAGTCTAATACGTATGCCTTGCATGCCTTCCGGAGTGTACGCGCTCAAATTGCTGATCTGTAAAGATCAGCAATTTCGCCTCACCAGTCCGCTAGTTTTTCTCAGTCCATACGGCTTTGCCGTCCACCCAAGTTTTTACTGGCCAACCCTTAAGCTTCCAGCCGCCAAAAGGAGTGTTACGTCCTTTGCTTGCGAAGGAACTTGGATCTACTTCTTTTTCCTGCTCCAGATCGATCAGTGTCAAATCTGCAGGAGCTCCGATCTCCATAACCCCGGTGTTCAATCTGAATACCCGTGCAGGATCGGCAGTCATTCTTTGTACTAGTAAGGATAAATCCCATTTTCCGGTTTCTACAAACGCTGTGTATAAGAGTGGGAAAGCTGTCTCGAATCCAACGATACCAAAAGGTGCCAGCTGCATTCCCTTCGCCTTCTCTTCTTCACTATGTGGCGCATGATCTGTAACAATCATATCTAGTGTGCCATCAAGCAACCCTTCGATACACGCCTCAACATCGCGGCGGGAGCGCAGCGGCGGGTTCATTTTCCAATTGGCATCCAGGCCTGGAATATCGTCTTCAGCAAGAAGCAAGTGATGCGGACATACCTCAGCAGTTACTTTAATGCCGATCTCTTTTGCTTGGCGAATCAGCCGCACCGACTGTTCAGTACTGACATGGCATACATGGTAATGAACGCCTGTCGCTTCTGCCAGCAAAATATCGCGTCCAACATGGATCGCTTCTGACTCATTCGGAATTCCTTTGAGGCCATGCTTCTTAGCGAACTCACCTTCAGCTACACAGCAGCCTTCAACCAGCGAATTATCTTCGCAGTGGGCAATGACTGGCATATCGAGCGATGCTGCGATGTTCATTGCATCTTTCATCATTTGAGCACTTTGTACGCCCACACCGTCGTCTGTATATCCAATAGCTCCAGCTTCTTTGAGCGCCGCAAAATCCGTCAACTCACGTCCGAGCTCATTTTTCGTAATGGCTGCATAAGGAAGCACTTTAACTAGTCCTGCTTCACGCGCCTTGTCTTTCACAAATTGCACGATCTCCGGGCTATCTGTCACCGGACGAGTATTTGGCATACATGCAATGGTTGTAAATCCGCCTTTAGCAGCTGAGCGACTTCCGGTTTCCACTGTTTCCTTGTGTTCAAATCCCGGTTCACGCAAGTGCACATGCATATCAATGAGTCCCGGAATGAGCAGCTTACCTTCAGCATCAATGATCTCCGTGGCTTCTCCGATAGCTTCATTTCCGTCGATTATAGCCGAGATCACACCCTCCTGAAGTTCGATGTGTTTGCGCTCAAGCAAGCCTTCCTTATTCAATACGCTGGCGTTTCTAATAATCACTGTCATGATTCTACCTTTACCCTCAGATCACAGCTGCGGGCCCTCTCGTTATTATATAATAAAAATTCATCTTTGTGTATATTTATTAGTCTCTATACGTTAGCATTCTGTAAGCTTATAGTAAAGCTCTTTCGAGAACCGCCATCCGGACCGGTACGCCATTAGACATTTGCGGGAAAATCCGCGATTGTCTGCACTCAACTACTGCATCATCAATCTCTAGATTCCGGTTAACCGGAGCTGGATGCATAATGATTGTGTCTTTGGCCAGCTTAGCTGCCCGCTCTTCTGTTAGACCATAGTGGCTACGGTAATCTTCAGCAGACAGCTTAATGCCGGAAGTATGGCGCTCAAGCTGTACTCGAAGCATCATTACTACATCCGCTTTAAGAGCTTCTTCCATAGTTACGTAAGGCGCATACTCCATAAGCTCAGGAGCCTTCATATTATCCGGTGCGCAGAACTGCACCTTGGCCCCCATTTTCGTAAGCCCCCAGAGATTAGAACGCGCTACGCGGCTATGCATAATGTCCCCAATGATGGAGACTGTCAGGCCCTTTAGTTCCCCAAAGGTTTTGGTCATGGTGTATAAATCAAGTAGCGCCTGCGTAGGATGTTCATTGTTGCCGTCGCCCGCATTGATAAGCGGTATGGACACCTTCTCAGCTAACTGCTGCAGCACACCTGCAGGCTTCAAACGCACAACTCCGGCATCGATCCCCATCGATTCCAGTGTTCGCACTGTATCGTAGATCGACTCCCCTTTTTCTACACTAGAAGCTGCAGCCGTAAAATTAAGTACTTGCGCACCTAGTCGTTTCTCTGCCATCTCGAAAGAGAAGCGTGTGCGTGTGCTGTTCTCAAAAAACATGTTAGAAATAAAATGGGAGTTCAAGATGGGCGTTAGCTTTTCACTTTGATTGTCCCAAAATGCTGTTCTGTCAAGCAGTTGGATAATTTCCGACCGGTCAAGCTCTTTGATTCCCAGCAGACTACGTTCCTTTACCTTGGTAAGTGTCATGATGTTATCGTTCCTCCCGGTTTGAAATAATGTAGACCTCATCTTTGCCGTCGTATTCCTTCAGCGCCACTTCAATCTGCTCGTGCTTTGAGGTAGGTACATTCTTACCGATGTAGTCCGGCCGGATCGGCAGCTCGCGGTGTCCGCGGTCAGCCAGTACTGCCAGTTGAATCATTCGTGGGCGTCCGCAATCCATCAAAGCGTCCATCGCCGCGCGGATGGTGCGTCCGGTGTAAAGTACATCATCGAACAAAATGACTTTCTGATCATGGATGCCAGCACTTCCTGAAGTAATAACGACGTTGCTCTTCACTACTGCTTCACTGCCTTCCACTTCACGGTCATCCCGGTAATGTGTGATATCCAGCTCACCGTATGGAATCTCGACGCCTTCAATCTCCTTGATGCGCTCAGCGATACGCTGTGCCAGATACACACCTCGTGTCCGAATGCCGACCAGCAGACAATTCTCGATACCTTTGTTCTTCTCCAAAATCTCATGAGCAATACGCGATAAGGCCCGGCGGATCGCCGTTTCATCCATAATGACATTTTTCTCAGTAACCATAATCTTGTCACCCTCCAGCTTGTTCGCCTATTCAAGTTCCCGGAAATCAAAAAACTCCTTGCCTATAACAGGCAAGGAGTGAAATCCGCAGATGAGGAAGATGACGGCCGCGCGCATAAAAAGACAGTTCCGTATTTACACACGGATACCTTTCTAAGAGTCGCGAACCTCGATTCACGTTACCTTGCCAGCCTCACAGGACTGAATTAAAGGCGCTATTCATTTAACAAGAATTATGACAGAACAACCCCCTCATGTCAACTTTCTCTGCCTAAACTTTTGCACTTTTCTTCCTTACTTCTATTAACAACAAGGGGGAGGCGGTACTCAGTATATCTGCATAAAAAACGAGGCTGGTCCCAAATAGCCTTTCATCGCTTTTTGGACAGCCTCGTTTATGTTCTTAACACTACTTAATGTCCAAATGATTCAAAAGGCGCACCTAGTAATGCTGAAAATGATGCAATCGGTGAGGTACTTATATAGTAATTAAGGAATTTCTCCCTGAAATTCAGTGATTTCTGTTCATCAGACTTGTTATTAGGGATAACTTCCCTAATTGTTGGCCGATTCAGTGATTAATATAGAAAACCACCTAATTATTAGGGAGTTTTTCCCTAATTAGTTTATAACCCACTCTTTACTTCGCACAAACACAGAACGCATATCGCTCACCACACAAGCCCGCCACACAAGTTCACTGCACAAATTCCACCGTCACAGCTACCACAAATCATCTACTGCAAGCTGTACGAAAATCAAATATTGCAGTCAACCACCACCCACCCGAATAACAGAACACTACACTAAAATGCACTACAATACACAACACGTGGCATATAGTCATAGGGCACAGTAACATCTACAACATTTCCTATTCCATAAAAAAGAAGCTGCCCCCAAGTAGAATTCACTACTTTTGGGACAGCCTCATTAATTTCAATAACAATGCTTAAAACTCAAATTCCACATTGCTAAGACGTCTTTGAATTTCAGAGATGACACGTCTCTCTTCCTCTTCACCTTTAGCAATAAAGGTAACGGAGAAACGAACAAACGGGCCTGCATCATCCCAAGGCACAGTGGAGATCAGCTTCTCACGAATCAGGAATTGGGAGAAATCTTCACCGGATTCAAAGCGACGGCCGTCTTTGATTCCCTTAGGTGCAGCGACATACAGGAAGAAAGAACCTTTTGGCTTCTCAGCTTTAAAGCCGAGGCTGTTCAGTGCATCAACCAGCAGGTTGTGACGACGGGAGTATTTATCCGCAATCGCTTCAGTAATCTCCGGATGAGCAAGACCATAAGCCGCTGCTTTTTGAATCGCGATAAATTGGCCGGAATCGTTATTATCCTTCACATCGCTGAAGGCTTTAACCACTAGCGGATTACCAGCCACAAAACCAATTCTCCAGCCCGTCATATTGTAAGACTTAGAAAGAGAATGCAGCTCCACACCCACATCCTTTGCACCTGGAACGGAGAGGAAGCTAAGTGGCTTCAAACCGTCATAGGTCAAGGCAGCATAAGGTGCGTCATGAATAACCACTACATCGTATTTTTTCGCCCATGCAACGACCTCAGCAAAAAACTCAGGAGTGGCACTAGCGCCCGTTGGATTGTTTGGATAGTTTAGATAAAGAAGCTTAGCTTTACGAGCAATGTCTTCCGGAATTTCATTCAGATCTGGAAGGAATTTGTTCTCCTTCTTCAGCTCCACTGTAAATACTTGTCCACCCAAATATTTAGTATGTGTACCCAAGACTGGATAACCCGGCACGGTCATAATCGTGATATCACCTGGATTGATGAAACAAGATGGCAACATAGCCAGCGCAGGCTTCGATCCGATGGAGTGAACTACCTCCGTGTCTGGATCAATTCCTTCCACCCGGAAAACTTCCCGCAAATATTCAGCAGCAGCAGTCTTGAATTCGGCAATTCCATTGTCCGCATATCCGCGGTTTTCTTCCTTCGCTGCTTCTTCAGCAAGCTTAGCTACGATACCCGCATCAGCCATCTCATCCGGCTCGCCTACGCCCATATCAATTAGTTCAATGTTAGGAAAATCCTGTTTTGCGGATGCTTTAGCACGTTTGATTTTCTCGAATTTATAAATCGAAGTGTCTTTGCCATAATTGGCACCGCCGATGCGGTCTGCAAAATTAGTCTGAATGAAGCTATCTTGGTATTGTTCAATACTCATACTGTCATCTCATCTCCTGAATATCTATTCTACTTTTAAAAGAAACGGCTTCGCCGTCCCTTGGATGGCGTATGTTTCCGGATATCCGTTTCATTATAAAAATAAGGATAAAGAATAAGGCATTACCCTTTCTTTATCCTTATGTTTTTAAATATGCCGTAAAGTAGTGTTCAATACCATAGACTAATTATCACTTCATTTGTACTTATCTGCTGCGTAGTGTGAACAGCACTTCTTCCATATCATCTGGAATAGGTCTGCTGAATTCTTTATATTCACCTGTGGTAGGATGAACAAATCCAAGCACCGCCGCATGCAACGCTTGTCCATTCATCGTAGTGCCCTTGCTGCGTCCATATATCGGATCACCTACAAGTGGATGGCCAATGAACTTCATATGTACCCTGATTTGATGCGTGCGGCCAGTCTCCAGCTGCAGCTCCAGCAGTGTACAATCTCCGAAACGTTCCATTACTGTAAAATGGGTTACGGATTTCTTGCTGTTCTTTTCGGTTACTGTGTATAGCTTGCGATCATGTGGATCTCTGCCAATCGGTGCGTCAACAGTGCCCTTATCATGCGACAAGTTGCCGTGTACGACTGCAATATATCGGCGCGTAACACTATGCTCTTTAAGCTGTGCGGCAAGCGAGGCATGACTGGCATCATTCTTAGCCACCATGATAAGACCAGAGGTATCCTTATCGATCCGATGTACAATACCTGGACGAATCTCACCGTTAATGCCGGACAGATCCTTACAGTGATACATCAGCGCATTTACTAAGGTGCCTGACGGATGTCCCGCAGCTGGGTGCACAACCATGCCCCGGGGTTTATTAATCACAATGACATTGCTGTCTTCATATACAACTTCAAGAGGAATGTTCTCCGCGATCAAATCCGTTACTTCTGCTTCAGGGACAACAACGCTAACCACGTCGCTTTCCGATAACTTATAGTTGGCTTTCACTGGCTTGCTATTAACCGTAACGTTACCGCCGCTGATCCACAGCTGCACCTGAGAACGGGAAATTTCTTCTTCCCATGATTCCGTAATATATTTATCGATTCGCTCCCGCGCGTTCTCTGCCGAAACGGTCCATTCCGTGACGTCCCTCTCTTCTTCGCTCGTAGATGCCGCTTGGTGATTGACGTCTTTATTCAAATCATTCATTCCCTTCTCTTACTTCCTTTGCTTCTTTCACTTCTTTTATTTCCGTAATTTCTTCGCCATTCTTAAGGTCACGAAAAGAATCCAGAAGAATCAATCCAACCCCAATGACAATACAAGAATCCGCCACGTTAAAAATCGGGAAGCTATAGCTCCCAAAATTGAACAGAAGGAAATCAACAACCTCACCATTGATTATCCGGTCCAGGAAGTTACCGATAGCTCCACCCAGTACAAGCCCTAGGGCAACAGATAACAGCTTCCGCGAGTGTCTAGTCTTGTTCAAATACCAAACGATACCACTAACCACTACAACCGTAACTAGAAAGAAGAACCATTGCTGACCTTCGAGAATCCCAAAAGCAGCCCCGCGATTGCGATGAGAGGTAATCAGGAAAAAATCTCCGATAACAGAAATCTGTTCTCCGATCTCCAGACGTGTAGCAATGAGATACTTTGTCCCTTGATCCACCAAAAATACAATAAGAGCAATCAAATAGTACACCACAGAAGTTGTCACTCCGTTCTTATTTTTCCCGCTAAATGCGGTACGAATACTGTTTAAAGACTTGTATATTGTAGCACAGCCCTTAAAGAATCGTCTATTGCGGGACATCCGCTAAGTTCAATCTTGGGGACTATTTTCCAGCGCTAAAATCCCTGCTCTCCGGTCAACCTAACAGAAGAACCATCCGGTGTTATCCGGCAAGTCGGAATGATTCTTATAAAAGGTACAGAAAGGAGCTTTCTCATTATGACGCACCTGACAGTACAGCAGCTCTCAGAGCTACGCGCACGATTGGAAAAAGATCGGGATACGATTCAGCACAGGCTTCAGAATAATGAACATTACGGCTTAGATGAATCCATGCGGGATGGCTCCGGAGAACTTTCCGAGAATGACAACCATCCAGGAGATGCAGCCACCGATTTGTATAATCGCTCCATGGACATTTCACTGTTAGAGCGGGACGAGCATGAGCTGGACGATATTGAAGCTGCTTTATCTGCTATGGATAATGGCACCTATGGGATATGCAAGGCTAGTGGTGAGCCGATCCCTTTTGAACGTTTATCTGCCATCCCTTCCACACTTTATTGTAAAGAGCACAACCCGCGGCAAAACGCACCTTTCACTCGACCAGTAGAAGAGGAGCTGTTATCTCCACCTTTTGGACGCACCAGTCTGGATGAGCGCGACGATCAAAACGGTTTTGACGGCGAGGATGCCTGGCAGATTGTAGAAAGCTGGGGTACCTCGAATTCTCCCGCCATGGCGGAGGGCAACAATATTGATTCTTATAATGATATGGAGATTGAAGCCGATGAGCTGGAAGGCTGCGTAGAGCCTTGGGAGAACTTTATCGCCACTGATATCACGGGCAACAATCTAATTGTAGTGCCGGGACGGAGCTACCAGCGTTATTTGGACAGTGACGAGGCAACTCATAGCCTAGATCCTCTCGACGAAGACTAAACACAAATGTCCCCTATACAAAAACATTTAAACAGCGTACTGTTCCAGTTTTGAGGAATGGTTCGCTGTTTTTAATCTTAACGTTTCGATGACTATTTGAACTCTAGCTGACGTTGTACGATCCGCACAATATCCGCAATATAATCACCAATGATCGGTAGATTGAGCGCGCCTAGTCCCTGAAGGATATAAATAATCGTTGCCGCAAAAAAAGTAAAACCCAGTGCAATCCCAACTCCCCGAGCTGCTCCAAATAAAATATTTCTCCAAATCAACCGCCAAGGTGAATATAGCAGATCCGTATATTGATAAATTCGGGATTTTTCCAAAATATGAGCCCACTCAAAGGTCAAACGGTACATCGTATTCATTTTTTCTTCCAGCGGAATATCCTCGGGATTACGCGGATCTGCTGTTAGATACTCAGGATTAACTTCAGGAAAAGCCTTATTCTCCTTTTCCTTGTCTGGGTTATTCTTATTGCCGGATGTCTTAATGGAGATTCTCCTCTTATTTCCCTCCACAGCTACGGCTCCTCTCATATGTCTTTCCTTCGCTACAAAGTAAACGAGCCCGGCCAAAGAGAATTCATCTCCTTAAGCTCGGGACTCGTTAGTTTTGCGCCGAAATATAAAGACTATATTTCCCGCATAAACGGAAGATCTCCGTTTACACTTATGCCGCTAGTATATGCTGTTTTGGGACAGGTAATGCAGAATTATGCTTCGATATGGATACCGATGGATTTATCACCGACTTCTACCGTCTCAAAAGCATGTTCTCCATCAAAATCAACCGTAGTCACAAGAACATTGTCTCGCAATACATTGTCAAATGCTGTAACAGCTGCTTTTAGCTCATCATCTAACTTCAAAGTGAGTGCGATCCGTTTCTCGATCGGCAGATCCAGACGTTTACGGTAATCTTGAACCGCACGAATGATCTCACGAACCCAGCCTTCTTGTTCAAGCTCAGGCGTGATTTCGGTATTGAGCGCAACCGTAACTCCATATCCGGAAGCTGCGGCGAAACCTGCTTTGGCTTGTTTTTCAACAAGCAGCTCTTCAGAAGTGATTACAAGCTCTTCACCTTCAGGTGTCGCAATTGCAATTTTACCGTCCTGTACCGCTTTGCGGGTAGAATCACTGTCGAGACCTTTCAGGAAGCCTTGCAGGAAGCCTACATTTTTACCGTATTTTTTACCGGCTACCTTAAGATTCAGCTTGAGTGTGAAATCAACAAATCCGCTGTCACTGTTCTCCAGCACGATGTTCTTGATGTTGATCTCATCTTTGATGATCTCTTCATACTCAGCCAAATGGAAGTCACGGTTCATCGAAACGATCAGCTCGGACAGCGGTTGACGATTCTTAATGCCTGTTTCGTTACGTACGTTACGCGCCAACTCAACGATCTGTCTTGCACTTTCCATATCCTCTTCCAGCTCTTTATCGATCAAGTTCTCGTCAGCAACCGGGTAGTCTGCCAAATGCACACTTTCTCCGCCGCCAAGGTTCGTGAAGATATCTTCGGACAACATCGGTGTAAATGGAGCCATCAAAGTTGCTGTCGCCAAAAGCACATGAGTCAACGTACGGTAAGCATCCAGTTTATCTTCACCTAGGCCACTCCCCCAGAAACGGTCACGGGAACGACGGATATACCAGTTACTCAGCTCATCCACAAAGTTCTCAATAGCTCTAGATGTATTCACGAAGTCATTTACCGCAAGTCCTTTATCCACCAAAAGAATCAAGCTGTTCAGACGGGACAGAATCCAGCGGTCCAGCTTATGTTTTGATACTTTAAAAGGATGATCGGCTGGATCGTAACCATCAATGCCCGCATACAGCGTCAAGAAGGCATGTGTATTTACCAGCGTATCCACTACTTTAGATTTCGTCTCACCTACAAGACCACGCGAGAAACGTTTATTATTCCACGGTGCACTGTCGGACAAAATAGCCCAACGGAAAGCATCCGTACCATACTCATTCATGATTTCCCAAGGATCAATAACATTGCCCTTGGATTTGGACATTTTTTGACCATTCTCATCGAGGATATGGCCTGTAGCAATTACCGCTTTATAAGGTGCTTTACCCTTGAACAAGGTGGATACTGCAAGCAAGCTATAGAACCATCCACGGGTCTGGTCGATCCCTTCACAGATCATATCTGCCGGATACTGATCATTCAGCTTATCCTCGTTCTCAAACGGATAATGGCTTTGTGCAAAAGGCATCGAGCCACTATCGAACCATACGTCGATCACTTCCGATGTACGAACCATCTCTGCACCTTCGCTAAACGGACTGCGCAGCTTGATCTTATCCACGAAAGGTTTATGCAGTTCGATATCTTCAGGAACATCACCAATCGCCATCGCTCTTAGCTCTTCAATGCTGTGTGGAGCAAACTCTTTACTCGTCTCTTGACATACCCAGACATTGAGGGGTGTACCCCAATAACGGTTACGGCTGATATTCCAGTCAACCAGTTCATCCAAGAACTTCCCGAAACGGCCTTCTCGTACATGCTCAGGGTACCAAGTTACACTGTTGTTGTTAGCAATCAGCTGATCTTTGATCGCTGTAGTGTTGATGAACCAGCTGTCTGTTGCGTAATACAAAAGTGGGGTATCACAACGCCAGCAGAACGGATAGCTGTGCTCGTATTTCTCTTTACTGTAAAGCAATCCTTTTTCAGACAAAACCTTAATGATATCCAGATCGCAATCCTTAACAAAACGTCCCGCAAAATCAGAGACTACATCCGTATACTTACCGGAATTATCAACCACATTTACGAAGCTGATGCCATTCTCACGGCAAGTCTTGTAGTCATCTTCACCATGTGCTGGTGCCATGTGTACGATCCCTGTACCACTGGAATCTGTAACGAAAGAAGCGCCTACGATAACATTGCTTTTCTCTGCCTTAATATATCCGAATGGAGGTGCGTAAGTTTTACCGATAAACTCGGAACCTTTATGTGTAGAAAGGACTGTGTGCTCGCCTTTCATTACTTCTTCGACCAAGTTTTTAGCAACGATGTACACACCATCTTCTTGTTGCACACGTACATAATCCATGTCCGGGTTCATAGCTAGCGCCATATGGGCTGGCAAGGTCCAAGGTGTTGTCGTCCAAGCCAATACGTAGTCTCCGCTGTCATCCAGCTTGAACTTCGCGGTTGCACTGAGATCCTTAACGGTTTTGTAGCCTTGAGCAACTTCATGCGAGCTTAGTGTAGTCTGGCAGCTCGGGCAATACGGGCTAACACGGTGTCCGCGGTAAAGCAACCCGTTCTCATGCACTGTAGCCAAGATGTTCCATACACTTTCGATATAGGTGTTATCCAAGGTTACGTAAGGATTATCTAAATCCGTCCAGTATCCGATTGCTTCTGTAAATTCACGCCATTGCTTCTCATAACCGAAGACGCTGTCTTTACATTCCTGGATGAATTTTTCTACGCCATATTCCTCGATCTCTTGTTTGCCGGAGATGCCAAGCTTCTTTTGTACGCCTAGTTCTACTGGCAGACCGTGTGTATCCCAGCCCGCTTTACGTACCACGCGGTAACCTTTCATTGTCTGGTAACGACCGATGAAATCCTTGATTACCCGTCCCAGCACGTGTCCGATATGCGGCGCACCGTTTGCTGTAGGCGGACCTTCATAGAATACATAATTTGGACGTCCCTCACGGTTCTCCATGGACTTGCGGAACGTATTTTCGTCGCTCCATTTCTTTAATATGCGGACATCTCTTACCCGCGCCTTTTCTCTGACATCTACTTTTTGCATGTGATGGTCAATCCTTTCATGGATTAGTCTATAAAGCTCTTTTCGATCTTTGGGCGACCTTGCGCAGCTGGTCGCTCACCGCTCTTGCCCGGGCACCCGAGCCGCGATCCCGCAGGGCAGCAATTGCTCGGGGCGCCATACGCGACCTTGCGCAGCTGGTCGCTCACCGCTCTTGCCTTGGCTCCCGAGCCGCGTTCCCGTAGGGCAGCAATCGCTCGGGGCGCCAATGGGCGACCTTGCGCAGCTGGTCGCACCGCTCTTGCCCTGGCTCCCGAGCTGCGATCCCGCAGGGCAGCAATCGCTCGGGGCGCCATACGCGACCTTGCGCAGCTGGTCGCTCACCGCTCTTGCCCGGGCTCCCGAGCCGCGATCCCGCAGGGCAGCAATCGCTCGGGGCGCCATACGCGACCTTGCGCAGCTGGTCGCTCACCGCTCTTGCCCTGGCTCCCGAGCTGCGATCCCGCAGGGCAGCAATCGCTCGGGGCGCCATTCCGCGACCTTGCGCAGCTGGTCGCACCGCTCTTGCCCTAGCTCCCGAGCCGCGATCCCGTTAGGGCAGCAATTGCTCGGGGCGCCATACGCGACCTTGCGCAGCTGGTCGCGCACCGCTCTTGCCCTGGCTCCCGAGCCGCGATCCCGCAGGGCAGCAATCGCTCGGGGCGCCAATGAGCGACCTTGCGCAGCTGGTCGCTCACCGCTCTTGCCGTAAAGGCCCCGCAGGCGAACCCGCCAGGGGAGCCTAAGAAGGGCCGCTCCTTCAGCCACATGAATCCGTTCGTTACCACCACCGTACCTAGTTTGCACGAGGCTTTACTTTGCGGGTGTCCAGAGGGCAGCAGCCCTTGGGGTCCCCCTTAGAAAGGGGGATTTAGGGGGATGGCCGCCCCGGAACAACAAAATAAGCGTCATCCCACCCCCAAAGGGGCGAGACGACGCTCGCGATACCACCCTAATTCTGCGCATGAGCACATCCTTAAGGGGAGTGTATTCAGCACAATCTCAGTCCTGCGCGTAAATCTTGTGCACAGGTCCGGTGTAACGTCCGGCAGACGGTTAGGCTTACGCACGATCAACGCTTCAGCTTAACTTCTAGGGGAAGATCTTCCGGCAGGGTTCGAACAATCGGCTCGCAGCAATCGCCGACTCTCTGGAGAACGTTACCTTGTCGTACTTGTCCCGTCATCGAATACATATAAATATTATTCAGATATGTTCTATTTATAGACTTTTTGAATCTAAATGTCAACAACCATTCGCCCAATCTAGCTATTATGAGGGTACTTGCACATGGAGTTCACTTTATTATGGTCTATTTTATCGGAAAATAAAAATAGAGGGAATAGCTCCCTCTATTTAGCCAATTATCGTCTGAAACCTTTAGATGCGATGAAGAACATCATCCTTGAAAGCTACGTTCTCGCTCGCCTCACGACTCTCTAAGGCATTCCAGTCATCCTGTGATAACAGCTCCAGCTGAGCTTCCACTAATGTCCGGAAACGAGTGCGATAGATCGAAGCTTGCTTGCGCAATTCTTCAGTCTCAATAGCAACCTTACGGGATTTGGATAACGCTTCGTTAATAATACGATCGGCGTTTTTCTCCGCTTCCTTGATAATGAGCTGGGATTCCTTCTTGGAGTTGTTCTTCACATCATCCGCCGCTTCCTGAGCGACTAAGATCGTCTTCGATAAACTTTCTTCAATATTCACAAAATGATCCAGACGCTCTTGAATAGACAAAAGCTGATTCTGCAGTTCCTTGTTCTCACGGATGACGCTTTCGTAATCCTTGATCACTTGATCCAGAAATTCGTTGACCTCGTCCTCATCATAACCGCGAAGTCTCCGAGAAAACTCCTTGTTATGTATATCGAGCGGTGTTAATGGCATGCTGTGCACCTCCTAGAAATTTCGGACCTTCTTTATCTCTAAATCGCAACTAAGCGGCAGACAAAGAAGAAAGACTGTACTTCAAGTAAAGGCAGAAGGTGTTCCTGTGTTCCGCCTGCCATTCATGGTCCGCCTCTTCTTAAAAGTATCGGCGTCCAGCTTAAAAAATGTTTGATTCCCTCGAAATAATCAATTTCGACAAGTAAGACCGTATTCCTGCAAGGGATTCACACAAATTTACCAATCTGAACACGGTATCGGCCCTTTTTCGTCAAACTGCCGACCTCTAGAACCTTG
Source organism: Paenibacillus sp. FSL H7-0943 (assembly GCF_037963265.1). NCBI lineage: Bacteria > Bacillati > Bacillota > Bacilli > Caryophanales > Paenibacillaceae > Paenibacillus > Paenibacillus sp. FSL H7-0943. The sequence goes on from NZ_CP150148.1 coordinate 5,209,510, forward strand.
AAGCGACCAAAGCCTTGAATAGATACCATGTCACCATCCTTAAGACCGCAGGATGGGTCTTCCTCCACTTTCCAGTTTACCCGAACACGTCCAGCCTTGATGGGAGCAAGAATTTTGCTTCGGCTAAGCCGTGTTACATCTGCGGCAATGCCATCCAATCGCAGGGATGCTACAGTCAAATCCATCAATTCCAGCTTAACCTCACTATTACGCAAGGCGGAAAGGGGTAATACTTCCGTACTTACCTGTATCCGGTGCACTCCAGTTAAATTCATAGCTAAATAATCTGCAATATCAGCAGCGACTACAACATGACAACCATCGTCCAGAACATGAATATCACCGATTTTGCCTCGTTTAACGCCCAGCCCCAGAATAGAACCCATGTAGTCCCCGTGCTCCAGAGACAGAAACTTCTGCTCCCCTGAGGTTATTGCAAGCACCTTCAGCTCCATGTCTTCCTGATCCAGGTCACGATAATCAGGAGCGACAAGCGCTCGCTTCCGCTCTGCCTCAGCATGTCCACCTTCCCATTTAACAATCACATCAGGATGGCGGTTAACTAAAGTTTGCAAAATAAAACCTTGGCGGGGATCGAGAAATTCAGTTAATTTAGTCTCATGATATTCTCCAGCGTTGGTAACCCATTCGAAGGCCTTGTCCACAAATTGACGTTCATCGGGATGAAAATGCCCGTAAACTTCGTTCTTCATCACAATTGCCTAAAAAATCAAATGCAGGATAGATTTAAGTCCGCCTGCAGCGAATTCCAAGACAAGTAATGCAATAATTGGAGAGATATCAAGTGTACCGAAGAGCGGTGGAATAAACCGTCTGAAAGGTGTTAAATACGGCTCTACGAGTTTGCTTAGCAGTTCTCCAATGAAGTTATCACGAACGTTGGGTAACCAGGACATTAGCACATAGAAAATAATCATGTAAAAATAAATGTTAAACAAAATATCGATAATGTAATCAATTTGAAGCAAAGCCCATTCACCTCATTCTGTTATAGTCTTGATCGTCACCTAGGATTTCTGTAATGGAGCCTTGAATTTCAACAGTATCTGGAGTGCACATAAATATATTGCCCCCAATTTTAGAGATTCCTCCCCCAAGGGCATAAACAGTTCCGCTGAGAAAATCAATAATTCGCATTGCTTGATCATTGCGAACACGCTGCAGGTTAATTACTACCGTCCGATGCGAACGGAGATGATCAGCAATCTCCTGTGCCTCATCATATGAACGTGGTTCATATAATACAACCTTGACATTTTTTTGCGAATGGATACTGACAACGTTGCCCCTCTGATTTTTGCGGGTTTCTACAGGGGCCGGCTCATACTCATCCTCTTCGTGGATTTGCTCCCGCTCCACAACTTCCTCTTCCTCCTGCAAGCCCAAAAAACTCATAAATCGGTTCATAACGCTCATCACGATCCCTCCTAATGGCCTACTAACACCGTACCCAGGCGTACCCAGGTGGCTCCTTCCTGTATCGCCACTTCAAAATCATTCGACATTCCCATGGACAGCTCCGTAATCGGCTCAGGTGTCAAAGCAAGTTGATTAAGCTCATCGCGCAGCTCACGAAGTCCGCGAAATACAGGACGGGTAAGCTCCGGATCACCTTCTAAAGGTGCCATCGTCATAAGTCCAATTACCTTAACGCGGTCCAAACTAGCGATTTCACGTAAAAATCCAGGTACTGCCTCAGGTGACAGACCAAACTTCGTATCTTCGCCAGAGATATTCACTTGAAGATACACATTCACTTCCTGATCAGCGGCAAGCGCCTTTTTGTGCAATTCTTGCGCCAGAGACATCCGGTCCAAAGAGTGTATATATTGAAATTTGCCAATAACGTCTTTAACCTTATTGGTTTGCAAATGCCCGATAAAATGCCATGTCCCTTTGTCCCCTAAAACCTTCCATTTGTACTCAGCATCCTGCCAGCGACTCTCAGCAACATGCTCTAGGCCTGCCTCCAATACGGAGGATACCATTTCCAGAGAAACATATTTCGTCACTGCAATTACCTTGACGTCATTACGATCCCGGCCGCTTGCCGCGCAGGCACGTGCTACACGTTCCTCTACCTCAGCAATTCTCTCCTGCAGTGTTAAAGACAACTTTCAACTCTCCTTTATTCCGATCCAGCTCGTCATTCTGCCTGTAATACCGTTTTCTTTGCGATAAGAAAAAAACAAATCACGATTACAGCTTGTACACCATGTTGTACATTCGATATGAGTCGGCAATATTCCTGCTTTTATCATAATGCGTCGATTCATTTCTTTCAAGTTTAGCAAGTATTTACTCTGATCAGTCTCTGAGGCTCTGTAAAGCTCCACAGCATCGAAAGTTTCTATCCCCTCATTCAAGCTGCCCTCCAGCTGCCGAACATGCTCCATCACATAATCATCCACCTCATAACAGCAGTCGCCAATGGATGGACCGATCGCTGCCACAATATCATGTGGATGGCTGCCGTATACCGTTTGCAGCTTACTCACCATAGCTGCGGCAATCTGAGCCACCGTTCCTTTCCAGCCTGCATGCGCAAGACCGACGACTCTACGCACGGGATCATAAAAATAAAGGGGCACACAATCCGCATAAAAAGAAGTCAACAAAACCCCAGGCACATCCGTCAGCAGACCATCCGTAGCTTGAAATGCCGATGCTCTGTCCTGTTGTCCCCGCCCACGGTCTACTTCCCTTACTACAGCTATCTCTGCCCCATGAGTTTGTTCTCCACAGGTCCATGCTTCCGGCTTGAAATCAAGAGCTTCGGCAAGCGCTCTCCGATTGCTCAGGACATCTTCAGGAGCATCCCCAACGTGAAACGCACAATTCAGGCTGTCATAGGGCGCCTTGCTAGCCCCTCCCTGTCTACCAGTAAACCCCGCTGTAATTTCGTTATGCTCCACTCGCCAAGGCTCCAGATGGAGCAGCATAAGCATTTCTTTCCCCTGCACAAACGGTTCCATTTCCTCACCTCCGCCTTAGTGTACCACATGTAAATACCCGTACAAAGTGACGGTTAAGCCTGATCGCCTAAATTCTAAAATAAAAAAACAAAAAACGCACCTAATTAATAAGTGCGCCGTTCGCTGCGATCTCCCCGTTCCAGATACATCGTTTCACGCTCTTCCTGTCCCGGAGACATCCGCGACTCTTCAATCTTCACGAGCACAACATCGGACCCGATCTTGACTATATTCCGCCATGGAATAATCAGATCTGTCCCGCCTCCGAACAATCCCATAAACCGAGTGTATCCGGGTATAACGATGGCATCAATGACACCACGGCGCAAATCAAGCTCCAGATCACTAATCTGCCCCAACCGCTTGCCATCTACAATGTTGATAACATCCTTCGTCTGAAAATCTGAGATTTTCATTTTTTTGGCAGACCCTTGATAATCCTCGTTCATCTCACCACCCCTGTACAATCCGACCTATAGTCCAATATATGATCCGGAAGCTTGTCAACATGCATTAAAAAGAGGAGACAACCCAAAATCCTTAACCCGGATTCTGGAATATCTCCTCATGGCTACTGCTCTAAGATTTCACGTGTTTTTGCATTTGCTGAATCGCAGATTTCTCCAGACGTGAGACCTGTGCCTGTGAAATGCCAATCTCATCTGCGACCTCCATCTGTGTTTTCCCTTCGAAAAACCGCATGGATAAAATTCGTTTCTCCCTTTGTCCTAACTTACGCATCGCTTCACGTAATGCAATTTCTTCGATCCACGACACATCCTTATTCTTATCGTCGCTAATCTGGTCCATTACATAAATAGGATCGCCGCCGTCATGATAGATCGGCTCGAATAAGGACACTGGATCCTGAATGGCATCAAGAGCAAAAACAACATCTTCCTTCGGCACACCCAGCGCTTCTGATATTTCGAATATCGTCGGTTCCCGTGAGTTCTGATTGGTCAGACTATCACGTACCTGGAGCGCCTTGTAGGCGATATCTCTGAGAGAACGTGATACCCGAATCGGGTTGTTATCACGCAGGTAACGCCGAATCTCACCGATAATCATCGGAACTGCATATGTGGAGAATTTAACGTTTTGTGATAAATCGAAATTATCGATGGCTTTCATCAGACCGATGCAACCCACCTGGAACAAATCGTCAACAAATTCTCCCCTATTATTGAACCTCTGGATAACGCTTAGAACAAGTCTAAGATTACCGTTTACCAATTTCTCTCTGGCGGATCGCTCGCCCTGCTGCTGCAGCGAAGTGAACAGTTGCCGCATTTCCACATTCGTTAGAACAGGCAGCTTAGCAGTATCCACACCGCAAATCTCGACTTTATTACGGGTCATGATGATTTACCTCCCAAGGAGAAACATTACTGTACATTATCTCCCGGGCTCGCCATTTTATTCCTTGCTAATTTCACCTTACACCATCTTGTTAAACTCCTTGCGCAGCCGCTTGATAATTCTTTTCTCCAGCCGCGAAATATAAGATTGGGAGATGCCAAGCAGATCAGCCACATCTTTTTGTGTCTTTTCTTCGCCTCCGCGCAGGCCAAATCTCAGCTCCATAATGAGTCTTTCCCGGTCACTCAGCTTTTCCAGTGCCTTTTGCAGCAGCTTGCGATCAACCTGTTCTTCTATGTTCCGATAAATGGTATCATTTTCCGTTCCTAATACGTCAGAAAGCAATAATTCATTGCCATCCCAATCAATATTAAGCGGCTCATCAAAAGAAACCTCACTCCGTGTCTTGCTGTTCCGCCGCAGATACATTAAGATTTCATTCTCTATGCAGCGGGATGCATAAGTAGCCAGTTTTATTTTTTTCTCAGGATCAAAAGTGTTCACAGCCTTAATTAAGCCAATAGCGCCAATCGAAACCAGATCCTCGATATTGATTCCGGTATTCTCAAATTTACGAGCGATATATACTACCAAGCGAAGATTGCGCTCAATCAACATCGCACGAACAGCTGCATCGCCGCTAGACAGCCGCTGAAGCAGATATTCTTCTTCTTCCCGTGTCAGCGGTGGAGGAAGTGCCTCACTCCCGCCAATATAATAGATTTCCTGACTCTTCAGCCCTAGTAGAAACAGCATGCGGTAATATTGCAGCTGCAGAGCAATTTTCCATTTGACCATTATTTGTTCCTCCTCCAAGAAGTGCACGGTTCGCGTGTGAAGCTTTCAAATCCCGCTTTCAGCCATCAGAAGTTTGGTTCAGCTAGCTTTAAAGATTAGGAAGGCAGTGCTGCAACAGTAGCGCTCTCTTTTTGAGTCAAATCAGGATGTATTACAGCCCGATAGGCTCCATCCCCCGACAATGTCCCACCATCCAGCCCAATCAAGACTCTTTTACAATAAAAGATATCTTCACCAAGCTTTATCGTCACCTGATCAGGCTTCAGTGCGAGCATAAATGATGCCCCCCGGTTAACTCCCCTGTAAGGCACCAGTCGCATCCTGTCCTGCCAAGCAAACGACTGCCCGTCCGTTTCTAGTAAAAGTTTGTCCGCTCCGTCCTGAGTGAGTCTACCTTTCCATGTTTCAGGCAGATGTCCCTCCCAGAGCGAAGATTCCATAACCATCACCGGTATGCGGGTCAAAGGATCACAAAGCCGGTTACCTGTGTCTAGCAGGCCGGGACAGGAAACAGTCACTCCATCAATTTCTACTACCACCTCACCGATATAGGTTTCAAGCTGCTCCCTTCTGATTCGTGAGGAGTGCACTGCCTTGAAGCAGATTAACACCAGGGGAAATACTGCAATTACAAACCAAAAGCCAATCTTTAGGCGGTAAGCATGCCCTCCTGAAGCAGTGAACATAATACCATTCCAAATATCACCGGAGCTCTGCAGCAAATAGTGAATACCTACAATCCCACCAGCTGCTGCGAAATTGATAATATAAAAAGCTCCCATAGTGCGAAGGTAGCTTTGCAGACTCCCAAAACCAAAGGCAATCCATAGCATAACCACCGACAAGCCAAACTTAATGAGGAAGGTATACATGAAAGACAACTCCGGCACAAACATCATCACCACATACAGCGCACCAACCAGAGCTGAGAGGACTAAGCGCCACCATGATATCCTCAGCTTGACCATCCAGCCTGTCAGCCACAAAAGAATTCCGTCGATCACTAGATTGGCGGCGAATATCAAGTCAATATAAACAACCAGTGCATTCACCTGCTTACTATGGCGGAATCTATCCTGTAGCCAAAATGGATCAGGCTCTGTTTTTTTGGACGATATGATTAGTATAAAAAGTCTCGCATTCAAAGTCTGTCTAAACTTGGGGGGCATTCTTAAGGTTTTTTTGTCGAGTTATAGCGCGGGAGGGTTTTATTCCTACTGAACAGCATTTCACATAAAAAAAAGCACCGCATTGCCCTAGCTCTATTAGCTGGGGAATACGGTGCTTCATATCTCTTAATAAAAATATTTAATTAGTCATTGTTGCCACGATTACGGTTACGCAGGAACGTCGGAATATCTAACTGATCTGACGTGTTCTGATTCCCGAACGGACGCAGATTAGCAGCGTTCTTATCCGGTGCTGCCGCTGGCTCGTTATTCGTCGAGACCGGACGGCGTCCTGGAGCTTCAGGCGATGGTTTATGTTCAAAGCCAGTAGCAATTACTGTTACTTTGATATCATCCTTCAGGCCTTCATCAATTATCGCACCAAAGATCATATTCACTTCAGGATCAGAGGCGGATGTAACAATCTCAGCCGCTTCATTGACTTCGTATAGAGAGAGGTTAGATCCTCCCGTAATGTTCATGATTACGCCGCGGGCGCCTTCAATAGACGTTTCCAAGAGTGGGCTCATGATGGCTTTACGTGCTGCTTCAGACGCACGGTTCTCACCATTTGCAATACCAATACCCATAAGCGCTGAACCGCGTTCTGTCATGATCGTCTTTACATCCGCAAAGTCAAGGTTAATCAGACCAGGAACCTTAATTAGGTCAGAGATACCTTGAACAGCCTGCCGGAGAACATTATCTGCTTCACGGAAAGCTTCCAACATCGGTGTTTTCTTATCAACAATTTCAAGCAAACGGTCATTTGGAATGACGATTAGTGTGTCGACTTTTTCTTTCAAAGCTTCGATTCCAAGCATTGCCTGGTTATAACGTTTTCTTCCTTCAAATGTGAACGGGCGAGTCACTACACCCACAGTCAGGGCTCCACACTCTCTAGCAATTTCAGCTATAACTGGTGCCGCACCTGTACCTGTACCGCCACCCATTCCTGCAGTAACAAATACCATATCTGCACCTTTAAGGGTATTCGAAATCAGATCACGGGATTCCTCCGCTGCTTTCTTACCGACTTCAGGGTTGGCGCCTGCACCCAAACCGCGGGTCAGCTTGTCCCCAATCTGCAGCTTGTGCTCCGATTTGGCCATATGCAACGCTTGGGCGTCTGTATTAACCGTAATAAATTCTACACCCTGAACGCCGTTTTCAATCATCCGGTTGACAGCATTACTACCTCCGCCGCCCACGCCGATGACTTTTATTTGCGCCAAGCTCTCCATTTCAAAATCAAATTCTAACATATTGTTCCATCTCCCCCTCAATGTGCTTGGATGGCCGGTCCAAGTATATCTGGACTTACACTTATATAAACTCGCTAAACATATTTTTTAGACGCTCCACAAATCCGGGCTTCTGAACAGTTTCCTGACTCGGAGTGGCGTTCTGCTTGCTCCGGTTGACCGTCTTTTTGTTGCTGCTTCCACCACTGTTTCTTCCACGGAAACTACGGACAACATTATGCAGAATACCGACACCGCCGGTAAACCCAGGGTCCCGTACACCGATATAATCCGGCACGGCGATGCGTACAGATGCAGCCAGCTCGGTCTGAGCAGCCTTCAATACACCCGGCATCGAGACAGTCCCACCTGTTAGTATATAACCTCCAGGCAGTTCACTGTAACCAAGCCGTTTAACTTCTTGACGAATCAGGTGGAATATTTCTTGCACCCTTGGCTCGATAATGGCCGCCAGATCCTCTTGGTTAAATTCCTTCTCCACGTTACTGCCAATGCGCAATACCTTGAAGACAACGTCTGAGGCTGCATCGTCAATCCAAGCACAACCATATTTAAGTTTTACCTTCTCCGCTTGATCAGTAAGTGTCCGAAGTCCGTAGGCAATATCATTGGTTACGAATTCTCCTCCGATCGGAATCGTGGAGGTTGCACTAAGAGAACCCTCTTCGTATATGGCTATTGTTGTTGAGCCCGCACCGATATCAACCAGAACAGATCCCATCGATTTCTCGTCCTTGGACAGCGCCAATCCACCAGCTCCAAGAGACATCAGCACAAGATCCTTTACCTTCAGCCCTGATTTCTCAACACAGCGTAGTAGATTATGTATTGGCGTCTTAGCACCCGTAATGATTGTTGCCTCAACTTCCAGACGAACACCAATCATTCCGCGCGGGTCTTGAATTCCTTCAAGACCATCGACGATAAATTGTTTGGGAACAACATCAATCACTTCACGCTCCGGAGGCATAGCAATGACTTCCGCAGCTTTAATTACGCGATCGATATCATCATCGCCGATTTCACGATCCTCATTCTGAACGGCCACAACACCGTGGCTGGATTGCAGGCCAATATGATTACCGGAAATGCCTACATAAACCTCTGATATTTGAATACCCACCATCTGCTCTGCATGATCTATAGCACTTTTGATCGATTGCACAGTTTGGTCGATATCTACAATCGCGCCTTTACGTATTCCTTCCGAATCGGCAGATCCAACGCCAATAATATTAAAGGTTCCATTGGTAACTTCCCCAATTATTGCCCGAACTTTGGATGTACCGATGTCCAAACTAACAATGATGTCATTGTTGCTCAAGTCCTATGGCACCTCCTGTTATAATCATAATTAATTGCATTACCTTATCCCGGTCCCGGGAAACTTCTCTGTACATATTCAACATACCTAATCCTTTCCCTCTTTTTTCTACAAATTTTTTGAACGGAATAATATTCCAACATCCCCAAATGTGAATAGTTACTCATATGTTATTGTAAAAATAGCAATTATCACAAGAAATATCGGCCTAATTGGTCATTTCAACCAAATATAGTACTATATCTCAAAAAAATCGAAGAAAAAAGAGGGATATAGCTTATTGCCCGTAACTCCGATTGTAGCATTTTTTTAACTCTATTAGTAGGGACTATTTACCTCCACACTACTCTTGCGCAACATCTTCTTCATCGCTTACAACCTGAAAGGGAACATATGAATCGGCTTCTAGCATTTTAATCAGTCCAGGCTGTTCAGTCTCTATAATCTGATTCAAATAGGACACCTTGCTCTTTAGCAATGAGATGGCTGTAATCACCTCAAAACGGGATCTAGTATAGAGCTTGATCCGGTCTGGAAAAGACAAGGTCGGCGAGGGAACAATCTCAGAGATATCACTTGTCAATTCATTAGGAATGCTTGCTAATGCTTGACATAGCTTAGCCTTATTCGGATCTTCCGGGTCCCAGTTCGTTAATATGGGTTTCTCAACGGCAATTCCTGTCTCATTAACAGGGACTGCAGCTCCACTGGATAGAATTGCCTTCAAGAGGCCTCCCTGTTCCAGTTCATAGGCTACCGCTGGAAATTCCTCAATCTTCACTGTGATCACCCCGGGGAAATCCTTCTGCACGCTGACGTCTTTAATCGTCTTAAGCTTCAGCAGAGATTCTTCCACAGCTTTCGTTGATACAGCAAAGAATTGCCCACCTATTTTAATTCCACTTTGTGAGAGTAGCTCTTCACTAGTAGAATACTTACTACCTTGAAAATCTATCACTGTAATATGGCTAATAGACGATCTAAAAAAAATCACAGCAAGAAGCGCAGTGAACAGCAGCAGCAGGATCGCCGTAATCTTACGGCTCATTTTTTTCTTAGGCTTGTCCTCTTTAAGAAGAGGTAATCGGGTTGTAGTCATTCTCATATTCTCCGTAATAAGGCCCTGTCTCCTTCTCTGGGAGATCTGGAAGGAGACAGGGAGCTTTAATTGGCCAAATCAAGTGGATCCGTTACAGGCACCTTACGGCTTATACGCGCGCCAAGCTTCTGAAACAGCTTCTCTATTCCATCATAACCACGGTCAATGTGATGCGCTTGCTCAACGACCGTAGTCCCTTGTGCAGCAAGCCCGGCAATGACCAGAGCTGCACCCGCCCGCAAATCAGTAGCTTCCACAGTAGCACCATACAATCTCTGAACGCCGCGAATAAACGCACGATTCAAATCGATAGAAATGTCAGCACCCATCCGGGCCATTTCTTCCACATGTTTGAACCGTCCCTCAAACACCGTCTCCTTGATCACACTAAAACCATCGGCGAGCGACAGCAGCACCATGACCTGAGATTGCAGATCCGTCGGGAAAGAAGGATAAGGAGAGGTTACAATTCTCTCAACCGCACGCGGACGCCCCATGCAACTGACATTAATTATATCATTGCATACTGTGATTTGAACACCAGCCCGCTTAAGCACATGAATAAGCGAAGTCAGATGCCCGGCGTTCGTATGTGTCAAGGTCACATTCCCACGTGTAGCTGCTGCAGCAATCATTACAGTTCCAGCCACTATCCGGTCTGGGATTACCTCGTACGTACAGGGATATAAGTTTTTGACACCCTGGATCGTAATGGTATCCGTGCCTGCACCGATAATCTGAGCACCCATACTATTCAAAAATTGCTGTAGATCCTGTATTTCCGGCTCTCTTGCTGCTCCCGATATCGTCGTTGTCCCCTCTGCCTTGGCGGCAGCCATCATAATATTCTCCGTGGCTCCAACACTTGGATAGTCGAGATGAATATCACTCCCTACAAGCTTTGAGCCCCGACAGGATATTCGTCCGTTGCTTTCCTCGATCTCCGCCCCCAGTGCTTTAAGACCCTGCAAATGAAGATCGATTTTACGCTCCCCGATCGCACAGCCACCAGGCTGATAGATCGTTACCTCACCAAATCTGGATAACAGCGGTCCCATTAAAAAAATGGAAGATCTCATCTGCCGCATCAAATCCTCAGGTACATGAGATGTCCCCACGGCTGACGTATCTATCGTCACCGTATCCTCTTGATGCACGCACCTGCAGCCCAGCCGATCCAAGATGTCTAGCATAGTCTCGATGTCCAGCAGCTTCGGCACATTATGCAGTGAGTGAACTCCTTCGGCCAGCAGGCTTGCCGCTAGAATCGGCAGCGCCGCATTTTTTGCTCCATGGATACGAATGGTGCCTGACAGGGGACTTCCACCCTCAATCACCAATTTGTCCAATGTATCACCTCCGAGATTACCGCTCACCCACCACAAACACTTCCGATACAAGGTCATATGAAATGTACAAGATTATCCTGCACTACCTTTCAGGTTAGGAAGTGTCCTGGGTGATTGTCACGATTATAGGATTATCCTATGTTCGTTCCTCCAAGTGTGTGACAGAGAGCTGCCAATAAGGAAAAACCTCTCAAAGGTTAATGGCTTAAGACTGTTTACCGGCTAGTCTTCGGAGTTCGTTAGTGACAATGGCAGCAGAATCCCTTTTGCCCAGTCGTCTGGAAGCCTCGGACATTTTTTGGCGTACAGCTTCAGTTCCAATGATTGCTTGCACAGCTTCATAAAGCGCCTTACCATTCAATTCCTTCTCAAGCAGCACCACAGCGGCCCCTTCGCGTTCCAGCTGTCTTGCATTCGCCTCTTGGTGATTATTCGTCACATTAGGAGAAGGGATAAGTACAGAAGGAATACCCAGCGCTGTAATCTCAGCGAGAAAGGATGCCCCCGCCCGATTTACGATTAAGGAGGTACAAGCCAAGACCTCCGGCATATTGTGAACATAAGGTAGGACATGCAGCCAGTTCGGTGTGCTACCCAGCTTCTGACGCAATTCAGCACGGGTATCCTCAAAATAAGGCTCACCTGTAACGTAAACATAATGAACACCATTACCCTTACCCACAAATGGGGCCATTTCAATCATGGCTTTATTAATAGCCTTAGCCCCTTGACTGCCGCCAACAACCAAAACAACCGTGCTGTTATCCGGAATGCCCAGCGAGGCAAACCCCCGTTGTGAACTAGCCGTAGTAACCGTCGTTGCCCGAGGATTACCTGTGTAGATTACGTGCTTGCTCCCCGGAAAAGCAGATTCTGTCCCTTCAAAGCTTACGGCCACTGTACTCGCGTAACGACTTAGAAAACGATTTGTTAAACCAGGGATAGCATTTTGCTCATGGATCAAGGTTGGGATGCCCAGCCGGGATGCAGCGTAAACGACTGGACCACATACATAACCGCCTGTACCAATTACAACATCAGGCTTAAACTCTCTTAACATTTCTTTGGAAGCCTTAACGCCCTTTAAAAAACGCATCACCGTCTTGACGTTGTCCATGGACAGCTTGCGCCGAAAGCCAGTGATGTCGATAGATTTGAAAGGGATATTCTCTTGGGGAACGAGCTTGCTCTCTAAGCCACGCGTTCCACCAATATACAGGAAGGTAGATTCACTATCTTCTGATTCCAGTTGTCTAGCAACAGCGACTGCGGGATAGATATGACCACCCGTGCCTCCGCCGCTTAATACGATACGCATGTCTTTCACCTCGCATAACGGGATAAGTTCAATAGAATGCCCAGGGAGGTTAACATCAGTGTAAGTGAAGAACCTCCATAGCTAATCAGAGGAAGTGTGATGCCTGTTACAGGCATTAGACCGATGACCACACCAATATTAATAATGACTTGCACAGCCACCATACAGACGATGCCAACGGCCAAATAGCTTCCAAAACGGTCAGGCAGACTCATCGCCACCTTCATTCCGCGCCAGATTAGAATAAGAAACAGGATCAACACAGCCAAACCACCGATAAACCCCAGTTCCTCGGCCAATATAGAAAAAATAAAATCGGTCTGCGGCTCAGGTACATAACTGTACTTCTGCCGGCTCATTCCAAGTCCGAGACCCCCGAGCCCTCCAGGCCCAATCGCGTATAGCGACTGAATAATCTGGTAGCCTGCACCGAGGGGATCGGACCAAGGATCAAGAAAAGCGGTTATACGCTGCAACCGGTAAGGTGCTGCGGCAACCAAAGCAACAAACCCAGCCACCCCAGCTACTCCTAGTGAGAGTAGATGTTTCATTCTTGCTCCAGCTGTAAAGACCATCATTAAGGCTGCGCCAAACATAACGGTACCTGTACCCAGATCCGGCTGGAGCATAATCAGTGCAAAAGCTGATCCGATAAGCGCTAACGGGGGAAGTAAGCCACGAGTGAAGGAGGTGATATCATACTCTTCTTTTCCCAGCCAATTCGCCAGAAATAGAATCATCCCCATCTTCATGAACTCGGAGGGCTGAATCCCGAAGGAGCTGATTCCGAGCCAGCTGCGCGCTCCCCCGCGAACTACACCAATGCCGGGAATAAGCACCATAACGAGCAGGATAAAGCAGACAATCAGTGCCGGCTTAGCCAGCTTTTTTAACACTTTGTAGTCTGTATTCGCTGTAACAAACATTGCAACAAGTCCCAGTCCTGCAAACAAAAGCTGCCTCTTTACAAAGTAAAACGAATCTCCATAATTGCGGAAGCCTAAAACAGATCCGGCGCTGTATACCATCACCATGCCGATCACCAGCAAAGAAAGAATGGGAATCAGCAACCAAATATCGGGAGCATGACGAGTTTTGTTCATCAGGAGCACACCTCTTGCATCCGTAGTAGGGGCTTATCCACCCCCCTACTTAAAGGTTATGCACCGCCTCTTTAAAAATACACCCGCGCTCTTCATAGGATGTAAACATATCCCAACTAGCACATGCAGGAGACAGGAGAACGATATCTCCTTCTTCCGCCAGAGCGGAAGCTTCCCGCACAGCTGCTTGCAGCACGGCGGCGGCGCTCTCCCCATTATCGACGGAGATAATCTGCTTTAATCCTGCCAGCTGTGCTACATTTATTAGCTTGTCCTTGGTTTGTCCTAACGCCACCAAAGCTTTGACGCGTCCGCTCAGGACAGGCAGCAGCTCCATATAATCGGAGCCACGGTCTAATCCGCCAGCGATCAATACCACCGGCCGCTGAAACGATGTCAAAGCCGTAATTGTCGCTTTGGAGTTCGTTGCTTTGGAATTGTTATAATAAGCGGCTCCAGCCTTATCAGCTACATACTCCAGGCGGTGCTCCACACCGCGAAAAGAAGAAAGCACTTCGCTTAATAGAGAGGGGTCCGCTCCAGCGGCAATAGCAATTCCACAGGCAGCCAGCGCATTCCCCACATTAAAGCGACCCGGAAGGGCGATGGAATCTACATCCGCGATTATCGTTTCCTTGTCCGCAGATTCGCGATAGATAATGTGGCGCTTCAGCTCATCATCTTGCCCCGTAATGTAGGACGGGCTAACAAATACTCCATGAGGCAGCTCCTCAAACAAGGAGAATGGAAGAATCGAAGCCTTCATATAGGGTACAAGTTCCCGGCAGACAGGATCATCCCAGTTCAGCACTGCTGTATCCGTAGCTAATTGATTAGCGAACAGCTTGGTTTTGGAATCCACATAATCTTTCATGCTTCCATGATAATCCAGATGGGTCTCTGCAATATTCAGCAGACAGCCTATCTTAGGCCGGAAGGTCTCCGTTCCTTTAAGTTGAAAGCTGCTAAGCTCAACTACCATCCAATCATCCTTTGTAGCCTCTTGTGCAGCTTGACAGAGAGGCGTACCAATGTTGCCCGCAACTATAGGGTTCATTCCCGCAGCTTCCAGCATATGGCCAACCCAGGTCGTCGTTGTCGTCTTACCATTGGAACCCGTGATCCCGATCATCGGCGCTGCACAAAGTCGATAAGCCACCTCTACCTCTGTGACCACTTCAATTCCAAGCTCAATTGCCTTTTGTACAGGGGGCGCAGAATAAGGAATGCCTGGATTCTTGATTACCAGACTTACACCTTCATGAATAAGACCTTCCGGATGCCCACCGCATATAACACAAATTCCCAAAGATTCCAATTCGGAAGCTTCGGGACTTTGATCTCTTTCCTTTTTATCGTTCACCGTAACTACAGCGCCGCGTTCATGCAGCACTTTAGCCACCTGGACACCGCTTTTAGCAAGCCCAAGAACCACAACTTCTTCACCACGATACTTATCTGGATGTTTCATTCTCTACAACCCCTTGCTAATAAATAGTCCCACAGCAGCCAACACCAAGCTAACCGCCCAGAACGAAATTACCACACGCCACTCCGACCAGCCACCAAGCTCAAAATGATGGTGAATCGGGCTCATTCTGAATACACGTTTGCCACGGGTTTTAAATGAAACGACTTGAATCACAACGGACAACATTTCAATTACAAAAACACCGCCAATGATGAGAAACAGCAGCTCACTCTTCGTGACAATAGCAATAGCACCTATCGCGCCACCAATACCAAACGAACCCGTATCCCCCATAAATACTTTAGCAGGGTGGGCATTAAACACAAGAAAGCCAAGTACAGCACCAATCATGGCCGCAGCACATACACCTGCCGCAATAGACGTAGCCTGCATTGCCACCACCGCGTATGCGGCCAAAGCAATGGCACTAACCCCGGACAACAGTCCATCGACTCCATCTGTAAAGTTAACGGCATTCGTCACTGCCATCATCATAATAATGATGAATGGATAATAGAACCAGCCACCCCAATCAAAGCTGAAATCAGTACCTGGTACGCTGATACTTGTACTGTGTCCGGCATAAATCAGAAGACCGCACATCAGAGCACCAACCAGCAGCTGTCCAAATAACTTTTGACGTGCTGTGAGCCCTAAGGAACGCTTAAATACAATTTTGATATAGTCATCCAAAAACCCGATCAATCCAAAACCAAGCGTAGCTACAAGCAGTACGTAAAAATCTGTATTCACCACAGAAAATTTCAGATAAGACAAGGTAAAAGCTACGATAATCACGATACCGCCCATAGTCGGCGTTCCCGCTTTCTTCAAATGGGTTTGCGGTCCGTCATCTCGCACCTGCTGTCCGAATTTCATCCTGCGCAGAAGCGGAATGAAGAGCGGAGCGGCAATGACCGCAAGGATAAAGGAAACAGCAATAGTCAATAACAATAGTTGATAATCCATGGGTACACCCCCTCCAATGATTTAGGTCTGTTGAATATCTTTATTTAGGCTCTGAAGCACTTCCTCGAGCTTCATCCCTCTTGATCCTTTAAATAGAACAATATCCTTAGCACTGCATTTCTCTAGAAGGACAGCGGTTAGTTCCGCTTTATCTGTAAAAGCTTTTACGCGCTCTTTGCCGAATTTCTCTTCTGCTGCTTTGGCAATATGAACGGATAATGGTCCGTAAGTACATACAAAATCAGTTAATGAAGGGTCAAGGTAGTAGCCTATTTCTTGATGAAATTCTACTTCCTCCGGCCCAAGTTCCAGCATGTCCCCGAGCACAGCGATTTTATTGCCACTGCATTTCATAGATTGCAGGACATCTATAGCCGCCTTCATAGAAGTAGGGCTGGCATTATAAGCATCGTTTAAAAGCGTAAGTCCGGAGGAAGTCCGAATCACTTCAATCCGCATGCCCGTCAACTTGAGCCTGCTGAGACCCTCCTTCATATTCTGCTCCGTAACCCCAAAATGACGAGCAACCGCTAGTGCAGCCAGAGCGTTAACAACGTTATGCTGACCTGGCAGCGGTAATGTAAAAGCATGTTCCTTATGACGGCTTGACGTGAACGTCATGCCACCAGTATGGGACATCATCCCTGTTGGATAATCATCATTATCCTCATTTAGACCAAATCGGAAGGTTCTCATCCCTTCTGGAGCCTTAAAAGTGGACTCTTGCATTACCTCAGTCAGCAGCGGTTCGTCACCATTATAAATCAGTAATCCCCCCGGCTTCAGCCCTTCAGCAATCTCCAGCTTGGCGCGGGCTATTTCTTTACGTGACCCCAGCTGCAGTAAATGCGACTCGCCTACATTAGTAATTACCGCTACGTCTGGTTCAGCCAAAGAAGCCAGCAGAGCAATTTCTCCCCGCGAGCTCATCCCCATTTCAAGTACAGCGATCTCTGTATCCTCAGCCATGGATAAAATAGTAAGCGGAAGACCGATATGATTATTGAAATTCCCTGCTGTCTTATGCACTTTGAACTGCACTTCAAGCAGAGACATAATGATATCTTTTGTTGTTGTTTTCCCGTTGCTGCCCGTAACAGCGACAACCTGTGGAGCCACTTCCTTCAGATAAGCAGCGGACAACTTCTGAAGAGCCTCTAGTGTATCTTCAACAATAATAACTCCGCCACCTTCAGGTACCGGTCCTTTATCGCGTTGCCACAAGGTTGCACCCGCACCAGCAGCCAGTGCTGCGGCAGCATAGTGGTGACCATCGAATTTGTCTCCAGATAGAGGCACAAACAGGCAACCGGGTGTGATCTTACGGGAGTCGGTAACGACTCCCGTAAGGGTTGTATTCATAGCTTCGACAGCAGCAGGTTCCCCTGCGCACATGGCAGCAATATTTTCAAGCGTTCTTGTAATCAATAGTTTCGGCCCCTTATAACTTCTTTAGCGACGATGCGGTCATCGAAATCATGAACCACTCCGCCAATCAGTTGATAGGTCTCATGACCTTTCCCCGCAATCAATACTACATCGCCAGGGCTTGCCATTTCAATAGCCTTCCCGATAGCTTCTCGGCGATCAACAATCATATGATACCGGTCAGAGGTGACTCCATCCTCTACTAGTCCTGCTTCTATATCCTTCAAGATTAGTTGAGGTTCCTCCGTCCGGGGGTTGTCAGAAGTTACGAATACCATGTCGCTATATCGTGCAGCGATCTTCCCCATTAATGGACGTTTCGTCCGGTCTCTGTCACCGCCACAGCCAAACACTGTAAGCACTTTGCCGGTAGCAAATTCGCAGACCGTTTTTAATACATTCTCTAGCCCGTCTGGTGTATGTGCGTAGTCAACGATAACAGCAAATTCCTGACCTTCGTCCACTGACTCCACCCGTCCAGCTACACCATCGATTGCCTCAAGACTAGTCTTGATATCAGCCAGAGAGACATCTTCCAATAAAGCAGCTGTAATCGCCGCGAGTGCATTGTAGACGTTGAACTTACCAACCATACGGAGCGAAATGTCCGTCTTCCCCTTAAACGTATCTACATGGAAAAAAGTTCCTTTTGCAGTGATCGATATTTGCGAAGCTCGGACATTAGCGTTGTTATCAATGCCATATGTAATCACTTCCGCCGCAGTTTGGGCTGCAAAATATTGACTGGCTTCATCATCCGCGTTCAACACCGCATATTTGCGTTCTTCCTTCCACGGAGAGATCACATTTCCCAATCTGGAGAAAAAGAGCCCTTTAACCGCCCGATACTCCTCCATTGTATGATGATAATCCAGATGATCTTGGGTTAAGTTCGTAAAAATTGCCGTACGGAAGTCCGCACCCTTCACACGTCCTTGCTGAAGTGCGTGAGAGGATACTTCCATTACGCAACATTCCACACCTTTGGAAGCCATATCATGAAGGGAACGCTGCAGATCTAGCGATTCTGGAGTTGTGCCTGACATAGGGTAGCTTTTGCCGTCATAGCGCATTTGAATCGTTCCAATCAGACCTGTCTTCATATTCTGATCCTGCATAATCCGCTCAATGAGATAAGTCGTTGTTGTTTTGCCGTTTGTGCCCGTCACTCCGATCATTCTCATCCGGCTGCTAGGTGAGCCAAAGAAAGCATTCGACATGACAGACATCGCAAACCGGCAGTCATCCACAACAATCTGCGGGATATCAAGCTCCAGCTTGTGCTCACATACAATAGCCGCCGCTCCGGAGGCTACTGCTTGCGGCGCATATTTGTGCCCGTCCACGGTGTGGCCAGGCAAACAGATGAATAGATCTCCCGGGCCTACACGGCGGGAATCCGTCTGAAGATCAGTAATCTCCACATCTCCATCCCCGTATAGTTGCGAAGTAGCAAGACAAGCAGATAAATCGTTAACTTTCATAGTAATCCCTCACTCTACATTTTCGGATACGAGCTGAAACCTTATACCTTAATCATTATTCACTAGATGCTCCCATATAAATCCTGATGGTTGAGCCCTGTTCTACTCTGGCCCCAGCCTTAGGAGCTTGATTGATGACCGTATTTCCTGTGCCTGAACGTGCAAGATTAAAATTCATATTTAAATCCTCATAGATATCCTGCACCGTTGCTCCGGTAAGATCAGGTACGGTCACTATCGGAGTTTCGCCATACTTATAAGTTTTTGGAAGCTGATCACTGCGCTCCGGAACCTTCATATAGTGCAGCGAGTCTTCCAAAATATTTTGCACGATTGGAGCTGCAACCACACCCCCAAATTGAATCCCTTTCGGATTATCCACGGCAGTGTACACAACGATCTGAGGATCATCCGCTGGCGCAAAGCCAATAAAAGAAACAATGTGCTCTGTTGGAGAATAACGTCCATTTACAACCTTCTGTGCAGTACCCGTCTTGCCACCTACACGATAGCCGTCAATAAAAGCCGGCCGTCCTGTGCCTTTGGCAACCACGCTCTCAAGTGCTGCCCGCACCTTCTTGGATGTCTCCTCCGAAATGACCTGCCGCACAAGCTCTGGCTTCACCTCTGATACAGTCTCTCCAGTAACCGGATTAACCCATGCTTTTGTTACATGCGGTTTATAGAGATTACCGCCGTTGATAGCCGCGGATACCGCAGCAATCTGCTGAATAGGCGTAACCGAAACCCCTTGACCAAAGGCTGTAGTCGAAAGCTCTACCGGACCTACTTGATTAAGCTTGAACAGAATACCATTAGCTTCCCCATTCAGATCAATTCCCGTTTTGCTGCCAAAACCAAAATCACGAATATATTTGAAAAGTGATTCTTTTCCCAGCCGTTGCCCTAAGGCGACAAACCCAGGGTTACAGGAGTTCTCAACTACCTGTAGAAAGGTTTGACTACCATGACCGCCCTTTTTCCAGCAGCGCAGCTTTGCGCCCGCCACCTCGATAAACCCCGGATCATAGAAATGATCGTTCTGAAGATCTACTTTACCTTCCTGCAGCGCAGCAGCCAGAGTGATGATTTTGAACGTTGAACCAGGTTCATAGGTCATCCAGATAGGCAGATTCCGGTTGTAAATCTGCGCATCATATTCCTTGTATGATGCTGGTTCATACCCCGGTCTACTAGCCATGGCTAGTATCTCACCATTCTTCGGATTCATAGCTATAGCCCAAGCACCCTGCGCCTGATATTTCACCATAGCCTGATCAAGCTCACGTTCCATAATGGACTGGATCTGTTTATCAATCGTCAGCTGCAGATTAAGTCCGTCTTGAGGGGCAGAATATTTCTCAGATGAGCCAGGCATAAGTCTTCCACCTGCATCAGACAAATAAGAAATATTACCGGCTATGCCTTTGAGCAGATTGTCATATATACTCTCTACTCCTGTAATGCCCTGGTTATCTATACCTGTGAAGCCTAGAATATGCGCGGCTAAATCGCCGTAAGGGTAATACCTTTTGCTATCCTCAGCGACAACGATGCCCGGCAGCTGCAAATCACGGATGCTCGCGGCAAGATCCATCGTAATTTTGCGGCCGCCGGGCTGAAGTTTCACCGACATTTCTTTTTTGGACAGCAATGTCATCAGCTTCTCCTCAGTCATCCCAAGCAGTGGAGCTAATTGCTGTGCTGTCTTTTGCTTCTCTTTTACCTGCACCGGTACTGCATACACTGTAGGTGTGGTGATATTAGAAACGAGCGGCACACCTTCACGATCCATAATTTCACCACGTTTAGCGGTAAAAGGAATATTGCGGCGCAAGGAATCTTCTACCTTCGCAGTCAATTCCTCGCCTTGAGATAATTGCACATACGCAAGACGCACGACCAGCGAACCGAATAACACTGCCAGTCCCAGCAATGTCCACAGCATTCTCCGCCGTGTTACGACTTTGGAAACCTTCATTCCGTTCTCCCCCACTTTCAACAATAGACATGAGCTCTTATCTTCATGACTA
This sequence comes from Paenibacillus sp. FSL H7-0943, assembly GCF_037963265.1. Taxonomy (NCBI): domain Bacteria; kingdom Bacillati; phylum Bacillota; class Bacilli; order Caryophanales; family Paenibacillaceae; genus Paenibacillus; species Paenibacillus sp. FSL H7-0943. The sequence goes on from NZ_CP150148.1 coordinate 5,230,678, forward strand.
TTCGGGACAAACAGGGGTTAGAACAAGCTATGTTCCGCTCTCGGAATCTGTCCCCTCATCAGCAGGCGGGGCCACGGGAATATCTTCGCCATAATCATTTAATGGCTTCATTTTCAAAGTGACCAAGGTCTTGCCATTTTGCGTTCCTACAATCTGTTCTGAGACGTAACCTTCACCGTCTACCGCAATCTCTACTTTTAGTAGAGTTAGAATTTCAAGTGCATCACGCAGGGATTCCCCTTTTAAATCTGGAATGGTAGGCTGAGCCCCCTGCGGACTTAATAAATAGATCCGTTGCCCTGTAGCAAGCTTAGTACCTGCCTCAGGATATTGACTCTCTACAGTAGATCCTTCACCGACCACTACATAATCGAAGCCTTGATCCAAAAGTGCTTCTCTTGCTTCCTTCATCGTCTTGTCTGTTAGATCTGGTGTAGTCCGAAGTGCGACTGTTTCAGTCTTAGCCGGCTTTTTACTGCTGCTATCACTAGCCTCAGACGCCAGCTTAGGTACTCCCATGTATTGCAGAGACTGGGATACAATCTCTTTAAATACTGGAGCAGCTGCCTTACCGCCGCCAACCTCAACGTTCGGTTCGTCAATAATGACAATAACAGCGATCTTCGGATCATCAACAGGAGCATAACCAATAAAGGAGACAAGTACTTTGGATTTCACATAATCCTTACCTTCAACCTTGATAGCCGTTCCTGTCTTACCTGCCACGCGATAGCCGTCAATATAAGCGTTGCGGCCTGTTCCTTTTACTTGGTCAGCAACAACCTGCTCCAAATATTCACCCGTTTTCTTGGCGCTTTCCTCATCAATCACCTGACGCACTACACTAGGCTGAGTAACCTTTGTCTCACCAGTGTTAGGGTTTGTGACCTCCTTAACTACATACGGAGTCATCAACTTCCCCCCATTAGCTATAGCAGATACGGCAACTAGCTGTTGAAGTGGGGTTACTAGCACTTTACCGTGTCCATATGCGAGTGTCGCAATTTCTATAGGACGTCCAAGGTTAGGGTTAACTACCCCGCTTACTTCTCCTGGCAGATCGATTCCCGTTTTCTCATTGAAGCCAAAATCATTGATATACTGTAATAGCTTGTCCTGTCCGAGCATTTCATATAGCTTAACGAATAGAACGTTACTAGAACGTTTCACACCTTCAAGAAAACTGATTTGCCCCCATCCAGCATGATTAATATCATGCAGTGCTTTACTATATCCCTTTATCCGGATGGACCCGGACAAAAATGTCGCAACAGGATCAAAAAGCTTCTCTTCTACTGCGGCGGCAAGCGTTACAATTTTGAAAGTGGAACCAGGCTCGTATTTAGATTTAATAGCATGATTATAGAATCCCGCCCCATCGGCCCCGGTCTTCCAAAATTCATTTGGATTATAGGTAGGCATATTGGCTAATCCCAAAATCTCCATCGTGTTCGGATCAGCAGCAATGACACTCATACTTTTTGGCTTATATTGCGCATACGCCTTTTGCATGGCCTCTTCTATATAATGCTGGATCGTACTATCGATTGTAAGCTTGAAATTACTTCCATTTACTACTGGCTTATAGGTATCTTGTGAATCCGGCAATTTTACCCCTTGACCGTCACTTTGATAAAGCAGCTTGCCATCGGCACCCTTAAGCTCCGTATCAAAGTATTTTTCCAGTCCCATGATAGCATTGCCGTCCCTATCTGTATAACCTAAGATATGTGCAGCTAATTCATCTTTTGGATAATATCGTTTCTGCTCTCTAACAAGCCCAATACCGGTCTCTTGAATTTTATGTTCTTTACCTAGGGCTACATAAAATTCTTTCACCTTATCGGCAAGCTCCTGATCAATCTTCCAGCCTTCATTACGAATCTCACGGTTCTTGAGGTAAGCACCCGTCTTTTCGTCCTTGGCTTCAACCAGCTTACGCAGCTCATCCTCTGGTTTGCCGAGCAATTCGTGTAATCCTGTGATGACCTCTTCCCCGATGCCTTGTTGTTGAATCACTTCAGGATTCACCACCACGGTATAAGCAGGGACATCGCTAGCGAGCACACTCCCGTTACGGTCAGAAATCGTACCTCGCTCCGCTTTGATAGTTGAGGAATGCGCCCAAAGTGTGGCGGCCTTTTCCTGCCATTCCTCACCTTGCATAACTTGAATCCAGAACACTCTAACGATCAAAACAAGAAAAAAGAGGGTAATACACCCTCCTATAAACAGCGTGCGAAGTTTTATTCTTTTCAGCATAAGCGAACCTCACAACTTTTTTTATTGCGATCTTGCCAATCGCTCACTAATTATCACCTGGAGTCGTTGCCGAGCTTGCCGGAATATAGATTGTTGCATTCTCATCCGGGGACACATAACCAAGATCCCGTGCTTTTTGGGCGACTTTCTGCTCTAGATTCTGCTTTTCCATCTGATACGTAGAAATCTGCTTCTTGGCTGTTGCAATATCCTGATCTAATTTCTGAGCCTGCAAGTTCAAATCATAAATTTGGACGTAACGTGAAATCAGGGTGATCGCCACCAGAACGCATACTCCTAGCGTCAGCATATACAAAAGTTTCTCTTGCAGCGGAAGTACTCTTCGTCTGGTAACTACTTTTGTCTTCTCGCGGTAAAGGGGGTTTACCTCTTCTTTTCTTTTGGGCTGAACTGCTAAATTGCCGCGGGTATAGGCCATCTCTGACTCTCCTTTATCGTCAATTACAATTTTTCTGCAATGCGCAGCTTAGCTGAGCGGGCTCGGGTATTAAGCTCAAGCTCTTCTTCAGAAGGCACAAGCGGTTTACGATTGATTAACTTAAGCGTGCCTTTCGCGCCGCATACGCAAAACGGAAAGTCAGGCGGGCATGTACATCTGCTTAAATAGCTGCTAAAAATTTGCTTGCAAATTCGGTCTTCGAGCGAATGAAAGGTGATGACGGATACTCTGCCTCCTGGTGCAAGGCAACGTACTGCACTATGTAGCCCTTCTTCAAAAGCACCCAATTCGTCATTCACAGCAATCCTTAATCCTTGAAAGCTACGTTTAGCGGGATGCCCTCCTGTTCTTCGAGCAGCTGCCGGGATACCTTCCTTGATCAGTTCTGCTAATTCTCCTGTTGTCTCAATAGGAGCTTCTTCTCTTCTGTCTACAATTTTTCTAGCGATTCTCCGCGAGAATTTCTCTTCTCCATATTGGAAAAGAACACGGGCAATCTCCTGCTCGGACCATGTATTCACAATTTCAGCAGCCGTCAAAAGTGCTGACTGATCCATGCGCATGTCCAGCGGAGCATCATGATTGTAACTAAAGCCTCGTTCCCCTTCGTCAAACTGGGGAGAGGATACGCCAAGATCAAAGAGCACTCCATCTACTTGGGGAATACCATCTGTTTGTGGCACAAAGGGCACATCCTTAAGTACACTCTCCAGATCACGGAAGTTAGTCTTAATAGTCACAACCTTGTCTCCGTATTCCGCTAATCTTTCTTTTGCGTTCTCCAAAGCCCAATCATCTTGATCCAAACAGATTAAACGGCCTTCGCCGCTAAGCTTGGAAGCGATAAGTGAGCTGTGACCCGCTCCACCGAGAGTGCAATCTACATAGATTCCGTCTTTTTTGATGTGCAGCCCTTCTGTCGCTTCTTCCTTAAGCACCGTGATGTGGTGAAACAAGCTGCATCCCTCCAGGACAGTATTCGTTATTGTGTTTTATAGATCAAAATTGAAATCCACCAATTTCTCAGCGATTTCGTTGAACGATTCCTCGGACTGTTCGAAGTACTGTTCCCAAAGCTCTTTGTTCCAGATTTCCACCCGGTTCGAAACGCCCAGAATGACACAGTCTTTGTCCAGTTTGGCATACTGCCGTAAATTGGCCGGCAGATTTACCCTTCCCTGCTTATCCCAAACACATTCAGTTGCACCTGAGAAAAAAAAGCGGCTAAATGCGCGGGCATCTGATTTCATCAGCGAAAGGCTTTTAAGCTTTTGTTCCATGATTGCCCATTCTTCCATGGGATAAACAAACAGGCAGGAGTCTAGGCCGCGGGTCGTCACGAAGGAGGTTCCGAGCAATTCACGGAGTTTAGCCGGAATAATGATTCGGCCTTTGTCGTCAATGCTGTGTTGATACTCTCCCATGAACATCCTTTTTCCCACCCCTAATCCCTGAATCCCCACTTTACCCCACTTTTCACCACTTAAGCATAATAGATTCGCCATTAAAAATCAAAAACCTTTTTCTGGCCAAGGAAATTTTTCCTAAATCAGATAGCTCGTTTCCCGAAAAACATTTCTCCACAGAAAAAAGCCATACAATCGGAATCTTGTCCGTTGCATGGCTTTGTTAAAAAAGTTGCTTCAGTTCAAGGTACACTGGTTAATACACTTTATTGTTATGCGTTCGGTTATTAATCGTTCAAATTCCAGCTGTCCAAATAATCCACTTGTGCCGGAGTGAGGCTATCGATGTTAATGCCCAGACTTTCCAGCTTATAACGTGCTACTTGCTCATCCAGCTCATAAGGAACATTTTCAACTTTTACGCCAATGCTCTTATAATTATCATTTACATATTTCAGCGACAGCGCCTGGAGTGCAAAGGTTGTATCCATAATTTCAGCAGGGTGACCATCAGCAGCACCCAGATTTACAAGTCTGCCTTCGGCAAGCAGATATAATTTACGTCCGTCACGAAGCTGGTACTCTTCGATATTTTTGCGAACGGTACGTTGGGATACGGATCTTTCCGACAGCTCAGGCTTATTCACTTCAACGTCGAAATGGCCCGCGTTGCACATGATTGCTCCATCCTTCATCACATCATAATGTTCACCGCGAATTACATAACGGTTACCAGTTACTGTAACGAAGAAATCACCAACCTTAGCTGCTTCCAGCATTGGCATTACTTCAAAACCGTCCATATGTGCTTCAACGGCTTTAATCGCATCAACTTCTGTGACAACCACTTTTGCTCCAAGTCCTTTGGCGCGCATGGCAACACCTTTACCACACCAGCCATAACCGACAACAACTACTGTTTTGCCCGCTACGATAAGGTTGGTTGTGCGAATAATTCCATCCCATGCCGATTGGCCAGTGCCATAACGGTTATCAAACAAATATTTGCAGTAGGCATCATTAACCGCGACCATTGGGAACTTCAATACGCCTTGCTTTTGCAGAGCTTTTAGACGAATAATCCCGGTAGTTGTTTCTTCAGCACCCCCGCGAATATTCTCCATCAGATCAGGACGCTCCGAATGCAGCAATGTAGCAAAATCCCCACCGTCATCAATAATCAAGTCCGGTTTGCTCTCCAGTGCTTTGATATTAAGGGCTTTAAATTCTTCAGGAGACGGATTGTATTTAGCAAATACTGTGATTCCATCCTCCACAAGCGCTGCACATACATCATCCTGTGTAGATAGTGGATTCGAACCTGTAATGGTTACATCTGCACCACCAGCTTTGACAACCTTCGCCAAATAAGCGGTTTTAGCTTCCAAATGCAATGTGATCGATACTTTCAGACCTTTAAATGGCTGTTCTGCTTCAAACTGCTCACGAATACGGTTCAGTACCGGCATATGCTGGCGAACCCAGTCGATTTTCAAATGCCCTTCCGGTGCGAGTGACATATCAGCCACGATACTATTTTGTTTAGATGAACTCATTATGAAACCTCCTAAAAGTTTTATGGAGCTATACTTCTATGATCCACTACGCAATAAAACTTGCTCCGTAAGCATACGCTTTGTTTTGTGAGCGTTACTACATTGAATCTACTTCGTACAAAACTCACTTCGTAAGCATAAGCTTAGTTTTGTGGAAAGCGATACTTCCATTACATATAAATGATGCGATGTGTTCCACTGTAATCCGGTTCAACCGTCATTAACTCATCCAGCCAAGCAAGTCCGTACCGGTTCAAGTAATACATGATATTGTACACTCTTTCCTGCAGTTTACCCAGTGGCATTAACGACAGCTCGATTCGCTCCCATTGCCGGATTGCAGCTTCGTTCTGTTTTGCCATTGCATCTTGGGCTTTCGCCTGTAAAAAAGTAATTTGATCTAGAATCTTCTCTTTATTGTTATTCCCCAGCTTAAGCAGACCTGCCTGAACCGTTCCAAGCTGCTCAATAAGCGGTTCGTACATAGCGGCGAATGAGGTCTTGGTTTCTTCAAAACGACGTTCTATCCCCAGCTCATCCTGTGCGGCCAGCCATTCTTGTCTTTTATGATCCAGTCCTTGTCTTACATCCTCAAAGCTAAGTTGATATTTATCCATATGCTTGTGCAGCGTACCTTCTACGACTGTAAAAGACATTCTAGGGATAATTAACGGCATTTCTCCCCCAATGGTCTCAAACGCACGACGCGGAATGGCCCAGTAAGCAATCTCACCTTGACCCAGCACCGTTGCCAGAACAGGCAACACATAATCCTGCATAAGTGGACGTGTCAGCACATTATTGCTAAAGCGTTCCGGATGTGCCTGCACCTCCTCAAGTAATTCATCACGGGAAAAGGATACCTGTCCCTTGCGATCCGTAAAGATTCCGTCCTTCTTGTGAAGCAGAAGCCGTGTACCTTCATGAATATAAAAGAGGTTGGCATTGCCAGCTGTAACATCAGCCTGAAGCTCATATCCGGCGCCCACAATATCAGAAGCAGAATTCATATACGCTGTTTCCAGTGCATCATTCTGCATAATTAGCGAAGTGAAAAATGGCTGTTCTAACTTACGTAAGTTGGGATCAGCAGAATCAAGCAGAATTAGACCAAATTTACCAAATAATGAACCCATCAGCTTGGCAAATGCATCCGTCATACTATCTGCTCTAAAAGAAGAAGTGCGAATGAATTCCATAATCTGCGGCTTAAAGTCGCTTTCCTGAAGCAGACCGTCTAACTGTTCCACTACCTGCTGCCAGCTTTCCTCTTCTACACGAATATCACTTACTGAGGAGCGTTTCTCTTCTGACTTTTCTATCTTAATCTTAGTAATCTCCTGCGTACGATTCAGTACATACGTATGATTCACTTCATCCCAGTCATGATCTTCACCTGCAATCCAGAATAAAGGAACTACCGGTCGGCCGAGTTGTTCAGCTGCTTCTTTTGCCGCCATAATAGTAGTTGCAGCTTTATATACCACTAACAGGGGTCCAGTAAATAGTCCGCTTTGCTGCCCACCTGTCACCACTAATGTCCCCGGCTGCTCTAAGAGCGCCAGCGAAGCCATCACCGCATCATGCGAGTTATGCTTTTCATTATATTGACGCAGACACTCAGCAATCTGAGTCCGGTCGGCACGAAGGCTTTCTCTGCCGTCTAGCCACTCTGCCCTTCTACTTCTACTTTCTTTATTGCGGAAATCCCCACCGTACAAATGACTAACCTTTTCAAAATGATCTATATAGTCGCGCGAGAGTGCAGATCCACCCTTGAGCGGTTCCGTTACAATATTCATTTGCTAGTGCCTCCAGTTCTACTAAGCAGTTATATGTAAATCCAAGTTCGTAAAAACTCTCTATGATTGTATCCAAAGTCAGGAGCCGCGTCAAAGTAAAACATGTCTTGATATCAGCAACACAGGTACAGCCAACTGTTCAATTATACTATAAATTCATTAAATAATATCCTAAATACATACAAGAGGCGAGAGCATAATGCTCCCGCCTTTGAAAACCTAAGTATAAATTATGCGAATTTTTTGCTGACAAAGTGGCCTTTAGATACTTCTACTAATTCAAAGTCACTGTCATTGGTCTTATCGTTAGCAGAATAAATAGGGCTGCCAAGCTCATCATGCAAGTGAATACGTTTTTTGTTGACTTCAATTTCCGGGTCCGGAACTGGAATAGCCGACAATAGGGATTTAGTATAAGGGTGGATAGGATTTGCATAAAGCTCTTCACTTTCCGCCAACTCAACCATTTTACCCAAGTACATAACTGCTACGCGATCACTGATATGTTTAACCATGGACAGATCATGCGCGATGAAAAGATAAGTCAATCCAAGACGATCTTGCAATTCTTTAAGCAAGTTAACGACCTGAGCTTGAATGGATACGTCAAGTGCGGAAATCGGCTCATCACAAACGATGAACTTAGGATTAACCGCTAACGAACGGGCAATCCCGATACGTTGACGTTGTCCACCGGAGAATTCATGCGGATAACGGGTTGCATGGTCATGGTTAAGACCAACCATATCCAGCAGTTCTTCAATCCGTTTCTTACGTTCTGCACGGCTGCCAGCCATTCCGTGAATGTCCAGTGCCTCGCCAATGATATCAGAAACCGTAAACCGCGGGTTAAGCGATGCGTACGGATCTTGGAAAATCATTTGCATGTCACGGCGCATAGCCTTCATTTGATTTCCAGGCAATTTATAAATGTCTGTACCATTATATTTCACACTTCCAGCAGTTGGCTCATACAAGCGAAGAATCGTACGTCCAGCAGTAGTCTTACCACAACCGGACTCACCTACCATCCCAAGTGTCTCGCCCTCACGGATCGTGAAGTTAATATTATCTACAGCCTTAAGAACCTTACCTTTACCTACATTAAAATATTTCTTAAGACCTTCTACCTCTATTAGGTTCTTACTCAAGAGTACTGCACCTCCTTGGCCATCGAATGCAGATTCCAGCAACGCGCCATATGCGTTTCGCTGAATTCTGTGGCGCCGGGATCGATTTGTTCGCACACATGCATCGCTTCATTGCAACGAGCAGTGAACGGACAGCCGATCGGCGGCTTGATCAGATCTGGCGGTGTGCCGATGATCGGAATAAGCGGCTCGCCTTTCTTTTGGTCCAGACGCGGCATTGAGCGCAGCAGACCTTTGGTGTATGGATGTTGTGGATTTTTAAAGATTTCCCATCTTGTTCCGGTCTCCACAACCTCACCTGCATACATTACAATCACCCGATCACACATGCCAGCAACTACGCCCAGATCATGTGTAATCAGAATAATGGAGGTACCTAGTTTTTGCTGCATCTCTCTCATAACTTCCATGATCTGCGCCTGAATGGTTACATCTAGAGCTGTTGTAGGCTCATCTGCTATCAGCAAAGCCGGACGGCAAGCTAACGCGATTGCGATCATTACACGCTGGCGCATACCGCCTGAGAATTCGTGGGGATATTGGTTAAAGCGAGCCTCCGCATTTTTGATGCCTACTAATTTCAACATCTCCATACCTTGCTTTTTCGCTTCGGCCGCTGACATTTTCTGATGTTTAATCAAAACTTCAGTGATCTGTTTGCCCACTTTGATGGTTGGGTTCAGAGAAGTCATCGGGTCTTGAAAAATCATGCCAATATCTTTACCGCGAATAGATTCCATTTCTTTCATGCTTTTGTCTAGCAGATTCTGTCCTTGAAAAATAATCTCTCCCTTTTTCACTTTAGAAGGTGGAGAAGGGATCAACCGCATAATCGATTGAGCAGTTACACTCTTACCGCTGCCGGACTCGCCGACGATGGCAACCGTTTCGCCTTTGCCAATTTCAAAATTCATACCACGGACAGCTTGTACTTCTCCGCCCTTAACAAAAAAGGAAATATGCAAATCTTTGACTTGTAAAATAGGTTCCATCCATATTCCTCCTATTTCTTCAGCTTAGGATCAAGCGCGTCACGAAGACCATCACCGAAAATGTTGAAAGAAAGCATTGTTAAGCTGATTAGGATCGCAGGGAACAAGAAGCGCCATGGATAGTACAACCAGCCGGTGAGTGAGTCATTGATCATCGATCCAAGTGAAGCAACAGGAGCTTGTACACCAAGACCCAAGAAGCTTAGGAAGGCCTCAGCAAAGATAGCATTTGGTACAGACAGTGTAATGGTTACGATAATCGGACCAACCGCATTCGGCAGAAGGTGCTTGAACAACAGTCTCGCAGAACCAGCACCCATGGAACGGGACGCCAATACGAATTCACGATTCTTGAGCTGCATAATTTCTCCACGCACAATCCACGACATCGTAATCCAGCCTGTAATGGTTAGAGCTAGGATGATTGTTCCAAGACTTGGCTCAAGAACGACCAAGAGCAAGATTACAACCAGCAAATAAGGAATAGAATACAAAATTTCAGAGAATTTATTCATAATATTATCTACACGGCCACCGAAGAAGCCCATAATGCCTCCGTAGATAACACCGATGAACAAGTCGATGGCTGCCGCAGCAAGACCAACGATCAAGGAAATCCGTGCACCGTACCAAGTACGAACAAAGATATCACGACCAAGATCATCCGTTCCAAACCAGTGATCGGAGGAAGGGGGCTTATTGGTGCTCATCAAATCATTAGAATAATAGTTATATTTCGAGATAAAAGGTGCAAAAATCGCTGCAAGTACAATCAAACCCAGGATACCGAGCGCAGTCATCGCCATTTTATTTTGACGCAACCGTTGCCAAGAGTCTTTCCAAGCAGAGAGACTCTCACGCTGGATAACTTCGGCTTCTTTTTCATCTACACCGACTTTTTGAAAATCTTCCGGTTTTAGATTTAACAAGTTATTTTCAGTAGCCACTATTTAGCCCTCCTTTCCTCCACTTAATTTCATACGTGGGTCAATTAATACATAAGCAATATCCGTAATAAAGCGGGCAACCATGAGTAATACACCATAGAAAATGGTTATCCCCATAATAACGGTATAGTCACGGACACCAATCGCTTCCACGAACTGTTTACCAATACCCCCAACACCAAAGATCTGCTCGATAACAACCGAACCAGTTACGATGTTAGCTGTCATTGGACCCATATAAGTAACAACAGGTAGAATTCCGTTACGAAGTACATGGCGGCTCAGAATAGCCATCCAGCTCAATCCCTTTGCTTTAGCCGTTTTGATATAATCCGCATTCAAAACTTCAAGCATACTTGAACGGGTCAAGCGGGCGATAAAGGCGATCGGCTGTGCCGAGAGCGCGGCCACGGGTAAGAAATAATAGATTGGCCCTTTAAAACCTGAAACCGGTACCCAACCCAGTTTGAAAGCAAATACATACTGCAGTAATGACGCGACTACAAAGCTCGGAACCGCAATCCCCAGAACTGCCAGCACCATAGCTGCGCTGTCAATAAACTTTCTGTGATAGAGTGCCGCCAACATGCCGAGAAATACTCCGACAATAACCGCCACAACGATTGCGACGAGTCCCAGCTTCAGCGACGCTGAAAAGGTTTGACTGATCAAATGTGATACATCTTGATTTAGGCGTTTCATTGAGACACCTAGGTCACCTTGGATAATATCACCTAAATACTTAAAATACTGATGAGAGAGCGGCTTGTCCAGACCATATTGTTCCATCAGACGTGCTTTAATTTCTGGCGGTACCTTCTTTTCAGAAGTAAACGGATCCCCCGGAATAGCTTTCATCAAGAAAAAGGTAGCTGAAATCAATACAAATAGAGAAACCAACATATAGAAAAACTTATTTGCGACATAACGAACCATCCCCATCACACCTCCTCCGACAATTTTTGATACACATAATAATGATTTTATGAAAAAAACGGATTTTTGTCTATTTTCTATATATGTTATTAATAACATTAATTAACAAATAGACAGGAATACAAAAAAAAGGGATATATATGGAATTCCACATATATATCCCGAAGTATTCTGCAACTTCAGTCAACTAACTATTCTGTTGTAATTACTAAAGCAATATCTTAGTGCTCAAGCAAGTATCCGCGAGTCAAGTCAATTGCACCACTAAAGTCAAGAGTAACACCTTTAAGGTACTCTTTAGTCAGGGAGTTGTTAGTGTAGTAGTACAAAGGAATCAGAACCATATCTTGCTCAATGAGCAATTTCTCAGCTGCAGCAAACTTTTCTTGACGTACTGCCAAGTCAGTGCTTGTTTTAGCTTCGCTGATCAATTTGTCATACTCAGGGTTAGCGTAACCAGTATCATTGTTACCGCCACCTGTTACCCACATATCAAGGAAAGTCATTGGATCATTGTAATCCGCAGTCCAACCAGCACGAGCAACTTGGTAGTTCAGGTTTTGACGGTTTTCAATAAATACAGCCCACTCTTGGTTAACGGTTTGTACGTCGATACCAAGATTGTTTTTCCACATATCAGCAATCGCCAAAGCGATTTTCTTGTGACCTTCACTTGTGTTGTAAGTCAGGGAGAATGTAGGCAGTTTATCCATACCTTCTTCTTTCAGACCTTCAGCAAGCAATGTTTTAGCTTGTTCTAGATCTTCAGTGAAGTAGCTATCTTTAACTGCTGTACGGTATTCACCATCAGCACCAGCGATACCCGGAGGTACATAACCGTAGGCTGGGAATTGTCCACCTTGTACTACATTGTCAATCAAAGCTTGACGGTTAATGGACATTGCAAGAGCCTTACGGATTTTAGCGTTTGTGAAAGGTTTTTCAGTGATATTGAATTCGTAGTAGTATACGGAAGCAATACCTTTACGGCTGAATTCGTTAGGAAGTTCTTTTTGCACGATTGGAATTTGTTCTGATGGAATTTCACCAGTTGGTCCACCGGCACGATCGTATTCACCGTTCTTGTAGCTGAGCAGCTCAGTTGCACCGCTGTTTACAAGGGAGAAGTCGATTTTGTTAAGTTTAATAGAATCTTTATCCCAATATTTATCGTTTTTAGTTACAACAAGTGTTTGACCTGTAGTCCACTCAGTAAGAGTGAAAGCACCGTTAACGATCATAGTATCTTTGCTTGTTGCCCATTTAGGATTACTCTCAATGGATTTGTGTACAGGGTAATAAGTGTAGAAGGAAAGCAATCCAAGGAAGTAAGGAGTTGGGGCTTCAAGAGTAACTTCAAGAGTTTTCTCATCAACCGCTTTAACACCTACTTGACTGAAATCGGTAATTTCCTTGTTGTAGAACTTTTGAGCATTTTTGATGTAGTACAATTGATAAGCATAAGGTGCAGCGGATGCAGCAGCAGGATCGAGCACGCGTTTCCAAGCGCGAACGAAGTCTTCTGTTGTTACAGGATCGCCATTACTCCATTGTGAATCACGGAGTTTGAAAGTATATACCAGACCGTCAGCGGAAACTTCCCAGCTTTCAGCAACACCTGGTTCAGCTTGACCAGATTCAGCATTCATGCGAGTCAGACCTTCGTACATTGTTGTCAGGACAGTGTGTGCTTGGCTATCTTGAGCCAATCCTGGGTCAAATGTTGGAGGCTCAGAACTAAGGTTAATTCTCAATGTTTGGTCAGCAGCCAATTTTTCTTCTGTAGCTGCATTACCAGTTGCCGTGTTACCAGTGTTAGCATTGTTACCTTTATTGCCGCTGTTTGCATTGTTTCCGCCGCAGCCAGCAAGCACTGTGCCGATAACAAGTACTAATGCAATCATTAGCAATAGACTTTTACTCTTCTTCATCTAGCAGTTCCCCCTAAATAGAATGTGGTATATGGTTTATGATTATACAACCAGTGGTCAAAAAAATCTAGTGCAATGTTTTCAGAAAATATTTTTTTTTAAAAACTTTAAACTTTTGTGACGTTGACGCTTCACCGAAGCAGTGGAACGTTACATCGCTTGTGATATGTAGGTAATTAGCCCAACAAACATAAATAATAAATATCCGACGCTCATAAAAAAGAACGAAAGTCTCCAAACTGCCCGAAATAACCGCTTCCCATCTACCTTTCCTTTCATCCGATTTTGAGCTCCGCCAATCAGTCCAGCGGATATTAATACAATAATTAGTATAAGGTAAAACCCAAAACCGGAATTAAAGATGTTATTAAACAATGCGGAGACCGACAATAATAAAAAAAATGTGGTCACGTCCATAGCGAGCATAAAAGTTTTCTTTTTATCTTTTTTTAAGCCCTTTCCAATGAAAAAAACAATCAAAAACGGCACAATCGGAATAACGCTTAAAGTAATAACCGAATCCATCAGCAGTCCCATAGCTTCACCTCTCCCCAGAGATCATACCCCAATACCTTCTACTAATTGGCAGAGCCAGCGATTTAATGGTGCCGACACTCCAGATCGTTCTGCCATTTCTACAAGACTTCCATTGATCCAACGAATTTCTGTGGTTCTTGAAGCAAGTACATCTGCCAGCATAGATGAAATATTGCCAGACGTTAACCGGCACACCTGAAGGATGTTATCCCAAGCATCCTTATCATAAGTAATTTCACAGAAATCATACACCATTGTTGCTTCTTCAAAAACTTCCTTCATTAATTGGAGGCGTTGCTCTGAAGACAACAGCTCCCCATTTGGAATACGCCAAATCGCCGTGAGTGGATTAATAACGGCATTGATCAAGAGCTTCCGGTAAATCATGGTATCCACTTCATTCGACAAAAAGGCTGCGAATCCTGCCATTATGAGAACTTCTATTAAATTATTCGCTTTTAAAGCATTATGTATGCTATGAGCTTGTCCATCCCCTAAGCCCCATTTTCCTATCCACACCTCCCCTGCTCCTGCATGAATGACCTCAGTTAAGGATTTGCGCTTCGCAGCCTCCGTAGTCACAGCTACATATAAATTGGCGTTTGGCAACAAGCCTCCTAACATCTCCATATGTCCTGTACCATTCTGAAAACAAATCATATGTACTTGCTCTTCCTTAAGTAGGGATAGAAATTCAGGCAAATCATTATGTAGAGTATTCTGTTTAACCGTCACCACGATCCAATCACTCGGCTCTTCTAGATAAGCATCAGCGAACTTCCCTATTGGCGCGGATACAAACTGATCTTCCGAAATTGTTATCGGCTCGCGTTCATCCTCGTAGGTAACTGTTAAGCCATCACGCCCTAATCGTTGGCATTGTTCTATCCCTCGGCACCACAGTCTCACATCATTCCCGGCTTGGATCAGTCTCCCTGCCAGCAGCAGCCCGAGTGAACCTGCACCAATTATATCAATTTTCATATAACCCTCCTGCTGATCTTAAGCACAATTTTTCTAAGTATACCAAAAACCCCGCAAGTGGTGCTTAAAAAGCAGACCACTTGCGGGATTGTTAGTTAACCTATCGTTTATTCAATGCGTTCTAAATTTCCGTTACCATCCATTTTGAAACGAGTCTTCATTTCTTCTTCTTCTTCATTTAAGAAAGCAAGCCTGCGAGCACGATCCATAATCTGAATTAAAGCTTTGTAATCATCGTTGACTACCCGGTAGTCGCTTTGAGCAAGATTAACCTCTTTAGACAACCGCTCATTCTCAGATCGTAATTCTGTTAATTCATCTTCCTTCTCGCGCAGGTCTCTTTCCAGCATTTTCAGCTGACGTCCTGCTTCCTGGATCGTACCCTTCCATTGTCTTAAGAAACGAATGACCGCATCAATGGATAATGTGTTTTCACTTAATCCCTCACCGCGCCCAAATTCCTCATCGACATCACCCAGAATCAGACCAGCTACTTGCGCTCCTCTTACTGACGGCTGCTTTTTCAGGTAGCTACGCTTTTGACGTTGCCCTTTAGCAATACCGATTGCACCTTCATAACTTTTCCGAACACAACTGTTCCAGCGGAATCCGCAAGCGGCCGAAGTTCTGCCGATTTTTTCACCCACCTCTTCAAAAGCGGCAAGCTGTGTGCTGCCCTCCCGAATGTGTCGCAAAGTTACTTCTGCCAATATTAGATCATCTTCTGCACTCCAAGCGTCCTGTCTAACGGCTGTCATAAAGCCAAACCTCCTAACAACGTCATGAAATAACCATCTCCATAACCGGCAGTTCTGCCGGGTAGTGAATAGGGATAAAAGCTGCTTACTCCATTTCTATGCTTCTCATAGAGTTCATAGAATCTATTTGATACTAATTTGTATTTCCATTATCTGCGTACATCATACGCATAAAACTATAAATTCTCTTTTTTAAAGCACTAATCACTCAGGTCAATTATAAAAATCACATTTTTTGAAGATTAGTGCATTTTTTTCAATGAATTCGTTTACACATAATTATGTTGAGGGTATAATAAATCGAAGGAATATTCGTGAGATACATACTGGAAGGGGGACTCTCTCTTGGACCGCATGTTTCGGGTATTAGGTTTTTTCACATTAGCTATTGGATTGATGGCTTTCGCCGGAGGTCTAACAGAAATGGCCTTGCTTTTCTTTTTGCAAACTGCATTTTTCGTAATACTTGGCTATATGAAATTTACTGAAAAAACTTATGTTCTTCTCTTCTGGGCATACATGATTCTGACTTTCACCGGATTTAGTTATTGGACGATCTTTCAAATGGGTCTTCCACTATAAATTGCAGTACTCTTTTGGAGCGGATGAGGTCCTTATCTTATAAGGATCACTTCCGTTTTTTTGTTTGTATGCTATTTTAGAAGGGTTAAACATATTATTAGTACATACATATATCATTTCAAAAAAAGGTGGTGGTGTGGTGCGCTCCCGCAATTTACAAAGCCGCATGATTGCAACCATACTAATTCTCTTCTGCTGTACTTTGTTTCCGTTACAACCTGTGAATTACTTGTCTGCCGACCCTAGCGGTGATTTTTTCAACTCTGCTATACCAGATAATGAAGAAACCCGTAAACTACTTGAACAGACCTTGTCTTCTGCAGAAATCGAACGTGAAATCATCAAGATTACAGCCGAACAAAAAGCGCTTGAACAAAAGGTAGAAAGCCTGAACAGACAAGCTACCCAGAAAAAAACAGCCATTGCGGACCAACAGGAACGGGCAGGTGCAGTTGTGCGTTCTTATTATATGGGGGATAGAGATAATCTTCTGGCCGCGTTTTTTTCAGCAAAAAGTATCAGCAGATTCCTGGCTCTGTTCGATTATTATGAGATTATTATTGGAAATGACCGCGATATTCTCTCACAATATGAAGAACAATATAAGGATTTGAAGGATACCCTTCAGACTGCGAAGCGAAACTCGGAAGAGCTCGCCCGATTGCGCACGGCTCTGGAGGAACAGCAAGTTCGGGTAAACGCGCTCAACAAGGAAATTGAGGGTGGGATTAAAAATAGCAGCGATCCTGAAAATATGAGTACTCTACTTAAAGAATTCACATTATATTGGGAGAATATCGGCCTGCACGAGGTAAAAACCTATTTCAAGGCGTTATCCTCCGCAATGAATAAACTACCACAATTTGTTCAGAATCGAGAGGGTGTACTGACTCGAAAGGGAATGACTTATGAGCTAAACCTGAAGGAAGAGGACCTGAATGAATTTTTGCAATCGCAGAATTCGCTGTTTAAAGACTTCGCCTTTCATTTCAATGACGGATCGATTACTGCCACTGGAAAAAGCGGAGCGCTAGCCCTTTCACTGACCGGTCACTATACCATTCAGGAAGAACCGATCAACGGCCTTATATTCCAAGTCGATCATATTGTATTTAACGGTCTTGAATTGCCTGACACAACAAGAAAAACGTTGGAAGAAGAATTTGACTTAGGCTTTTATCCAGGCAAAATAGTATCTTTCCTTCGTGCCACGGCAGTAGATAGCCAAGAGGGCGTCTTGCATGTTAAGCTTTCCATTTCATTTTAGGCCTTCTTTTAGAAATTCTTTGTAGCCTTCCGCATCTATCTGCCCCGTTAATAGTAACGATACAGCTTCAACAACCTTACTCCAGCCGCCCTGTGACTCATCCTCCGGGGCGGTTTCTTCTGTCAGCAATAGCTCAACATCGAAGGGAAGCTTGTATTTAAAAGCATGCTCCGAACGATAAAGAACATCAAGCGCCGGCAAGCTCCCCGTATTCTCCAACCAATCCAGCTGAGCATCCTCTGAGGTGATAAAGGTCAGCCAATTCACAGCTTCCTTTGGACTTTGAGATTGAGCTGGAAGGGCAAAAGATCGACTGTAACAGGATTCAAACCCACCCCCATTATTAGCAGTCAGGGCCGGTACAGCAGCAAGGGATGAATTTCCATGCTTCTGCCACTCGGATAACGGTAATGAAGCAACGGCGACACTACCTCCTTGTAGCATATCCCAGACATCTTTATTGTAGCGGCTGGTGAGATAAAAATAACTGCGGGCATTCTGAATCCAATTCAACACATTTTGGTTATCTGCTAACAAGCTGCTATTCATGCTCTCCATTACCGCTGACAATCCATAAGGATTGCGGGTATCCATCGCAAGTAAATATTTCCCTTGCTCTTTTAGCACATTCTGAAGCAGGATATTCCACTCTTCGAGGCTTTTGGGTAATGCATTAAAACCCAGCTCCGCCAGCCGTTGTGGGGAATAAACAAGCACGTAAGGATCTATATCTAACGGGACTCCCCAATTATATCCATTCCACTGCATCCAGGGGATCAACTGTGTTAACGGTGCACTCCCCGGAACGCTCTGATACACATCCATCGGCAATAAATATCCACGTGTGGCCCAGTCCAGAATGCTTCGTCCATCTGCCATGACTATATCCGGGCTGTCCCCGATCGTTAAATCATGCTTCAATACCTCATCGGCATCCTCCATATCCACATTGCTTAAAATAACCTTTACTCCACTTTCTAAGGTATAACTATTGCTAAGGAGCTCCAGTTCACTAAATTCTTCGCTATTTAAAGATACTCTTATGTGTAAGCTATCTATAGTTCCCTCATCTCCGGAAGAGGGATGGGTCGACTGACTTTGTGGTCTTTTCATAGGACGTGGATCGTTACTGGTACTCAATTCCATACTGGGCGACAGGCTTGTCAGCGATAGTAGTAAAATTGCAAAAAGCAGCCAATAATTTTTGCGTTTCAGCACGATTTCCCACCTTCCCTTTTGATTGGTCTCCCCTATTTTACCAAACCCTCCGGTGCTTGTCTTTAGTTTGTGAAACCGTTCTCTTTCTATTATATGGGTGATACGCCAGAGGCATTAAAAATAGGAAGGTGATCTGACCGCCATTACAAGAAAGCTTTGGACTTCCGATCGCTGTTATCCTCAGATTTCCTGATTTAATTACCGCATCATGCGGTTAAAATCCGAGGATAAAGGCGAACGCTTCGCTTCTACAGTTCCAGACTTTCTTTCCATGGCTCTAATCACCACAACCAACTTTAAATTCCTCTGCCGTTTCCGGGCGGGCAGGAAAAAGCCGGGAGTGTTTGCTTCTCCCGGCTGAAAATAGGATTGATGAACCGTTAGAGTAGATCCGCGGCCAATTGCGCCAAGCGGGAACGCTCACCTTTTTCCAAAGTAATATGTCCGCTAATCCCTTGCTGTTTAAACTTCTCGACGATATAGCTCAGTCCGTTGCTCGCAGCATCCAGATATGGATGATCGATTTGCTCTGGATCGCCCATTAGAATGACTTTACTTCCTTCTCCCGCTCTGGAGACAATGGTCTTCACCTCATGGCGGGAAAGGTTCTGCGCCTCATCAATAATAATGAACTGCGATGGGATTGAACGGCCGCGAATATAGGTTAAGGCTTCTACCTGTATACTTCCTAACCCCATTAAGATTTTATCGATATCGCCAGCTTTTTTGGTATCGAACAGGAATTCCAGATTATCATAAATAGGCTGCATCCAGGGTCTAAGCTTCTCATCCTTCTCACCGGGCAAATACCCAATGTCTTTACCCATAGGAACGACCGGACGGGCGATAAGCAATTTTTTGTATTTATGTTCATCCTCCACTTTGAATAGTCCGGCTGCAAGCGCCAATAACGTCTTCCCTGTCCCAGCCTTACCCGTGATCGTTACGAGTGGGATTTCATCATTTAGCAGCAGCTCCAGTGCCATTCGTTGTTGAGCATTACGGGCGCTAATCCCCCAAACCGAATCATTGCCCAGATAGAGTGGCTCCAGACGTGTGGCATCACTATTCACTTTGAGAAGAGCTGATTTGCCAGTGCCAATCTCATCCTTGAGAATCACAAATTCATGAGGGTACAACGGATACGACAACGCAAGCTGTTTTACCGTCAGAGAGCGGTGACTGTAATATTCATCAATCAATGCGGGATGAACCTGCAGAGATTGGTAACCAGTGTATAGTTCATTTAAGTCTCCAGTACGATCTGACAAATAATCCTCTGGCGTAATTCCCAGTACATCCGCTTTAATACGAACCAGTACATCCTTGCTCACAAGCACAACGGGACGCGGATCGGGCTTCTCATTCTCTTCATTCAAATAATTGAGAGCAACAGCCAAAATCCGATTGTCGTTAGACACCTCACCAAACATTTCCTGTACCTTCACAAAACTGCGATGGTTAAGTTCTACCTTCAGCTTGCCTCCATGCTCCAGTTCCACACCACTATGCAAATGACCTAGTTCCCGGAGTCCATCAAGCAATCGGGATACCGTACGGGCATTCCGACCGATTTCGTCAGCATTGCGCTTCTTGGAGTCGATTTCTTCCAGCACAACAGCCGGAATAACCACCTCATGCTCCTTGAAAGAGAAAATTGAATTGGGGTCGTGCAAAAGCACGTTGGTATCTAGCACAAATATCTTGTTCATATTATCCCCTCCACAGCGCCTGGTTTGATTGATCATACATAACTCTTTCCGCCAAGGGAAAAGATATGGTACAGAAACGATTCTTTGGCTGAAAGGAGTAATCACATATGAGAAAATCAATATGTCTGTTGCTGGTACTGCTGCTACTGACAAGCTGCGGTATCGCTAATAAAAAGACATCACCCTCTCCTCAGAATAAACAATCTGCGAATGCTGTAAAGGGTACGGGGAACCATGAGGTTCGGCAATTGTCCAATGATGGTGCGACTAATCCTAAAGCCACCTCAAAAGCTGGTCAAGCCGTCAATGTTAATGGAGAAAGTGAAATTGCACTTAAGGATCATTTTGAACAGTTGGCCAAAAGAGTTCCCGGTGTAAATGGCGCACACTGTGTAGTCATGAACAAAGTTGCCATAGTTGGTCTTGATGTAGAAGGTTCTCTGGGCCGTTCACGTGTAGGAAGCATCAAATATTCTGTAGCGGAAGCCATCCGCAAAGACCCAAGAAGTGTACGGGCGCTTGTCACTGCGGATATGGATCTCTCCAGCAGATTAGCGGAAATGAGCCGCCATATCTCCAAGGGACATCCGATATCCGGATTCTCATCCGAGCTGGCCGATATTATCGGACGAATCATGCCACAGCTGCCAGAGGATACCAAGCCGCAAAAAAATGCACAGTAGAGATTAAGAACAAAAGATGTTCTTTGAGTTCAAAAAAAGCCCAGTGATATTTTCACTAGGCTTTTTTCATGGCAGCAAATACTTGTCCGTCCAACTTCTCAGCGGCACGTCCATCATAAACTTTCGCATATCTTGGGGCGGAGTCAAGCTGCGCGCCGTAAAAAAGCGCGTTGCGGACCGCTTGAATTTCAACATCAAAACAGCACATCTTAAAAGGAACATCTTCTAGCGGGTCCTGCCTTACAGCAGCACTACCGTTAATGGCATATACAGTTCCTTCACCAAACACAGTTATAGTTATTAATGGATTAACCTTCATATTATTCACAAGTCTTGAACGATGATCAATAGCCAAACGCACAGTACTAGGACTAACAGCATAAAGCCACGAAATAGCTGTGGATGTAGGACCGCCTGTCTCCGCATCAACTGTGTTTAGAAGAACAAAGGTTTCCGATTGCAGCATCGATAGCAAAGTTTCATTCAGCTGAGCAACGGCTTCGGACATAAGTACTGGCCCCCTATGCGACGTTAATTCATTCGATTTATTATATTATAGCACAGGCTGAAACTTGCATTCAATTTTAGCTATGGAAGATATTAAGGTCCTCAAGGCGTCTCAGCAGCTGTCGAATCAGCTCCAGTGGAAATTCCTGCAATTCGATCCTGCAAGCTTTTCTTAGCGGCCTCAAACTCCTCATCATTAATATATACATATGGACTTCGCCACGTTCCAGTAACCGGCTTGAATTCGATATTCTCTTTGGAAATTTTCCAATACGTCGCAATCATATCTTTGATTTGCGAATTTTCGATATCTGTCCTCATGTTACTGTCCACTGCATCAAGCACCTTGCCGATTTTTAATACGCCACCAAGCGATTGCATCTGATCCACCAGACTGTTCAGAACTTCGTTCTGGCGTTTGTTGCGATCAAAATCATCTGATGCGTTGGTCTTAGGCTTGCAATTGGATTTACGATACCGCACATAGTCCAGTGCATTTTTTCCATCCAGCTCTGCCGGACCCTTTTTCAGATTGATATTCGTGCCATCCACAGTGTCTGTATAACACATATTTTCACTAATATTTACTTCGACTCCCCCAAGCTCGTCCACTACATCACGGAAGCCCTGAAAATCAAGAATCGTTGTATAATCTACATCAATATCCAAATACTTACCCATCATCGTCTTCATCTCATCTTCAGCCAGTAGACCAGAGGATTTCTCCTTACCCTTGAAGCGAGCATAAAATTCATTAATTTTCGTCTTCTTATAGCCACTTAGCTCCACGTAGGTATCACGAGGAAGCGAAACAATAGTCGCTGATTTAGTCTTAGGATTAAGCGCTGCAACCATGATTACGTCAGTCAAATAAGACTCGTGTTTAGGTCTGTTATCCGTTCCCAGTATAAGCATTGTCAGTGGTTTTTCTGAAGCGGAATGCCCTGGAGCAACCGTACCCTCAACCCCTGCATTAAATACGCCATGCTCAAGCTTCCAATACAGATAACCGCCATAACCCAGCACGCCGAGGATCGCAATAATTAGCAAAGTTAACAATACTCTAACTAATCTGCCAAAAAAACCTCTCTTTTTCACTTTCTTTTTCGTTTTTTTCTTAGAAGCACCCTTCACAGGCTGTTTTCTATTAGTAGGTTGTTGCCCGTTTGCTCTTGGAGGTAAACCGCTGTTTCTTGTACTCATAATAGAATAAAGTCCTTTTCATTTCATTTAGAATTAGAATTGCTACATTAATTAGACGATCCTTAAGGTACAAAAGTTGCGATTACGATCTCTTCGCTGCTGCCGCAGCCTTTCTCTTCTGTCGAGCTTCTACTATATAACGTATCCGTACCATCAGCATTAATCCGACAGCAACCAACAGACACTGGATAATCGGAAGCTTATCATGTTGGAAAATGAGGAGCATGCCAGAGCCAATCGCCATCATTATGTAGAGCATGATTTCCTTGCCAATCGATAACTTTTGATTCACACGAAAGACTTGATTATAAACAAAAGTAAGCAATATAAAGATAACAATATAAGCGACGATTGGATGCTCAGCGAACCACACCTGCATAGATAACCGCACTCCTCCCAAATTTAAGATACGTTTACATTATATCATCAGTAGGGGAATTTTTTGTTTCTTATATTAAAAAAAGCCGCCGGATGCAATAATCCGGCGGTCTTATTCATAAGCATGTGTTTACGCGTTGGCTTGTGCTGTTTTACGTTGTTTCTCTACACGTTCGCGTTCGCCTTTGTTCAGAATCTTTTTACGCAAACGAATGGATTTAGGTGTAATTTCACAATATTCATCATCGTTCAAATATTCAAGTGCGCCTTCCAAAGAGAAGGTGCGTGGTGTCTTCATTTTTACAGTATCATCTTTGCCTGAGGTACGCATGTTGGTAAGTGCTTTTTCCTTACAGATGTTAACGATAATATCGTTATCACGGGTATGCTCGCCTACGATCATACCTTCATAAATTTCTGTACCTGCATCCAAGAAGAGAATACCACGATCCTCAACACCCACGATTCCATATTGAGTTGTTGATCCAGTCTCACTTGCTACAAGCACACCTTGATGACGTCCGCCAACTTGACCAGCAACCAGTGGAGCGTAGCTGTCAAAAGCATGGTTCATAACGCCGTAACCGCGTGTCAAAGTCAAGAAGTAAGTGTTGTAACCAATCAATCCACGTGCAGGAATCAGGAACTCCAGACGTACTTGACCCGTACCGTTGTTAATCATATTGACCATTTCGGCTTTACGAGTACCCAGACTCTCCATAACAGAACCCATGCTCTCTTCTGGAATATCAATCATTAGACGCTCAAGCGGCTCCATTTTGACACCGTCGATTTCTTTAATGATTACTTGTGGTTTAGAAACTTGCATTTCATAACCTTCACGACGCATATTCTCGATCAGAATACCAAGGTGAAGCTCACCGCGTCCAGAAACGATAAATGCATCAGGACTATCAGTTTCTTCCACACGCAAACTCACGTCTGTTTCAAGTTCTTTAAATAGACGCTCACGTAGTTTACGGGAAGTTACCCATTTACCTTCTTTACCAGCAAAAGGACTGTTATTCACTAGGAATGTCATTTGCATGGTTGGTTCGTCAATCTTCAGAACCGGAAGTGCTTCAGGGTTTGCAGGATCAGCAATGGTCTCACCAATGTTGATGTCCTTGATCCCTGCAATAGCAACGATATCCCCTGCGCCCGCTTGCTCTGTTTCAATACGTTTCAAACCTTGGAAGCCGAACAATTTCTCGATACGTGCAGTTTTGCTCTTACCATCACGCATAATAACTGTTACAGATTGACCTTGTTTGATCACACCGCGGTTAACACGTCCAATCGCAATACGACCCAAGTATTCGTTATAATCCATCAACGTTACGAGGAATTGAAGCGGTTCTTCAACACTTTCGGTTGGAGCTGGAATATGTTCAACAATGGTTTCGTAGAGCGAAAGCATCGTTTCATCTTGTTTCTCAGGAACCATGCTTGATGTACCATTAAGAGCAGATGCATAAACAACAGGGAATTCCAATTGTTCGTCATTTGCTTCAAGTTCGATGAACAAATCGAGCACTTCATCAATAACTTCCTTAGGACGAGCAGCTGGACGGTCAATCTTGTTCACGACAACGATCGGTGTAAGTTTTTGTTCCAATGCTTTACGCAGAACGAATTTCGTTTGCGGCATGCAGCCTTCATAAGCATCAACAACCAGCAATACACCGTCAACCATTTTCATGATCCGTTCTACTTCGCCACCAAAGTCAGCATGTCCAGGTGTATCCACAATGTTGATCAAAAACTCTTTATAAGTAATTGCTGTATTTTTAGCTAGGATTGTAATTCCACGTTCCCGTTCGATATCATTAGAGTCCATAGCACGTTCTTGCAAGTGCTCATGGGCGCTGAAGATCCCCGATTGTTGAAGGAGCTGATCGACGAGTGTTGTTTTGCCATGGTCAACGTGGGCAATGATCGCAATGTTGCGAATATCTTTTCTTGAATGCATGATTTGTATCCAAATCCTCTCATTTATCAAATTAAAACTGTTAAAATTCATAGCATGTCACGGCAGTCTCACAAAAGAAGCGCCAGGCAGAAAGCCGACGCTTCAACATAACATTAATATTATAGTGAAAGTACCATGAAAAGCAAGTCTTTTTATGAAAAAACAGTTACCAATTTCCGTTTTTTTTCACAAGATCCTACAGCAATTAGCTTCGATACCATCTATTCCGGCCACGTGCTCTGCCTCGACCGGTAATCAGCCAAATCCCTACAGCTATTAATACAATCCCGATCAGGTATATCGCGCCGGTGCCCATAAGGCTGAAAATACAAAGCGCAAGGCTTAGTAAGCCTAATGTTACAGCAATTGCTGACAGGCCACCCGTCCGTCTAGGTTCATAGATGGAGTATTCATACAAGCCCACGGCAAGACCAAGCAACAGCACAGGCCATAAGTTTCTCATAAGCCCCCATCCCCAAATATTGCAGAGGCCAAACAACAAACCATACACCGTTAATATCCCGGCAGGAACCAATACCGAGGCCGACGCACGACGGCTGAAAAATAACATGTGTAGTACTATTCCTGGAATTAAAATCACTAGAGGCCAAAGCGCGCGCCCCAAAAATCCGAAGACGCCCAGCTTACCTAATAAAATCACGATGCCAGCAGCAACAATAAAAATTCCTAGCTGTATATCTTTCTTTGAAGACATCCTTCACCCATCCCTTCAATTTCACGTCTACCTCATTTCCTCGTCACCTTATAGCCTGAAAGCGACAGGATTCTTACTCATATATTATCCGAAACATACACAAAATGCCATCACTCCCTGTGATTAATCAGTGTCTATAAGCGCTTCTGATCACGCAAAAAAACGGACAATTCCAATTTATGGAGATGTCCGTTTAGTATTGCCTTTTATTGCAATTTATTAACCTGCAGATGTTTTTCTGCGTTTTATTGCTCCCGTAACGACAACTAATATTCCTAAGGCAATGGGCAAATAGGAATGTGAGGAAGGGAACAAAAAGGAGAGCATCGTCCCTAATTTTGCATCCTGAAGCAACATATCCCCTGCTGTAAACGCCAATATATAAGCACCGATAAATACGAGCACTGGAAACCGGTGCAGCCAGCCTACAATAATGCCGCTTCCCCACACTACTATCGGAATGCTAAGAGCAATCCCGATGACAATTAAAGCCAAATCTCCTTTAGCTACTCCTGCAATGGCTAGTACATTATCCAGGCTCATAATGAAGTCTGCTACAAGAATCGTTCGGATTGCTTTCCAGACTGAGGATGATTCCCTTACTCTGAGATCCTCCTCTTCCTCCAAAAGCAGCTTGAACGCTATCCATAGCAGCAGCATTCCCCCTCCAGCCTGAATATAAGGGATTTTTAATAGCAATACCGCAACAAAAGTAAGCAAACACCGCAGAACAACTGCGCCTGCTGAGCCCCACCATACTGCAGTCTTTCGGTGCTTCGCCGAAAGATCCTTGCTGGCCATTGCGATAACCATTGCATTATCTCCGCTCAGCACCAGATTAATCATCAATATTTCACCAAGGAGCAATAATGAATCCATTCGCACTTACCTCCCCGAGTCACATGTAACTACTTGTATGTTCGGAAATGACAAGCTATGCTTCCTGTCCAACTTTTTTTGAGCGTGAACGCATGTTGGCGCCTTTTTTTGCGTATACAAAACTAAGCATATTTTGAAGCTCAATCTAACAAACTTGGGAGTGACTTCGCTTTGAATACATCCATATGGGAGTTTATATTATCGCTGCTCAACATTATTTTTCTAGATCTTATTTTGGCGGGAGATAATGCCATTGTGATCGGTCTTGCGGCGCGTAATTTACCGTCAGACACGCAAAAGAAGGCTATCGTATTTGGAACAGCAGGTGCTGTAGTGTTGCGGATCTTCGCAACGATTCTGGTCGTATGGCTGTTGAAAATCCCCTGGTTACTGCTTGCCGGAGGGATTTTACTCATTCTGATTGCCTATAAGCTGTTAACCAGTGAGAACACTTCAACAGATATCAAGGCAGGTCAAAGCTTGTGGTCCGCTGTAGGGACAATCATTTTAGCTGATGCTGCCATGGGCCTTGATAATGTGATCGCCATTGCCGGAGCTGCCAAGCATAATATCTCACTGGTTATCATAGGACTGCTGATCAGTGTTCCCATCGTTGTGTGGGGAAGTACCCTTTTTATTAAATTAATCAACAAATATCCATGGATCATTTATATTGGTTCTGCTGTCTTAGGTTTTACTGCTTCAAGTATGATTACGGATGAACATCAGCTTGCGCCATTTTTTAATCATCATCCGCTGCTCAAATATCTGTTTATAATCGTGATCATTATAGGTATCTTGGCAGCGGGACATTGGAAACGCCAATCAAAACCAGAAGAGCCTCAGGAGGGCACATTCGTCTAAACCACAAAAAAACTGCCTCAGAACGTAGATTTCACTACGCTTCAAGGCAGTTTTTTGGTTTATTACTTTAGAACCATTCTTCCTGTAAACCAGCCTCGACACTTACAACATCACTAGGCTTCTCATCTCCATAGGGAGTGATTAACACGGTCTCTGTGGCTTCAATCGCCGCTTCCAGAAGTTCAGAATATCCCGGAAGCGTAGCCTCTATCTTATCCACAATCCGTAAATTCGGATTTGTTGTAGGTGATTTTGGAACAAATAAAGTACAGCAATCCTCATAAGGAAGGATGGACAAATCATAGGTACCGATGTTCTTCGACAGGTCCACGATATCACTTTTGTCCATCATTACCAGCGGACGCAAAAGGGGGAGGGTTGTCGCACGGCCAATCACGTTCATGCTTGGCAAGGTCTGGCTAGCGACTTGTCCCAGACTATCCCCGGTTACAATCGCCAATGCACCTTCCCGCTCAGCAAGCTGGGTAGTAATTCTCAGCATTGCCCGCCGCATCAGTGTAATAATCAGATTATCCTGGCCGATGCCGGTAAAGGAAGTCTGCACTTCAGTAAAGGGTACCAGATGCAGCTTGATTACACCCGCATAACGTGACAATACCCGCGCAAGATCCACAACTTTTTGTCTAGCAAGCTCGCTTGTATAAGGATAACTGTAGAAGTGCACGCACTCCACTTCAAGTCCGCGCCGCATGGATGACCAGCCTGCTACGGGACTATCAATGCCACCGGACAGCAATAACATCGCTTTTCCGTTAGTGCCTAATGGAAATCCACCTACACCGGCAATATTTTCACAGAAAATATAAGTATGTCCCTGACGAATTTCGACCCTCAGCTCTAATTCAGGCGATTTAACGTCTACGGTGAGGCCAGGATATCCTTGCAATAGTGGTGTCGCGATCCGTTTATTCATCTCAATGGAGCCGTAAGGGAACTCTTTCCATACCCGCCGAGCATTAACCTTAAATCTGGTGCCCGGAGCAGGCGCGATTATCTCCAAAAATTGACGGCTGACCGCTACAATATCCTCAAGCTCTGACTTAGAAACCTTCACTGGACTAACTGAAGCAATGCCAAATACATTCTTCAGTGCTTGTACCAATTCAATCGCAGATTCCCCGTTCAATTCCACGTAAATTCTTCCGAATTCCTTGCTCAGAACTACGTTTGGATAAGGCTTAATCAATTCCTTCACATGACGCAGTACGGTTTTTTCAAATCGGGTACGATTTTTGCCCTTTAAAGTAAACTCTCCAAAACGCAGGAGCAGCATATCAGCGTATTCTATACTATGGGCTCTGCCTTCTGCAGATTCCTTGTTCATCATGCTCATTTGTTACTTCATTCCTCCTTCAGCAATCTTTAAAGCTTGTACCGCAGTGGTTAATGCTTGCTCAAGCGCAGCGACATCCTCATCTGTATGACTGTCGCCAAGGCTAATACGAATCCCACCTGAAGCACTGGAGACATCTTTACCCATAGACAATAATACACGACTAGGCTCAGCCAGACGTGAGGAGCAGGCCGAACGGGTGGAGACAGCCATCCCCAGTTCCTCTAGCTTGCGGGCGAATACCTCTCCCTTCATGCCAGGGTAAGAGAAATGCACAATATGGGGAGCTCCATCCTCTCTGCTGTTTATAACAAATTCAGGAACGGTGCGCAAGAAGCGTAATAATCGATCTCGGAGTGGAACCAACTGGGCAACGAAGGTTTCGCGCTGCTCACCACTCATGCGGATAGCTTTGGAGGATGCGACAATCGCAGGTACATTTTCAGTTCCAGCGCGTTGTCCTTCTTCATGAGAGCCCCCTGTAAGCAATGGGAATAGCTTAATTCCCTCTTTGATATACAGTAATCCCACTCCACGTGGGCCTCGAAGCTTATGAGGAGACAGGCTATAAAGATCCACCTGCCATTCCTTTAAGTCAACTGCAAGTTTACCATATCCCTGAACACCATCTACATGAAATAAGGTTCGCGGATTCACAGCTTTAATCAGCTTCCCCATCTCTTTAAGCGGTTGTATCGTTCCAATCTCGTTATTGACATGCATCACACTAACAAGCACTGTGTCGCGCCGGACAGCAGCAGCTACGCGCTCAGGATCAACAACGCCAGTGCTATCGGGTGCTACAAAAGTAACCTCCCAGCCCATTCGCTGCAATTGCAGGAAACTCTCATATACAGAGGGATGCTCTATTTCTGTAGTTACCAAATGACGACCTCTAGTCTGATATTGCAGAGCAGCGCCTTTTATCGCCAAATTATTGCTTTCCGTTGCACCAGAAGTAAATAGAATCTCCTGCGGTTGTACAGATAAAGCAGCAGCGCATACTTCACGCGACCGTCTGATCAGCTTACCCGCTTCACTGCCCGCACGGTGCAAAGAGGAAGGGTTCGCATAATGCAGCTTCATAATTTGTTCCATCGTCTGCACCACTTCTTCATAGGGCGGTGTAGCGGCGGCATAATCCCAGTAAAGCATATGTCAAATGTCTCCTTTACTTCGTTGAGTGAACTTATTATCGAAAAAGGATCAAACGGTGTTTCCCGTTTGATCCTTTTTATTATACCGCGTATTGAGCGCGAGCGCGTTCTATTTTAAAGATATAAGATTGTGTCTCTTTTGGAAGCAGGCTAAGTTTCTCCAATAATTCCTGATCATTGGTTACTCCCAGATCTGTTACCCGTCCCGGCCCTGCGTTGTACGCTGCAAGTGCCATCTTTTCCTCTCCGCCAAAGCGTTTCAGTTGATAAGATAAATAACGTACGCCGCCATCAATGTTTTGCGCCGGATCGAACGAATCAGTAACCCCTAAGCCGCTCGCGGTCCCATCCATAAGCTGCATTAAACCTTTAGCCCCTGCCGAAGAGACCACATTAGGATTAAACGAAGATTCAGTATCAATCACTGCTTTGATCAGATCAATCGGCACGCCATATTTAGCACTCGCCTTCTGGATGAGATCATCATAGCTCGTAGGTGTGGAACCCGTTATTTCCCCGGAAATTATGTTATTGAAGGTTTCTGTTGTCCCACCTATCTGCTGCCATAACAAGCTGCTGACTGAAGTTGCATCCGGGAGAGAAGTCAAATAGCTTGAACTTTCACTACTCGTTGACATTGCCTGAAGCATTGTCGCAAATCCAGAAGCTGAAACTCCCGTTGACCGTTCATTTCCATTCGCGGAGCTAGTTTTTTCGGTTGTAGCCTTAAGGTTGATCCATTTAAGCTGCCCTAACCCGTCGGTTACAGCGGGATTGATCTGCATGCTGGCGCACTCCTTTTTTGTCCTACTCGAATCATATATAAGGTTTCGCGTTGAAATTTCGATGAATTACGGCTTAATCTTACATTTTATCTGAGATTATTGCTATATGTTGGAATGAAAAAACAGACTTCAGACCCTGATATTTAGGTCTAAAAGCCTGTTTAGATCAAAGCCATTCAGTTCTTTTTAGCGCGCAAAGGGAATCATCACGAAGTAACTTAGTGTCGCAACAATCCCTAAGCCCATCGCCCATGCCCCAAGCGTTTTTTGCTCTTTGACATAGGAATAATAACCAACTACGGCAGCGATGGGTCCGAGAATAAAAGACCAGATGAACAATGAGGCGATCCCCATCCCCAGTCCAACATACCCCATTACCCGGCTTCCACTATATTCCGCTTCACTGTCCTTGCGTTCTTCCACTATCCGCGGGGCATCCCGAACCTGCATTGGAACCGGATTTACCTCAGCAGCGTATTCTTCGCGATGCTCTCTGTCCCGCCGAGGATAGTCCACTCTCCGCGGACGAAGAATGACTTTTCTCGGACCGGATTGTTCCCGTGATGAGCTTGATTCATTATCCTTTTCTGTGTCCATTCTGGCGGCCTCCTAAGCGTTCGGCTTAAACGTCAGACAACATGTTGCAGATGATGTACTGGCATGATCGCGGTGACCTTCATTTGTCATTTCTTCAGCATATTCTTCCTTATAACCATTGCCTACGTGCTTATCGATCTCGATGACAATTTCTTCAGCCCGGCATAAATTATGCTCGCCCCAATAATGACAATTGCTCACGCTACATTTTACTAGTGGTTTTTCACTCGACATAATTATCACCTCGGCTTCATTATGTCCGCTCCATTTACCCGCTATTCGACAGAGTGGTTTCCAGTTGATGTATCGAGACAGGGCTTTTAATCCACGCAAAAAAGGACCAGCTCATCGTCATTACAAAATGACAAAGTGCTGATCCCTTTAGATCACTATTTAGAAGTTAAACCTGATTTTGCATACGTTTCTCAGTCAAATAGTCGTTCTCATAATAAATGAGATCATCGCGAAGATCTTCATACGTTTTGGTGATTTCTAGGATGATATCACGTGCGGG
This sequence comes from Paenibacillus sp. FSL H7-0943, assembly GCF_037963265.1. Taxonomy (NCBI): domain Bacteria; kingdom Bacillati; phylum Bacillota; class Bacilli; order Caryophanales; family Paenibacillaceae; genus Paenibacillus; species Paenibacillus sp. FSL H7-0943. The sequence goes on from NZ_CP150148.1 coordinate 5,262,787, forward strand.
ACGTACTGGCTTTTTGCGGAAACGGATTGCATCCTGACCAGTATAAGCGTAACGGCCATCTTCAGAATAGCTTTCATTTTTCGGATAAAAGAAGTTGTTCACGCCATAGTGATATACATTATAAAGCGCTTTCTGTGCAAAAGATTCATCGAATGTCGCACGACGCAGCGCAACGCCTAATTTCTCATATGACATTTCCGAGAACACTAATAGGTGACGAAGATCGGACAGAAAACCTTGGTAAAATTGTACGGTTTCCTCATCTCCCTCAACTACAAGCTGAGGCAATGCATGCTCATTTAGAAATACTTCCATTTTGTCGATTACCACTTTAAGTTTATCTCTCGTCGATTCACATAATTTCTGCACATTGGCTGCTGACATAGCGGTTGCTCCTCCTTATTATTCCCTGCTCTTGTAGTCAATAAAGTTAATCCTCTGAAAGAAACCGCCCTAAAGACGTATCTCTTTATTCTTGCAATATCAGGATGTGAACACAGAGAAGTCTAACCTTCTGAACAATTATTAAGAACAACATCTAATGAGGTATCTCTTACAAAATCAAGAAGACAATTCGAGATACTTATTCTCTCTGATATTATCATAAAAAACGTTAGGAAGGTATCCTTTTCTAAGATGCATAAAAGATACGCTCTCTTCTAAACCTATAGACATTACATTGCATAGAGGAGCGGAAATCATGTCACGAAAAAATCTAACAGTTGCAGGTTTGGTTACAGCAGCTTTTACAGTTGGGTTACTTACCTTTGCCCTGCGCCCTGCCACTAATGGGACGACCAGAGAGGCCGCAAAAGTCGCTGTTCAGAATCCGGCTCCAACTTCAGCTTTGCATTCACCTCCAAATCCTTCTCAGGAAAAAACATTAAAGAAAACCTCCTTAAGCCAGGATGTGGAGGCGACAGATCATCTGAATAGAGTCGATGTCAGTAGACACTTAACTAAACTCCTGTCTGAAACAGACGGGATGTCTTCGATTCATGATAAATCAGTGTATGCGAAACGATTGCAGCAAGACCACGGGTTTATCTCCATGCTGATGTGGATCGATTTCCGCACACAAAAGACTGAGACCTTTAAGTCGTCTTTTCCAAAAGGAACCGAACAGGAGAACAAACAGCTTCTAAAATATCTCAATACGGCAAAATCAGCAATCCACGGTCATCAATCCTATGAATCTCCAACGTTTACAATCGGTAAAGAAAAATATTACTTTATCGCTCAGCGGAACAAACAGAAAAATGTAGGGATTATTGCTCTTATTAACCAAAAGGTGCTTGGGCGTGTGGCAGACCATCAGCTGAAGAACCTGCGTCTCATTCCGTATCCTAAGGAAGGCAAATACCATGTGGAATCAGTCCATACCGATAACTTAAAGGACATTACAGTCAAGACCGGCCATGATAACGAAAATGCCAGCCATTTTTATGAGAATGAAATTGTAGTCCGTTTTAAGGGAAATGCTCCGACTCAGGGACAGCTCCAGACGATAACCGCCGATATCCACTGCAAGCAGCCACGCAAGCTGGGATATGCCTATATCTTTCGCTCTGAGAAGATGACCTATTATCAGCTGAAATCCTATTTCACCAACAAATGGCATCCCGAGTATACGGAACCTCACTATATGTATTTAACCAATGATACCATCACTAAAAACGCTGAAGGAACTGTCACGCCTAACGACATGTTATTCTCCACTTACCAATGGAACCTCCCGGCGATTGAAACTGAGCTAGGTTGGAATCTTTCCAAAGGCAGCAAAGAAGTGGTTGTAGCCGTAGTCGATACGGGAGTACAGATTAATCATCCTGATTTACAAGGTAAGCTTTTGACTGGTTACAATGCCATTACCAATGGTTCCACACCCGAGGATGATGTAGGTCACGGTACACATGTATCTGGAATCATTGGCGCACTTGTTAACAACGGGGAAGGTGTAGCTGGCATCAGCTGGTACAATAAGATCCTCCCTGTAAAAGCGCTAGATAACTCAGGTGCCGGAACGACTTATTCCGTAGCAGAAGGTATCATATGGGCAGCTGACAATGGCGCAAAGGTTATTAACTTAAGTTTAGGGAATTATGCCGACTCGCAGTTCCTCCATGATGCGATTAAATACGCCTATGACCGGGACATCGTGCTTGTGTCTGCAGCAGGCAATGATAATACAGAACGGCCTGGATACCCTGCAGCTTATCCCGAAGTGATTGCAGTGGCTGCTACAAATGCCTCAGGGGAAAAAGCCTCCTTCTCCAACTACGGCGATTATATTGATGTCGCTGCACCCGGAGAAAGCATCGCAAGCACCTATCCGGACAGCCAGTATGCCGCTTTATCCGGCACGTCGATGGCCAGTCCCCATGTCGCTGCGCTGGCGGGTCTGGTACGTTCACTGAATCCTAATCTGACGAATAAGGAAGTTATGGACCTTATGACCAAAAACGCTGTTGATCTGGGAACTTCCGGCCATGATAAATACTTTGGCTGGGGTCAGGTCGATATTTATAAAACGCTACAAGCGGCAAGCGGCAATCAAGTTCCATTGCAGCTTTTTCCTCAACATGTACGCCAGCAAATGAATCAATTAAAACAAAGAACAAATAACACCCCATAACCGTGTCATTGCAAAAACCGGCCAAGTAAGCGCAGAAACCGCTGTAACCCTTCCTCCATTTCCGATTCCTTCATTTGCGAATAGCAAAGACGGATGTGGCGGGAAGGCGTTTCCGCAGAGTAACAGACATCACCGGGTAAAAAAGAAATGCTCTCCTGCTCCGCCAAGTCATGCAGGCTTGCGATATCAGGAGAAGGGGGCAGCTCCAGCCAGAGATTAAGTCCTCCCTCTGGTAGAATATAGTTCACTCCAGGCGGCGCGTACAGCTTCAGAAGCTTCGCCGCCTTTTCCATACGACCACGGAGTGTAATTCGTAGCTGTGCTGCGTAGGCGTCGTATTTTTCAGCGATGAAGGGTAATACGGCCTTCTGTGTCAGCAAGGGACTTCCTAGATCACTCGCAGATTTAGCGGCGATCAGCCGGGACAGAATATTTCCTTCTGCAGCCACACAGGCGATTCGGCAACCAGGTGCAAGTACTTTGCTAAAGCTTTTCATATAGACTACATGTCCATCGGGATCCATTGATTTAATCGCCCTAGGTGGTGGTGCATGGAAATATAAATCACTAAATGGGTCATCCTCAACAATGAGGCAACGGTAGCTGCGCGCTAATTCCAGCAGTCGTTGTCTTCTTGTGATGCTCATAGTTACGCCGCTTGGATTTTGAAAAGTAGGGATGGTATAAATTAGCTTTGGAGGTCTTTGATCACACATTTTTGTAAGAACATCCACTCGCATCCCTTCACTATCCGTAGGCACAAAAATCATCTCTGCACCTCGTCCCGCAAAAACATCAATAGCACCAGTATAGCTAGGCGCCTCAAGATAGACTGTATCTCCAGGACCAACAAATGTACGAGCCACCAGATCAATGCCTTGTTGGGTCCCGCTGGTTATCATCAAATCGGAAGAAGTGAGTGAAATCCCACGCGATTTCAAATGTTCTCTCATGACATTCCGCAGCTCAAGATCTCCCTGAAAATTCCCGTAGGTTGCCATAAGCTCCGGTTGCTCTTTGACCAAGGATGCATAGGTGTCACCAATATCTTGAAGTGGCAGCAGCTCACTGTGGATGGCGGCTAAATGAAAGGGATATTTCACTTCTGAAACATCAAAATTCCGCCAAAGCTGAGCCCGCGGCAAATAATCATCATATAAATCCTGCCAGCAACCCTCTTCTTGACGTCTATTATGGGTTGGATCGGCTACAAAGCACCCTTTACCCTGTCTGCAGTAAATAAGTCCTCGTTTCTCAAGCATATCGTAAGCCTTGCTTACTGTAACCTGACTCACGTTCAAGGTTATAGCTAGACTTCTAACGGAGGGCAGCCGGACACCTGGCTGAAGCAGTCCTGATGAGATCCGCTGACTGAGGGTTTCACTAATTTGATGGGGCAGAGTTTTGCTGCCGCTGCGATTCAAATCGATATGCATGAACCCTTCACCTCCACTGTTATATTCAACGCTTTACTGTTATACAGCACTCCTATTATGATAGCATCAAATCGAAAGGTGGAGAACTAATTTATGGATATCAAATACTCAACGGCAGCCAATCATCTAGGATCATCAGCAGTTCGGGAGATTCTAAAAGTTACACAAGGCAATGACATTATTTCACTTGCAGGCGGGCTGCCTGGGGAGGATTTGTTTCCCTTGGAGGCCGTACGTGATGCCTATAATCGTGTGCTCTCCAGCGACACCTCAGCGCTTCAATATGGGCTTACCGAGGGTTTTACTCCACTACGTGACAAAATCGCTGAAAGGCTTACCCGGCAAGGCATCCCGGTTACAGCCTCTGAGATGGTATTGACTACAGGCTCACAGCAAGCTATAGATCTGTTATGCAAAATATTGCTGGATCCCGGCGATGCAGTTTTTGTGGAAGCGCCCACCTATCTGGCAGCACTACAGGTGCTCGGTTCTTACCGGGCTGCTATTCATTCGATACCAAACGACGAATATGGCATTTTACCGGATCAGTTGGAAGAGCAGATTCGGATACATCGACCAAAACTGCTATACGCTGTTCCGACCTTCAACAATCCGTCTGGAGCAACATGGAGTAAAGAACGCCGCGAGAAGGTGGTTGAAATCTGCCGCCGTTACGGTGTTCTTATTCTAGAGGACAATCCCTATGGAGAAATAACCTTTGATGAAGATAAAACTCTATATCCACCTTCATTAGCCTCCATCGATAGAAGCTTTGGCGGGGATCATTGTGTAGTCTACACAGGGACCTTCTCCAAGATCGTCGCCCCTGCCCTACGCACCGGCTGGATTATCGGCGATTCCGAACTAATCAAGACCATCGCCAAGGCAAAACAAGCAGCCGATCTGCATTCCAGCACCATCGACCAGCGTGCTTTAGATGAACTGCTGTTGCATTTTGATATTGAGCAGCATATCCGCCTCATCTCAAGAGAGTATTATTCGCGTATGAAGCTCCTGTCCGCGGAACTCAGATCACATAACTGGGAAGGAGCACATTTCCTCGAGCCAAGAGGCGGCATGTTCCTATGGCTTACCCTTTCCGAAGAGATCAATACTAAGGAATTACTCCCGCTGGCAGTGGAAAACGGAGTAGCGTTCGTACCCGGAGAGGTATTCTATTCAGCGGAGCCTCACAAAAACAAAATGCGCCTTAACTTCACACACACGCCACCAGAGCAAGTTCCTGTTGCTGTCCAACGTCTAGAGAAAGCATTGGTACAATGGCAGCAAAATCAAAACATCGTTCGGTCGTAAACAACTGCTCGTAATCAATACCTACGATGGCAAAATAAAACGGCTTCTCCATCCTTTATTGGACGGGGAAGCCGTTTTTTGTGAGCAGATTTCTGAGCTTTCACTTTTGCGCATTTGCAGAATGTGACCTTTACGCATTTCTGCAAATCACATTTAGCATTTCTACTTTTGTGGCACTACATAGCTCATTTCGTATTTTCACATTTCACATTCAGCAATTTTTGCTCGTCACATTTCGAATTGCCATTATTCAGCGCCTCTGTACAGCTTATTTCGTATTTCCACATTCAGCGTCCCTGCACATCTCATTTCGTATTTCCACATTTCAGCGTTCCTGCACATCTCATTTCGTATTTCCACATTCGCATTTCTACACATCTCATTTCGCATTCAGCAAATTTGCGCGTCATATATCCCATTTCCCACATTTCGCTTTCCGCATCACCAAACATCCTCTAGTTACTCAACACATCTACCACTCAATTAACTCCGATTTCACAGGAAGTTACAGCCAGAGGTTACAATTGATATTTCGCTACTAACTCCAATCTTTCCGCAGAAGATTAGCCAAGCTCCGCATTGTTACAGTTTGCTAGCTACTAGTCTAATTCTGGCGTCAAAGTAACCATGGCGTTCGGAAGTTCGGGAGTTCTGAATTCTGGAGTTCTGAGTTCTGGAGTTCTGGAGTTCTGAGTTCTGGAGTTCTGGAGTTCTGGAGTTCTGGAGTTCTGGAGTTCTGGAGTTCTGGAGGTTTGTATCGGACCCCAGCGCTCTTATTTGCATCAATTCCGCTCATTTGGTTTGCTATCGGACCCCATAGTCACTATTCGATCCAAAACGCCCGATATCCACCCTATTTATGCCGAATAACGGCTCTCCAGTCCGAAACTCCTCCAAAAAGGCATAAAATACACAAATAGCTGCATCTCGGTCCGTTAGCATATCAGCTCATCAAACCATCAACCATCAACCATCAACCATCAACCATCAACCATCAACCATCAACCATCAACCATCAACCATCAACCATCATCCATCATCCATCAGCTATCAGCTATCAACTCATCAAGCACCAGCCATCTGCTCATCAACCACAAGCCATCTATTCATCAACCACAAGTCATCTGCTCATCAACCACCAGCCATCTGCTCATCATCCACCAGCCATCTATTCATCATCCACCAGCTATCTATTCATCATCCACCAGCCATCTATTCATCAACCACCAGCCATCTATTCATCAACCACCAGCCATCTATTCATCAACCACCAGCCATCTATTCATCAACCACCAGCCATCTGCTCATCAACCACCAGCCATCAGCTCATCAGCCCATCAGCCGCTAGCAATTCTTCTAAAAAGTCTAATTTTTGCATATCACGTTCCAAATCCCTGCATGTTATCGCATTTACTGCTTTATATATTTGCCGTATCCGCATTTGTTTGCAACAAAAAAGGCGGCGTAAGCCGGGTTACCGGGATACGTCGCCGTTTGTATGGTGTTGTTATTATAACGTTGCAGTTAGGAAAGTTTGCCGTAAGCCGGGTTCTGTGCTCGTCGTGGTTCGATCGGGAACTACCCTCCCACCATAAGCGACAATCATCTATCTAGGCCATACATTACTGCACAGCTCCAGCGACCAACCTAGACGCGCCTCAGGCTAAGGCTGCTTATTCAGCTGCGTCTCATTAGGTCTTGCTCCAGATGGGGTTTACCAGGAACGAAGTCACCAGCGTTCCTCGGGGTCTCTTACACCTCGGTTCCATCCTTGCCTGTGCCGCCCTAAGGCGGCCATCGGCGGTCCATTTCTGTGGCACTATCCTTCAGCTCGCGCCGACTGGACGTTATCCAGCATCCTGCCTTATGGAGCCCGGACTTTCCTCCCGTGACGTCTTCACGTCACCGGCGATTGTCTGTCAAACTTTCCGAACAACATTATATATTATACAGACATCACATGTCTGGCACAAGCATTATTAAATGGCAATTTTATAGGAACTTAAATGGCTCCGTATTCACCTGCGAAGCATGCACAGCTGTATCATACTTATGCTCGGCCAATTTTCCAGCCATCCACTCCGCTACTTTCTCTTTCATGATCTTCTCCGCATTATGTCCCGGATCAATCAGAGTAATTCCGGCGAGCGCAGCATCCTGAACTGTATGATAATCCAGATCCCCAGTAACCAGGACATCCGCACCGCGGAAAATAGCACTGTTATAATACTTTCCACCCGAGCCACCGAGAACAGCAGCTTTACGAATCGGACGGTCCAAATCACCAACAACCCGTACATGGTCTACCTTCAGACCTTTTTTTACCGTCTCCACGAATTGTCCAAGGGTTGTAGGCTCTTTGAGCTTTCCTACCCGCCCAAGTCCTAAGCTGCGGCCTTTAAGATCCATTGAGTACAAATCATAGGCAACCTCTTCATAAGGATGGGCCTTAAGCATAGCCTGCACCACTTTATTGCGGATGGAGTGCGGGACGATCGTCTCAATACGAATTTCCTCGGCACGTTCCATCTTACCTTTTTCCCCGATATAAGGATCCGTGCCTTCTCCTGGAATAAAAGTACCGTATCCCTCGATATTGAAGCTGCAATGACTATAGTTGCCAATTGCCCCTGCTCCAGCATTCAGAATAGCATCCAGAACCTTCTGATGATGATCCTTCGGCACAAATACTACCAGCTTTGATAATTGCTCGGAGTGAATGTCTTTGATGGGTACTCCGTTTTCTATGCCAAGAGCTTCAGCCATCCAATCATTCATTCCACCTTCGGTGACATCCAGATTCGTGTGGCTGATGTACACCGCAATGTCATTCTTAATTAATTTTTCATACATTTTGCCCGCCGGTGTGTCTGTCTGGATTCCTTGCAATGGACGGAAAATAATCGCATGATGCGCAATAATCAAATTGCAGCCTAGACGAATCGCTTCTTCAACTACCTCATCATTCACATCTAAAGCAACTAATACATTAGTGATTTCTTTTTGCAGCGTGCCCAGTTGAAGACCAATTTTATCCCAATCCTCAGCTAAATGCTTAGGAGCCAGTTGCTCCATATACTGAATTACTGTTTGTCCCTTGGCAAACATTGTAGCACCTCCGTAATTTCCCTGATCTGACCTTGAATCTGTTTCCGTTTATGCTCAGCAGATTCGAGTTCTGAACGTGACAACGATGTTAAAATGCCTTCCAATTTCTGAATCTCACCCTGCCACTTAGCAAAAAACACAGCATTTGGTGCTTGAAGCAGCCATGGTCCCATTTGAAGCAAGGCCTCTTGCCCAAGGACTTTAGCGGAATCCCCCAAGGTTAATTCACGATATACACTTTCATTTGTAATTCCAGCTTCCGTATTTTCTGGTACAGCCGTCAATACTTCATATAGCTTCCCGTCTTCTTCCAAAATTCTCTCAGCTACGAGTACCCATTTATTATTTAATAACCAGCGGCGCAAAATATCCTCGCCTACATTCGGTTGAAGCAAAAGGGTTGTAACCTCTTTTAGCTTACCCTGGCTTTGACCCCGGTCCAGAATCGCGGCAATTAATGCGCCTCCCATGCCAGCAATCGTGATACAATTGACTTCACCAGGTTCCAGAACCTCAAGGCCGTCTCCACGGCGCACCGAGATCACCTTCCCTAGTCCAGCCTCTGCAACGCCCTTACAAGCAGCATCAAAGGGACCCGGGTTTACTTCACCTGCAATTGCAAACACAGCCTTACCGCTTTCGACAGCGGCCACAGGAAGCAAGGCATGATCGGAACCGATATCTGCTAATCTGCTTCCTTGCGGAATTTGCTCCAGCAATTGCTGAAGCCGATCTGATAATTTCACATTGTTCATGTTGCCACCCACGTTATCCATTTTTTTCGAAACCCAAACAACAAAGCTAACCCTGCTGCAATCTTTAGGATCAGCATCAATGAAATCCACTGCGGATAATCCTGTCTTAATAAAAGAGCGTCAAGCTCTGGCATGATCCAAAGCGATACTCCCACTGCAAAATAAACACTGGCAACACCTCTTACCTTATGATGCAAAAGCCAGCTTAACCATACCATCAGCACACACAATGGCAGCCATAGGAACTCCAGTTCAAATATAGAGGCCTCCGGGCTTCTTCCACCGAAGAACCCTGCATACAGTAATGCCCAAAAAGCAAAACCACAGTACTGCAACAAACCTATCCGGAGTAAAAATCCCAAAATACACCATAACAAGCCGCAGCACCCAATTAGAATAGGCCTCCAGAGCTGAGGATCCAGATCATGCAAATCAATCAGCCATAGCCCAAAACCAAGCGTTAAAACACTGCCCAGCCCCGCTAGGATAAGACTGATAACATTGTTCCGGTCCTCATAAACGGCGGAGTATCCATAACAAATAATTAATACAGATAGTGCGGTTGCAAGTTGCAAAGGCCAGGGAAAAACGCTAAAATAAAGACTAATCAAGAAAATCAAGGAAATAATTCCAAAAGAAAACAGCCAAATTTTGATGCTTCCCTGCTGTAAATTTCTCAGCGAAATTGGATTGTTATCCTTATTCGCATCCTCATCGTCATACAGATTGGTTAAGAAATCGCAATACTGCTCTGGCAGCAACCGGCTTTTTCTCCAATACTGAATCTCTTTTATAATGATGTCGCGTTTTTCCAAATTCACTGGCTCATCCTTCTTTCCAGATACACAAGGTCAACACATTTTTTACCAGCGTAAATTCAAATAAAAGAACCTCCTGCCACTGAGCAGCAGAAGGTCCAGTTCATGAAATACTATTCAAGGAAATCCTTAAGCCGTTTACTGCGGCTAGGGTGACGAAGTTTGCGCAATGCCTTGGCTTCGATCTGGCGGATCCGTTCCCGGGTAACACCAAACACCTTGCCGACTTCTTCAAGCGTTCTTGTCCGTCCATCATCAAGGCCAAAACGCAGACGAAGTACATTCTCTTCACGCTCCGTGAGCGTGTCCAGCACATCCTCCAGCTGTTCCTTCAGGAGTTCATAAGCCGCTGCATCCGCAGGAGCCAATGCTTCCTGATCCTCAATGAAGTCTCCTAGATGAGAGTCATCTTCTTCACCAATTGGTGTTTCCAAGGATACAGGTTCTTGGGCAATCTTCATGATCTCTCTAACTTTCTCAACCGTCAGTTCCATCTCAGCCGCAATTTCCTCTGGGGAAGGTTCGCGTCCCAGTTCTTGCAGCAATTGGCGAGAAACCCGAATCAGCTTGTTAATCGTTTCCACCATGTGTACAGGAATACGAATGGTACGCGCCTGATCCGCAATCGCACGAGTGATGGCCTGGCGAATCCACCAAGTAGCATACGTACTAAATTTGAATCCCTTGTTATGGTCAAATTTCTCTACTGCTTTGATCAGACCCATATTACCTTCCTGAATCAGATCCAGGAACAGCATACCGCGTCCGACATAACGTTTCGCGATACTTACTACGAGACGCAGGTTCGCTTCTGCAAGACGGCGTTTAGCTTCTTCATCGCCATTCTTAATTCGCATAGCAAGCTCAACTTCATCGTCAGCCGACAACAAAGGAACGCGTCCGATTTCTTTTAGATACATACGGACAGGGTCATTAATCTTGATCCCTGGTGGCAGTGACAGATCGTCATCAAAGCTGAAATCATCGCTGTCTTTATCCTCATTATCCTCACTTGGTCGGAGGCTGTTAACCTCTTCATCGTTCTCGTTTACAACCTCAATTCCCAAATCACTGAGTTGCTCGTAGAACTCCTCCATTTGCTCGGGGTCTTGATCAAACGGCGATAATTTCTCCATAATATCTTTGTAATTTAATGATGATCTTTTCTTACCTTGCTCAATGAGCTGATCCTTCACCTGATCCAAAGTAAATTCTGCTTCCAATTCAGTATGCTGATCGTTCGCCATAATTCGACTCCCTCCTCCCTAGGTACATCCTGTCAACATGTCATTGTCTCTCTAGGGCTATAATCTCACTTGCTATTTGTGCCGCACGCAAAAAGTCACCTGACTTTTCAGCCTGAATCATCTCTTCACGCTTCTGTTCCATTTTGCGTTGCAGTGGGTATTTCCGCACTTCACGGATACAATCATCTAGAACCTGCATATTCCAGTCCGGAGGGGTATCCATCATGGATATTGATGTCGCAGTTTTCTCCAGACGATCATCCTGAAGTGATGATAGAAACCGACTAATGCCGGGTGGTTTGCCTTGCGCGTAATAGGCATATAGATAAGCAGCAATTGCCGCATGATCAACGATGTTGAAATCTTCTCCGAGGCGTTCGCCCACATACGTGGCGGCTTCCGGGTCCTGAATCATAAAGGACAATAGACGCCGTTCCGCGACATGATAAGCGGGTAGTAAGGTCGGTGTCTGCACCTGCCCTTTTTTATGCCTACCATTATTCCACCTTTTGTCGTTATTATCCCCTTCAGGGATGTTTTTTTGCATCGATGCCCTAAGTAAATTACAATCCTGCTTCAAACTATCATATGAAAGTTCGAGTTCAGCAGCGATTTCCTTCAGATAAACCTCTCGCTCTGTTGAGGAATGCAGTGAAGCAATAACTTCTAAGGCTTCCTTGACATAGGCGATTTTGCCATCTTCCTCTAGGAGTATATGGTTTTTTTTCAGATATATAAGCTTAAATTTTATGGATGAAACTGCTGAATCAATAACCTGATCTTTAAATCTTTCTCCTCCATGCTTGGAGATAAATTCATCCGGATCCACCCCGCTTGGCAGTAAGGCGATCTTTACACGCAGGCCGCTGCCTTCAAGCATCGGAATGGCCTTCATGGCTGCTGCTTGTCCCGCCCGGTCACCGTCGTAAGACAGTATAATTTCATCAGCCAGGCTCTTCATCAGTGCCACATGACCCTCCGTCAAGGACGTTCCCATCGTTGCTACGCCGTTATGCACACCCGCTTCCCAGGATGAGATGACATCTCCGTATCCTTCAAACAGGACGATTTGTCGAGTTTTGCGAATGGATGCTTTGGACTGGTGCAAATTGTACAATATCCGGCTTTTGTTAAACAATCTACTCTCCGGAGAATTTAAATACTTAGGTTGACCCTCTCCAAGTATTCTTCCGGCGAATGCGATTACCTTGCCTGTACGGTTGGCAATCGGAAAGATAATCCGGCCACGGAAACGATCCAAGTAGCCTTTGCCCTCACCGCGGGCTGACAGAAGTCCGCCTTTCTCCATTTCCGCAAGGTCAAAATTTCGTTTCTCCAAAAACTGCAGCAAAGTATCCCAGCGGTCCGGAGCATATCCGATCTGAAACTGGTCAATCATTTTATCACTGAAGTTCCGGCCTCTTAAATAGTCCATAGCGGCTTTGCCGTGTTCCGTGTTCTTCAGCAAGTAATGATAGAACTTTGCCGACCATTCATAAGCTTGAATCAACCGGTCGCGTTCCGGATCAGGGGGAGACATCATACCTCCCTTACCTTCTGGAACGGGAATATCACTTTCTTCAGCCATTATTCTGACAGCTTCGGGGAAGGTTAATCCTTCGATTTCCATCCTAAATTTGATGGCATTTCCACCCATACCGCAGCCAAAGCAATGAAATACTCCCCGGTCGGGGGTAACAGTAAAGGAAGGGGTTTTCTCCGAATGGAACGGGCAGAGGCCCCATAAATATTTCCCCTGCTTGGACAAATGAACAACCTTACCGACTGTATCGACTATATCATGACGCGCAAGCACGCTTTCGATAACCTCTTCCGGAATATTCCCGTGTCCGCTAGCCACTTCAACCACCTTCATCTCTTAACAAATAAATATAATTCGCTATTGCTCCACATTCTCCTGCAAAAGTATTAAAAGTTTTGTCAGTTTATGTTGAAAATAAGTTTTTTCTTCTGCCGTTATGGGTTTTGGACCCTTTGAATAATGTCCCCGTCTTCGTTCCACGGCCCTGGCATGTCTACCCTCCAGCATAAAATCCATCTTGAAATTGTCGTATTCCTGCCCACGGAATGAAAGCACACTGCATCGTTTACCTAGTGCAAGTGCCGCAAGACCATAATCTTGAGTCAATACCACATCTCCTGCAGTAATATGATTGGCAATATATAGATCGGCACTCTGATCTCCTCGATCCACCTGCACAACCGTTACACCCTCTTCAGCTTTCAGTGCATGGTCATAAGAAGATACCATAAGTACCGGAACACCAAAGGTGCGACCTACCTCAGCGATCTCTTTTTTGACCGGACAAGCATCCCCATCCACCACTATCGTTCTAGACTGGGACTTCTCCATGATCATCACCAATTTCCCGTGTAATATATATACGCCCTCTCCGCAAGAAATCCTTCTTTCTAAGCATAAATACGGAACGGATGTCAAATGACGCATTGGCACCGTTCCGTATATTTATACCCCAAACCAACATTCTATACCATAAGATTCAAATTTTCTTGATTAAAATTACCAGACAAGCTTCGCAAAATCAGCGAACGACTTGGAGTCAGCATCAATACCAGCAAGCAGAGCCAAACGGTTAGCACGCACTTGCTCGTCCTCCGCCATAACCATAACGGAATCAAAAAATGTTGTAACGGCGTCTTTTAGACCCGAAAGAATCCGAAGTGCTTCTTCGGCATTTTTTGCCGCCATAGCTTCAAGGTAAGGTGCGTGAAGCTCCTGCCATGTATTAAAAAGCTGCAATTCAGCATCTTCTTTAAGTAAAGCAGGATCAATCACTTCACTGGTTGCTTTACTTGCCAAATTACTGACACGAGTAAGCGAATCTACGGTAATCTTGAAATCTGCTTGGTCGGACACAGCAGCCATAAGAGCACGGCTTCTGCCCACAACATCTACCACGTCGTCAAAACCAGCCGCTGTAACAGCGTCCACAACATCATAGCGTACATTGTCAGATAAAAGACGTTTTACACGCAGACCGAAGAACTCGTACAGGTTTATACGTAGTTCATCTCCAGAATGTTTCGTATTTCCTGAATTTTCATGAATTTCAATCGCCGCTTCAAAAATTTCGCGCAGCGTAATTGGCAATTTATGCTCAAGCACAATTTGGACAATACCTGCAGCCTGACGGCGCAGGGCATATGGATCCTGAGATCCTGTCGGAATGATGCCGATGGAGAAGCAGCCAACAATCGTATCGATTTTGTCCGCTATGCTGACAACTGAACCTGCTTCTGTTGAAGGTACAGCATCTCCTGCAAATCGTGGCTGATAATGCTCGAAGATCGCTTTTGCCACAGTTTCAGGCTCGCCTGCTTTACGTGCATAATCTTCACCCATTGTTCCTTGCAGCTCAGGAAATTCATAAACCATTTGTGTTACAAGGTCGAATTTACAAATATCCGCAGTGCGACTTACTTCGGACACAGCAGAAGCTGATAGTCCAAGCTTCACAGCCAGACGATCAGAGATTTGGCGAATACGGCGCACCTTATCCCCTACGCTGCCCAAATCTTCATGGTAAACAATGTTCTCAAGCTTGGCTAACGCATCGTCAATCTTCATCTTTTGATCTTCTTGATAGAAGAATTTGGCATCTGATAGACGAGCACGAAGCACTTTTTCATTTCCCTTAGCGATAACATCCAAGGATTCTGCATTCCCGTTACGTACAGTTACAAAGAATGGCAGTAGCTTGCCAGCTGCATCAAAAACAGGGAAATAACGCTGATGCTCACGCATCGAGGTAATCAGCACATCCTGAGGAATCTCTAAGAAAGATGGATCAAAGGTTCCAAAGAGCACGGTTGGTGTTTCTACCAAGAACAGTACTTCTTCCAAAAGATCTTCTTTAATCGCAATCGTCCAGCTTTTCTCTTCAGCCAATTTGTTAATTTGATCTAGGATAAGCGTTTCCCGTTCCTTCACATCCACAAGTACATGCTGCGCACGCATGCTCTCCACATATTGCGCAGGCTCCGAGATTACAGTCTCTGTACCCAGAAAACGATGTCCACGGCTCACATTACCCGCTTTTACATCCGTAATTTCCAAATCAATGATCTCTTTACCAAAAAGAGCAACCATCCAGCGAATCGGACGAACGAATTTAAAATCGTAAGCTCCCCAGCGCATGTTCTTCGGGAAAGTCATTGCATTTACAATACCCAGAAGTCCTTCTGTGAGCAAAGAAGCAGTCTCTACACCCGCACTATTTTTTGTGGCATAAATATATTCCACGCCAGCTAGTTCTTTAAATGTAAATTGCTCTGGAGATACACCTTGACTGCGGGCAAATCCTAGCGCAGCTTTACTCCAGTCGCCGTTAGCATCCAGCGCGATTTTGCGTGAAGGTCCTTTGACCTCTTCGCTAATATCCTCTTGCTTCTCAGCCGCGTCCTTAACAAATACAGCGAGACGACGTGGCGTAGCATATGCAGTAACTCCAGCATGGTTTATACGTGCAGAATCCAACCACTTGGACATTCTATCTTGCAGCTGTTCCATCGCAGCACGGATAAAACGTGCAGGAATTTCCTCCAGACCGATCTCAAACAGGATATCTTTAGACACGGTCAGCACCTTCTTTCTTCAGCAGCGGGAAGCCAAGCTTCTCGCGTTCCTCAAGATATGTTGCCGCTACGGAGCGGGCAAGATTACGCACTCGGGTAATAAATCCAGTCCGTTCAGTTACACTAATTGCCCCACGCGCATCGAGTAGATTAAAGCTATGTGAGCATTTCAACACATAATCGTAGGCTGGAAACACAAGATGTTTCTCCATCGCTCTACGTGCTTCCTCTTCATACATGTTGAACAGCGAGAATAACATTTTTACATCCGATACTTCAAAAGTGTAGGTAGAATGCTCGAACTCCGGCTGATGAAAAACATCACCATAAGTCATACCGCTTACCCATTCAAGATCAAACACATTTTCTTTATCCTGAATGTAAGAGGCTAAGCGCTCCATCCCGTAAGTGATTTCTACAGCAACAGGGTTAGCTTCGATGCCACCTACCTGCTGGAAGTAAGTAAATTGAGTGATCTCCATACCGTCCAGCCATACTTCCCATCCCAGACCCGCACAGCCCAGTGACGGATTCTCCCAGTTATCCTCTACAAAACGGATGTCATGCAAGAGCGGATCAATACCGAGTGCTTTCAAGCTATCCAAATAGATCTCTTGAATGTTATCTGGTGAGGGTTTGATGATTACTTGGAATTGGTGATGCTGATACAGACGGTTCGGGTTCTCTCCATAACGACCATCGGAGGGACGACGTGAAGGCTCTACGTAAGCCACTCTCCAAGGCTCAGGACCTAGCGAGCGTAAAAAAGTCATAGGGTTCATCGTGCCGGCGCCTTTTTCTGTGTCATAAGGCTGTACGATGATACAGTTCTGTTCAGCCCAGAACTGCTGCAGTGTCAAAATCATCTGCTGGAAGTTCATAATACCGTCTCCTTCGCTTTACAAGTTTTTTACAACAGCTTGCCTAAAACTTTCTACCATGGAGGCGGCACTTTTAGCTCCTGACAGCAACAAAAAGCCCCCGCCCCCATGCCTGATTAACAGACATAGGGACGAGAGCTTAACTTATTCTCCCGCGGTTCCACCCTACTTGATTTCATACCTTGTATAAGCAAGTTTGCTGCCAAAACAAGAACGAAATCCACTTTCATTCGCCGCATTCGTACTCCCGGGTGCCATGTTCATGAACGTTGTCCCGCTAGGCTTCCACTGCCCCCAGCTCGCTGAATAACGACAATACAGTCCACTACTTTCCCGATCAATGCACGCCTCTCCCCATTTGGAGCATAACGACGATCATATAATAAACTGATCCTATAGTAACGGAAAAATCAGCTTTCGTCAAATCTTGTACTTGTCGAGCTGGTCTAGGAAACTTTGTGACTTCAGCTTTAATCCGAGTTGCACATCCATAAAGGCCCGCATAATTTTTTTCAGCTCATCCCGGCTGCTTTCCTTTACATCCACATTGCCTAGTCTAGTCAGGTCAAGTCTGGCGAATAATCGCAGCAGCTTCAACGCACGAGCAGAGACCTCCATGGCTGGAGGGTCATTATGTTTACAACTGCGGCACAGTGCTCCACCAAGGCGAGGGCTGACCAGCAGTTGATCATCCGGCTTCTCGGCACCACAAATTACACAAGAATCGAATTCAGGACCATAACCGGCTGCCTGTAAGATTTTCATTTCAAAGACATTTATGATAACGCCGGGTTCCTTGTCCTCTTCAAGTGCATTAAGACAGGCCGTAAGCTGGCGAAACCAGAAGCTTCCCGTTTCCTCATCATGCAGAACACGATCAAGTAGTTCACACGCATAAGACGCATAAGCAGCTTTGATCAAATCCTCACGCAGCGGATGGTGCGACTTCGTAATTTCGCCAGAATTCAGTGTCCCAAGTCCTCCATTATTTCTAAAAAAAACAAATTCCCCAACGGTGAACAGTTGGATCAATGCAGCATGGCGGCTTTTGACCTTCTTTGCGCCACGCACCAGAACCCCTACTTTTCCCGCGTTCTCGGTGCAAAGCGTAATAATTGCGTTCCCCTCGCCGTAGTCCATGCTGCGGATGACGATCCCTTCCACCCTGTGTAGCATGCCTCTTCCCCCAACCATTCGGCAAGCAACCAGTCCTTATTGCGCTTCTTCATCACAGGCCTTCTCTTCCTCCACTAGCTGTAATCCACTATCTTCAAGCGGATGGCCAGCTTCCTTATACAGCAGGTAAGCATCGACGTCTCCTGTCATTGCAAAATACTTCCACGAAAAGTTTCGCATTCGTATTCATCCTTTCTTGGGAAAGACGATGTCTCTTATCAAGAATTAGGATGGTGCGATGGAGCAGGTTCTATCCTTGCAATTCCTACCAAACGAGGAATAACGGAATTAACTTAAAGGTCTTTATGGAAGCCCAAATCCCGCAGAACGCGGTCCTGATTGCGCCAATCTTTTTTCACTTTTACCCATAGCTCCAGAAAAATCTTCGAACCCAGCAGGTTCTCAATATCTGTCCGAGCCCGTCTGCCGACCTCTTTCAGCATTGCCCCTTGCTTGCCGATAATAATTCCCTTTTGCGAATCACGCTCAACAAAAATAACAGCTGAAACATGCACCACTCCATTAGGCTCAACCTTCATATCTTCGATGGCTACAGCAATAGAGTGCGGCACTTCTTCACGAGTCAAATGCAGAATTTTCTCCCGGATTAATTCCGCGCAGACAAATTGCTCGGGGTGATCCGTGATTTGATCTTCCGGATAATACTGAGGGCCTTCCGGCAAGTACTTGGCAACCTGCTCTAACAGCGTGTTAACATTGCTGCCCATCTTCGCAGAAATCGGAATAATTTCGGCAAAATCATGCAGCTTGTTATATTGAGCCATAAGCGGGAGCAGAGCTTCCGGCTCTATTTTATCGATCTTGTTGAGCACTAGAATCACCGGTGTCTTCAGACCATTTAATTGCTCGGCAATGTAACGGTCTCCACCGCCCAAGCCCTCTGACGCATCCACAAGGAATAACACTGCTTCTACTTCACCCAGTGTACTCATTGCAGTCTGGTTCATGTAGTCGCCTAGCTTGGACTGTCTTTTATGAATCCCCGGTGTATCCAGGAATACGATTTGTGAAGTGTTTGTTGTGTAAACACCATGGATTTTGTTTCTGGTTGTTTGTGGCTTATCCGACATAATAGCAATCTTCTGGCCAATGACCTGGTTCATGAGTGTTGATTTACCTACGTTTGGTCTGCCGATAATTGCGACAAAGCCTGATTTGAATTTCATATTATCTTCCTTCCATACTTACCTTCTAAATTTGCGTTTGAAAATCTTTTAAGATCTTTTTCGATCCCCCTAAATCCCCCTTAGCCAAGGGGGACCCCAAGGGCCCCGGCCCTCTGGACACCCGGAAATGGGCGTAACTGCAACGTTAGGCTGGATTAGAGGGACTATGGTGCATGAGCGCTTTCCTCCCCTATCGGGGACACGCTTCACTGTCGCTTATTCACACGGTTCGCATTGCCCTCACCATGAATAAAGATTACTGAGATGATTGGCTTTAGGCTGTGTTACAAGTAACCTTACGTAATTAAAATCGCTGACGGCTTTTGCCGTGGCGCTTACCTCGTAATGTTACTCTAAAAACACATAGTTTGCACCAGTTTAGCCTAACTTGGTAGAACTAGAACACTTTTAATTGTACTTTGTACAACTAATTTTAGGTTGAGTTTATGTTTTTGGTGTTTTAGTTGTATTTTGTGCAATTAAATCCTGTCTTAAGAGCCAAATATGGGCTTTATCATAAATTTAATTGTACTATCTGCAACTAAATTCATTTTTGTCGCGAAAGAGTAGCAATTTAACTGTACATTGTGCAATTAAAGTAGCAACCTTCGTCTAACTATGCCTGATTTGCCCTTAAACAGGCACAGGCATTAAATCAAATCCTCATTTTATTCTGGAGCTTGTCCTTGCTTCAGATCTACGGGACCAAAAGCGCCTGGAAGCAATTCTCCCACCGTAGTCTCAACGATATCACCCTTCATGTTCCCAAGAATAACCTTCATATCCGGCGAACACAACTCAATCATTACTTGCCGGCACACACCGCAAGGTGAAACGGGGCCGTCAGAGTCAGCTACTACGGCAATTGCTTTAAAAGAACCAACAGCGTGTCCATCCGCAATCGCACGGAATAGTGCTGTCCGTTCCGCACAGTTGGTTGGTCCAAAAGCAGCATTTTCCACATTACAGCCGTGGTGAATATGACCATCCTGATCAAGAAGGGCAGCTCCCACTCCGAATCGGGAATATGGAATGTAAGCTTTTGCTCGTGCTTTAATCGCCTCTTGCATAAGAAGAGTAGAATCCATATTTTGTCCTCCTAAAGTTTGTTGAGTATTGACTTCATTGATTTTTCTTCGCACAAAACTCACTTCGTAAACATCTAATTAGTTTCGTTTATCGTTATTTTCTCAGCGTGCGCTAAATTTTATCAGTGTACTTCATGAGATATATTCGGGTACATAACTCACTTCAAATTATTCAGTAACGAAAGAGGCGGAATCGCAAAACGCGGGTCCGCCTCTCCCCTGAATTGATTTTGTATCCTGATTATGACATAAGTCCGCTAATCCAGTCCATCACAGGGTGATAAAAAACATAGATCCCGACTAAGACAGCAAACACCGCCGTGAGAAGCACAGCTCCTGCGGCGGTATCTTTTGCTCTCTTAGCCAGTGGATGAATCTCTGGCGAGATCAGATCAACCGTCGCTTCAATCGCCGTATTGAGCAGTTCGGCAGTTAGGACAAGCGTGATCGAGAACAGCAGCAACATCCAACTGGCCAGCGGAAGTCTGAACACGGCAGCGGCTACTAGCACAACCACCGCTAAACAGCAATGCACCTTCATGTTAAGCTCGGATTTGAATGCCGACACTAAGCCTTGCGATGCAAACCGAAAAGAGTGCCAGAACTTCTTGTGCCCTACCGCCGTGTTCTTCACCATTAGCGCGTCAACCCAACCTGAGATAGTACTTTTTCTTGCTTGGACATCATCTCTGCTTCTGAAACTTCATCCTGATGATCATATCCTAACAAATGCAGAAATCCGTGAACGAAAAGAAAACCAAGCTCTCGTTCCAGTGAATGACCATATTCCAGCGCCTGCTCCTGCGCACGAGTTACGGAAATGATTATATCCCCAAGTACGTCTGGAACATCTTCCAGCGCCTCGCCTTCCTCTATCTCGTATATAATGTCCAGCTCGTCCTCTCCGCTTTCATTCATAGCAAAAGAAAGCACGTCCGTCGGACGGTCAATTCCCCGATATTCCAAATTCAACTCATGTATACGAACGTTATCGACAAAAGTAAGAGCTACCTCGCCCCGATCGATCCCTTCCGCTTCACCTGCTTTTTGCAAAATGCTCTCCAGCAGCGTAATGAGATCGTCCTTTATCTCGTATTCTTCCTGCTCGTTATCCCAAACGATCTCCAAACTCATGGGTTAGGTGCCCCTTCCTCTTTTTTCGGCTTACGCACATCTTCTGGGTATTCGATCCGTGAATGGAAAATTCCCATAACCGTCTCCTTCAGAGTCCGTGCAATAATATCCAATTCTTTAATCGTCAAATCACATTCGTCAAACTGATGATCATCCAGTCGACTTTTAATAATCTTCTCAATCATCGTTTCCACCTGCAGAACAGTTGGCTTACGCAATGATCTTACTGCAGCCTCGACACTGTCGGCAATTCCCACAACGGCTGCTTCCTTCGACTGGGCTTTCGGTCCAGGATAACGGAAATCTTCCTCGGTAAAATCAGGCTCGACACCTTTTTCTTCCGCCAGCTTCAGTGCCTTATGGTAAAAATAATGCAGGAACGTTGTTCCATGATGCTGCTCCGCAATGTCACGGATTGGTTTTGGCAGCTTATATTCTCGTTGCATTTCCACCCCGTCACGGGCGTGGGCAACGATGATAGATTTACTAAGCTTCGGTTCAATAGAGTCATGTGGATTTTCCATATTATTCTGATTCTCGATAAAATAAAACGGACGTTTTGTTTTGCCAATATCATGATAATACGATCCAACCCGGCACAATAGCCCATCTGCTCCAATCGCTTCCGCGGCAGCTTCTGACAGGTTACCTACCATTACACTATGGTGATAGGTTCCCGGCGTTTCGGTAAGCAGTTTGCGCAGCAGCGGGTGGTTTGGATTAGACAATTCTACCAGCTTCAATGCCGATAGAATACCAAAGGTTGCCTCGAAAAAAGGCATTAGCCCAATCACAAGCACTGCCGTCAATAGTCCCCCTGCAAAAGCAAAACCAACCGAATACAAGGTACCTACCTCTTTCCATGCTCCTCCACCTAACAGTATTTGCATAAAGACTGTCAGACAGCCAAAAAGCGATACCATAATCCCGCCTTTAAGGAGCGTGGAGCGTTGACCCGCACGGTGAGTCGCAAAGATAGCCACGTACGAAACCACGATAGCAAAGAAACCAAAGTTAAAATCAAAGATTGAGTTCTGCTGCACATTCAAAATAACACTCGCCAGTACACTGAATAGAATGGAGCAGAAATAGGCCAAAGGCATGTCCAGAAGCATTGCAATTAACATTGCGCCAATCGCCACCGGTGCCAGGAATCCGATATAAGATCGGACATCGGTCTGCAAAACAGCGGCCAGCCGCATAGAGATAATAGTTATAACAAATACAAGCACCAGCATCAATAGCTGAGAATTGTTGTACTTAAAGCCTGAGGTGCCGCCTGAATAACGAATGAACGCAAGCAAACCGACGGAGAGCATCGCAGAGAGAATCAATAGGCCTAACTGTGGCCAGTAATTCACCTCATTGCTTAGTAGTCCATTCTCATCCAAAAGAGTGTAGAGCTCTGGAGTAATTAGCTGCCCCTTAGCAACAAGCGTGTCCCCTTGCTCAATGAATACATCAGGTGTGTTCTCCCGGGCTTGTACCTTTGCTTCCTTGGTAGCATCCTCATCGTAGAACTTGTTACTTGTGATCACAAGACGTACAAGCTCCTGAACAACCTCACGCGCTGTACGCTGGCTTAGAGAACTAATACTGACCTGTTCCGCTACCTTGGCGCGAGCGGTCTGCGCATCCGTAATCTGATCATTCATCAGCCTAGTTACAATATCTCGGGCGACAGGCTTCATCTCGATAATGTCCTGAGAGGTCAGGCGCGGAATCTTAATGTAAGTCTCTTCCGGAATGACATAGGTCTGCTCTTTGATGACAGATTGCATTTCATCCAAGAGGTGATCTGAATATGTAGCGCTGCCCCGATTGGAAGCTACGAAATTCAAGATGAAATCGCTGGCTCTCTGCGGGATTTCATCACGATAAATCCCCGTCTTATCGCTTTGCGAGATCAGATCATCCTGATTGAGGCGATCTATCCGGTCCAGCAGCGAGGTCACTAGGTTGTCTGCCCTCATCGGGATAATTTTGTACTTGGGAGATACGCTTTCGGCCGCTTCCTCAGCTGCTTTTAACGTAGCTTTGGTGTCCTTAATTTGTTTCGGTGCCGTTATTTCCTTTGCACTGTAAGTATTCTCTTTAATATCATATTTCTTAGGTAGCAATTCTGGTGACAAGCTGAAGTAGAACACTAGTCCGAGTAACAGGAAAAGAGCATAGCGTGTCACTGCGCTATACTTCCATCCGTTGTTCGTATATACAAATCCGCTTAATTTAGATGGTTGCTTTGAAGCCATGAAGACAATCCCCTTTATTGGAGGTTTTCGGCAGAGCGGTCATAGGCAACGATAATTTTCTGCACCAGGGAATGCCGTACTACATCCTGTTCCGCGAAGTAGACAAAGCCAAGTTCTTCTATGCCGGATAAAATCGCTTTGGCTTCAATCAAACCGGATTTCTTGCCGCGGGGCAGGTCAATCTGGGTAACGTCACCTGTAATCACCATTTTGGACCCGAAGCCGAGTCGGGTCAGGAACATTTTCATTTGCTCAGGTGTTGTATTCTGCGCTTCATCCAGGATGATAAATGAATCATCCAATGTACGTCCGCGCATATAAGCCAGCGGAGCAATCTCAATCAATCCCCGTTCAAGTGCCTTAGCCACCTGATCGGGCCCCATAACGTCGTATAATGCATCATAAAGCGGACGCAGATATGGATCTACCTTTTCTTGCAAATCCCCTGGAAGGAATCCTAGACTCTCTCCTGCTTCTACTGCGGGACGCGTAAGAACAATACGCTTAACCGAACCTTCTTTCAGTGCCGTAACTGCAAGCACCACTGCCAAGTAGGTCTTCCCCGTTCCTGCAGGACCGATTCCGAATACAATATCACGCTTCTTGATCGTTGTCACATAATGCTTCTGGCCGACCGTTTTGACACGGATAGGCTTTCCGCGGAAAGTTGTAGTAATTTCTCCTTTGAACAAATCGAGCAATTGATCAGCACGAAAATCTTTCGCCAGTTCCACAGCGTACTGCACATCACGTTCAGTAAGTATGTAACCGCTCCGGATGAGAGACAGTAGCACATTAAACAATTGCCCCAGCATGTCTACTTCCCGCTCAGCTCCACGAATCGTTAGCTCTGCTTCACGCGAATCAATAATGGCGGGAATTTCACTCTCGATGATTTTTAAGAATCCATCCTGCGGGCCAAACAGCGATTGCGCTTCTCCCGCATTTTGCAAAGATATACGAATGCTTGCAGTCTGTTCTGACAAGTAGCCTCATTCTCCTCAATTGTTTACTATTGGCAGTTCTTCGGAAATTTTTTCTTCTACTTCAAAGATCACTTTCATATAAACTTTACCATTCTCTTTCTTCTCATGCAAAACTTTTTGACTTTTGATGACGCTATCAACACCATATCGAGCTAAAATATCATTCTTCGCCCGCTCAATTCCCCTCGCTACTCCAGCTTCTGGAGTTATCGTATCCTTTGTTTCATTGATCTCCATTTCTTTCTCAGTCATCAGGCCCAGCGGCAGCTCAATAGAGCGCCAAGATAGCGGATCATGCTCTGTGAGCGTCTTTGAATTCTCAAAGGAGGATTTGCCATAACCCCACAGCTGAATAGCCCATTTCCCCAACACGAGATAGGTGCGATCCTTACGCTCCCCAGTGTAGGTGCTATTGGTTGTTTCAAGCGGAACCTCGATATTGTACTCATGCCAAACCAACCCCTTAACCTCACCCTTGGCTACCACATACTCTACATTTTCTTCGTCTCCAAGAGCACCGGAAATCAGGATATCCCCTTTTTTCACACGCGAATTACGCGCTACTACCGGTCTGCCCTGCTCCGCATATATTTCTGTTACCACCGCATCTGTTCGGCTAATTAAATGCCGTTGGCTAAGCAAAGGTTTGATGTTGGGCTGTTTAGCCTCTACAACCTGAATTTTGATGCTCGTCCCCGTCCGTTGCAGCCCTATCCAAGAAACACCCGGTAAATGGGCCAGCAGCCCCTTAGAGAGCTTGTCCGGCTCCTCCAGACGCCATATCCACTGAAAAGGGTACACACCCTCCTGGCGAGCGGCAGCCAATATATCCTCAGAAGCAATTTTTTCATTCCCTTCGACTCTAATACTCCATACCATCGTAGATAACATAAAAAGTGTAATTCCAAACATCAAAATACCTATGCCAAAAAATTTCCTTTTCCACAGCCGCGCCATAAGAAATGGAAGTCCGCTTCTACCGGTAACGTGCATACGACAGCCTGTCTTTTTTAAAATCGGCCGGAGGACATAAAAATCATCCAGAAGCAGCTTAAGGGAAGCGCCGCCCTCAGCGGGCCTCACATCCCAAATCATGATTCCTGCTTCAGAAATGAAATTAATAAATCGCTCCACCTGAGGTCCCGTCACATGCAGTGTAACGAACCCCCGCAGTGATGACAGAGGTGGCTCCTTCATGATCTCTCCTCGCTTTCGTTATATCTGATCTCCCCGATAACGCCTTCTACAGCCAATTCCTGGCCTAGAATATTTCGGATGACAAGTCCCTCGCCTGTGATTTCAAGCGATCCTTTAGCTAACGCGAGCTTAAGCTGACCAGAGGAAAAATGCAGCACGCCGCGATGGTTCTCAATATGCAGTTCCTTATTGCCGATCAGGGTGATCCGGGGCATTTCCTGTAATAAGTCCTGTGGTAGATCCAGTACCCCGTTTGTCCATCCCCGCAGCCTGCGGCCAATACGGGTCATAAGTAGACGTTCCCCCTTCCTGCCTTCTGTACACCTTATGCGGCAACGCTTTTTTTTATGAGAAGAAGTAACAAAGGAGGACCCTTCTAGTGTGAAAAAAGCAAAAAAAGCCCCGGCAACCTATCGTAAAGATAGGAAACCGAGGCTTGATTGTTACTATGATCCGTAAATATTATCTTCGGGTGGAATGCGGCTGACGAGAACGCGGTGGACCCAGAATCTCTGCCCAGACTACACCATTGCGCAGGTCGTCCCGACTCCCTGTTCCATGTGTCTGGTCTGCCGCAGAGGGTGAGTTTGTGTTCTTATTCTTATTTGATCTTTTGGTATCTGCACCCGCTATCCCGTCAAAAGCAGATTGAAGGCGCCGTACCTCTTCTTGCATTCTTTGTGTGCGTAATTCAACTCCGTCATCGGCATGCTCCAAAGACATTCCTTCTCCAGTAGAATAATCTGGAGTTGGTATATACGCGGGTTCTGGAAAGGCAGGAGAGGCATCATACTCCCGGTTATCCTCTGACCTCGACTGCCGGGAAGAGGTGCTAACAGGAGCAGGAAATCCACTGCCAGACTCCGCTTGGCCCCCTCCATCGATATCCGGGCGCTTTACCCGGCGGAGCGGAGAATCCTCTCCGCCCCCAAAAGTGGGCATTCCCCCGCGAGGAGCTCCTTTGGGCTTGTTTTTAGTTGCTTTATTCACATTGGATACGATCGCGAATATAATAACCGCAATAATATAGATCCAGCTCATGGAGATTCACATCCCCTTTTATTTATTATTGTTAGGACGGTTATTGTCGTCCTGATCATTCATTTTGCCGAGAGAGCCCCGCATTTGGGTATCTGCCTCGATGTTTTTGATATTCATATAATCCATCACGCCGATTTGGCCATTTCTGAGCGCCTCAGCCATTGCCATAGGCACCTGAGACTCAGCTTCCACAACAAGCGCCTTCATCTCTACTACGCGCGCCTTCATCTCTTGCTCGTGAGCGACAGCCATCGCTCTGCGTTCTTCCGCTTTGGCTTGGGCAATGCGTTTATCTGCTTCTGCTTGCTCGGTTTGTAGATAAGCACCGATGTTCTTGCCTACATCGATATCCGCAATATCAATGGAGAGGATCTCAAAAGCAGTACCTGAGTCAAGCCCTTTGGACAATACCGTCCGCGAAATCAAATCCGGGTTCTCAAGGACATCTTTATGGGAATCACTCGAACCTACTGTCGTTACAATCCCTTCACCAACACGGGCAATAATCGTTTCTTCACCCGCACCACCCACGAGGCGGTCGATATTGGCACGAACAGTTACGCGCGCTTTTACCTTAACTTCAATCCCGTTCTTAGCAACAGCCGCAACAACCGGTGTCTCAATTACACGAGGGTTAACGCTCATTTGCACAGCCTGCAGCACATCACGTCCTGCAAGATCAATGGCTGCTGCGCGAGTAAATTCCAAAGGAATATCTGCACGTTGTGCTGCAATAAGCGCATTAACAACACGGTCTACGTTACCACCTGCGAGATAGTGACTCTCCAGTTGATTAATGTTCAGTCCAAGACCTGCCTTAGTCGCTTTAATCATTGGGTTAACGATACGACTTGGGGTTACACGACGCAGTCTCATCGCCACCAGCGTAATAATACTGATTCTAACGCCCGATGCTAATGCTGAAATCCAGAGCATAACCGGGAAGAAACTTAAAAACACGCTCAATACAATAATCACCACTACCGCGATGAACAGAATAGGAATCAAAGATGCTTCACCCATACTATATAACCTCCGTAAATTTATTGTAGAACTATTATTGGTTCCAGTGTTTACCTTATTCCTTGATTTCTTTCACAACAATCCGTCCGCCCTCTACTTTAATAACAGAGACCGGTGCATTAGCACTAATAAAACTACCTTCTGTAACAACATCCACTCGTTCGCCGCCTATCATAGCTGTTCCTGAGGGACGAAGTGGAGTAATACTGGTTCCTGTAGTGCCTAATAAGCTAAGCTTCTCTTCTACAGGCACAAATCCCTGATCTTTAGTAAGGCTTTCCTTCAAAATAAATCTGTTCCATATCCCTCGTTCTTTAAAAATGACCGCAACAATTACTACAACTATAGTCGCAGCTACGAAAGAGATACCTAGACTGAGCAGTGCATGCTTATAGCTGTAAGCAGCTCGTACAACACCCGCTACAAGGCTGACAGAACCTAGGAGCCCCAATATTCCGAAGCTAGGCACAAAGAGCTCCAGCACAAGCATGACAAGCCCAATGATAAACAAGAGCCAAGTTTCCGCTCCGGCGAATCCTGCAACATAGTTGCCGAAGAAATATAACACAAAAGCCAACGTCCCGATAATTCCTGGCGCACCAAAGCCTGGAACAATCAGTTCAATGACAACGCCTGTAATCCCAATGAACAGCAGAATCGTCATAATAATCGGATTGGTCAGAAATTGCGACATTTTTTCCGCACCGGTATGCTCTACGCGAAAGATGTCGTCTGTAGTATATCCAAGCCACTGAATTGCTTCTTCAGGGGTATCTGTAATTTGATCAGCGTAACCAGCTTTTAAAGCTTCTTCACTAGACAAGGCAATGATTTCTCCCTGTGTCTTAGTCACTCCAAGCTCTGGCTTATCCACGACCAAATTACTATCCACCATTCCAGCAGCAATGTCTGGATCACGATCATTCAGCGCAGCAGCGCCGATCATTTTAGATCTCCAGTAGGATATCATTTTGGCATCATCGACTTTTTGACCATTCATGTCTACCAAGGAAGCGGAGCCGATCATACTGCCCGGCTTCATGATTATTGCACCTGCATTAAGTGCTATGTAACTGCCTGCAGAAGCGGCATCACCTTTAATATAGGCAGCTGTTGGTATTTCACTCTCTCTTACCATCGTCCCAATCTCTTCTGCCGATTTCACCAGCCCTCCAGGTGTATCGACCTCTAGTAGAATAAGGACTGCTCCATAATTAGCGGCTTCTTCAAATCCTCTTTCCAAAAAGCTTTGCAAACCCCGTTCAATCTTTTGATCTACCGGAATAATAAACACGGGACCTTTTTTCAGCTCACTGTTCGTAACCCCCGGTGTTTTCGGGGCTGCCCCGTCAGCGCTTACATTCGTTGCAAAGGGTGTCAGGAGGAGTAACAGCAGGACCACAGGAATGCTAGCTAACAGTATTTTCCGTAATCTTCTCAATGATTTTACCTCCCTTCTTTAGCTTGACCCAGAACTCATAACCCTTAATACGCTGAAATTGGATTTACGTTTCATAACATAGAAAAGCACCCCTTTTGCAAGGGGTGCTAGTGCTATATTATTGCAGAAATTGCAGAACCGCCTGGTTCACGAGTTTACCATCAGCGCGACCTTTGACCTTAGGCATCAGTGCGCTCATGACCTTCCCCATTTCGCTCTTCGAAGAAGCACCGGTTTCCTGGATGGTCTGCTGTACAATTACTTTAATTTCTTCTTCGGAAAGTTGCTCGGGAAGATATTTAATAATAATCTCGATTTCTGCTTTTGTACTCGCGGCAAGCTCGTCGCGACCCGCTGATTCAAATTCTTGGAGGGCATCTTTGCGCTGTTTGATTTCACGACTAAGGATATCAAGCACTTCGTTGTCGTCCAATGTTCTCTTCAGATCTATTTCAAGATACTTTATTGTAGAACGAACCATTCGAATCGTGGAGAGCGTGAACTTGTCCTTACTCTTCATCGCTTGCTTCATATCTTCGTTCAATCTCTCGCTAAGATTCATGCGTGGGTAATCCTCCTAAAACTTTCTCTTACGAGCAGCCTCAGACTTCAGCTTTTTCTTAACGCTCGGCTTTTCGTAATGTTTGCGTTTCTTCACCTCAGCCAAGACACCATCTTTTGCGATGGAACGTTTAAAGCGACGAAGTGCAGCATCAATTGTCTCGTTTTTGCGAACTTTCGTTTCAGACACAGGTTTCCCCTCCCTCCGACCATACCGTCCAAGAGCATAACACGGTTTATCAAACTCCATTATAGGTCAAACGGAAATAACGTGTCAACCTTCGTGCTATTCTTTTTTCTGGCAAGTTCTTCAACATTAAATGATTATGCTATGCGTGCGAAGCTGAGTTTCCAGTGAGCGCACCCAGCTTGGCTCCACCCAGCAGGTGATAATGAAGATGAGGCACAGCTTGTCCACTATCAGGCCCGCAATTATTGATTAAACGATAACCAGACTCAGCAATTCCAAGGTCTTTGGCGATCTGTTGGGCTACACTGTGGATTTCAGCAATTAGCGGAAGATCCTCAGGTGTAACATCATTCATTGAAGCAATGAACTTCTTGGGAATGATCAACACATGTACCGGTGCAGCCGGCTCGATGTCGTAAAATGCAAGAATACGTTCATTCTCAAATACTTTTTTGGAAGGAATAGTACCCTCAATAATTTTGCTAAACACGGTCTCCATAGAGTGCTTGCCTCCTAAAAATTGGTGAAATTCCACTTCATCATAAGATAATCATACAGGATAATCATCAATTACGAAAGCAGCAAGCAAACTCAGCATAATCTGCCCTAAACTGTATCTGTTACAGAATGAACCATTAAATAAATATATCAACACCGTTAGGCCTAAAAAAGACAAAAAAAAGAGAAACACCCTTCACAGCTTATAAAGCTGATTCGGCGGCGGACGTATGAAAAGGAGTTCATTCCCTGCCATACGTCCGCCGAGGTGTTTCTAAAGTAATGTCGGCTTAGCTGTATTATAACAGCGCGTTGATACTGTATCTGTGATAAGAATCACACACATTGTAGATCTTCACATTTTTTCCAAAAGGATCCGAGATCCCCCTCCACCCTGCTCAGCAGGTACTACTACCAGCTTGCGTGGCAGTCGTGCCCGAAGCTCTGGAACATGGCTGATAATGCCGACAGACAGTTGGTCGTTATGCAGTCTTTCCAGTGAGGTAATTACCGTATCGAGCAATTCCGGATCCAGCGTACCAAAACCTTCGTCCAAAAAGAAAAATTGCAATGGATACTGCCCCCGCAGCTGAATCTGTGCCGAAAGAGCAAGTGCAAGTGACAAGGAAGTTAAGAACGTCTCTCCGCCGGAAAGCGTGGAGACCGGTCTTCTTACACCACCGTTTCCATCATCACGAATTACAAAGCCACCACCCGAATCAACCTCCAGCGCATAACGCTGTTTGCTCAGGAAACGAAGCCGCTGGGAAGCAGACTGGCATACCTGCATTAATTGTTCCTCCGCAATATACTCAACAAAAGCATTTCCACGTAAAACCGTCTGCAATTTGGACAAATGATCCTGTAGAGAAGCATGTTCTAGCCGCTGGGCTTCGAGCTCCATCCAGCGAATATGCCGATGCCGCAGATCCTCCAGATCTCGCTCTGCGCGCGCTCTTGCTTGCAGCGACATTTCATCCTCTGACTTACACACGCTTAAGCTCTCCTGGCTAACTTGCCACTCCTCTTCACTTAAGCTGGCTCCGTCAAGCTTCTCTTCAATATTGCGCAGCTGCAATGAGACTTCAGCTTCTTCCGCACGATGGGCATGTACCCGAGAAGAAGAAATTTCCCGCTCTTCAGGTGCGAGAGCTGCTCCTTCAACCTCAGCGGCGGAACTAAAAGGTGAAGAGGTTAAGCTTTGCTCCCACAGATGGCTTGAAGTCACATAATGCTCTCGAGCAGATTCTGCAGCCTGGCGGGTAATCGCTGCCTCCTTGATCTCATGCTGCGCTTTTTCCGCTGCCGTGAGATGTAATCGTTGGCTGGTCTCCACAGCTGCTAACAATTCCTGCAGACGACGCTCACACTCTGCTAGAAGAGGGGCAGCAGCGCGGCCATTAGTCCACTCTAAAAGACGCCGTTCTTTTTCACGCTGCAATTCTTCTTTGCCTTCCATCTGTGTATTCCACTGAGTAAGCTCTTTATCGAGTCCGGTGATGGTCTCCTGAAGATTCTGCACCGAAGCGCTTTTCTCATCCAGAAACTTGACACTGATTTCCAGTCGGGATCTAATTTCCTCAGCTTGAGCATCCTTGGCTAACAGCTCACGATAAGCTTTTTCTACCTCTTCCGGTGCCAAATCAGGGAACTGCTGTACCCAGTTCTGCCGCAAAGCGGTTAGTTGGCCACTCAGTTCCTCGGCTTTGGCGGTTAGGCCTTCTACCCAGCTTCGCTCACCTTCGGCACCCGCTGCTTCTTTGAGACATAGCTGCTGAACTTCCTGCATCGATTGCTGCCACTGTATCGCTGTACGGCGCAGTTCTCCAGACTGGCTTTTTAATACTAAAAATGCAGCATCAAGTTCTGCCAAAGCTTTTTCATCTGGGATGGACATATCGGTAGAGGAAACCTCGGCAGTGCTGACTTCTGAGCCTGCCGCTGCAGGATGATTTACCGTATCAAAAGCTCCATCACCAAACACCTGCTCCAGCCAAACCAGGTCCTGCTCCCGCAGACCACGGAACATATGGCGTGCTTCCAAAGCACGTCTGGACAACACCCGAGCCTGTTGAAGCTTTATCTCCAGTTCCTGTTGCTCTACGTTATCCTGCAATACAGCAGGGGCCGGGTGGTGTTCGCTGCCACATACAGGGCAAGGTTGTCCTGCTTCCAATTCTTTAGCCAATCCAAGCGAGAGTCTGTGCAACTCATGCCCCTTGAGGGCCGCTTCCAAAGAACTGATATGTTGCTCCAGACTTTCTGCTGCGGTGCACGCAGCTTCTTCTGTCGCCAGCAGCTTCTCTTGATGCAGCGCCGCCTCGCGGATCAGCTGCCCGCGAGAAGCTTCCTGCTGCCCGCGACGGCCCTCGGCCTCCGCGAGGCGCGCCTGCGCAGCCGCGAGTGCAGTGGCACGCTCGCGGCGCTCCTTCTCCGCCTTATCCCACTGGGATTCAGCGGAGTGCAGCCCTTGCAGTCTCTGCATCGCTTCTTGCAGAGACTGCCGCTCCTGGGAGCGGACACCGAGCGGCTGCAAGCTCTGCTGCAGCTCTTGCTGGCGCTTTTGGCCCTTGGCCAAAAGCTCACGCTCCCGGGCCATGCCCTCCCGCAGCTCCGTCAGCTTGCGGGAGGCCTCTTCGCGGCGCTCGCGCAGAGCCGCGAGTTCGCGCCGCAGGGCGCCGAGCTCGGACTCGAGCTCGAGCGCGCGGCGGTAGGTGTCGGCCCCCTGCCGGAGGGCCGGCTCTTCCGCCGCAAGCGCGGCCTGCGCTGCAGCCGCGGCCGCAGCGGCACGCGCCGCCTCCTGCTCGGCAGCGGCGGCCAGCACCTCTTGGCCCTCCGCGCGGGTCAATCGGCTCTTGAAGGCGTCTTCCGCGCTTCGCCATGCTTTCAGCGCGGGAAGCCTAGCCTCGGCCTCGTCAGCTTGGCCGAGCTTCCGTTCAAGGAGGAGAATCTCCTCCTCCTTGGAGAGCAGTCCCTGCCGCTGCAATTCGCGGCGGGTCCGTTCCTCTTGCAGCTCGCGAATGCGCGTGAAACGCTCCGCGACCTGCAGCGCCGCCTCCAGCTTGCGGCGGCATTCCGCAGCATGTTGGGCTGCTTGTTCGAGGCGCTCCGCCGCTGCCTTTACATCCTCTTTGCCTGCGCTGCCAAGCCCCTGCTGCTCCGCTTCGAGCGCGCGGAGCGCAGCTTCATTCTCCTTCACCCGTCGGCTAAGCTTCAACGCAAGCTGATCGCCATACTGTTCCAAATGGAACAGGCGCTGCAGCATTTGCCGGCGGTCTACGCCCCGAAGCGATAAGAATTCGGCGAATTTCCCCTGCGGCAATACAACTGCTCGCGTGAAGTCATCCATTTTGAGCCCAATATGCTCTTCCACACAACGTGTAACATCTGCGAGTTTATCCGCCATAACGTTATCCCCGTCAGGTGTAACTTCAATGAAACGGCTAATGGTGTTACTGACTGTTTGCTCACCTGTCCGCTTGAACTTACGTTCAACGCGATAACGATGTGCCCCAGCGGAAGAAGTGAGCTCAAAGGTAAACGCCACGCTGAGTGAATCCTCAGAGTGATTCATAATCCCCTGTGTTCCATTAACGGCGCGCTCCACTTTGCCGTACATCGCCAAAGTAATAGCATCCAGCAAACTGGACTTGCCGCTGCCCGTAGGTCCAAAAATCCCAAACAGCCCGGTCTCACACAGACTTTCAAAATCTATTTCCTGCATTTCTCTATAACTCTGCAATCCTGCAACTTTTAATAAAATAGGCTTCACCTTAGTTCTCCTCTCCTTCCTCCGGCTGCTGCCGTTCTTCTTCGGTTAGCTGTAAGAACAGCTCAATCAAACGATCCTCCGGCTCCGCCCCGCCCGTCTGGCGCTGATAGAATTTACGGAACAATTCTTGTACAGGCATACGTGAACGGGAAATTTGTTCGAGCTCCATCTCCATTTGCGGATAAATCGGACGAATATGAATGATCCCCTCACGTGATTTACGCAGGCGCTGAATATCATTCATCGACATAGCTTCACTGAGCCGAATCTCCAAATCTATAAAAGCGGTAGCATCTCTACCTTCATCCAACCAGTTATATACCTCTTGCAATCCCCCCGTAGAGCTCCATCTTACAAGTGGACGCCCACAGCGAAGATAGATTTCTTCGAAGGTCGGCTCACCGCCCGGCGCAACATCAATCAGCGTCACCGACTTGGCTTGTCCTGCTTCCGAAAAGCTATATGCCAGCGGGGATCCGCTATAACGGATCATCCCTTCCCCTTTTACACGCTGAGCGCGATGAAGATGGCCTAGTGCAGTATATTGCGCTCCACAGGATAAAGCAGAAGGGTCTACAGTGTAAGCCCCGCCCACCTGAATCGGGCGTTCCGAATCACTCTCTACACCTCCAAGCACATAAATATGGCTCATCGCCAAATTCACGGTTTGTGGCGTAAATTCCCGTCCCAACAGTTGCATAAGTTTGCCTACCCGTGCGCTGTAAGCTAGTCGAAGCTCCTCTTCCCCGCTGTCCCCAGCAAGCAACTCACCGAGACGTGCCTCAGAGGGATAGGGAAGGGCTGCGATTTTGGCAATCTCACCTGTCCGCGCAGCATGAACTGTCACTGGCTCTGAGGTTGGAAGTCCTACCAAGGTAATCCCCTGCCTTAATACAAGCGGGGAGACTGAAGATACGCGCTCCGGTTGGTCATGATTGCCGGCAATCACCACAAGGGGCCTGCCCCCTGAAGTCAGCCTGGCAGCAGCCTCATAGAATAATTGCTCCGAAGCCGCTGCCGGATTAACGGAATCGTACACATCTCCCGCCATCATAATCAAATCCACCTTATGAAAATCGGCGATCTCCACCAATTCATCTATGAACTGCTCTTGCTCCTTCTGGCGGCTTCTTCCCTCCAGCGTACGGCCCAAGTGCCAATCCCCCGTATGCAATATCCGCATCTTCGTCCTCTTTCCCCGCTCCTATGCGGCAATGAATAATTTATAATTTCACAGCATGATCGCCGTCAAAAAAGTACAGCCAAATCTCGCTGATCGGTTCTCCCAAAATATCATGTAATGCCTTGCTGTATAACTCTAGCTGAAAACGATATTTTTCCTTAAGTGCCTCTAGTCCGCCCTGATGTTCTAATACAGAGTCCGTCTTATAGTCTAGCAGAATAATCCGGTCCTCTTCACGGAACAGGCAGTCAATGACCCCTTGAATTAGCACAGCCTCACTAAAGCCTTCCTTATTGTTCTCAGGGGAAAGCTCCGAGACGGCTTCATTCATATAATCGAGCCCTCGATAAGCCTCACCTGCGGGAACCATATAACTGAACGGCATTTCTCTAAGCTTCCAAGAAGAAGCTATTAATCTACGTCCCAGTTCATTAGTATAAAAAGCTTCTATCTGACCGGGAGCTACAGCCTCCACCTGCTCAGCAGTTAGAATAGCCACTCTCTGAAGTCGGGCTAAGGTTTCTTCCACAACCATAGGATCAACCGGGCCCTCCAGCGGAATATGCTGCATGACTGTATGGTATGCTGTCCCGCGTTCCGCTGGGGTTAGACTGCGTTTTTCCATAAATTTCGGACGCCGCAAATGAAGACTGTCCGCACCTGCAACACTTGGACGTTTATCGGTTTCTATTGAGGTTGTAGAATTGCCTTCTTCCAGCAGATCAAAAGAGGGCTGCTCCTGCAACGACAACAACGCTTTTAACTCCGTAACAGAAGTTTTAGCCGGAATACCCGAGGCTGCCGCATACGGATAATTCCATTCCAGTCTTCTAGCAATTTCATCGCTAGTCTCTGTTTCATATATATTTACAGCTTCACCCTTATGCAGTGCTTCGAGTACAGCTTGCCGTTTCTCTACCTTATCTTCAGTCTGATCCGTTGGCAGGAACGCCCCAGAATTAAGTTCGGAAGCATTTTGCACACTGATGCTCCAGTTGGAGACATCGTTGTGCAGCACCGTGGAGACGGTACCTTCTGAACCGCCCAGCTTACGAAGAACCGCCGCCGCAGGGTGCCGGATCAATGCCGGTCCGACCCAGTCCAAATAGCTGCGCCCTCGGGCCAGCAGATGATCTGCAAGCAGCAGCTCATCCCGGTTCTGTACGCTGCTCCAGCTAGCGATTTTGCGCGGCAAATCTCTTACAGTGCCTACTAGAATCATCTTATCTCTCGGACGAGTTAACGCTACATATAATACACGCATCTCTTCAGCTAATAATTCAAGCCGTGTACGCCGGTTAATAGCCAGATAAGGAAGTGTTGGGTAGCTAACTCGCGTTTCCCGTTCCACAAAACGCGGCCCAAAGCCAAGCTCTTTGTGCATAAGAAATGGCGAATGCAAATCTTGTCGATTGAACTGTTTTGCCATCCCGGCTACAAAAACAACAGGGAACTCCAGCCCTTTGGATTTATGGATGGTCATGATTCTGACGCCATTGCCTTCTTCACCGCCACCGCCAGCTACACCCAGATCTCCGCCGTTCTCACGAAGCCGTGAAATGAACACCAGAAAACGGAACAATCCACGCGCTGCGGTGTCATTCTCAAATTGCACAGCCCGATCATACAAAGCTTTAAGATTGTTCTGGCGCTGCGAGCCTCCAGGCAGTCCTCCAACCCATTCCAGATAGCCGCTCTCCCCATAGATACGCCAGATCAGCTCACTGAGACTACCTTGTCTAGCCGCATTTCTCCAGCTTTCCAGCTGTTCTAGGAAATGTCTAAGCTTGCGCTTCAGTTCTGGACTGATCTGCGGCAGATCTTTATCAGGTAAAACATTATTTTCGACGGTGCTTGCGGATTCAATCACATGAGCCGAGAAGAGGTCATACTCTTCTTCAGCCTCTTTTGCATCTTGCATCTCCACCGCCATCTGTACTGCTTGAAAATAAGGACCCTGACTACACATACGCACCGTAGCCAATTCTTCTTCCGTTAATCCGACCACAGGTGAACGAAGTACGCCAGCCAGCGGAATGTCCTGCTGAGGATTATCAACTATTTTTAAGAGGGAGAGTGCAATTTCCACTTCTGTAGCTTCAAAATAACCTTTATTCAGATCACCATAAGCAGGGATTCCTTCCATCCGAAGCTCTTCGATGATTAGAGGGGTCCAGATTCTTGCCGAGCGAAGCAGGATTACGATATCACCGTAAATAACCGGGCGCATAATCTTGAGTCCTTTATCGTAGATAAGCAGCGGCGATCCACCGGTCATCCCCGTCATTTGTGAAATACGCCGGGCAATTGCCCGTGCTTCCAGCTGCGCCGTCTCGCTCTCAATAGCTTCACTCTCCTGAAGTGGCGCCTCACCGTCTTCAGAAGTCTCTTCTGACTTCCCTGCTGTTGAACCACGATCTATCAATAATAACTCCGGTGCAAAAAAGGTATCGGGACCCTTCTCTGCTGCACCCGGGAAATTCGCTCCGTAAACAAGCTCAGCGCGTTCGTCATAATTAATCTCCGCTACCGTCTCATTCATAATCTGCCGGAAGATCATATTAACGGCATTCACAACCTCCATGCGACTGCGAAAATTACGGGCCAGATCGATAACCGAACCGCTAGACGATTCATTAGTAATTTCAGATGGATCATCGATTGGGTGTGAGCCAAAGCTGCGGTATTTATCCAGGAATAGCCCCGGCTCCGCCAGACGGAATCGATAGATACTTTGCTTCATATCTCCGACCATAAACCGGTTACCGGGTGTTTCACGGGATATTAGCCGCACAATCTCCTCTTGCACACTATTCGTATCCTGATACTCATCCAGCAGAACCTCATCGAATTGAGCACGGTATTCCATAGCTGCATCAGAAGGCAGGGAATGACCGGGCGTAGAGTCCGGATGGCGTAGAATTTGCAGACAATAATGCTCCAAATCACTGAAGTCGACTAGACCTCTTCCTGCTTTTTCAATTCTATAACGTTCACCGAATGCTATCACTGTCTCTGCAAGCTCTGCCATCAGTGGAGCCGCTTCGTTCAGCTCTTTCAAAAAAACCTCAGGCGGACGGCCAAACAATGCTTTCTGAAGATCTAAAATACTCTTCTTCACACTGTCGCGCAGTTCCTTCACCATCTCCTGCAGTCCAGGATCTGTCGAATCCTTCTTACAAGCCTTTAATTTCCCAAAATATACTTCCATGAAAATATCATATAATTCTGCCCAAGGTCGTTCGTTTACGGCATCCTGCAGTGCATTTACCATCTCAAGATCAGCGGTTAAATTCTCAGCATAGGGTGCCGGACCACCCGGTTGTAGTGCAATCTCCCGACCTTGAATCAGCTGACTGGCTGCACCCGCAAGTGTCAGCTTCGCTTCTTCAAGAATGCTCAACACCCATGGCGTTCCACCCAGACTTTCGGTGTCTGGCAATGAGAAATCAGCTGCAGTATCACGGAGCCATTGCGCTGGCCAAGGATGGCTGCGGGCGTAATCATGCAATCGCTGTATGAGCGCATGCACTGCATCATCACTGCGTTCACCACTGAACCAATCAGCTAGCTGCACAAATATGCTATCCTCGCCATCCGCACCTACCTCACCGTACTTTTCCTCCAGCAACTCTTCGAGCAGCTCCTGCCGCATCATCTCCGCTTCATGCTCATTTAATATGCGGAAACCCGGATCAATCGGAATCTTTTGATAATAACGCCGGATCACTTCCAGACAGAAGGAGTGTAACGTTGTAATCGAAGCTTTGCCCAGCAGGGATAGCTGACGGCGCAAATGGTCGTTCTCGCCATTCTCCTCCAGCTCCCGATCAAGGGCTTCCCTGATCCGCTGCCGCATTTCGGCAGCCGCAGCTTTGGTAAACGTGGCTACTAGTAGCCTGTCTACACTGAAGCCGTTCTCTTCCTTACTGATCTTTCGAATAATCCGTTCTACCAGCACCGCCGTCTTACCGGAACCTGCTGCCGCAGCAACGAGGATGTCATCACCGCTCTCCGCAATGGCGCGCCACTGGTCATCACTCCATATACTTCCTTCCGGTTTCGCTTCTATTTCAGCCTTCATACTCAAGGTGTAGTTCCTCCTTTGCGGGACAGCAGATCCCATATAACGTCCTTCCCTGGCTTACCCAGATTGTTATAGCTGTTACCTTCCACAGCTTCATCGAACTGGCAGACAGGCCTAAAGGAACAGAATGTGCAGGCGGTCTCCTGTCCAATTCGGTACGGCTCAATCGCCACATCACCCTCTGTAATCCGTGTCCCGATATCCGAGATCGTCCCTCTAACGGAGGATAATAGATGGCTCCACTGCTCTGGTGTAGCTACTGAAGCACTGCTATAAAAGCTGCCGTCAGCTTTTACTGCTACAGGCACGATAGAAGAATACCCTTTGTCTAAAGTGGTATCCATCAGGGAGACAACCTCACGATCAGCTGTAAGCAGTCCTTTCATCTTGAAGCGTTTCAACAGCTCTTGCTCAGCCTGTTCCTTGTTCATCCCGTTGGATGAAGTTAACAACGGATCATGCACATGGAAATAAAGTGTGCCTGCTGGAAGTGCCGGCTGCCCCAGCCATTGCTCCGAATATGTCAGCAGCACATCCAAATAAGTCAGCATTTGCAGCGACAATCCATAATACACCTCATGCAGCTTGAGATCCTTTTGGCTCGATTTATAATCAATTACCCGCAGAAGAATTCCGTTCTCTCCACGAGCCATGTCTACACGGTCAATCCGGCCAACGACCTCCATCACACAGCCATTCGGCAGCGTAATTCTTAAAGGCGGCAACTCCTTATCCGGTCCAAAATCCAGCTCCAGCCCTACTGGCTCAAAGCTGCCCCGGCGGGCGTGCTCGCCCAGAATCACAGAAGCACGTCCAACAATATTCTTAAGCTTACGGGAGATGTACCCGTAACGTTTGGAGCTCATTAGAATTTCACCCTGCAACATCGGAGATAGCCGTTCTACTGTCTCACTGGCCTCACGCCGACATTCATCCGGAGACAAGCTGCCCCAGCCCCGTCCCTCTTGTTTCAGTCTTATCGCCATATCACTTAACGCAGCATGGAACAGTTGTCCAATATCAGGGGCTTGCAGCTTATATAACTGGCGCTCTTTCAGTCTTAGTCCGTAGGACGCAAAATGGGAAAATGAGCACGCAACAAATTTCTCCATCCGGGACACACTGCCCCGCAGTGTTGAGCCACCATACAATCTGAGGCTTGTGCCACGCTTTAGCTTCGTTCCTTCATTACGATAGAACAGTGAGCTTAGCAAACGTTCCAGTTGAAATTTACGATCTTCGTTCTTAGTAAACCAGTTATACACACCCCACCATAGCTCCGGAATTTCTGTCCCCTGGCGCCACTGCCGCAGCTGCATAATCAATGCGCGAAGACTCTGTTCTGGTTGACCAATGAAACCGAGATGAATAGGATTTTCGACTTCTGCCGGTAGTCCCGCTGGGGGAAGTGCTGACAAGCTATGCTCTTGAACCCTTGGGAACATTCTATGCAAATGCCGGATAACCTCAGAGGGAAGGAGAGCTTTGCCCTCATCATCCGCTGTAGCGTAGCTAATCCAGAGCTTTCGGCTTCCTGTCGTTAGTGCATTATAGATCAGAAACCGCTCGTCCAGCAGTTTACGAGAAGCGCCGGGAGCAAGCTCCATTCCAGCATTCTCTAGTACGGAGCGTTCACCTTCCGAGAGAATTCCATCTTCCTTAAACTGCGCAGGCACAACACCTTCATTAAATCCAAGCAAAAAGGCGTATTTAACCCCCGTTGGGCGAGTCCGATCCATATTGCCGACCAATACTTGATCCAGTGCGGGTGGAACTAGTCCCATTTTAAGTTCAGCAAGTCCTGTCTCTAGAACTCCAGTGAACACTTCAAACTCAAGTCTTTCATTGCCCATCATTTCTACTATCTGATCTAGCAGATCAAGTACCGCACCCCACAACTGGCTATGTTCCCTAGCCTTCTCGGGTTGGCCCTTCTCCATAGACTTAACACTGAGTTTCTCTAGCTTTCGTGCAACATCCGTCTCTTCAAGCAGCTTGTACATTGCCGTACATAGTTCAAGGCCGCTTCGGCTTTTCTGGATTCGTTTCTCAAAAGCAAATAATGGACCTGTTATACTAGCACGGCATCGTTCCATAGTAGCAAGCAGTTTATCATCCATCTGTCTGCCGCCCTCCAGCGACAAGCTAGGAATACCTTTCCAGGAGCGGCCATCTGTCCAGCGGTACCCCTGAATCCCACAAGCCAGCACATAGTTTTCTAAAGCATCCATATCCTCACGCGTAATACTATCGTCTAGCGGAAGCAGAAGCTCCGTCTTTACACAACGGAATACATCCTCGTAACGCCAGCGACGACGCACTACATCCAACGCGGAACGTATAAACTCCACTAGCGGATGATGCAGCTCATTCACCTTCTGGTCCAGAAAAAATGGCACTCCATAATCTTGGAACAACGGCTGAACCAGCTGCTCATAATCGCCAATATTGCGCATCAATACGGCCATTTCGCCATATTTTGCACCTTCATCTCGCGCCAGTCTAGTCATTTCGCGCAGCGCTCCCTCAACCTCTGCTCTGTGCGACACTGCGGCGCCTATGGAGATAGCCTCTCTTGCCAGTTCATCCGCACCTATCCAAGCTTTCCGGCGATCATATCCCCGTTCAAGGTGAGCAAGTACTGGACTTTCTTCAAAACGTGGAAGAACCATTGGCTCCAGCAGCTCGTCCCATACATCAATGCCCAGCTCTTCAGCAATTCCACGCAGTTTAATGTAAGTAACCGCAGTTGGGTGAAACAATTCAAGCTCATTCAACTGATCTCCATAGGGGTAAGGACGATCAATTGTAAGCGAAACCGTCAGCTTCGAAGCTTGCTGCATCAATTCTCGAAGCACTACGAATTCCTGCGGAGTAAATCCATGGAACCCATCTACCCAAATCTCTGCCCCGCGAATGTAAGAGGAATCTGGAATATGCTCAGCCAGTTCTGCTAAACGATCCTCTTCATCGATATAAAGACGGGACATTTCCTTCTCTAAATCGCTAAAAACCAGCTGCAAATCATCCAGCTTACCCTCAAGAATAGGACTTCTTGCAATAGCTCCTCGCATAGCGGACAACTGTTCCTCTAAATCAGTGGAACCCAAACAGCAACGTTTCATCTCCGTGTGCAGTTGGTTCAGACGTTCCACAAAACCCGGTCTGTCTGCTGAGGCACCGAATAATTTCAGTTCCTCTTTGCGGCGACTGATGATTTTGTAAATTAACATTTTCTTACCTTCTTCACTGATTGGCAGACTTGCACTGCCACCAGTTTCCTGCTTCACACGATAGGCAAGCCGCGAAAAACTCAGTGTCTGCGCCCGAAGGCTTCCCTTCACATTCCCTACGGTCAGAAGCCCCCGTTCTGCTCCAAAAGAACCTTGCTCTGGCACAAGAATAATAATCGGCGCACCAAGCGGTTCCTTTTCTAAGGAAGAAGAGATAGATTCCCATATTTTTGTTGTCTTGCCACTGCCCGAGCGGCCTAGTAAAAAGGTTACCGGCATAAATGATAGACTCCTTCCGTAGCGGAGAAAATATATAGAATACAGGGTGAAATATCCACCCATTGATTACACTCCAATTAAAAAAGTTCAGTGATTCCTCGTCCCCTCAGTATATCATAACCACACTAATCGGAACATGTGTTTGCTAGTATTTTCTAATGTTTTACAAAGGATAAACAGCTACGAGTACAAATAAAAAAAGCAAACCTCCGAATTTTGGCGGCTTGCTTTTTAGAGTGTTTAGTTTGTTTTTAATGCCAGATGTGCAACGTTAGATTGGAGCTGCCAATGTCAGAGCATAGGGTCAATGTTAGACTGTTCAGCGTTCGGCGTTCAATACTCAACACCCCGCACTCAACATTAGCACTCTACACCGATCGTTTTGTAATCCGCATTCCGCATATCATAATTCAATAAGCATCATTCGTTGTTTACCATTTAGTATTCCGAATTTAACATTCAACATTTCGGC
Source organism: Paenibacillus sp. FSL H7-0943 (assembly GCF_037963265.1). Taxonomy (NCBI): domain Bacteria; kingdom Bacillati; phylum Bacillota; class Bacilli; order Caryophanales; family Paenibacillaceae; genus Paenibacillus; species Paenibacillus sp. FSL H7-0943. The sequence continues at coordinate 5,306,398 of NZ_CP150148.1, forward strand.
TCGGCTTGTTTCATTAATTACTTACGGACCCAGGAGCCGTTATTCGTGGATTCAGTGCTGTTATGGCAGCTTTTCGGACCCCACTGACGCTATTCTTCGAAAATGTGTGACATTACGGGTGTTTTTGGGGCAATAGCGCCTTTGGGGTCCGTAAGAATTCAATAATAGCCTGTTTGCGCTAAATAGAGTCATCTGAGTCCGTTAGCAACTCCTTGCATTACAGTCGACTCACGACCACCCTACGTCCAGCCCGTTTATCCTACTTGTTACTTGGCACTGTAAACCTTTTTGACCTTCAGGCTTATTTTTTACTCCGCACTTCAAAAATCGCAAACTTCAGATAGTGTCCTTCGTTAACGCCAAGTATTTGTGGGTGGTCTTTGCCTGCGGCCCGCCATTCCACAAGTCTCAGCACCTTGCCAGCATCTTTAGCCGCATCGGCAATCGTTTCGAGGAACAGATCTGGCTGCATATGGTAAGAACAGCTTGCGGTAACCAAATAGCCGCCTTCGTTCACCAGCTTCATCCCGTGCAGATTGATATCCTTGTAACCACGACAAGCGCCAGCTACTGCACTTTTGGTTTTGGCAAACGCCGGAGGGTCCAGGATGACTACATCCCAAGTTCTTCCTCCACCTGCTGTCATCGGCTTGGATGTGTCGGTTTTGGCTGTTTTGCCTCCGGTTTTAGGATTTGCAGCAGCTGCTGCCGTCTCTGTTCCACTTGCAACTGTCGCCCGTTCAGAACGTTCCTCTAGTCCTTTAACCTGATTCCGTAGATATGCAAAAGCATCATCCACTACGAATTCAACACGATCGCTAAAGCCGTTCAGCTCCACATTCACTTTGGCACTCTCAATGGCGTGTGCTGAAACATCAAGGCAGGTTACTTTTTTCGCGCCATACTTGCAGGCATGCAGCGTGAAGCTGCCCGTATGCGAGAAGCATTCCAGCACTGTCGCACCGTCCCAATAAGGGAACGTTACATGTTTGCCGCTCTTATTAACTGGTAAGGTCTGTAGTGAACCATCCTCAGTTTCAATTTCCTGTAGCGTAATGCCGCTTCGTCCTCCCCACCCTTTCATGAGCGGAGCAATGGAAGCTCTATTCTCACGTTGGTCAAAGAAGTAACCTGTCTTCTGGCCCTCTTCAATATCAACGACTAGCTTCAGGCCATTCTCGCTCACGGTTACATGCCTTGGACATTCCCCGTACAGCACACCCGTTGTCTGCTCCATACCTTCAAGCTCGCGCACACTAACATCACTGCGCTCATAGATTCCGCGCGGTGCCATAACCTGCACCAATGCTTCGACGATTTCTGCACGCCGCTTGTCCATTCCGAGGGTAAGCAGCTGCACAACCAAAATATCTCCGAATCGATCTACAATAAGCCCCGGCAAAAAGTCCGCTTCACCATAAACCAAGCGATAAGCATCCGCACCCGGAAGGAACCGGTTTCTGTGTTGCAGACAATTCGCAAACCGTTCTGCAAAAAAGGCTGTATCCATGATCGCAAGGGGTCCCTGCGATACAATTCTTACCCGAATCTGTGACGCTGGATTGTAATATCCCACGGCCAAAAATCGGCCCTGATGATTAAGGACATCTACTAATCCCCCCGCTTCCGGATTCCCTTCTACCGATGCGACTTCACCTGCATAGACCCATGGATGGCCCTGTTCCAGTCTTTTTTTGCGATTGCGTTCTAAAATAACCGATGGCAATGACTTCAACTCCCTGTTTTTCTAAAAATGTTTTTATACATGTCCCATGCAATACATTCATATATTGGTGTACAACCCTCGTCCAAAGGAGTATGCCCTATGTTCAGTGATTTGCTGTTCCCTATCATATATGGTCTTGTTATCTTTCTAGCCGGCATGAAGCTGATGGAAACGGCGTTGTCCAAGCTAGCAGGCCCTCTATTAACTACAAGCCTAAATAGAGCTACCTCAACACCTATTAAAGGAATGATTGCCAGCAGCCTGTTGTCCGCCTTACTCCAGAGCAGTACTGCTGTAACGGTGTTGACTATCGGCATGGTCAATGCCGGCCTGCTTACCTATGCCCGCACACTTGGCATTATCCTGGGCAGCAACATCGGCACCACATTAACTACAGAATTGATCGGACTTCAGATCAATACCATGGCCACGCCCTTGCTGGCAGCCTCGCTCAGTCTGTGGGCAGCGGCAGTTATTGCAGGCGAACTGCCGCCTACATCGCGAGTGGCAGAGCTCTGCCACAAAATATCCCCGCCGCTGCAATTTATCAGTCTGGCTGTATCAGGCTTCTCCCTCGTCCTATGGGGCATCGCTGTCATGCAGTCTATCGGCGGAATACTTCAGGAAAGTGGCTTATTCCTCTGGTTCCTAAACCATGCCGCTACTAGTGCCTTATGGGGGCTCGCCGCTGGAGCGTGCCTAACAGCCATGCTCCATAGCAGCGCTGCTGTCATAGCTATGGCTATGAGCATTGCCGCCTCGGGTGCCATGCCGCCTGAGCTAGGTATAGCCATTGTGCTGGGCGCCAACGTAGGCACCTGTGTCACAGCGGTCATCGCTTCCATCGGCGGCACGCCATCCGGCGTCTTCGTCGCTTGGTCCCATGTTGCGCTTAATGTAGGCGGTGCACTACTATTCTTGCCCATGATCGGGCTGCTACAAGCAAGTGCTGCATGGATTGGTGGAGGCCCTGCTTCACAAATCGCCCACGCCCAGACCATTTTCAACGTAGTCTGCTCACTTCTAGCACTGCCATTATGCTACCTGTCTATATGGTCAAAACTGGAGAAACGTCTTCAGTCTTAACAAAAAGGTGCCGTTTATTATAATCCCAGTTTTCCACAACTGTACTATTATACTTCAATCGAAAATATTATAAAACCGCGAACCGTCGTAAAAAGTGATCACCGTCGAGAAAATTCCAATCAGCGCAAACAAAGCCAATGCAAAATAATCGTCTCTCGTGAACGGGCGACGGCTATACCAAGTTCGTTTGGTCTCAGTGCCAAAGCCGCGCAGCTCCATAGCGGTACTGATATTTTCAATCCGCTCGATACTAGTCAGAATTAGGGGCATCAGAATCGAAATGATATTTTTTAGCCGCTTAGGCAGCTTTTCTTTTCTAGAAATATCTATTCCCCTTGCTTGAGCAGAAAACGATATATTCTCATAATCTCGTTGAATATCCGGAATGTACCGCAGTGCCAGCGATACAGAATATGCAATTTTATAGTTCACTCCAACTCTATTTAAGGATGCTGCAAATTCACTGGGATTGGTCGTTAGAAGAAATAATAATGCCATAGGAATGACCACCGCATATTTCAGGGCAATATTGAATTGATAAAATAGCTGCTCCCAAGTTACCGTATACCGGCCTGCAATATGCATAATATCATGACGTGTCCCGTAAACACGTACGCCCTCCAAAGGAGAAAAAATAAAGATAGCTATATGATTAAGCAAAAAGAAAATCAAAATAAAATATAATACGAAAGCATAATCCTGAAATTGAACTTTGGAAATTCTAAAGGCAAGCAAACTAAATAACAGCATCACAATTAGACATCTTGTATCATATGTAATCATCCCCGTCACAGACCACACTACAAATAAAATCAACTTCGTAGCGCCGGTAAGACGGTGAATAGGTGAATCCTGCTTCGTAAAAGTTAACATTTTGGCCTTCATCCGCCTCGGCTCCTCCTATCATACGCAATAAACCTTCTAACGAACTCCTCCGGTTGTTTCAATCCAGCTTTTATAGCTAGGGCAAAAAGCGAGGTTTCTTTCAAGTTCGCTTTTTTCACCACATCAGTATTCGTTAATATTCGCTCAGGGCTATCATCCGCAAGCTTCACGCCATCAGCTAACACTATAGCTCTATCGGCATATTCCAGCATCAAGTGCATATCATGCGTAATCATAATGACCGTCATCCCCTGCCCCCGCAGCGTCAAGAGAAACTCCATCATTTCGTTATAATGCCTGTAATCCTGAGCAGCAGTCGGTTCATCCAAAATGATCACTTCCGGCTCCAGTACCAGAATGGCGGCAATCGTGACCCGTTTCTTTTGGCCGTAACTTAGCGCCGAGATCGGCCAGCTGCGAAAAACATAAAGTCCGCACACCTTCAAGACTTGATGGACGCGTTCACGAACGAGCTCCTCAGGGCAACCTCGGAGTCTTAGTCCTAGGGCAACCTCATCATATAAAAGTGTCTTTGAAATCATATGATTGGGATTTTGCATAACAAAACCAATCCGCTCTGCCCGCTCCTTAATCGTGTCCTGAGCAATATCACGCCCATGCATCCGTATTGATCCGGAAGTAGGTTTATAGAAGCCACAAATCAGCTTAGAAACTGTAGATTTCCCAGCCCCATTTCGCCCCGCTATACAGACCATCTCTCCTTTATGAATACAGAGATTGAGCTTATCCAGCACCTGCTGATTTTTTTCGTATCCAAAAGAAATATCTTGCAGTTCAAGGATGGGTGGGCTCTCCAGCTTATCCTGGCGCGACTGATTGCACTCATACCAGATCTTAAGTTTATTAGAACACGCCTCCAACTCTATATCGTTCACATGTTGCGGATTCATATTTGCTGTAATCGAACATCCGGCATACTTCAAAGCCGTTAAATAGAGAGGTTCCCGAATGCCAACTTCTGAAAGCAACGTTGTGCTCAACAGTTCTGCAGCCGGCATATCCGCCGCAATACGTCCTTCATGGATCACAATAATACGGTCCACCGCCCGATGCAGCACCTCTTCAAGACGATGCTCTATCATAATAACGGTTTTACCTGTCTCTTTATGCACTCGATCAATAAGCTCAATCGCTTTTGTACCGGTATAAGGATCTAAGCTTGCCAGCGGTTCATCAAAGAGCAGGATGTCCACATCACCTACCAGTACACCTGCCAAGGACGTTTTTTGCTTTTGTCCACCCGATAACTCCTGAGGAGAAGAGGCCAGAAAATCGTGGATATCCACCGCTCTTGCGGCAGCCGCCACTTTGCTCTTCATTTCTGTCTGCTGAACCACATGGTTCTCTAGACTGAAGGCGATATCCTCACCAACCGTTAATCCTACAAATTGTCCATCCGGGTCCTGCAATACGGTACCTACCTGATTGGACAGCTCTGCGATACTCAGATCCTTCTGCTCCTGGCCTATAACCCGTAATGAACCTGATATTTCCCCTCTGTAAGCAAAAGGGATGAGACCATTAATGCAATGAGCCAGTGTACTTTTCCCAGAACCTGAGGGTCCCACGATAAGCACCTTCTCCCCTTCAACAATCGTTAAGTTAATCCCCTGTAGTGTGGGTTCCTGCTGCGCCCGATATTGAAAGCTGAAATCCTTAAATTCAATCATTACTTTTTTCATCTGAGACCTTCCTCTGGGTTAATGTGAAGAGAAAAAAGCCGGTGATTTCCACCGGCTTTTTAGCTTGGATATGTATTCCACTCAAGCTTCTCTAGTCAAGCTGCCCTGTTTCGTTCTTGTCTTAGCATACGCAATGGCTAGTAAAGATCCGATCACTGCCACCGAAGCTATATTTAATGCACCTGCGGTCAGTCCTTGCGTAAATACTTTATTAGCGGGTTCTGCATAGATCAGAATATCCAACACTGGGGCTACAAGGAACCAAGCTACAGCATTCGCTGCAATCTGAGCCAGATTAAAGCGTATTATTTCCTTCCGTCCGAATTCCCCGTCATGAATAGCGATTCTAGCTACTAACAAGCCAATAACCAGCCCTACAATTCCTGATGATATGACCCAACTGAACCATGGCGATCCATAAGATATCGTATCCTTCAGGGTATGCCCGATCAGGCCTATAAATAATCCGGCAAACGGGCCGTACAATAGGGAGAACAATGCCAGTAATGCGTATGTAGTCTCGATGTTAGTGTTTGGAATACCCGAAGGAATCGAGCCGAATCTCCCCAATATAACGAATAAAGCAGAACCAATACCAATCGCTACAATCGTCTTGATCGACAACACCTTTTGTTTTGCCATGTTTTCATCTCCCCCAACGCATCTATTATGTTTTATGTGATTATACATCGGAATAGTCGGAATTACTATAGAATCTAAATAAAAAAATCTGCAAAGCAACATAATGTTGGCTTTGCAGATTCATAGTTGATAATTCAGATCCTATTCTCTATTACTTCACTGTCACTGATACTGTAACTGTTTTGCCGCCTAGCTTTCCTTTAATGGATGTCGTTCCTTTACTCACAGCTACAATCTGACCACTTGCAGATACTCTCGCTACAGAAGGCTTGGAGCTGGTCCATACCGCACTTCCAGTAACAACAGCAGTCTTACCAGTATCATACTGTGCAGTCACGACTACATTCTGAACGGCTCCCGGAGCCATTTTCAGTCTGCTTTCATTAACAGTCAGCTTTGTTAATTTAGGAACTACAGTAATTTTGACACTAGCAGCAATCCCTTGGTAAGATCCTGTCAACGTAGCAGTACCTTCTGTTACTGCTTTAACGGTTGTAGCTTTAACTGTAGCAACCGCCTCGTTTGAGGACTCCCAATTCATACTGCTGGAGACATTCCCTGTCTTACCATTAGAATAATAAGCCGTTACCTTTATCGCTTTAGAGCCTTTAATGTTCATTTCGATAGCAGTAGGTTCTACAACTAGCTTAGTAACCTTTTGTTCAATGGTAACTGGGATACTGATGGTTTTATTAGCGTAAGTTCCCTTTAAAGTAGCAGAACCCTTCACCAGTCCTTTGATTACCTTACCGGAAGTTGTTGTCTTGATAATCGCATTCGTACCGGTAAGCTCCCATTCCATAGTTCCAGTAGCATCAAGTTCACTGCCGTTTTCCATCACAGCTTTTACTTCAGGAACAGCCTTCTCTTCACCAGTAACAATCACCAGATTTTCTTCTGGTCCAAGCAAGACAAGGACTTTATCTTTCACTGTAACCTTTACTTCAACACTTTTTTCTCTTACAGCAGTTTTTGAAGTCGTTGGGTTTTCTGATTTTATTTTACCGATAACCTTCACAATACCTGCCGATTCAGCAACAATCTTGCCGTCTTTAATGGTGGCAATCTCATCATCCGCAGAGGTCCACTCAATATCACTGCTAAGATCTAGCTTTGTTCCGTCAAGCTTTGTACCATTTACTTTTGGAAGGCTTACGGTGTCATCTGTGTAAAGCTCCAATTCCGTCTTGTCGGCTGCCAGTTCTGTGATCGTAGGATACACTGTCAGCTTAAAGCTTTTATTAATTCCTCTGTACTCTGCTTTAATAACCGAAGTTCCCACTGCTTTAGCAGTCACTGCCGCAGTATCGCTACCAGGCGTAACGGTTGCCGCCAATTGGTTATCCGAAGTCCATACTGCGCTGCCTGAAATGTTCGGAGTAGAATTCGCAGCATCGCGAACCTCAGCTTTAACGTTCAGGGTTTCGCCCATAAACAGGAATTGATCTCCTGTAGGAGTAAGTAGTAGCGCTTCATAAGGAGCACGTACATATACGTCTACTGTTTGTGTAATCCCTAGATAGGATACTGTAATTACAGCTTTACCAGCAGACAACACTTTGATCTCGCCTTTGTCTACTGTAGCTACACTAGCACTAGAAGAGGACCATTCTGCTTTCTCTGAAATATCATTTGCGCTGGATTTTGTAGTTTCTTTAGTCTCTGCAACCAACTTCAAAGGTGCATCTCCGACTAGCATCTCTAGTTCTTTAACGATTTTGTCGTCATGTTTAAGCTCAATTTCAGAATAAGGCAATTTCACTACAGCCTTAAAGGTTGCTGTTAAGGTCTTGTATTTGGCAGTGATCGTTGCTGTACCTTCACCAGCCAAAGTGATCTTACCTTCTGCAATGGTCAACACGCTTGTGTTGGAGCTGCTCCAAGTAGTATCAGCCGTTACATCCTTAGCAGAAGTCGCTGTTTCTCCACCAATCGCATTGGCTTTGACCAGCAGTTTATCCTCATCATCACCCAATTTGTAGTTCCCTTCAGAACTATATTCGAGCTTCAGTTCTTTAACAGGATGGGCTACCTCAACTTCGATGGTAGCAAGTGCATGATTATAAGTCGCTGTAATAATAGCTTTTCCACTGTCAATCGGAGTCAATAGGCCATTTACTACCTTTACAGCGTTTGTGTTAGAAGAATTCCATACAACTGCACCTGTCACATCTCTTTTAGATGAGGACCCTTCCACATTCGCATATACCTTAAGTTGCTTTGGCGTTTGTCCAACCGTAAGCTCTACTTTAGCGGAGCTTTCGAATTCAATCGAGTTGATATCGCCGGTCGCTGCAAAGACACTTACCGGAAAAACCGCAGTAGCTAACAATATCATGATGAGGAGCATTTTCGTCATTTTCCTGTACACAGTCATTTGTTCTCTCCCTTAGGCTATAATGTCGTTCGGTGGTTTATCCCCACACTCTTTTACTTATATCGACAATTGTACCCTAAGTGTTTACCCCCTGGCTCTATAAAGCGAAATTCGGGACTTTCAGACTAGATAATACGGTAAAGGTTGATCAAAATATTAGGAAGTAATATGCTAACTACTAAATTCTTTCTTGAAACAAGGGGGCTACGATGAGTGCAGAGAACGTCCAACTAGAAGCAATCCCGTCTCCTAAACAGGAAGATAGCTTCCTTAAAGGGGTAAAAGATTGTATTCCCACACTACTAGGCTACTTAAGCATCGGACTTGCAGCAGGTGTTGTTCAAAAGACAGCCGGGCTCAGCATTGCTGAGATTGCCTTAATCAGCTTGATTCTTTACGCGGGCTCAGCTCAGTTTATAGCTGCTGGAATGATAGCTGTTAGCAGCTCTCCTGCGGCCATTATTATTACGATATTTATCGTGAATCTTCGCCATATTTTGCTTAGTGCAGCTCTTTCACCTTATTTCCGCCATCTTTCCCCACTGAGAAATATGCTGGTTGGTTCTTTATTGACTGATGAGACCTTTGGGGTTGCCATCAATCAAGCTTTGAATAAGCAGCAAATCAGTGAAAAATGGATGCACGGTCTAAATCTCACCGCTTATTTAAATTGGTTTCTTGCGAATGTAGCGGGAGCTTTTTTAGCCCAGTGGATCTCAGACCCTGATCAATTCGGTTTACAGTTTGCCTTACCTGCGATGTTTATTGGCATTCTTGTAATTTCCATGATTGACCGTAATAAAATCAAACTAGATTTGGTTGTCGCAATCCTTGCCGTGATCATAGCAGTAGGAAGCTCCTTCCTATTCTCCAGCAGTGTTGGAGTGATTATCGCTACAGTCATTGCGTCAACAATAGGGATGGTGTTTGAAAAATGGAAGTGAGATGGGATGTATTTCTGATCATTCTAGGAACAGCTTTTGTGACCTTTATTCCCAGGGTGGTTCCACTCATGATCCTTAGCCGGTTTGAATTGCCAGAATGGGGAATGCGCTGGTTAAACTATGTTCCTATCTCTGTTATGGCAGCATTAATAGGTCAGGAGATATTTTTGAATGATGGGAAATTCTCGTCTTTAGCTAATAACATTGAGCTTTTTGCGGCATTGCCTACTTTTTTGGTTGCGATAAAAACCCGGAGCTTGCTAGGCACTGTACTGGCGGGGATTGTTTCAATCATGATTCTACGGATGTTTTTTTGATCCACTTCTACGCGTATGAAGTCACTATCGGACACAGTTGACCTTATTCGCAGCATTATCCCACTTTTGGAACACTAATGGACACCATAGTCGCTATAGTCATGAAAAACACCTATTATGAACTACTTTCTGAGGAATAGCTGCACTGGAGTCCGAAACTAAGCATAAAAGGCAAAAAAAATGCAAATAACGCCATCTGGGTCCGAAAGCATCAGGAGATTGTTATGAATTGGTGGTCTAGGCAGCAATAACTAAAAACAGAGCAGCCCTTCCCCGCTAACGGGAAAATGGCTGCTCTGTTGTCTTTTACTAATATCTATTGCTTAACGGATATCAATTGCTTAACGGACAGCCTGCTGAAGCCCAGTCTGACTAACCCCGACCAACTCACCGCGGCATTCGTTCACGCCAGCTTCCGTTATCTTCACCTGACAAAGTTCTCCTTGGAGTGAATCTTCTCCATCAAAGAACACCTGCAAATAGTTGTCGCTAAATCCATGCTGGATATTGCGCCCCGGCGCCCCTTTAGCAGCTCTTTCCGGAATAACACTTAATGTCTGGCCTACAAATTTGCGAGCATAAGCTATTTGCATTTCTTCCGAAAGATCAATCAGTTCTTGCACGCGTACATTTTTGATTTCTTCGTCGATCTGATTCTCCATCCGCGCTGCCGGAGTGCCCGTCCGCTTGGAGTAAGGGAATACGTGCATCTCGGAGTAATTAATAGCCTTCATGAAGTCGTAGCCGGCACGGAACATTTCCTCGGTCTCCCCCGGGAACCCAACGATAACATCCGTAGTAATCCCGACATCTGGCATCGCCTGACGGATCAGCTGCATTTTGGCGTAATATTCTTCTGTCGTATATTTACGGCGCATCGCTTTCAGCACATCATTATGTCCGGCTTGCAGCGGGATATGCAGATGACGGCACATTTTAGAGGAACGGTTCAGCACCTCCAGCAGCTTCTCATCGATCTGGCTAGCTTCGATAGAACTGATACGTACCCGCTCCAGTCCATCCACCTTATCTAGATCCCACAGCAAATCGGCTAGACGGTAATTATCAAGATCGTCACCGTAACCACCGGTATGAATACCCGTGAGAACAAATTCCTTATACCCTGCTTCTACTAATTGATGTGCCTGGGTTACGATACTTTTGGGATCACGGCTGCGGGAAAGTCCACGCGACCATGGAATGATGCAGAATGTGCAGAAGTTGTTGCAGCCATCCTGAATCTTCATAAAAGCACGCGTCCGATCCGCAAAGCCAGGTACATCCATCTCTTCGAATTCACGTGTCTTCATAATATTACGAACAGCGTTGACCGGCTGACGTGAGGCTTCAATGTTCTTTACATGCGTCATGATCTGATCGCGGTCCTGGTTACCAATAACAAGATCGACACCAGGAATATCAAGAATCTCACCAGGAGAGGTCTGCGCATAGCAGCCAGTAACCGCCACGATAGCCTCCGGATTGCGGCGAACGGCACGACGAATCATTTGACGGCTTTTTTTGTCACCTGTATTAGTTACAGTACAAGTATTAATCAGATATACATCGGCGGGTCCCTCGAAATCGACCTGCTCGTAACCTTCATTTTTGAATAGCTGCCAGATGGCTTCGGTGTCATAAAAATTCACTTTACAACCTAAAGTATAAAATGCTACGGATGGCATCTCTTAAGCTCCTCCCATTTCTCCCGATTCATATAAAATACAAGCAGCGGCAACCATGCCCGCTGTCTCACAGCGCAGAATACGCCGTCCTAGTCCTACGGAAACCGCACCAGCTTCTTCTGCCTTTTGGCATTCCTCTGGTGTAAAACCCCCTTCAGGACCTACTACAATCAGTACCTTCCCACCAGCCTGTGGTGAAAGCGAGGATAACCAAGGGGCAACACTGCTGCGAAGCTGCAAGCCTTCTTCTTTTTCATAACAGAAATAAACAGCATCATACTCACTAAAAGTCTGTAGCAGCTGCTTCCAGGATAACGGTGAGCCTACAGCCGGAACGATGTTCCGGTGTGCCTGCTCGGCAGCTTCTTTACAAATTTTACGCCAGCGGTCCAGCCGCTTACTTTCCTTGCGTTCATCGTATTGTACAATCGTGCGCTCCGACAGAAAAGGAATAAAACCAACGGCTCCAATTTCTGTACACTTTTGAATGACAGTTTCCATCTTATCAGCCTTGGGTAGGCTCTGAGCCACTGTGATTTTTATCCGCGGTTCATGCGTCATCTCCAGGGTTTCCAGGATGTTCACTGTCACTTCCCCTATTTCGATTTGAGCAATCTCCACTAACGCTTCACGGGAGACGCCATCGCTGACAATAAGCTTGTCCCCAACCTTACCGCGCATGACTTTGGCAATATGCCTTGCATCTTCCCCGTCAACTCTAACGTTATCTGCACCAAACTGCTCTGGTGTAACAAAATATCGCTGCATCTCTTCATCATCCTGTTCATGAATTCAGTAAGAAGAAACGGTAAAGACGCCTTAATAAAGACGTCACCCGTTTCTTAGAGAAATATAACTATGGATCAGGCGAAATTTAACTATCCTATTTTTCAACAAATTACATAATACAATGTTTAAGCAGGGTTGACCAGACTTCAGTCCCTACCTTAGCTGCCAAACATTCTTAGGAATAGCTGCACAAATGTTCTCGACATTTCACTAGCCCAGTGGCCAAGAGGATCGATGGTATAGGTTCGTAACCCTGGAATAAACAGAATTAATAAAAAGATAAATACAGCCCATTGCTCAAATTGCTGTAATCTGCCCCGAATGGAGCGAGGAGCAATATCCTCCACAATCCGGTAGCCATCCAGCGGAGGCAATGGAATCAGATTGAACAAGAATAAAAAGAAGTTCCATTGAATAAAGGTGCCAAAGAACAGATACACTGCCTCTAAAACGCGATCATTGGAGATCGACTCTAATACACCGGTTGCCGCAAGCACCCCATATATTAAAGCACCAATAATCCCTAGTAACAGGTTACTGATTGGGCCCGCAGCAGACACAATGACTCCCATCAGACGGGGGCGGCTAAAGTTATCACGGTTTACAGGAACTGGACGTGCCCACCCAAAACCAGCAACCAGCAGCAGTAAAATACCAAAAAAATCGAAGTGTACAGCAGGGTTAAGCGTCATGCGTCCTAATAATCTAGCGGTAGGGTCACCGAACTTATTTGCGAAATAAGCATGACTGAATTCATGTACTGTAAAAGCAATTAAAATCGTAATGAGCAGAAAAGGAAGCTGATCCAGATCTACACGTATTATACTTTGCAATATATCCATTTTTACCTCTTTCCGGCTGTAAATGCCACCCAATCTTCTTCACGGGATACTTCCATAATCTCAAAGCCGGACTCTTGTAGTGCGTTAGCCACAAGTCCTTCTTTATCCTTATAAATACCAGAGGTAATATACAAGCCTCCTGGCTGAAGTGCACGATACACATCATCCGTAAACAATACGATGATTTCTGCCAAAATATTCGCAACTACAATCTTCACCGGGAGTGTAACGCCGAGGCTATCCTCTGTTACTTGCTCCGCAGGTGTTCCCTCAAGAGTGTGACCCGGTCTAGCGGATGGCCACATTTCTCCAGCAGCCGTGTCAGCTACACCTTCACCGCCTAGCAAGGAGAGCAGGTCGCTTTCTTTTACCGTAATGAACTTTTCAAGTTTATTCAGTGCTACATTCTCCCGCGCACTTTCAACAGCTACAGGGTCCAAATCTAACGCCAGCACGGATTTCGCACCGAGCAGCATTGCACCTACAGCCAATATTCCTGAACCCGTACCAACATCGATTACTTCTTCGCCGCCGCTAATATTCTTCTCGAGCGCACGCAGGCACAAAGCTGTTGTAGGGTGAGTCCCTGTACCAAATGCCATACCAGGGTCCAGCTCAATGATTGCTTCATCTGGGCTCTCAGGCGTATATTCCTCCCAAGTTGGTTTAATCGTGAGACGCTCCGATACCCTGAGCGGTTTAAAATATTGCTTCCAAGCATGCGCCCATTCGTCTTCATCTACGGTTTTCCAAGAAATCAGCGATTTGCCCGGATCAATGCCGTACTCACGCAATTCTGCTACCCGTGGAGTCAGCTCTTCTATAACAGCATCCATATCCGTGGAATCGGCATAATAACCTTTGATTACCGCTTCCCCTTCTGGGATATCATTCAATGGTTGGTCGTATAATTCACCGTAACGCGTATTCCGCTCTTTACTGAGTGTTCCGGATTCTTCAATAGAAACCCCACCCGCTCCTGCTTCATATAAAAAATTCGAAATCATTTCTTGTGCATCTTCTGTTGTATGTATCGTCACTTCATGCCATAACATCTTTATGTGATCCTCCTAAAGTTTTGTGAGCGTTAGCTTCATTGATTAACTTCGTGCAAAACTTACTTCGAAAGCATAGGCTTAGTTTTGTGAGCGTTAGCTTCATTGATTAACTTCGTGCAAAACTGGCTTCGAAAGCATAGACTTAGTTTTGTGAGCATTCGCTTCATAGTATAACATTTCTTCTTGGGGTAACGCCAAACTACAGATCAACGCTCTGCCATGCCCGGGCTGCTCCTGCAAAAGCAATCGAGCGAATGATCATCTACCATCCCCGATGCCTGCATAAAAGCATAACATATGGTAGAGCCGACAAACTTCATGCCTCGCTTTTTTAATGCTTTACTCATTGCGTCAGACTGAGCCGTTAAAGCAGGGACATCCGCACGTGTCTTCCAATGGTTAAGCGTAGGCGCGCCCCCCACAAAGCTCCAGAGATAATCTGAAAAGCTGCCTGTTTCCGCACTAATTTGCAAATATACGCTTGCATTACGAATGATAGAATCAATCTTTAAGCGATTTCTAATAATCCCGGGATCGTTCATCAGCTCAGCAATTTTCGGCTCATCATAATGCACAATTTTTTCCGGATCAAATCCATCAAATACCTCTCTGTAATGTGCCCGTTTTTTTAAGACGGTGTACCAGCTTAACCCTGCCTGCATGCCTTCGAGCATAAGTAATTCAAACAGCTTCCGGTCATCATACAGAGGTTTTCCCCACTCTTCATCATGGTATGCGATATATAAAGGATCCTCATTAACCCAAGCACAGCGAGTGATTTCCATCCTTTTCTCTCCTTTACGCTAATCCTTGCTGAGTCCACTCAGCATCTACTCACTGTAAACGAAAAAAAGGGAAGAACACAAGGTTCCTCCCTAAAAAAAATTTTCTATGGCCGCAGCTGCACTCTTGTTTCTTTATCCGGATCGTCAGTCGTATAGAAGAATATATAAATAGAAGCTTCTGTACCTTTGAAACCCTTGTAAACATCAATGGCCTTATTGTTTCCATCCCCAGTGAAATTAACGGTCAGAGGTTTACCTAAAATACGCTCTTTCCCCAGTCCGATATGGGTCTGGTTAATTCCACCGAAGCGAGCATCTTCACTTTCAGTCTCTACATAAAGATCGGCACCCTGCATATAGTACGTCCATTTTACCGGGTATCCGCTAAGCTGCTGGATAAGCGTCTGTTTCTTATCAGATATATTCGTCAACAGAAGTGGTGTTTTTTCGTCCTTGTTAATTTTATAGCTGCCGTGCTGAGTCACCTTGTATTTAGCAACAAAGGTAATTGGCGTCTCTTCTGTGATTTCAAGGTCAACTGGCCGCTCAAAACGAAGCACTGTTAATTCCGGCTCACCTTCTGGAGATCTCCAGAAATTGCCCTCCAGCGTCTTGCCTGCTACTTCAAGAGTAGACTTTTGATACGGGAAATTGTTGCCTTTCTCTTTACTTCTAATAGCGATTCGAATTTGAGTAGGCGTCACTACCATTTTCTCCAGCGTGTAATTAGGTTCGCCCTCTTCTAGCGGCAGATTCAATGAAGTATTTATGGTTCCGCTCTCCATCTGCTTTTTGCTTAATTGAAGATCAAAAGCTAGGGGCCCCTCAACCTTTTTCTCTTGTTTCATGTACTGCAGCTTGTAATTCACTTCTCCACTGGAAATATCAGCCGCCTTAAAATATTGCTGGGACGTATATTCCCCGTTTTCTCCCGGTGTACCGAAAGCACCTCCAGCCAGCGAATTTATGAGCGTTCCGTTTTTGTAAGCGACTATATTTGGAAAGGCCCATTCTTTTGTTTCTGGCTGATCAAAAATGATCGCTGAAGAGAATAATATTTTTTCTTGTCCTTGGGTAAAAGGTTTCACCTCTATGCTGCGCATTCCTTCCTGTCCAATAGGAAAATTTTGTGTCTCCTGCGATTGGATATCCAGCGGTAAATCTAACTCCTGTGTGCTAAAGGCTTGCAGATTATCTGCAACTAGTTGCACATTCACAGTATCCTTTTTCGGTGTCCAATCACTCTCGAAATATCCGTTGTAATGTTGATTTTTCTCATCCCATAACACATAACTGAACTCACTAGGACCATTCGCCCCATCTGCGCCCTTCAAAGTCATTCCATTAACATTCCAATTTTCATTTTCCAAGCGTTTTCCTACATCCAAAGTGAATAAGATAACCGTCCGATTCTCATCCACAATCGCTGTATGTAGCTTCAGAGTTACTCCATCCTGCGTCACTGACTGGTTCAGTTGTTGTCCGAGATTTTGGGCCAGCGCTGCTTGAACGCCTCCTCTCCCATGGAGCAAATTATCCCAATCATAATGCACTGCTGCATATACGGGTGCCGCTGCAATAAGTACTGAAAATGAAGCCACCACAGCTATTTTACTCCAGTTTCTCCCTCTGTTCCCGCTACCATTCGCCATACGAAGTTGTAGGGGAGTCATTGTACTGTTTTCTTGCTCTAAACGTCCCCACATGCGTTCAAAATCTGGATAAGGCACGCCTTTATCTTCATTTAAACGATGCTCCAGCATATTTTCTAACTTTTTCAAAAGCTTCGCCCTCCTTTAGTTCAAGTTGAACCCCAGCCTCCTGCAGGATTCTCCTCATTACCGTTAGCCCTTTATGCAGCCTAGATTTGGTCGTTCCAAGTGGAATGGACAGCAGATCCGAAATTTCAGCCAGACTGAAATCATGCATATACCTAAGTGTGAGCACCATCCTAAGTTTGATAGGGACCTTGCTCATATATTGCGCCCACTCGACCTCCGTCTCACGCTGCTCAATCTGCTGCTCCACAGCTGTTTCTGCCGTTTTATTAAAGAAATGAAGGTTGTCCGTAATCTTCTGTTGTAAAGTCCGTTTTCGTTTCAAATGATTGAGGCAATGGTTGACCGTTATTTTCATAATCCAAGCCTTGATATGCTCCACGTGCTCACGATTACTGCGAAATACGGTAATAAAGACATCCTGAGTCAAATCCTCTGCATCCGCCGCGTCATGCACCATATAGTAGCAAGTCCGGTATACATCTTTATTGTAGGTTTCAAATAACTCCCGGTTACTCTCCAAATTTTGCGCCCTCCTTTCTTGACTGAGATATCTATATGACAACCAATCCTTGGAAAAGGTTCGTTTTTCTGAGCATAAACTATCGCTACTCTTAAAGACATAGAGAAAATCAAACAGGCTTAATAATCTGAATGAAGCAAATGGAGGAAGGACAATGACTCTTTTAACTACTGGTCCGATAGAAAACAATGTTAACTCAGAAAACAACACAAGACTTACACAACAGGTCACTGTCAAAATTGCTAATGGTAGCGGTCAGATTGCTTCCACAGTTCTGATCGAAGGCTACTACATGAATGAAAAAAGAATTCAATATGTAGGCGATCTGCTAGATGTGATGCCAAATCAGGTAATAACTAAAAAATATTTTGCGGATTTTAATACCTTCGAATTTTTTTTCACAACTGCTAGTTTGCCAGACCATCCAATCCAAATCTCATTTTGGGGTAAAGACAGTGCAGAGAAATTAGTAGCCCGCATCGATTAGCTACAGCAGAATTACTTGGATATGATGGGGCAACTGGGGCAACTGGAGCGACTGGGGTGACGGGGGGGCTAAAGGTGGGACTGGCTCTGATGGGGCGATTGGGGACACCGGAGTTACTAAGGTTAGTGTTACTGTAGACGGAGTCATCACAAATCATAGATATATGATTCCTACCTTGATTGTTAACAAAATCGGATAATACCAACAATAAAAGGGTCCATCTCTTTCAAGTAGGAGACCGACCCTTTTTTGCTGATATTCAATCTATCAACATATATATTAACAATTAAAGGATATCCATAACCTCGCGCGCTTGTGTGTCGAGATTTTGTGCAGAAGAAGCAATCTTCGAAAAATCCTCCAACGCTACCAGAACCTGCTGCTGACTATCTTCTATACTTTCTTGTACTTGATTTGTACCTATAGAGATCTTTCCAATTTCCAGCGTGATCGCATCCACACTATCCCGTACCTTTATGATCGAATCTTGTACCATGGAAGATAATTTTCTTACTTCTTTTGCCACTACGTCAAAACCTCGCCCATACTCCCCGGCATGCGCTGCCTCAATAGCAGCATTTAGGGCTAATAATTGCGTTTGCGAAGCAATATCGCGAATCGTTTGCACGATGCTATGAATGGCTACAGCTTGCTTTTCAAGATTAGCTAAAGTATGTGTATTTTCTATCGATACTTCGGCGATTTTGTTGATGCTTCGTAATAATTCTTGACTGCGCTCAATACCTAAATCTGCTCTTTGATTCAAGCTGTCTGCCATCTCTTGCATCCGTTGGACAACATTACTCATGTTGTTTTGTCTTTGGGTGATATTAGTTGCTATTTTAGATACTCCGATGACTTGTTCATTGCTTTCATCAAATACTGGCATGTAGGTGGCTTCAAGCCAAACCGCATTTCCTTTCGAATCCATTCGTTCGATCTTATCCTGAAAACTCTTCCCTGTAAAAAGATCCTGCCAAAACCGTTCGTAACCTGGGCTATCTGCGAAATGTGGAAAACAGAACTCTTTATGATGCATTCCGTACATTTCATCTTTTTTATATCCCATGGAATTTGCAAAAACTTCATTCACATAAGCTACTCGGCGATCAAGGTCAAACCGGATAATAGCTAAATTTCTTTCTAAAGATCTAACAACAAGCTCATCAGTAACTCCTTGAGAGTGTACCAGCCCCATTCTAATTCCCCCTGAAAAAATTCAATAGTTGATTGGTCGTAGCTAGTATATTCGAACAATTATACATCCTTAATCTGTAGTGTGATATTAGCTATATTACTTAAAATATTTATAACATCTGCAGACGTTAATATACTCGAAATGATGATAATTAGGGAAAACATCCCTAATGATGTGCAAGATTCGAATGTTCATCTATCTTTTAGGGAAATACTCCCCAAAAACTCATGAAATCAGGCCTTTTTCTATCTTTTCAGGGGATTTTCAGGGAGGTTTGCCCTAATTTCATTTTCCAACAGAAAAATATCTACAGCTACGTCGACTATGAGACCCTCAAATTCTTCTTAGCGGTAGCTTTACTTATAAACTAAAAACTCGCCTAACTTAGTTCATTTTTACTGATCCATTACCAAAAACCCCAGCTGCAATACCAGCTAGGGTTCAAACTCTCAATTTCATTTTCAAATTCCTATCATTCTCAATCCCATTTAGCAAAGTATGGAAGTTCCTCCGTTTTCAAATGCACTCCAGCCAGACTGCGGCGCAGCAAGCCACGCCTACCCTCGCCTTCATGCAGCAGTTTTCTGCGACTTGTACGAATATATTCCTTCTCCCATTGTACGCACAGTCAAAAGTATCTTACTTATTGGAATTATAATCTTTTATTTTAATCCCCAAAACCATATCCTTCTGATATGCGTCAGCTTGCTTCAAACCAATAATCCTTGGGTCTGAAGGGTAGTGACGTTCAAGATATAACAAAAATGCGTGATGAAACCTAATTTCGGCATCCAATTTATTCAGTTCATTCGGATGATTCTCTAGTTCGGTTAATTCTGCTTCCCATCGATACAAATCGCTCGCCTCAGAGCGCTCCATACGAACCTTCTCTGTCAGCTCCCGCAACTCAAGATAGGCGCGTTTTACTTTTGGAGAGTACAACTGCTTCTGGTTCAAATAGGTTAATAATGCGATCAATAAGGCTAACCCTGTCCACAAAATAACGTTATCCATCTTCTCCCCCCACACTTAAGCTCTTCGCCCTAATTATACATGCCCAAACGCAAAAATACCCCACAAAGTGAGGTATCCGCCTTAGCTTTTTTAGCTGCTATTCTTTCTTCATAATCTCATTCAGCTGACGTTTGTCCGCTTCTTGTGCGCGATCCTGAGCTTCAATATCATCAAGATCGGCTTCCGCCGCCGAGAATTCTACATCCTCTGCTTTAGCTTCGTATAACATTTTCAATTTCTCCGTCTTGGAGAAGATTTGTGAGTTCTCTCTATCCATTGTTCGTCTCCTTTCTTTTTACTCAATGAAGTGCCTGATCAGACCATCCCGCCTGCTTCTTCAATTAAGCGCAGAGCCTGATCGTAGGACTCCGTATGCACAATAACCGTAAGCAAAATATCTCTCCCCGTTGGACCACCGTTACCACCATGACTCATTCCGCTAGAGCTGGTGTCCGCAGCTGCAAGTATGCCTGTGTGTGCATGCTCAGCAGTCATGGAGTCCATTCTGGCCACATTGCCTGTCACCGGATTTACCCCTGAGCTAAAGCTGGTACCTCCATATCTACTGAAGCGATCAATGGAAACTTCAATGGCCCGAAGTGCACGAAGCTTGCGCGCGACCCCTTCGGCTTCCTCTGGACTTTTAAAATATGCCAAAATATATCTTTCCGACATCTTATCCCCGCTCTCGCTTGAAATTCAGACATCTGTTGCATTCATTTATATTGTCTTAATTTCACTTGTTTTATGCTCTGATTTTCTTATATTCCACTTATCTACTGGGAATTCGACATTTTCCTCAACGCTTCGCTGCAATATGGTACTAAAGTTGTATATTCGATTTGAAGTTATAGCTGTAGAATAAATTTAATTTTCATAATTTTTTACATTTTATTTTGAGGAGGAGAACCACAGACACATTGCAATACAAAAAATTCATTTGGGAGGATGAACTTATTTGAAACGTACCTTTAAACACTCTATTCAAAGATTTGGTATTGGAGCGGCAAGCTTCGGACTGGCTGTGTCTG
Source organism: Paenibacillus sp. FSL H7-0943 (assembly GCF_037963265.1). Lineage (NCBI taxonomy): Bacteria > Bacillati > Bacillota > Bacilli > Caryophanales > Paenibacillaceae > Paenibacillus > Paenibacillus sp. FSL H7-0943. Next base: position 5,327,268 of record NZ_CP150148.1, read on the forward strand.
TTCTTTTTCCATCAGCTGCATTTGCGAACTCATCCCTTGAATCTTCAACCCTGGTTACGGATGTACAGTCTCAAAGTGTAACCCCTCATAACTATGCTGGAATACTCAAAGGTTCAGCACCAGTTTCAGTAATTGTGGAATTGACTAATAAACCAGTCAGTGTGTATGTAAATGAGGCAAAAACTTATTCTTTACGATCCTCAGTCTCCTCACAACGCAGTAAAATTATCTCAGAGCATAAAAGCTTTATTTCCTCAACACAGAAGATCGATGCCGATATCGGTTTTGAATACAGTGAGATTTTTAACGGGTATTCCATTACGCTGCCAGCCAATCAAGTAAACAAGCTGTTAGAGCTTCCAGGCGTTGCGGCTATCTATCCAAATGAAGAAGTACATGCACTAGCAGACAGTGTTGAAGTAGCGACATTACCTGTTACACGTTCCTATTCAGACAGCGGCAAGCTAATAGGCGCGGACAAACTACATGATTTAGGTTACACAGGCAAAGATATACAGGTAGCTGTTGTCGACACTGGTATTGATAAGAATCACCCTTTGTTAAAAGATAATTATAAAGGCGGCTATGATGTATATGATCAGGATGACGATCCGGCTGAAACAGCCCCTGATGCTAACTTCCCTCCAAGAGCAGGTACTCCTTACGAAACCTCGCATGGTACACACGTTGCCGGGACAATTTTAGATGTGGCACCTGAGGTAGAATTGTATGCGTATCGTGTACTTGGTCCCTATGGATCTGGTTCCACAGCAGATGTAATTGCGGGTATTGAGAAAGCAGTCGATGACGGAGCAGATGTTATTAACCTTTCTCTAGGCTCTAGTGTCAACCAAAGCTATTCCGCGAGTTCAATCGCGATAGACAATACCGTAAAATCGGGCGTGAACGTTATTATTGCCGCCGGTAACGCTGGACCGGATGCAGGAACACTGGGCGAGCCCGCTGGTGCCCAACTCGCGCTTAGTGTTGGAGCTTCTACTACTCCGATAAATACCCCTTTCTTTGATATTGGTGATGTTAAAAAGATTCCCGGGACATTAGCCAGTTACTCCCCAGATTTAATCGATAATATTGCTGGCAGTATGATCGTTTTCGCTGGTCTTGGGAGTCCTTCCGATTACAAAAATCTGGATGTCAAAGATAAGGTAGTGCTTGTTGATCGGGGCTCGCTGAGCTTCTCAGACAAATCTCTTAATGCCAAAGCTGCTGGTGCGAAGCTTTTGCTGATTGCCAATAATGAGCCTGGTGAAATCAGCCCCACCCTTGGTGCGCCTGGGGATTACATTCCTACCTACGGAATCAGTCAAGCCGATGGCAAAAAAATAAAAACTCAGATGGCTGCTGCTAAAGATATAATCAGTTACTATATAGCGCTTGAAGTAAATCAGTTAGCAAACTTCAGTTCTATGGGTCCAGGGATGCCCGATTATCTAATAAAACCTGATGTTGTAGCGCCCGGAGTCAATATCAACTCGACGATCCCTAGCTGGGATGGGAACTATGACCATGCTTTCGGCTTAAAAAATGGCACTAGCATGGCAACCCCACATGTTGTAGGAGCTGTGGCTTTGTTACTGAGTAAAAACTCTGATCTGAAGCCAAATGAAATTAAAGCTCTGCTGATGAACAATGCTGATCCTATTTTTAACCGTGATGGGAATTCTTACTCCTTGTACCAACAAGGTGCAGGTTTAATTAATCTGGAGAAGTCGATAAACGCTAAATCCATTGCTAAAGTCGGTGAGATCCTTAACAGCGGTCTTCCGGGTACTGTTGAAATCCCTTATTACACAGGTTCCTTATCCTTCGGCTTACAGCCAAAGGGTGTTACTGTAACGAAAGCTGTCTATGTAGAGGACTTTAAAGGGAATGGAGAAACATACACCCTGTCCACCAAATGGCTGACAGAAGCTCCTACTGATATTAGTATTGATTTTGCACCAAACAGCGTTACCTCAGGGGCAGATCAATATGCACAATTTACACTCAATGTATCTAAAACAGCAAAAGAGGGCGCATATGAAGGCATCCTGTTACTTACCTCTGATACAGAAACCCTTCGTCTGCCATTTAACGTTGTTGTAGGTGACCAATTTAATGTAGCACCTATTAATCAGCTCTCTTTTGAAAGTCCACAAATTTCACCTAATGGTGATGGTCGCTCAGACGACACCACCTTTACCTTTTCTGTCAATGAAGAGCTGGAAGGCATAAGTTTCGTTGCCTCTTCAAAAGATGCTCCCGCAACAGTTTTAGGTGAAGTTTATGCGATCGATGAGAAGATCTATCGTGGTGTATACGAAGTTCCAAATTGGGATGGAACATTAACAGACCTGGAGACCTCCGCCAAGTCTACTTTAGCAGATGGTCACTACTACATCATTCCTGTGCTTCCCAATGGGCAACTGCTCGAGAAACAAAAGGCCGAGTTCACAATTGATACCGAGAAGCCGCTAGTTTCCGGCATCACCATTGAGGAGTATGAACGCGAAGCGCCAACCGATCCTGGCGTGGCACAAATTAGTGGTTTCATTGATGATGACCTAATGGCCTATTATATTTCTAATACAAACCCTATTGGAAACTGGTTTACCGTATATGCCGAAGGCAAACATTATGATGGGAATGCTTATAAATTTGGCGGTGTGATTGCAAATAACGGTGCCTTTACCATTGATGTTCCTGTTAACGAGGGGCTAAATGAGTACAAAGTCCATGTGGTCGATAAAGTTGGCAATGGTGCAGATGACGATGATTACGTTCAGCGGCTGCTTTATAGCACAGGGGACGGTACTTTCACAGTAACTCCGGCTCTTTCTGCATCCACCATTGAAGTAGGACAATCTGTGACCGTTGATTTAGATTATTCCGTGACAGATGAGGTTTATGGCGTCTATGGGGCTTCATTCGGTGTCATATACGATGATTCCCTTGAAACACCAGTAATCCAGCCAAGCGTACAGCTGGTTACGTATCAAGAGGAGCATTTCTCTAGTGTTCCACTTACAGAATATTCACAAACGTATGATCTTGGAGACGGCCACAAACTGACACAATATAGTGTCAATCTGTCAGGAGGTGCTTATCACGGCTCTGGCTCACTAGCCCAAATAACCTTCGAACCAGCAACAGCAGGAGATTATTCCTTTGAGCTATATGATGTCCAGATTTGGAATGATGCCACAACATCAACTATCCCATCTGGTTTGAGAACAGTAAGTGTAACTGTAAACACACCTGAAAAACCTACACCAACGCCGACACCGACACCGACACCAACGCCAACGCCAACGCCAACACCATCAGCAACGCCAGATCCAACAGAAACACCAACACCGACACCAACACCATCGCCTACATCGCCTCCATCTTCTGAGTCGTATGTACCTACAGCAACCAGCACTCCCACTCCTGGACCTTCTTCGAAATCCGGGAAGCTAGTAGAGACAGCCGATCCAGCTGGTGGTAAAGCTTCAGCGGTGTTTAATATCTTAGATACTGCATTAACAAATTCGATTCAGAATGCAAAAGATAAGACTTCTGTACTTGATCTTAGCGATGTGAATTTCAATAAGTATAGCCAAGTCGTTATTACGCTTACCCCGGCGCAAGCTGAACAGTTGAAGAAATCGGAGAATGCACTCAGCCTTAACGGTAATGGATTCAATGTTCTTATTCCAGCGGCAACCCTTCCGGATTTCATTAGCAGCAGTGGTTTGTTGCTTACGATAAGTCTGGCTGATGCTAGTGATGCAGCAGTGTTATCAGGAAGCTCAGCTGCGATCAATATTGGTTCTTCCATTCTTACCATCAAAAATGGTTGGACAACCGGAAAGCCGGTTACCCTTCAGCTTAATCTAAAAGACAGCAGTCTACGTGATGCTCGAAAAACTGCCGCCTATGCAGAAACAAAGGATCATAAATGGTCCTATCTGCAACCTGGATCTTTCTCTAAAGAAGGTATTCTACAGTTTACAGTTACTGGCGACGGCTCATATAGCGTTGCATCCCGTAATGTAAGCTTCAAGGATATCGGCACACACTGGGCTAAAGGCGATATCGAAGTTCTTGCTGCTCATGGCATCATTGCCGGCAAAGGAACCGATGGCAGCTTCAAACCTGCTGACACCTTAAATCAAGCGGAACTGTTAACGCTCTTCGACCGTCTACTCGGAAAAGGTGACACATGGAATACTCGTATCAAACAAAGTGGTTCACGCGATGTGCTGACTCGCGAAGAAGCAGCCCTTATCATAGCTGAGGCCCTAGGCGCTGATCTTACAGTAGCTAAGACTCCTTTGAGCTTTAAGGATGCCGACAACATCGCTGCAGAAGCACGTAACGCCGTAGCCTATGCTGTAAGCAAAGGTTATCTCAAGGGCGTTGGTGCGGACAACTTCAATCCACAAGGCACTCTGACTCGTGCACAAGCAGCAACGATTCTGAGCCGTGTGTTTGAGGACCTACGTTCTTAAACAGTATCTAGTTGAACTCTCAAAGAAAGCCCCAGCAGCCATTTGGCTGCTGGGGCTTTCTCGTCTTAAGGTCACATCTGGGCGCATACGAGGCAACTATCGGACACAGTTGCACTTAAACACTGGATTATGCGCTATTTGCCATGCCAACGGACCCCATAGTCGCTATTAGCACGAAAGACACCAAATATGAGCGTGTTACTAGGCAATAGCTGCACTGGAGTCCGAAACTTCGCTCAAAAGGAGAAAAATTTGCAAATAGCGTCATCTGGGTCCGACTTCGCACAAAAAGCGATAAATTTGCAAATAGCGTCAGCTGGGTCCGTATGCCTCCAGCGTCAGCTGGGTCCGTATGCCTCCAGCGTCTTCTGGGTCCTATCCACTCAGATGATTATTCTCAGCGCTATCGGACACAGTTGCACTTACACGCTGAATTATGCGACTTTTGCCATGCCAACGGACCCCATAGTCGCTATTAGCACGAAAAACACCAATCATGAGCACTTTTCTAGGCAATAGCTGCACTGAAGTCCGAAACTTCGCTCAAAAGGCGATAAATTTGCAAATAGCGTCATCTGGGTCCGTATGCCTCCAGCGTCTTCCGGGTCCTATCCACGCAGAAGATTATGCTCGGCACTATCGGACACCGTTGCACTTAAACGCTGATTTATGCGACTTTTGCCATGCCAACGGACCCCATAGTCGCTATTAGCACGAAAGACACCAAATATGAGCACTTTTCTGAGCAATAGCTGCACTGGAGTCCGAAACTTCGCTCAAAAGGCGATAAATTTGCAAATAGCGTCAACTGGGTCCGTATGCCTCCAGCGTCTTCCGGGTCCTATCCACGCAGAAGATTATGCTCGGCACTATCGGACACCGTTGCACTTAAACGCTGATTTATGCGACATTTGCCATGCCAACGGATCCCATAGTCGTTATTAGCACGTAAAACACCAAATATGAGCACTTTTCTAGGCAATAGCTGCACTGGAGTCCGAAACTTCGCTCAAAAGGAGAAAAATTTGCAAATAGCGTCATCTGGGTCCGTAAGCCTCCAGATTCTTCTGGGTCCTATCCACGCAGAAGATTATGCTCGGCACTATCGGACACAGTTACACTTAAACGCTGAATTATGCGACATTTGCCATACCAACGGACCTCATAGTCGCTATTAGCACGAAAAACACCAAATACGAGCGCTTTTCTGGGCAATAGCTGCACTGGAGTCCGAAACTTCGCTCAAAAGGAGAAAAATGTACAAATAGCGTCAGCTGAGTCCGCAAGCCCACCTAGATAATTCAAAGCATATAGTGTGTTTAAAAAAGCTGGAGACCAGTCGGGGGTTTCAAGGTTACAGGGTTCGCGGTTCGCGGTTCGCGGTTCGCGGTTCGCGGTTCGCGGTTCGCGGTTCGCGGTTCGCGGTTGCCGGGGTTACCGAATTTACCGGGGTTACCGGGGTTACCAGGTTTACCGAGGTTACGGGATTGGCCGAGTTAGCCAAACACGCAGAATTTCGCAGGTTCAAGCATCACAGCTCATCCAAAGAATTGCATGAGGTTAGTTAACTGGCCCTGCCCTAATCTCATGCTAAACAAAAACGCAGAGCAGCGATCCCCCAATAACGGGAGGATCGCTGCTCTGCTGTCTTTTTCTATTCATTGACTGAATGAATGAGTTAGGATATCAGTCCCCGCGAAACGCACGTTTCACACGATCAAAGAAGGACTGTTCGTGTTCATGTGTGTTTTCTCCGTTCAGAGAAGCGAACTGGCGTAGCAATTCTTTTTGCTCTTCATTGAGCTTGCTAGGTGTCACAACAATTACTCGTACATGCTGATCACCTTGGCCAGATCCACGCAGACGTGGAACACCTTTACCTTTGAGGCGGAAGAAAGTGCCTGTTTGCGTTCCGGCAGGAATCTTCAGCTTCACTTTTTCGGTTAAGGTTGGAATTTCAATCTCATCACCAAGTGCTGCCTGTGCAAACGTAAGTGGAACCTCGCACATAATATCATCGTTCTCACGCACGAAGAAATCATGCGATTTAACACGGATAACAATATACAAGTCTCCAGCAGGACCACCGCGTAAGCCGCCTTCGCCTTCGCCAGTCATGCGCAACTGTGCACCGTCATCAACACCGGCCGGGATACGCACATGGATCTTGCGTTGCTTTTTAACCTTACCCTGTCCGGCGCAAGTCGTACATTTTTCCTTAATAATCTTACCTGTACCACTGCAATGTGAACAAGGACGACGATTACGCATCTGTCCAAGCGGTGTATTCTGTACGAATTCCTGTTGTCCACTACCATGACATACGGAACAAGTCTCTGGTTTAGTGCCCGGTTTAGCCCCGGAGCCGTAGCAGGTATCGCAAGTTTCTGTACGTGGAATAGTAATATCGGTTTCTTTGCCGAATACCGCTTCCTTGAATTCAATGGTCATGGTATACTGCAAATCCCCACCACGCTGCGGTGCGTTAGGATCACGGCGTCCGCCGCCTCCAAAGAACATATCAAAGATATCGCCAAGCCCTCCGAAGTCGCCACCACCGCCGCCTCCGAAGCCGCCCATACCTTGGTTAGGGTCAATATGGCCATATTGGTCATATCTAGCTCGCTGTTGTCCATCACTAAGAACATCATAAGCTTCTTTTACTTCCTTAAACTTAGCTTCAGCGTCATCTGCTTTATTCACGTCTGGGTGATATTGGCGCGCCAATTTCCGGTACGCTTTTTTCACCTCATCGTCTGAAGCATCTCTACTAAGGCCAAGCACTTCATAATAATCGCGTTTATCTGCCACTGCTTTCACCTCCGTGCATACATACTCAAATTCCTTATTACCTGTCAAACAAACCATTATACGATAAAACCTCAGGATCTGACCATCCAGATTCAGCGATGTTTATTCTTACAATATCAGAAGGCGCATTCGCAAAGAGTGTGCAATCTGATATTACAAAAGGAAAGTCAAAACACGGGATGACCCGGTTTTGACCTTCCCTTCTTAACTATATAAGAATTTATCAGTTTCCTATTACACTTATCGTATAAGGTTACCCTTGATTCTTATCTTCGTCAACAACCTCATAGTCAGCGTCAACTACATTATCTTTTTTAGGAGCGCCTTCAGCGGCTCCAGCGCCACCTTCAGCACCTTGCTCAGCTTGAGCAGCTTGTTCGTACAGCTTCATGGACAACTGTTGTACAATCTCAGTCAATGCTTCTGTAGCTGCATTGATTTCTTCAAGATTGTCAGTTTCAAGTGCTGCTTTAACTTTATCTTTAGCTTCATTTGCTTTTTCAACATCAGAAGCATCAGCTTTATCGCCAAGGTCTTTAATTACTTTTTCAGTAGAATACACGAGTTGGTCAGCACCGTTCTTCGCTTCTACCAGTTCTTTACGCTTACGGTCTTCCTCAGCGTGAAGCTCGGCATCCTTCATCATTTGTTCTACTTCTGCGTCGCTCAGGCCGCTGGAAGAAGTGATAGTGATTTTTTGGCTCTTGTTCGTGCCTTTATCTGTCGCAGATACATTTACGATACCGTTGGCATCAATATCGAAAGAAACTTCGATTTGTGGCACGCCACGTGGTGCTGGTGGAATCTCGTTCAGCATGAAACGTCCCAGTGTCTTGTTGCCATTTGCCATTTGACGCTCACCTTGCAGCACGTGAATCTCTACGCTAGGTTGGTTGTCAGCAAAGGTTGAGAATACTTGGGATTTGCTTGTAGGAATCGTAGTATTACGCTCGATCATCTTCGTGAACACGCCACCTGCAGTTTCAATACCCAGGGAAAGCGGAGTTACGTCAAGCAATACAACGTCTTTAACATCACCAGTCAATACACCCGCTTGAACAGCAGCACCAAGAGCTACTACTTCATCCGGATTCACACCTTTGTGTGGTTCTTTGCCAGTAAGCTTTTTGATAGCATCTTGTACAGCTGGGATACGTGTAGAACCACCAACCAGAACGATTCTAGTAAGGTCTGCAGGGGTCATGCCAGCATCAGACAATGCTTGACGAGTTGGTCCCAATGTACGTTCTACCAGACCAGCAGTCAGTTCATCAAATTTCGCACGAGTCAAGTTGATCTCTAAGTGCTGAGGTACGCCGTCAACCACAGTGATGAACGGAAGCGATACAGTTGTTGTCAGTACGCCTGACAATTCTTTTTTCGCTTTTTCAGCTGCATCTTTCAAACGTTGCACAGCAGATTTATCTTTGCTCAGATCAATGCCTTGCTCTTTTTTGAATTCGGATACCAGGTAATCCATAACCACTTGGTCAAAGTCGTCGCCACCCAGCTTGTTGTCGCCGCTTGTAGCTTTTACTTCGAAGAAGCCATCACCAAGTTCAAGGATGGATACGTCAAAAGTACCGCCACCAAGGTCATAGACTAGAATGGTTTGATCTTCGGATTTCTCCAGACCATATGCCAAAGCTGCTGCTGTTGGCTCGTTCACAATACGCAGAACTTCCAAACCTGCAATTTTACCTGCATCTTTGGTAGCTTGACGTTGGCTGTCATTAAAATAAGCAGGAACAGTGATAACTGCTTGAGTAACAGTTTGGCCAAGATAAGCCTCTGCATCGGATTTCAGCTTTTGCAGAATCATTGCCGAAATTTCTTGTGGGGAGTAGTCTTTACCATCAATGCTTTCTTTGTGGTTAGTACCCATGTGACGTTTAACAGAGCTGATCGTACGATCAGGGTTAGTAATTGCTTGGCGTTTAGCCGTTTCACCGACGATACGCTCGCCGTCTTTCTTAAAGCCTACAACCGAAGGGGTTGTACGCGCGCCTTCTGGGTTTGGAATTACTACGGCTTCGCCGCCTTCCATAACGGCAACGCAAGAGTTCGTGGTTCCTAAGTCAATACCGATAACTTTACTCACAATAATTTGCCTCCTCTAAAGTTATATGGAGCCTAAGCTCAATAAATTTATAAAAATATCAAAAAAATTCGATTGATAATAAACTATCCGGGCAACAGCCTGCAATCGGATAAATAGTAGGCAAAAGCACTGCTGCTTTATGGCGAGCAGAAACTGCCCGTCCTATATAGACAGACTACATGCTGACTTTGACCATGGCCGGACGAAGAACTCTATCTTTCAGAAGATATCCCTTTTGAACCTCTTCTGTAACGATACCCTCTTCGTACTCCTCGCTCTCAACCTGCATAATAGCCTGATGGTATTCAGGATTAAAAGGCTGTCCTACTGTTTCCATAGCTGTAAGCCCCTCAGCCTTCAATACCCCATCCAGCTGACGGAAAATCATATTAACGCCCTTCGCGAAAGCTTCGGATTCAGGATTAGCTGGAGTAGTGACTAACGCACGCTCGAAATTGTCCAGCACGGAAAGCAATTCCGTCAGGAGCTTGGAGGTAGCATATTGAGCCAACTCTTCTTTTTCCTTCTGGGTACGACGACGGAAGTTATCAAAATCAGCTTGTGCACGCAGTGCACGACCTTGATATTCATCAGCAAGATCCTGTAGGCGTTTCACCTCAGCACCTGTATCTGAAGCACCTTCACTAACGTTTTCAGCTGTAAATGAGTCGGCATCTGAGACTACTTCAGCCACAGGCTCCTCATTGATCAATTCCTCTTTGAATTCATTAGAATCTTGAACTTGTTCCTTTTTCAAGTTGTCTTCACCTCCTTAAAATCATTCACGAAATCATGTTGACTCTGTTCACTTATACCAGTGCGCCAGCATCGCTGTCAAATCTCGGGATAAAATGCCCAAGATCCCCATCACTCTTGCATATTCCATACGGGTCGGCCCAAGGATCCCAATGCTTCCTAGTGCCTGCCCATCAAGTGAATAAGTGGCGGTGATCAGACTACAGTTAGCGAACGCTTCGTGATTGTTTTCTGTTCCTATTCGTACTTGAATACCTGTGCCACCCACTGTAGGGGCCAGCATTTTGAGCAGTGTCGGTGTCTCTTCCAGCAGATCAAGAATACTCTTCACCTTGTCTACGTCTTTGAACTCAGGCTGTGTCAGCATATTCGTTGCTCCGCTGAGATAGATGCGCTGCTCTTGATCGCTTTCCAGCGCGGTGTCCAGCACCTGCATTAATTCTTCATAATGTGAGATGTGACGCTGCATTTCTTCGCCAAGCTCGGAATAGAGCCGAGTCTTCAGCTTATAGAGTGGTACATTGACCAGTTTACTATTCAGTAGGTTAACCACTTTCTCCATCTCGGAAACAGAAATCTCCGGCGGAATGTTCACCGTACGATTCTCAACTTGCCCCGTACTTGTGACGATAATGGCCACAGCGGTTGTATCATCTAGTGGTAACAACTGAAAATGACGCAATGAAGTATGAAAAACCTCCGGTCCCAGCAGGATGGAAGTATAATTCGTCATATTGGAAAGAATCATCGCCGCATGTTGGATTACCTGCTCCATTGCATTTAGCTTCTCGGCAAAAAAAGCGCGGATCGTGCCCATTTCTGCCGTTTCGGCGGAATTCCACGGTACCAAATGATCCACATAATATCGGTATCCTTTATGGGAAGGAATTCTTCCCGCCGATGTATGAGGCTGCTCGAGATAACCTAAATCCTCTAGGTCAGCCATTTCATTTCGAATCGTAGCCGGACTGTATCCTACATCTCCCCGTTTAGAAATGCTACGAGATCCTACTGGCTCTGCCGATGAAATATAATCATCCACAATTGCATTTAGTATCATTCTCTGGCGATCAGTTAACATGTTATTCCCTCCTATCGGCTGTGGCTCCGATTCGTTAGCACTCGACTCAGATGAGTGCTAACCACTAATACAAAAATACCAAACTGACATTGACATTGTCAAGTCAGTTCAGTATCTTAAGCACTGCTATTTCATCGCAGGCATGCTGCTTTTTACAATTCACGCAATCTGTCCATACTTTTTCAGGGAAAATCTCTTTCTGGACGACTTCAAATCCATTTCTAAGAAAAAAATCAACAGCATAGGTTAGTGCCATAACCTTTGGGATTTTCTGGTTCCTAGCTTCCTCGACCAGCTTCGCCAATATCATGGAGCCTACGCCTTTACCCTTGCCTTCATCATTCAATCCAATTGAACGAATCTCTACGAGATCATTCCCGAGCTTGAAAAGTGAACCACAGCCTACGAATCTGCCTTCGATTTCAGCAACTACGAATTGATCGATCTGGCGTGTCAGCGCCTGCCGGGAACGGGGCAACATGATGCCGCGCTGGGCATACTCTTCTATCATTAGATACAATGGCTCAACGTCTTCTACCACAGCATTTCTACAAATTACCTGTGCGTCTCCCGCTGGAGACGAATGGCGAATCATTTCCGTCTTGGCAAGCACTTTGGTTCACCCCTCTGTTGATAATATGAATAAATATACAACAGAGTGAATTACAATTCAAGGGGTATTTTAAAATTAAACTTCTGTCAGGGCGCCTACAAATTCAGCAAAAACATCGTTCCCAAACAAGATTCCTTGCTTGCTGAGTCGGTAAACCCCTGCTTCTTGTTCCAACAGCCCTGCATGCAGCATTTTATGCAAGGATTTCTCGAATACTTCCTCTATTGAACGCCCGAATTGCGCCTGAAAAGCTTCATTAGAGACGCCCTCATGCATACGCAAGCCGACCATCATAAAGTCTTCCATCGCTTCTGCTTCTGAGATTGGGTATGCATCCAGTCGTGGCAGCCCTTTACGTGTGGCTTCTACATATGGATTTACGCCCTTAACATTAATATGCCGCTGACGTCCCACATATCCATGCGCTCCTGCTCCTAGACCATAATAATCTTCATTACGCCAGTAGGTGATATTATGGCGGCTCTCCATTCCTGGTTTCGCGAAGTTACTGATCTCGTATTGATTGTAACCCGCTTCCTTCATAGAGGACATCAACAGGAGGTACATTTGCAATTCATCTTCTTCATTAGGAAGAGGAAGTTTGTTCTTATTAAACAGCGTGTGAAAAAGAGTATTCTCCTCCACCTTCAAGCTGTAAATAGAATAGTGGGGTAGATCCAGCTCCAACGCCTTGCGGATACTTTCGCCCAACATCTCAACAGTTTGATTAGGCAGCCCAAACATCAGGTCAACCGAAAGATTATTTAGTCCAACTGCACGTGCATTCTCTAGGCTCCGGTATACATCATCTACATTATGAATCCGGCCGATGCCTGTGAGCAGCTCGTTCTGAAATGCTTGAACACCAAAGCTCACCCGGTTCACGCCGCCTTCTTTCATAACCGTCAGCTTGTCCAGATCCGTTGTTCCAGGGTTAGCTTCCATAGAGAACTCAATATCTTTATCCCAGTTGGGGAAATGCGTGCGAACAGACTTTAAGAAATAAGCCATTTCATCAGGTTTTAAAACAGTGGGTGTGCCTCCGCCGACGAAGATCGTTTTGATAACACCCGGAGGGGTGTTCTTGACGGTCTGCTCCATCTCTCGATCCAAAGCTTCGAGATAATCCATAACTGGCTGATCCTTGAGTACATAGGAATTGAAATCACAATAAAAGCACTTATTGGTACAAAAAGGGATATGAATGTATACAGCCTCAGGGGGACGGCCATTAGTCTTCGTTGTCATTAGCTGTCTCCTTTATATAAAAATATCGTTTGAATAGTGTAATCTAAAAAACAAGAAAAGGGAAGCCTGACGGCTTCCCTCCGAGGGCGTTCATTTATAAATGAACTCTATTTTATAATATAAGAAAGTATAAGTTTTACGTTATCCTATATATTTTGTATTTCCCGCAGAAACGGATACCGTCCCTATAAGGACGGCAAAGCCGTTGCTTCTTGATAAATCCGCATTTCCACAAGTTCGGCATGTACTCCACCGTTAGTTTCATGAATAACGATCCGGACAGCATCTGTAAGGACAGGCTTCTCTAATCGATGAACATTCTTCCGGCGATGGTTGTCTTTGACACAGAGCATGACTTGCCACGCGCCATCAATGAGCAGCTCTACATCATAGTTCTTTACCAGTTCAGGAATCACTAGAAATGGCGTTTCATGGTGATGTAAGTTGATGAGATCTTCATTGACATCATCATTAAAGGTGAAATGGATTTCGGAGACTGGAACAGCATCCGGGAGACGCGCCTCTACCCACTCCGATCTACCCGCGATCATCGGCGCAGAAACCCAGCTATGCGGTCCCGCGAAAGGTCGAACATACCCATCAATGACTTTAGATGCAGCATATGCCGATGTTTCTACTGCAAAGCAGAAATGCCTGCGTACAAGTTGTTTCATGCTCCACTCTATCACCGGCTGATCTGGCTGATGATCCTCCAGCGCTGAATCAACAACGGATTTAGCACCTCGCTCAAATGTAATGACACCAGTGATTGGGGTTTCTGAAATATGCAATTGAAGGTGTTCATTAGCTCGAATAATAGCGAAGATATTACATTCACCGATAAGACTACATTTCTCCTCTTGTATCGGTACTTCAATCCATTGCTGCTCTCCAGCCTGTACTGTTATAACATCAACCTGTTTGCACTCCACCGGCACGTAATTTTCCGCACGTCCAGTCGTCCAGATCTCCACGGTCAGCTGCGTCTGAATACTTGCTGACACAAGCAGCCTTAACCCACGGATACTTCCTTCAACCGGAAACAAAATCCCTACATCATGAGAAAGCTCATAAGCTTCGGCTGGACGATCCAGCAGGATACCATTCAACGTGCTGGATGCATGAATCTCGCTTTTTCTGGCGAGGTCCAGTGGATCTTCGTTACGTAATCCAATAATCGAAGCATCTTGCTTCAACATCACCTGTTGTAATTCATGCATATGATGCTCGCGAATTACACGTGGGGTCACACCTTTGATGACGGATAAAGCTGCACCTGCTCCAGCTGCTTCACCCATGATCGCACAGGTTGCCATAACGCGTGTTGTTCCAAAAGCCACATGAGATGCACTGATATTACGACCCGCGAAGAATAGATTCCGCACATTCTTCGAATATAGCGAACCAAATGGAATATGGTAGATCCCGTCCGCATGCAGATGCTTGGAGCCACTCTCTTGTGCGTACATCCCCTGTGGGGGATGTAGATCAATCGACCAGCCACCAAATCCAATACGGTCTGCAAATTCACGCTGCGCGAGAATATCATTTTGCGTTAGAATCGTATCGCCAATAAATCGTCTGTATTCACGTTTACCCGGAATCGAGCCAACCCACTCAAGCGTCATATTCTCGGCATCAAAATGGCCTGAGTTTTTGATATAATCCCAAATCCCATAAATAACAGAGGATAGTTCATCACGTATACGTTCATTCTCATCCACCGTATCAAGCTCGCCGCCCCACTCAATCCACCAGTAGTGACAGCCTGAATCCCCACTCCGAATGACCCGGCGGATCGGGATAGACGTTGTTGTAATATCCTTCGCGAATGAGGGTGCAACATAACGTACCGGTTTTCCAGTATCCTGTGTATAGAATAATAATGTACTGCCTAATGTAATATTATCAGGCACTTCAGGTGCCCATTCCTCATTAAATTCATGGCGGGCTTCACGTCCTAATCGGAAATCAGCTCCTGCCAGGAAGCCAACCAAACCATCACCCGTGCAATCGATGAACGCCTCACTCTTGAACGTAATCAACCGCTCAGATCCCATCATCCAACCAATCACACTGCGAATCGTCCGATCCTCTGCCTCACCTTCCGCTTCCACTTCACGTACATCGGTATTTAGGAACAAGCTGATATTCGATTCTGCCTTCACCGCTTCGAGCAAGGTTAGATCCCATAGATATGGATTCCCTTCCGGGTTCCGGTATTGATTCTCGATGAACAGCTCACCCATAATGCCTGTCTCACGTGCATAGCGATTTACACCATGTCCTGTTGCACCACATACCCATACCCGAACCTCTGAACTCGAGTTACCACCAAGTACAGGACGATTCTGTACCAGTGCTACCTTTAACCCAAGACGTGCTGCAGCAATCGCCGCGTTCATCCCTGCAAGTCCACCCCCGACCACTGTCACATCGGATTTAACCGTTTCTGTTCTCATGTCAGTATCCCTCCTATAGTTAGCCTTTCACAGCCGAGCTAGAAATTCCTTGAATAATATATTTCTGACCTATGAAGAAGATAACAATCATTGGAATGATCGCAGCCGACGAAGCGGCCATCATCCCGTTGTAATCCACATTGTTCTCAAGAATAAAATTCTGCAATCCAAGCGGAATGGTATATAGCTTAGGGCTCTGCAAAAATACAAGCGCATTCTCATAATCATTCCATTGCCAGGAGAAATCAAGAATAGCAAACGTAGCGATTGCCGGCTTCGCTAATGGCAGAATTAAGCGGAAAAATATTTTGTAATGACCGGCTCCATCCAGAAAAGCAGATTCCGTAATTTCCTTAGGAATGCCCATAAAGAACTGCCGAAGCATAAATACACCGAAGATCGAGAACATGGCTGGAAGGATTAGGGCCAAATGCGTATTGTAAATCCCAACCCAGTTAAACATGATAAACTTAGGAACAAAAAGCACCTGCGGTGGAACCATCATCATGGATAGATATATGACAAATAGGCCATCCCGCCCTTTAAACGAAGTACGTGAAAATCCGTAAGCGGCAAGGGCAGATAGAAACACAGCTCCCGCAGTTCCAATAATCGATATCTTAAGTGAATTTAAATAATACGGAACAAAATCATAACTTCCTGTCCACACCCGAATATGATTGCTCCAGTTGAGAGATGAAGGCAGCCATTCGTTAAACACCTCGGCAGGTGTCTGAAAAGATGTGCTGAGCATCCATAGAAAAGGCACAATCATAAATAGTCCTAGAACAAACATGATGATCGTTACTGGCAGCTTCACCTTCATGTTTCCTGCTTTTTCATTCATACCGCCTGCTCCTTTAATTTATGGTTTCGGGGTCCCGCAAAGCACCACTTTGTAGGGTTATTTAGTAATGAACCCAGCGCTTTTGGCCGATCCACTGAATGACTGTAATGACGAGAATGACGGCGAACAAGAACCATGAAATGACTGAAGCGTATCCCATATCGTAATAACTGAATGCTGTTTTATAAACGAATAGTGATAAGACCGTCGTACTTCCGCTAGGTCCTCCAGCCGTAATGGCTTGAATAATCGAGAACGATTTCATCGTCATAATTAATCCGGTAATCATTAATAAAAAAGTTGTTGGACTAACAAGAGGCCATACAATTTTCCATGTTGTTTTGAATGTGCTTGCACCATCGATCCGGGCAGCTTCTAGCTGTTCTGTCGAAATCTCCTGTAGTGCTGCTAAATATATGATCATATTGTAGCCAAGCATCAGCCAGATCTGTACGATATCAATGGCATACATTGCGGTTTCCGTATCCGCAAACCACCCTGGCGGCGATGTTATGCCAATCCAGCGAAGCAGTTCATTGATGGGTCCCTGTGAAGGCTGAAATAGCAGCATCCAGACAAATGCAACGGCTACTCCACTAGAGATATACGGCAGGAAAAACATTCCACGCAATAATCCTTTAAGATACACACTGCGGTTTAGAAATAGCGCCACAATAAAAGCGAGCACCATCGATACTGGAACCGATATCAGGAATATCACCGTATATTTGATCGAGGCATAGAAATTATCGTCATGGAACAACCGTTTGAGATTATCCAGCCCGGTAAATTGCCAATTCGGATTTGAAAATTGATAATTCGTAAACATCAGGACAAAGGAAAAGATTGCAGGAATCACAAAGAATAAGAGAATACCAATCATATTCGGGAGAATAAAAGTCATGCCGATCCAGCCTTGTCTGTCCATCCAGCTTCTCCGCTTCACGGTATCGCCGCCTTTCGTATGCTGAAAAATGGGTACACGAAAGAGAAGAACGAAGAATTCTTCCTCCTTCTCTTTTGTGCCAGCTATTTCTTTATTTCATTAACTCTTGCGAACGGGTTTGCATATTTTTCATCGTGGTATCAATATCTTGCTTATTTAAGAAGTATTTTTCATACTCTTCTTTACGTGCATCAATGGCTTGTTGAGGTACATTTAGCTGGAAGGATGGGAATTTGCCGAATACAATATTATTCATTGAATCTGTATCATATTTGTCTTCTACACCATTCAAGAGAAGGCTCATCGCTTCCTTACTGTCCACACTCTTAGAGGCTGGAATACGACCCCCGCTTGCCATTGGCAGCATACCGCCATCCGCATACCATTTTGCGAACTCCCAAGCCGCATCCAGGTTCTTGGACTTTGCATTAAGAGCAAGCATGTCGCCCACACCGCCCGAATATTTATAATCCTTTTGATCTTTATTCACTTTTGGAATAGCGGCGAACGCGGTTTTGAAATCATGCGGATAGTCCTTCAAGTTGTTCGCATTGCGGAAAATAAACTCACCTGCTGCCAGCATTGCCGCTTTGCCTTGCAGGAACATGGTGTCAACCGGCATTTTACTGGTCAGCTGCTCCCCATATTCCGGTGTGGATTTGTCCACGAACATCATGTTATGCAATATTTCCAGTTGCTGTTTCCAGAGATCATTTCCAAAGTTTGAAGTACCATCCGCCTGTTTCACACCCATTCCAGCAAGCGTACCGTCCATCGTTGTTGCGAAGGAGGAATCTGCCTGCAATAATCCGTACACACCAGGTTTCGTTAGCTTCTTCGCATACTCCTCAAGATCTGACCAAGTCCAGTCCACCGCAGGAATCGGTAATCCTGCTGCATCCAGCATATCTTTGTTCAACCATACAAACGCCATGTTTTTCTTTGTAGGAATCCCATAGTATTTATCATTGATTTTCCACATCGCTGCGTCCTCGCCGATCTGGCTGTCGATATCATAATCTGTTTTCGTGCTTAGATCCAAGGCAACGCCTGCATCCATACGTTTCTGTAAATGAGCAAGATCGTAGTTCATGAAAAGGTCTATGTTTTGATTGGTCATCAAAGCAGTGTCCAGCTTTAAGTTGCCTGCATCGTCATTTACATTACGGATATACTCGACTTGAATATCTGGATGATCTTTATTCCAGTTATCAACTACAGCTTGAGGCCCGGCTTCTGCAGGAACTGCCCCCCACATCGTAAGCTTTATTTTCTCCTTTGCTGGTTCTCCATTTGCACTGCCCTGCGATGCATTACTTCCACCACTCCCACAACCAGCCAGCATCGTACCTGCTAATAAGACAGAAAGCACTGCAGGATACCACTTTTTCTTCATAGATAGCTTCCCCCTTGGAAGGATTATGTGTTGTGCTCTACATCTATAACTTTATCATCAGAGCGGATTCTGGGGGATGAACTACATTTGGGAACTTATAGAACGTTTTTTGGTTCTTTACGGAATTCATTTGGCGTGACACCACACCACTTTTTGAAGATTTTTATAAAATAATTATCGTTCTCAAAGCCTACTTGCTGCCCAATCTCGCTAATTGTTAGCTTCGTCTCTGCAAGCAGCATTTTCCCAGCCTGAATCCGACGCTCTTGAATATAATTGGTCAACGTTTTCCCTGTCTTTTTCTTGAATAAGTCACTTATATAGCTGGCATCCATCCGGATCAACTCTGACATGGATTTGAGCGAGATGTCCTCAGCATAATGTTCTTCAATATAAGCTATAATTTTGTTCATCTCCACATGATCTGTCGGTCCCGTTTGTTGCTTCTCAGGAAACCATTTATCGGCCTTCTTCATCTTCACCATTCGCTCCAGCTCGGCCTGAACCTTACCCATCGTCTGCTTCAAACCTTGGAGATCTAAAGATAACTTCAGAATGTAGTCCGAAGCCCCAAAAACGAGCGCTTGCCGGGCGTATTCAAATTCACTCAATGCGGTCAACATTACAAACCGGCAGTCGAAGCCTTCCTCTCGCGCAATTTGAAGAAGCTTCACCCCATCCATCACTGGCATATTGATATCCGTCACTACCACATCAGGCTGCAGCTCACGAATCATTTGCAAGCCTACTTCTCCATTCTCCGCCTCACCTATAATTTCAAACGGAATTCCAGCCTTTAAGAATAGCTTTCGTATACTTTTAACCGCAGGTTGTTCATCATCCACAATTAATGTTCTCCACATGTGAGCTTACCTCCATCGTAAGGTTTTGAAATAAGGAATGGAAAATGGATGATCACTTCAGTTCCTGTATCCGAAGATACAATGTCCATACCTGTCCGTTGATTCTTAAACAACAGCTCTAAGCTCTCCCTAATATTCTGAACACCGATTCCTTTACGTTTCCGTGTAGCCTTATTCAGCTGTGCTCTTTCTATCCCCATGCCGTTATCTCTAACCTGCAGATACAGCTGTTGCTCAGTCACTTTAGCGGAGATATCAATTCTCCCTTGTTTTACAGACTGACCGAAGCCGTGAATCAAGCTATTTTCAATTAAGGGCTGCAGACAAAATTTAGGGATTAATGCGTATTGCAGTTCCTCGTTGATATCATATTGAATTTCAATCCCATGTCCAAAACGTTGCCGCTGTATCTCCATGTAAGATTCTATTAGTACGATTTCATCCTTTAACAGGATCAAATCGACTTCAGTATTTAAGGTTGTCTCCAATATTTTTCCTAGTGCAACACAAATTCCATAAATTTCATCATCATCTTTATCTAAGGCAATGCTCTTTATCGTATTCAATGTATTTAGTAGAAAATGCGGGTTCATCTGCGAAAGTAATACCTGAAATCGAACGAATTGCTTCTGTTTTTCTTCAAGCTGAAGTCGCTGCAACAGCTCATTTAAATCATGGATCATGATATTGAAACTCTGAGTCAGGGCAAGAATCTCTCCCCGCCCTTGCTCGGGTAATTTCATTTTGAGATTCGTCTTAGCGGTCATTTCCATCTTCTTCTGTAGCTTCTTAAGCGGTACTGTAATCGTCGATGATATGAAATAAGTTAATAGAACAAATAGCAGCAGAATGATTCCAAATCCACCAAAAAACCGTCGTTTCTGCTTGTCTACCTCAAGAAATAGCTGTGCTAGCTGCACCTTTTTAACAACATAGCCATTTAACTCCTCGATGTAGCTGTATGTGTATAAACTTTCCTCCTTCGGGTCGACAATGGATGCAGCACGCCCCGTCTGCCGCTGGTTGGCGCTCTTCACAATACTCTGCGCAATATCAGGGGAAAAAGTCTCATCATTAAGCGGATTAAGCATCACACCCCCCAAGGCATCGAGTAGAAATAAAGCCCCTTCCTGTTTACTCCCTAACGTTGATCTGGTAAACCACTCCTCATAATCGATACTTAATCTTGCATAGGCATAAATATTCAAACCATTATCACGCATAACCTCATAAAGACTAAGCATTTTCTTACTTGTTGTACTTTCCCGGACCACATTATTCTTGTCATTCGGATTCCATATATATCGATTCGTTCCTTCTCGCTTCAAGGCTTGAACCCAATCCTCTGATTGGATTTCGTCGTAGCTCAAAGTTTCCTTTGGCATAAAGGAAGTGTATGCGTTTCCATGAAGGTCGATTAATGTATAATACACCGTCGCTCCACTCATGAAGAATGTATTTTCAATCGCTCCAAACTTGTTTTCAACGAGTTTTTTTCTCGTGATTTCATCAGATTGCTCGGGATTCTTCATTATCGATAAAATCGTCGTATCTTGTTCGAGTAATGACCCTGTTTTCATCACGAGACTCATGAGATCAACAAAACCATTCTTAATACCAATAAGCTGCTCTATGTTCTTCGTTTCCGCATTATCCTGCAGCATTCGTTCTGTCTCTTTAAAGTTATATAGAACGAGTATGGCAATGGGTGTTAGTACCAACAGCAAGAAAGCTAACAGAATCCGATTCTTAAAGGTACTTGGCGTAAGTTTCAAATATAATCGCTTCACGAGGACTCCCCTCACTTTGTATGTGCTTACAATCCTTCCCCCTATTGTAATCTGCTCCTGCTTAAAAAAATAGAGCCGGGATATTCTCCCGGCTCTACCTATTTTTTACTCATCGATCTTCAGTACTGCCATAAACGCTTCTTGTGGTACTTCTACACTGCCCACTTGCTTCATGCGTTTCTTACCTTCTTTTTGCTTCTCCAGCAGCTTCCGTTTACGGGAAATATCGCCGCCGTAACATTTAGCAAGTACGTTTTTGCGCATCGCCTTAACGGTTTCACGCGCAACCACCTTCGTACCCACAGAGGCTTGAATCGGCACTTCGAACATTTGACGCGGGATAATCCCCCGCAGCTTCTCACAAATGATACGTCCGCGGTTGTAGGCACGATCGCGGTGAACGATAAAGGACAAGGCATCGACCTGCTCATTGTTAAGCAAGATATCCATCTTGACCAGATTCGAACGACGGTATCCGCAAATTTCATAGTCGTAAGAAGCATAACCTTTCGTACCGGATTTCAACTGATCAAAGAAATCATAAACGATCTCTGACAGCGGAATCTCGTACGTAATCGTTACACGATTAGTATCTAGATATTCCATATTTACGAACTCGCCGCGTTTGTTCTGGCACAGCTCCATTACAGTACCCACGAAGTCGTTAGGCACAATGATCGCTGCTTTAACATACGGCTCTTCAATGTAGTCAATCGTACCGATCTCCGGATAATGTGACGGGTTGTCGATTTGGATCATTTCGCCATTGGTCAGCATAATTCGGTAAATAACACTCGGTGCTGTTGTGATTAGCGGCAAATTGAACTCGCGCTCAATCCGCTCTTGAATGATCTCCATATGCAAGAGTCCAAGGAAACCGCAACGGAAACCAAATCCAAGCGCGCTTGAACTTTCCGGCTCAAAGCTTAGCGAAGCATCATTCAGCTGGAGCTTCTCCAGCGCCTCACGAAGATCGTTATAATCGGAGGTCTCAATCGGATACAACCCGCAATAGACCATCGGGTTGATCTTACGGTAACCTGGAAGCGGCTCAGCAGTAGGATTCTTTGCGTCAGTGACAGTATCACCGACACGGGTATCTCCAACATGCTTGATCCCAGCTACGATAAAGCCAACATCACCGATGTTCAATTCATCGACAATGGTCATACGCGGCATAAATGCGCCAACTTCAATGACCTCGAAGGTCTTCTCAGTTGCCATCATCTTAATCTTCGAACCCGCACGGATCTTCCCGTCCATTACGCGCACATAGACGATAACGCCTTTGTAAGGATCGTAGTGAGAGTCAAAGATCAATGCTTTAAGCGGCTCTTCTGAATTACCGGATGGCGCAGGAACCTGCTTCACCACCTGCTCCAGAATTTCCTTGATTCCGATACCGGCTTTGGCAGATGCCATAACCGCTTCGCTGGTATCCAGCCCGATAACATCCTCGATCTCCTGCTTTACCCGGTCAGGGTCAGCGTTTGGCAAATCAATTTTGTTGAGCACAGGTAGGATTTCCAAGTTGTTATCCAGTGCTAAATACACATTGGCCAGTGTCTGTGCTTCAATTCCTTGAGCCGCATCCACAACCAGCAGTGCACCTTCACATGCTGCAAGACTGCGGGAAACTTCATAGGTGAAATCGACGTGCCCCGGTGTATCAATCAAGTTGAGATAATACTCTACACCATCGTCTGCACGATAGGTTAAACGCACGGCTTGCAGCTTTATTGTGATACCACGTTCGCGCTCCAGATCCATCTGATCGAGTACCTGTTCCTGCATTTCACGCGTGGTTAGTGCCCCCGTGTATTCCAAAATGCGGTCAGCTAGTGTCGATTTACCATGGTCTATATGTGCAATAATCGAGAAATTGCGAATTTGTTGTTGTCTTTTCTGAACGTCAGTCATTCCTTACCCCCACAGACAGCCTGATATTAATCCACTTATTATAACAGTACAAGCTTACTCCATCAATCCCGCGCTGGCCCAAAACAAAAGAAACAGCTATACACGATCCCGTGAAATAACCGTTTCTTCTAAATTTGCTGTTAATTTTCTGCCGAAGCGAACAATGAAACTACCCAGCGGATTCCCTTCTGGGAAGCCTGCTGCAAGAGACCTGCCGTCTTATCTGCCAGAACATCGACTGTAGGCTTTTGCTCCTCAGGAATTAGAATTTGCTCCGGAGATTTCGTACTATAATCATCCACAACTTGTTGAGGAGGATCTGCGGCTGGCGTTGTATTGCTATTTTGAGGCAAAGGAGAGACGGCCGTATAAGCACCTGTGACAGGATCGATCACCATTGGCACATATACATAAGTCTGCCCACCCTGTGTCACACCATTCTTTTGCAATTGTGGCTGTGGCTGCATGCCTGTTACTTGACTGGTCGGTGTAGTCGGGCTGGCATTCCAGCCGGGCAGAATCTTAGAGACTGTTGACCCCCCACTTCCGCCGAACTGCATCCCTAAGAGGATGCCAATCCCTGCCCAAATCCCGACCATAACCAGTTTTTTTCCGAAACGCGACATGTACACCACTCCTTTTTAATCCTTGGTAATTTATTTTAAGAAGCTCCGTTTGATTTCTTTGGTGTTGTAGTGGGATTCGCCACTTTTTCAGGTGCGTTCACCTTCTCAGCGTCATGACTGCTCCAGTAAACATCAGCGATAGCATCCGCCAAAATATCAGCCGTACGCTTTAATTCCTCAGCCGAATTATCAATTCCGCCCACTTCAATCAAAACACTATTGGGAGACAGGGTCTGATTGTACTCTCCGTTGTTGCCTTTACCCGCAGCTTTTCCCCATATCCCACGAGATATTCCCGGGTAATTCTTTTCAAGCTGTTGATGAATCTTATTGGCAAACTCTTCGTTCTTCTTCCAGTCTTTATTTGCATGTCCAATAATAAAATAGACCTGTGCGTAGCTTTTCCCGTCAATAACAGCTGTTGTTTTACTATGACGCTGCGAATCGCGGTGAATGTCGATAAAACTATCCATTTCCTCATTTGCGCTGAGTGCTGATTTAACCAAGATCCGGGAATATTTATAGGAAAAGTTCCAGTTATAGTCGGTGATTTTGGTTGGAAAATCTTCTTTGGCATGAACCGTACCAATCCCGAGCTGTTCCAGTCTTTTCGTAATATATGATCCTACCAGCATTACATTTTTAGTTGAAACTCCGGAGCTGGGATTTTCATTTGCTGCCCCTAACAGAGGATTGTAGGCCTCTCTAGGATGTGAATGATAGATTAGAATCCGTTTGATGGAGGTATCCTTAGTGCTGTCTGTGCCGCTTTGCGGATCACTCTTATCCGTCCCTTCCTCCGCTGATGGTTCAGGGGATGGTGCAACCGTCGCTTCAGGCTGCTGTGTTGTAGTATCTCCATGCTTGTCCCCTTCGTCCGGAACAGAAGTTTCTGCATCTTCACCACCCTCAGCCAGTTCATCAGTCCCAGGATGATAATCCACTGGTGCTCCTGTAGATCCACCTGAACCTTTCCGCAAAAGAAATGGATCATCCGCCGCCATCCCCGGCACTTCACGAGAGACTAGACTCTTAGGGTCACCTGGATTCACACTGGTTAGCAACTGAAATACGAAAGAAGTTACCTTTTCACCTGAAAAAGCGGAAGGCTCTTTACCCTGCGGTAAATGCGGCACCTCCATCCCCAGCAGCTCCATGAAAAAACCACTGGACAGGGAGGCGGCAAGCCCCTTCATTGAAGGAATGGGTGAAGAGCTAAGCTTCTGTCCGGCCAATCCACCGGCTCCAAGCAGCATAAAAAATACTAGTGAACCTCCGGCCAACAGCAGCATCGTTCTCCCCAGCGATAAAACATCCAGCATTTTTCCCCTTAAACGGCCGATGTTCCAAAGCTGAAACCATTTTTTATTCATTGTAGTTATGTCCTCCTCCAGCCCTCTGTAATCTCTTATACTCCAAATCTATGAGCGCAAGAGCAATACTAGAACCGAAAATGAGAGAATAGACATAAAGCCCGTACAGGATACCTTAATTCAGCATCCCGCCGGGCTAAACAAACCATAATTCAGTTAGTGGGTATACGCGCCAACATTCTCAGGATCAACCGCATCATGTAAAGCCGCATTCAGACCACTGGCCACAATATTCGCGATCCCTTCAATAAATTCATCGATTTCCTTGGGAGTGACAATCAAATCGTGCCCCAGAGGTTCAAGCACTTCCTTCACTAATGACAAGCGTTCCTGCTCAGAGATATCGTCCAGCATCCCCATGATTTCCTTCGTATGGTTTGCTCCTTGCCCGAAGTGATTTTTCATCATCTCCAGCACATTATTTACAATAGTTGAGGCATAGCAGACAGTGGGCACTCCGATTGCGATACAAGGAACACCCAGAATTTCTTGGGTTAATCCACGTCGCTTGTTGCCAATTCCCGAACCGGGATGGATCCCAATGTCGGCAATTTGAATCGTCGTATTGATACGCTCCAGTGACCGGGATGCCAACGCATCTATGGCGATAATAAGCTCAGGTTTCGTCCGATCCACGATTCCCTGCACGACTTCACTCGACTCAATTCCAGTCAGCCCAAGCACTCCAGGAGCAATAGCGCTCACCTTACGATAACCAGGGGAGATCTGATCCGGAACCAGTTCATAGAACTGCCGCGTAATGAGTGAGTTCTCCACCACCAACGGACCCAGTGAATCCGGTGTAACATTCCAGTTACCAAGACCAACAATCAACACAGATGCATCCTTGCCAATCCCAATTCTGATCAAAAAGTCCTCAAATTCGCGGGCAAAAACTTCTGCCACCTTTTGCTGCAAGCCTGTATCTCCGCCACGCAGAGCGGGTACCTCAAGGGTTACATAGTTGCCAATTGCGCGTCCTATTGCCTGTGATCCGGCAGCATTAGCTACACCAAGACGGGTCACTTTAATCCCATCAGACTCTTCCACTTCTTCGTTCACACCAGGGATCGGCGTTCTTTGTGGGCCTTGAGCCATTTCCTTTGCCTCTAATGCCAAATCGGTGCGCACAGAATATAGCTGCAGATCCGGTTCCATTGTGTACCAGCCTCCTAAAAGTTTTGTAAGCATACACTTCCATGAGTTACTTCGAACAAAACTCACTTCGAAAGCGGCTGCTTAGTTTTGTAAGCATACACTTCCATGAGTTCATCCTCATTTGGCAAGCTTCTGCCTATGCTCTTTTGTCGATAGTGTGCGAGAGAAAGCCAATGTTTATGCAGGATACGGAGGTTTAATTTGAAAGCTTTAAGTATTGCTTTTTGCTACCGGTCATGCTAAACTATTTTAAGTTGTGAATCATTTGATAATGATTTCGAATGTCTTACAGGAGGTGAATGCAATGCCAAATATTAAATCCGCGGTTAAACGCGTAAACACGAACGAAAAACGCCGTGCACTGAATGCTTCCCAAAAATCCGCGCTTCGTACAGCTGTGAAAACTGCTGATGTAGCTCTGACTGGTACGGAAGTAGAAACTGCTCAAGCTGCTTTCCTAGCTGCTTCCAAAAAGCTGGACAAGGCCGTAAGTAAAGGTCTGGTTCATAAAAATGCGGCTGCCCGCAAAAAATCCCGCTTGGCGAAGAAATTGAACGCTCTTACGGCTCAAGCCTAAGACGACATTCATAATGAGCAATTGAAGAACCTGACCGCTATGCTTCATACGGTTAGGTTTTTTTGTGTCTATTAATTAATAATAAGTAGTGTTTAAGAGATGTTTATTAAATGAAAGAAGACCCCCTCAGAGAGGCGGTCTTCTTTCATTTATTTATTCTCTTTTTTCATTTCATAATAGTTACCATCCCATAAAAAAATCATCGTTTGATCGTCTTTAACAATAAAACTGCTGCCGGGATTCGTCCAATTATTTATAGACACCGTCTTAACCGATTCCGTCTCGATGCCAAGGTCGCTTAATTCATTTCTGTATTCGTTAAAAAAGTCATCCTTTGTAATGCTCTCTTCTTTATATTCAGGGTTCATAATTTCATCTTTATCAAAAGATGCCTTTTCTTGCGAATAAGTTACCCGCATGCCAATAAGCTTTTCATCCTCCGCTGCCGAGACAGGTGTAGAACCTACTAGACCTTGTACACTCCATTCCCCAAAATAAGAAGGTGCATCTGCAGAGGTATTCGTATTCGCAGGCGACTCAGAAGCTGAACCTGACGGTGAATTAGTATCCGTTTTGCCACAGGAACTAATTAATAGAACGAGTAACAGCAGTGCCGAATATTGAAATATTCTTTTCATAGTCAGATCATCTCCAATACTTTTTCCCCTTCTTAGCTCAGACACCTAAACGCAGCATGAACAGCTCCAGCCCTAGCACTTTGTCTATAGCCCCTGTTTTCATTTTATAATCCAGATCCGCCAATGCACTTAAGATTTGCCGCAATCGTTCACTGGAGAACTTATGGGCCTGCTCCCCAGCAAGCTTAACCGCATATGGATGCAATCCGATCTGTGACGCAATCTGTCCCTGCGAATAACTATGTGCTGATAAATCCTTAACCTGCAAAATAATGCGGAACTGCCGCGCAACCAACGCTGCGATCTTGATCGGTTCCTCACGCTGCTTCAGCAGCTCATATAAGGTATCAAGCGCCTTATCAAGACGCAGATTAGCGATATCCTCAACAAGCGTAAACACATTTTGTTCTGTACCACGGTGTACCAGACTCTCTACGGCCCCCGCATCCACTGTGCCGCCCTTACCAGCAAATAAACAAAGCTTGTCCATCTCTGCAGATAAACCTTGCAAGCCTGTGCCTGCATTCGTTATAAGAATTTCTGCCGTGCCAGGTGCCATTACACAACCCCGCTCACGAATTCCTTTTTCCACCCAGCGCAGCAGCTCTTCTGCTCCCAGCGGATTAAAGGCTAATACTGTGCCCACTGATTTGACAGTCTTCACAATTTTTTTACGCTCATCCAGCTTATCATTATTCACCATAAAGACGATTACACTGAAGTCTACAGGATGCTGCAAATAGTCACTTAAAAGATCTATACGATGCTCCAGTTTGGCATTTTCTTTGCCCGCTGTAAATAACGAGGCATCCCGCACCAGCAATAATTTACGTTCTACCATAAATGGCACAGTCTCCGCTTCTTCTACCACAGCCTGCACCGGCGTCTCAGAGAGATCAAAGGGAATAACTGCGAAATCACGATCCTCTTTAGCAATCAGCTGTTCTTCCAGCAGTGCCGTGAATTCATTCATTCGAAATTTCTCACTGCCATATAAAACATATAACGGTGAGATCTTCCCTTGTTTGATTTCTTTTATCGCCGTTTTGGCATCCATCCCGCCACTTCCTTTTCCATTCATCTAGCCCATTTTGTCCAGAGTTCTATTGTAGCAAAAAAAACTACAAAAATGCATGCAAAAACGGAGAAACTCTGGCAGCCATGGCCAAAGCCTCTCCGTTTAAGCGGCGCATCTATATAAACGACGGAGTGCGAAGCTCTAGAAACTCCGCATCCGGCGGTCATACCGATGTTCTGCAAAACCTATACTTTCTAGTTCCTGTCCTGTTGATATAGTATATTCAGAAACTTCGAAAAAAGTTCCAACCCCACTTTAATTTGTTGAAGATGAGGTTGGAGTGTTCGTTGGTGTCGCCCCAGGGGATACAGCCGGACTTGAAGAAACTGCTTCCTGTACAGTGTACACCTTGGTTACATTCACACCATCTTTTTCAGTCACGTACGTAAACCTCGAGCTGTCCGCAGACCATTCACCAGAAATCCAATTTCCTTCCAGCGGGTAAGAGTTTACGGCTAACCGTTCTTCCGCTGAGCCCTCTGGCGACTTCTTATAAATCACAAGCTGCAGCCCAACAAATTCTATAGCATACTGACCATCAGGAGAAGTCCAGGTCTGCACATTAGGATCTTCAGAACTGCTTAAGCTCATAACTTCCCGTCCATAGTCATAAGGAATCTTTAAAGAATCCTCCATCAGCGGAGCAGAATCAGCTGCGCTGTCTGAATTCATATCAGCAGTTTGCTCCTTATTATTCACCTTTAGCTGATTGCTACTGGCATTACTAGAATCTGAATTTTGAGATTTCGTGGCGACATCCTGCTTTGGCGAAACAATTTTCTCTGTAGGCTTAGGATCTACGCTTTGAGGCGGTTCGGTGATCGACCGCCCTCCAGCTCCAGCTCCCGCATCAGCTGCATCCGCCGGTGCACTTGGCATCGAGGTAGGGTCCACTGGTCCCGTCGCTCTATCTAAAGCGGCGTTATCTTCGTTCATCTCCGGTGCATCCGTCTTATACTGCGCAGCGCCCTCGTTCTCTCCACCAGCGGCAGGTGAAGCTCCATCAGAGTTAGCAGTAATAGAAGCTTGTGATTCCATTGCTGTATCCTTAGTATCATCGCTGGCTGTTTTAGCACTATCCTGCATCCTTTGTTCTACTTCTGCCCCAGGCATTTTATCGGGCATATTAAATATTGCGATCCCTAATAGAACGGCAGCTGCAATAGCTCCAATGCCTGTCCGTGTTGCTATAGAGGTTCCCTTGGAAGGTTTACCGCGGGAGCTTTCACGTGAAAATGGGACAACAACCGGCTCCTCAGATCTCACAGCACTCTGTTCACGACTGCTTCGATCCAATTCTGCAAGCTGAGGTAAAATAGAGTCAACCAGACTAAACGGGGGTTTCACGTCTGGCAACTGCTCCAATTCATTGGAGAGAAGTGTCAGGCGCTCAAAGACTTCCGCGCAGGAAGGACAATTATCGATATGACGGAACATCTCAACAATCTCATCTTGACTCAAATCTTTGTCTAAATAGCGGTGCATCCATTCCATCACCTCCGCGCATTTCATCCCGATACACCACCTTTCTGGTACTCCTGAAGTCTATTCTGCAATTGCTGTCTAGCCCGAAATAAGTATGATTTCACTGTATTCAAGGGCAAATCCAGACAATCTGCAATCTCGTTGTAAGAAAAATCCTGTAAATAGCGCAGGACGATGACTGTCCGATGATGCTCGGGCAATTGATCAATCGCTTCGCGTATATCCTCAGCTAAATAAGAGGATAGAACCTCACGTTCCACATTGTGTTTATCCTGAAACACCATTTCATGTTCATCAATAGAAACTGTAGGTTTAGTTCTTCTGAATTTATCAATGCAAATGTTAGTGACGATTCGCTGAACCCACGTTTTGAACTGGGCCTTCTCCTCATATGA
The DNA here is from genome assembly GCF_037963265.1 of Paenibacillus sp. FSL H7-0943. NCBI lineage: Bacteria > Bacillati > Bacillota > Bacilli > Caryophanales > Paenibacillaceae > Paenibacillus > Paenibacillus sp. FSL H7-0943. Next base: position 5,357,928 of record NZ_CP150148.1, read on the forward strand.
GCCGATTTTTGTATAAACCCGGATCAAGGCTTCCTGAGATGCATCTAGCGCATCTTGTTCATTATGCAAAATGTAGAAGGCCGTTTTATATACATGTCCTTCAATTTCTCGCAATAGGGTGATTAGAGCGTCGCGATCGCCCGCTTGAGCGGCTCTGATGAGTCCCTGCTCCACCACGAAGGTTCCCCCTCTCTATGCAATCTTACTGACGCGCAAGACTGCGAATTTGTTGCAACCGTGTAATTAATATTTTTAGAATACCAAACTTTTCTTAGAACGTCATGTTAAGCCAGCCGTTACAACGCGCTATCCCGCATTGCACAGCCAATAATTCCTACTAAGCATACAGGGGAAACAACAATCATTCAAATACTCTTTTTCACTATCTTAGTAACAAAAATGACATCAAAAGAAACGGCCTATCCCCTTGTCGGAAATGAAGCCGTCTGTCTTAAATATTACCCTCCGGTATCGAGCAAGAAACTCTATTTATAGAGCGCAATTTTGCAGAGCATGAAGACCGCGTAGTTTTCCCTAGTCTCATCATCCACCACATAGGCTTCTCCATTCTCAAATAATTGAGGGTTATTGTAATTGCGCTCTAATCTGTAGATCTGCCCTTCCGTCACCTTACAACCATGGAATGCCGACTCAATTTCTACGTACTCAGCATCATCTTCATCCGCTGCTTGATACAGCTTTTTATCATTATAAGCAGGCATATACTCACTCCCGGCTGGATAATAAATCCTGACGTTCAGTCCATGTATCACTACTCTTCTATTATATAGTTTATTATCTTTATCCCGATTCTATACTTTCTAAAAAGCATAGAATAAAAGGAATATTGACAGCTCAAAGAAAATCAACATAAAAAGGCTGCATGGCCAACGTCTGTCAGCCACACAGCCTATAAATAAAAACGCAAATCAGGATTTCAATCTCCGTTCAAACTATACATTAAATCCCTTTTATCTCTTTAAACTTCGCCACATATTGGGCAGCAAGATCAGTAATCTGATCGTATCGGCCATTCTTCGCCGGTGCAGTCAAATTCCCCCCAATGCCCACAGCCATGCAGCCGTTTGCAATCCACTTCTCCATATTGTTCAAATCCACGCCACCGGTCGGCATAATATTTACATGTGGCATAGGACCTTTAACCGCTTTTACATAATCCGGCCCGAAAGCACTGCCAGGGAACAATTTAAGCACATCCACGCCGTACTTCAGCGCTTCCTTCATTTCATTTAATGTCATGCAACCAGGCATATAGGGAATGCCATAAAGATTACACATCTTAGCTGTCTCCACTTCAAAAGAGGGACTAACCACAAACTCTGAACCTGCAAGAATGGCTATTCTAGCTGTTAAGGGGTCCAAGACAGTTCCGGCGCCAATCACCGCACGACTTCCGTACTCAGCAACCAATCTCTTAATCGCCACATCCGCGTCTGGTGTAGTAAAAGTTACCTCAATATTATTTAGACCGCCTTCTATACAAGCAACGGACATCTTAAAAGCTTCCTCAGCACTATCTGCTCGAATAACCGCTACAACCCCGACGGATGCCACATTCTGCAATACTTTCATTTTCTTCATCAGTAGACTCCCTTTCTCTTGGTACGATCATAGATAAACAGGAAATACTTTTTTAAATAAACTTTTTTATTAAATTTACTAATTATTGCGTTTTGTTCTATAAGGAAATAGTAATAACAATACGATTAACAGTCAATACATTTTTATTACATCAGGTGGAAATAAGTAATAAAATTTAAGAAAAACCTTTATAAAACAAGGGTTTATGGAAACATTATTTTCTTTTTACGAAAAAAGTTTTTTGGTTAACAATTATTCTTTTATTGTACAAAACCGATTTATGTGATAATTTCAAATTACAAATCATTATACTGGGATAAAATCATTACCCTAGGAGGAACTAAAAATGAGTAAACAGCTGGATGCCGTCACTTTCGGGGAGCCGATGGCGATGTTTTATGCGAATGAGGCCGGTCCTCTGCATGAAGTATTTTCGTTCTCCAAAGCATTAGCAGGTGCAGAAAGCAACGTGGCTACAGGCTTGTCGCGTTTGAATCATCCTACAGGTTATGTTACGAAGCTTGGCGAAGATAACTTTGGCACATTCATTGCACAGGCGATGAAGAACGAGAACATTAATACGGACAATATTACTTTTACTAAAGAGTATTCAACAGGTATGCTTATCAAATCGAAAGTGGTTACCGGCGATCCAAAGGTCGAATACTTCCGCAAAAACTCCGCGGCCTCCACGCTTAGTCTGGAGGATTTCGACGAGGCCTACTTCAACTCCGCAGGACATCTGCATGTTACAAGTATCTCCGCCGCTTTGTCCAAGAGCTGTCATGAATTTTCTATTCACGCTATGGAATTTATGAAGAGTAAAGGAAAGACGATCTCACTGGATCCTAATCTGCGTCCTAGCTTATGGCCGGATACAGAAACAATGGTGAGTACCATCAATGATCTGGCTACACGCTGCGACTGGTTCCTGCCGGGACTCGGTGAAGGTAAAATCCTTACCGGACTGAGCACACCCGAAGAGATTGCAGACTATTACCTGGAGCGTGGCATAAGCTTAGTCGTCATCAAGCTTGGCCCTGAAGGCGCTTACTATAAATCCTCTGCTGGGGAAGGTTACGTGGACGGATTCAAGGTGGAGCAGGTTGTTGATACGGTGGGTGCAGGTGATGGATTTGCGGTTGGCGTAATCAGTGCGATGTTGGAAAAGCTTCCGATTGCTGAGGCCGTCAAACGCGGCAATGCGATCGGTGCGTTAGCCGTCATGTCGCCAGGCGATATGGACGGACTTCCCACCCGTGAGGAACTTGCGAAGTTTATGCAACAAGAAGTCTAATAATCGCAAAAAGACACAGAGCAGCGATTCTCCGTTATTGGAGAATCGCTGCTCTGCTTTTTGGGTTGCTGATTGGCTGCTATTGCTATGGCTATGGCTATGCTATTTGCTATGGCTATGCTATTGCTATTGCTATTGCTATTGCTATGCTTCAGCAGTGTAATCACGTACCTCAGGGCTTTCGGACCCAGAAGACGCTATTTGCAATTTTTTCACCTTTGCGGCGTAGTTTCGGACTCCAGTGACACTATTCCTTATGAAAAAGGGCATTTAGCATGTTTTCCATGCCGATAGCTGCGATGGGGTCCGATAGTACTCCAAATATGGGATTATACCGCATATAAGGTCAGCTGAGTCCGATAGTGACTTCCTACGCGAGAATATTACCCAATCAAACCCAAGTTTAGTGTTTAGATAAAGTTAGGTCCAATAAAAGGGGGAGTGCCCAACAAGCTAAGAAATAGCTGCTGGGCACTCCCCTTTTTATAGTTCAAACTTATTTGTAAGACTTCACCGACTGCCCTTGCTGCAAGGTCGGCGGGAAACGATATGTAATTGGAACAGAAGCTCCCTTATCCTCGATACAAGAGAGTATAATCTTGGCAGCCTGCATCCCCATCTCGTAAGCAGGCTGACGGATTGTCGTAATGACCGGATTATAAATTTGCGCGAATTCCGCATCATCTATCCCGATGACCGACAACTGTTCTGGAATAGAGATGGCATTTCGATTCGCATATTTCAGAATTTCCGCTAGTGTGATGTCGTTCGTAGCCAGCAGTGCAGTTGGCGGCTCCGGCAGTGCTAATAAGTGTTCCAGCCCCGAAGCTAATTCCTCTTTGGATACACTGCAAATATACTCCTCACGCAGCGTTATGCCCGCTTCTTCCATCGCTTTTTTGTAGCCACTAATCCGCTCTTTCCGAGGGGTAATCGCATGCTCCCCAATTGGAAGGGACACCAGAGCAATCCGCTCATGGCCTTGCTGAATTAGCTGCCCTACGCCTATCTTTGCCGCCATTTCATTATCCAGCAATAGACTCTGCGTGGTGATTCCATCTACTAGACGATCCATAAAGACTAGCGGGAAATCAGCCTCTACCAGCTTGCTATAGGCAGACGGGTTATTCCCTGTAGGAAAAATAATCAGCCCATCCACCTGACGAGCGATTAAGGTTTCTACATATTTGCTTTCTTTCTCCGCATTCTCATCTGCGTTGCATATGATCACTTGGATTCCGTGATGCTGCAGCTCATTCTCAATCGCCCGGATACATTGGATTGACAGCGTGTAGTCAATATTAGCTACGATGATCCCGACCATATGCGTCCGGTTCTGCTTCAGACTGCGCGCCAGACCATTTGGCTGATAATTAAGCTCTTCAATTACGGCCTCAATCCGGTTTTTCGTCGCTTCGCTCATATATTTAAAACGTTTGTTCAAAAATTGGGAGACCGTACTTTTCGAAACTCCCGCTTTTTGAGCCACATCATCAATCGTTAACTTCTTCATCGCTTCGGCTCCACTCTTCTCAAAAGAAAATACTTTATCAAAAAGTATAGCTTTTATTTAGTGAATTATCTACTAGGGAGTCTGACTGTAAAATTCCTGATACAGCTCATTTTGTCGCTCTTCTGATAAAAATGCCCAATCTTCATCTATCCACCCTGGTCCACCTTTCGTAAGAATATCCGCTTTACAAAGTTCCCCATTCATCTCATATTCCATGGTTAACGATTGTCCATTAATGTCTCTAAATCCAATGGTCGATGCAGGTGTTTGAATGCTTAAGGTCTCCATATCATAAAGCACTGTTTTATCTTGGTATGTCTTATCTACCGGGTATTCTAGGTAACTAAATACGATCTGGTCATGCTCCTTATCCACTGCGATTATTGACTTATATTCTAATAGCTCCCAATCAAAGGACGTAAGCTCTTTCGGTACCACAGATTCTCCTGTCGCTGCTTTTTTAACATTTAGAATAAAAAATCTACCATTCTCCATAATGCCTGAACCTATAGTCTTCGTATAGGTAAATAGCAGAGCGTAATCGCCCGCTCCAAAAAATCCACTCAAATATTGATAAGTACTTGCCCCTCCTGCATAAAGAGGTAAAGTATAAATCCTAGTAGCTGAAGAAGCCGATAATTCCGTCTGGTCCTTCGAGCTCAGGTAAAGAGTGAACGGTTCTGTAGGATGTGTGTACTTTGGCTTCTTGTAGTCCACCATCGGGGGTGGCGGCGACCAAAGGATTCCCGCTGTTGTCTCAACGGCATACGCTTTACTCTTATCTCTGTTCATTGGCAAAGGCATGTAGTATTTCTTACCGCTAATCTCAAATTCTACTGGACTTGTCGGAGGCTCTATTGCTTTATCATTAGTTGCAGGACTAGAAGAAGGCAGTATGCCTGCGCCTTGTGACTGAACGGATGACGAATGAATTGGCCCTGTGTTTTTCCATATGCCCATAGGGAAGGTAAGCGCACCTATCAACAAAATCGTAGCCAGACTGGTCAACACCACATTTTTATTTATCCAATAACGTTTGTAAGCTGAACTTTTATTCGCAGCAGCCTGTTCGATCCGCATCATTAACTCAGGCGTAAAACCATCTTCAATGAAAGGATTTTTGCCTGCTTGCGCATACCAATCCGTCTGCCCGATCATCACTGGATTACTATCATCGGCGTTGCGTTTCATTCCCTCTCCTCCTTCTGGATAGCCTCTTTAACCTTCTCTCTCGCCCGCGCGAGCCGAGATTTCACGGTTCCTTGTGCTAAATTCAGCAAATCTGACATTTCGGCAATGGATAATCCATGTTGAATATCTAGCACAAGCACCTCTCTGTTCTTCTCTGGAAGGGTCATAATAATTTCCCAGATCCGGTTCGCATACTGATTGCCAAGGGCTTCTTTTTCCGCAGAAGGTGAATTAACAGCAGTAGGTTGATCACCCAAAGCTATGAATCTGCGCCAAAAGCTATTTTTGCTCCAACTGAAGGCCGTATTTCTGGTAATCGTAAGCAGCCAGGTTTTCATCGAAGATTGCCCCCGGTATTTTCCAACATTCTTGTACGCCTTCAAAAACACTTCTTGGCTGATATCATTTGCCTGCTCTCGACTTCTAGTTAAGAAAAAAGCATAATTCCACACATCCGAGCCATACGCCTCCATCATTTCCCGCAAACTCATTGCGGGCGCGTACGCTGCTGTATATGGTATATCTTCGCTTAGCATTTTTCGCCTCACCCCTTGCCTAATAAGACTTTCCAAACTTGAAAAAGTTCCCTCTAAAATAAAAAATAGGTCATTCATAAAAAAACACCACCGATGAACGTTTAAGCGTTCACTAGTGGTGTGTGGATATTTTTTAAAGAGAGCTGAATTTCTCCTCCAGCCGCCGTGCAAGCTCATCGTCCGGTAACGGATTACGATGCGTATTTTCCAGATAGATATGCTTTTCGGTCTCGGGCATCAAATATTCCTTATACCATAGAAACATATCCGGACTATCCCCCTGAATCCGCAAAAATTTACGGGCCGTTTCTACATGATCTATAGTGTTGGCAATATTGGTCAACCAATCAGCCCGATAAAAATGCTTCCACTGGCCGATCTCTGCCCGTAAAAGAGCCTGCTGGCCCTCCTTATAATCCCAAACCGCATGAGAAGCTTCGATAAACGCCTCTGGAAATCGCTCTTCTTGGTAACACATATACGCCTGGCAAAGAGAGGATAACCCGCTGCACCCGCTCCAATGCAGCTCAATTTGAACTAGCAGTTGAACATGCAGCCTGTTTCTCTCTTTTTCGGGTAAAAGTTCCATCACCTCTTGGCACTGCTTTCGCAGCAGATACCAAACTAGTACAACTCGCTCAGCTCGATCCCTGAACCATCGAACCTGCTCTACAAAAGGAACATCCCCTGCGGCCCAGCGCAGTCGCTCATCGCTCTCCGTCTTATTTTGCAGCCAATGCCCTATAATCTGCCTTGCCGGATGATGATAGAATTCATCGCCTGCGCGGTCGTCAGCATTAGGACCATATACTATGGTGTTTTTGAAGTAGCTTTTGTACAATTGTGCAATTCGCCCCTGCTGCGCTGTGTAGAAACGGTTAACGAAGGTCTGAAGCTGTTCATCAGCATCTGCTGTTCCATCCATCCACAACTTTGCTGTCAGATCTAATGTATAGAGATGAGGCAAAATATTCCCTGAATTCACTAGCAGATATTCACTAGCCCCTGCCGCAAATGCCCCCTGTAATTCCTCCACTATAAAGGACGGATCCGTTGGGAATTGTGTTAGATGATTGGAGGCCTGCAAGTCGTGGAAGGTGACGTGGTAATATACCCCGTTTTTGCCTTGATCTCCTGCCTCGGGTAGAGCAGGCACGCGCAGATTTAGATGGCCATGTCGTCGCGACACCATTTTACCGTATCCGTTATCCGCCCATATTTTAATAACACCTTCTGGCACTTCGATCTTTCCTTGTTTATACAGCTCTGCAATTTCTCCGTACATCGCCATACAGCACACAGGCTGGTCCACATATTCACAGATCATATCGTATTGCTTGCGAACTACAAATGAGATCAAATCGCCCCGTTTCTCCGGAGTATCAAAAGAGGGATCATTCTCCCAAAAAGGTTTATCACCCTGTCCGCGGAAGGAAAGCACCCAGAGTGTTTTTTCATCTTTTTGCCGCTCGATGGCTTCTCTCCACAGCTGTTCAAACAATTCTGGATATTCTTTATAGCTAGCCTGCTTGCCCGGAAAAGCACGCAGGAACATTTGCGCGCCAAGCGGCTCCGCATGATGATGTGTGATCCACAGTCCCATATCCACCGCAAGCTGATGATGAATTCCGTTTCTCGGCAAATCCGTCCCGGGGATTACCATATTTCCACCACAGCGCAGCAGCGCTTCAAAAACAGGCTTCCATACCTCCGCCGTCGGAGGATAATCCTCCTTCCAGCCGATAAGACACACTTCATCATTCACGAACCAACCTCGGTAACGCACCTTTGGCTGAATGCTGTTGTAATCAGAAATAGGTAAATTGATCGCATCTTTCTTAACAGGAGGAAGCTCCGCCCAGAACCAGAAGGGATCGACACCAAGCACGTGGCGGCTATAATGAAGCATCCCATAAATAATGCCCAATTCATCGCGGCCGATAATATGCAAGATCCGATCCTCTTCACTACCTGTAAAACGCAAACAAAAACCCTCCGCCCATTCCGGGCAGCCATCATCCTCTGTCGCATAACGAATAATTACAGTAGCTGCTGCTCCTTGTACCGGAGCTTTTCCGAACACCTGCTCATGATCCCTGGCGATCATCCGCCAAGCATATCCAATTGGATTACTGCGTTCCACTTGAACATCATATACACTTTCCGCTGTGACTCTAAATTCTGCATATGTATTCACTATCGCTTCATCTCCTAATTCGCTACAAAACACGGAGGACACAAGCTTCTCACCACCGCACTTTGCAACATAGTTTAAGTAAGCATAGAGTTTACCAGAATCTTTCATCTCTATTATAAAGCGTTTACATAGATTGTGCATGCGTAATAATTACTGGAGGAGGACGGCGGTTCCTAGAGCTACTGGATTAGAGCAGCTGGTGCTAGTGAGGACAACAGATACTAGAGAGAGACAGCAATTACTGCATTAGAGCACCAGCCACTAGATAGGGAAAGGAGTTACTGCGTTAGAGCAGTAGGTGCTAGACAGGACAACAGTTACATTATTAGAGCAGCTGGTGCTAGAACAAATGGACTGGGATCATCAGCAAGTAACAGGAACTTATGTGAAAGTTAGTATCGCTACAACGATAATATGTAACTGAGGTGCTTTGATATGTTCATATGGAGCGTTTAGTTGCACTTTGTGCAACTAAAAAAGATCTTTCCAGCTCATAAAGTGATTTAGTTGCACTTCATGCAACTATTTCTGCTCAAATTTAGAAAAATAGGCGTTTTTCCAGATTTTAAGTGTACAAAGTGCAACTAAATGAAGAACCAGCTACTTTAAATTGCGATCTATTGCACAAAGTGCAACTAAACAAGGTTTTAGTTTTATAGTGGTGTAAAAGACCACGAAAGGAGCTTTAAAGGGGCCTTAAAGGAGCTTTAAAGGGACTTTATAGAGTCTGCGAAAATTAACATACACCACCCAGCGCTCAATCACATTACTCAACTACCTCCCTAATCCGCTCCCTCCGCCAACTTATGACGCACAATAATCCCGTCGGCCCGCACACGCATCTGGATCTCTCCCTGCTGATCCGTTCTATAAATAGCAGCTTGATTAGCTTTCAAACGTTCCAATACCTCAGCTTTCGGATGACCATATAGATTATTTACTCCTGCAGAAATCACCGCAGCGGCTGGGTGCCAAAACTGCAGCCAAAACTCGCCTGTTGAAGTTTTGCTCCCATGGTGAGCTACTTTCAAAACGTCAATGGCAGGTCCTGCGTTAATGCCCTTTTGCAGGGCTTGCTGCACAATCTCCTCCTCGGCTTCCAGATCCATATCTCCGGTAAATAGAAAATTTCTTCCGTTCATCTCTAGACGAAAAACTACAGAATCGTGGTTCTGATCCTCCAACAGTGGGATGCTATTCAGCATAGAAGAACCTGACGCTGCTCCCTCTCTATCTTGTTCTTCCGGCCATAAAAAGGACAGCTCCGTCTTATCATCCGGGGAAAGCCTCATTCCCTGATGTACGGCATACAGTTGAACATTGTTCTCCAGCGCAGTCCGCATCATCTCCATATAAGATTCACGGTCAGCGAGTGTGCCATTAAAAAGCAGTGCCGAAACCGGAATTGCCTCCATAACGGCTTGGAGTCCCCCGGCATGATCCTGATCCCCATGAGTCAAAATAATCGCGTCCAGACGGTGGATCCCACGTTTTTTAAGCAAAGGCACCAACACTTTAGCCCCTACCTCGAACGGGCTGCGGCGAATGCGCCATTCTTCTTTTTGCCCAAAATTTAACGTTCCTCCACCATCTACAAGAATATGAGCTCCTTTTGGTGTAGTGATGAGGATACTGTCGCCTTGCCCGATATCCAGGTAACTAATCGTCCCTTTACCCGCCTGACGTTCTGACTGATAACCCTTGTACAGCATTAGGCCCAGTCCAACCGCAGATAGTAGAACAATCGCTCCGCTCCAACGTACAATCTTAGGTTCATCCAAAAAATACTGTGCGCTCCCCGTTCCCCCAAACCCGCCGTGCTTGTTCACAGATAAACCAATCTCAGCTAACGGCCTCGTCTCATCCTCCATATACTGAGGTGTTGCGCGGGCTTCTACTCTTAGCTTGGCAGCATACAACAGCCCATACAATAAGACATAATACACTCCGATCCACAGCAGTGAAGGCGAGCGCCAAATCAGAACTCCACCAGCAAAACCATTAATCCATTCAACCGCATAAAAAGTAACGTTATTCAGCAGCTCCGTAATATGTGCAAAAAAAATCGCGGCATCTCCCCACAATCGTCCAAGCAGTAGCGCAAGCGTTCCTAACGGCAATACGATAAAAGTAATAAAGGGCACAAAAACCAGATTAGCCACTAAAGACAGCAGAGAAAATTGATTAAAATAATAAATCGTCAATGGAAATGAGACCAACTGGGCAACTAGAGTCACAGAGACGGCGCTTTTAAGCCAGCGTGGCAGTGCGCTCAGCAGAGGGTCCATAAGCGGAACGTAGACCATTAATCCTAAGGTCACCAGAAACGACAACTGGAAACTGACACTGAGCAGCATGTAAGGATTCCAAATCAGCATAACCAGTGCCGCTGCAGCCAAAATATTCAGTCCATCCTTCAGCATGCCAACTCGTGCAGCGAGCAATGCAATCATACTCATTAATCCCGCACGCACGATAGACGGACCCGCACCTGTCAACAGGACGTATACAGGAACGAGCACTAAGGTGACTGTTAGCGTGGTTTCTTTTGTCATCCGTAAGCGCCTGAATATAAATAAAAGAACACCAACATACACCGCAACATGCATACCTGAAATGGCGAGGATATGTGTCAAACCAAGTTGTGAGAACTGCTTAAAGGTATCCGGATCGAGATCATCCTGCATCCCAATCACCAAACCCTTCATATATCCAGAGTGGCGCGCTTGAAACAGCCGATCCGTCTCCGCTCCAAGAATTGCCCGCGCTTTATCATTCCAGCGTAAGATCATTAACGGATTCCATGAATCTGGAGCAGTTGCTTGTACATTTTCTGCACCTTGACTCTTTAGAATCCAGTGAATCTTCTGCGTATGCAAATAGGCCCTATAATCAAACCCTCCGTAATTCCGCGCTGTTGCTGGCTCTTCAAGTACACCGTTTAGCGACACCTGATCCCCTCTGCGCCACTCCGCAGCAATAGCGATTTCTTGCTCGGCAAGTAGTTTGATCTGCACCATAATTAACTCCCCATGCACTCTTTTATCTTGTTCGTCCCGCGGATCAGGTGAAGCGGCATCTTCCTCAGTAATCAACGATAACTCTGAGAGCTTCATCGTGAAATCAACCCGGTCCCCGTCCCGTTCCACAACGGAAACTATCGTCCCCTTAGCCTCCACGGCAGTCTCATTCAACTCCGACAATAATCTCCCTAGCGCTTCAGGCAGGTGACTTAAATTGCGGCCTTCATTCCATTCCCAATATCCAGCGGATAAACTAATCGCCAAACAAAATATCGCCAGCTGTTTCCATCTCATGTTCACCCAAACCCTCATACTCACCAGTAAAATTAATAAACCAGCCCACGCCAACCACGTTCTAAACCCTGAACCTAAACACGCTGCTGCGCTTCCAGCAATCCAGCACACTGTAAAACTTAATAAGGGTCTCTCCTTCATGCCTCCACTCTCCTCCTTTCGCAAGATTTAACAAAAAAAAAGAACCTCTGCATACGCCATAAAAGCGCACGAGAGGTTCTTCCTCAAGCCATCTTATTCAATTAGGGTTGTACAATACAGCTACTCCGCTACTTTAATCATCGTTTCACTTGGCGGCTCATAGTTCTCCAATTGGCGAAATACGATGCCTTTGGCAGCCATCATTGCTTCTACCTTTTCCATATCCTTACGGTAAGGACGATAATACACAATCTCCACAATACCGCTATTAGCCAGCATATTTGCACAGGTCCAGCAAGGCTCATCCGTCACGTAGACGGTACTGCCTTCCCGGTCAATCCGGTCTGTGAATAGCAAAAGATTCTGTTCGGCATGAATCGTGCGAATGCAGCGCTGTTTCTTCACCATAGTCTCTACGCCATCCACGATCTCCATCTCATATTGCTCCGAGAGCATACAACCTGCCTCTGAGCAATCAGGTACGCCCATTGGCGCCCCGTTGTACGCGGTACCAAGCAGCTTCTTGCCTTGCACCAGTACAGCACCTACATGTCGTCGTGAGCAGCGTGAACGTGTTGAGACCATACAGGCAATGTCCATGAAATAAGTATCCCAGTCTTTACGATAGGCAGTAGTCATAATCAATCTCCATATCCTTCTAAATAGTTGTTAACTATTGTAGCACATCCCCGCAAGTTTTCACTAGGACAACGGTTGTGGCACTTCCAACGATCTTCATTTCTTATTTATCTTCAAAATATTACTAAAGCTTTTAACTTCTCCAGCATTTTAGGTCCTATCCCCTTTACCTTCCCCAGATCAGACAGGCTGCGAAAGGTCCCTGCACGGTTGCGGTAATCCATAATTGCCTGAGCCTTCTTTTCTCCGATGCCCGGAAGATCCATCAGCTCCTTAACACCCGCAGTATTCACATTTACTTTACCTTCCTGTGAAGCTGCTGATATGGAAAGCTCAGTTGTCTCCTTAGCCGCAACAACTTTATCCCCTGCCGGCGTTTGCTTCCCTGCAATGTTTGGCATTTGAACTTCTGCCCCTGCTGGTGTTTGGCCTTCTGCCATTGGCGTTTGGCCCGCTCCTTCTGCTCTCTCCCCCGCAACTGCTGTCGAAGCTTTTTCAGCTGCCGAAGTTTGGTCAGCTTGTTCTGCTTGCGCAGCCTCCTTAACCTTCTCACCTTCTTCAGCATTCCCAGCAGCTTCAGCCTGCCCTGCATCTTTCTCTAAATGTAGCTTATTTCCCTTCGTCTGATGACCTCCCTCACTGCCCCCAGCAGCTGGAGCGGCACCAGACTCAGCGATTCCAACCGCTTGCTCCATACCAACATTCAAAGTCTCCCACCCGGCAATCCCGGAATCGCCCTTGCTCCCTGCCGCCCATAAAAGCCCACTTCCTATTACAGCAGCAGCCACTCCGAGTACGATACTTCCTTTATTCATATTACTTTCCTCCTCACAAAAATTCTTCTTATGCCTTTTTGTGAATCTTCATACATTCCTGCGGCTGGAAACTCCTTTAATAATTCATACAAAACCTGTCATCTGTCCAAGTCTATCCTGCATACATATAACGAAGAGCATTCATGTCAGTTAGTAAATAAGCAACGCTAGAAAGGAGGAACCACAGGTGAAAGTTGGATTTATCGGAACAGGCAGCATGGGCAGCCTGCTGATTGACGCCTTTCTTTCTTCCGGAGCCCTGAATCCGTGCGATGTACTCGCCAGCAACCGCAGTCTGAATAAACTGCTGGAGCTAGAAGATCGTCATCCCGGCATAAACTTATGCGGAAGCAATAGTGAAACAGCGACTGGAAGTGACATTGTTTTTTTATGTGTAAAACCGCTGGAATTCAAAACCTTAACAGATGAGATCGGCCCTTATCTCCGTAGCGATCAAATCGTCGTATCCATTACAAGTCCCGTTCAATTGCAACATCTGGAATCCGCTTTGCCGTCCAAAATAGCCAAGATCATCCCCAGCATTACACACTGTGTCAAAAGTGGGACATCACTGTGCATATTTGGCAGCAGGCTTAATAAAGAAGACAGGCTCGTGCTGCTGCAGCTGTTGTCTTTCATAGGTGTTCCTTTGGAAATTCAAGAGGCCCATACCCGAATCGCTTCTGATTTCTCCAGCTGCGGACCTGCGTTCTTGAGCTATTTCATTGAACGCTGGATTGAAGCTGCGGTGGAAGTTACCGGGATTGAAGAGACGTTAATCAGCCGGCTTGCAGGTGAAATGCTGCTTGGAACAGGCAAGCTGCTAACAGAAGGAGAATTCACCCCGCAAGAGCTTCAAGAACGTGTAGCTGTCCGTGGTGGGATTACCGCAGAGGCACTGAACCATCTTCGCATTAGCCTTGAGGGCGTATTCGAACGTCTCATCATGACTACCCATGATAAATACGATGAGGATGTTACCAAGCTGGATGCGTTATTTGGGCATGACGGTATTATTCAAAGTCCCGTAGACCGTTAGAAAACAATAAAACCCGCAGCACGGAATTCTCCGTTGCTGCGGGCAATATTGCGTTCTTCGCTTAACCCACTACGATATTTACAAGCTTGCCAGGAACCGCAATGATCTTGCGTACGGTTTTACCTTCTACTGCTGCACTCACATTCGGGAGTGACAACGCATGAGCTTGCATCTCTTCTTGACCCATATCCTGCGGGATCAATGCGCGTTGTACGATTTTACCATTTACCTGAATAACGATTTCAACCTCAGCATCCACCGTCCATGCTTCATCATACGTTGGCCAAGCCACGTAGCTGATACTTCCTTCGTGACCGAGCAGCTGCCACAGCTCTTCAGCGATGTGAGGCGCCAGTGGTGACAACATTTGTACGAAGTGTTCAGCAGCTTCTTGGGACAAAGTTTCTTGCTTATAAGCATCGTTAATAAAAATCATCAATTGGCTAATTGAGGTATTGAAACGCAGATGCTCGAAATCATCAGTGACCTTCTTAATGGTCTTGTGCCAAGTGCGTTTGAACTCGTCAGTGCCACCGTCTGCTGTGATTTTGGTGCTCAGCTTACCATCTTCACTCACGAACAGGCGCCATACACGGGACAAGAAACGGTGAACTCCTTCTACACCCTTTTCATTCCAAGGTTTGGTTGCTTCCAGAGGGCCCATAAACATTTCATACACACGCAGCGTATCTGCACCAAATGCTTCTACAATCTCATCAGGGTTGATGACATTTCCGCGTGATTTACTCATTTTTTCATTATTATTTCCAAGAATCATACCTTGGTTAACCAGCTTATGGAAAGGTTCTTTTGTTTCAACTACGCCGAGATCATAAAGCACCTTGTGCCAGAATCGTGCATAGAGCAAGTGAAGCACGGCATGTTCCGCTCCACCAATATACAGATCTACTGGAAGCCATGCTTTTTGTTTCTCAGGGGAGCACAGCTCTTGATCATTTTTCGGATCAATATAACGCAGGTAATACCAGCAGCTGCCCGCCCATTGCGGCATGGTGTTCGTCTCGCGGCGAGCCTTCATGCCAGTCTCAGGATCGATAGTTTCCACCCACTCTGTTACATTCGCAAGTGGAGATTCCCCTGTACCCGAAGGTTTGATTGCCTCTACATCTGGCAGTACCAGCGGCAGCTGATCAACCGGAACAGTCTTCATTGTGCCGTCTTCCAAATGCAGAATTGGAATGGGCTCTCCCCAGTAGCGTTGACGGCTGAACAGCCAGTCACGCAGACGATAAGTTACTTTGCCTTTACCTACGCCCTTCTCTTCCAACCAAGCAATCATCTTCGCAATCGCTTCTTCATTCTTGAGTCCATTCAGGAAATCAGAATTGACATGCGGCCCATCTCCGGAATAAGCCTCTTCTTCAACGTTGCCGCCTTGAACGACTTCCACGATATTCAGGCCGAATTGTTTAGCAAATTCCCAGTCGCGAGTATCGTGACCCGGAACTGCCATAATTGCTCCCGTTCCGTAACCAGCAAGCACATAATCTGCAATCCAGATTGGCGCCTTAGCACCATTCACAGGATTAATTGCATATGCGCCTGTGAAGACACCGCTCTTCTCTTTCGCCAAATCCGTACGCTCCAGATCGCTCTTACGTGAAGCTTTTTCACGATATTCTGCCACAGCAGCACGCTGTGCTTCAGTTGTAATCACATCAACAAGCTCATGCTCTGGTGCCAATACGCAGTAACTTGCTCCGAACAGTGTATCTGGACGTGTAGTAAACACGGTCAGGTTAGCTTCGTGACCTTCAATGTTAAAGTTCACTTCTGCACCTGTTGATTTCCCGATCCAGTTGCGCTGCATATCCTTGATGCTTTCGGACCAATCCAGCTCTTCCAGATCCTCCAGCAAACGCTCAGCGTACTCTGTAATTCTCAGAATCCATTGACGCATCGGTTTGCGCACGACAGGGTGACCTCCGCGCTCACTTTTACCATCGATAACCTCTTCGTTGGCAAGTACCGTACCCAGTGCCTCACACCAGTTAACAGGTACTTCTGCTACATAAGCCAGGCCTTTGTTATACAACTGGATAAAAATCCATTGTGTCCATTTATAATAATCCGGATCTGTCGTACTGATCTCGCGGTCCCAATCGTAGGAGAAACCCAGCGATTTGATCTGACGACGGAAATTATCGATGTTCTTATCGGTAAAATCACGTGGATGCTGGCCGGTATCCATCGCATACTGCTCAGCCGGAAGTCCAAAAGCATCCCAGCCCATCGGATGCAATACGTTGAAACCGCGCATCCGTTTGTAGCGAGAAACGATATCCGTCGCTGTGTAACCCTCTGGATGACCTACGTGCAGTCCTGCACCTGAAGGATACGGAAACATATCCAGTGCATAAAAATTGGGTTTTTCAGGATCTTCTCCTGTCTTAAAGCTTTTGTTCTCATCCCAGAACTTTTGCCATTTCGGCTCAATAGCCTGCGCCCGGTAACCAGTAGCGGGTATGCTATTTGTTTGGTTGTCGCTCATTGTCTGCTCCTCCTTGGAGTGTTACTTCTTAGATTTCTTATTTCTTAACCAAGCATATTCGCCCTCGGTGTCCATATAAGGACGGTAAGCATTTATGCGGGAAATATAAGACATGAAGTATTGCGTGAAACGTATACTCTCTTATATTTACAAAAAAACCTCCCATCCCTAGCGTATTATCGCTAGGGACGAGAGGTTATAATTCCCGTGGTACCACCCTAGTTAGCGGCTGAATATACTTTATTCTGCCACTCACTTTGCACCCTTTAGCGGGGGTGAGGCGACGGCGGTTCATTCATGACATCCATTATCTCTTATGGATATCCTGTAAACTTGCACCGTTACTCCGAGGTGAGTTCACTCTGTTCCGTTAACCGACTCGCACCTTAGTGCCGGCTCTCTGCAATAACGGTATAGAATTAATACTCCTCATCATCGAACAACTATATACTGAGTCATCAGTAATATTCCCCAACATTATATACAAAACTGTTATCAATAGTCAATGATTATCCCTTTATACAGGCTTTCGTTTGATTAAAAACGCCATAAAGTGTTGAATAACGACTTTTGCAGCTGCAAAGAACGGTACAGCAAGGATCAGTCCAATCATCCCTGCCAGCTCACCACCTACCAGCAATGCAAAGATAATAAGCAGCGGATGCAAATGTAGCGTCCTGCCTACTACCTGTGGAGAAATAATATTGCTCTCCACAATTTGGCATAAAGTGTTTACCACAGCAACCAGTAGAACTAATCGAAAAGAGACGGTCGAAGCCATCACAATAGCAGGTGCAGCCCCTAGAAAAGGACCCATATACGGAACAATATTAAATACTGCCACCACACTGGCGAACAGTAAGGCATAAGGCATTCCGACGATAGCATAGCCGATATAGGCGAGCACACCTATAATGATGCAGACCAGAAATTGTCCACGAATGTAATTGCCGAGCGCGGCATCAATATCTTTTAACAAAGTAACAATAGACTTGCGGCGTGCGCGAGGCAGACAAGAGACCACCGTCCGTTCAAATACGTCAAAATCCTTCAGAATATAGAACACCAGAAACGGCACGATAAAAGCATTGAACAGCAAGTTAATCGTTGTCCCTATGTTATCGAGAAAATGAGAAATCCCTTCGGCGAGACGATTCTCCAGTTGAAAAAACCAGTTGTTCATCCCCATTTCAACCCCAGGTGGTATTAGCCTTGTATTCATATGGCTCATCAGGCCTTGGGCTTGCAGTGTGATCTCAGGCAGATGTTCATTTAACTCTTCAAGCTGCTCAATAAACATCGGGATAAGGTTGATGGCGATCACGGTAATCGCCGTTAGAAACACTGCATATATAAGTAGAACAGCTACGCTACGCGGCATCTTCCGTCCGGCCAGCATACTAACCACGGGATTCAGCACATAGGAAATAATCATAGCTGCCAGAAATGGAGCGAGGATTGCCTTTAAGAATACAAAAATCCCCTGCAGCATCGGACGAAGCAACCAAACAAAATACAAAATGATCAGGGATAGCAGCACTCCGATCATCCAGCGGAACCATTTACTTTGGGACCATTGTTCCATGAGAGTACCCTCCTGCGGTAGAGCCTGGACTAGCTTCGTAAATAAGTATATGTATGGCCGCAGCAAAATAACCATCAAACACACAAAAAAGCGTCAACAACCTTGCAACTGATTTCAGCTGAAAGGAAATTGACGCTTAAGTACATAGAGCAGTCTTGCTTACAAAGCAAGATTCATAGTTAAGACGACGCATGAATTTGCGGGAAATCCTGAGTCATATCATCCCCGGAGAACAGGTCGTCCAGTGAGCTTAGTGTGCCGTCTTCTTCAACTTGATAAACCGACATTTTTTCGCCATTTACCGTCAATTCGATGAAACAGCCCCAGCAATAAAACTGGTGGGAACCGATCTTTCCGATATCTTTGGAGTTGCAGTTTGGACACTTCATATAATACATTCCACCTATCCGTTAACAATATTAATGGCTTTTTGTAGCCGTTCTTCGCTCATCGCAGGAACCATTAATGCATTCTCACCAATGGACATCTCGTCAGAACAAGGCAGCCATTTGCGGCCTTCGATCAAATCAGTGACAAGCCCGTCACTAATTTCCAGCGCTCCTATTGTGTTTCCCAACTTTTGGTCAAAATAAACATCAGATATTCGTCCGAGTATAGTTCCAGTTGTAGTTAGCACTTTTAAATCCTTAAGTTTGTTCTTTCCAAGTAGAAAAGTACAAGGTATATGATCGGCATCTATCTTATCAATCGACTCTTTACTACGAATCATGACAGCATCCTCGCCGTAGGCCACAATATCTTCCCATGCCACAAATTTCACATGGCCACCAAAAAAAGATTTGCTTTCCAGTTCAATACCCGTAATATTCCAGTTTGAATCGAGCAAAATATCGACAATTTTGCCGATTGCGTTACCCTCTTCAACTTCATATACAGCCAAGCCGATCAGATCTTGAAGTTTCATGGCTGCTCGGTCTCCTCACTTTGAGTGTAATTACGAGTTCTCAAAAAGTGAAAGCCCGAATGATCAGGATACCTATCATAGCCTAGAAGTAACTAGTCTCTGATACGCAGCCGATTCAGAATGGTTTCAACTTTTCGAGCAACGTACTCAATTTCTTCAGTAGTATTACCCAAACCCATGCTAAATCGAATCGCGGACCCTAAAATATTTTTTGGAAGCTCCATTGCTCTCAGAACATGGGATATTTCCAGTGATCCTGACGTGCAGGCTGAACCGCTTGCTGCCGCAATCCCGTCCATATCCAGGTTCATCAGCATAACATCTGTTCTAGCTCCCGGGAAGCTCAAATTCAGTATACTTGGCAAAAAATGATCGGTATTGCCGTTAATCGAATAACTTTCCCGTCCAATCAGCGTATCCAGCTCTTCAAGTAGTCTATTGCGCAGGAGCTGCACTTTTTGTCGACGTTCTGATAGACCTGTAACTGCTATCTCAACAGCCTTGGCAAATCCAGCAGTACCTGCTAGATTTTCTGTTCCGGCTCGTCTGCCGCGCTCCTGAAGGCCACCGTGGAGTCTTGGATGCAGCGGTGCTCCACTCCGCACATAAAGGCCACCGATCCCCCCAGGTCCATTGATTTTGTGAGCTGTAAAGCTCATGTAATCTACCGGAAGCTCCCGCAGTGTGATCGGTAAGGCACCAAGAGCTTGTACAGCATCAACATGGAACAGAATTCCCCGCTCTCTGGCAAGCTGGCCAATTTCCTGAATCGGCTGAACGGTTCCTACCTCATTATTGGCATACATTACACTGATTAGCACCGTGTCTTCCTGCACCGCTGCTTCTACGTCTGCAACGGATACTCGGCCTGTAGAATCCACAGGAAGATAAGTAACCTTAAAGCCTTCCTTCTCCAGCTCTTCGCAGGTATGTAGCACTGCATGATGCTCTATCGCAGAGGTGATAATATGATTGCCTTTCTGGGCAACAGCAGCGACAGCTCCATAGAGGGCTAGATTGTCGCTTTCGGTTCCGCCGCCAGTGAACACCCACTCTTCCGGCGAGCAGCCTAAAAAGGCGGCGATAGTATCGCGCGCCCCATTTAATATTTTCTTGGCTGAACGTCCGAACTGATGTACACTGGACGCATTTCCATATTGTTCTGTCATTATATTCAGCATGACCTTGGCCACCTCGGGATGAACCGGAGTTGATGCGGCGTGGTCCAAATAGATGGTTTTCATCATTCATTTCTCCACTTCTAGGGTATAGGACAATAGTTCGTTTTTAAGAACTATTAAATTATACCGCGCGAGAAGTTAGTTTTCCACAAACTAAAGAACACAATATTGTAATCAATTCCCTGTATAGGCTAGGATAATGACAGCCAATTCTCTTCAGAGGTAACTTCTATGCCGTTTTTTCTAAGTAAAGCCGCAGTCACGCCGTTGCCAGCGATCTTCTTCCCTTTGAACTCTCCGTTATAAATCATGGTGCTGCCGCAAGAAGGACTGTTTTCCTTGAGGACTACCATCGTGGCTGAAACCTCTTGAGCTTTTTCAAGCGTAATATAGGCCCCTTTTAAATATAGTTCTGTTACATCTGTTCCCGACCGGTCCACTACTTTTGCCGTTCCTGCAAGCACATCCTCACCATCCCCGCCGACAATTTCAGCTGGCTCTCTAGGCGTAGAGAATCCCCCTAATAATTCCGGACACACAGCAATAGCCTGATTCTCATTCAAAAGCTTCTGAATTTTCTCATCCAAACAATCCGTACCATTATATCTTACCTTCATGCCAGCTAAACAAGAGCTTACCAAAATCACCTATATGCACCGCTTTCTTCATTCATTGTGCTTCGTTTATAATAAGATACAACCCTCAACAGCCGTTCAAGCTAAGAAATATTTCGAGCATAACATGCTGATTACAAGCTGTAAACAAATCTAGCCTCAAAAACGACCGAATGGGAAGTGTATAAAATGTGCGGACGATATACAATAACAGTCACCATGGAAGAGCTGATGGTCAGATATTTTGCCAATGATTCTACCATTATCCACTATGCTCCAACATATAACGCAGCACCCATGCAGCAAATTCCGGCAGTCATTAACACAGGGTCCAGCAATAAACTTGGGGAACTGCGCTGGGGTCTGGTTCCTTCTTGGGCCAAAGATGATAAAATCGGCAGTAAAATGATCAATGCCCGGGCAGAGTCACTCCTTGAGAAGCCTTCTTTCAAGCGATTAGTAAGCTCCCGCCGCTGCATCATCCCTTCTGATGGTTTCTATGAATGGAAGGCACAGGGCAGCAGTAAACAGCCCATGCGAATCGTGATGCGCGATGGGGGTATTTTTTCAATGGCCGGATTGTATGATATTTGGATGGACCCTGAAGGTAATAAATTAAGTACCTGCACGATTATAACGACTACCCCTAATGAACTTATGGCTGAAATCCATAACCGTATGCCAGTTATTTTGAAGCCTGAGGATGAGCCTGAATGGCTAAGCCGGAGCAATCAGGACGCAACTTCGTTAATAAAGCTTCTTAAACCCTATGATCAGCATCAAATGAGAGCCTATCCGGTTTCCACTGCAGTGGGAAATGTCCGGAATAATACGAAGGAATTAATCAATGAGATATAGAAAACAATATTATTCAAATGGTGGGAATGATTGTCACCCTTTTATTGACACTAATTCTGACCTCGTTGTTAATCCATGAAAAAACATCTTAACCCTGCAGATTAACCGCAGAGTTAAGACCAGCGCCGCTCAATTTGAATTCTACGTCCCATCAATTGATGATACATCTGTAGAAATCTGTCTGCATACAGCTCGGAGGACAGGTTAGTCCGGATATGCCATTCTCCATTCATCCTGATTCTGGCCCGCAGTGCCGGATCATCCATTAAGGATAGAGCAGCATTCACAGCTTCATCCAGCTGCCCTCTCGTGTATATTTTTCCAGTGTGATTGTTAATGACGAGTCTTCGAACGCCGTCTGAATCTGTAGTAAGTACAGGACAACGGCACAACATCGCCTCAGCAACCGCGTATCCAAATCCTTCCAAAATTGAGGTCGAAAGGAGCAACCCTCCCGAATCACCAATAATGCTCATATAATCTGCCATTTGCTCATGAGGAATATTGGAATACGAAATTAATCGTGAAGAAATCCCTGTCTCAGCTACAAATTGATCAAAGCTTTCTTTTTGCTCTGGATCAAACAACGTATCATCCTGAAAAATCCATAAATAAAGCTCGGGATGGATCGTCAGCAGCCTTTGCCCGATTTGCAGAAATTCCCGCCAATTCTTATTCGTTTGAATGCGTCCTACCCAACCGAGGATAGGGAAACTTTTCGCGGGATAATTGGTATATCCAAACTGATCGCAATCGATCGGATCATCAAAACAATATTGTGGAATGGTTGGAAATCCGCCTTTGAAAAGCGCCTGCAAATGGGTTGTTTCCGGATACAGCAGTGCATCGGTGAGCCTGTAAATGCGCTCTGTAAAATTATTAACGACCTGCTCAGCTTCATCTAAGGTACCTAAACCCTGCACTTCAAAAACAAGCGCCCCTTTATACCCAAACCCTCGAATCCGCTCTGCTAAGTTAATATCCGTACACACTACAATTAAGTCAAAAGCTTCCCGAGCAAGCATTGCCCTGATCTCGTCATCACTATTGGTAATATGCGTTTGAATGTTACGGATATTCTGCTGTCCTTTTCCATGGTGTGTATACAGTAAATGGCACTCTACACCGCGAGCATATAACGCTTGGCAGCGAACTCGGTTCAGAGTTTGCATACCACCACTCGGGTTATAAAAAGTGAACAAAATCTTCATCATGATCACTCATTCGCAAATTATTTTAGGTAAAAGAGGTCTTCAACAAATCATACAAATCCGCGCTGCGAAACAGCTCATTATAATAGTGGCTTTTGGTCGAGGGGACATGTCTGTGTCGAAATCCAATCAAGCTATGATCATCCGTGTAGTAGTTGGAAATCGTATCCCCACCCGTAGTAATCAAAGCTTCCAGCATGTACTCAATATCGAGCGCTCCTATAAAAACCTTTGGACCTAAAACTATCGTAAATGGGGTGGATAGCTGCTCAATAGCACTGCAAATCGCGTGTGACTCCACAGCCCCAGGCAGCCAAGCGAACGCTGTCGCAGGATGAGGTATGGTTTCCAATAGAGCTGATGGCTGACGTGTAGTTGATAAATCCAGCACCCGGCATTCATAATTGCTATACGTTTGTTCGTACAGATTCTCTATCCTCGTTATTTCATCCGCACAAGCATTCACTACAGGATATAAAACGGTAATCATCGCCGGAATCCCTCTGCGAAACCGCGCCTGATGGCGGGTCAAATGATAGGCATATCTCCATCTACGATGATTTTCAACCGAATGTAACTGGGCAGATACACTAAAGGTAGAATCTACACGATAATTCACCAGTTCCACCGGTATAAAGCGAATCTCACAATGTTCAGCCAGTCTCAGCCAGTAATCATAATCTTCCACCGGTTCCATTCCATAAGCTCCAACAAGCTTCGCAATCTGTGTTTTGTACATAAAAGATACGCCAATGAGCGAATAATCCAGCAATCTCTCTTTGGGCTGTGACTGATAATTACGCTGCGTAGCCAATTGATGTTCGTTGTGAAGAAACTTTCCCTCGTTATCGATGCTTTGAAAAGAACTGAACACGATGCCTAACTCCTGTGGACCTCTAACTAGCGCCCCCCGAAGGATTTCGAGGAAACGGGGTTCATAAACATTGTCGCTGGAAACCCAACTCAAATATTGAATACTGGGCTCACTAAACAAAAGATCAAAGCCAGTATTCAGTGCATGTGCTATACCCCTGTTCTGTGCGTAAGAGATAACCGTTACCCTCGGATCTTCGACAATAATGGAGCTCACGAGCGGTTCCATATCTGGTGCTCCATCGATCACAACAACCAGCCGAAAATTGGTAAAAGATTGGTGTAGAACAGACTGCAGAGCTTGCCGCAGAAACTCGGGCTTTTGGGTATACACAGGCATAACTACTCCTACATCCGCCATGATTTTTACCTCTCTCTACATTGGAGTATAAAATCAGTATATTTTGATTCCTCTCATATGATTGTGTGAATGCCCCTAAAATACTTTATTGCGCCTAAAAAAGCAGCAATCGCCCTATTTCTTTCAGCGACTGCTGCTTAATGGTCTAAACGTTACTATTATATAGGGATAGATAATGCCGTAATCTGCGTCAATTCAGATTGAAGCACTCGCTGATCAGTAACTAGATTTCCGAACTCGTCCAGCCCATACACGGAGGTAACTACTTCTGCCAAAGGAAAAGGACTACTAATTTGTACCTCGTAAGCCAAATTGCCCCCAATGAAAAACTCTCTAATATCAGAACTCTTTGCAGGAACGTAATACCCTGTGACATAAAGCGGAGTAAGAGCTGGCATCGAATATGGAACACCAAAAACTTCGACGATCATCATTGCACTCGCATTACTTGTGTTACGAACACTGACTACTACATTACTTGCTGCAGTACCAGTTGCTCTTGTATTTGTAATAAGACCTGTTGTATAAGGCATTTCCTCACTCCTCCTCTTGGTTTCTATCAACTTATTCACCAGGAAGCCGATAGTTGTGAGGCAAGAGGAAGGGGAAACTCGTGGAATAACAGCCAATTAGACAGGTAGAAGATTATATTGATATCATTTCCGTTCCGCTTTGAGGATATGTCGGCGGGTGATTTCTGCCTTCTTATAAACAAAAATAAGTACAAATGTTCGCATATAAAGAATAATAGTGTTAAAATAAAGTTATACTATTCCTAAACTAAAGCCTAAGGAGTCTTGCCTAATGAGTCAAAGAGTTGCTTACAATGAAGTTGCACCTGAGGGTATGAAAATCATGATGGATATGGAGATGTACACCAAAAAATCTACGATTAATCGGACTACAAGAGAACTTATCAAAATCAGAGTTTCTCAAATTAACGGATGTGCTTTCTGTATAGATATGCATACATCCGAAGCTCGTAAAATGGGTGAAACTGAACAACGAATTTATTGTTTAAATGTTTGGGAGGAATGTACTTTTTATACACCTGAAGAGAAGGTTGCTCTAGAACTAGCTGAGCATATTACGCTAATCCCTTCCAAAAGAGTTCCGGATGATCTATATAAGCAAGTACGTGAACATTACGATGAGAAACAATATGTTGATCTTGTGCTGATTATTAATCAAATCAACAGTTGGAACAGAATTTCTATTGCAATGGGAAATACCCCCGCAGCACAATAATTAACATTAATTAACCTTAATGAACACTTTAGGGTGTTCTTTTTTTATTCTCCGCTCCGCACGTTCCACGGCTCCGTTGATATATGAATCATCTCATTAAAATGCCCTGCCAGTATAATCACTAGCAAGGCATTTTTTCTTGTGATCGTGTTGGGTTAGTTCAATAACAATTTCTGATTTTAGTACTCTCTTTTATTTCCCTTCTTTACGTACTCCCACTCAACCTCAACATTTTTCCTAACTCTTTGCAAAAGTTGAAACAAGACTTCCGTTTCTTTTTCAGATAATCCTGCTAACGCAACCAAGTCGGTATGGTCCCCTTCTCTCTTCAGAAAAGAGTAGGCTTGTTTGCCTTTTTCAGTTGTGAATAACCTTTTTATTTTTTTGTTCGTTTCATCGTCTTTCTTTTCAATAAAACCTTGGATTTCAAGCTTCTGAATCGCACGTGCTGCTGTTGTTCGGTCCACCTTTATCATTTCCGACAGCTTTTCTTGAATAATGCCCGGATTCTCATATATCCGGACCAGATATAAATACTGCCCCTTTGTAAGCTCTAATTCCTTGAACTCTATATTACTTATGGAATCTAATACCCTCGCTATCATTCCAACTTCACGAAGGATCTCTTTCATTCAATCACCTACCAGTTCCAATAATGTTGTATTTACAACAATATTGATTGTATATATACTTATAATTGTCGTTAATTCATTATGACGTTTTTCCTAAAAAAAACAAATACAGAATGGAGTAAGCAAGAATGAATCTTAAAAGAATTACACTAATCGAGGAACTTGAAGCTGCATTTTCAATCAGAAAAAAAGTATTTGTTGAGGAACAAGGCGTTCCCCTTAATGATGAATTTGATGAATTCGATACACTGAATGGAGAATGTGAACATGTCCTGGCCTATTATGATGGGCAACCAGTTGCCACAGGAAGGATCCGCGTTCTTGATGGTATAGGTAAGTTAGAGCGTATTTGCATCCTAGAACCTTATCGTAAATTTGGAATTGGGAAAAAAATTATTTCTGCATTAGAAGAGATCGTGGTGGAAAAGGGGCATCAAATGGTTAAATTGCACGGGCAAACTCAGGCGGAGGGCTTCTATAAAAAACTTGGTTATCGGGCTTCATCTACTGAATTTATGGAGGATGGCATCCCTCATCTTTTAATGACTAAAGATCTTTCTGCTTCAAAAGAATGAAGAAGTTTAGTGTAACTACGTTTTCCATTTTCACTTGCGGGATTTTCATCTTAACCCTAGGAGTTTCACTAACAATAATCTCTGACCTTGGAGCGTCACCTTTTGATGCACTTTTAGTGGGTCTATCCAAAAATGTCGGTCTTACAGTAGGCAGTTGGGAAGTGCTGATCGCATGCCTATTGATTGGATGTAATTCATGTTTATCCAAGCAAAGACCGGAATTATTAGGGCTGGTAACTGCATTCATAGCAGGCTTAGGTATTGATATGTGGCTTTTTTTGTTTAACTATCTGATCGAGCCTAATCTGTGGATCAGTAAAATTGCTTTTTATGGTTTAGGCTTAATCGCAATTGGATTAGGTACATCCATTTATTTATACGCAAATTTCGCACCGATTCCAGTGGACCGGCTAACATTAGTACTGCAAACGATAACTAGGCTTAGTATACTATTTACTAGAACAATCATTTATCTTGTTTTCTTATTTGCCGCCATTATTTTCAATGGACCTATTGGGATTGGCACTCTACTTACCATTTGTTTAGGCGGATTAATTCTTAATTACTTTATGCCACTTACACAGAAAGCCTTGGACCGATTGCTACAACATATAATAGCGAACTCCGCTAAAGAAACTTGATGTATACAACAAACCATAATCTTATCATTGGGAGTGAATAATTTGGAGATTAGAATCGATAACTTAACCGGAACCGAAATCATAGCATTGATCAGTGAACATCTTCAGAGCATGTTTGAGCAATCTCCCCCAGAGAGTGTACATGCGTTGAATTTAGATAAATTAAAAACACCTGAAATCACCTTCTGGAGTGCCTGGGAGCAGGGCGAACTCTTAGGTTGCGGTGCTCTTAAAGACATGGGTAGCCATCATGGTGAAATCAAATCCATGCGTACTTCTACCAAGCATCTTAGGAAGGGCATTGCATCTAAAATGCTTGCCCATATTATTAAAGAAGCTAAGCAACAAGGCTATCGGCGGCTGAGCTTGGAAACCGGATCCACTGAAGGGTTCGAAGCGGCTAGAAAACTATATGAACAATATGGGTTTGAATACTGTAGTCCGTTTGCAGATTACATTGAAGACCCCTATAGTGTTTTTATGACGAAAGAATTATAAGTACTGTAGAGGTGCTTACTTGACTACTAATCAATGGATACCGATTCTCGCAGCGTTCATCGGAGCCTTTTGCTGCTGGATTACGCTCCTTAATAAACGTAAGAACAAATAGAATCACAGATAATAAAAGATAAAAAAAGATAAAAAAAGACTCCCAAATGGGAGCCTAAAGGTTGACACATTATTTTTTGGAATGTATTTCCAAATCTTAAATGTAAAACATGTAATTGTCAGCCAAACTCTCTTCTTTGTAGTTAATCAAATCATAAAGTGTTGTGGAATCCAGCACATCGGCAATACTGTCGCGAATACGCAACCATAAATCCCGTTTCGCTGCATCGTCCTCTTCCGTGAAGTCTACAGGAGAGATAGGGCCCTCCAGCACACGGATGATATCACCGGCAGTGATAGCATTCGCCTCACGCGACAAAATGTATCCGCCATATGCTCCACGAATACTTTTTACAAGTCCTGCATTGCGCAGAGGAGCAATTAGTTGCTCCAGATAATGCTCGGAAAGACCATTTTTCTCAGCGATACTCTTAAGTGAAGTTGGTCCTTCACCAAATTTCAGTGCAAGCTCCATCATAATTGTTAGTCCGTAACGACCTTTAGTTGATATTTTCAAAGGGGCACCTCTTTCAGTTTAATGTCTGATTATTGTATACTATTGATTCGGCAAGTCATTTTGATTGTCATATCAAGGTATTCCGATAATTACTCTCAGTTTATGTTATCATATCCGAAGTCACAAATGAAATGGAAAACAAAACATTTTACGAGAATGTTCACCCCAGGTGGACATTTTGTTGTTTCCAGTCTCTTATTTCAGAGGTTTAGAGTAGACAGGTATGTTATAATACATTTTGAGCCGGGTGTTCCATGAATGACCGGTATTTTGGGTACAGAAATGGTGATTACGATGACAAAAGCAAAACAAGACACCCGTGTCGTCGTCGGCATGTCCGGAGGGGTCGATTCCTCCGTCACGGCGCTTCTGCTCAAGCAGCAGGGCTATGACGTCATCGGCATCTTCATGAAGAACTGGGACGATACCGACGAATTCGGAGTATGTACGGCCGAAAGCGATGCAGAGGATGTTCGCCGCGTATGCGAGCAGATTGATATTCCTTACTATACCGTTAATTTCGAGAAGGAATACTTTGATAAGGTATTTTCTTATTTTCTCGATGAATATAAGGCCGGCCGGACGCCAAATCCTGACGTCATGTGCAACCGCGAGATTAAGTTTGGAGAATTTTTGAACAAAGCTCTTCAGCTTGGTGCCGATTATGTCGCAACTGGACATTACGCACGTGTTATAGAAGAAGATGGTGTGTACAAGCTGCTCCGCGGCGTAGACAACAATAAGGATCAAACCTATTTCCTGAATGCACTGGGGCAACATCAACTCTCTAAAACAATGTTCCCTATTGGACATCTGCCGAAACCTGAAGTGCGGAGAATTGCTGAAGAAGCAGGACTTTACACTGCCAAGAAAAAAGATAGCACAGGCGTCTGCTTTATCGGCGAGCGCAACTTCCGCGAATTCCTCAGCCAATATCTCCCGGCACAAGCTGGCGATATGGTTGACATAGTAACTGGAGAGATCAAAGGCTGCCACGACGGACTTATGTATTACACGTTAGGCCAACGCCAAGGCCTTGGTATTGGTGGCTCTGGCAACGGCGAACCGTGGTTTGTAGCTGAAAAAGATCTTAGCCGCAACATTCTTTATGTAGTACAAGGAGACAAGCACCACAGCCTGTACTCCACTAGCCTGATTGCTTCCGGTGTTAACTGGATTGACGGTCAAGCGCTTGGGCAAGAGCCGCTAAAATGCACCGCCAAATTCCGGTATCGCCAGCCAGATCAAGGCGTGACCCTTACAGCGCGTGAAGATGGAACGATTAATGTAGCCTTTGATGTTCCACAAAAAGCGATCACACCTGGTCAAGCTGTTGTCTTCTATCTCGGGGAGCAATGTCTCGGCGGCGGAACGATAGAATACGCGGAGAAGGTTGTTCCTTCAGCACAAGTGTGAATGTAACCCAAGCTTCTATAAAAGCTTGATCTACAAGTAATCGTAGTAACTCACAATATCTAACTAACATACCAAAAGCACGAAATAGTTGTATTTAATACAGCTATTTCGTGCTTTTTTATTTCTTTTTGGGTTTTAGTTGCACATTGTACAGTTAAACTGAGCTTATATCTCAATAAGTATCCATATACTGATAAATAGTTGTATGAAGTGCAATTAAATTACGTTGACGCGGCTAGAGCCTATTTTAGTTGTAGGAAATACAATTAAAATGGACATGAAGCCACAATTAGTCGAAGTGCAGTCGCTAACCAGCCAATAACAAAAAAAGCCCCAGCCAAATGGCTAGGGCTTCCCTCATTTAGACTTTAAGGCTCAAGTCCCCATGCTAGAGCACCATTCAAGTACAACGGCACATGATTCCATTCCGTGTACGATGTTTTGGTAGGGTCATAAGAGTAGTCTCCAACCTCGTTGTAATTACTCCAGTCCGTTTTGTTGACCCGGATCTGGATATCACCCGTGTTGGCTCCCGGTGCAAGACTGCCTGCACCTGCGCCGAAGGAGATTTCTAAATAATAATCCGCTCCAGTTTTGGCAGGGTCTACCTTCACGAATGTTCCCTGTATATTACTTCCACCAATGTTAGCATAGTCAACATTAAATTGTTGAGGTTTATCGCCATCAATCGTGTAATAATACCGCAGCTTTACATCGCTAAGCGCTACAGCCGTATCCCCATTGTTAACAATTTGCAGCTGCGGGCGGAACTGATTATCTCCCGGATTGGTATCACTTGTCCGGTACTTCACCACCAAATCTCCTTGTGCCGGAATCGATACATCCATAGGCTTGGCGTGAACCTCAGGCGAATTCGGGCTCTCTCCAACCACGTTGGAAGCACTAACTACATAGTAATAATCCGTACCGTTAACCACGGAAGTGTCACTGTAAGTAGCTTGAGTGACAACAGCCACATCGCTGTAAGGGCCACCAGTTGTTGCAGCTCTTTTCACAGTATAGCTTGTAGCTCCAGTTACGTTGTTCCAACTAAGATCTACAACTTGGTTACCAGCGACCGCACTTGGTTTGGAAGGTGCTTTTGGAGCTACTGGCTCAGTAGGCACGCTGCTGTTGATCAGTCGATCGTATTCTGCATAAGCAGTTGCCATATCTACTTGCGACCAGAAGCGATGGTAGGTAAATTCAGGGGCTCCATTGTCCCAAGTTTTAGTCACTTTATTAAAAGAAGTATTGTATTTGTCCAGCAGATATTGCCACTTGGAGTCATTTACGATATTTGGACGGATATCGGTATAGCTTGCATATACCCCATTTCCGCCTTTAGCAGGATCGGAAGGCACTGTTGATGTACCAGGGATCGTATTTCCTTGGCCGAATGTACCTGTCCAGCCGCTTGGAAAATAGACTTCTTTAGTGAAATAGCGAGAATAATCTCCACGGCTTTCGGTAGTTGCAATACCAATTCCATCGTTATAACCCCATGCCGTGTCTAACAAAGATTTAGCCAGTACCTGAGCTTCTCCTCCCAGAGTACTGTAGCTGCCATGTTCAGCTTTGGTGCCAGCCGCATAGAAGGTAAGTGCCTTAATATAGCTGCCCAGTACACCTGTATCTTGGCTTGGACTCTTAGTTACAGCTTTCAAGTTACTGTTTGCGGCAGAACCACTGAAGCCATTCCACGTATTAGGTTGTCCTGTCCATTCCACATTACCTGGAATCCAGAATTCTCCTGGTGCAGAGACTGTAGCCACTTGTGGATTGGCGCCTCCAAGAATTCGATTTCCTTGGCTATTCAGGTAATAACCTTCAGCATCCGTAACTGGACGTTTGTTGGCAAATGCATAATCTTTAGACCAATCTACCCAATTCTCTATAACTTGTTTTGCCATTTGGAAGTTTTCAGATGTAGTGTCTCCGTTAGAAGCAAGGATATAGTACAGCTCTGCTACCCGCTCCACACTCCATGCCTGCATTCCGAACCAGTTATTGGATGGAGGATCGTGGTAGACTGGAGCTTCGTCATAGGCCATGCCATAAAAAGTACTGGTTCCAGCTGGATAAGCCTTGTAAGCGCCTTGATAACTATTGGTCGCTCCACCGGCAATTGCCCCTTCAGAGGACTGCAGCCAAGTATAAAATTCCAATTGACGTTTCAGAGAATTTTCCCAATCCTGCCCAGCTGTAGCTGATGACGGGATCAGACCCCCTTCCGAATCAGAAAGTGCGTAGGCAGCCACGACATTCTGATACCCTTGGTGGGCATGGCTCGCACCGATTCTCCAAGCCCAGTTTCCTGTAGCTCCAAGTCCACCGCCCCATGCGGTATACCAAGCCAGAAGATATTGATTGGAATCTTTGCCAGTCCCGGCATCAGGGGTGCCGTCAGTAGCTGCACTTCCTACTTTTTGGAAGTATTTATCATACATACCGTACCGCAGGAAATCGCCCATTTTCTTAGCTTTATTCAAATACACTGTATTGTTGTAGCCGAGCTCTTTAGCCCAGTACATTGCTTGTACTGCCCGTGCATCGGCATCTGTAGCATTCGTGTAACGCCATTGAGCGGAAGGCACGTTAGCTTCTTTTGTGAACAGGCTCATGAAGCCTTCGTTTGCTTTTCCGAACGTTTTGTCATCTTGAGACGGGTGAGGGACCGCCTCCCAAACGGATTCTTGTTCACCCCGTTGGAATGTATTCACATAAGCGGCTGTATGCGTAGGATTCAGCAAGTTGCCGAAGCCGTACCAGTTGTCCACGTCTACCAGCCAGTGCATCAAGTAGGTCTGGTTGTTGCCATACGTCGCCTTCAATTCAGCATCTAGCGGATCTTTACCTGCTGTATACTGGCCACCTAGCTGACTTGGATACTGATCCGGCTGAGCATGCTCCGCTGCATACGTAGCCGGGCTGTTCGGATTGTAATAACTCATGGTTGGCTGCTCTTCCTTGCCATCACCTTCGTTAATAGGGATGATATACTTCTCCATGTTGTCCCAAGCGGATTCCAGCTTAGTCCAGTCCCCTGTGTGATAACCATAGAGTACCTCAAGCCACATCCAATAACTGTAAGCTTCTGAGGTCGTCATATGTCCGTAATCAGGGGCTTCACTCATCAAGGTCTCTACCGCATGATAAGGTACTCCTTCGGCAGAGAAATAACCATTTGCGGGGTCTTTTAGCTGCGCATATAATTGCAGAAATCGCGTCTGCTCCGTAGTTGAAGCGTGAGCAGTCTGAGGTCTAAAATTAAATAGACCGGTCATGAGTGAGAGAAACAGGACTGCGGCCATTATTACAGAAACAGGCTTCTTTATTAAGCTCAATTTCATCATCTTAGGCAAGCTCCCTCTCTTGGATATATTTATGGTTCTAAGCCCCATACAAGTGTTTCACCTTGATAAAGTGTAACCTTATTCCAATCGGCAAATGTCTGCTGAACCGCGCTGTAGGAATAATCATCCGTTTCATTATAAGCCGTCCAGTCCGTCTTATTGGTGCGAGCCTGAATCTCGCCGCTATCTCCACCAGGCGCTATACTTCCAGCCCCTGCACCAAAAGAAATCTCCAGATAATAATCCGCGCCCGTACTGGCGGGATTCAGCTTAACAAAACTGCCGCTTAAATTACCACTGCCCACTACAGCATAATCACAATGAAACTGTTGTGGTTTATCCCCATCCACAGTGAAATAATAACGCAGCTTCAAGCCGCTAAGTGCCACAGACTCGGTTCCTGTATTCATAATTCGGAACTGAGGGCGCAGCTGTCCATCACTGGCATTCGTATCATTCGTACGATATTGCACCTTCAAATTTCCCGTTGTGGGCTGTGTCGGTTCTTGGGGTTTAGCACTAACCTGTATAGATGGCAAGCTCTCCCCTACACTATTCGTGGCAGTGATCACATAATAATAAGTGGTTCCGTTCACCCGTCCACTATCCATGTAATCCGTTCCCGTGACATTCTCAAGCACCGTATACGGGCCTCCACTCACTTCACTGCGTTTAACGGTATATTCACTGACCCCGCTAATCGCACTCCAAGTCAAATGGACAGTCCCATTACCTGCTACAGCCTGAACATTAGTCGGACGTGCAGGGACTTGAGGTTCTCCAGGTTGTCCGCCACCCGCTGGAAGTTCTCCATACATGTGTACACCTGCATCAAACACCGGAATGTTCGCTGTTTTTACAGGAGTTACTCCTTGAGCTGCCACCCCTTGGAATGAAAAATCATTAGCATTATTCCAGAAGTTAGTGTTCAGCGGAGCTGCAATTCGGAATTGAATCTCCTTACGATGAGCAGATTGTCCACCCGGATAAATCAAAGTACCTGTAAAATCAACCTTAGTATAGTAGATATGGTTAGCTGCATCGTAAGGCTGAAGTGCAGACACCGTTCCACCCTGATTGTAGCCTCCCGCTGTAACCGTAATATCCTCAGGACCATAACCAGCCGCTATCGCTTCACTAAGATCCACATAATAGTTAAAAGACATCTCTTTACTGGCCCTTGCCGGCCAGCCCGTACGGTTATTCAGCAATGCTCGAATCTCTACGAAATTGCTGCCACTAGCATTCACAGAGGCTTCGACAAACATCTCATCTTCCCGTGTCTCTGCAGGTGGAAATTGTGCAAGCGGCTGTTGCCCTTGTCCATGCAGCAGCACCATTTTTGCAATAGCTCCTGTAAAAGCTGCATTGTAATCGGTTGCAACTTCATTCGAGACATAATCGTTAATGGAGTCGGTGTAGCTGTCTGTTTTGGACGGGCCTCCAACTAGCGCTCCGTACAAGACATGGCGATGATTTACCGGAACGCTCTGACTATCATTCCATGATCCATGTGAGGTTCGATGATGGGGATGCTGAGGAGAATTGTTACCAAAACCGATAACATAACTGCTGTTTCGTGGATTGTCACCAAGCATATACGTAATTTGTCTCTCCGCGAAAGAGCGCGCCGTATCTTTCTTCACCGGATCGCTCACCCAGTCTGAGTAAACGAAGGCCATAAAAGCCTGATTGGCTGCATAACGCAATGCGCCCCATTGATCCAGATGGGCTAGTCCGCCAGGTGTATAGGCAACACGGTCACTTGTTCCACCCACTCCAGTCGTCCAATACTGCATATTCCGTTCAGTGGATTGAATGAACTTGGTCTGCCCGGTGATTCGTGCCAACAGTAATTGAGCGCCATAATGCTTGTCGTCCCAAGACTGTGTCCACTGATAACCCCAATTCCCAGCCTGATTCGTTCCCCATTGATCGCTTGCTGCAATAGCCTTATTGAGATACTGCTGATCGTTAGTCGCCAAATACAACCAGACAGCCCCCCAGCTCAATTCATCCGCGTAACCGCTCCAAGAATTATAATATTGTTTGACGTCGGTAATGCTGTCTGAGTAGGAGCCGCGATAAGTGTCTGCAAAATTGTAAAGCTGTTTAGCATGCAGCAGCAGCTTGTCCGCGTATACGGCATCCGTATCCCTGAAAATAATGGATGCTGAAGCTAACGCTGCAGCTGTTTCTGCGGCAAGATCTGATCCGGGATGAGTGGCATCAATTTTGTAGGAAGGTCTCTGCATCTGCATGACTTCTGCGGGTCCCCACCAATTATGATCGGTTGTTCCGTTACCAACTTGTCCCCACAGCTCGTTAGGAGCGGTATGAGCTTTTACAAAATAATCGGTTGCCCAGCGAATATTGTCTAAAATTTCCTCCAGCTGCCCAGACCCCTCATATCCTTGCTTGTACTCATAAACTGACCACGCCAGCATCGTTGTAGAATAAGCCATAGGCAAACCGAATTTAACGTGATCACCGGCATCGTACCAACCACCAGTCAGATCATGTCCCACATCCGCCCCGTCCAAAAGACCGGAATCGCCCCGCCATTCCACCCGATTGTTATCTGGCAATTCACCAGACCGCTGGGTTTCGTAGAAATAAATAGATTTTTGTAGAACCTCCGCATAGTTGTAGTCTCCGGCCGCTGCCTCTGCTATCGCCGGTTGAAATGCAGCATTTGAACAAAATGTAAGCGTAAACAACAAACTGAACACCAGTCCTTGTTTCCTATACCTCTTGATCATTTCTACTGCCCCTCTCTTCAGTGAATGCCACAAGAAAGATTACACCTCAGTCCCGTAACACCTCCCTCACTTGAATCAGGTACCCGTCATTGCGATCATCCACTCACCTCACTCTAAGAGCTATATTTAAGCGAAAGTTTCGCTCTCACCCAAAATATACCATATCTTTCATTAAAACACTATATTTTTACAGTAAATAATGCACAAAATATAGGAATTATTGTTAATTTAATGAAAAACAAAAAACAGCAGCTCAGGATCTCTCCTTGAACTGCTGTTCATTAATCCCCTCTTACTGAGCTACCGCAGCTTTATCTGCAGAAACCGCAATGTCGTTATAATAGATTCCAACTCCATCACCAACAGCCCAATAATTCAGGACGCGGTTATTAACCGGCACTATTACAGCACGATAAAGTGTTGGGAATACTGGAATCTCGTCAACCATAAATTGTTGCCACTCTTTATAGATTTCTTTACGTTTGTCTACATCAAATGCAGCCTCGGATATCCCTTCGGCGAGCAAACGATCGTTCTCTGCACTCGAGTAACGTGGGAAGTTATAGATTGCATCTTTGCCATACAGACCTGATGGGTCAACGTCAATCCCTACACCCCAAGCGCCTTGGTACACATCAACAGTAGGATCATCCTCACCATTTTGACCTATGCGATCATAGAAGGTATTAAACTCTACCATTTCCAAAGTTACATTCAGACCAATCGCTTTCCAGGATTGTACATAATATTGAGCCAACGGCTCAGCAATGTCTCCACCAGTCATCGAAATGAAATTAATCTTCAGCTCGCTGCCATCTGGATTCGTTCTAAATTCACCGTTTAGTTTGTAACCAGCGTCATCCAGGATCTTCTTAGCTGCTTCTGGATCATAAGCTACACCTGGATTGGAAGCATCATGGAATTCAGGATGGGAAGGTGGAATCAAGGTAGTCGCATTCCAACGCAGACCATTATAGAACTTTTTACCAACAGTATCATTGTCAACCGCTGCCCACATTGCTTTACGAAGATTCACATCCGCCATTTTAGCTTTAGGATCGGTAACAACCTCTTTTTTCGTTGCATCCCATTTACCAAGCTTAAAGCCTATATACGTATAAGCACGATCAACCGCACCCAGGAATTCAACGTTTGACATTTTTGCATTATCAGGGTATTGATCAATAGGGAAGGAATCCACCAAGTCAACTCCACCAGATTTCAGTTCTTGTACAATCGTTGTTGGGTTGATAACCTTCAAAATTACTTTATCCAGTTTAGGGGCTCCGCGCCAGTAATCTTCATTCTTAACAAATACTACAGACTCACCAGGAACGATACTCTCTACTTTAAAAGCTCCGAAGCCAATTGGCTTTTGGCGGACTTCAGGGGAAGAGGAGATTTTGGCAACATCCATGCCGCCAAAGATATGTTTGGCTAATGGATAAATCCATACGCTACCCGTTAACAAGGAAGGTGTAGATTGCTTATAAGTAATTTGCAGTTTCTTATCACCCAGCACTTTAATCCCGGATATGGTTTTGGCCTTACCGGAATGGTACTCATCCATGCCTTCAATATTAGTGAAGTCAGAACCGTAACGAGGACCATCATAAGCAGGATTACCAATAACTTCATGGGCGAACAACCAGTCTTCAGCCGTTACTGGCTTACCATCCTGCCAGTTTACATTGTCGCGAATCGTAAAGGTAAAGGTACGTCCATCTTCTGCAACTTCATAAGTAGCCGCACCATCATTAGTATAAACATAGTCTTTATCCCAAGTTAACAAACCTTCATCAAACCAGTTAAGAACTTGAGCATCTGGATCTCCAGAATAGAAGTTCCAGTTCAAAGTGCCTTCAAATGGACTATCGGAAACAAGTCCAAATGTAATTGTCCCTCCGTCAATAGCTTCACCTTGGTTAGTCTTAACGTTACTGAAATCTTTAATGTTATAAAGTCCGTCTTCTGCCTCAGGCGCGGCCGTTGCTTCTGCGGTTGCCGCAGGTGCGCTGGCGTTAGGAGCTGCTGTTGATTCAGCCGCTTCGTTGTTGTTCTTGGAGCCGCAAGCCGCAAGAGCGAACAACATTACAAACATTAATGAAACTAGTAAAGCTTTTGAACGAATGGCTTTTCTCATTTAATCATTTCCTCCCTTATTATCCTTTTCTTTGTCTTGCGTCGGTCGCACGTTTTAGCGCTTGACCCACATTATTTATACTCAACATCAATACCAGGATCAGCAATGATGCGGGTAACCAGATCCACCATCTGAACTCAAGAGTCTGCGGATTTCTCGCATAACTTACTAGAGTACCCAGACTGGGTGTACTTTCTGGAAAACCAAAACCTAGAAAGGATAGGCCTGATTCCAATCCAATATTAGCTGCCAGATTCAAGGTCATTGTTACGATAATGATTGAGCTTAAGTTCGGCAGAACTTGCGTAAACATAATTTTTAGATTGGAGGAGCCTAGGGTCTTAGATGCCTGAACATAATCCAATTCCTTCTCTTGTAATGTCTTGGAACGAATGAGCCTGGCAATCCCCATCCAAAGAAATGCTGTCATGATAAAGGAGAAGGTCAACGTATTGTATTTAGGAACTGCGCTGACAAAAGCTATAACAATCATTAGAAAAGGTAGAATCATGAAGAAATCCACAATACGCATCGCGACATTATCTACCGTTCCCCCAAAGTAACCTGAGACTAAACCTACCAGAATACCGATAATTCCCGTAAAAAATGTAACCATAAAGGCAATAGACATGGAATTTCGTGTTCCTATAATTAATTGACCGAATACATCCCGTCCTCCATAATCAGTCCCCAGCCAATGCACAGCCGAAGGCTTCTCATATAGGGCGAACAAGTCAACCGTGACAATTTCTTTCTGATCTAAAAATAAGGAGATCCCATATACAGCAGCAATAATCGTAAATAGGAAAATCAATGAGACCAGTGCCAGCTTATCCCGCACCATCTCCCGCCAAACAATTTTGAAGCCCGATGGACTTTTATCAGTTTCCTGCAGCAGAGCTATCTCTGCGCTCGTCTTTGCCATTTCATTCACCCCAAAGTGTTCATCTTCTTATTTAATCCGGATACGAGGATCTACGATACTTAAAATAATGTCTGATAACAACGCACCGACGATGGAAGCAACCCCATACAGAAGAACGAGGGCTGTTACCACGCTGAAATCCCGAATCGTTATCGAACTTAGAAACAGCAAACCCATTCCTGGATAGCTGAAAATCGTTTCAACGAACACCGTACCACCGATTAGCCCAGTGATCTCATATCCAAAAAATGCAGCGATCGGCAGCAAGGAGTTTCTCAAAATATGACGATTGTATACGCGTGACTCCGAAGCCCCTTTAGCTCTAGCAGTGAGAATGAAATCTTTTTGCTTCGTATCAATGATCTCATTTCTCAGATATTGGACGGTCCCAACCGTTGCAATTAGCGCCATAGATAACGCAGGCAGAAGCAGATGGTAGAATTTACTCCAGAAGTGACTTAGTGTACCTGGAACTTCCCCGGGACTGACACTGCCGCTGGTAGGAAACCAATGAAAATGAAATCCGAAAACCCATACCATTAAAAGTGCAAAAATAAACAACGGTGCAGCAAATCCAATATAGGTATAGCCAGTTATCAAGCGATCCAGCCACGAATCGTTATAACGTCCGCTGGTAATACCAAGCGGGATAGCAATAAGGTATGTAAGAATCAGCGTAACAATCGCCAGCCAAAGGGTATTCATCAGGCGTTGTCCGATTAGCTCTGAGACCGGCATTTTGAAACGGAAGGACTGGCCGAAATCCCCTTGTATCGCTTTAGTGATCCAATCCCAGTACTGGATGTACCATGGATCATTTAGACCGAGCTTTTCTCTCATCGCATCAATGGCCGCCGGATCAATATTCGGATCGAGCATTCCTGAGAGTGCGTCACCAGGCATCGCCTTCGCCATAAGAAAAACAAGAATACTTAATAGAACTACTTGAGGGATCATTATAAGAATTCTACGAACGATAATCTTCCACATATTCTCAACCTTTCTCAGGCAAGGCTACCAGATGAGTCTCGGAAATTGATTTTAATGGATAAGCCATGCCTTCTTCATCAAAATAATTCCGGTGCGCTTGTTCATATTCCTTGCTTACTGATTTTCTGAATTCCGTCTGCTTTTCTCTCTGTTTCGGATCAATATCAGGAATGGCGGCAATGAGTCGTTTGGTATAAATATGCTGAGGATTGTCAAAAATATCTTTAGCAGTCCCTTGCTCCACATGTCGTCCTTTATACATAATCCCTATGTGATCGCACATATGCCTGATGATCCCGAGATCATGACTGATAAATAGAAAAGTAAGATTCAGCTCTTTTTGAATGTCCTGCATGAAGTTAAGCACCTGTGCCTGTACTGAGACATCTAGCGCAGATACCGGCTCGTCAGCAATAATAAGTTTTGGCTTGAGTGCAATTGCTCTGGCAATTCCGATCCGCTGCCGCTGGCCGCCAGAAAATTCATGCGGATATTTCAGGATGTTCTCAGGACTTAAGCCTACTTGTAAAAGCAATTCCTGCACCCGGCGTTTTTCTTCCCCTGGAGACATTTTTTCGAAATTACGCAACGGTTCTGCAATAATATCGAGTACACGCTTCTTAGGATTTAAGGAAGAGTACGGATCCTGAAAGATCATCTGAATGTCTTTGCGGACATTTCTTTGCTTTCGTACACCCCTCAAGGCCAAATCTTGCCCTTCAAAAATCACGCTGCCGCTAGTAATAGAATTAAGACCTATAATCGCGCGACCCGTTGTCGTCTTTCCGGAACCAGATTCACCAACCAGACCATAGGTTTGCCCAGCTTCAATGGTAAAATTAACATTATCGACAGCCTTAACTACGCCAACTTCCCTTCGAAAAACACCGCCGTGGATCGGAAAATGTACTGCTAAATTTTTAACCTCAAGAAGTCCCATTGTGGATTGCCTCCTCGTTAGTATCAGGGAAATGGAAATTGTTATAACAGGTGCAGCGAACGAAATGTCCGGGTGCGACTTCATGCAGCTGTGGGTTCTCCTCATGCTCCGATTCAGGAATCCAAGGTGTCCGTGCCGAGAAACGGCAGCCCTTACGCGGAAGGTTTTGCAGTGGTGGAACAATCCCCTGAATCACATGCAACCTGGATTTTTCTTCTTTTGCCGTTGGAATGGAGTTTAATAAGGATCTCGTATATGGATGTTTCGGATTAGACGTCAACGTAAAAATATCTGCGATTTCGACGATTTGTCCGGCATACATCACCGCAACACGGTCAGCCATTTCGCTTACAACCCCTAAGTCATGAGTGATTAAGATAATGCCTGCTTCCATATCGTTTTTTAATTTTTTAATAAGTTCAAGGATTTGTAATTGGATAGTCACATCTAGTGCTGTGGTAGGCTCGTCGGCGATCAAAAGCTTGGGTCCATTGGCTATCGCAATGGCGATAACCACCCGCTGCCTCATGCCACCGGATAATTCGTGGGGGTACTGCTGATATGTATGCTCGGGACGGGAAATTCCAACCTTGGTCAAAAGATCAATGACCTTCTCTTTTCGCTGTTTCTTAGAAAGCTTGGAATCATGTAGGATAAGTACTTCTTCAATCTGTGAACCGATGATCATTAGCGGGTTTAAAGCGGATAAAGGATCTTGAAAAATCATAGACATTTCTTGGCCGCGCAGCTTGTTTAGTGCAGCAGGAGACATAGTAACGATGTCCTGGCCCTTGTATTTGATTTGTCCGTCAATTCTGGCTCTGGTATGCAGCCCCATAATGGAAAAGGCGAGCGCACTTTTTCCTGAACCAGATTCTCCAACGATAGCCAGAATTTCATTTTTGCGAACAGACAGGGTAACATCATCAACCGCAGCATAATAGTCGTCTGCAATTCTGAACGATGTCGACAAATTTTTGATTTCTAGTAGTTCTTCGCCCATATTCATCACCCTAACGACAAGGATTTCAAAATTAACACAATGAAAATATTATGTAAATTTTGATATAAATAGTGTTGATTTTCATGAAACATTTTGAAATAACCAATGTGATGATAATTAACACTGTTAAGAATACTACCAGTAGTTCAATCGGAAATAAAAATGAACATCTCGTAACTTTGTAGTTCATTTTAATTAACTTATGGTAAATTA
Source organism: Paenibacillus sp. FSL H7-0943 (assembly GCF_037963265.1). Classification (NCBI taxonomy): domain Bacteria; kingdom Bacillati; phylum Bacillota; class Bacilli; order Caryophanales; family Paenibacillaceae; genus Paenibacillus; species Paenibacillus sp. FSL H7-0943. Next base: position 5,400,305 of record NZ_CP150148.1, read on the forward strand.
TCAATCTTTTCCTATAAAAAATTTTCAATCGATGTGATTAAAAGTAACGTAGGCAACAAAAAAACGGCTCTAGGCCGCCTTTTTTTGGAAATTATTTAGTTCGACTGAAAGTTAAAATCTTTGGCTTTCCAGTATGAAATTGGAAGGTATTACAGTCGCTAGCTGCTTACTGCTCCCGCCGAAGCTTTTGATTATGACAAATCTTAATCTCATTGCCTTGCTCAGTAGCTTGATAAAAAACACGCTGAGAAATCTCCTTAGGCAAATACTCTTGCTTCACATAATGCCCCGGAAAATTGTGCGGATATTGATATCCTTCATGCCCTAACGCAGTTGCACCTTTATAGTGCGTATCACGCAGATGCAGCGGTACCTCCGCTGATTTGATCTCATCCATACTTGCCATTGCATTGGAAATAGCCATAACCACAGCATTAGACTTCGGACTTTCCACTGCAAAAAGAATAGCTTGGGCAATGTTCAGCTTCGCCTCTGGCCAACCATTGTTTCGATACGCATCCAGCGCACTCACCGCTTGAACCATAGCTTGGGGATTAGCCAAGCCGATATCCTCACTGCTGGCTGCAATCAGGCGCCGAATAAAAGTCATAGGGTCCATTCCAAGCTTTTCTACCGCATACAGAAACCAAAACAACGCGGCGTCGCTGGAACCGCGAATACTTTTATGAAAAGCGGATAGCACATCATACTGCGTAGATTCATCAGCCTTCACAATGGGGCGCCGAATGGATTCTTCCGCCACCTCCAGCGTGATATGAACACTTCCATCAACTTGCGGCGCGGTAGTCAGGGCTGCCAGCTCCAGCGCATTTAGTGCCCGCCGGATGTCTCCATTAGCCATTGTTGCAATATGCAACAAAGCCTCCTCATCAACCTGAAGCTCCATAAATCCAAGACCTTTCTCTTTGTCCGCCAAGGCTCTGCGCATCGCGATCAAGCTGTGTTCACTCGTTAATGCCTCCAGCTGAAATAAGGTGGATCGGCTCATAAGCGCCCCATTAACATAATGGAACGGGTTCTCTGTAGTCGCTCCAATGAAGGTAATAGTCCCTTTTTCTACTGCTGGCAAAAGCGCATCCTGGCGTGAGCTATTAAATCGATGCACCTCGTCCAGGAACAGGATCGTCTTAGTGCCGTACAATGTTTGATTGTTCTGAGCTCGCTCAATAACCTCCCGTACATCCTTCACGGTAGCTTCCACCGCATTCAGACGTACGAACTCTCCTTGCGTGTGATGAGAAATAATATGCGCGAGTGTCGTCTTGCCGCATCCCGGGGGGCCATAGAGCAAAATCGAAGAGACTTGATCCGCCTCAATCGCTCTTCGCAGCAGCTTCCCCCGACCTATGATATGCTCTTGACCAATATATTCATCAAGATTCTCCGGTCTCATCCGGTCCGCAAGCAGCCGTCCGCCCCCGGTGTCCTCTCCGAAAGAAAATAAATCCATAACTCCACTTCCTTGCTATATTCTTGTAAAAGCTCAATGTAAATCCCTCTCTATCATACCATATCACAGGGAAGGATTAGGATGTCCTGCCGGTTCAAGGTAACAGTATCAGCATAGACTTATTTTACGCCAAAATAAAAAGAGCATGATCTCGTCTTAGAAAGGCGGGAGCCATGCTCTTTTTTCAAAATATAAGAAAGTATAGGTTTCACACTACACTTTATCCTTATGATTTCTCGCATAACGCTTACCGTCCTTATAAGGACACCAGAGGCGTTTATGCTTGAATTGCAAGCTAGCAATTTACTGCCAGCCGCATTTTTGATATGATTTTACGAATGCTTTCTTCCGATAGATGGTACTTCTTCTGAAGTTCCGCTACGGAATCACCGCTTCGATGACAACTGAAAATTTCCTTGTTCCGGTTCGCTATTTCTTTCCTCGAACCGCTGTTCTCGCCCCATCGAACCCGCTCTTCCGTCTTCTTAGGGATGTAGAGCAGTTCACCTTGGATGTATCCCTGAAGCTCTTCGAGCAAGCCAGGGGGGAGCACATCCTTCCCATTTACATAACTCAACTTGCATTTCCTCCTTCAACAGGTGTGTCCCTATGCGTCGGTCAACTAAGTTTTTAGTTATAATCACGTCACCTGCCTCCTTTCTTCTCCTCATATTTGGAAAAATCCGTAATTTCATTATATAAAAACCTTTTGGTAGCGTCTACATTCGATTTCATAAATTTCGTTCTTATGGATAAGTGTGGTACTTCTTATGTTAGTAATAAGGAGGCCGTAAGGCCTCCTCGCTTTAAGCAGGTTTCCGTCTTAAACGGAAACCACCTCGTATACTGAAATCATTTCAATCAGCCTCCTTCCAGAAGTGTTCTTGCCCGGCCGGACACTTATTATTAAGCCATACCTATGGGGGAGTTACAAGACCAAGAACAGTTATAACCATTCTCCACCAGTCTTATTCTCCCTCAGAATCGCTTCCAGCCGCCGTTTGCACATAGGAAGGAACTTCCCCATTATGGAGCAGCCACAGCTCATGGAGAGCACGTGTACAACCGACATACATCAGCTTCGCGTCCCAAGCCGTCGCTCCGTAATGGTCTTGATCGGCATCTGCTAAGATCACCGCATCGAACTCCAAACCTTTTGATAAATAGACAGGCAGCACCGATAACCCGCCCTGATATTGCGTCATACTGCCATCAATCAGATGAATATCTTCAAAATGCTGTGCCAGCTCCGCATATAGTTCTGCAGCCTCATGAAGATTTCTTGTTAGGACAGCCACCGTACGGTATTCCCTTCCTGACAGAGACTTCAGTGCAGAGGTTATTGTCCGCAAGCGAGCTTGCTCATCAGCCACCAGTTCCCCGGCATCCTCGCCATAGGCGATCATACGCACGGGATCTCCACTACGAAACACAGGAACAGCCAGCAATGAGCTCTCCACACCTGAAGATAGAATTCCATTAGCGAAGTCTATAATTTCCATAGTAGAACGATAGCTGCGTGTCAGCGCGTGATAAGCCGTGTTCTCAGGTGCAAACAACGTCTGCATCTCTTCCCACGCGTGTACGCCTTTATAGGCATGTATGCCCTGCGAGAGATCACCCAGGATCGTAAAGGAATGGCCTCGCACATATAAATCCAGAACGGCAATTTGGAAAGGTGAAAAATCCTGAGCCTCATCGATTACTACATGGTCAAAGCGAGTAACGCCCTCATCACCATTCAAAAGATAATGGATATACAGCAGCGGAGGTAAATCCTCTTCACGTATGATGCCTTTTTTCAGCTCTTTTGCCGTTTCCTTCAGTACAGCTGCCGGAATTTCCTCAGGCGGTTCAACCGGCCAATCCTCAGGAAGTTTAGCTGCTCGGAAAATTTGCTTATAGATCGTTAATGGATCATATTTAGGCCATTTGGCACTATAAGCCTTCTCTCGCTGCGCGCCTTTTTTCTTGCGATCCTTCATAGCAGCAGCTGACGGACTCTTCTTCAGTTCCATCTCAATCCAACGATGAATCCGCGCCATTACCCGTTCCTTGCGCTTGGCTGGAGGATAGGGAGCATACTCCTCATTATGCCAGCGCAAAATCATAGAACGGCGTAGCACCGCACCCTCCCACGGGCTAAAATCACCCTCAGGTACAGAGCTGCTTTCCAATAGCTTGATGCTGGACTCTATGATTCCCATCAGCACCGTGGAACCCTTGAAGCGCCCCGGCGTCTCTTCTGTAATTACCGGCATGCCGCCAGGGGTTTCGAACCAGCGGTTCATCGTCTCTGTCGCATCCTGTTCCGGCAATTCCAGTCCTAGTACATTAGCCGCCCAATCCGGAAATGTACTTTGAGCAATATTACCTACCCCGAGCTCAGGCAATACGTCCGAGATGTAATCCAAAAACATCCGGTTTGGTGCAAAAATGATCATTTTTTCCGCAGAAACCTGATCCTTGTATTGATACAGCAGAAAAGCAAGCCTGTGCAGTGCAACGGTTGTTTTACCGCTTCCTGCCACGCCCTGAATGATTAGCGCTGTATTTTTGGCAGCACGGATAATCTTGTCCTGCTCCTCTTGAATGGTCGATACGATATCCCGTAGACGATTATCCTTGTTCTCCCCAAGTCGATAGACGAGAAACTCATCTGATACAATCGGTGCATCGCTTTCCCGATTGTACGTATCCGCGACCCGCTCCAGAATTTGCTTCCGAATCACCACGTTGCGTTTGAGGTATACCAGCCCCTCTATTAGTCCCTCAGGAGCTTCATAGGAGGCTGGCTCCGTACCGCCGGTAAACGAATAGAACAGGCTTGCTACCGGTGCGCGCCAGTCGATGACTAGCGGACGGTCGCTTACCTGCTCGCGGTCTACGCCGATTTTGCCTATATAGAGTGCCTTCCGTTCATTCTCATCATTGCCTTGAAAATCAAGCCGTCCGAAATAAGGCTCCTGCCTAAGCTTAGCAAGATCTTTGCGCTTCTGATCACGGTTCGCTTCCAGCACCTGTTCCGTATAGTCATGTCCCGTGTACACTGGTGTCTGCTGGAGCTTCTCCAGCAAAGTGTCAATTTCAGTAAGCGCTTGATTCAGCCTGTCTTCTTCCTCTTGATAGGCACTTTGAAAGTTGTCTTCCAATTTCAGTTACCTCCTAAAAGTTTATCGAGCTTAAATTTTCATGCTCCTACGCCCATTTCTCACGCAAAAGGATACCCATTGTAGCACAATCAGCACTTAAATACCAAATCTTTCAAATGATTTGACTAAACTTATAAGTTGTTCTCCAACCTAAAGCACTTTGGTGCTCCTTAGCTCGCACAAGCGCAGAATGTTTGGGACAAACCAAAGGCTTTTTTGCCTTTGGTTTCGGCGTTCGCACGCATTTAGCTCCGATCAGAGGCATTTTTGCCTTTTATTTCAATGTCCAGGCACATTTATCTTCCATCTACGGTATTTATACCTCTGTTTTCGACGCTTCCACGCATTTAGCCCCAATCAACGGTATTTATACCTTTGTTTTCGTCGTCTACGCGCATTTAGCCCCAATCAACGGTATTTATCCCTTTGTTTTCGACGCTTCCACGCATTTGGCTCGAATCAACGGTATTTTTCCCTTTGATTCTGACATCTACACGCATTTAGCTCCAATCAGCGGTATTTATCCCTTTCTTTTCGACGTCTACGCACATTTGACTCCAATCAGCGGCACACGCATTTACCTCTTTGATTTCAACGCTGGCTAATAGAGCTGATTAGTGTGCAACAGGTCCCTCGCAATCAAAGAAACTGGATGCCGCTCTATAGCACAGCCTGCAAAATAAAGTTAGCCACAAACAAACCAGCAATTCCATACAGCGCAGGTGGCACTTCCTTCCCTTTGCCCAGCGCCAGCTTCACAATTGGGTAGGTAATAAAACCAAAAGCCATACCGTCCACGATGCTATAGGTGAATGGAATCATAACCATGATTAGAAAAGACGGGAACAGCTCGGTCAAATCACTTAAGTCCATCTCACGCACATTTTGTACCATTAGTCCCCCGATCACAATCAGGATCGGTGCGATCGCACTGTCGGGAATATAGGATAACAGCGGTAGGAATAAGAAGGTCGCCCCGAATAGAAGCCCTGTTACCAGCGAGGTGAGACCCGAACGCCCGCCCGCAGCTATTCCTGCATTAGATTCTGCAGCGGCCACGACCGGACTACTTCCGAAAAGACCTGCGGCGATATTAGCAAGCGAGAGCGCACGCAGGCTGCTTTTGAAGCGTTCTGGACGGCCTGCCATCATCGTCTGCGAGGCTACAAGACCGATATTTTCAAATACAACGATTAACAATAACAGGAATACAGCAATCCAGAACACCAGGCTCACAATGCCGCTCCAGTCCATTCCGAAAAATAGGCCGCCATAACCTGAGAATACATGCCCCGAGGCCTGTTTTTCCGGTGCATGTGCAGCTCCCAGCAGGTAGGCTAGTCCTGTACCGACCAGCATACTTATCAGCAGGCCTCCGTTAGTTCCCCGGATAAATAACACTAAAGCCAGCAATAAAGTCACACAGGATGTAATAACTGCAGGATCACTAAAATGTCCTATGGCAACAAAAGTAGTCTGATGGGCAATCACTATCCCACTCTTTTGCAGCCCTATAAAGGTCAGAAACAGCCCTATACCGACTGTAATGGCATGCTGCAGGTTTTGGGGAATTGCCTCACTAAGAATACGATAAAGTGATGTGAAGGCCACGATAGCGAATAACACGCCTGTTATAACAACTACAGTAAGCGCCTCTCTCCAGTCCAGCTTCATGGAATGAACAAGCGTATAAGTGAAGAATGCGTTAATCCCCATCCCGGGAACCACGATGATAGGCGTCTTCCCGCCAAAAGCCATCAGCAGACAGCCGGTAATTGCGGTCAACAGTGTAGCCACCATTGCCGGTCTAAGCGGCATCCCCGCGTCATGGAGAATCGTCGCATTCACCATAACAATATAAACTGAAGCAAAATAGGAGAGAATCCCTGCAGCCCATTCCCGTTTCCAGTCATTCTCAGGCGCAAGCCCCACACTATTTCGCCAAAAATTCGATTTCATGTACAAAAACCTCCACTGATATTAAGTTCCGCAGGCGGATATTACCCGGATTATAAATCTAATAATCAGCCGTTCATCCCGGTTCAGCTATTATGCCTATTAGTGGCCTGCTTCTTGCAGAACCCGCCTGTTTAACGACAACAAAAGGGCGTACGCAGCCGGATTCCAGCTACTCGCCCTTTTGTCCATTACTCTAATCCTATAACTATAATTGAAACAGCCTCAGCTCAGCGATTCACTTACAAGCTGACGCCTCCAGCCTCAAGCAAGTCACGCACGGCAACGCTGACCATAATTAGGCCGGCTACCGGTGGAACAAATGAATTGCTGGCTGGCGGTTGTTTCGCTTTACGTCGATCCGGCGCATTCTCCGGAACAATCTTGTCCGTAACATCCTGACGTGGCTTCATTGGCGGCTCCGTAGAGAAAACCACCTTCACGCCTTTCTTAATCCCATCCTTACGCAGCTTCTGGCGAATGACCCGGGCAATCGGATCATACGTTGTTTTGGAAATGTCCGCTACCTGGAATCTTGTAGGATCCATTTTGTTGGCAGCGCCCATGCTTGAGATCATTGGAATTCCACGTGCCAGACATTCTTTAATCAAATGGACCTTGTAGATAATCGTATCCGAGGCATCAATCACATAATCCGGTTTCAGCTTGAACAGTTCCTCATAGGTTTCTTCCGTATAGAACATGTTCAGCGCAATCGCTTCACATTCCGGATTAATCAGCTTCACACGGTCTACCATCAGTTCGGCCTTCTTTTGCCCAACCGTTGTAGTAAGTGCGTGGATCTGCCGATTCACATTGGTAATGTCGACGGAATCCTTATCAATCAGAATCAGTCTGCCGATCCCGCTACGAGCCAATGCCTCAACAGCCATACCGCCAACACCGCCGATACCAAGTACCGCTACTGTGCTGTTCTTCATAATCTCCAGACCTTCCGGTCCGATCGCCAGTTCCGTACGTGAGAACTGATGCAGCATGAGGTCAGCCTCCTTCAAAAGCTATGGCGAAGCAGAAATCTGCCTCGCCCGCTTTATTTAATTATTCTTTTTCTTTTTCTTTCTTTGGTTTAAGAGCCAGCTTAATATGCAGTTGCTCCAATTGTGAACCGTCTACTGGTGCAGGTGCATCCATAAGCAGGTCCGTTGCACTTGCCGTTTTCGGGAATGCGATGGTTTCGCGTAGATTTGTACGACCCGCCAGCAGCATAATTAGACGATCTAAACCGAAGGCAATACCACCATGTGGAGGTGTACCATATTCGAACGCATCCATCAGGTAACCAAATTTCTCGTAAGCAACCTCATCTGAGAAGCCGAGAGCTTGGAACATTTTTTCCTGTACTTCACGTTTGTAAATCCGCATGGAGCCGCCGCCTACTTCATAACCGTTCAGAACAATATCGTAGGCTTGTGCACGAATTGCACCTGGATCTGTGTCGAACAGATGCAGATCCTCTTCACGTGGACGAGTGAACGGATGGTGTTCTGCTACATAACGTTTCTGATCTTCATCATAACCAAGCAATGGGAAGTCAGTCACCCAAGCGAACTTGAACACGTTATCGTCGATCAGACCCAGCTGACGTCCGATTTTGACACGAAGGGCACCTAGAACGTCCGCTACAACCTTTTTGGTATCAGCGGAGAACAACAGTAGGTCGCCTTCTTCAGCGCCTGTACGCTCCTTCACAGCGGCAATTTCTTCTTCAGTGAAGAATTTGACAATCGGCCCTTTGAACTCGCCGTCTTTCACTTGAATCCAAGCCAAACCTTTCGCTCCATAACGCGCAGCATAAGGTCCGAGATCATCGATTTCTTTACGAGTCCAAGTCCCACAGCCTTTAGCATTTAGACATTTCACTTCTCCGCCTTTTTCGATCACGGAAGCGAATACCTTTACGCCACTTGTGGCAACAATATCGTTCATTTCTACAAGCTCTAATCCAAAACGCAGGTCAGGTTTGTCTGAACCGTATTTGCCCATAGCCTCAGCATAAGTCAAACGTTGGAATGGAAGCTGAATATCCGCTCCTACAGTTTCTTTAAACAGACGTTGCATCAGGTTCTCCATCATGCCAAGCAGCTCATCCTGAGACAGGAATGAAGTCTCGATGTCCACTTGTGTAAATTCCGGCTGACGGTCAGCACGCAAATCTTCATCACGGAAACAACGAGCAATTTGATAATAGCGTTCAACGCCACCCACCATCAATAGCTGCTTGTAGATTTGTGGAGATTGTGGCAATGCGAAAAATTCGCCTTCATGCACACGGCTTGGCACCAAATAATCACGCGCACCTTCCGGTGAGCTCTTAGTTAGGATTGGTGTTTCTACATCAATAAATCCTTCACTGTCAAGGAAATCGCGGAAAATCTTAGAAGCTTTCGAGCGTAGCAACAATGTTTTTTGCATTTCTGGACGACGCAGATCCAGGTAACGATATTTCAGGCGAAGAGATTCGTCTACTTCCACTCCATCTTCGATGAAGAATGGAGGGGTCTTAGCAGCGTTCAGCACTTCGATATCTGTAATTTGAACTTCAATCTCACCTGTTGGCAGATTGCGGTTAATGGTTTCTTCATCACGTTTAACCACTTTTCCTTTGACAGCCAAAACATACTCACTGCGAACCTTATCCGCAATTTGCAGTGCTTCGCCGGAGTAGTCCGGGTTGAATACAACTTGCACAATACCGCTTCTGTCACGCAGGTCAATAAAAAGTACGCCCCCAAGGTCGCGGCGGGTCTGGACCCATCCGTTCAAGGTTACCGTTTGTCCAATATGTTCTGGTGTTAATTGCCCACAGTTATGACTTCTTTGCATAATTCACCATTCCCCTTTTTATTTAAAAATACATTTCTACTTAAAAAGTCTTCTTCTATACCAACGCCTGAGCCAGCTCTTCGAGCTTCACAGTCTGCTGTTCCCCTGTGCTCATCGACTTCAACGCAATTACACCATTCTTCAGCTCGTCTTCGCCAAGAATCGCAGTATAACGTGCCGACATACGGTCAGCTGACTTCATCTGCGCCTTCATCTTCCGGCCGAGGTAGTCGCGTTCTGCCGAGAACCCTTGGCTACGCAGAAAGTATAGCTGCTTGGAGATTTCAATGTCAGCCTCATCGCCAAGAGCTACAAAATACACATCCAGTGGCTTCGCAGTCTCCAGTTCTACCTTCTGATCTTCCAGAATAAGAAGAATACGCTCCAGTCCGATCCCAAAACCAATACCCGGTTGATCCGGTCCACCGATTTCTTCAACCAAACCGTTGTACCGGCCTCCGCCGCCTACGGTATCAATAGAGCCAATGCCAGCTGCTTTATATTCAAACGCAGTATGCGTGTAATAATCCAAACCACGTACAAGACGAGGATTAATCGTGAACTCCACACCCATAATGTCGAGATGCATCTTAACCTTCTCAAAATGAGTTATGCATTCATCATCCAAACTGTCCAAAATGGAAGGCGCATCTGTAAATTTATCCTGATCCACCTTGCAATCCAGCACACGAAGCGGATTACGCTCGATTCGACGCTGACAGTCACTGCAGAGGTTATCCTTCATCGGTCTAAGGAATCCCAGCAGCTTCTCCCGGTAAGCCGCACGGCTTGGTGCATTACCCACGGAATTAAGCTCCACTCTTACATCCTTAAGACCTAGATCCTTATAGAATTGATAGCCCATAGAGATTACTTCTGCATCAATAGCCGGATCCACGGCCCCAAACGCCTCAATCCCAAACTGATGGAACTGGCGATATCTTCCGGCCTGCGGACGCTCATAACGGAACATAGGTCCGATATAATACAGCTTGCTTACATCAGGTTCACCGTATAGCTTGTTCTGAACGTAAGCCCGCACGACACCAGCCGTTCCTTCTGGACGAAGAGCCAAATCACGGTCGCCTTTGTCCTTGAACGTATACATTTCGCCTTCCACAATATCCGTTGTTTCGCCTACTCCACGTTCGAATAACCCTGTGTGCTCAAACATAGGTGTGCGAATTTCCCGGTAGTTAAAACGGCGGCATAAATCTCTGGCCTTCCCCTCAATATACTGCCATTTCTCCACAGCACCCGGAAGCACGTCCTGCGTTCCTGTTGGTTTCTCGAATCTTTCTTTAGCCACAGTCTATCCCTCCTAAAAAATAACCCCTCTAAAGCTGTTCTCTTCATCTGTTTCTATTGCAGAAAAAGCAAAAAATCCCTCGCCCTGTTTTATAAAAAAACAGGGACGAGGGATTATCATAACCAATAATACACCACGTGGTACCACCCACATTCCGGATCAGTAAAAATATACTGAAGCCGCTCAAAGCGGTTAACGCCCGCCTACGCGTAACGGCTACTGATCGCGGCAATCAACATTGCCCACTTTCGCCGTACGTTCTCGGGGAGGTCATTCATTCGCTCATCAACAGAATCCTTGCAGCCAAGCGATACCGGTTCATCATCCACTTAAGTAGATGTCATCCGAATCGACAAGGGATCCTTCTCTGGAGTTGTGGGTTCTCGAATTACTTGGTCCCGTCATCAAAACCATATGATAAAATCGTATATTGTTAATATTCTACTGAACTACTGCATTAAAGTCAAGATAGTAAAAAGGATGCCTAGTATAAATTTTGACAGCTTCCGAGTTTTTTATTCAGCAATTATATTGTAACAAAAAAAATGACCTGCAGCCGAATGCTGCAGGTCCATCATCATATATTATTAAAAAGGGGGTCATGCCTTTATTATAAACACGCTATATTAAGGAATCATGTACGGAATATTACGATTATATTACATTCCATGAAAGCGGTTTATTTTTAATAGAATACTATTCGAATTGTTCAACATAGGCCCCTTTGCCCCGAAGGATTTCCACAACTTCATTATAATTCTCTTCTGCTATACTTAGCTCCATCACATAACGAAGTTCACTTAAATCCCCATCTTCGAGATCTCCTTCTGCCACGTTCGCACTAACCTGATCTTCATTCACACTATAATGTGTTTCAGGGTCAGCCCGAGTGTCGGAAGCGGCAATGCCAGGAACCAGCATAGCTCCAGCTGCAGGTGTGCTAGCCGTTCCAAGCGTTCCAGTTGTGCCTGCGACTACAGATGCACTATCCAGTGGAATGATTGGAAACAGAATATTACGATCATTGCCGATAGGGTCTGTGAGTGGCCAAACCTCCAAGCCATCCACCTTATAGCTAATCAATGCTGTTTTTGCGCCTTCTGCTTCATTTTCAGTTCTGAAATACGCTTGGATTTTTCTGCTCATTGCCATTACCTCCTTGGATTATAAGACTCTAAAATAAAAAATGCTTATTTATTTCAGGACCTTCAATATTTCACGAACAAATGCAGGCTCATCTTTTGGTGTACGCGAAGTAATGTAATTGCGATCAACCACTACTTCCTCATCCTTAAACTCCGCGCCGGCATTCACAACATCATCCTTCAGCGGAGGATAAGAGGTAATGGTGCGTCCCTTAAGCAAGTCTGCACTGATCAGAATTTGCGGTCCGTGACAAATAGAGGCGATAGGCTTGCCTGCTTCATTTGCTTCTTTTACAAACTTCAAAATATCGGCATTTTGCCGTAAATTCTCGGGGGAAGAACCACCCGGGATGACAATCGCGTCATAATCACTTGCTTGAACATCGGCGATCGCCTTGTCTGCTGCGTAGGAGACTTCTTTCTTTTTACCTAGCAAGGTCTCCCCTTTTTTCAAACCAATAATGTCAGCTTGATGTCCTGCCTTTATAATTTCATCATAAGGAACCTTCATTTCAGAATCTTCAAAATCATTAGCCAGTAAGAAAGCAACGTTACTCATGTAATAGTTTCTCCTCTCTGTCTTTAGCAATTAATGATGTTCTAATTATTCTTTCTTGTGGTCTATTACCCTTATGAGGATGCTTTCTAACCTTTAATCGGAAAAAAGGCTTCCTTCACAACACCGAAAAAGCCGCATTTTCCACCCGCTTCAGGTACGCGGCAAGAGATTGCGGCTTCTTCCTTTCATCACTAGTGGTTCGGTCTCGCCGTCTAGCTTTTTGGCTAATGCACAGGCTTCCATAGGACTCCCAGTCGGTAGTGCCGGGATACTTCTCCATACCCATGCCTTCTGTGATTGTCTCATTCTTAAACTCCTGCCTTATGCGTGATATCTGCCTGCATTTAGTTTATCCAGCCCAAAGAAGCTCTATCCGCATAAAAAAAAGATGTCGAAAGTTAGCTCCGGCCAGAAGCAATCTTCGACATCCTCTATTTCGTTAGCTGCGGCTATCCAGAATGAGAGTAACTGGGCCCCAATTGGTCAGCGACACATCCATCATCGCTCCAAATATGCCCGTCTCCACCTGAAGACCTCCAGCTCTAAGCTCTTGATTAAAATAATCATAAAGACGCTCGGCCTCCGCAGGAGCTGCAGCTCCCATGAAATTCGGCCGTCTTCCCTTACGGCAATCTCCGTATAAAGTAAACTGGGACACTGAAAGAATAGCTCCGTTAGTATCCGTGACACTATAATTCATTTTGCCAGCATCATCTTCAAAAATACGCAGTCCAGCTATTTTATCCGCTAAATATTTGGCATCCTTCTCTGTATCTTCATGGGTAACGCCGACAAGCAGCATCAGGCCATTGCCAATCGCTCCGGTCACTGTCTCATCCACGGTTACTTTGGCGTCCTTACAACGCTGTACTACAACTCTCATCGCACTACTTCGCTCCTTGCCTTATTGCATGATCCGATTCACTGTATATACATCCTTGACTCGTTTCACTTTATCTACAACGGATTGTAGATGCTCCGTATTACGAATAAGGATGGTCATATGAATCATTGCCATCTTATTCTTGTCAGAGCGCCCAGTGACCGCTGAAATGTTCGTTTTGCTCTCGGACACAGCCTGCAGTACTTCATTGAGCAGTCCATTGCGATCATGGCCTGTAATCTCAATATCCACACTATAGTTTGCTTCCATCGTGCCTTCCCATTCCACTTCAATCACTCTAGCTGCTTCTTCTCCGTCACCTTCACCCGGAATATTAGGACAATCCTGGCGGTGTACAGATACGCCCCGGCCCCGTGTAACATAACCTACAATGTCGTCACCCGGAACCGGGTTGCAACATCGTGCAAAACGAACAAGTAAGTTTTCAATTCCTTTTACGCTAACGCCATTGGTGGGTTGATTTCTTCTTTCGCCGGAAGACTTGATCTCCTTCATCTCTGAAGTAAGCTCCAAGTGGTTAGCAGCTTCTTCCTGCTCCTTGCGCAGCTTCTCCGTCAAACGGGAGGCAATCTGCGAAGCGGTAATCCCACCAAAACCAACGGCAGACAACATATCCTCTACATCATTAAAAGCAAATTTTTTCGCAGCTTCCAACAGTTTTTCATCAGAAATCCACTCGGAAACTTCAACATTCAGGCGCTTCAGCTCACGTTCAATCGCTTCGCGACCTTTTTCGACATTTTCCTCACGTTTTTCTTTTTTGAACCATTGTTTAATTTTGCTTCTTGCGTGAGAGGATTGTGCAATTTTGAGCCAGTCACGGCTAGGTCCGTAAGAATGCTTAGACGTCAAAATCTCAACAATATCACCCGTCTTCAGCTTGTGATCAAGCGGCACGATCCGCCCGTTCACCTTGGAACCAATCGTACGATTGCCCACTTCTGTATGAATGCGGAACGCGAAATCAAGAGGCACAGAACCGGCAGGAAGCTCAATAACCTCACCTTTAGGAGTAAATACAAACACGAGGTCTGAGAAAAAATCCATTTTTAGTGATTTTACGAACTCTTCGGCATCCTTAGCTTCATGCTGCAGCTCCAATATTTCGCGAAAGAAAGGCATCCGATTCTCCGGATTAGCATTATTACTGCTGCCTTCTTTGTATGCCCAGTGTGCGGCTATCCCGTATTCTGCCGTGCGGTGCATTTCCCAGGTGCGAATTTGCACCTCAGTAGGCTCTCCGCCTGGTCCTACCACAGTAGTATGCAGAGATTGATACATATTGGCTTTCGGCATAGCTATATAATCTTTAAAACGCCCCGGCATTGGCTTCCATAAAGTGTGAATAATTCCAAGGGTTGCATAACAGTCCTTGATATTATCCACAATGATACGAATGGCCAGCAGGTCATAAATTTCATTAAACTGCTTGTTTTTTGTGCTCATTTTGTTATAAACACTGTAAATATGCTTCGGGCGGCCGGAAAGATCACCTTCAATGCCCATTTCATCCAGCTTGGCACGAATACGGCCAATTACGCTGTCGATAAATTGCTCACGTTCAGCCCGCTTCTTATGCACCAGATTAGCAATCCGGTAATACTGCTGCGGGTTCAAGTAACGAAGCGCAATATCCTCCATCTCCCACTTAATCGCGGAAATCCCCAGCCGGTCAGCTACAGGACAGAAGATCTCCAACGTCTCATAAGAAATACGGCGCTGGCTCTCTTCAGATTGGTATTTTAACGTTCGCATATTATGCAGACGGTCCGCCAGTTTAATGACAATGACCCGGATATCCTGGGCCATAGCAATAAACATTTTGCGGTAATTCTCGTTCTGCTGCTCTTCCTTTGAGCGAAAGCGAATACGTTCCAGCTTCGTTAAGCCGTCAACAAGCATTGCGCAGGTATCGCCAAATTTAGCGCGGATTTGTTCCAGTGAGACCGTCGTATCTTCCACCACATCATGCAAAAGCGCTGCAACAATAGATATAACATCCATTTGCATATTGACGACAATATCTGCCACCGCCAGCGGATGCAGAATGTATGGCTCCCCCGACTTGCGGATCTGCCCGTGATGAGCCTGATCGGCAAATTCATAAGCTTCCCGGATGCGGAGAAGATCTTTATCTTTTATATAGGCGCCAGCCTTATCAATTAATCGCTCAATGCCCATTCTCGTCGTATCCGATTCCTTTCTATAATAAAATGAACCCGCAACTGTTCAAAAATCTGCAGGTTCCAATCATTTCATTTGTCCAAGCTTACTTACGCCCTTATTCAAAGTTGTCTATAATTATGAGGCTTAAGGAGGATTACGTCAACACTTGCCATCTCATGGTATTCCAGAAGTAAAAGTAATTAAATTCGGACAAATTAATAACACTTGTGAAAATGTTGTTGTAAAAAAGCCAAGTTCTATTTAATCTAGTAAAGGCGGATTTTCGCCGGACAACCTAATATCAGATAAGAAAGAGGAGTGAACTCCATTGCAACGCGAAATTCAAGTTAACGAAAAACTTCCATGGGGCCCAGGCTTTCTATTAAGTCTCCAGCATTTGTTTGCCATGTTTGGCAGTACAGTGCTAGTGCCTAACTTGTTCGGGGTCGACCCTGGAATGATTTTGCTTATGAATGGTATCGGTACATTGCTGTACATTTGGATCTGTCGTGGTAAAATCCCTGCGTACCTTGGTTCCAGCTTTGCCTTTATTGCACCGGTATTGTCAGTACTCAGTCGTTACCCAAATGATCACATGAAAGGATACTCGCTTGCTTTGGGTGCTTTTATCGTCACTGGTATTATATTCGTGCTCGTGGCATTGATCATTCGTTATGCAGGAACCAAATGGATTGATGTTGTTTTCCCTCCGGCAGTAATGGGAGCTATCGTAGCTACGATCGGACTTGAACTTGTACCTGTTGCCGCACGAATGGCAGGACTTATTGCTCCTGAAGGCGTTGCAGTTGCAGACTGGACTCCAGATGGCAAAACAATCGCACTTTCTATGGTGACACTTGGTGTAACTGTAATTGGAGCTGTACTCTTCCGCGGTTTTCCAAAAATCATTCACATCCTTATTGGTATCGTCACTGGTTATGGTTTAGCATATATTTTGAAAATGGTGGATACCGCTGCTATCTCTAATGCAAAATTTTTAGCGCATCCTTCCATTGTTACTCCTTCATTTGATTGGAATGTAATATTCACTATTATCCCGGTATCATTAGTTGTTATTGTTGAGCATATTGGACATTTACTTGTTACAAGCAATATTGTCGGCAGAGACTTGGCAAAAGATCCTGGACTTGACCGCTCTCTGATGGGGAACGGGATATCTACAATTATCTCCGGTTTTATCGGTTCTACTCCAAATACAACCTACGGTGAAAATATCGGGGTTATGGCGTTGACTAAAGTATATTCGGTATATGTAATCGGCGGCGCAGCGGTGATTGCTATTCTGCTTTCTTTCTCTGGTACTTTCTCCTCCGTCATCGCTAATATTCCAACCCCTGTAATGGGTGGTGTATCCCTGTTGCTGTTTGGTGTAATTGCGGCTTCCGGATTACGTATTTTCGTTGAGCAAAAAGTTGATTTTTCCAAGGCTACGAACATGATCATGGCTACGTTGGTACTCGTTGTCGGAATCAGTGGTACAACCCTTACTATGGGCAACGTTAAACTAAGTGGTATGGCGCTGGCTACAATTGTTGGTATCGTATTGGCATTGTTCTTCAAACTCATTGAAGTGCTTGGACTGTCTAATGATGGCGGAGAAAGTGATAAAACTGCCCATTAATCGATTGTAAAAATAGAATTTTAAAAAAGCTGCTCCAACATCCATTTATGGACTTGGGCAGCTTTTTTTATTAACGCAGATACAAAACAGCAACTCTCCGCCACAAGGCAGACAGCTGCTGTTATTATCTTACATTTTCCAATTAATGTTTAACTTCCACACTTTGCGTCACGCGCTAATCTTTGCACTTTTCAGCATAATTCGAGCGCCGAATCCCCGTTTATTTCCCGGGAAAAGACAAACTTTACAAGATTACTCCTCGTAATTCACCAAGGAAAGAACTTCAACTCCAGAAAGCTTATTACGCCCAGCAAGCTCAACCAGCTCAATCAGAAAAGCAGCACCTACCACTTTACCGCCAAGCTGTTCTACAAGGTTAACCGAAGTAGCAATGGTTCCACCAGTAGCCAATAAATCATCAGCGATCAATACTTTTTGACCAGGCTTGATGGCATCTGTGTGAACAGCAAGGGTGTCCTTGCCATACTCAAGATCATAACCTACCTCTATAGTCTCATATGGAAGCTTGCCGCTTTTACGAATCGGCACAAAACCTACTCCCATCGCATAAGCAAGAGGTGCTCCAACTACGAAGCCACGTGCTTCTGGTCCAGCGATAACGTCGATTTCCAAATGCGCTACGAGAGCTTTCAACGCGTCAATCGCTTGGCGGTAAGCCTCACCGTCTTTAAGCAATGTGGTGATATCTTTAAAACTAATACCTTCTTTAGGGAAATCAGGAATCACACGAATACTATCTTTAAAATCCAAATTTATCATCTCCTATAAGTTTTGTAAGCATAAGCTGCTTTGATTTCAGATCGACAAAACTTGCTTCGTAAGCATTCGCTTTGTTTTGTAAGCATAAGCTACAGTGATTTCAGATCGGCAAAACTTGCTTCGTAAGCATTCGCTTTGTTATATGAGCGTTGCATTTTTATACACCATTGGGTACGCTCAGCATCTCATATTCGCATGGATTATGATACGCCTAAACGACGCGATAACATCCAGTCCTGTAACTCTGACAGGCTGCCCTCCATGAAGTATTGCTCCATCTCCGCCATCTGTCCCAGTCGGACAAAATGACTCGATGCTGTCAGACTTTTAGCTACTGGCTGAGTAATAAACGCCACACTTCCCTGACTTCTTTTAATAAAATCAAGCTCCTCAAACACATCAAGCATGTTGTTAAGCATGCGGATACTTAACGAGGACTGGCGGCTTAACCGCAGCAAAACTTCGTTCTCAGGCGTTGCAACTGAGGTGATCGAAGCCAACAGTTTATATAGTATTTTGAAATGATCCCGTGTCGGAGTAATAAGTCGTTCTCGGCCATCCTTGATAGAATGCAATAACGCAATATTATCAGCATTAGGGAAGGTTTGGAGTAGCGCATCCAGTTGTTCAGGAGTCTCCGGCATATCCAGTAAGCATAACAGAGAGACATGCCCTGCTTCCTGAAGGGGCTCATCCTTAACAGCAGCGCTAATGCCAGCTTCTTTATCATATACCCATAAAGACATTCCTATCAATTCACTTGCAGGCTTACTACGTCCGTTCTGAAACACTGCAGCAGCTCGATACGGACCCGCACCGCTATAAGGAAGAAGTAGTTCTCTAATATGTGCGGCTTGCCGTACGGCGTCAGCAGCACCACGAAGATCGAATATCTGAGCATCCTGCACAGATAAATCCTGCAGCATCAGCTGTGATTTGCGTGAGCCATTCCATTCATTGATCGACAGCTCAGCTAACACGTTGATCGTAGTACCCGCCGGTAGCAGCCTGGCCAAAGCGCCTTTGCCAAAAGCCAAGGCTTCAATGCTGTTTTTCCCCTGCTGCAATACAATCTTCAGGTGTTTTCCATCTTGACCCATTGTACGTGTCTCTTTCACGGTAGCCCCACGAATAATAAACTTCGGCAACGGATTAGACATTCCGAAAGGTGCAAGCCTTTCCAATTCTAACGCGGTCTGCAGTGATAAATCTGAGATTGACACCTCTGCATCAGCGGAAGCAACAGGAACGAAATGCTCTGGCGTTAACACCCCGGACGCATATTCATTTAATGCTGCAGCAAAGGCTTCTAATCCATCCCGATGCAGGCTCATTCCCGCAGCGGCTGGATGACCTCCAAAATGATCCATTAAATCAGAACAAGAAGAAAGTGCAGCGTAGATATCAAGTCCAGGTATGGAGCGAGCAGAACCTTTGCACATTCCGGTCTCTGGATGTATATCCAGAATGATCACAGGCCGATAATAACGCTCCAGTAGTTTGGAAGCCACTATACCTACCACACCTACATTCCAGCCATGATCAGCAAGAACAATGATGTCTGGGATTTCGCCACCCTGTGTCATCTGCTCCAGCTTGGCAGTGGCCTCAACAACAATTCTTTCTACCACCAATTGGCGTTCTTTGTTAAGCAGGTCAAGCTCTCCAGCTAGCTGCTCTGCCTCAGCCGCATGCTCGGTAGTGAGGAGGGACACAGCCCGTCCAGCATGATCCAGGCGACCACTGGCATTGATGCGCGGCGCCATGCCAAAAGCGATATTGACCGCACTCACAGTGCTCATGTTCACACCGCTAACAGCGAGTAAGGCACGAATCCCCGGGAAACTTGAATGCCGCATACTTTCCAAGCCATTTCTAACAATCTCACGGTTCTCGCCAAGCAGCGGCATTAAATCCGCAACCGTTCCTATCGCTGCAATCTCTGCCCATTCTGTGGGAGTCTCTTCCCCTAGAATAGCCTGAGCAAGCTTATAAGCCACACCTACACCCGCTAATCCTTTGAACGGATAAGGGCAATCTGGCAGCTTGGGATTAATAAGCGTATAGGCCTCTGGCAAAAGCTCAGGAGGTTCATGGTGATCCGTAACGATCACATCGATCCCCAGTTCATTAGCGTAAGCAACCTGATGATACGCGCTAATGCCAGTATCTACTGTAATGATTAAGGAGACACCTTGCTGTAAAGCCCAATCCAGGGCATGATTATGCAGCCCATAGCCCTCGTTAGAGCGGTGTGGGATATAAATATCAAAGGAAGCGCCTAAATAGCGCAGCAGATGAATCATAAGTGCTGTGCTGGACACCCCGTCGGCATCATAATCGCCATAAATAAGAATATGTTCTTCATCTTTTAAAGCCTTTCTAATTCTAGGAACCGCTTCAGCCATTCCTTTGAGTAGGAACGGATCATGCTGTTCTTCCTCACTGCCATCCATAAAGCTTAGAGCTTCATGAGGCGTGTTCATTCCTCTATTTACTAATAGTGAGGATAAGAGTGGAGAAATAGAAAGGCTCCGGGCCATATCCCTAACTGTGTCGGGATTGGCTGCCGGAGATTGCCATCTTGTTTTTGAATAAAGCAATAGAACTCACCTTTCTCTCACCTTGCAAACTACTGAAGCAACGTAGGAATATCATTATCCGGCAATTCATAATTGCTTTTGTACGGATAGCCGGGATCATAAGGAACAACGTCCATATGCACCTCACCGACATGAACAAACCGGTGCTGCAGCAGCTTCCTAGCGCATTCCGAAATATCCTGTGCTTCCATCACCGTAATCCGCGGATTTACACTGATTTTCACTTGAAGATTCACATAATTCCCTTGCTCAAGTGCCTTCAAATGTTCTACGCGAATGACGCCATGAACGCGTTGCACTGTTTCAATAAAATTAGCGGCTTCCTCCGAAGGAAGCTCCTGCGCATTTTTAGTGTTAATAGAGCTAGCAATGAGTGAATAGCCTTTACGAAGAATTAAAACTCCGGTTAAGAGTGCGGCAATAGGATCCATATAAGATAGAGGATGCCAATAGGTACCACCCATGGATAACGAAATTCCGACTAATACTGTGATAGATGTATATAAGCTGAAACGATGACTATTAACATATGCAGCATGACTGCCATCACCTATTTTTTTAAAGTAGCGATATTGATATTGAAAAACAGCTTCTTTAAACACAATAGATACTAAGACGGTTACAAACGCCAGCTGTCCGTGTGTAGATGATTTTCCATCTGTTAAGTCGCGGATTGCAGAGAATGCGATCTGCAGTCCCCCCATAAGAATAAATACCGAAAAAAGTATAGCCAGCAGCGGCTCCTTAGTGCCCCGCCGTTCTTCGATCCGTTGCTTACTCTTTCTCACTTGCTCAGAGCGCCACGGAAGAATATCCGCCAATTTAGCTGCTGCATCTGCTCCGGAATACAAAGCATCCCCCATTAATGCCTTGCTCCCTGAAATATAGCCAAAACTCCCCTTAGCTACTGCCAAAGTAACATCGCTAATGATCCCTGTCCAAGCAACCGTCTCGCTTTGCGGTGATCGTTCTTTATTCATACGAGGCCCTCCTTACCAATAGCAAGTAATCTCATGATGATTCAATACACATGACATGACCCTAAAGATTTCGAAAGCCGCGTCGCATTTGACGCGGCTTTCTTAAACGTATAAGAAAAGTAGAACTTCGATGCTAATTTCTTCTAACCTTTATTCGGGCTGCTCTTCACTTTAACCTTCTCACGCTTTTTAAGCACTAACCAGAGTGGACTTGCAATAAAGATGGAAGAGTAAGCTCCGAAGAGCAAGCCGATTACCATCGCAAGCGAGAACATCTTAATCGACTCGCCTCCGAACAATAACAGGAAGAACGCCGCAATAAATACGGTAAATGCAGTATAGAGAGAACGCATGAGCGTTTGAGCCACACTTTTGTTCACAAGGTGTTTCAAGTCTTCATAAGTTTTCTGTTTACCAAAACGTAAATTCTCACGGATACGGTCAAAGATAACGATCGTATCATTGATGGAATAACCGATGATCGTAAGCACCGCTACAATGAACGTCAAATCCACTTCCAAGCGGAAGATAGAGAAGAGCGCGACTACGATAAAGGCATCATGGAGCAAGGCCACAATCGATGCCACGGCGAAACGCCATTCAAAACGAATACTTACATAAATAATAATCCCCAGACAAGAAATCAGAACTGCATAAATAGCATTACGTGCCAATTCTTTTGCCATTTCAGTGTCCACGGTGTTAATTTCAAATGATGCTTTGTCATCCAGCTTAAGGATTTCAGCTTTTAGGGCTTCATCTTGAGCCTCATCAAGAACTTCGTCATAACGAATATTCACACGCTGATCACCAAACGAAATCGTCGGTTCATGATCGACATCGATTGCACTAGTTGCAGTCTTAACCTGATCCAAGTTCAAATTCTTGGATAGGGAGATGTCCACATTAGATCCAGCTTTAAAGTCAACGCTGTAATTCAGGCCAAATGTCGCCAGGAAAATCAATCCTGCTACTGTCAATGCGATAGAGAAAATATAGAAATATTTACTCAAATGTACGAAATCAAGCTCTTTCTTAAAGCGCACGGATTTCACTCTCCTTAACACCGAAGCTCTTCGGTTTGTTCAGCTTACCCGCTTTGACAAGCTGGCTAAGCAACCAGTGGGAGAAATAAAGATTCGTGGCGATACTCAGCACGATTTCTACAATCAGCACCAATGCAAAGCCTTTGACCGCACCTGTACCGAAGGCAAACATAACTGCTGCCACAATAATAGTAGTCACATTGGAGTCCATTACTGTCCGGAAAGAGGATTTATTCCCTGCCTTAACGGAGGACAGTATACTTTTTCCACTGCGCATTTCTTCCCTTATCCGTTCGTTGGTAATGATATTGGCATCGACCGCCATACCTATACCCAGAATAAATGCGGCTATACCAGGCAGCGTCAAGGTGAAGTCCGCGAAGACGAAGACCGCAATTAGCGCCCATGTATGCAAGAGCAAGGCAAAACTAGCCAAAAGACCTGGCAAACGATACATTCCGATCATGAAAATAAGGATAATCACAGAAGCCAGCAGACCTGCTCGAATCGTTTGATCAAGCGATTGCTTACCCAGGGTAGCACCCACACTTTGGGAATATTTCTCCGTCAGCTTCAGTGGCAATGCACCTAGGTTAATCGTGTCTGCAAGTTCGCGCGCTTCCTTAATTGTATAGTTACCAGAAATAGAAGCACTGCCATCGGTAAGTACTGCTTGTACCGTAGGGTCAGATAGTTTGTTCTCATCCAAGTAAATTGCGAGATTCTTTCCCAAGAGACGTTTAGTAATCTCTGCAAATTTGTCCTTGTCCTTAATCTTGATGCTGATGATTGGCTGATTCAGGTTATCCCGTCCAACTTCTGCAGCACCTTCAACAAAATCACTACCTACCAGTTCGATTTTGCTGTAAGTTCCCTCAGCGTCACCTTCAGCAGCACTACGGAAAGTCAGAACTGCAGGTTCCTTCATTTTTTTACGAACCTCGGCTTCATCCGTTACGCCCGCAATTTTCAAACGGATACGGTCCGTACCTTCAGTAGTTACCTCTGGTTCACTTGTTCCGAGCGCATTCGCCCGTTTTTCTAAGCTTTCCGCTGTCTTCAGCAGAGAAGCTCGGGACAATGCTGCTCCCGCTTCCATAGGCTCAGCATGATACAAAATCTCAAATCCGCCTTTCAGGTCAAGACCAAGTCTAACCTTGTCCAGCAGTCCAGGAGTAGTAAATGCCATAACGCCTGTCAAAACGAGCACGGTAATAAAAAAGCCCATTAGTCTCTTCATGCTCTAGCTAGTTCCCCTTTCATTAACTCAATATTCCTATTATAGCTACACGCGAAATGACCGTCAATTCACAGCATTGATAGAGCTATACTCACACAAAGAAACGGCCGCCCCTGCTTAAATCAGCAAGACATCCGTTTTAATAGGAGATGTGGAGTTATTATTCTCTTACTTTACTGCTTTATCAGGCAGTTCGCAAAAAGAAATATGTGGTTTATTGTTCAGTTCAACCCCCGATAGGCCGCAATAGTCAAATAATTCATGTAACTATTGGCTTTCAAGGAATAAATGTCGTTTACCAGCTTATGTAGGGGAGGCAAGCCTTCCTTATCATAATTACGGCTGATGCAATCCCAAATATCCTTGCTGGTTACATACTCATAGCCGAGGAGCCGGAATTCTTCAGCTTTGCTGCGGCACATGGCTTCGATTTCTTCACTATGTTGATCATGATTCCACTGTTCCGATTCCACGTGTTGACACCTCCAAAGATCGCTCATGTTCGTATGCTCACCATAGATATTCGACTCTTGTTCTTCGCTTTCCTTCTTCCGTCACAAAAAGTTAATGCCACTAAAACAAGGCATGCCGAGATAGGGGTACAGCATATCCATAAGAATAGACAAGTTCGCCAGCGTTTTATTTCATTTTGGGAAGAAGGCGTGACCTTTGAAGAAACAGAGCTTTATACAAGGAACTTTAATCTTGCTAGCCGCCGGCATCATTAATCGGATGCTTGGATTTATTCCCCGGATTGCTTTACCCCGTATTATCGGAGCAGAAGGTGTGGGTCTGTATCAGCTCGCGTATCCTTTTTTTCTTGTGCTGGTTACTGTCATTACAGGCGGGATTCCACTGGCGATAGCCAAGATGGTGGCGGAAGCAGAAGGAGAGAATCGGCCTGAAAAATCACGGCTGATTTTACGTACTGGACTTGCTCTTAGTATTGGACTTGCAATCTTCTTTACATTGGTTGCTTTGGTAAGTGCCTCATGGGTCTCCAATGTTATCTTAACAGACCATCGAGTTTATTATACGTTTATTGCCATGATCCCAATGATTGGGATTGTCGCCGTATCTGCAATTTACCGCGGTTATTTCCAAGGCAAGCAGAACATGATTCCATCGGCGCTCTCCTCCATCTTCGAATCTTTAGTTCGAATATTCTTTATGCTCTGGTTCTCCTGGTTGTTGCTTCCTAAGGGTATTGCTATGGCGGCGGCTGGAGCGATGTTAGGTGTGACGGTTGGAGAAATTGGCGGAATGTTAGCGATTCTGTGGCAATATTATGTCATTACTAAAAAAGATAAAAAGCAGACAAATCCGACTCCAGAGCAACCCGCTCTCGAGCCGGAGGTTATCCCATCTGATACACAAGGTGTGAAAGCCAACTCCCCCATATTACGGCGGTTACTAGGCATATCCATTCCCGTTACGGCAAGTCGGCTTGTAGGCTCTTTTTCTTATCTGCTGGAATCTATTATTACTGTGCGCAGTCTCGCCTTGGCAGGTATAGCCGCTGCTGCCGCTACAGCTCAGTACGGGTCTTTACAAGGGATGGTTGTTCCTTTATTGCTGCTGCCCGGGGCATTAACCTCTTCACTTGCTGTGTCTCTGGTTCCTTCCATATCAGAAGCTGCGGCAAGAAAGGACTTGCCCACCATTCACAAGCGTATGCATCAAGCGTTGCGGCTTGCGCTGGTAACAGGGGCTCCTTTTGCTGTTCTTATGTATATCCTGGCGGTTCCGCTATGCAATTTGTTATATGGTAACGCGGATACAGCTCCTATGCTGAAGCTCATGGCTCCATTCGCCTTGTTCATTTATGTTCAAGCTCCTTTACAAGCTGCGCTGCAAGCTATGGATCGACCGGGCAGGGCACTCATCAATACCTTAATTGGAGCAGTAGTCAAAATCATTCTGATCGTAATACTGGCATCGCAACCTGAATATGGAATTTACGGCGCCATCATAGCCATTATTGTGAACAGCATTCTGGTTACGATGCTTCACGGATACAGTGTGGTCAGTCTTATTTCATTATCTTTAAGAGTAACCGAAACCATAAAAACCTTATGTGCAATGGTCATTATGGGAGCGGGCGTGCATTATGTATACACTTCCATTCCCATTGCAGATGTACAATGGATTCAATTTATATTTGCCTCTGCGATAGGAATGGTCCTGTATTTCGGAATCAGTCTGTT
This sequence comes from Paenibacillus sp. FSL H7-0943, assembly GCF_037963265.1. NCBI lineage: Bacteria > Bacillati > Bacillota > Bacilli > Caryophanales > Paenibacillaceae > Paenibacillus > Paenibacillus sp. FSL H7-0943. The sequence continues at coordinate 5,426,309 of NZ_CP150148.1, forward strand.
AGCTGGCCTTATCTCAATTCGTGACTTGGACCGTCTGCCGTTTATCAAACGCAGGCTCTAAAAAGCTATCTGTTGTCCAAACGGTCGACATAAATTCTGCCCTTATGATCTATGGAGCATAGAAATACATTTTTGAAATCAGATACTCCTTTTTGACGAATTTGAGTTCTTAACCAAAATCTGGTTTTTCCAATCATCTCTAAATTCTGATCCTGCACCTTGCCATCCATAATCAGAGGGATTGGAAGTCCTTCATATCTGATCTTATTCTTCGGCAGCTCTATCTTACGGTTCTTATTTCCTTTATTATCGTCACTCTTTTTATGCTCAGCAGCTGCACTGCTATTGCCTGATGGGTTAGAGGATGAACTCCCCTTCTCTTTCTCGAATACCGTTAGCTGTCCACTAGGCTCCAGGATTGCAAATTCCACGTCAGCAGGACTGGCGATGTTCTGTCCACGCAATTGCTGCAGCAGATCATCGATATTATATCTCTGCCTACGCATTTCACCCCGGTGCAGCTTGCCGCCAGAAATGAGTATGCTCGGTTTGCCGTCCATTAAAAGTCTGAGCTTTCTGCTCTTAAGACTGAGCTGAGCCACAATTACCTGTATCAACACCAATGTTGCCATCGGAACGACTCCTTCATAGATCGGCCGATTAATATCCTCAAGCACAAAAACAGCAATCTCGGCAATCATGATGGAGATCGTTAAATCAAATACAGACAGCTTACCTATTTCCCTCTTCCCCATGATGCGCATACACAGGAATATGAAGAAATACATCAGCACGGTCAAGAAAATATGGGTAGAGATATGCTGGAACATATAGCTTCGCTCCCCTCCATTCTCACCCGCAGACTTGTTTCCTCGGGTGGATTAATGTAACCCTATTCTGACCGCTCTGTGCAGGGAACATTCGGAAGCCGGCATATTAATTAATGGTAAAAAGGCTGCAATGCCCTTTCTTGTACTATTGGGGCAAGCCATCCCATACAATGAATAATAACTATGTTGATTCTTTTTCCTCAAAAAAACTTTAGGAGGTTGTACCATGTATTTAATCCGGCGCATGTTCTCGTGGAGAATAGCCAATCCTGTGTTATCTGGCCTATGTCGATCATTCCTTTGGATGCTGATGGGTGCGTTTGTCCTCTCACTTTTGTTATGGGGCAGCAGTCTGAAGGAGCAGGATCTCTCAATGTACACGTACATTGTACACGGCATAGCTGCAGCATTCGGAGGACTAACCGCCGGTCGCAGAGCCACGAGCAAAGGCTGGTATCAAGGAAGTCTTACAGGCGCATTTTATGGGATTATCGTTCTGTTGATCGGTTTTTTGGCACTGGACAGCGCACCCTCTGGTGTGGATCTGCTATGGGTTCTGGCAGCTGCAGCAATTGGCGCTCTCGGCGGAATATTTGGCGTTAATTTACAAAAAAGCTAAAATTATAATCCCATTAAATTCGAAACATTCCTTGAAAATATGTTAAACTGTGATCATCTGACTTCATTAAGAGATCAAGGAGGCTTCGATTGCTTTGTTTTACCAATCAATGAACCATATTGTTTTGTACACAGTTGCATTAGTAGTGATATTAGTATGGATTGGCGCTAAACGTAATCCACTCATGGCATTGGTTGAAATTGGGAAAGAGATGCTGCGATCCTATAAGTTTTTGTTGCTGATTGCAGGAATGTTTGGCGTATTAGCCATAAATAAATATGAACTGCAAATTGAACAAAAAATGCATCTTACCTCTGATTATACGCCGTTTATATTTGGTCTAGAGGGTCATTTTGTCCAAGCCGTTCAGGATATATTCTACAGTCCATGGTTAACACCGATCATCGTCTTTTTCTACATTTTCATGCTTCAGTCTGTTCTAGCAGCATCATTAGGGGTCTATCTGTTAGATAAAAACCGGGTGATGTTATATGCCACCTGCTATGCTATTATTATCAACTATGCCTTGGCGATTCCATTCTATCTTTACTTCCCGGTAAACGAGGTTTGGTCCTATCTGCCAGCGGGCGTCAAATTTACTATGCTGGATGTATTTCCGAAATTCGAACAGGAATATAGACCGCTATCCGGTCTCAATAACTGCTTCCCGAGTCTACATACGTCCATATCTGTTACAATGGCACTTCTGGCCTTCCGTTCAGGGAACCGCCGCTGGATGGCCATCACTAGTATTTCTGCAGTTGTAATCGTCTTTGGAATTTTCTATCTGGGCATTCATTGGCTTACAGATATGATTGGTGGAACCTTGCTAGCTGTACTAGCCTCTACAGTTGGCGTTCAACTCGCCAAATTAACTTTGCGGGGACGTGAAGAGTCGCTTACCGTTCCGAGCCGCGTAACAAATGTACGTTAAAGTTAAACTGCTAAATCTTAATAACCTTAAAGATCAAAAAAGCGGTGTCCTCTCCAATGAGAAGACACCGCTTTTTATGTACTTAAATAACAAGTCTATACTTTCTCTTCGACATCCGTCGCCACAGCGTGGCTGATGGAACCGCGATCAAAAGTCAGCTTAGTTACATCGTTGACCCGCAGAACCACGATATCATCGGAAATCTCCATGATCGTACCGTGAAGTCCTCCAATAGTAACGATTTTATCGCCCTTTTTCAGAGCTTTCAACATTGCGTTACGAGTTTTGGTCTTCTTTTGTTGCGGACGAATCAGCAAGAAGTAGAATACTACAAACATAAGGACAAAGGGACCTACCAGGCCTAGTATACTACCTCCACCACCTGCGCCAGTTGCATATTGAAACGATTGAATCATATTTCTCCCCCCTTTCAAAGTACATTAAAGCATGACTCTTAAATCAAACCCTAAAAGCCTTTAAGATTATCATATAATCCGTATTTGGCAAAAAACTCATCGCGAAAATCAAGCAGCCGATCTTCTTTGATGGCTTCACGCACTTTACGCATTAAATCCAACAAGAAGTGCAAATTGTGGTATGTCGTCAATCGAAGTCCGAAGGTTTCATCGGCTTTGATTAGATGGCGCAAATAAGCGCGGGAATAATTCCGGCATGTATAGCAATTACACTCCGGATCAAGCGGCCCAAAATCACGGGCATACTTAGCGTTGCGTACAACGAGTCTTCCCTGACTGGTCATCGTTGTTCCATTACGGGCAATACGAGTAGGCAAGACACAATCGAACATGTCTACTCCTCGGATTGATCCTTCCAGCAGCGCATCCGGTGAACCCACGCCCATCAAATAGCGAGGTTTGCCTTGTGGCAGCAGGGGAACTGTATAATCCAGCACTTCATACATTAGCTGCTTGGACTCTCCGACGCTGAGCCCCCCAATAGCATACCCCGGGAAATCCATGGAAGTCAAATCAGCCGCGCTCTGACGGCGCAGATCTTCATACATGCCCCCTTGCACGATAGCAAAAAGACCCTGATCGTTAGGACGAGCATGACTTTTCAGGCAACGTTCTGCCCAGCGCGTGGTGCGCTCTAGGGATTTTTTCACATAATCATATTCAGCCGGGAATGGAGGACATTCATCAAATGCCATCATTATATCTGAACCCAGAGAGTTCTGAACCTCCATCGCTACTTCCGGAGACAGGAATTTCTTATCCCCATTTAAATGGGAACGGAAATGAACTCCTTCTTCCGTAATCTTGCGCATGTCGCTTAACGAGAATACTTGAAACCCGCCGCTGTCTGTCAGAATCGGACGATCCCAGTTCATGAACTTGTGCAGTCCACCAGCTTCACGAACAATATCATGGCCTGGTCTTAGAAACAGATGGTAAGTATTGCTCAAAATAATATGGGCATCCATCTCTTTCAGCTCTTCAGGACTCATGGTCTTAACTGTAGCTTGTGTGCCGACTGGCATAAATGCTGGTGTCTCAATCACACCATGTGGAGTGTGGACTCTTCCAAGTCTGGCTCCGGATTGTTTGCACGTTTTGATGTGCTCATAAGTAATTGCTGCCATAAGTTAACCCATCCTCTTACCTTAATAAATAAACATTGCATCTCCAAAGCTAAAGAATCGGTACTTCTGCTCTATCGCTTCTTCATAAGCAGCTAGAATATGTTCCCGACCTGCCAAAGCGCTAACCAACATAACCAAAGTAGACTTTGGCAGGTGGAAATTAGTAATTAGCGCATTTACTACACTGAACTTATACCCTGGATAGATAAAAATATCCGTCCAGCCGCTGCATTCCACAAGCGGACCACCTTCACATTGTCTTCCGACCGTTTCAAGTGTCCGACAAGACGTTGTGCCAACTGCAATAATACGGCCGCCTCGTGCCTTAGTAGCATTTATGGTATCTGCCGTTTCTTGAGACATTACGAAATACTCAGAATGCATAACATGCTCTTCAACCTTCTCTACAGACATCGGACGAAAAGTACCGAGACCTACATGAAGGGTGATATAAGCGATATTTACACCCTTAGCCTCAATCTGTTTCAGCAATTCTTGGGTAAAATGAAGCCCTGCGGTAGGCGCAGCGGCCGATCCCTCATGCCGAGCATACACAGTCTGATATCGTTCACGATCATCCAGTGTTTCCTTAATATAAGGTGGCAACGGCATCGTTCCCAGCCTGTCCAGAATCTCCTGAAAAATACCCTGATATATGAAACGAAGCGTACGGCCGCCCATATCAGCTTCGTCCTCGATAACGGCACGAAGCTCATCACTAAAGATAATCACCGCGCCTGTCTTGAGCTTTTTCCCTGGCTTTACAAGTGCTTCCCAGCGATCATCCCCAAGATTCTTTAGGAGAAGCACTTCCGCCTTAGCACCAGTATCTTCTTTCACTCCAAACAATCTCGCTGGAATGACTCTCGTATCATTTAGAACAAGCGTGTCTCCGGGATTAAAATAATCAATAATATCGGTAAAATGCCGGTGAGCCAGCTCTCCATCCTCCTTATTCACTAGAAGCAGTCTAGAAGCACTGCGATCAGCGAGAGGTGTCTGGGCAATCAATTCTTCCGGCAAATGAAAATCATAAGCATCTACATTCATGGTCTGTCTTCATTCCTTAACTATAGTAACGTTCTTATAATAGTGTTGCAATATTTGCTTGTAATCATACCCGCTGTCCGCCATGCCTTTCACGCCCCACTGCGACATGCCTAGACCATGGCCGTTGCCTTGTCCAATGAACAGAAAGCCCGAGCTGTTAGTGATCACTCTGGCCGCAGAATCTCCGCCCATCACTACAGTTCCACTGCCATTCACATTAACCTTCCCCGATGCGGAAAGCACGCCAGCACTCTGCGAGCTGCTAATTGTGGCGGTAGCGCCGTCAGCGCCTAATACAGTATAACTTCCGGGTGCCACAATATCAAACAATGTACTAGGTAATCCATTAAACGCGGAGCGGAACATATCAGGATATTTCACATTCAGAGCCTGACCATTAGCTTTCACCTGAATCGCTCTTCCAGAAGGACCGCGCTGGGTGACCTGCAGGTTAGAGATGCTGGAAGGGAGCGTGCTTGTTGTTTTACCCTGCAGGCTTTTTAGAAGTTCAGCAGAGGTATACGGCCCTTTGATCCAGCTATAGCTGCCAGACTCATATACTTTATCCAGAGCCACAGCGTTCTCACCCGGATTCAGCTTTCCGACTGCACTAACACTGCTCTCAATAACTGGCAGAGGACGTATATTCACATCTTTGGTTGTAGCGGTAACTATATCGAGTCCGGCAGCGGTTTTGCTGCCCGTCAATTTAATATTATCTTCACGTGCATAACCAGAGGTACCATTCGCAAGCAGAACATAATACCACTTCTTAGCAGCAGCAGCCGAAACATCTTCAACGCTTGGAACACTAGCAAATACATCGCCACCATTCGCCCAAACCTCTGAAGGGTCAGCTGTCATACCTCCACTATTGGAAGAAAATACAGCCTCAACAACTTTACCACCACTCATCAGCACTTCACCAGCAGTAGTATCTACAGCTTTGATAATGGAGGGAGCTTCAGACCCGATTCCGTTATATACCTGACTAAGAGTGGTATCTACTACATTCGCTACATCAAAACGGTTGCCTTGGGACAGCGCATAGCTGCGGGCGGCGACAGCCTGAGCTTTTAGCGCTTCTTCTGGCCAGCTGGAGGAAACCTCTCCTCCAACTACGGCATACAAATATTGCTCCAGCGGCACTACATTAATTACAGCCAGCGATCCGCTCAAATTGCTCAGTTCCAAATTTCCGCGATATGTACGCTTGGATCTTTCCACTAACTGAATCCCAGCCTCGCTGCCTGCAGCAAGAAATTTAGCATTGCTTCCAGAAACCAGATAATGATCGGCTTGAGTTTCACTGCTAAAATCCAGTCCGGCATCCTTACGCAGTATTAATCCAGGCGAGGTCGCCACCGAAACCGTAAATTGTGGTGCCGCCGTAGACACAGCGGCCTGAACAGCTGTTAAATCACTATCGTTGGCAGCTTCGCCTACCCATACCTCTACTTGTGCACTGCCATCGTTTCCTGCCAGAAACACCTTCCAAGCATCCAAACCAGCTGCAGTGAGGCTATTAAGCGCCACATCTGCTTCCTGCTCCGAAGAATAGCGGCCAGCTGATAAATGTTTATTACCTTTCACTGCTGGGGTTTGGTCAGCAGGAATGCTCAACCCTGCTTTGACTACACGGGTAAGCCCATCCTTGGCAGCTGCTTCACTAGCATAGACGCCCATGTACAACTGATACACAGTCGCTCCATTTCTGGAGATTGCAAAAATCTGCGGTTTATCGGAGGTGGATTGGAGCTTTTTAGCTGCATCCGCTGCTGTCTGCCAGCTTGAAACCTCCATCACCTTAACTCTATATCCGTCCAGACTTACACGAATTTGCTTCTGTGCTGGGACAGACACCAAAGGAGCACTTCCTGCTTGATCCGACAGCAAAGTAAAGCTTTGCGTTGATAGCAGTGTTACTGCTGGCACAGTGGATTTATATTTACTTCCAATATCAGCATAAAGAGCAACTCGTATCGTGCTATTAGAATCGGCATGACTGGCACCCGCAGGGATCAGGAAACTTCCTACAGCAAGCGCAGCCGCAAGCAATCCTTTGCTTAGCGGGGCGACCCCTCTCCATTTCCTCTTCGTATGCTTCATCCAGCATCCTCCTTTATAATTGTAGTGACGAACTAGTGCTGCTCCGGAGGGAGCGGAAGCCCTAAATGATGATAAGCGGCCGGGGTTACAATTCTTCCACGCGGACTCCGCTGCAAGAAACCTATCTGCAGCAGGTACGGCTCATATACGTCCTCAATCGTCTGACTTTCCTCACCAATCGTAGCTGCAATCGTATCCAGTCCTACAGGACCGCCGCGAAAGCTTGAAATCATAGCACTTAACATCTTGTGGTCAATACTGTCCAGCCCACGCGGGTCCACCTGAAGCATCTTCAATGCTTCCCCAGAAATTTCAGGAGTTATAATTCCATCTCCGCGCACTTGAGCAAAATCACGGACCCGCTTCAATAAGCGGTTAGCAATCCGCGGCGTGCCCCGCGAACGAAGCGCGATCTCTTCTGCTGCATCGCCAACAATCTCAATGCCTAAAAGATCCGCATTTCGAGAAACAATGTAACTCAGCTCATCTATGTTATAGAATTCCAGGCGACTGACCACTCCGAAACGATCACGCAGTGGCGCAGACAGTAGTCCTGCCCGGGTTGTGGCACCTATCAGTGTGAACGGCGGCAAATCCAATCGTACCGAACGGGCACTTGGTCCTTTGCCGATCATGATATCCAGCGCGAAATCCTCCATCGCAGGATACATAACCTCCTCAACCGTGCGGTGTAAACGGTGAATCTCATCGATGAAAAGCACGTCGCCTTCCTGCAGATTCGTCAGCAGAGCGGCAAGATCGCCTGGACGCTCTATCGCAGGGCCGGAAGTTGTTCGCAGGTTCACACCCAGCTCATTGGCGATAATATTAGCGAGCGTTGTTTTGCCCAGACCCGGAGGTCCGTACAGCAGTACATGATCCAGCGCTTCGCTTCTCATTTTGGCCGCTTCTATATATACCTTCAGGTTTTCTTTCACCTGAGTCTGGCCGATATATTCTCCCAGATAACGAGGACGCAAGCTTAGTTCTACCGCCTGCTCATCCATCATCAAATTCGCGGATATAATCCGGTCATCCATTTCCTATCGCTCCCTTTCTTTAGGATGTGTACGGCTTTACTTAGCTATATATAGCAGCCCTAGTGCTTTCTTCATCAGCACATCTACAGTGCCTGTCTCTGCTCCCTCTTTCTTCAACGCGAGCCACACGCGGTCCAATTCGCTTTCGGTATAACCCAGCCCCTTAAGCGCATCCCGCGCCTCTTGCCAGGCCAATCCATCCGTTGCTTCTTCCGTTGGCACTGCAAACAATCCCGTTTGCATTGAAGCCATACTGAGTCCGTCCAGCTTGTCCTTCAAATCAAGGATCATACGCTGTGCCGTCTTTTTGCCAATGCCCGGTAATTTCGTTAAGAACGTTATATTCTCTTGATAAATCGCTGAAATCAACTGATCCGGTGTTCCACCTGTCAGGATTCCAAGCGCAACCCTAGGACCGATGCCAGATACCTCTATCAGCTTGCGGAACAATTTTTGTTCCTCACGAGTCGGGAACCCAAATAATAGCGTAGCGTCCTCACGTGTTTGGTAATGAATATAGATCGTTACAGGTCCTTCTACTTTAGCAAAAGCATAAGGATTCGGGCAGAATACCCGGTATCCTACTCCCTGCACATCCAACACCACAAATTCCGACTCCAAATGAACGACGGGTCCTCTTAAGAAATCTATCATTTTCGCAATACCTCATTTAATTTAGAATTAAGACTGCTCGAATGGGCATGGCATACCGCTACCGCCAGCGCATCCGCCACATCATCTGGTTTCGGAATCGCCGATAGCTTCAGCAGCAGCTTCACCATTTCCTGGACCTGCCGTTTCTCAGCCTTACCATAACCCACAACAGCCTGCTTTACCATCATAGGTGTATATTCCGAGACGGGGAGACCCCGCTGTACTGCAGCTAATATAGTCACACCGCGGGCCTGCGCCACTGGCAATGCTGTAGTAACGTTGCGAGCGAAAAACAGCTTTTCTATCGCCACAGCATCGGGTTTATATTTATCAATGAGCTGACCCATGCCTTCATAGACATGCAGCAGTCGTTCTTCTTCAGGCGTATGAGCCTCAGTCTGAATACAACCATATTGGACGGGGGTCAGTTTATGTCCTTCCTTATCCACAAAGCCAAAGCCGACGATCGCCAGCCCCGGATCAATTCCCAAAATACGCAAACACGATCTCTCCTCTATAACAGGCAGATTATTCCACCGTTTTCATCCATTCCTCCGCCATGAAGCGAACATATGTATTCCTTCTAACCATTATAGCAAAAATCGCCCTTGCGGGAGAAAAAAAGTTTACTGTTTGCAGCGAAATGGCAACTTTAGGCCTACAGCTAAGACTCTTCCCCGTTTCATTTCACACAAAAAAGCTGCCCTCAGCCATTAATAATGACTTTAGGACAGCTTTATCAAAGCTATTGCTTGTTCTGCATGACATGCTCAGCAGCTTCGCGGGCATAATCACTGAAGGTAGACAGCACACTGTTGTACTCTTCAATATCCTGAACACGAATCCCCTCATGAAGCTCTTTCCAAATATTTTCCGGCAATGAGGATTTCAGGGAACCCATATCCATTTGAAAAAAAGTCTTCAGTACCTTCTCCTGAACTGGCGGACCTTTAAACAAGGTCAAATTCCCAAACGCATCTACACCAATGTAAGCTTCATTTTTTATCATTATCGATAAATCATTCACTTTTTGTTCCAGCCACAAATCCCCTTCTGAACTAATCCAACCGCTCCATTCAGGGTGTTCATTGATTATAGTCTTCAGCTGAAGCGGGTTCTTTACGCCCGGCAACGTCTGAATCTCTTCTCCGGACACATAGGTTGTTTTTAAATGAACGGTTCTGCTGAGCCCACTTTGGGTGATGGTTTGCAGCAGTTGTTCATTATTTAAAGTGCCCTTCTCTTTTGCCTCATCACTGTCCTCGCCTACTTTAAAGACAGCTGCGGCCAGCTCACTATCGGCACTATCCGCCCAGCTAGAATTCGTCAGCAGTCCACTGATTTCCTCAGGTACCTGCATACTGCGCCAAGCCAGTACAGTAAAAGCTATACAAGCAGCTCCTACCCAAAGCGCCTTTTTCCAACGTCTCCATCGCCGCCAAAGTTGTTTTTTTAAGCGAAACGCGTTCACGGTAATCCCTTCATTCTGGTTTTTCCCTATTGTGACCTAAGAAGGGAGCATTTATGCGCTTTTCTGTGAATAATCGACATTTCTCCAAAAATACAAGGTTGACCTTGCAGTATAGTTCAAGATTTATGGTATAAGTCTGGAAGGGGGATTCTGGGGAGAGGTTTCACATACCGGTCTAAGGTGATACCTATTTCATGACGATCGACCATTTCTTGCACCAAAGCTTTTGCTTCGCCAATAGACTATTTAGTTCTTAGTGTGCTATGCCATTGGATTGGGCGTTTGCGTGCTGGGAGTATGTGTTCTGCGTTTGCGCGTTGTGCGGAGTGGATCTAAAACTAATTAGGGAAAAACTCCCTGAAAGTAGGAGAAATTTGCTCTAAATGAACGAAACCAGGGAATTCCTCCCTAATAAATAGGCTGTTTTCCTTATTTCCGGGGAATCAGACATAAAATTAGGGAGTTTTTCCTCAATTATATGCCTGACGACCAGAATCCTAAGAATTTCAGGGAGAAATTCCCTAATCGCTCTATAAGAGTTTTACTTTTCGCTTCAATTGAAGCATAAGCTCATTCTTCACTTTTTGTTTCACCTAGGCCTCACTCGGTGTTCACTCGGTGTTCACTCGGTGTTCACTCAGTACTCTCTCGGTACGTCACTTGAAGCATCATTTGTCATCAAATGCAGCTTCAGCTTCAAGTGTTAATTCCCTTTACCTTTGTTCAGCCCTTTCTTCGTATTAAAGTCACATTTAAGATTTAGGAACCACCGGCAGCTTCACATGGCTCGGATACTCACGATTATGGTAAACAGTCTGCAGCACAGTAATCGCTTCTGAATCTTCATACGGATTACTGCCTGTATTTGTATTAGGGAAAGCAACGAATTTACTGGACGAAGTAATCGAGAACCGAATTCGGTGCCCCACAGCAAATTTATGAGCAATATTCGGCATGAAAATATCATATTTCTCCACCTGCCCAGGAATCAGCAGCTCAGGCGCTTCCAATCCATGACGGTATTTAGCTCTGACAATATAATTGGATAACCGGATAGAGTCCCCTTGTTCATTCACGTCACTAAGCGTAACAACCCAATCCGTATCTTTGCCAGTGCTGGCAGCATAGATAACCGCAGACAATTCTCCGGCCACAGTCAGCTCATCCGTCAGAATATCACTAGTGTAGACAAGGATATCATTGCGCAGCTCGTATTTTCGCAAATTCTCAGGCTCTCGTTCACCGCTATCATTCATAGGATCATGAGGATTATAGATATAAGTATCTTCAGGAGAATGTTCCTCAGGCGCTGCAAGCAGTTGCCCATCCCCTTGTCCTGAATTCGCTCGCCCGCCGCTGGAAAGGTAGAAGGAAGAAGTTGTGGCTTCAGCAGGTGTCCAATCCGCGGACGTTCTCCACTGATTTTCACCAACAACATAATAAGAGGCTCTAGGCTCCTGATCTATTCCATTTGGAATGCCTTTGAGGAAGCGGTCGAACCAGCGCAGCACAGAAACATCGTAATCATAGACTACGGCATCATTGCCGAAGCTCACGCCTTCGTAGTCTCTAGCTCTGTTCGGCCCGTGCTCCCAAGCGCCCAGACGGATTTTTCGATTTGGCACATCATGTTCTGTTAGCATTCTCCATGTTTCCGATACGCCGGCGCTGTCGCCGTCATACCAGCCTGAGATAACATACATAGGCACCTGCACCTGATCACCGCGCTCGGTAAAAGTACAGTTTTTCCAGAAATCATCATACTCCGGATGCTGGCTCCACAGATCCCATGGACCTGATGTTTTGCCAATCATTTGCTGAGGGATCTCTTTAATCGGTCTTGCATCAACGGCTGCTTCCGGATTCACCGTAATGCCTCCAAAGATATCAAAATCCGTCCGAGTACCCACAGATTGAGCAAGAGTCCAAGAAAGCAATGGCCAAGAACAAAGGGTTCCCCCTTTGCGAACGGTATCAACAAATGGAGAGCCCACGTTCACTTCATCCACAACCGCCTTCAGATTCGGGTGCCCACTGGTGGCCGCCGCCACAACAACAAAACCTAGATAGGATGCGCCCCACATGCCGACGTTGCCATCCGACCATTCCTGAGCAATAATCCAATCAATCGTATCATAACCGTCATCCCGTTCATTATAAAAAGGAATCAGTTCGCCTTCCGAATCCGCCCGACCTCTAACATCCTGCGATACTACTGCATAACCTTTATTGGCCCATCTCATAAAAATCTCTTTTTTTCCGTTGCGGTCATAACATGTTCTTACGAGAATTGTCGGCAGCTTAGTTCCCGGCTTAATGCCCTCTGGTAAAAAAACATCTGTCGCCAACTTCACCCCATCGCGCATCGGAATCAGATCAGTACCCAAATCGTTCACACCATATTCTGCCTTGGATAGAAGAGGATCGTCGTAGACCACTAACGGAGTCAGCTTCTCATAACCTGCTTTAACCATAAGCTCAATACCATACCGATTCGGCGTTAAAAAAGCGATAATTTCCCCGTCCAAAGTCACAATGTCCAGAGCCGTCTCTTTGCGCAGCGCCCATACTTGTGAGGTCAGTTCGCGGCCTTCAATCTGCGCCTGATACTGGATATGCTTTTGATAGATATCGCCATTACTCAGCACTACCTCGTCTTCTGCCCATTCTGCATTAGCATAAGCATCCAAATGTTTATGGATTTTTTGAAGCGGGAGTACGGTCTTGAACTGTCCATCCAGCACATTGTCCTGCATTTGCGTTCTTCTACGCGGATCGACCTTAGCTAGCATGATCTGTTGCTCTGTAAAATGAATTTTGCCTGTATAAACACCAGAAAAGTAGACGTTAAATGTAGATGTGTGTAAGTAGGTTGTCATCTGTTTATCCCCTATCCGCAAATTTCTTCAAATACGCGCAGCCAGTTGCCGCCCATGATCTTAGCAATATCTGCATCCGCATAACCGCGGGCAACCAAACCTCTAGTAAAGTTAATAAAATAACTATATTTCTCAAGTCCAGCAACGGTTTCTGTAGAAGGTCCGTCTCCTTTGGCGAATCCAAGCTTGGGTGCGATATGTTCTTTAAAATAAACCAATGACCAGAGCACATCGCTCATCGGCCAATCCGTTCCAATTCCGACATGATCCACGCCTACAAGCCGGATTACATATTCGATATGATCCAGCACATGGTCAATAGTTGTATGTTTAGGATCTTCATGAACAAACCAAGGCATAGCAAAAATACCAATAACTCCACCCGTCTTGGCTATCGCGATAATCTCCTCATCACTTTTACAGCGCATATGCGGATAGATCGCCTCTACACCCGTATGTGAAGCAATCACCGGAGTTGTGGAATAAGCGCAGGCATCTAACGTAGTCTGTTTCCCGCAATGCCCCGTATCTACAATGATCCCCAGCTTGTTCAAGCGTGCAATGAATCTTTTCCCAAAATTAGTGACCCCGGCGTTCGATTGTTCTGCGCAGCCCGCCCCAATCTGGTTCTGATTGTTGTAGGTCAATTGTATAATTCTTAATCCGAAGTTATAAAGTACATCTAATTGATCGAGATTCGTGCCCAGACCATCCGTTTCTTGTGCTGTGATAATGCCCGCTTTATAACCATTACGCTTGGCAGCACGTATGTCTTCGGCAGTTAAGGCTTTGATTAACCAATCTGCAGAATCGAATTGCAGTTGCACCTCTGCCATGCTTGTAATGATGCTGTCTAAGGATTCCAAATGAAGTTCGCGGTTCCCTGCTGTAATTCCGGACTTGTACCACTCTTCCTTATACTCAGGGATCTCTCCGCTCGCAGATAGCTTTGTGATGATTTTTGCAGGCATACTGCTGTATACCATTGGCTCATCTTTATAAGGCTCACATAATTCTTTGATTCTGTCAGAGATAGAGTCTGGAATCGCGCTTGGAGATAAGGGACCTTGAAACAGCAAATCGATAATAATGTTCTGCTCATGCAAGCGTTTAGCCCGCTCCTCCTCTTGCTCCGTCAACTTGAAATCATACAGACCTTCATAAGTGCTCATCGTGTAGTCGCTCCTTAGAATGCAATTTCAGTGCCTTTATGTAATCTAACAGCTTCATTATATATAAAATTAGCTGCTGCTAAATCCTCTATGGCCAGCCCTAATCCTTTAAAAAGAGTAATGTCAGCTGCCGACCTTCTGCCCTCGATAGTGCCACTGATCAGCTCACCAATCTCCCCGACTATATGATCTGCTGTGATTTTGCCTTCGTTCAGCGGGATTAAATAATCCCCAGATTCATTCTGAGCGGATTCCAGCCGATCTACATATAACTTAGCTAATTGGACGGTCTCCGAATCCAGCTCACGATCATTGGGTCTACATGCGCCGACTGCATTGATATGTACACCCGGTTTCAGCCATTCTCCCTTGAGCACAGGTTCGGTGGATGCCGTCACGGTACAAATGATATCCGCTGCGCTGACTGCCGCTTGAACTGTCTCCGCAACAATGATCTGCACATCATATTTTTGGCTCATCTCCATTTGAAAATCCTGTGCCTTTGCGAGTGTCCTGCTCCATACTTTTACCTCACGGATGGGTCGAACCCGCAACATCGCTTCCAGATGACTTTTTGCTTGTTCCCCAGTTCCAAGAAGAGCAAGGATCTCAGCATCCTCTCTGGCCAGATATCGGGTTGCTGCTGCACTGACTGCCGCCGTACGAATGGCTGTAATCTTTTGTCCATCCACTATAGCCTTCAGAACACCCGTAGATGAATCGAATAGGGTAACAAGACCTTGATGAGAAGGCAGGCCTGAACCATGATTGCTGGGAAATACACTGATGATTTTAGCACCAGCTACCTCTTCATGCTGCAAATAACCCGGCATTAAGCCGAGCAGATTGCTCTTTTGTAAAGGAAGCACTTGTCTTAAGCTTTGTACCGCTTGTCCAGCGGAAAGAGCCTTCAAAACAGATTCCATAACGGAGATGCAAGATTCCATAGCTAACAGTTCGGCCACTTCATTTTGATTAATGACTAGCATAAGACGGACCTCCTTCTCCTCATCATGATTGCACGAACGCGAATATAAAATTTTCTTACTATCATAACTTATCCGGTTTAAATATTCATGTATAAAGCTGGAAGGCAAAATTTGTCCTGACCCGAGTTATTCTCTATACTTAATATAGTACGTATTATATTTTAAGGAGCTGACTATTGATTATGGCTAATAAAATAACTTTAGGAAAAACCAATCTGCAGGTTCTCCCGCTGGGTCTGGGTGCCAATGCTGTTGGCGGACATAATTTATTTCCGGGTTTAAATGATGAAACCGGCAGAAATATTGTGCGCAGCGCTCTGGATCATGGGATTAATTTTATTGATTCCGCCTTTATTTATGGACCAGGAAGATCCGAGGAACTGATTGGCGAAGTGCTGAAGGAAAGAGGCGACCGCGACAATGTGGTCATTGCTACTAAAGGCGCTCACGTGATTACCGGTGACAAGATTACACTCGACAACTCTCCAGCTTTTCTAAGACAGTCTGTAGAAGACAGCTTGAAACGCCTCCAGACCGATTATATTGATCTTTACTATATTCATTTCCCTGATGAAAGCACACCTAAGGACGAAGCTGTAGGTGAACTTAAGAAGCTGAAGGATGAAGGAAAGATTAGAGCCATCGGGGTGTCTAACTTCTCCATTGAACAGCTGAAACAAGCCAACAAAGACGGTCATGTGGATGTTCTTCAATCCCACTACAATCTGCTGCATCGTGATGCGGAACAAGATTTGCTGCCTTATACGCAGGAGCATGGCATTTCTTTCGTGCCCTATTTCCCACTTGCGTCGGGCCTGCTGGGCGGCAAATATAAGCAAGGCGATACATTCAGCGACATTAGAAAAAATGACCCGCTATTTCAAGGGGAGACCTTTGCCAAGAATCTGGAGAAGGTGGACAAGGTTCGTCAGATTGCCAATGCTAAAGGTGTCGAAGTCGCACATGTCGTACTTGCCTGGTATTTGACCGTACCTTCCATCGATGCGCTTATTCCGGGCGCCAAACGTCCTGAGCAGATCGTTTCCAACTTAGAGACGCTGAAGGTGCAGCTGACACCAGAAGAGATCAAAACTATAGATTCCATATTTAAGGCGTAATCTAGCCTCATTAGATTAAGGGGTTGTCCCATGGCCACGAAATGGCTGCTGGGGCAGCCCCTTTTCTGCTTGGGTTCATCGGATGATTCGGGTTAGATAGTTCGATTGCCACGATTCGTAAGATTCGTCATTCGTTCGTTTTATTTCCTTCGTACGTTCGGTCGACCTATCACAGCTCCCCGCACAATGCCCTATCGGACACAGTTGACCCGTAACGCAGCATTATTGCACATTTGGAATTCCAACGGACCTCATAGCCTCTATTGGCACAAAATACACCTAATATGAACCTTTTTCTAAGCAATAACGTCTCTGGGGTCCGAAACCCTGCTGAAAAGGCGATAAATTTGCATATAACGTCATCTGGGTCCGTAAGCGGCAGCGGATGGCAGTCGATCGTAGTGGAGAGCAGTCATTCTTCTCCAATATCCTAAATTCTTTGTATTAGTAAATATTGTTTGCTATACTTTCTCTGAAGTAACATTGGACTTTAATTTTTATAAAAAGGGGAATTCCTTGATGATTATTCAACCTAAAACTCGCGGATTTATATGTACAACAGCCCATCCAGAGGGATGCGCCAAACAAATACAACAACAAATTGAATATGTAAAAGCACAAAAGAAAATTGAGGGACCGGCTAATGTACTAGTCATTGGCGCTTCTACCGGATACGGACTAGCTTCCAGAATTTCAGCCGCTTTCGGTGCTGGCGCCAACACTATTGGTGTTTTCTTTGATAAAGCTGCTGAAGGTCAACGTACAGCTTCTGCTGGCTGGTACAACTCCGCAGCTTTTGAACAACAAGCAGCGCAGCTTGGACTTAAATCTCACAGCATAGTTGGCGATGCCTTCTCCGATGCTATCAAAGAGAAGACCATTGAATTGATTAAAGCTGAATATGGCACAGTTGATTTAGTTGTCTATAGTGTCGCTTCACCACGCCGCACTCATCCGGTAACAGGAGAAACCTTCTCCTCCGTCATTAAACCGGTGGGAACCGCTTATTCGAACAAAACCTTGAACTTCCACACAGGTGAAGTTTCCATGACCACTATTGAGCCTGCTTCAGAAGAGGAAGTACGTCAGACCATCGCAGTTATGGGCGGCGAAGACTGGAGAATGTGGATCGATCAGCTTCAAGCAGCTGGCGTGCTTGCCGATGGAGCTACAACCGTTGCTTACTCCTACATCGGGCCTGAAATCACTCACCCTATCTATCGCGACGGAACGATTGGTCAAGCCAAACATGATCTGGAACAAACAGCGGTCCAACTGAATGATCGCCTGTCCACTCAAGGTGGACGTGCTTTTGTTTCCGTGAACAAAGCTCTGGTAACCCAATCCAGCTCCGCGATTCCTGTAGTCCCTCTTTATATTTCTGCATTGTATGAAGTAATGAAGGAAAAAGGGCTGCACGAGAACTGTATTGAACAAATGTACCGTTTATTCTCTGAGCATCTTTACAGTGGGGGCGAAGCTACTGCTGACGGAGGCTGCTTGATCCGAATTGATGACTGGGAAATGCGTGAGGATGTTCAGACTGAGGTTATGAAACGTTGGGACGAGCTGACAACCGACAATGCAGGTGAGCTTGCTGATCTTGAAGGCTACCGCCAAGATTTCTTTAACCTGTTTGGTTTTAGAACAGAGGGTGTAGACTACGAAGCTGACATTGATCCTAATGTCGACATTCCAAATATGTATTAATAACTGATTTATAGACAAATGAGGTTATCTCTGAAGTAGTGAATTCTACTGATGAGATAACCTCTTTCTCTTTTAGATAGACATTGGCTTACCTCCCCTCTTTATGATATGGTTTGATTGAATACTGCATGTTCTACTAACATTCGAAGGAGTGAGTCACTTTTGGTTAAAAAAATTAGTGTAGCAAACGGCGCACTTGAGGTGTCACAAATTTCGCTTGGCTGTATGCGGATTGCTGATTTATCTGCAAAAGAAGCAGATACACATGTACATAGTGCCCTCGAGCTCGGAATAGACTTTTTTGACCACGCCGACATCTACGCAGCTGGCAAAGCCGAGGAAGTATTCGCAGGTGTACTGGAGAACAATCCGGGTATGCGTGATAAAATGATGATCCAAACCAAATGCGGAATCCGCAACGGTTTTTTTGATTTCTCCAAGGAACATATCCTGCAATCCGTGGAAGGCAGCCTTAAGCGCTTGAAAACAGACTATATCGACGTCCTACTGCTTCACCGTCCTGATACGCTATTCGAGCCAGAAGAAGTCGCTGAGGCTTTTGATATTCTGGAAAGCAAAGGTATGGTCAAACACTTTGGTGTCAGCAATCAGAACCCGTTGCAAATCGAGCTGCTTAAGAAAAATGTAAAGCAACCGCTGCTGTTCAACCAGCTGCAATTGAGCATTATGGTCACTGGCATGATTGATACAGGTTTCAATGTGAATATGACTAACTCCGGTTCAGTTGTTCATGATGGCGGGATTTTGGAGTACAGTCGCCTGCATGACATGACCATTCAGCCTTGGTCGCCTTTCCAATATGGCTTCTTTGAAGGCGTATTCTTAGATAACGATAAGTTCCCTGAATTGAACGAGGTCATTAACCGCTTAGCAGCTGAAAAAGACGTAACCAATACAGCGATTGCCATCGCATGGATTCTCAGACATCCGGCAAATATGCAGCCTGTCGTTGGCACAACTAATACGCAGCGCTTGCGTGATATTGCCAAAGCTTCCGATATTACTCTCACTCGGCAAGAATGGTATGAAATCTACCGTGCTGCCGGCAATGTCCTTCCATAAACACCTAAAGCCACGAGGTACGTTATTAACGTACGCCGTGGCTTTTTTACAAGAGAGCGATTCAATCCTCACGTTCTAGTAAAACTAGATAGACAGCGTCAAGATATTCGTATACTCACAAAAAGAACACAAAAAATAATAACTACTACCGAAATACTTAAGATCATAGTGGTTCTTTTGTTATCCTTTTTCATAATCCATCCTTCCTTTCTATAGATGCACATCTCTCTTTTCAAAAGAAATTAAAGCAACGCTCAAGCAAACTCCTATGATTACAACAGGGATTAGGATCATACGAACACCCTCGTTTAGGGTATATATTTCATGTGAATTTACAGCAGAGAATTTAAAAATTTGCGTCGTTAGCGTATTTTCAGAAATCACTCTCAGATATACATACGAAGAGTCTTTCAGATAACCACTGAGCAGAAAATCGCCAAATACAAAAACAAACGTGGCAATAACAGCGGTAGCCGATTTTTTCATCAATACTCCTAACAACAGCACGACAGCGGAATAAGCTGCGAGATACAAAATATTGAATCCAATAGCCCCCATAGCAACGATAAACTTCCCCTCTAAGCTTTCATTTCCGATATGGGAACCCGTAACAAGCGCTGCCAGCATATACAATACATAAAAAAGACCAAAAAATTGAATTACCCACCATAATACCACTTTTAATTCGGTCAGATATTTTCCCAGTAAATATAATGACCTGCTCTGACCCGAAGCGATAATGGTTTGAACCGACCCATACTCAAATCCCTCGGTAGCAAAAAAACAAACGTAAATCGGGATGATAAAATACAGAAAAAAAGATAACTGAATGCTAGTGATTAAAGGCTCTAAAGGACCATCTATATCAAATCCTACTTGTACCCCCATCCAAACCAGTAATAAGGCACTTCCAAACAGCAAAAGAAGACTTATCCCCTTGAACATGGGATCCTTGGTTACATAATAAGCTTCAGCCTTAAGAAAATTCCTCATTCGTTACCTCCAGCAATTAGATCCATATAATAGTTCTCAAGATTTGGAGCCGACAGGTTAATCCCTTCAATATGGATGCCCCGCTTTAGAAAAAAAGACATCAGCTCTTCTAGATTTGTACTCTCTTTAGGAATTTGAATTTCTCCAGCTTCGCTGATCGTAATGGTTTCTAGTTGGAGTTCACTTTTTAAAATCTGAAGTGTCGCTGCGGGATCAGCCGTTCGAATACAGATTTTTGTTTCCGCCGTATGTAAGAGTTCCTCCGCAGAAGCTTCTTTGATTAACCTTCCTTTATGAATAAAACCGTATTGGGTCGCAAGTAGCTGCAACTCACTTAAAATATGACTGGAGATTAATATAGTCACTCCTTGTTCTTTGGATAGCTTCTCCAGGATCTTTCGCACTTCAACAATGCCTGACGGATCAAGACCATTAATAGGCTCGTCCAATACCAGAAATTTGGGATCGTTAAGTAGAGCAATAGCCAGACCTAAACGTTGTTTCATCCCAAGGGAGTATTCTGAGGTTAGCTTAGAACCGGCATCTGCCAGAGAAACTGCCTGCAATACTTCCGCAATTCTGCTCTTATCCTTAATCCCAAACGCACGGCAATAAAACGTAAGATTTTGCTTCGCATTTAGATTAGGATAAAGCGCTGGCCTTTCAATTAGAAATCCAACCTTTCGCCTCGCCTCGTGAACAGCTTTTGTGTCCTTTTTTTCAAAAAGAGAGATTTCGCCATGTGTCGGATGTACCAATCCGCCTATTATTTTCATTAATGTAGTTTTACCTGCCCCATTTTCGCCAACAAACCCATAAATATCTCCTACCCCAATCGTCATATAGACATCCTGAAGCGCAAAAGACTCTCCGTATTGTTTGCTTAAACCTTTGGCCTCAAAGATCGTTTGAGTCAAATCAAACACTCCTCTTTTCACTTTTCCACATCCTAACATGTTGCCATGAACTCTACATTCAAACTGTAACAATCAAGTTAGTTAATGTAATTATTAAGAAGGATTTGTATAATGTGACTTATATGGTCGACAAATTCCCGGATATTTTGGACAATTCTTGGCGAAAGGAATGATAAAGTGATACGTATTGCTGTCTGTGATGATGACTTTCCCACTACTGAATTAATAGAGAGACTTATTCTGGAGACTCAAAGGAATTTCACAAGGAAAATAGAGGTGTCGATCTTTTATTCCGGAGAAAGCTTCACTAAGGCCATTCAAGAGGCCTGCGCGTTTGATATTATTTTTATGGACATTGAAATGGCGGATATGGATGGAATAAAAGCTGGGTATGTACTGCGGGGAAATGATGAAAATGATCTAGTGCAGCTTATCTATGTCTCTAGTCATGATGAATATCATCTGCAACTCTTCGATGTTCAGCCCTCGGGATTTATCAAGAAACCTATCGATTCAGAGATATTTAAGCAAAAACTGATTTCTACGATTGAAAAAGTAATTCGCAAGCTGCAGCAAGGCAAAAAAAACTTCTTATCACTACAGCAAAAAGGAAAAGAAATTCTAATCCCCTATCGAAATATCATCTATCTGGAAAGCAACCGGCGGAGAATTATTCTTTATTCCTGCAACGATCAACTCGACTACTACAGTACACTAAACGAGGAAGAGCAGAAGCTTCCTGTGAGCGATTTTGTCCGAATCCATCAATCCTACATCGTTAACTTTTACTTTATTAAAGAAATCAGTAACCAGGGAGTAATTCTCCTAAATGGTGAAGCCTTACCCATTAGTGCAAAATATAGTGCCGATTTTAAGAAAAAATATCTGAAATTCAGGGGGAGTCTTGTTGGATAATATCTTTCTGGAGGAGTTATTCTATCTAGTAACGCTTCCACTTTTACCTATCATCATTCATTACTTCTACAGCCATTGTTTCGTTAGCCGACTTACCACCAAAGTCAATCTTGTTATCTTGTACTCTCTATATTTCCTCTGTATTGTCTTTCTGCACTATAGCTCACTGCCAGGCTCAATCCTACTCACACTCAATATTGGCCTGATTGCTCTCTTATCTTTTTTTTACAATGGAAATATCAAATGGCGGATCGTTGCCGCTCTTTTTCTGGTTGCGCTTATTACGCTTAGTGAGTTATCACTGCCCCTATTTTACTCGACAAAGGGATATATTCTGAACCAGTTTCTTTCCAAGCTGCTGATGTTTATATTAGCTTTTGTATCCGTGCGCGTAGCTAAAGCCTTCGGAAATGGCGGGTTATCTAAATGGTATTGGGTTCTATTATTTATTTGCCCTTCTATAAGCACACTAGGGATCTACAGCTTCGCATCCAGCCTTTATATGCAGTCCTTCCCTACCCTTGTTCCAATCCTGTCCACAGGACTACTCATCATAAATTTATTGATATTTATCTTATGTGACCGTATGTTAGTTATCCAATCTGCGCAGAACCAAAGTTATTTACTTGAGCAACAAAATGCTTACTATGTAAATCAATATCTTTTGACAAAAGAAATACAGGAAGAATCTTTTAAGTTCCAGCATGATATTAAAAATATTCTCATAGGTTTACGCGCAAAGGTACAATCCGGTGAAGCTGCCAATCTGAATGAGTTGGACAACTTACTGGGGCAAATAGACAACCCAATAGGCGTTAGCAATAGCGGGAATACGATTATTGATTCCATTATCAACTACAAGCAGCAGGTCGCTGAAAAGCATCAGATCCCCTTCAAGTTAGACTTGAACATCCCTGCACAACTGACGCTCGACACCACAGTTATCAGTGTGATTTTAGGAAATGCACTGGACAATGCCATTGAAGCTTGTTGCGATAAAAGAAATGAAGAGTGCTATATAACCATACATATGCATTATCTTAATGAAAGCTTGTTCATCCGGATTCAGAATCCTTATGTGAATGAAATTCATACGAATCGTTTTGGCGACATCTGCTCCACAAAAACTAATAAATCCGGTCATGGTATAGGCTTAAAAAGTATCCAGAAGGTCGTAGAGGATAGTAATGGCTTAGTAGATATTTCATATAACAATAATCTATTTCAAGTCGAAATTGTTCTTTTTATGGTCCCCTGTAAAAAAAGGAACAGCCTATCGTAAGTACAATAGGGTGTTCTTTTTTAGTTAACAGTAAGATAAATCGAACCTCCACAGTTTTCCTCTCGATTTTGAGTAAACATATTATTGTGAGGATACCGAAATATAAGTCTAAGAATAGAAATCTAAAAAGCCAAAAAAAATTCTTGTACAATGAAGCTTTTTCGCGGCTTTTTCCGCATTCACAAAAAGTCATAAGGATACAAAACTCCCACAGTTGGACATTAGAAAGAGAACGAAATGCACTACGAGAAAACCAACTCTCCCCTAACAAACTTAAGCGAAATTTAATAAAAATCTCAATAAAAATGCAGATCTGTTCTTCTTTTTCTAGATTAGATTTATAAATATGCTAGTTACTCCTCAAACAATGAATCTAGCACGGTTGAACCTCATATCCAACTAAAGTCAATTGCCTCTTTTATATCTACTAAATTATTCCCCCAAGAACTTGTGAACTATTTCTCATATACTATTTTAGGTTGGCGCCAATCTTTCTCATAGAGGTCTTATGAATGCAGTTTAAAGAAATCTATCTAATAATTTGAAAGAAGGAAACCACATTGGCACTGGGTTGTGATACTGCAACAAACGTTACTTCAGCAAGATTGATGACACTTCAAAATAATAACTTTACATTTGTTGGACGATACCTGAACCGTGTAGAAGGTTCTCATGACGGGCTTACAGATGCTGAGATTACACGAATTTCTAATGCTGGGCTGTTCATAGTATCCCTTTATGAAAACAAAGGTGGAACAACTGTCAGTTACTTTACGAATGCACAGGGTGTTAGTGATGCGAAAGATGCTGTAGAATTGGCAAATGACTTCGGACAAACGAATGCCACTCCGATTTATTTCGCCGTGGATCGCGATATGACCACTACTCAAATTACTGGAAATGTTGTGCCTTATTTCCAAGGGATAATGTCAGTTCTAAACAGCAGCACTCAAAATCCTAACGGTTATAAAGTGGGAATCTACGGTTCAAGAGCTGTTTGTGCCTACATCCGCGGCTCCTTCTCAGCTACGACACGTTATACTTTTATCGTCGATAATAGCTGGGCAGGGACTTTCAATGATTGGAACTTACGTCAATATAATTTTAACACCACGCTTGGCTCAGGCAACGGTCAGATTAAGATTGATTACGTAGAGTCATCTTCTCATGGAGGAGGGGGTTGGAAATAGTAACCTATTTTATTCAAATTGAGAAACAAATAGAAGGGATCCTTTAGCCTCCGAATTTTCTCACTGCTGCATGTACCGCTAGATACCTTATAATATCCTATAAGAAGTTGCATCTGTAACACAACATATTAATTCATTGGATTCATGTTATTTTTTAATCAATGAACGTTGCAAAATTGGATCCCTTACAATTCGCTAATACTCTTTTCGAATATTTCTCTCATAGGCTTCTATCCTTAGGCATACTTTAGGATAGAAGCCTTTTTGACTTTAGTTCGGGAATTAGTATTCATCGTATCTATTTTTCCATTATCTGAGATCCCATTGGACAATCAAAAAGCGGCCATTCCAATGGCCGCTTTTTTTAAGGATTTAGAAGCTTATCATAAGCTTCATCATAAACCCAAGTGATTCCTTCATCTTTACTGGTAAGATATATAGTTCCTGCCACACCGGTATCTTGATCAATTAACGAGATAGGGAACAGTCCTTCCTTTCTATTAAAGATAGGAGAAAGGGGATTTTTTTTATATTTATCAAACTTTTCTGGAAGCGATACAGCAAGCCTTTCCCAAGTTTGCCCCTGATCTTTGGTCCAATAAATTACAGGACCCTCATCCATATAATATCTGTACCCTAAAAACCCGATATCCGAACTAGAAAACCCCACGCCGGTCAAATGTTCCGAATAAATATCATTTGGATTGCCTATCTCTTTCCACGTCTTACCTCCGTCAGAGGTTTGATATACGTAATTCAGCGCACTCCCAACTCCTTGTGAAGCACCACTGACCAGCCAACCATCATTTTTATTCGTGAAACCGATAAATTTTGTTTCATATCCCATTGCTCCAGGAATAGGATAGTCATTCCATGTCTGTCCCTTATCATTACTGATTAAAACATGCAGCGGCAATGATTTTCCATCTGCAAAACCATAAACAATAGCTGTTTTATCCTCGGATATAAAATAACCGGTGTTCTCTTGCCCCATTCCCAGAACCCCTCCGGTCGTATCCAATTTTAATGGCACATTTGCTTTAACATCTCCATTCCGATATGAAACAGAAACGTTCCCCTCTGCATCTATGGAGTACGAATTGCCAGCATCATTAACAACAACTTGCTCCCCATCAAAGCCAATGGAATAGATCGTGCCGGGTTTGATGAATTCGCTGCCTTTTATATTAGTGCATGCCGCCAACACGCTGATTACCCCGATCAAAAGCAGGACGGTATAAAATAGAGTGATGCCGTTTCGTTTTTTCTTCGTATTAAGAATAGATATAAATCGCTCTTTCATAGAAATTCCCCCTCCTGAAAAGTTAGTTGATAAAGCCAAAAAGCGGGGATCCGAATTCTGCATGACAGATAAGATAGCCTCACAATATTTTTTACGGTAAGATAAGCTTCGTGTACCCACTACCGTCTCATCACAGTAAATTTCAATTTCACGTCCTGCTTGGCGTACCATGAACCACACGAAAGGATTAAACCAATGAATTGCATGTACAATTAAGAGGAGTATCTTGTATATAATGTCATGTCTCTTATAATGAACTAACTCATGCTTGAAGATAAATTCAAGCTCTTCATCGTTATATTGATCATGCGGCAAGAAGAGAATCGGCTTGTAAAAACCAACTAACATTGGATTTGGAACCTTTTCACTAATTAAAACGGTGATGGATAATTTCATTTTCATTTCTTTATAAACTTGGTTTATTTTCAATACCATCTGGTCACTTAAAAGAGAATTACTCCAACGAAGAGACTGTTTTCTGAAAAAGTAGTAACTGGTAAAATGATAAAGCAAAAAAAGTACGAACCCGGAAAACCAGAGCCAAGTTAAGATGTCCATAAGAGATGGTATATGATTTAACGATGCGGCCTGCTGAACAGGATGAGAAATCCCTGACATATCAATTTGTATGCTGTTGGAAGGAATGTCTTGAAACACTGTACTTATCTTTGAGCTATCAGGAAGCGGAATCCGTACGACATTATTGGCAAACGAAATGTTAAACGGAAGTAGCAAGCGTATAGTCAAAATCATCCATATCCAATATTTCCATTTTGCCGAATAGTTTTTGCTTAACCATGGAGACAAGAACATTAAAACGAAAATCATTAGACTTGTCGTTACTGAAATTATTAAAAAATCCGAAAAAAGGCTGGTCATTATCAGGATTCCTCTCTTTCTACCCGGTCAAGCATTTCACGCAGTTCTGCAAGATCATTTCTATCGATAGCCTTGCCATTGTACAGCGACATCACCATATCTTGAATAGAATTACCGAATAGTTTTTCAAGAGTAGATTTTCCTTCACATTCCTTATAATCCGTTTCTGAGATGGCTGCACGATAACTATTGCTCCGTCCCTCCTTTTCACAATACAGAAATCCCTTATCAACGAGTCGCGAAAGCACCGTCATTAAAGTAGCCAAAGCCCAATTTCGTTTATTACGTAATTGATCCGATATGTAGGAAGAACTCACTGGATTCCCAGTTTTCCAAATGACAAGCATAATTTCTAACTCTGCATCAGGTAGCTTCTTAATTTCATTAATCATGAATCAACCTCCATATTATACAGTTGTATAACTGCTTTTATTATACAACTGTATAAATAAAATGCAAGTGATCTTTTCTTTTGTTTCTATAAATTAGAGACGTTGAAAAGTAGGAAAAGGTTTGCACCTTATAGTATCAATGCTAAATCATCGAATGCGAAGCTAACGGTATATACTAGAACTTTGGAAATAGGGTAATTCAGAAGTAGTAGTAGAGGAAAATCTAATGCTCCTATTAGAAATTCAATAAGCTCTGAAAATGAAAAAGGTCTATAAAATCGCTTATTAAGCAATTTTATAGACCTTTTTAGTATACCGGTGAGAGGAATGGAACCTATCGATATTTATTTTGAACGCATCAATAGATATAGGAAGTAAGGCACACTCAGCATTGTTACAATAATTCCTGCGGGAATATCTGACTTAAAGCTGACCGTTCGAGCAATCGTATCCGCTACAAGCAGCAATAGCGCACCAATAAGCGCTGAAGTAGGTAGAAGCACTTTGTAGTCGTGACCTACCAGCTTGCGAGCCACATGCGGACTAATCAATCCAATAAAGAAGATCGAGCCCCCGAGCGCTACACAGCCAGAAGCTATGCCTACAGCCGCAATTGCCAAGCGCAAAAATTTCTTCTTTACAGCGACTCCTAATCCTATCGAAATTTCGTTGCCTAGCACCAAGACGTTCAATGTCCTGAAATTAGAAAGAATATAAACGAATAGCAGCAATACCCAAGGTGCCAACAAGCTGATATAAGACCACTTGTCCCCCCATAAATATCCTGCTTGCCAACGCTGCGCAAACTCATACTTCTGGTCATCAAGCTTTAAAGTCAGGAATAGCGACAGCGCACTAAACCCCATATTGATCGCAACACCAGTCAAGACAAGTCGTGTAGAAGAAATCATACGACGTTTTCTATAGGCTAGAACATAGATCAGAGCTGCTGCCAGCAGACCACCTAAGAATGCCATAGACGGCAGTAATAATGTTATAGCGGCGCCTTGAATGCTTACCGTTGAGATAATCAGCAACACCATAAGACCTGAACCTGAGCTAATACCAAGCATGCCGGGATCAGCCAGATCATTGCGCAGCAAAGCCTGCATAACTGCACCTGCCAGTGCCATCCCAAATCCAACAAGTATCGCTAATACGATCCGAGGAAGACGAAACTTATAAACAACGAGATTATGCTCCTCTGGACCTTGTCCAAGCAATACTTGAAATACTTCAAGTGGATTGAGGGACACCTTTCCCATATTAAGACTAAGAATAGCTCCTGCAATAAGCAGTATTAAAAGAGATAGAATCCATATTGTAGCCTTATGCGATTTAACAACATTCATTTGAAGGCTCTCCTCTCTTTGCTCGCAATTAGCAAGAAGAAAGGAACACCAATCATTGCAAAAATAATGCCCAGTGCTGTCTCTGCCGGACGATTAATCAGCCTTCCTGCGATATCCGCTACAACCATAAGTGCGCCGCCGTAAATGGCTGATGCCGGAATAATATAACGATAATCTACACCTACAAAAAAACGCATAATATGCGGAATAATCAACCCTACAAAGCCGATTGGCCCTACAAGTGCAACAGCTACACCCGCTAGTAAAAGGACCGCAAGCGTAGCTATCATCTTAACGAGAACGATCCGTTGCCCGAAGCCTTTCGCAATCTCTTCCCCCAAGTTTAAAACAGTGATAGAGCGTGCAATGAATAGTGACAAAGCCAGTCCACCTAAGAACCAAGGTATAACTAGCCTAATTTCCACCCATGTTGCTCCAGCCACACTACCCGAAGTCCAATAAGCAAGGGCACGACCAATTCCATAGTTTAATGAGATAAATGACCCCACAGCTCCAAATAGCATTGTAATTGATATTCCAGCTAGCACCAGTCGTTGAGGTGTCATTCCTGAACGATTCAATGAAGCGGCAAGATACGTTAATCCTGCTCCAAGTCCTGCGCCAATAAAGCTAACCAGCAAGGTTGTTGTCTGCAGTTGCCCTGGAAGAAAAACCAGTGTAACGGCCATTGCAAGAGCTGCTCCTGCATTTACTCCCATTAATCCGGAATCTGCTAAGGGATTTCGCGTATAGCCCTGCATAACCGCTCCTGCTACCGCGAGACACATACCTGCAATAATATCAGCTGCTGTACGCGGAATTCGAAGGGCATGAATAATCTGATGCTCGGTCAGTTCAGGATCAAAATTAAAAATCGCTGTCCATGCCATTTTCAGGCTCATGGAAGCAGAGCCAAATGAGATAGAAGCTGCTACTGAAAGTAGCAGCAGCAGTATCCCTAGGAGTAGAAACAGACCGAAATACGATTTCCCTCTTAAATCAGGGATAACGGTTGTTCTATCATCTAGCTTTCTATTTTTTTTCATACGCTGACACTAGCTTCTCAACTACAAAATCTAGCTGCTTATCAAGAGAGTAGATATCGGAATAATATGAAAAATCAAACCCGATTTCGATCAATCTACCTTCTTTGATTGCTGGAATGCTGTTCCAAATTGGATTGTCTGACAAATCATCAGCCCCATCCCATACAGAGCGGAACACGAAGTCTCCTATATACTCAGGTAACACCTCTAAGGAAACAAACCCTCCAGTAGCCTTCTCTCTGCCATCAATCTTTTTCTGAAGAATCTCTGGTGCTTTTAGCCCTAAATATTCATAAATGATCTGAGAGCCCCTTCCATAAAGCTTGCTATCGATCACCGCCATCTCTTTTTTGCCGCCTTCGATAATGGTTACTGTCTTATCCAAAATTCCAAGTTCATCAAGCTGCTGCTTGCTCTTCTCCAACTTCTCGTGGAAATTATCTAATAGAGCTTGTGCCTCCTGCTCCTTGCCAAATACCTCGCCAATCTTCATTACACGTTCATCCGTCGCCATTTTTTCATAAGGAATTGGAACGGTCGGTGCAATATCCTTAAGGATTTCGTAAGTTTCTTCAGAAGCAGCTATGATCAAGTCCGGCTTTACTGCCATAATAGCCTCTGGATTAGGCTCATACCATGAACCTAGATCTTCAATCCCCCCAAGCTCTTCTGCAAAGGCCGCTCCTTCAAAGACACTCGAAGTCCCTACTGGCTTAATGCCGAGGGCCACAAGATCCCCTTGAAGGTATAACACGACAACCCTCTTTGGATTAGCTGGAACAACAATATCTCCCTTTATTGTAGAGATAGTTCTTGTCTGAGTCTCCTTATTGGCATTGTCAGCTGCAGTTGAATTATTTGCTGGTGATGATGTAACTTCAGAAGCTTTGGATCCATTAGAATTTGTGACATTAGAACCAACACTTGCAGATCCACATGCACTTAATAGCAAGGTAAAGCTAAGCAGCATCGCTACAATAAAACTTGACGTCTTTGTTAATCTCATAGGTGAAGACCCTCCGGTTATTTCATTATGGTAATAGTAATGATAATGATTATCATACTCAATAACATTATATCGGGAGGATATGTGCTCGCCAATGGAGAATTTGGCGGTGGTAAATGGACGATTGTCCGATGAGCTCACCTGCCTGCTTTCCTTGCGGAACCGGATGGGAGATTGACCATTGTATTTACTGAACATGCGACTGAAGTAATATACATCGTTATATCCAACTTCTTCTGCAATATCGCGAAGTGGAGCATCGGTACATCGTAATAGCTCTTCTGCATGTTTAAGCCGGAATCGTATCAAATATTCAATCAAGCTAAACCCTGTCTCCCCTTTAAAGCGGGTTGATAAATGACGAGGGCTATAATTAAATTGCTCCGCTATAGATTCTAGTGATAAATTATGACGATAATGCTCCTCAATATAACGGACAACCTGCCCAATGACATCCGGTTGCCTGAGGTTAATTCCATCCTTTGTAAACTGCTTTAATAATTCATGTATAAACTGATAGAACAAGCCTTTAACTTGAATTCTTTCCAATTGGCTTCCTTGTGCCCAAAGTTGTTCCATTGCCATTAGTTGATAGTGCAGTGGTAATGGCTCCAAAGACTCGAAGCTATACTGCATCCGAAATGGATTGCTGCGTTCCAAAAGTCTTGCTAAATCCTTTCTTCCTGGCAAGGAGGCTCTATAGAATAATAAATAGTATTCAAACAACTTCCCTGTCTCTATACTTAGTCTCATGCCCTTGCCACCATGCACAATAAAGTGACGGTCTGCGTCGTAATCTATGCCGTTGAGATTCAAGCTGGCCGTACCCCGCACACAGTAGATAAATCCGCATGCTGGTAATACATAGCCTTGCAGCTTGTCCCCAGGCTCCATCACAGCATGTCGAATATCAAGTACTTTAACAGCGGCATAATTCCATGCGAAAATATGATCTTCCAGCCTCATCTTTGCAATACACTCCGATCTGCTCCACAATCTATTTGAATTAATTATATTTCACAATAAATGATAATGATTATCAATTAGTATTAGGTAGTTCCTCTATTTTGTCAATCGCTGTTTAGTATCATGATTGCTTATAGCTTTCGAAATGGAGCTTCCTCAGGAATGCCTCTATCTCATTCACATATCCGCTTACATTAATCTTCCTCAGTACAACTAAGTACAATTTCTTATTCACACTTGAAGGATGTATCAAAAGTTTTCCGGCACAGGCATGAACGGAATTGTAAAAAAACAAACAAAAAAGTTCATCAGATATAGTATCTAATGAACTTTGAGT
This sequence comes from Paenibacillus sp. FSL H7-0943, assembly GCF_037963265.1. NCBI lineage: Bacteria > Bacillati > Bacillota > Bacilli > Caryophanales > Paenibacillaceae > Paenibacillus > Paenibacillus sp. FSL H7-0943. The sequence continues at coordinate 5,458,148 of NZ_CP150148.1, forward strand.
TGATTTAGTTGGTACCGGTGAGAGGACTCGAACCTCCACGGTTTCCCTCTCGATTTTGAGTCGCTCATGCTATCGGGAAGATAGCAGAAACTAAGTCAAAGAAAAGGAATCTAAAGCCCGCGAAAATCCTTGTAAGATCAAGTTTTTTGCGGGTTCTTTCGTTAGATTTAAACGCCGCAAGGCTTCCGAGAATCTTCTCAAATAGTAGTCGCTTTTGCACAAATGAGAGAACTCGGAGAGAACTATAACAGATCAGCCCGCTCCCTATCATTGACAGATAATATCGAAGCTTTGGCTTCAGGGAGGGGAATTGATATGAGAAAAACAACATTAAACACTATCGCTAATCAAAAAGGCAGTACAGGTAAAACCACCACCGCTTATAACCTGGCTTACGCCTTATATAATGAAGGAAAAAAGATATTACTGATTGATTTTGATCCTCAAGGGAATCTAACGATGTACTTTGGTATCGAACAACCTGATAAACTCCCTTACTCTATGTTCAACATCAAGAACGCGATGATGACGGACGAACCGCTTCCATCGCCCGATGAGTGCATTCATTCTCAAGGTAACATTGACCTGATTCCTAGCAACACTTGGCTTACTCAATATCAATGCTTTGGTAGCACTCAACTGCTCAGATCATTGTGAAGGTAAAGAAGCGAATCAATCCACATATTCGCATTGAGGGCGACTTGATGACCAGGTGCGACACCCGTACCAATTTATATAATGAAACCATTCGTCTAGTGAAAGTGTGGTGTATCATAGAAGTCAGTCGTCCGGCAAGTTTATTTTGATCAATGAAAATGGACTCTAGACTCCAAAGCGAGGAAAACTGTCGGCCTGTCTTTTACGTTATTCAAAAATAATTAAGTCATCTATCTCCCCTAACGCAAAATACAAGAATCCTTTGAATTTATCAATCGTAACATTCCGTAAAATATCAGCAAAATCTTCATAATCTTTTATTACTTGAAAATTATTAAAGTAAACTTTATTCAATATCTCTGCTTCGCATTCACTTCGACTTATTGGACTAAATCTATTACTGTATACATTTATCCTTAACTCCTCTTTTAACTCGTGGAAATTTACACTTTCAAGCATGAAATTTATTATCTGTTCCACATCTATGGTTATCTTATTTGGAGTCTCGTAAATATCATTGCTGCTCGTTAATTCAAATATATAGTAAATTCTAGTAGAGTCCTCATTACTAAAAAATATAATTTCAAATTTACAGTTATTTTTGACACCATAAGCTTTATCTAATAATTTGCAAATACTTATCAAGTACAATTCATTGAGAATCGTTTGTTCTTTGTTAAAAATCTTAGAAAAATAAGTACTAGAAAGTGCAACTTTTTTATCACTATTACAAAATAATTTAAATATTTGTACATCTATATATAAATTAGATGCTATCCGTTCCAGTTCTTTGTCATGGAATTCTTGCTTTTCCACACAACCTCTTCGCTTTGTTTTTTGAGGCAAGTCAGAAATAACAAACTCATTTTTTTCATGATTAAAAATGAAATATCTTAAATTTCCTGCTACATAAATACTACTTAAAGTCTCAAATAATTGGTCAACGTTCAAACTTTTTACGTCCTCAAGTAGGCCTATTGGTCGAGAAACAATATCTTTATTTAAAAAATGAATCATTACATTGATCTTTGCCACCTCATTGTGTTTCGATAGTATTTCTTCCTCGACCTCTCTAATGGCCATTAACATTAAGTCATAATATTCATTTTTATTATCTAATATCCTCCCCACATAGTTTTCAAATTCAAAGATAAGGTTTAAACCTACTTGGTACTTCGCATTGCTCCAACTATATAAGCAATAGCAGTAACTTGTTTGTCCTCTCAAATTACTTTCTTTCTCTGTGAAAAAATCTTTGAGCATCGCCAGTATAACAAAGTGCTCTAGAACGTGAGCTAAACCGTTGTTGCTAATACCATCTTTTTCTGATCCAGCTTCGCATAAAATAAAAAATGAATACATCATCTACCTTCTTTCCGAACTTCACTTCATTTTTTTATCCTTGATGTGTTTTAACTTTATGCGTAATGCTCAATCTAAGAAGTAAACCTCATTTTATTAATCCATCTTGGCAAAAATAGTAGGAGTATAAATAAAACTGCAACAGTAATGGAAGGAACGGCAATAATTCTAGAAATACCTCCATAGGGTTCAAAACTTGTGTAATAGCTATTGAACTTGGCTATCTGCATGGGCAGAAAATTGCCCACATAATGTTTCAGAAAGAATACCTCGCTCATCTGAATGGCGTAAGATATGGCTATGGTGAATAGTAACAGGGCGTAGCCAGTATAAATCTGTGTGACTAATACGCTGATCAATAAAGTAATCCCTGTCATCAGTGAGATTGCCACATATCCAATAACCAGGTTGATTAAAAACTGCTCGAAATAATTCACCGCAACCATTGATAAAAAAAATTGTGGACTACTTTGTATAGGCAAATCCGCTCCTTGTAAACCGTACATAAAGAATATAGGCGTAATGTAAATCGCTACCGCCGTCAGATAAAGCAATAAAGAGAGCTGGAAGGCGTTGATAATCCGTATCCTACTCAGCTTACGTTTTCCAAACCTCGTGGATTTGACCAGTCCGTCCACGCCCAAGGTCTCGTCTTCATTAAAAATTGGGACCAGTAGAATGGAAATGAGAACCAGGACAATAAAAACACACTGGCTCATCCCTGAGTTAACGTTCTTCCATCCCTCGGCATAACCCATCCGGATAGGTTCGGAGAGAGAAGCCGCTGCAAAATTCCCGTTGCTGATTCCTTCCCTAGAACTCCCCGCTTCCTTCTGTGCACTTTTGATGATGTCTGCCCTGTCCTGATAAAATTGTTCTGCTGAGACATCCCGTATTCCAGTCCAGTTCCAGCCATACACTTGGATAAGCATATCCAAGGCTGGCAAATCTGCAACATCCGCTTTATTCCTGTCTTCTGGTAGGCTAAGTTCTCTGTATTTTTCCAAAATTTTATTAATCTCAACTTCATCCAATACCTCCGGTTGATAGAAATACCGGTATTCCGTCCCATCTGTTACCTCATATCTTGCCTGATTTAAATAACCTGTTTTGATGGTGTCTAAGTTGTAAAAGGTAAGTATCAGAAACAATGCCAACAAAAAACCGAATATGTTTATGTTTAGGATTTTACTTCTGTTTACTTTTGATAAATAGCTCATGATTTCACCTACCTTCCTCTACTGTAAATAATATCTTCTCATCCATATAGAGATACCGATTCGAGATAAGAGAATGTACACAGTACCCAGAAACAGGGCGACAAAAACATAAGGAAATACAGTATTACCCACAAAATATAATTTCTCTATGCCTATAAGATTATTGATAAAGTTCTGAGGCATGAAGACCATCACTTTTTCAGTCAGCGCCCCCCTCCCCATCTGATAAGTATTTACGAGATAAAAATAAATCAGTGAAAGTGCTAATACCAGTTTCCCTCTTTTAAAAACCACGGACAAAAACAGGATAAGATGCGTCACGACAAGTGTGGAAAAGTATCCCATGGAAATATAGAGTAACCCCTCTTGAAGCTGATTCATAGAATAAAATGTAACTGTTCCGATTTGAACCGAAGAGTCCCAGCCGTGCAGCGTATACACTGCGGTAATAAACAGCAGTATGATCGCAATATACACAAAATAGGCTATCGTAGAAAACACACAAGCGGCACCAAGCTTGTAGCTGAGCAGCCTCCTCCTGCTCTCCTTGGTGGATAAGGTCACCTTGTCAATTCCTTTGCTGCTGTTTTTGGAGAATCCCTCGCATAGGATAAAGGCCAAGAACATAAAGAAAAGGTAGATCGTATTTAATAAACCTATTTTCAGGTACTCCCAGCCACTATCGTATTTGAATAAAAATGGGGTGGGTACTTTTTGCATTTTCTGGGATATGATTTCGATTTGTTTCTCTGTATAAGGAAATAGATTTTGTTCAGTGGATAAATATTCGGTAAAACTGCCCTTCCAATCTACATAAAAATTGGAGAGTTGCTCATCCGTTAAATTTAAGCTGTTATCGAGAACACGGTACTTTATATATGGAAAGTTCAGTTCCCAGTTCAGCGCATCGTGAGGAAAAGTTAATCTTTTTCCCAACTTGCGATCTGTATCTACTTCGCCTTCAATATAAGGTTTGTCCACGCTGTTTTCGTAGTTTTGTTTCATTTGTAATAAATAATCCGTCGTCATCGTGCCCTCAACCGTGCGCTCCCTTAAAATTTTCCAGCCTCCAAGACCGCTATGTATGGTTCCCTCATCATCCAAGACATCTATACTCTTGGCGGTTTGAATCCAGGGGATCAGAATAATAGTGAGAAAGAGTAGGCTGATAATTACTGTATTTTTATTTAATATTTTTTTCAGTTCTAATGGAATGAAATTACGCATGGCTCCCACTCCCTAAGTAGATGTAGTAATCTTCCAGCGTGGGCTCGCATACGATTGCGCCTGATTCCTTTTCTCCCAAGTAACGGACATTAACAACGTTTTCTTCCTGCCGGATCCGTACGATCAGGTGCTCCTTTTTAAAGGAGGCCAGTCGCTCTCTGTCCATCTCCTCAGTAAATACTTTTCCTTTAATCCCGGATAACATCTTTTGCACATTACCTTGCTCTTTAATTTTCCCCTGATTTAGGATGATCACATTGGTGGTAATTGCTTCGATATCCGAAATAATGTGGGTAGAAAACAAGATGATCTTGTCCTGTCCCATTTCGCTTATGATGTTTGAAAAACGGATTCGCTCATGGGGGTCAAGCCCAGCGGTGGGCTCGTCAAAAATTAATATCTTCGGATCGTTAATAATGGCTTGGGCAATGCCCACCCGCCTTTTCATCCCTCCGGAAAAGGTTTTGACCTTTTTATTAGCAACATTCTCCAGGTTGACAAACTGTAATACCTCTGGAACTTTGTGCTTCAGTTCTTTTTTTGACAACCCCTTCAGTGCTCCCATATATTCCAGATATTCTGTTGCTGTAAACGCGGAATAAACCTCGAAGTCCTGGGGAATATATCCCACAAGATTCCGGTAGTCGTCGTTCATATGGAAGATATCCTTGCCGTTAAAGGTAACCTTACCACTAGTTTGATGGTCAATTGCCACAAGAATTCTCATCAAGGTGCTTTTCCCTGCCCCATTATCTCCCAAAAGCCCATACACACCTTCAGGCAATGTAAAATTTAGTTCACTGATTGCCCGTTTCATTCCAAATGTTCTTGTTAAATTCTCCGCTTTAATTTCCATCGCTAATTTCCTCTCTCAATTGATATACGTCTCCTTCCGAGAGAACTTGCCATTCTTCTCCCGTAGACTTTCTACCTAACAGGAGGTTGGTATATTCTCCGTCCAGCTTTTTCACTTCCCATGCGAACAGATTTTCATTTTCGAATCCTGCTATGATACCTGTTTTTTCTTCCTTGTATAGAATATTTTGGATTCTCGGATCATCAGTGTTTCCCCTAGTGCCATTGTCCGCTGGTTCGGGAAACCGATCTGAATTTTCTCTCATGTATGCATCAACTGTTTTGTAGATGCCTGTTATATCCTCGATAGAAAGAGATGGAACTTCTATTGTTGGCCTAATTGAAGACTCTTTTCTTCCTTGCTCCCGATAAGTTCTTTCATTTTTTTTCCTCCCTTCATCAAGACGTTTGTCCAAAGCAATATCCTCAAAAGTCCTTTTATCATCTAGCGTTGCATCCTTTGGAGATTCCTCATTGCCCGGATTCTTATTCTCTGACTTTACATCCTTCGGATTATTATCTAAGGTAATTAAATCCTCTGAGATGGTTTTATCATCCTGTATGCTTGCATATTCTGAGTAGCTGCTTTGATTTTGGAAGTAGAGGCTTCCTCCAATCAAAATGGTTATAGTTAATACAAACATTAAGATTTTTTTCACTAAGACACCTCCATTTTTAATATGTAATTCTACATTTTATCGTTTATTTCAACTGACTTAATTTTCCGTATAAATTTAAAGTATCCCTAATCTGAGCCTGATCTGGATGACTAATGTCCTTTAATGGCGCCCCCATGACGATGATTATATACTCACGGTTATTCACTAACCCAAGTGTTGCCCAACATTGTCCAGCAGCAGATGTAGTTCCCGATTTACCTCCAATAATTTTGAAGCCGATTTGCTGATCTTCATTAAGGTACTTCAGTACCGTCGATTCTAACTGAATCCCTTCTGGATGGTCTGTTGTTGATGTCGTCAGGTATGTCTCTTGAGTAAACATCTTTTTAAAATCCTCGTTCGCTAATGCATAATCCAAAAGCTTTCCCACGTCTGAAGCGGTTGTATACTGATTGTCATCATGAAGGCCCTCAGGACTAGTGAAATGTGTACCATTTAAGCTGAATTCAGCGGCTTTATCATTCATCATCAAAACAAAATTTTCCACACTTCCCGCAACATGGACAGCTAAAGTGTTTGCCGCTTCACCACCAGAAGTGAGAAGCGTCCCATATAACAAGTCTTGGTAGGTAACCTCCTCATCTTCGCGAAATCCGGCCATAGAAGAGTTACTTGCAAGAAGCTCACCGAACGTTCTCCGGTCTACCGGCGCGATTACAGATAAGTCATCAACATGCTCAAGGGTGACAATTGCGGTCATAATTTTTGTCAGTGAAGCAGGATAAACCTTGGCTCCCGCACTTTCTTCGTAAATGGCTTGATCAGACTCTCTGTCATAGACATAAATATATGGACTGGCATAAGTGTTCTGTCCAAAGAATGGCAAGACCTTTTGTGAATCTAAATTCAGTTTACTTGCTGTTCCTATTAGCACTCCGAGAAGAACAATTGTGAATACTGATATTCTTACTAACTTGGGTTTCCTGTTCTTTAGCTTGCTACGTTCACCTTTCTCCATTTCCATTTTCTCCCTATTCTTCTTGGTACAAAGTATAGATTCAATACCTTAAAAATCTAGGTGTGTAGATCTTAAATTTTTCTTAAATAAATGGTTTGTGCTTTACTATTCTTCTCTACTTCATTAGTATCCAGCCGTACACGAACTTCAACCGAGCGTTATATATAAAATGTTTCAAATAAATAGTGACATCAAAAAAATATCATCTAAATATTTTACTGCAATGTTGGTATTGCCTAACGTTGATTCTTTCTTTGTAAATCACTCATATATCCCTTAATATGCTCCAATAACAAACCAGTAAATTTTAAGAATAAAAAAATATGATGTCACTATTTTAAGATTGATATATTGCAATTTAGCAATTATAATAAACACAACCTACTATATGAAAGGTGAATGAAATGAAAAAACTGCCTAGAATCAGTCAAAAAGAACAAGATGTGTTATTGGTTTTTTGGCGAGATGGCGGAAATTTAACCGCATCAGCCATCGCAGATAAAGGGGATGGATTGGGTATTAATACCGTTCAAGCAGCGGTTCGGAATTTATTGAAAAAGGAATATATTGAAATTTCTGACATTGTATATAGTGGCACCGTACTAACAAGAAGTTATAAGCCTGTTATAAGTGCAGAACAATATGCTGCATATCAGTTGCAAATTTTAAAAATAAATGCTAAGAATTTTTCAGTATCGAACTTTGTAGAACATTTTAAAGAAAATAATGAGTTAGATTGTTTAAAAGAATTGAAGTAGTTATATAAATCCAAGTTTAATCTCACCGTAGTTAAAGATAAAATTCATATAGGACGAGTATGAAAACTGAAAAATTAAGTATGTCAAGCATTTTGTTGATATATTATATAGACATCTGTTTATTCCTTCTTCGAGAATTACAACAATACAGGAGTATCAGATGTTTTTCCATTTTCACCTTTTGGACACTTTGTCAAGCACTGATTACTGCTTTGAGCTCTTTATATTATTTCAACAACTCACCTGCAAGAGCAGGCTCTTTAATGAATCCTTTATAGTTGTCTGCTTGAATGTCATACAGCTCCGCATATATTTTATTATTGCTAATCAGAAAATCATGATCACCCACAGCGTCTACTTTTCCTTCGTGTATTACAATTATTTGATCAATATTTTTTATATTAGTGAATCTATGAGTAATAATTATATTAATCCTCTCTGTTTTTTTATTTACCATATTTTCAAAGACTTCACTTTCTGTCTTAGCATCTAAAGCTGCTGTTGGTTCATCAAATACCATAACGTCTGCTTCCCGGACGAAACTTCTTGAGATAGCAAGTCTTTGCCATTGTCCTGTTGAAATATCCTCACTATTTTCCCATCCAATCAATAAATTTGTATCAAATTTCCTATTTAATTCATTAATAAAATCATGTGCTTGACCTAAGACGGAAGCTTCTATTATAACTGGCATATTGTTAATATTATCAACCATTGAAATTCCAATATTTTCTCTTATTGTAAGCGGAAACTTCACAAAATCCTGGAACATCGCGCTCATTTTCTCAAAATAGGCTTTCTTGTCGTACATAGTTCTATTAATGCCATTGATTAATATCTCGCCTTTTGTTGGTGCATATAACCCTAAAATGATCTTGATCAACGTAGTTTTTCCACTTCCGTTATATCCGACAACTGCATAATCAAATCCCTTTTTTAATGTCAAATTTATATCTTCTAATATATGGTTACATGAGCTTGGATATTTAAAATAAACTCCTATAAACTCAATTGAATCCACGACAAAATCCTTTATTAAATCCTCCCTAACTTCCTCGCTTTTTATTGAATTTATTTTGTTTAACCTCTCAAAGCTCAATAAATACAAACAATTTTCATATAGTGTCAAAGCACAGCTTATTAAATTGATCAAAGCATTTTGCAGCTTGGTAGCAGTTTCAATACTCATTATGATCACACCGATTGACAGTTTACTCATAATACCATTAACAACTATAATTATTTTCAATAAATAGGTCAGTAAATGTTGAATAGAATCACCTACTGTAGATTTTATAGTCAAAGTTCTTTTTACATTTTTATCTTGCTCAATTATCTTTTCAAAAATATTATTAATGATATTCTGTATAAAAGATATGTTGGAAAATAATTTCATTTCTTTGAAATTTTCATATGTAACTATCATATCCTTTAAAGAACTATAGTACCTAGTTTTTTCATATCGTTTATCATATACTTCAAATAACTTTGACATAGATTTTAAATTAATTATTGTACTTGGGACTATTGATAGTATGATGATAATCACTATACTTATCTGGTAAGATGCCAATATACTTATTGTACCAACGAATAAAGTCATATTCATGATAATCTCAACAATGTTATTCAAAATACCTATACTTCTCACTGTTGACTCGTCATTTGTTTTTTGGATGTCATTATGTAGTCTTGGATCTTCGAAATCTTGCATTTCCATGCTGTCTACAATTTCAATAGTTTTATTTGTTATATACTTATCAACTAATACAGTATAAATTTCCTTTACATAATTTGTAGTTTTATTAATAATTAATTTTATTAGTACAATAATGAAATGAAGAAGAAAGAGATATATTATGATAATATAATCTTTGTTGTCATTTATTAAAAGAGAACCTATTTGATCTATTATATGCTGCCATACAATTAAGTTTATGATATCAGGTAAAGCCATAACAGAACTTAAAACTAAAATTAATATGAAGTATTTTTTTGAAGAGGCGAATAATACGCTTAGAGTAGTTTTTATAATAGCAAAGTAGTTACTAAAGTGTCTAAAATTGTTGAATTTCTTCATCTCAATTATCCTCCAGTATTAATTGTGTTCTAAGTACTAAGGACGTGACTAAACCCTGAAGAATAATGTGGTATGGATATTGTATTTCAATATAGGTCATAGCCTTCTGAAGAGTAACTCCAGTCTAACAACCTTAGATTTGAATACAACAGTGTCTTCGTCGGTATTGGACGAAGACACTGTTGTATTGTGAAACTCAATTTCTTGCCGCGTCGGAGTTATACGCGTTGTTTACAGAACCGACGCAAGAGCAATTACAATCAGGTTCTGAAATTTTATTTAACTGAATAGTTCGTTAATTGAGAATTACACATACTGCTGGTTTGTAAAACTAGTTTCTTGCTGCGTCTTGGTTAGCCGCTTCATTTACAGAACCGATGCAAGAGCATTGACAACCAGTTCCTGAAACCTTAGTAGCTGCTTGGTTCGCTAATTTAGAGTTACACACACATGGCGCACGAAAAGCTATGCTCTCATTGTCAATAGCTTGCTGTTGATATGGATTCATAATTTTCAGCATATTCTCACCTCCTTTCATTATGTATTTATCCAGGTTTAAATGAGAACAATTAAACCGAGAAATTAATTGTTATAAAAGAACATCTTCGTTAAAGATTGCTAATTGTTCCGGTGATGTCCTAAGTAAGTTGTGATAATTCCTTAAACTACGTTCTGTTGTACTTCTATAATATTCACACTCTGCAAGATCAGGTTCCCTGACTCCCGAAGAATCCATTCTGTCTACATAACAACTACTACAAAGTTTAGCAGCCCAACAATCAGAGCAAATATTTTCCCAAACTTCGGAAAATTCATAAACATATTTTTTATAAATCTTTTCCTCAATAATCCCTTGATTTATATTTCCTATTGAAGGACTGTTTCCTATCCTTTCACATGCGAGAAAATCGCCATCTGCGGAAACAAATAATCGTCGGGATCCAACAACACAACAACCGTTCATTGGCACAAAATTAGTAGCTCTTTTTGTTACGCTTCTTTTATGAATTCTATCAAGTGAATTAAAGATAGTTTGTTCTTTAATTTCTTCCAAATTGCTAGTAATACTGATTTGCTTATCCTGCCATTGTCGTAGCGATTGGTCATTATAATCGGAGCTTTTAAGCAATTCTTCAGGCACAGTACCAGGACCGGCATAACCTAATTGATATCGGAAATCTTCATGAGTAAAATCTAAATTTGTAAAAAAGTCATCTATTTGAGAAACCTTTTCTTCGCTAAACGGAGGCATGTACACCGCATTTGCACTTATGTGCATTTCCTTACCATTTTTTCTAGCTACACTATTTAATAATTTGAATTTCTTGAAAACGTCATCAAATGAGCCTGAGCCATTCTTATAGACTCGATACATATCATGTATTTCTTTGGGACCATCAATGCTACAAAGAATAGATAAATTGTCAACGGTAGAAAAATATTCAGCCATTTTGGGGGTTAATACAGACAAGTTAGTAGTAAAAGAAAATTGTATAGTCCTTCCTGCTAAAGCAACCTTCGAGTATTCAATAACTTCTTTTAATAGCTCGAATTCAAGTAAAGGCTCTCCACCGTAAAAAGTAATAGAAACTTCCTGCTGATCCCCATAAAGTTTCATGTAATCAATAGATTTAAGCGCCGTATCAGATGACATTCTTTTTGAAGTAAACGCCCGATTGTGAGGATACCCATCATGGTATATACAATAGCGACAACGCATGTTGCATTTTCCAGTTAATTCTAAAATGAGTTGCGTTGTCCCTGTATTCATTTCATTTTTTATATACTCTAGGGATATGTCATTATATAAGTGCTTAATTTTGAATCCTTTGAATAAATCCTCCTCATTAATTGAAGTCATTAATTCATCTACATTAACGTTGTGAGCATAAATATATTGATTTAATTCATCTAAGCTTTTATTAGAGGAAATTAACAATTCAAATAACTGAGCTATATCATTGTCAAGCATCACAACCTTACTTGTACCACTATCGTAGAAGTAGTAAAAGTTATGTTCAGAGAATATCTTCCCTATGGAAAGTGCTGTTTGTGCTGGTTTTTCTTTTTTGTATTCTTGGATGTAATTAAAGAGTTCTGAAAAGTTTTCGAAGTTATCTTTATATAGATCCATTTCATTACCTCCTGCCATTAAAATACAACTCTTGAATATTATTATAGTAACATATTAAAAAAATATCAACACATTAATTTTTTAATATGTTACTTTCGGTCTTACCACATCTAGGTTATGAAGTTTAGTAGGCGAAAACTCTACTTGATAAGACTAAACCGAGCCCCATATTTTAATAGACAACTTCGCATAGAAACCTGCAACACTCTAAATCAAAAAAGAGCAGCATAAGCGCTGCTCTTTTTTGCTAGGCTAGAATCGGAGTCTTAATACTTGAATTCATACGAATAGGAGTTTATTGTCTCCAGAACCGTACTATTTTCCACAAATTTTGTTATATGTACCACCCGGTAGGTATTCCCGGAATTGACATAGTTAAACCCGTTCGAAGCATGTGAGCCCATGCTCGAGAAAGACTAGGTCCAAGACTTCACATCAGACCATTGATTGCTGCTGTTTTACCTCTTTTGTAGGGTGAGAGTAATAGAAGTATCATAATCCGTATAAATCTTTATTGTTCTCCCACTCTCGATAGTCAGCGAAACAGATGTCACCGAGATATACTATAAAGGGTATTATTATCTTCTCCTGTACAGCAGGTTCAGCATATTCTACTCTCTAAGGTCATGCAAATAAAGATTTCTTCGTAATTCCCCTCTATTTTTTTCTTATTCAGATGTTTCTTCATACTCCACTTCCGCCATTCTTAAGAAGCAGCTTCATTGCTCTGCGCCTGGCTCTGGTCAAATAAGATCTAATATTCACCGCTTGGACATCCATAGAAGCAGCAAGCTTGTGATCACTCCATTCAAGAATGTACTTGTTATACAATAAAGTCTGATCCCGTTCTGATAACTCACTGAGTATCTTGGCAATCTCTGTGTAATCCTCCTTGAGGCTATACATCTCCTCGATGCTAGGCTGCTTGTCGGCTATTTGCTCTATACTGTCAGCGGTTATCCCTGAAGAGGTATGATTCAGATGTCTTTTGCGCTGCTTCGCATGATTAATACTAGTATTATGTACGGTATGGACCAGATAGGATACTTGTTTATGCAGGTCTAGGGAACGCAATAATGCGGCTTTACTGATTAGTCTGACGAAGGACTCCTGTATCATATCATCAACAACATCATAGTCCTGCAAGATCTCATAAGCCTTCTTTTTCATAATAGGATAATACCTATCGTATAGCTCTGTTAGAAATACAACATCCTCGTTAACTTCTACAGTAGATAGGATGGTGAAGAACATGAATATTCTCACTCCCTTTAATTTACATTATAATACATAATAATAGTTTATCCACCTTATTATGGAAGTGATGTATGATTCACAATATATGCTACTAGAAGCATTCAGCGAAACAAAAAGACCACTCTAAATAGCTATATTTAGAAAATAAAAAAAACTTGTAAAATTGCTGGAAGCAATCTTACAAGTTTTTTTCGATATACCGGTGAGAGGACTCGAACCTCCACGGTTTCCCTCTCGATTTTGAGTCGAGCGCGTCTGCCATTCCGCCACACCGGCAAAGTATTAAGTTAAAATATGGCGCGCCCTGAGAGATTCGAACTCCCGGCCTTTTGATTCGTAGTCAAACGCTCTATCCAGCTGAGCTAAGGGCGCAAAATTTATATGGAGCGGACGACGGGAATCGAACCCGCGACCCTCGCCTTGGCAAGGCGATGCTCTACCGCTGAGCCACGTCCGCACACGGTATGTATTGATGTCCGACTCACTAAAGAAGTGAGCCATGAAGGACTCGAACCTTCGACACCCTGATTAAAAGTCAGGTGCTCTACCAACTGAGCTAATGGCTCATAAAGCAAGAAAATGGCGGAACCGACGGGATTCGAACCCGCGGTCTCCTGCGTGACAGGCAGGCATGTTAGGCCAACTACACCACGGTTCCAGAAGAATAATTGCTTAATGAAAATTGGTTGCGGGGGCAGGATTTGAACCTGCGACCTTCGGGTTATGAGCCCGACGAGCTACCGGGCTGCTCCACCCCGCGTCAGTAAAAAAAGTATTAATTCCCTTGGATCCCCCGGAAAGTATCCGGAATCCTCAGTGAAGCATTAACTTCACTTTTGGGGATGTGTTATGGTGGAGGCTGAGGGGATCGAACCCCCGACCCTCTGCTTGTAAGGCAGATGCTCTCCCAGCTGAGCTAAGCCTCCATATAAAGAAGCAACTTAATTATCATAACATAATCAAATCTGTAATGCAACCATTTTTTCTAGAAGTCTGATGCTGTTTCAAGAAGAAGTGGTGACCCGTATGGGATTCGAACCCATGTTACCTCCGTGAAAGGGAGGTGTCTTAACCCCTTGACCAACGGGCCGTTTTAAAAACAAATTGTTTTGACAACAAAAAAGATTATATCATGTATTATTAAGTATAGCAATACCTAAACTAATTATTTTTCTTTTTACTCTTCCCTAGGTAATAGATTGATATGAAGCTTTTGAGCTATTATCTCAACGATTTCACCTATAGTTCTATCATTCGTGTCTAGATGCTGCTTAAATACCTCGTGATCAAGCCCTCTGATGCACCTGTCGATCTGCTGAGCAGCCCAAGAGTCTTTTCCTTCACTCTAATGCTTAATCTCTTAAGCAAGGTCTCTCGGGAGGCACACAAACTAAAATGATAAAGCTCTATACCTCCATCAATTAACTTGCCGATGATTTCCCTGCAATAATCCGGATTCACTAGGGTCATAGGTACGATAATTATTCCATCATATTCGCTAGCTATATTTTTCTTCGATAAATTTCATTTGCGGTTTCTGTCTTCGCTGGACCAAAAGCACCATTTATCCATATAATCATGATCATTTGCCTCCATGATACTAATTTTCATTCAAAAACCACTTCACAGTGATTGCCTATCCTTATAATAAGCTGCTAAATATCGTACAACAAAAAGACCACTGTCGATTACTCAACAGTGGTCTTGCGTGCTTGGCAACGTCCTACTCTCCCAGGACCCTTCGGTCCAAGTACCATCGGCGCTGGAGGGCTTAACGGTCGTGTTCGGGATGGGTACGTGTGGAACCCCTCCGCTATCGCCACCAAACGGGCATTTGCGGTACAAATGCATTATTCAGGTCTCAGCATCGCCAAATGCTGAAAACAAATTCATCATCATACAGTCACTTGGACTATATAAATCTGAGCTTGATGCCTGAAAACTGAATCCGAAACGAATCTGCATTCTACGTATAGGATAAGCCCTCGACCGATTAGTATTGGTCAGCTCCATGCATTGCTGCACTTCCACCTCCAACCTATCTACCTCGTCGTCTTCAAGGGGTCTTACTAATTGGGAAATCTCATCTTGAGGGGGGCTTCACGCTTAGATGCTTTCAGCGCTTATCCCGTCCGTACGTAGCTACCCAGCCATGCTCCTGGCGGAACAACTGGTGCACCAGCGGTACGTCCATCCCGGTCCTCTCGTACTAAGGACAGCTCCTCTCAAATTTCCTGCGCCCACGACAGATAGGGACCGAACTGTCTCACGACGTTCTGAACCCAGCTCGCGTACCGCTTTAATGGGCGAACAGCCCAACCCTTGGGACCTACTTCAGCCCCAGGATGCGATGAGCCGACATCGAGGTGCCAAACCTCCCCGTCGATGTGGACTCTTGGGGGAGATAAGCCTGTTATCCCCAGGGTAGCTTTTATCCGTTGAGCGATGGCCCTTCCATGCGGTACCACCGGATCACTAAGTCCGACTTTCGTCCCTGCTCGACTTGTAGGTCTCGCAGTCAAGCTCCCTTATGCCTTTGCACTCTGCGAATGATTTCCAACCATTCTGAGGGAACCTTGGAACGCCTCCGTTACTCTTTAGGAGGCGACCGCCCCAGTCAAACTGCCCGCCTGACACGGTCCCCGTACCCGATAAGGGTACTAGGTTAGAACCTAGATACGATCAGGGTGGTATCCCAACGGCGCCTCCACCGAAGCTTGCGCTCCGATTTCTACGGCTCCCACCTATCCTGTACAGATCGTACCCAAATTCAATATCAAGCTGCAGTAAAGCTCCATGGGGTCTTTCCGTCTTGTCGCGGGTAACCTGCATCTTCACAGGTATTAAAATTTCACCGGATCTCTCGTTGAGACAGCGCCCAAGTCGTTACGCCATTCGTGCGGGTCAGAATTTACCTGACAAGGAATTTCGCTACCTTAGGACCGTTATAGTTACGGCCGCCGTTTACTGGGGCTTCGGTTCATAGCTTCGGGTTACCCCTAACCACTCCCCTTAACCTTCCAGCACCGGGCAGGCGTCAGCCCGTATACTTCGCCTTGCGGCTTCGCACAGACCTGTGTTTTTGCTAAACAGTCGCTTGGGCCTTTTCACTGCGGCCCCCTCGTGCTATTCACACTACCGGGGCACCCCTTCTCCCGAAGTTACGGGGTCATTTTGCCGAGTTCCTTAACGAGAGTTCTTCCGCGCGCCTTAGAATTCTCTTCTCGCCTACCTGTGTCGGTTTGCGGTACGGGCACCTTCTCCTGGCTAGAGGCTTTTCTTGGCAGTGTGAGATCATGACCTTCGCTACTACAATTTTCGCTCCCCATCACAGCCCAGCCTTAATGATGTGCGGATTTGCCTACACATCAGCCTCACTGCTTAGACGGACATCCATCAGTCCGCGTCACTACCCTCCTGCGTCACCCCATCGCTCATAGCGGATTACGGTGGTACAGTAATTTCAAACTGTTGTCCTTCGACTACGCCTTTCGGCCTCGCCTTAGGTCCCGACTTACCCTGAGCGGACGAGCCTTCCTCAGGAAACCTTGGGCTTTCGGCGGATCAGATTCTCACTGATCTTTTCGTTACTCATACCGGCATTCTCACTTGTGTAGTGTCCAGCGCTCTTTTCAGTACACCTTCAACCCCTACACAACGCTCCCCTACCCCAGATGCAAAGCATCTAGCCATAGCTTCGGTGGTGTGTTTAGCCCCGTTACATTTTCGGCGCAGAGTCACTCGACCAGTGAGCTATTACGCACTCTTTCAATGGTGGCTGCTTCTAAGCCAACATCCTGGTTGTCTGTGCAACTCCACATCCTTTCCCACTTAACACACACTTGGGGACCTTAGCTGATGGTCTGGGCTGTTTCCCTTTTGACAATGGATCTTAGCACTCACTGTCTGACTCCCGGCAATAAGTATATGGCATTCGGAGTTTGACTGAGCTTGGTAATCCTTGCGGACCCCGCACCCAATCAGTGCTCTACCTCCACTACTCTTATACCGAGGCTAGCCCTAAAGCTATTTCGGGGAGAACCAGCTATCTCCGAGTTCGATTGGAATTTCTCCGCTACCCCCACCTCATCCCCGCACTTTTCAACGTACGTGGGTTCGGGCCTCCAGTGCGTGTTACCGCACCTTCACCCTGGACAGGGGTAGATCACACGGTTTCGGGTCTACGTCCACATACTAATTCGCCCTATTCAGACTCGCTTTCGCTGCGGCTCCACCTTCTCGGCTTAACCTTGCATGTTAAACGTAACTCGCCGGTTCATTCTACAAAAGGCACGCCATCACCCATTAATAGGGCTCTGACTTTTTGTAAGCACACGGTTTCAGGTTCTATTTCACTCCCCTTCCGGGGTGCTTTTCACCTTTCCCTCACGGTACTGTTTCACTATCGGTCGCCAGGTAGTATTTAGCCTTAGCAGATGGTCCTGCTGGATTCATACGGGGTTTCACGTGCCCCGCACTACTCGGGATCCGTCTCGGAGAGAACACAGTTTAGGTTACAGGGCTTTTACCTCTATCGCGGGCCTTTCCAGACCTCTTCGCCTACCATATTCCTTTGTAACTCCATGTGAGACGTCCCACAACCCCTAAGAGCAAGCTCTTAGGTTTAGGCTGTTCCGCGTTCGCTCGCCGCTACTGACGGAATCACTATTGTTTTCTCTTCCTCAGGGTACTTAGATGTTTCAGTTCCCCTGGTCTGCCTCTACATTTCCTATGTATTCAGAAATGAGTAACTGCGAATTACCACAGCTGGGTTTCCCCATTCGGACACCCCCGGATCAAAGCTTGCTTACAGCTCCCCGAGGCAGTTTCGTTGTTCGCCACGTCCTTCGTCGGCTCCTGGCGCCTAGGCATCCTCCGTGTGCTCTTATTAGCTTAACCTTGATTTTTCCGCAGGAAAATATCATACGATGACATTCTCTTTGGAATCATCTCACTAATAACATTTACTTGTTTGCACAAGTTGCTAAAAGATGTTCTAAAACGCAAATTCGTTTCGGTATCCAGTTTTCAAGGATCAAGTCTTACTTGAGAGCTTAAACTCTCAAAACTGAGCAACGAGTGAGTAACAGGCCTAAACCTGAGTTTTGGAAGCTGAGCTTCCGATTTGAATGTTCTCATTGCAGAGAACGATTCTCCATAGAAAGGAGGTGATCCAGCCGCACCTTCCGATACGGCTACCTTGTTACGACTTCACCCCAATCATCTACCCCACCTTCGGCGGCTGGCTCCCTTGCGGGTTACCCCACCGACTTCGGGTGTTGTAAACTCTCGTGGTGTGACGGGCGGTGTGTACAAGACCCGGGAACGTATTCACCGCGGCATGCTGATCCGCGATTACTAGCAATTCCGACTTCATGCAGGCGAGTTGCAGCCTGCAATCCGAACTGAGACCGGCTTTGATGGGATTGGCTCCACCTCGCGGCTTCGCTTCCCGTTGTACCGGCCATTGTAGTACGTGTGTAGCCCAGGTCATAAGGGGCATGATGATTTGACGTCATCCCCACCTTCCTCCGGTTTGTCACCGGCAGTCACTCTAGAGTGCCCAACATTACTTGCTGGCAACTAAAGTTAAGGGTTGCGCTCGTTGCGGGACTTAACCCAACATCTCACGACACGAGCTGACGACAACCATGCACCACCTGTCTCCTCTGTCCCGAAGGCCGCTGCTATCTCTAGCAGATTCAGAGGGATGTCAAGACCTGGTAAGGTTCTTCGCGTTGCTTCGAATTAAACCACATACTCCACTGCTTGTGCGGGTCCCCGTCAATTCCTTTGAGTTTCAGTCTTGCGACCGTACTCCCCAGGCGGAGTGCTTACTGTGTTAACTTCGGCACCAAGGGTATCGAAACCCCTAACACCTAGCACTCATCGTTTACGGCGTGGACTACCAGGGTATCTAATCCTGTTTGCTCCCCACGCTTTCGCGCCTCAGCGTCAGTTACAGCCCAGAAAGTCGCCTTCGCCACTGGTGTTCCTCCACATATCTACGCATTTCACCGCTACACGTGGAATTCCACTTTCCTCTTCTGTACTCAAGCCACCCAGTTTCCAGTGCGACCTCAGGTTGAGCCCAAGGTTTAAACACCAGACTTAAATAGCCGCCTGCGCGCGCTTTACGCCCAATAATTCCGGACAACGCTTGCCCCCTACGTATTACCGCGGCTGCTGGCACGTAGTTAGCCGGGGCTTTCTTCTCAGGTACCGTCACTCCGGTAGCAGTTACTCTACCGGACGTTCTTCCCTGGCAACAGAGCTTTACGATCCGAAAACCTTCATCACTCACGCGGCGTTGCTCCGTCAGGCTTTCGCCCATTGCGGAAGATTCCCTACTGCTGCCTCCCGTAGGAGTCTGGGCCGTGTCTCAGTCCCAGTGTGGCCGTTCACCCTCTCAGGTCGGCTACGCATCGTCGCCTTGGTGGGCCGTTACCCCACCAACTAGCTAATGCGCCGCAGGCCCATCCCTCAGTGACAGATTGCTCCGTCTTTCATTCTTCTCTCAGGAGAAAAAAGAAATTATCCGGTATTAGCTACCGTTTCCGGTAGTTATCCCAGTCTGAAGGGCAGGTTGCCTACGTGTTACTCACCCGTCCGCCGCTAAGTTATTTTGAAAGCAAGCTTTCAAAATAACTCCGCTCGACTTGCATGTATTAGGCACGCCGCCAGCGTTCGTCCTGAGCCAGGATCAAACTCTCCAATTAGTATTGAAAAGAGCGATATGCTCATTTTGAAACATCTGACGAGAAAATTAATTCTCTAATTTTGGATTTCACTTGCGTGATTTCCTACTCACTCGTTGTTCAGTTTTCAAAGATCAAGTTCTCGTTGGCGCCGTTTAATGTCTCAGCAGCAACTCTTATAATATATCATGCTTTCTGATTTATTGCAACTCTTTTTTTCAAAGTTCTTTGCAATCTAATTCAGATTAACACTCACCAACCGAAAGCTTTATAGTTCCTCTTTGCGACTGGATTTATAATGTACCATATATCCCTATATAAAAACAATACTTAAAAATTTATATTTTATAAATAAGTGCTTTTGCCCCACTTTATTTAACATCTTTTATCCCTATTTACCTATAAAAAAACGTGTAGATTCTTAGGATACAGAATCTACACGTAAGTCAAACAACGGCTTAATATATAAATTTATTAGTTTGAAATCCAAGGATTTCTACGTTTTTTAGTACTCGTTGCTGAACCTTGAGATTTCGTAGCAGCTTTGCTTTTCTTGCTGCTAGGTTGACCTGAAGTCTTTGCTTTTTTGCCTGTTACTGTTTCCTTTGCTACATTCCCCTTATTCTTGAGAGAAGCGTTAGAAGTTGACTCATCAGTCTCTGTTCTAGCCGTTTCGGGAGATTCCTGCACGAACGCTTCAGGTTCTTGAATTTCTGGCACCCGATTATGCTGCGAATAATTACCTATCCCTGGATACTGCGGATTGGATGGAATATTAGAGTTATCCGGTCCACCAAATGCTCCAAGCGTAGAAGTAGGTACCATTCCCTGATTAGGCATTCCTGCTCCATATGCGGAAAAAGCGTTTGGATTCCCATATTCAGGATAGGTGTTATATACAGGCATGTCATATGAATAAGTTTGCACTGGTTGAATATGCACGCCTCCGCACCCACAAGTTGGCCAAGGAAGGTTCGGCGTCTGTCCTCCATATTGAGGAACAGCATACGGGGAGAAATCCCCGCCAACATTCATGCCAGCAACATTAGCCTCCATCGGATTCCACTGTCCTGGACTCATATTAGGGGCAGCATTTGGATTCCATTGTTCTGGGCTTATGTTTGGCGCGGCATTGGGATTCCATTGCTCTGGGCTTATGTTTGGCGCGGCATTTGGATTCCACTGTTCCGGGCTTATGTTTGGCGCGGCATTCGGATTCCACTGTTCTGGACTCATATTAGAATACATATTGCCCGAAAAATAACATGGTGAAATACATTCTGGTGCATAAGCCATTGGCTGAACATAACTTGGTGCCCAGTTCATGTTCATATTAGGGCTATTTTGATATGAATCATAGAGATAAGGATTTCCTCCCAGTCCCGGGTATCCGTTGGAATTGTCCCATGAGCAATCATTGTCTGCTTTTTTCTCAGCTTTAGGTGCTTCTTGTTGAGCAACCGGCTCTTGATTTGGAACCGTAATCTGAACAAATAAACTCTGCATTTCAATTTCTTGCACAGGAGCAACTTCCATTTGCATATTAGGCGCAGGATTGGGTGCAATGTTTTGTGTATTAATAGGGGCGATGTTTAGCGATGGGTGTGGTGCAGAATTGGATTCAGGTGAGATATTTGTCACTGGTTTAGGTGCAGGTTTAGCTTCTGGCTTGGTCTCTGGTTTTACTTCTGGTTTAGTTTCTGGTTTAGGTGCAGGCACTACTTCAGCAGCAGGCTGTTCTTTGGGACCTGTATATTCCTTGCCACCCACCTGCGTTTTCTCTGACGCGTTAGACGGTGTATACCCAGGCTGTGTCGGTGAGGTATTGGATACTTTTTTAGGAATATTAACTACTTCCCCTAACATAAGTACATTTGGATTCTTTAGTTGGGGATTGGCCTCAACCATATCCTTCAAAGGAATTCCCCAGGCTTTAGATAATTTCCACAAGGTATCTCCTTGTTTAACGGTGTGCTTGTAGTAAACTTCACTGTTCTCCGGTACGGATACAGGGGCCGTAGGTATTTTTACTTTGTCTCCAACCGCTAACACATTCGGATTACTGATCTGCGGGTTTGCTTCAATAATTTTTTGTAACGGCACTCCGTACTTTTGCGATAATGCATACAAACTATCGCCTTGTTTGACAATGTGTATTTTCACGTAGCATTAACCTCCTAAAAGTTTTGTGGAGTATTGCTTTCTTTACAGCTACACAGCAAAACTGACTTCGAAAGCAAACACCCTTTTCATGGAACATTGCTCTCTTACAAAGTTATATGCGGTACAGCCGCCTCCTTCGTTACTACATCTTATGCAGCCCATGGGCGAATGACATCCCCGAAATAAAAAAAATCCTTTCATGATCCATGAAAAGATTAACCGGAGACTCCCGTTTTCTTCTGCATGTATGCATAAAAGGACTTCTGATGCGTATTCAATGCTATTTACATTGTATGATTAGTCTTTATTCCCAAACCTTATAGCCATCTTTATCAACCACATTACGGAACTCTTCGAGCAGCTTCAAAGTGATTGGACCCGCTTGTCCTTCACCAATGATCCGGCCGTCAATTTCACGTGCTGCAATAACCTCAGCAGCTGTGCCAGTGAAGAACACCTCGTCCGCTATATAAACATCATGCATTGTGAACGGTTCTTCTTTCAGTTTAATACCTAATTTCTCACAGAGCTCAATGATCGCCAGACGGGTAATTCCTTCAAGGGCTCCCAAGTAACATGGAGGAGTGAAAACTACACCATTTTTGATGATGAAAATGTTATCGCCCGATCCCTCAGTAACATAACCTTGAGCGTTCATCATGATGGCTTCGTCGGCTTCTGCCAAGTTGGATTGGATTTTTACTAGGATATTGTTTAGGTAATTAAGCGATTTGATCTTTGGATTGAGCGCATCCGGAATATTACGGCGTTGGGACACAGAAACTGCACGAAGTCCGTTCAAATACGCTTGTTCTGGGTAAATAGCCAGTTGCTCAACGATAATAATTACACTAGCTTTTGGACAACGGCGTGGATCAAGCCCTAAGTTCCCTGGTCCCCGGGACACGATCAGTCGAATATAGCCGTTACGCATGTCGTTAAGACGAATCGTTTCAGCCATAGCTTCCAGCATCTCATCATACGTTAGCGGAATGTCCAGCATGATCGATTTTGCCGAATCATACAGTCTGTCCAAATGCTCTTTACATTTAAAAATATTGCCGTTATAGATACGGATACCTTCAAAAATACCGTCTCCATACAAAAAACCGTGATCAAAAACGGATACCTTTGCATTTTCCTTCGTTACGTGTTGTCCATCCAAATAGATCCATTGCTCAGCCATGAATTTACTGCACCTCCGCTTTCTCTTCCTCATAGGTATATGTGGGATACGAGCCCAGAATCCTTACCTGACAGCCTAAAGCACTAATTTCTTCAATAGCCCCTGGCAGCAGAACAGATTCTATCGGTTCCAGCACATCAATATAAAAATAATAAGTACCCAGCTTCTTCTTCGTTGGTCGTGATTCAATACGCGATAAATTCAGTTTCCGCCAGGAAAAAGCAGCAAGCACCTGATGCAAGGCACCTGGAAAATCCTCTGGCAGCGTTACTAGAACACTCGTCTTTACTCCTGTGCTGCTCCGCGGAAGATCTATCTTCTGTGGACCCACCAGGACAAACCGTGTGTAATTGTTGTTGTGATCTGTAATTTGCCGATCTACAATCTCCAGCCCATGAGTAGCGGCGCCAAGAGCGGTACCGATAGCAGCCCAGCCCTTGCCGGGATTGTTTTTGACGATTTCTACAGCTTCAGAGGTACTTCCAACCGACTCCAGTTCAGCCCAAGGGGCATGCTTACGAACAAATTGCATACATTGTGCCATTGCTACGGGATGCGAAAGGATTTTTACCATCTTGGTGAAATCCTTGTTGCCGTCTGTATCTGTGAATTCCCTTGGGTTACCGATAAGATTCTGTATCGATGGAAAAATCCATTCCGTCTGCATTGGCAGATCCACTTCATTGATGAGCCAATCGATGTGAAGACTAACTGAGCCTTCAATGGTATTTTCAATCGGAATCACGCTGTAATCGGTGGTACCATTCGCCGTAGAGAGAAATACATCGGAAATTAACTTGTGATGCACAAGCTTTACAGGTTCACCGTTAAACAAATGCAGCAGCGCTTCGTGGGATACCGAGCCCTGCGGCAATACCGCTATTGATTTCATGACCGTACTCCTTTTATCATATCCAAAAATGATACGTTTTGCATCTCGTTTATTTCAAGCAGCTCTGTAGTAACTCCAAAAGCACAAGGTGTTAACCAGCAGGTCCGAGCGGAAATGCCATGTTCCTGCATCGTATTCTTCAAGAAGGCCTCAAGCTCACTCTTACGGGTCTCTTGGCGATCCACTAAACATAGCAGAGTCGGTCCAGCACCGCTAAGTGCGATCCCTAAAGCACCGTGTTCAGGAGCTTCTGCGAGCAGCTTCTCCATGCCCGGTATAAGCGGTGCACGATACGGCTGATGCAGGCGATCCTGCATCGCTCTGCTAAGCAGGTCAAGCCGGCCTGATGCCAGCGAAGCCGTCAATAGAGAGGTTCTGCTAATGTTGTACACAGCATCACTAACTGAGATTTCTGTTGGAAGCAATCCCCGCGCTTTTGTGGTTTCCAGTTCGAATTCAGGAATAACCACCAGCACCTCAAGATTTTGTGGTGGTTCTAGCCGAACATAATCCGCATGTTCACCATCCCACACGGCAGTAATAATGCCGCCAAACAAGGAGGCACCCACATTATCGGGATGTTTCTCAAGCTGGGTAGCCATATCAAACAGCTTAGCATTATCCAGCGGAGAGCCAATCATTGTGTTCGCTGCGGCCATTCCGCCAATAATAGCTGAGGCACTGCTGCCGAGTCCACGCGTAAGCGGAATCTCCGAGTACATGGTTATCGATAATTCAGGCACCGTAACGCCTGCCTCTGCAAATACCATTTGAGCGACCTTATAGAGTAAATTGCTCTTATCCTGAGCCACTCCATTCATCTCATCACCATATAGATGAAAAACAGTCTCCTCTGCTTCCTCCATCTCAATCCAGGCATATAGCGGCAAAGCCATACCCAGAGTATCGAAGCCCGGACCAAGATTGGCAGTACTAGCAGGCACTTTAACCCTAGCTCTTCCGTAAATACTCATAACAGGTACAATCTCCTTACTATGTTTTGAAATATGAAAGTATTAGTTCAGTGGCTTGGTTAACCTTCCACACGATAATGGCTCTTAATCCGGCGGATGACTTTCAGCTCCTCGAAATGGCGCAGCACTTTGTTCATGCTTGCTTTACTAGCGTTATGAGTGACAATAATGATCTCCGCATCAGGATTATTGGGATTGGCTTGCTGAACTACTGAATCCAAACTTACATCATATTCGGCAAACACTTGAGTAATCTTAGCCAATACCCCTGCTTTATCATCAACATGCAGAAGCAAAAAGTTTTTATAAAAAATAGCTTCATCACTCTTAAGCTTTTTCTGCTTGTAAGGTACTTTTTGCTTCAATCCATTCACACCTAGTTTAAGGTTCTTAATGACAGCTACCAAATCAGCTACCACTGAGGTTGCAGTTGGCATTGCGCCCGCACCCGCACCGTAGAACATGGTCTCTCCCACTGCTTCCCCGTATACGTAAACTGCGTTGAACACGCCATTGACGGAAGCCAAGGGATGACTAGCCCGAATCAAGGTTGGCTGAACACTGATGCTGAATTCTTCATCCTGACGTTCAGCGATGCCTAACAGCTTAATTTCATATCCGAGACGTTTCGCAAAGGCGATATCCGCCTTACTCACCTGAGAAATCCCACTCACACTTACATCATGCAGCTCCACATTAGTACGGAAACCTAAGGTTCCGAGAATCGCCATTTTGCGGGCAGCGTCCAGGCCTTCCACATCCGAGGTTGGATCAGACTCTGCGTATCCCAGATCCTGCGCTTCTTTTAACACATCATTATAGGATGCGCCTTCTTGGCTCATTTTGGTTAGTATGTAATTAGTCGTTCCATTCACGATACCTATAATCTTCATAATCTTATCTGAGGAAAAGCCCTCGATAAGTGTGCGGATAATCGGAATGCCTCCTGCTACGCTAGCCTCATAAAAGACATCACATTGCTTCTCCTGCGCCTTAGCAAGAATCTCCGAGCCGTGCAGCGCCATCAAATCCTTGTTCGCAGTTACGACATGTTTACCGCGTTCCAAAGCTTCAAGAATATATTCTTTGGTTCCCGCGATTCCCCCCATAACTTCAACGATGACATCAATTTCAGGATCACGAATCACATCCCATGGATCTGTCGTTATTTTAGCAGGATCAACCTCGATTTCGCGTGGTTTATTAGAATTATTCACAGCTATACGTTCAATGACAATTGAAGAGCCTACCTGGCTGCTTAAATCCTCTTGATTCCCTTCCACGATACGAACTACACCTGTGCCTACTGTTCCCAGGCCCAGCAACCCCACTTTAACCGGCTTCATCTGTCTCCTCCTAAAAGTTTACGAATATAGTTCCTATCCCTGTCCAACAATTAAAGCACGCTTCACTCCTGGAATCTCTTTCAGACTATCCAGCATCTCTCCGAGTTCCTCATTTAAGTGTGAAATTTCTACGGAGATCACCACATTTGCCCGCCCTTGCAGCGGAATACTCTGGTGAATCGTCAACACATTAGCCCCATGTCCCGCTACAGAGCCTAGTACCTTGGAAAGCATTCCAGATTCGTGCTCCAAATCCATGGAAATCGTAACGATCCGCTCTCGTTCGAGCTGATGGATCAAGTGAATTCCATCCTTGTATTTATAAAAAGCGCTTCGGCTTAATCCCACCTGCTCTACACCTTCATTTACGGTCTTCGCATCCCCGGCCTCAAGCAATTGTTTAACCTGCATAGTCTTAAGTACAGCATCAGGCAATATGTCCTCCCGGACCAAATAATAGCGTTCTCTCACGAACGTCCTCACCTCAAAGACTTTTGTGTTTTCTTAGTGGACATTATATCGGAAAAGGCTTGTAAAATGCAATAACTTTATCTGGATGCTCCAAGGCCGGGTAGTTAGGTGTAGTAAAACCCCCGGATTCCCGGGGGCAGAAGGCAATCGTATGTACACTAGCTGTATGGAATCGTCGTCCCGCAATAGTCACAGATTTTATCCTGCCCTGGAAGTACTCTACTCTTAGCACCGCAACTCGGACAAACGATGGATTTCGGCAGTTGGACAGGTGGCTTAGGCCTATTCTCCGGCAATGACTGCCGTCCAGATGATGGCTGGTTCTCTGTTGCCGCGGAGGGCTGTGCCCGGTCAGGATGTACAAGATTGGGCGGTTGTTTATCTAAGAGCTTAACACGTCCTTCATAATAGACAAGATCAGAAGCAAGTAACCCCCATCTCACCAAATACCGTAGGTCTCTACGTACATCATCTTCACTTTGTTTCGTGATATCAGCTAAATTACCAATATGCCTAACATCATCCACTACGATCAGCATGAGATACTTCTTGCACAGAAAATCAAAGTTTTCTGTTGCGAAGGTAGCCCTCCCTGCAAAGCTGTCTGCCGGAATTATAAAGATCACGTAGAGGACCACCAGAATGATCAATAAAGTGTACCACTTAAAATCCCCTTTGTAGGTCCCCACGGCGAAGAGGACAGCAAGTTCCATAAAAGCTCCCATACATACATGATAGAGCAATTTGTAGTTAAATGATTTCCGCTCATTCTTATAATGAGTGCTTACAAAACGAAGCATCGCAAGTACAAACCCAAGCGGAGCAAACAAATAGGCAATCGCCATGATGATTCGATCAAACACTGTCTGGTCTCGTTTGTTACGGTAGCGAAGGTTATTCTCAGGCGCACGCACCAGTGCTTGTGCCCGTTTGGAATAAATAAGCTTCGGCGGCAATTTCACAAATGAATTGTCTACACGTCCTTCATAATAAACAATATCTGGAGAAAGCACTCCCTGATCTTTTAAATATTCCAAAACCTCGCGGACATTCTCTTCACTGAATCCGCGGATATCGGATAGGCTGCCGATATGCCTTATGCCGTCCACAAGAACCAATGCGATATAGTCATTGCAAAGATAGGTGAATCCCTCTCTCCATCCTACGGCCCTGACGGATAATTTGATGGCGGGAATCCTAAACAATGCGTAGATAATCACCAGCCTGATCAAGAGTGCGACATAATCGATTTGACCGAGTAGCTTGCTAATAATGAAATAGATCGCCAATTCTACAAAGGCACCCATACACGCATGATAAAACAGGTTAATATTGCTTGCTTTGCGCTGTCTCTTGGAATGTGTAGATAATAACCGAATGGCAGCCAATATAAAGCCAACCGGAGCAAATACATACGCAAACACAATAGTCGTATAATCAAACGCCGTCCGCTCATATTCATGCTTGTACACAGGTTTTCCCGATGCCGGCGGCTGTCTGCGTATATCCAATCCACTCATTTTGTCTTTAATCCCCTTATTTATGTAATCCTATATGCGATGAAGCTAATCTGTTGGTTGACGGCATTAATTGTACGGGATCTTCGTTCCACAGTAATCACAGCTTTTAGATTGGCTTGGGAGCACAGTATTCTGGGCTCCGCACCCCGGACAACGGATAGACTTAGGCAGTTGCGGCGGAGACTGAGGCTGCGCAGGTATTTGCTGCCCCGATGCTTGGGTTCTCCCCGTTCCTCCAAAGCCCGAAGTACTTTCAGGGTAACCTTGATTAGCTGCTGATGGTTCTGGCGTCTGGCGCCCTTCGGATAATGCGACATCAATATCAAGCAGTCCTTTATCCTTCAGATACTGGACATCTCTCCGTACATCACTTTCACTTTGGCCTATTCGTTCAGATATACTGCCAATATGCCGGATATTCTTATTTTGAATCAGCTCTATATAAGAAGTGTTAAGCTTAGAAAGGGTATATTTAGCTTTCGCTGTCACACTGGCCAGTATAAAAGCTGGAGTCAAAAACATGATTGCAATTAAAATAAGCGTTGATACTAATTCAGAAGTTCCAAATTCCCCATTGAGCGCACTAGAAAACATGGCAATAGAAAGTTCAACAAACCCACCAATAAATACATGCATCAGCAGATTGAGGTTAGTCGGTCTACGGTAATTTTTGTAATGCGTTGTCATCAAACGTAACAAGGCAAGCACAAGTCCAACTGGCATCAGTAGATAAGCAGCCGCGAGAATAACATAATCAAACCCGGTACGTTCGTATTTAAGCCGGGGAACGGCTGCATTTCCTCCCGGGAGCGGTGACGGCTCTTGTAGGTTCAAACTGTTCATGTAGTAAACTCCTCCTATTTAAGTGCCGCTAATTCACGGTTACGCCGCTGAAGTGTAGACTTTATACTCTCTGACATCTCATTTACTTCTACCTGCCAGCCCTCATGTGGCTCTTGGGTCGCCAGCAGTAGCTTCACGTGATCATGTAACAGAGAAATCTGCTGCTGCAGAATATCCTCTGTAGCATATAAAGACGGTTCTGATATCGGATCACTGTACTTAAATTTTTCCTCCAACATATCTAACACGTTCACTAGCTGCTCGGATTCGGAATTCTTCCAGCTACTAGCCAGCTCACTCATTTCAGTTAATTCGTTCTGATACCGCCGAAACTTTTGTAAAGACCTTTTGGCTTGCTGTTCCCCTGCCCCAGCATTCCACCCGTAAAGCCCTATCGCGGCCAAAGTGATCGCTCCTAACACAAGAATCAGCAATTGTTCGGCTGCGTACCACAAGGCGGGTAACTCCAGCAGCCAATCGAAGAGTAAGGCCGATACAAATACGAGGGCTGCATAGATTCCCGTAATGATTGCGCCGCTGATAAGAACAGGCGGAGTCTGCTGAATGCTACTTGCCGTTCGGAGCCAAAAAATACAATAGCCATAGATTACACTTTCTGCTAGCAGAACCGCGGATAAAGAAATTATGAACCGAAACAGTGAGTCGGAGAAACCTAATCCAATAAACGAGAACACTGTCAGTACTATAGCTACCGCATAAATGATGGTAATAATGTATATATATCTCCTGCTTTTGTTCATTAGGTCCTCCTTAGCCTGCTTTTGTTCCGCACTCTGCACAGAATTTTTGTCCAGCTTTCAGCTCATGTCCACAGCCGCTGCATTTAATCACCATGCTGTCTCCACAATGAGGACAGAATTTCACCCCTGGCGCTACCATAGTCCCACATTTACCGCAAGCTTTAGGCATTTCTTTTCCACAGGAGACACAAGAAGCCGCTCCCTCAGGATTATCTGCTTTACAGGATGGGCAAGCACGATAAGGATTCCCGCAACCTGGACAGAACTTAGCTCCCGCATTTAGTTCATGCCCGCATTCAAAACATTTGATCTTGTTCGCAGAGGGAGAACTTTGCGGGTTGCCTCCAAGCGCCTGCCCACAACCGCTGCAGAACCGTCCCTCTACTGGATTCATAACTCCACACTTAGAGCAGGAACGCTGCTCTTGACGTATAACTGTAGTCCCTGAATCCAAGTTCATCCCTCTAGTCATACGGTTCACCATATCCATAGCGGGTCCAGCAAATCCCATTCCAAGTCCAAGCCCCATCCCGGTGTTCATCATGCCCACTCCAAGATTGCCGGGATTACCTGCCGCTTCTTCCATCGTGTCAAAACCACGCTCCTGCTGATAGGTGAAGCCCATGATATCCATTTCCGCTTTTTTAGCCAAAGCTTCCTTCAAACGAATCGTTGCCGGATCATCCTCTGGAATATTGATCGAATCAATATAGAAATTATTCAGCTCAATGCCATTATCCAAGAAAGCCGAGGCTAGTCGGCCCTGAATATGTTTGGAGATCTCTGCAACATAAGCATTAATCTCCAGTATGCTGATTTGCTTGTGCACAAGGTAAGAAGAAATAAGTTCATTTATATTCGACATCAGCAGTCCGCGGAAATAACTGATAAGCGTTTCATGATCAAACTGCGGGAGCGTCCCTACGAGCTTCAGCAAGAATTTTCGCGGATCATCGATTTTTACACCAAACTGCCCAAAAGAACGAACAGAAATCATAATTTTGTATTTGGGATCCTGAAGCTGTAAAGGTGAGCTTGTTCCCCATTTGACATTCATCGAATTCGTCTTATTCACATACCATACTTCAGCCGTAAATGGTGATTTTCCACCAAAAGGAAGATTAACGATATTGGATAAAATAGGTATATTAGCGGTGCTTAGCGTGTGCCGCCCAGCTGTAAAAGAATCAAGCGCTTGTCCGCCCTTGAATAGAATCGCTTCCTGGGATTCATTAACGATTAGTTGTGTCCATGTCCCCAGCTCCTGGTTAGGATATTTCCATGCAAATATACCTGGAGGACCGTCATACTTCACCACTTCTATAATTGCCATCTGCTATTCCTTCTTTCATTATCTTATATATAAATAACGTGTACGCTCCCAAATGGGAATTAGTGTATTTCGATATTTATTGTATACGATATATATCGTGTTTTGGGTTCTTTTATTGAAAAAAATTACTGATCTCCTCACAAAAAAAGCGCCAACTATGCTATCCCTTTACAGGAAAACCATAGTTGGCGCTTCATAGTCAGCTAAATATTAATAGTAGCTGCTGTTCTCAACGAATTCGAATTCGAAATCAGCGATACGGACAATCGTTCCTTCTACAGCACCACGTTTACGAAGCTCGGCATCTACACCCATATGACGCAAAGTCCGTGCCAGCTTGAGAATCGCATCATGTGTGCTAAGCTGCATGCGCTTCAGCATACGTTCGATACGTGGGCTTGTGACCACAAACGCCTCGTTATCACGTGTAATAGTAAACGAATTATCCTCTTCTGCTTCCAGCTTATACACCTTACGTTCAGTAGTTTCAGCAACTTCCTCAACCACCGGCGCAACCGGAATGCTGTCGAGAATATCCGTTGCACGATATAGGAGCTCCTGGACACCCTGACGGGTAAGGGATGAAATTGGCATGATTTCTAAATCCGGCCGCACCTCAGCTACGCGTTCGCGGAAAGAAATAAGATTCTCTTCTGATTCAGGCATATCCATCTTATTCGCCGCCACAATCTGCGGACGATCGATTAGACTAGCATTGTACTGCTTCAGCTCATCATTAATTAGAACCCAATCCTCGAAGGGATCACGGCCCTCAGAGCCAGACATATCAACTACATGAATGATGATACGCGTACGTTCAACGTGACGCAGGAATTCGTGACCCAGACCTATGCCTTCACTAGCTCCCTCGATTAATCCAGGCAGATCCGCCATCACAAAGCTTCGGCCATCCCCAACATCCACTACCCCTAAATTCGGTGTAATTGTTGTGAAATGGTAAGCTCCGATTTTGGGCTGAGCAGCGGACACAACCGACAGCAACGTAGATTTACCCACACTCGGGAAGCCTACAAGCCCTACATCAGCCATTACCTTAAGTTCCATAACAACATAACGCTCTTGGCCTTCTTCACCGTTCTCCGCAAGCTCTGGTGCAGTATTATTAGCTGTGGCAAAACGGGTGTTACCCCGGCCTCCACGGCCTCCACGTGCAACTACAACCTGTTGTCCATGACGCGTCATATCGGCAATGATCTCTTGCGTATCATCGTCAATCAGAATGGTTCCTGGCGGAATACGAACGATCATATGATCCGCATTCGCTCCATGTTGGCTTTTGTTCCGTCCTTTAATCCCTTTGTCAGCTTTGAAGTGGCGCTGATAACGGAAATCCATCAACGTGCGCAGTCCCTCATCTACACGGAAAATAACGTCGCCTCCACGGCCTCCGTCACCACCGGCAGGACCACCCTCCGGTACATATTTCTCCCGGCGAAACGCAACGAGACCATCCCCGCCGTCACCGCCTTTAACATAAATCTTAGCTTTATCTACGAACATAAATGTTCACCTTCCTCACATTTCAAGCGGTAATCGCAGCTCTACATAAGCCCTGCTAGGCTTAAACTGCTCTGCTTTCATGATTTTTCCTTGTACTATATTATAAATTTGCCCTTTGAGCAGCTCGGGATTGCCATGCTCCCCCTCGCCTTCGAAGGAGATAAGAATGTCTCCTCCATCCTGAAAAAAGCCAAGGCGCAGCTTGCGCGTCTCCCCCTGAGGAGCCAGCCCGTTGTACTGATAAGCCCGTATGGTCTGCATAATCACTGAAGTCAGCTCATCTCCTGCTTCTGGATTTAGCTTGTCCTCTAGCTGCAACCCTTCCTCCACCTGAACTTCCAATTCCAGACTAGACCTGTTAGTTCGGAAGGATTGGATATAGAAAACCAATGAAGGAATGCCCAACTTAGCGATACGACTATCAAGTGCTATGCGTTCCTTTATTCTTTCCACACACTCCACGGATTTATTAGGCTTTCCAAGCTGAATATATCCGTATAGAATCTGCAAATCGTTCATCCAATCATGTCGATGATGATTCAGTGTCCGAATCGCCGCCTGTTGCAGAGTGTTCTCTTGTATACGCAGCTCCCGTTCATAATGACGCTGGCTCCAGATAAAACTGAAAGCAACGATTGCCACTACCCAGACTCCGAGTAATAGACACGTCAGAAGAGAAGTATGCCAATACAAAAGACCTAAAGGAAGCATTACGGATAACATGACTGCCCAGATTGCACTTTTCCAGGATTTCATTCTTTCTCCCCGTCCCTCAGTTCGCAAAATTCATGACTTCGTTTAGATAATTTGTTTTGTTAGTATCATTTACCATTTCCTAGTATAACACACGCGTTCACTGTAGTTCACCAGAGATAATAACGAGAATTTCACATCTATCTAACCATCCCAACTTTGCATCACAAATAATTATGAATATTCTACAAAAAAGCCTCCGGCACTCATGCCGGAGGCTTCTACTTGCTCATATGGTCCGTAAGCTTACGCTTCCAGTGCCGCTGCTACCGGAGCGACATCAACTGGGTACACGCTCACTTTTTTGCGATCGCGGCCCCAACGTTCGAACTTCACTACGCCATCCACCATTGCGAACAAAGTATCATCTTTACCGATGCCTACGTTAGTTCCTGGGTGAATTTTTGTTCCGCGTTGACGAACCAAGATGTTACCGCCGGTTACTGCTTGACCGTCAGCACGTTTCACGCCAAGACGTTTGGAATGGGAATCCCGTCCGTTTTTTGTGGAACCTACACCTTTTTTCGATGCGAACAATTGAAGATTCAATTTCAACATGTTGTCAACCTCCTTCTTTAAATATTTACTTGCTGTATTTGAATATACTTCCCGTATGATTCTGCGATATCATTCAGCATTACGACCATGGATTCAAGCAGCAATTGTACCTTCGCGGAAGTATCGAAATCTTCAACAGAACTTAATGTTCCACTTAAGAATCCGTTCTTCATGGATGTATCCATGGAGATTCCGGTCAAGGTCTCAATCGAATTGACGGTTCCAACTGTTACAGCGGATACCCCGGCACATACGATATCTTCGCCACGCTTCGCATAACCCGCATGCCCCTTAACCTCAAAGCCAACGATAGTTCCTAGATCCGATAATCGTGTAATCCGCACGCTAATCATTAACGCACCTTCTTACGCTTGAATCTTCTCGATAGTTACTTTCGTGTACGGTTGACGATGACCTTGTTTCTTGTGGTAGTTCTTCTTAGGTTTGTATTTGTAAACTACAACCTTAGCGCCTTTACCATGTTTCTCGACTTTAGCTGTTACAGACGCGCCGCTTACTAGCGGAGTTCCTGCAGTCAGACCACCATCGTTAGAAACAGCCAATACACGGTCAAAAGTTACACTTGCGCCGTCTTCAGCTTCCAACTTTTCAATGAACAAAACGTCGCCCTCTTGGACTTTGTATTGTTTACCACCAGTTTCGATAATTGCATACATTTTACTTGCACCTCCTCATGTCTCAGACTCGCCTAGTCTAGGTGGCAGAATTCCCGTAGGAACTGCGCTTATGTACCCGATCGGAGCGGTTACAGCATGTGCAGGATCAACTGCATCAAACACATACTTGAAGATAGTATCATACTTATGACTTATCGTCAACTCATTCCAGCCATTCTCCAACTTTTCCGGTTCCCCCGCAGCACTGGCAAATCACAGGCGCAAAGCTGGCTGAATCATGCCTTGCCTTCTTTCTGGTCATCTCGAGCAGCCCGAGTCTTGTCCACCCCAAAATATGTGTTTTGGTGCGATCCTTGCAGATCACTTTCTCTAATCGCTCTGTAACCATCTTGCGGTGAAGCTCTTGTTCCATATCAATAAAATCGACAATAATGATTCCACCAGTATCGCGTAACCGGATCAAACGACCGATCTCCTCAGCTGCGAGCAAATTCGTATTAGTAACCGTTTCTTCAAGCGATGCTCCGCCAATATATTGAGCGGTGTTGACATCAATTACGGTTAACGCCTCTGTCTCATCCCAGATCATTGTTGCTCCGCCCTCCAGCGTGATTTTGCGGCTGAAGCTCTTGAGCAATTGATCCTGAATACCATAAGCAGCGAAAATAGACTCCGCTCCATTATAAAGACAGACTGGCTTGTACCCTTCAGGAGCCATGTCGTCCAGAAAGGCTGTTGCTTCTCTAGCTGCGGCAGATGAATCAATAATCAACTGATCCCGTTGCGGATTAAAGGCATCTCTTATAAAGCGTTGGACAATACTAAGATCACGATGTAGTAAAGCGGGAGCCTCTACCGTTTGTGCCTTACGTGTAATATTCTCCCATTGGGCACGCAAAAAAGAAAGATCACCCTCCACAGCTTCATGTGGCTCGTCCTGAGAAACCGTCCGCATAATAAGCCCTTCTTCTTTCATTCGCAGACGTTCTCCGATTCCTTTGAGACGACTGCGCTCTGCATCCCGGCTTATTTTTTTGGAGACACCGACGTATTCTGCAAAGGGCATGTACACCATCCAGCGCCCGGGCAACGTATAATGAGTCGTTACACGCGCGCCTTTTCCGCCGCTCGGCTCTTTCCGCACTTGAACAACAATATCCTGTCCCGGCTGCAAAAGCGTCTCGATAGAGGGCTTCACATCAGGCTGTTTATCCAAATTAGGATGCAATACATCATCAACATATAAAAAAGCATTCTTCTTCTGTCCGATATCAACAAAAGCAGCCTGCATACCTGGAAGTACGTTAATCACACGGCCCTTGTAATAACTGCCGACCAACCCTTGCTGCTGATCGCGTTCAGCCGCGTACTCCACCAGCCTTCCGTTTTCCAGAAGAGCCATTCGGGTAATGTGCTGCGTGCAGTGAACGATCATCTGTTTCATGGCTTCACCTCTGGTTTCGTTCGTTCATTCCTTCACATTCTCTGCATAAATACACTATATTCCGAAGTAGGTTGATATTAAGCGCTGTTCCGGCACAACAGCAACAACATTTCCTTTACCGTTTAACACATAGATAAAATGATATTGATTACGTTTAAATAGACGCAATATATCATCTAAAGGTTTCGCAGATAATGCAACTATTGGACGAGCTACGCTTCCTGTTCGCAAATGATACTCATAAACAGCCTCCCGATTCATCAAAAAAGCAACAAACCGGTACGGTAAATTACGATGGTCGGTGAAATTCGAATACAGCAGAAAAGCTCCGATCATGACCATATTCAGCCTAAGGCCTCCACCCGCTCCAAGAGGCAGCAGCGCATATATAATCACAAGGACACTTGCGGCTACACTCACCCGTCCAGTCCATAACAAAGTGTAGTAATAAGGAAGTACTAAACTAATAGTGGCCTGAAGCACTTTACCTCCGTCAAGCGGCAGCACTGGCACTAGATTAAAAAGCCCAATAATGGCATTGGCATGAATAAAATAGGTCAGAAATTCCTGATTGCCATAACCGGCTTGTTGAAGTCCAAAAGCAATAACGATCATAATTCCATTTTGCAGTGGACCGGCAAGGGCTATTCCGATCTCACGACTGGCTGTAAGCCGCCCATGATCTTCAATAACAGCCACTCCGCCAAACGGAAGAAGCTGAACCGACTTAACTGTAACACCGGCCAAAAGAGCCGCAACGACATGTCCCATTTCATGAATGAAGACAATCGTAAATAAGGTGAGCAGCTCTAGAAATTGTCCCGTGACCACGGAGAATAACATAATGATCACGAACAGTGGATGTAGTGACAGTTCGATACCAAAGATCCTAATCAAACGATACCACTTCTGTAGGATCAATATAAGTCTTGTCTTTTATCACTGCGAAAAATAGTGTTGAAGCTGAGGATACGTCCTTCTCCATCATCCAACCGAGTGAATCCCCGCTCTGCACCCAGTCATCAACCTCCAGCTTGGTGCCGCTCAAATGTCCGTATTCTGCAGTGACACCGCCTGAATGCTGAACAGCAATTCGAATGCCCCCTTCCAGCTCCTTAGAGATGGAGAGAATACGTCCCATGTCTATACTTTTCACCGTCACATTTAAGGTTGAATCGATTTGAGGCATAATTTCCACCCCTTTTAGCGTAGATGCAAAAGGCTGGACAATGCTCCCAGCTATCGGGGCAGTAAGTTGATGATGAGCGGCCACTTTTTGAGCAGGCTCATCTTTATCCCCAAATATCGGAATGAACGCTGGAGCTCCGTTAAAGTTCTCCTCATACCAGACTCTCACAGCCGTGAAATCCATGTCATTGCTTAACGCATCACTAATAAAAGCTTGCATCTTATAGGACCATGGCTGATGTACCGCAAAAATCCCCCACACCGCTCCAAACACAAGAACACTAGCAACAAAGCGCCGAATAAAACCAGCAGTGAAATTTGAGCCTCCACCGCCGTTATCCTCCCAGCCTCCACGACTCTTTTTCCACATCACCTCTGGATCGGGCTCTACAGAGGATTGATCCGCATTCTTAAATCCTGTTCCCCATTCCTTAAAGCTCGTACTCTTATCCGGCATAATAAATAAAGGGGGAGCGTCCGCTATTTCAAGTTCCGGGACTTCCGAAACTCCTGAGACTGCTGAGACTTCCGGGAGTTCCTCCAATAAACTACGAATACGCTCCTTGCGGCGATTCTTGATATCTGATTTCTGATCCATATTTATCCCTCCGGACGGGCTTGTTTTACTTCCATTTTATGAAGCACGGAAGTCTCTTTAGAACAAGCCCCTCCAAGGTAGGCCATATAAATACCGGAAAGTACTAGAATGAGCTAAGCTTTTAAGCGAGATATATAAGACTGTTCCTTAAGCTCACATTGTTAAGGAAAAATATGTAACCGTCAAACCTGGCGTCATCTGAATCTTCCCAGAGATCTTCTACTGATTGACTCGACTACGGTCACAGCGGCAAACTCCCGAGTGCCTTGGGCCCCATACAAAAAAATCAGAGGGCATTAAGTTGCATGGCACCTTGTTTCATGACCAGCTATACCTCTGAACGTGGCGGAATCGATCGCAAAGCGACATCGGCATCGGGTCGTTGAATTTGAAAATAACCGGAGTGAAATCGTGCGGGTTGTGACCGATGTGAGAAAAGCTGCCCCTCACGTTATCGCTAAGAATTATAAGACACGCTGGCAAATTGAAGTCTTTTTCCGGTGGATTAAACAGCATCTGAATGTGCCTTATCTATTTGGAACGACAGAAAATGCGGTATATAGTCAATTATTTGTGGTCCTTGCCGTCTATGTGCTCCAGAAATACATTTTTGATGAAATTCATCCCAACATGCCTATCTTTACTCAACTGACCTTTTGGGAATCTGTGCAGTATTTGCGCATGTTTAATCTTCCACTGGAGCGGCAGGTTCAGCTTGGCCTGCTCTGGAATAAATGGAATTCCGGAATATCTGCCATCCCATAATGTGGCGAACTGAACTATCATGATTGAAAAACAAGACAAAAATCGACATGATTCCTTTTGGATAAATATCCTGTAGGAAAAAGGGATCAATTTACTTATTAAACATTTATTTCTATATCAGTATTTGATATGGTAATTAAGTACAAAAAATATATATTTGGAGGAAAAACATCTTATGAAAAAAATCTCTAGTTTATTTCTTTTAACGGCTGCTATTTCTTTAGTAAGTGCAGTTCCAACGTTTGCTGCGAATGAATCTAGTACTAACGCAAGCCCATCTTCGTTTGACTCTATTGCACCTTTTGTAGCGGGGGAAGCTACGTTTCCTGCGAATGAATCTAGTGCTAACACAAGCTCTTCTTCGATTGACTCTATTGCACCTTTTGTAGCAGGAGAATCTACGAGTGTTGTTGTAGCTCCTGTTACCTATACATTATCAAATCCCATTAATGGAGCTGGCCAGTATGGAAAAATTACACTTGAATCAGCTGGTAAGGCTAGTTTATTTATTTACTACAATACAGGTAATGGAGTATGGACGAATATGGGTATAAATGATCCAGGAGACAGTGGTATTTTATTAGATGCAGGCGAGGGCTCAGAATCACTTGACTTTTATATGAATTTAGGTTGGCAGTATAAAATTAAAGTATATGCAGAGACTCATACAGCAAAAGGATATATTAGAAACTACCAATAATAACTAAATGTAATAATTTTATTTTGGAGCATTTACCGAAATCCAATTAAACAGCGACAGTCTAGGACTTTATTTTCTCGTCCTTTGCTGTCGCTGTTTAATTTGCTAGGGGAAGTAAAAAAACATATTTTATAAAGTATGACAGTATGACAATTGGGATACTCGCGTGGAACATAGCATCGAGTCTAACCCTTTATTTTTCTACTGACAGTACTCGCTGTAGGAGCGGAAGCAGGTAACGCTTGTACTGTTTGATCCAGTGTAGGATGTTAAGGTGTGAGGCATGGTGCTTAAGGTGGGCCGACATTTGAGGTAAATAAATCTCAACTCGAAGAGGATTATGGCTGGATAAAGATAGGTGATGTTATTGACGCAATCACAGAACAAAACCACCCTACGGATGAATAAGCTTACAAGCCAGCGGTCATTTGTCTGCTGGCTAGTAAGCTTATTCACAAAGGTTCCGTTACAAGCTGGACAGAAAAACTCTAGAAATTCTCCGGCTTCCAGCTCATATGAGCACTTTGCCACTATAAATTCGGGTACAAGATCTACCATCCCTCATTCCACACAGACATAATCTACCCATTCTTCAGGCTCCATATCTTCCTCCTATGGACTCCATAGGGACAGTTCCTTTTCCTTATCCTATTCCCTCTTTTGACCTCCCTCTTTTGACCTTCCTCTTTTTTCATTCCTTCGTATTCCCAATTTCTTTTGGTTTTTATATTCTTGCTTCTCGTCATAATAATGAACTCGTCCATATTCTGCATACCAAACACAAGCAACATTCGTGCTTACAGTATGGACGCATCTCGGGTCTGACACGTAGCTCTCTATCATCCGTTCACGGTAACTCTTCTTCTTTCGTTTTTCCATAGGGAAGGTCTTCTCAATTTATTTATGTACCATTAGCCACAATTCTTTGCATTGTATCATTGCCTATTATAATACAAAAAATCCCACCCGTAGATTTCTCTATGGATGGGATCAATTATGTTTTTATAGTAAAATCGCTAGACTTAAGACTAGACCATGCCGAAAAATTTCTTAAGTTTCTTAAATGCTCCCGGTTTGCGGTCAAGCTGCATCAGGGGTACAGCATCACCTAAAATTCGGCGTGCAATATTGCGATAGGCAATAGCAGCTGAAGAATCGGGATTCATAACTGTAGGTTCTCCGTTATTTGCGGCTTTAATGACTAATTCATCATCCGGAACAATTCCGATAAGATCAATGTTCAGCACCTGTAATATATCCTCAATATCAAGCATATCCCCAGACTTCACAAGACCTGGGCGAATACGGTTTACCACCAATTTCGGCGATTCCACACTCGACTGTTCTAATAGTCCGATTATACGATCGGCATCCCGCACAGCGGCATGCTCTGGTGTGGTAACCACAATCGCTTTATCCGCACCGGCAATCGCATTGCGGAAGCCGTGCTCGATTCCTGCCGGACAATCGATCAGAACATACTCATATTCCTTCTTTAGTTCAAGAATGATATCTCTTACTTGTTCAGGAGAGACAGCCGTTTTATCCTTTGTTTGAGCTGCAGGCAGCATATACAATTCATCAAAGCGC
This sequence comes from Paenibacillus sp. FSL H7-0943, assembly GCF_037963265.1. Taxonomy (NCBI): domain Bacteria; kingdom Bacillati; phylum Bacillota; class Bacilli; order Caryophanales; family Paenibacillaceae; genus Paenibacillus; species Paenibacillus sp. FSL H7-0943. The sequence goes on from NZ_CP150148.1 coordinate 5,499,278, forward strand.
TTGTCTTTAACTAGCGCTTGATTAAGGCGGCAACGTCCTTCCGCTACATCCACAAGATCATAAATAATACGATTCTCAAGCCCCATAACTACATCCAGATTACGCAGTCCAATGTCGGTATCGACGAGACATACTTTTTTGCCCTGCAGTGCAAGTGCGGTTCCAATGTTGGCTGTTGTGGTTGTTTTGCCAACTCCGCCTTTGCCCGAGGTTACGACTATCGCTTCTCCCATGGAGGCTACACCCCTTTAAACACATTTAAATCCTGACGTAATTTGACCAAATTATGAATCTTATCGATCTGCATAGCTCCGTTTGTTAAATATGCAAATTCCATACTGCTTTCTCGGGTTTCCCATTCATCGGGCGGACGACTAATAATATCGGCAATTCGCAGCTGCGTTGGAGACATTAAAGAAGCAGCTATAATTGCTTCCTCATTCCCGTCTACTCCAGCATGCGCCATCCCTCTTAGCGAACCTAGTATATAAATATCGCCTGAACAGGTTATGGTCCCCCCAGGGTTCACATCCCCCAGATATAGAAGATTTCCGTTATGGTGCAGCACCTGACCGGAACGTAGAATTCCGCTCATCAGAAACAATGCGTCATTATCCTCACTGCCGGGCGCTGGAAGCGCCTCTATAGATCGAATCAACAGATTTCCCTGTCCCTTAAGAATCTCCAGCACAGCTTCCTTGTCTTCCTCAGTTACGGTACGATTGCCCAGCTTTATGTCCACATGTACAATCGGTCCAGTTAAAATATTTTGATGGCTGTGCTCCAGCTTATAGCGAAGCTCGCTCAGAAGATCTTCAAAGGGACATTTGTCGTCTAGCAGGAATATCAGGCCATCCTTGATGCCCTTAATCCTTACATGCTTGGATTTTACTGTCATATGCCTGGCCCCCTATCCTCATTCATTCGTGCCGGGCCCCTTAAATTCCTGCTTTGTATAGAAAGAAAATAGAAGCTCTTTAAGCCGCTTCTTCCTTATTCGTTTCTTTCTTGATTAGCTCAAGCTGGCGCCGAACCGGTATGTAGAAGAGTAGCCCGATGGCAAAATGAAAAAGCATCGTCGGCAGCATGTGATTCAAAATCGCCCAGCTATAAGGTTCTTGATTAAGATTAAATACACTATAGATACCAAATAGTATACTATCCTCAAGTAGACTTCCAAGCAGAACCACAGTCATCATAAGGGGCAGCGGAGCACGTGGAATCTGAAATAAAAGGCCGATTAAATAAGCCGACAATCCCATCGCAAAAGAGTGTGCTCCAAGAATTCTGCCGTAAAAAACGACATCATGCAGCATTCCAAAACATAATCCCAATATAAGTGCTGTATGCCGATGATGATATATAGTCACGAACAATAACACAACAAAAACCAAATTCGGAATGATTCGCATCTGCCACACATCTGGAATCAGCCAAGGTAAGATGGTTCCCTCCACAATAAATAAGAGGAACAGTAACAGAACAAGAACTGATCTGCGCATATTCACTATTCAGCACGCTCCTCCGTAAACACAACAATCAACTGCTTCCAGTCCTGAAATTCTGCTGAAGGCTTAATCACTGCTGTGGAGGTTAATCCAAATTCACCAACATCGACGCTTTCAACTGTGCCTATTGTCAATCCCCTTGGATACAACCCTCCAATACCGGAAGACAGAATAGTATCCTCCGCCGCAATAGGATCACCCGGTGGAATCTTAGTCATCAGCAGTCTGTTCGTCTCTGGATTATAACTCTCAATCATCCCAAAGGACTTACCCTCTTTATTTAAGGCAGTTGCCGCAATAGGCGGCTGGGAATTAGGATCATTGGTATCCATCATTGTCATCAGCTTCACCGTGGAGGTGAAATTGCTCACCTGACTAATAACCCCTACCATACCATCGACGGAAATCACGGACATATTAGGTCTAACCCCATCTTTGGAGCCCAAATCGATAACAATCGTACTATTGCTTGGCTCTGTAGTCTGGCTAACTACCTGCGCAATACGATATTCATATTTATACAATTCTTTCTGGGCATTAGTGAAGTCCAATTTCTCCTTCAATGATTCATTTTCTGCCTTGACGAAATTATACTGGGCTTTATCACGTGCATACTGGGCAGCCATAATTTTAAGCTGTTCATTTTCTTTAGCAAGATCACTCAGATTTCCAATATCTTCAAACAAGCCCGCTACATATCCAGCGGGCTTGTAGAACATTTTTTGCACGAAACCAGTCGAATCTCTGAGAAAGTTCTCCGGCCAGGACAAGCCTTTCCTTGTTGCCAAGCTGAAGCCCATTACCACAATGAACAGCACCAGTGTAATCAACAGAATAAACAGACGTTTATTGCTTAAGAGTTTAAACAGTTTCAACACCCTCTAACAACAGTATTTCTCCCATAACAGGGGTTGACTTACACAAGTGGTAGAACATCATCTTATCTCTTCGAACGAAGACTGGATCCGCTGCGGCTCTTGAACAAATGAATGTTCTCAAGTGCCTTACCGGTTCCAATAGCTACACAGTCCAGTGGATTCTCAGCAACAATAACCGGCATTCCCGTCTCACGTGCAAGCAGCTTATCCAAGTTGCGAAGCAAAGCTCCCCCACCTGTCAAAACAATTCCACGATCCATAATATCTGCTGCAAGCTCTGGCGGACATTTTTCCAACGTTACTTTAACAGCTTCAATAATAGCATTCACTGTGTCAGACAAAGCTTCACAGATTTCATCAGAAGTAATTGTAAGTGTTTTTGGCAGACCTGTTACGAGATCACGGCCGCGAATTTCCATGGTTTCAGCCTTTTCAAGAGGAAGGGCAGAGCCAACATCCATTTTGAGCTGCTCCGAAGTACGTTCACCGATCATCAGATTGTATTGACGTTTGATGTATTGAATGATGGACTCATCCGCTTCATCACCTGCAACACGCACTGAACGGCTAGTAACAATGCCGCCGAGTGAGATTACGGCAACTTCAGTTGTACCTCCACCGATATCTACAACCATACTACCTGTAGGCTCCCATACTGGCAGATCCGCACCGATAGCAGCAGCAAAAGGCTCTTCGATAATGTAAGCTTCGCGAGCGCCAGCTTGTTTGGTAGCATCTTCTACCGCACGTTGCTCTACAGCAGTAATGCCAGATGGCACGCAGACCATTACATTAGGATGACGCTGGAACATAGAACGCTGTTTCTGTGCTTGACGAATAAAATATTTAATCATCGTAGCCGTTGTATCAAAATCAGCGATAACGCCATCTTTCATCGGACGGATCGCACGGATATTTCCAGGTGTACGACCGATCATTTTTTTGGCGGATTCACCCACGGCTTCAATCGTCTTAGTATCAGTGTTAATGGCTACAACGGAAGGCTCTCTTACAACAACGCCCTTACCGCGTACGTAGACAAGCGTATTCGCTGTCCCCAAGTCAATTCCTAAATCTTTTGTGAAACCACCCAACATGCTAATTTCTCCTTTTCCTAAGTAAATCTACATTTATATTACATATGTCCTTTTTCTTTCAAGCTTACGAAACTGCTATCTCCGATAATTAGATGGTCCAGCACATCTATTCCGATAATCTCACCTGCCTGAAGCAATCTAGCAGTTAGGGAAATATCTTCTGGACTAGGTGTTGGATCACCACTAGGATGATTGTGCGCGCATATAATAGAGGCGCTACTGCATTTTATAGCTGCTCTGAATACCTCACGAGGATGAACGATCGAAGCATTCAGGCTGCCCATGGACAATGTTTCTTGTCCAATCACATGATTCTTCGTGTTCAGAAACAGACAGACAAAATGCTCCTTTTGCAAATAACGCAATTGCTCAGTCAGAATCTCAGCAGCGTCCCCAGGACAGCGGATAATGACCGGCATATTGAACCTGGAATTCGCAAGGCGCCTTCCCAGTTCGATGCCTGCTTTTAGTTGTACGGCCTTGGCAGGACCGATACCGTTGATTTTAGTCAGTTCTTCGATGCTAAGGTCAACTAGCCCACGCAGGCCACCGATCTTCCCCAGCATCTGCTGTGCAATATGAATAGCCGACTCGCGGCGTGTTCCCGTACGCAGCAGAATGGCTAACAACTCCGCTTGACTTAATGATTCCGCCCCATAATGCATCATGCGCTCTCTAGGTCGTTCTTCATGGGGGAGGTCCCGCAGCATAATTGGTTGCGACTCCATCCCTATCCCTCTTTCCCCAGGCTTCCTACCGGCTCAATACAGTTATACCGAACTCGGATAGCATTTCGCCAAGAAGCGACAAAGGCAATCCGACTACATTGAAATAACAGCCTTCAATTCGTTCCACCAAAATGGACCCAAGCCCTTGTATCGCATAAGAGCCAGCCTTATCAGCGGGCTCTCCCGTAGCTATATAAGCAGCAATTTCCTCTTCAGTCATTGCCCTCATCGTTACGGAAGTAACACGGTGCTCCACTATAGTCTTCCCATTCGGGAGTCCGAGGCAGGCTACACCCGTGTATACCTTATGAGCTCGGCCCTGAAGTCTGGTAAGCATCGCTTTGCTGTCCAGCTTGTCCACCGGTTTGCCTAGCACAGTATCATCTAGTACAACAATTGTGTCGCTTCCTATAATGACTGCGTTACGCTCTCCGGCTGTAGCTACTACGGCTTCTGCTTTTCGCAAAGCTAGACTGCGCACGATTCTCTCCGGCGTCCAATCCGGCGGTGTGCTCTCATCAGCTTCGCTGGTAATGACCTCAAAGGGTAAACCCAGTAAGGATAACAGCTCACGTCGACGCGGTGAACCTGAGGCTAGAATAATGAGTGGTGAGTTGTCCACGTTGTAAACGTCCCTTCTTGCTAAGTAACGAGAGTTACAGTCTGCGGTACAGCCATACAGCTGTAATAATACCGGCGAGACTAAGCATGCACAATTTCAAATGAATAGTGATGTCATAGGTTATGATGTCTAAATCGGCTCGCGGAGACCATTTGAGCACAGTCGATGTTGTTAGAAAAGACAGAGCCTTTACGGGCTGCAGCAGCTTGGCGATCCAGGCTCCAGCCAGCCAGCCTAGAATTAGAAATAACAGCAGTGTTCCTACATTTTTCTTCTTCATCTCAGTCTTCCCTCGCCATTTTTTGACACCCTAATTATTATACGGTGAAACGGTGATCAATACAAACGTAAAATCCCCTACGGTAATGTTTACCACCTTTTGCCCTAAAAGTTGCGGAACGATACCCCTCTCCGAAAAAAACAACAAGCCCCCAATTCCCCGGAGACTTGTTGTTATTTTGAATCCGCAATCCAAGCATTCAATTCATAGCAGACAGCAGCTGTTTTTGGCTGGTCAAGAAGCTCAGCATGGATTCCTGCACTTCCCAAAGCAGGGCTTGCGCCTTGTTCTTGTTATATTCACTCAGTGCTGAAATTCCTTGGCTCATAGATTTCTCTAGCGCTGCACAAATGCTTTTGGCTTCAGGCGTTATGCCTTGCTCCAGAGCTTTAACAGCTTCACTCCATTGGAGATGAAGATCACTCACAGCTGAGGTATTAGCTGCCGCATCCGTTTGTCCGCCACTGAGTAAAGAAGCGGATTGACTGCTTAGTTCACTGAGCAACTGTCCACTCACCGCAAAATAACTATTCACAGCCTCCGCATTTCCGGCAAATCCTAATCGTTCCACTCCGGGAAGATCCACCTCTCTTACATAAAGCTCAATCCCTTGATTCTTCAGTCCACTGCTGAGCAGCTTAGCTTGTTCACGGTCAGAGGACATTCCGGCATATACACGATTTCCGTCAGCAGGGTCCAAGCCCGCAGCCAAACCAGCGTCCAACAGCTCTTGTCTAGCTTGTTCCGCGCCTGCCGGCGTACTGAATACGCCATACTGCAGCAGGTAGTAGCTTTGCGCAGCCACTTGAACAGGAATACTGTTTTTGCCAGCATCATCTGTGCCCGTAACCGGCAATCCCGAGGTTCCTACACCTGCTGGATCATTAGCTCCGGAAGTCTGCCCTGAAGTAGCCAATGTATCTGTTATCCCGTTTCCTGAACTACTGTCCATGTTTCCTCCATAAAAAAAGGAAAGCGCCGCATACCCTAGCAGTAGACCTGTGCCGATGGCCCCCACCACAGACAGGGATAATTTCCACCAATACGATGGGCGACGAGTATGATATGAGCCCCCATAACCTCCCGTATAAACCTCTGCTGATTTATCTCTATCATCCAGTACCAAATCTGAGAGCAGATACGATTGCTGCGTATTTCTGAAATCTCTATCCTGTTCGTCCCATTCTTGCTGGCGTGGATCTACAGTTCCTGAGTAATAGTCGTAAGCATCCTCCGGCGGTGCCTCACGCGTAGACCGTAGATCAGGTTCTTGCACCCAAGTATGCTGCTGTGCTGGACCGACCTCCTTGCGCAACTCCTCTGCATATTCTTCAGCTGTACCCAGTCCGCCACTGGACCAGCGCTCCACTACCTGCGGTTTTGGCTTAGGCTCGTCCTTATTCGCGTCAAATCGGAATGTCATTCTTCCGTTATTCAACAGTAACACCTCACCTCATCTAATCTATATGGAAATATATGATAGACAATAGAGAGATATGCTATTTTTATAGCCAAATGAATAATGAAAGTTATACGGATTCAGTTTACATTACATGTAACTTTTATATACTATATAAAAAGAGCTAAAAGTGTGCACTATACTAGTTAAGCTAGAAATAGGATTTTAGTTCATTACAGTTTAGGAGGGCTTTTTCTGAAACAAAAAATTCAAGCAGCAATTGTGGGCTACGGTAATTTAGGAAAAGGTGTACGTAAGGCTATTAACCAAAGTGAAGATATCGAGCTGGTTGCGATCTTTACGCGCAGAGAGCCTGGACAACTAGAAGCCGGTGAAACCGGTGTGAAATTCGAGCATATCTCTGCCGTCGAACAATATAAGGGAAAAGTAGATGTTATGATTCTGTGCGGAGGATCGGCTACCGATCTGCCAGAACAGACACCAGCTATTGCCCGGATGTTTAATACCGTGGACAGCTTTGACACTCATGCCAAAATCCCTGAGTTCTTTGCGACCGTTGATGCCGCAGCTAAACAAGGCGGAACACTCAGCGTAATTTCTACGGGCTGGGATCCAGGCCTGTTCTCCATGAACCGTCTGCTAGCTGAAGCTATTCTGCCACAAGGTAAAGAATATACTTTCTGGGGTAAAGGCGTCAGCCAAGGTCACTCCGATGCCATTCGCAGAGTAGAAGGCGTTAAAGGTGGCGTACAATATACTGTTCCAGTACAAGAGGTTATCGAGGCCATCCGTGCGGGTGAAACACCAGAACTTACTACTCGTGAAAAACATCTTAGAGAGTGTTTTGTAGTAGCTGAGGCTGGTGCAGATCAAGAGCGCATTCGCGAAGAAATCGTGAATATGCCGAACTATTTTGCAGATTATGATACTACGGTTACTTTCATCACTGAAGAAGAACTGGCAGCTCAGCATAGCGGTATTCCGCACGGCGGGTTTGTTATTCGCAGTGGGGTAACAGGAGAAGGCACGAAACAAATTGTTGAATTTGGCCTGAAGCTGGAGAGCAATCCTGAATTTACGGCTAGTGTGCTTGTGGCTTATGCCAGAGCTGCTCAGCGTATGAGTCAAGAAGGTCAAAGTGGAGCTCGTACTGTATTCGATATTCCACTTGGAATGTTGTCTCCGAAATCACCAGAAGAACTGCGCCGCAACTTACTCTAAAATCCTGTCAACAAATAACCCGCGTAGGACTTTTAAGGGTCCTCGCGGGTTATTCGTTGTCCAGAGCGGCAAGCATCATGTCTGACAACCCTCTATACAAGACTAAGAATCTTACTCTTAACATGATTCATTTCGTAATTTTTCAACAAAGTCTCATGCGCACGATCCGCAATAATGGCACCAAGCTCAGGATTTTTCAGTAAATTCAGTACACTTCCAACAACCTCAACTGAGGTATTAGCCAGCAAAATATTTCGGTTATGCTCACAATTCAGCTTCTCACACATGATTGAGCTAGTAACCACCGGGGTTTTTAGCGCCCAGGATTCCAGTATATTTCTAGAAACTTCGCAGCCTTCAAGGATGGGCACCAGAACAGCTTTAGACCGTCGTATGTATTCAGTAGAGGAATTTACTGGTCCAGTGACTATGACCGATTCATCTTCCTTAATCAAAGTCATGACCTCTGGGTGAACCTCTGAGCTGATAATGTAACTTTTGATATCAGGCACTTGTTCTTTAATCATGGGATAGGTTTTTTTAAAGAATACTCGGGCTGCATCTATTCCCAGTCTCATATTCATATTCCAGTGCAGCACAATTGAATTTTCTTTAGTCACAGGCTCTGCAAAAGTCTCATACTCATTCATCTTGATGAAATGGGGGACAACATGAACCTTACGGGCATCGGCAAATGATAGAGATTTGAACGCTAGTGCATCCCATTCCGAGGTTGCTAAAAGTAGTCCCGTCTTATTCATTAATCGCCGTTTATTCCTACGATCCCAAGCGGCATTGAGTTTATTATATGGATTCTTCCTGCTTAACTTTCCTGCCTCTCCGGCAGATCCTCCGCTTCCGTTTGCAAAACTATAGGTATCTGTGATCACACTGGCTTCTGGAAGCAAGTTCCGCACCATATCAATGCATTTACCCAATAGGACATGCGATATAAATACATGCTTATAATTATTGGAACGGCAAAGCTCCAAAATAGTGTTCTTCATATCTTTATCTATATGACTTAAGTTCGAGAAATTCCGCAGTTTATGTAAGGGGCGCAGCATTGGCCTCCAGGTCGTATAATCTTCATTAATGTTATGAACCGTAAGTGCCGTCCGCTCATTTATAGATACGGTTTGGTTGGCACTGCCGTACGTCAGCAAATCTATATCAAATTTCCCAAGCAAAATCTCGAGAATACTCCCTGTTCTCATTTCTCCTTCTAGATCCTCTGCGCTTTGATTCTGGGCTGATAGGAACAGCATTCTTTCTCGCATGACTCTGGCTCCTTGTATTTTGTAATAAAAACCCCCATCTACTAACTGAAACTTTAGATGCAGTTCAATAGTAACTCATTTCACTTAAAAGTTTTGTCGATTTATAGGAGAAGTCTAAAATTTTTTAAGTTTTTTTCTGAGTTTCCAGAAATTCATCACGATTTACCCTTATAAAACGCCACATTTTCTAAAATATAGACTAAAACCCCTTTTTTGACGCCATACATAATCATGAATTGCTCTATGGATAGAATTCGTAATCGTTAGGTAATATGTACTACGACTCTTTGCATACAAAAAAAGCATCTCCCTCGCTTAATGTCGAAAGGAAGACACTTTAGTTGTCGTAGCTTCTAACTACACAGTTCCGGCCCTTTTTCTTAGCCTGATACAATGCAGTGTCACTAAGTTTATAAAGAGTGTTCAATGAGTATCGTTCACCTGAATCCACCGTGATGATGCCAACACTTATCGTGTAATGCAAGGGTACACCATGAATGACCGCCCCTGTAACGGCTGTGCGCATCCGCTCTGCAATCATATCACTGTTTTGTTCATCGGCTCTATGCAGCAGCACAGTGAACTCCTCACCACCGAATCTTCCGAACAGATCACCATTGCCAAGCTGTTGTTTTATTTTATGAGCCAGATCCTTCAGAACATGGTCGCCGGTATTGTGGCCGTAGGTATCGTTTATGCGTTTAAAGTGATCCACATCCAGCAGTAAAAAAGAATACGGCAGCTTCTTCATTGCTGAGGCAGCTATTAAAGGCCGGGCGCGCTGTACAAAGGATCTGCGATTCAAAATACCTGTCAACACATCATAAGTGGCCACCCGTTCCAATTCTGTAAAGGAATCCTCCCTATAAAGCAGCATGATTCCTGCAGTTCCTAAGAACATAAGCAAATAAATCCCCAGATAAAAAAATATCTGCAGCCAGTGAGAGGTCTGTGCATTCCATCCTAACATCGAATAAAACGGTTCAAGTCCCTTGCTAACCAGCGCTAAAATTACAACAAAGTACAACAATCCTATGGTTCGCTGGAGAGAGGTTTCTCTAATCTTCACAGCTAATATATAAGCTGGCAAAGCTATGATCATAATCCCAAATAGACAAGTTGCAGCCATAACCAACCGCTCATCTGGCATAATTATATGCAGTAGCACTACGATGACAATGGATACTCCGAACAGGATCGTATAATATCGTTCAATCCTACTCCCAAAAACTCTGAGAAGCATCAGAAGCGCTAAGCTTTCCAGCGTACCTCCAGCTAAAGCAAGCAGCATACTGATTGGAATGGGAAGTCGTGAGTCTGTGAAATCATTCAGCAAAAGGAGAATTAAAGCTGCCAGCTGCAAATATTTTGCCGTGACAAACAAGGTAGAAGTCCGCTCCTGCGCGTAACGCAAACGATAGACGACAATAAGCAATACCGTAAAGGATTGCCACATAAAGAGGCAGACCAGCAGTGTCTTGAGATCCAGATGCATGTTAGTGAATTTCACCCCCTGTATTCTCCATGCTCAATAAATATAATTGTATCTGACCACTCGGTTTCTTCCTTCTTGTTTGGCTTGGTATAACGCTTTATCGCTCAGCTTGTACAGCTTATTTATCCAGATCTCCTGATCCGGTATGATTGTAATTACACCTATACTAACTGTATAGCCTTGTAAAAGTTTTTGTGTAGGCGTCTTCATTACTGCCTTTCGTAACACTTCAGCTTTCCGGTCACAGCTAGCTTCATCCAGCCCGCAAAGGATAACTGCAAATTCCTCGCCGCCAAGCCTGCCAAATAAATCGCTGTTTTCGAGGTTGTCCTTAATCGTCAATGCGAATTCTTCCAGAACAACATCGCCGGTATCATGGCCGTATGTATCATTGATTTCTTTGAAATGATCCAAATCCAGCAGCATAAACGAGAAGTACTCTTGCTCAGCAACTGCCTTCTCAAGCCGTACCTCAGCTTCCTCAAGAAATGCTCCACGGTTAAGGATTCCAGTCAGATCATCGTAGCTAGCGATTCGTTTCAGTTTTACAAAGGAATGCTCGTTAGAAAGTAGAATAAAGCCTGCGGCTCCCACAATCAACAATAAATACATCCCCAGGTAATATAAATACTGCGAAAGATTAGTTGTGAACACGTTCATCTCTGGCTCCCAGATCAATGCAACAATCGCGCGGAGCAGCATAATCCCTGCAAAAGCGTAAAACAATATTCCGAGTATCTTCTGAAGAGGGGTGCCTTTGGGGTTCCCCGTGAGGTGGTAAGCTGGATAGACAATAAACAGTATCGACCATAATGAGGTACAGGCTATGCGCCAGCTGGAATGATGGAAGAAGATCGCTACAATACTAAAAGTAATCGAACTAAGTATGGAAAGCGTTATGTAATACAACTTTATCCGCTGACCAAGGATTCCCATCATCAGCAATAAAGAAATAATCTCCAGACAGCAGCCTAAAAGAATCAAAGCGTTGCTAAGTGGAATGGATAAAGCGCGGGGGATATGACCCCATAATAATAATGAACACCAGAAGAGCAACTGCACCGCCTTTGAGCGTATGAATAAGGTGGATGCCCTGTCTTTAGGAGCGCTCCTCCGGTAATTGGTTATCAGCAGCAATATAAATAGATTTCCAAAAATAAATAAATACACTAACGTTTTGATATCAAGCTGGGAGTCCATGAGTCACCACCTACACGGAAAAATTGATCCTCTACTGACAGCACTATAGCACTCAATGGCTGGTTCAGCAAATACCCTATTTATTTCATTTTTTAGAATGTACATACACCGCTTAAGTATACAAAAAAGCACTTCCCCCTGCACGGAGCTCGGGGGGAAGTGCTATGGTCAAGAGAATATGAATATTCTCGTGTAGGCCTGTGTTTGTATTAACGCTTCTTCAAGCCGTCCGCCAATGCGTATCCAACCTTCCAGATATCGCCTGCGCCCATCGTAATAACTAGGTCACCTGGGGCAATACGAGGTTTCAGATCAGCAAGCACATCTTCTTTGGTTGGCAGATGTCTTGCACCAGCGTTACTGTTCTGCACAATAAGCTCAACCAGCTTCGCAGATGTAACCCCCTCAATCTGCTTCTCACCTGCCGGAGAGTAGATGTCGGTGATGATCACCTCATCTGCTTCGCTAAAGGCGCGGCTGAAGGCATCTAGCAGGAAGAACGTACGTGTATACCGCTGAGGCTGGAATACGGCAATAATCCGTTTCCCCGTTGCCTTAGCAGCACTGATTGTCGCCTGAATTTCAGTTGGGTGATGCGCATAATCATCGATGACCAGAATGTCATCGACTTCTCCGAGCACTTGAAAACGGCGCTTCGCACCATGGAATTTCACGATCGCTTCAGCGATTTTTTCAAAAGAGATTCCTGACTTCAAACAAGCGATAACCGCAGCCATTGAATTATACAGATTGTACTGGCCTGGCACGGATAGTTCAATTTGTCCCAATACTACGCCATTATGGTTCATCGTATACGAAACCTGACGGTCGCCAAGAACGATGTCTGTGGCAATATAATCTGCAGTCTTCGACTTGATGCCGTAAGTAATCACCTTACCTGACACTTCAGGCAATAAAGAAATCACGTTCTCGTCATCTGCACACACAATCGCAGTGCCGTCTTCACGGGTCTGGTTCATAAACTGTACATAAGCAGCCTTGAGACGGTTAAAATCTCCGCCATAATTCTCCAAGTGATCTGCTTCCACATTCGTGACAATTCCAAGCCAAGGGTGATAGTGCAAGAAAGAGCCATCGCTCTCATCCGCTTCCGCCACTACATAATCGCCTTGTCCTGCCTTTGCATTCGTACCGACGTTCATAATCTCTCCGCCAATAATATACGTAGGATCAACTTCACACTCTTCCATTACAAGTGCGATCATAGAGGATGTAGTTGTTTTACCATGCGCTCCGGCAACAGCTACCCCTTTACGTTCGTTCAATAAACGGGCTAACATTTGTGAGCGGTGCAGAATTGGAATCTTAAGACGCTCTGCTTCCACCCATTCCACATTATCGCTGGACAAAGCCGTAGAGTACACGACGAGATCCGCACCTTTTACTTGTTCTGCTGTATGCCCAATATAAATCTTGGCACCTTTAGCAATCAATTTATCCGTCAATTCTTGGGCAGCCACATCGGAGCCCGTAACCGTATATCCCATTTCTAGCATCACTCGGGCAATCGCGCTCATACCGTAGCCGCCGATCCCTATAAAATGCACACGTTCAGTAGTATCCAACAGTCGTCACCAGCCTTTTTCAGTATCGGGTTGCTGCAAAAGTGTACCGCGCACGTCAGAAATCAAATACAGCGTACCAGATACGACGGCAAGGTCATCCTCCGCTGTAATCGACTTCAGTTGTTGCAGCGCTTTTCCCCAATTATGTTCTACTATGATTACCAAGTTTTCCTTGGCATATTTATCCCGCAGACTTTCTGCGATAACCTGCAGATGCTCCGCGTCCATTTTGTTCTGGAAATCCGGTTCGGTCAGGATGAGCGTATCCACTATAGGCAGTATATGCTTAAAGTAGGATTCATGATGCTTATTTGCCATCATTCCCATAAGTAAATTTAATTTACCGTATTTATAGAGCTGTGGCAGGCTTTTGGCAAGGCTCTCCGCGCCTTCCGGATTATGTGCTCCATCCAGTACGATCCTCGGAGATTTACTTACCTCTTCCAGCCTTCCAGCCCAAAATGCATGACGCAATCCTTCCAGAACATCTTCATCCTCTAGCATGAACGCCATATACTGGCGCAAAACTTCAAGAACCATCATGGCTCCTGCCGCATTGCTAATCTGGTGTTCGCCTTTCATCACAATCCCAAGTTCAAGCGAACGGAAGGGACCCTTAAAGTTAAAGGTCTGCACATCCCCATGGATTCCAGTAGCTTCATAGCTAAAATCTTCTCCGGCAAGATAAAGAGTAGAGCGGCAAGCCGCCGCTTTCTCCTTGAGTACAGCCACGACTTCCGGTTGATTTACGCAGCTAACAATAGGTACACCGGGTTTGATAATCCCGGCTTTCTCCATTGCAACCTTCTCAAGCGTATCTCCCAGAATATCCATATGATCATGGCCGACATTTGTAATCACCGACACGATCGGAGTAACGATGTTCGTTACATCCAGCCTTCCCCCAAGCCCAGTCTCCCATACGACAACATCCGGACAAGAAACACCCGCAAAAAATAGAATGGCCACAGCTGTAGTTACCTCAAACATCGTTGGTGAGCCAAATTCCGTTTCTGCAATCTCATCTACCAAAGGACGAAGGGTATTCACTAGCTCAAGAAGAGTTTCTTCAGGAATGTCCGTATTATTATATTGGAACCTGTTCGTGAACTTCGTAATATACGGAGACGTGAAGGTGCCGACAGAATAGCCGCTTTGCAAAAGTGCGCTTGTCAAAAAAGCACAGGTGGAGCCTTTGCCGTTGGTACCCGCCACATGAATAAATTTCAGCCGACGGTGCGGGTTTCCCAGCTTGTCCATCAACATCTCAATTCTGTCTAAACCTGGCCGGATTCCAAAAGGAATCAGGCCCTTGATCCAGTTAACCGCTTCGGTATATGTCGCAAGAGGGGCGGTGCTCCCGCCCCGATTTAGGTCATCCATGTCTCTTATCCTCTCAGCTCTGCTATGCGGGCAAGTACTTTCTCACGTTTGGCAGAATAATCTGCCTGCTTCGCCTGCTCCTCTTCGATAACTTTTGCGGGAGCTTTGGCCACGAAGCCCTGATTGCTCAACTTTTTCTCTACGCGTTCTACTTCGCTGTTCAGCGTCTGCACTTCTTTTTCCAGACGAGCGATTTCTTGTTCAATATCAATCAGCCCCGACAAAGGCAGAAGCAGTTCCGCTCCCGTTACTACAGCGGACATTACCTTGTCTGGCGTTTCCGGATTCAGGCCAGCTTCGAAAGAAGAGGTATTGCAGAAACGTCCGATGTAGTTGTCGTTACGAGTAATGATGCTCAGCGTTTCCTCATTGCTCGCTTTAATAATCAAATCAACCTTTTTGCTCATCGGTACATTTACTTCAGCACGGATATTACGAACTGCCCGGATTACATCCATCAGCAGGTTCATTTCCGCTACCGCTTGCGGGTTCTCCAGAGCAGCATCATACTCAGGCCAAGCAGCCAAAGTAATTGTCTCTCCTTCATGCGGCAGATGCTGCCAGATTTCCTCCGAAATAAACGGCATAAACGGATGAATCAAGCGCATCGTGCGGTCGAGTACATAAGCAAGTACGGACTGTGTCTTCGCTTTGGCTGCGGCATCCGTTCCGTAAAGCGACAGCTTCGCGAACTCAATATACCAGTCACACAAATCGTCCCAAATGAAGTTGTACAGCTGGCGGCCGGTCTCGCCGAACTCGTACGAGTCAATTAGACGCGTAATTTCACGAGAAGTTTCGTTCAGACGGTGTAAAATCCAACGGTCAGCCGTAGTTAGCTCCCCAGTAATGTCAATATTCTCGAAGCTAACTCCTTCAAGATTCATGAGGGCGAAGCGTGACGCATTCCAAATCTTATTAGCGAAATTACGCGCCTGCTCTACCTTTTCCCAACGGAATCGTAAATCCTGACCCGCTGTGCTGCCGGTAGAAATCATATAACGCATAGCATCTGCGCCATACTTCTCGATAACCTCAAGCGGATCTACACCGTTGCCGAGTGATTTGGACATTTTTTGTCCTTCAGCATCCCGTACCAAACCATGCATCAATACGTCCGAGAATGGTTTCTCTCCGGTGAATTCCAGTGCCGAGAAGATCATCCGCGCTACCCAGAAATAAATAATATCGTAGCCTGTTACGAGCACATCGTTCGGATAGTAACGTTTGAAATCTGCACTGTCTTCATTCGGCCAGCCTAGGGTTGCAAACGGCCAGAGGTTGGAGCTAAACCAAGTATCCAGAACATCCTCGTCCTGTTTCAGGTCGGTTAAGCCGCTGATCCGGCGCGCTTCTTCCTCGTCATTCGCCACAACCAGCTCACCGGTAGATTCAGAATACCAAGCCGGAATACGATGTCCCCACCAAAGCTGACGGGAAATACACCAGTCGCGTACGTTTTCAATCCAGTTCAGGTAGGTTCTCTCGAACCGTTCAGGTACAAAGTTAACCCCATTACCATCCTTCTGTGCATTGATGGCAGCTTCGGCGAGCGGCTGCATCTTCACGAACCATTGTGTGGACAGGTAAGGCTCAACAACCGCTCCTGAACGTTCACTGTGTCCAACTTGATGCACATGATCTTCAATAGAGATCAGAACGCCTTGCTCCTTCAGATCCGCCGTGATGGCCTTACGGCATTCACTCCGGTCTTGACCTTGGTAAGGTCCTGCTTCTTCGTTCATCGTACCGCTCTCATCCATTACGTTGATCTGCGGCAAATTGTGCCGTTGACCTACCTCGAAGTCATTTGGATCATGAGCTGGCGTGATCTTAACCGCACCGCTACCAAACTCTTTATCTACATACTCGTCAGCGATAATTGGAATCTCCCGGCCGATAATCGGCAGGATCAGCGTTTTACCAATCAGATCTTTATAACGATCATCCTCAGGATGAACAGCAACTGCCGTATCACCCAACATCGTCTCCGGACGTGTGGTCGCTACAGTGATATGTCCGCTGCCATCTTTAAGGGGGTAACGCAGGTGGTACAGATGACCGTTAACTTCCTTATATTCAACCTCGATATCCGACAACGCCGTACGAGCCGCCGGGTCCCAGTTGATGATACGTTTACCGCGGTAGATCAAGCCTTTATTATAAAGCTTAACAAATACCTCGCGAACTCCCTTCGACAAACCCTCATCGAGGGTAAAACGCTCGCGGGAGTAGTCAAGGGAAAGTCCCATTTTTGCCCACTGCTCATGAATGGTGTTCGCGTATTTGTCTTTCCAATCCCACACCTGCTCCAGGAACTTCTCACGTCCGAGGTCATGTCTAGAAATCCCCTGCTCGCGCAGCTTCTGCTCTACCTTCGTTTGTGTTGCAATACCTGCGTGGTCCGTACCTGGCAACCAAAGCGTATCGAAGCCCTGCATCCGTTTAGTACGAATCAGGATATCCTGTAATGTGAAATCGAGCGCATGCCCGATGTGCAGCATTCCTGTTACGTTTGGCGGCGGGATCACAATACTATAGGCTTTAGCATCCGGACGCTGGCCTGCACGGAAATATCCGCCCTCTGTCCAGTAGGAATACCATTTCTGTTCTGCTGCCTTCGGATCATACGTTGTTGGCATCTCGTTTTTAGATTCATTCGTAGCGGCAGCATCTGCCGCTGTTAGATGGTTTTGGTCAGCCATTCTCTGATACCTCCACTAGTTTACTTGTAGTTGCTTATAGTTGTTAGTAAAGTTGCTGTATAGAGCGCACAGGTCTCTGAAAAAAACAAAAAGACCCCTCGTCTCAAAGGACGAAAGGTCATTCTTTCGCGGTACCACCTTTGTTTCGCGCCAATGAAAAATAAAACTACACTTCTTACCCTACGGATTCAGAAGCTTAGCGCGACACTCGTACAGATAACGGCTGCTACCGGCCACAACCTAACTTATCCTTCACAGGTATGAAGATAAGCTCAAAAGGGCGACTCCGGGGCGACTTCGGGGGCTGTTTCCTACGGAATGTCACAGCACTTGCAATTCCGCTCTCTGAAGGGCTGACCGCCTACTCTTCCCGTTCCCAGTCTTTACTTAGATATTGCTTACTCCATAATACATTTTGAGCCCCCCCTAGTCAACCTGGATACGCCTTTGCAGCGGGACTTTAGGCTGAATTTCGACTTATTTCTTCTGAAGCATCCCTTCCAACAATGAAACAGCAAAAATCCCGATCCTAATACCTGATCGGGATTCACCTATTCATGTGTGTACGCATCACGATTCGATTACGGGATGTACAACACTTGGCCTTCCTCTACACTCTGCCCGGATAAGCGATTATACATTACCAGCTCCCGCGCACTTAGCTGATACTTCTCTGCTATGGTATCCAGTGTTTCTTCACGCTGCACAATACACAGCCGAACTTTGCGGAACATATTAGCTCCATCCGCGCTGGCAATGAATCTGCTCTTCCATTCCGTATTATTGCCAACCTCTGGAACGTCCACTGCTGCAGATGTATTTCCTTCCGACTGCAGAGCTTCCTGCTCTTTACGGACACGACTGGAGCTTAGTAAAGAGGAGAAGGTGAGATGTTCTTTTTCCGGAATTTCTGCTTCTTTTTTACTGCCCAAGGCGATCTTAAGATCTTGTTTCTCCTCATGAGAAGCCACACTCTCTTGTGAAACAAAAACTTCGTTCGCATTCTCATTAATCGGCGCAGTATTCTCTTCTTGCTTAGGAAGCTCATTATTAGCCTCATTTTCAGAAGCGAATACAGGGATATCCTGAATTGCATCTGCACTAACGGCTAGAACAGCGGTCTCTCTAGGAGTAAAATATTCCTCTGCCGACTGTTGGTTCTCTTCGCTCACATAGCTTGCTTGATTCAGCTGAGACACCTCAACCTCTTTGTTCTGGGCCTCGGCTTTAAACCAGTAATCGGATAAACCCGCTTTAGCATCCTCAACTTGGGACTCCAGACTATGTGTCCGTGCTTTAGCTCCCTTGTCCTTCTCCTGACCGGATGAGAAATTGACTACAGGGGACGTATGAGCGACTCCACTTGAGACTAATGATTCTTCTGCTTCCTGTTCATTCGCTTCGGCATGCTCATGTTCTTCTACAGCAACCTGTGAGGCATCCTCACCGAAGGTCCACTGAGAATTTTCATAAAGTGCATCATTTTCCTGTTCTTGTAGCTCCGCAGTAGCTTCTACCCTGTCATCATTCACAGGAGAATAGGCGACTGTATACTCCTCTTGCTGCCAGGCTGGTTGAGGTTGAGGGTCCGCACCACCGATCCCCCGCAGCGATAATACGCCTGTTATATTCACAGTGCGCATCGTGAGCAGATCGATATCAAAATTCTCAATCTCTACCCCAATATCTTCAATCGAGCTGACGCGTGTAAGCGGAACAGTGATTTCCACGGGAATGGCATGCTCCAGACGTTGTGTTCGGTCATCTTCACTCCGGTAAAGCCCGGTAAGCAACAGCTGACCATATAACTCGGCACGATCCTCCCGCTGAATCACCTGAATTTCCGGAAGTAGTTCAACCTCCTCCAGCTCAGCTATTCCCGGAAGCTCTTCCGAAAGGTGAATGCGTTCGTAAATATCAAACCGCAAGCCGTGGGACTGATCAAACACGGGATATGTCCTCCTTCTTGGCATAATCTAACCCTGAGACAGGCCCAGAGCATAAGCCCAAAATGTTACTCCCCACATGTATATGCTTCAAACAGAGAGGCATGACAACTTTGGTAGTACTAACCGGACAGGATGCTAATAAATTTCATGAATTTAAGAGCTCACCAAACCTTCAGCCTGCTGATAGATGCACTACTTCGTAAGAACAAAGTATTATATGCTGCTTTTATTAATAAGACATGGATAGATGTTTTTTTTCTGAAAAAATAGAAAAAGAACAGTAGAACCAGCTTTTGCTGATTCTACTGTTCCTTAGCCACTTACGTATCTGTCAGGGTGCTTCAGACAGCAGCTCTCGCAGCTGCAGCATATCCTCCGGCCACGGATCGCTGACTTCCAGCTGTTCTCCGCTCCAAGGATGGCGGAAGGACAATGCCTCGCCATGCAGGGCATGGCGGCCGGCAGCGCTGGAAGCCCAGACCGGACCGCCATATAGTTCATCCCCATACAAGGGATGACCCATATGGCTGAGATGAACGCGAATCTGATGCGTCCGTCCAGTCTCCAGCTGCACATGCACTAGGCTTCCGCCATGCAGTGCCTCGCGCTCGATGATTCGCGTCACGGCAGATTGTCCGCCGGGCGAGACCCGTCTGCGCGCAGCGTGATGCCGATCGCGCCCAATCGGGGCATCGATCACCTTAAGCGCGGGCGGCACGATGCCTTCAACGATCGCGGCGTAGTGCCGCGAGATGCTTTTTTCACGCATATTCTCGTCCAGGACTAACTGTGCGAACTCATTTTTCGCATACATCACCGGACCCGTTGTATCTTTGTCCAAGCGGTGAATATGGCGCACAGCCACATTTTCGCCGGAAGTGATATAATGCGCAGCTACGAGGTGATCCAGAGTTACACCTGTTCCACTGCCATCTGGATGTACCGCCAGCCCAGCTGGTTTATGAGCTACCAGGCAAAAATCATCCTCATACAGCACCTCAAGCTCTTCCCATATCGGTTCAAGCCCCGCTTCACGATCGGGAAAAAGCGCCAGCCGAAGCCGGTCGCCTTTCCACTGAATGCCTCCCTCGCGGCGTAACCGCAGATGAAGTTTCTCGGGCATGCCAACAGTTTCTAGCAGCCACTTGTCAATCATTGCCTGCGTATCCTCGGCTCCAGTAATGATTTTGCCGGGTGTTACCTCGAGCCACTCTCCACGCCGGGTCCAAGCGCCACCACCGGTTCTTTCTCCGGCTCCGATGCTCAAAGGGCCTTCAGGGCATTATAATGACCCTCAATGGTATCATCAATATCTTGCTCACTATGTGCAGCCGATATGAACATCCCCTCAAACTGTGAAGGTGGCACACTGATGCCTTGGTTTACCATATGACCAAAATAACGACGGAAAAGATCCGTGTCACTGGACTTAGCCGTTTCAAAATTGATTACAGGTCCTTCAGTAAAGAATGGGCAAACCATTGATCCCACCCGGTTGATAGTGAGCGGAATGCCAGTCTCAATTGAATTCTTTTTCAAACCCGCTTCCAGACGTGCACCCAATTGTTCCAGACGATCATACACTTCCGGGGTCAATAGCTTGAGCGTAGTATATCCGGCTGCCATCGCCAATGGATTACCACTAAGTGTGCCCGCCTGATAAATCGGTCCAGTAGGAGCGATTTGCTCCATGATCTCTCTTTTGCCGCCATAAGCACCCACTGGAAGTCCGCCGCCGATAACTTTGCCAAAACAAGTAATATCCGGAGTAATCCCGAACAAGCCTTGAGCACAACCACGATTAACACGGAAGCCTGTCATAACCTCATCAAAAATAAGCAGCGAACCATTGTCAGAAGTTAATTTACGAAGCCCTTCCAGGAAGCCTGGAAGCGGTGGAACCACGCCCATGTTGCCGGCAATCGGCTCTACGATCACTGCGGCAATCTCATTGCCAAAACGTTCGAAAGCAATCTGAGTGGACTCCAAATCGTTGTAAGGAACCGTAATGGTATTCATTGCAACGCCTTCTGGGACACCCGGGCTATCCGGCAAGCCCAATGTAGCTACACCAGAGCCAGCCTTAATAAGCAGACTATCCGCGTGACCGTGGTAGGAGCCTTCAAATTTCAAGATTTTGCTGCGTCCAGTGTAACCACGTGCCAAACGAATCGCGCTCATCGTAGCTTCCGTTCCAGAGTTAACCATGCGTACGATATCTACAGATGCCACTCGTTCAACAACAGTTTTTGCCATTTCCGTTTCGAGTAGCGTTGGAGCGCCAAAGCTTGTCCCTTTTACCGCCGTCTCCTGCAATGCCTTCACAACCTCGGGATGCGCATGACCCATAATCAGCGGACCCCATGAGAGCACATAGTCGATAAAGCTGTTGCCGTCGATATCAAAAATACGCGAACCTATCCCATGATCCACATAAATCGGAGTCAGACCTACGGATTTAAACGCCCGTACAGGGCTGTTCACCCCGCCGGGAATATATTGTTTTGCTTCATCAAAAGCCTTCCGGGACGCTTCCTCTTTACGCGCCATTGGCACATTACTCATGTATCTTCACTCCTATTCTCTTCTTGGTTACACAAGCTTGTACAAACATATATTAGCTGCCGCGATGTCGGTGTGATGAAGATTAGCCGCGCAGCCAGCGGGCTGCATCTTTTGCAAAATAAGTAATAATAATGTCCGCACCAGCACGTTTCATGCCCGTCAGCATTTCCAGCACAACGGCTTGCTCGTCGATCCAGCCTTGCAATGCCGCTGCTTTTACCATGGAATATTCTCCACTCACATTGTAAGCCACCAAAGGAAGATCAAACTGATCACGAATCGTACGAATCACATCTAGGTAAGCCAGAGCTGGCTTCACCATTAACATATCCGCGCCTTCCAGCACATCGGATTCTGCTTCACGGAGTGCTTCGCGCAGATTGGCAGGGTCCATTTGATATGTTTTGCGATTCCCGAACTGTGGTGCTGAATCCGCTGCTTCGCGGAAAGGGCCATAAAATGCCGAAGCATATTTGACCGAATACGACATAATCGGCACATGCTCAAAGCCGTTCTCATCAAGTCCCGCACGAATTGCGTGAACAAATCCATCCATCATGTTGGAAGGGGCGATAATATCTGCTCCAGCTTTTGCTTGGGATACCGCCGTACGAGTCAAAAGCTCCAGCGAGGCATCGTTGATAACATCGCCATGGACCACACCATTCACCGTATGCGTATGCACCATTCCACAATGTCCGTGATCCGTAAATTCACAAAGGCAGGTATCTGCAACGACCAACAGCTCTGGGTACCACTGCTTGATCAAGCGAGTAGCCTCTTGCACAATTCCATCCTCTGCAAAACCGGAAGAACCGATAGCATCCTTCGTCTCAGGAATCCCGAACAACAATACAGCCGGGATGCCTAGTGCGGCAATCTCGTCCACTTCTGCTTTTAACGTATCCAGCGAAAAATGATACACACCCGGCATCGAGCTAATCTCATTCTTCACACCTGTTCCATAAGTCACAAAAATAGGCTGTACCATATCCAGCACATTCAGTATCGTCTCCCGCACCATGCCACGAATTCCAGCAGAGCCGCGCAAACGGCGGTGACGTGTAATTGGAAAGCTCATTTGTTCATCCTCCTGAAAAATAAAATATAAAACCAAATTATGTGTCTGGCAGCAAACTACAACTAGCCGCAGCCAAGTCTAAATTAGCTACAACCAAACCGCCGACCACTGGCTAACTACGTATAGTTGTAGTTTGTGCAACTATCTCGATGTTTTGTCCTAATTGTAAGCTTTAGTTGCATTCTCTACAGTTATTTATTACAAAAGTGCGAAGATTCCTCATTTAGCGGATATTTAATTGCACATACTACAACTAAACTCGGCTTTAGCTGATATATAGGAAATTTAATTGTATAAAGTACAACTAAACCTAAACCTCAAGCAGATCTGCTCACATTAACCTACTGCATATTCTCTACATACCAGTTAGTTTACAACCAAATATTATCCTCCGGACTCCATAAGTCACTACGTTCGGAGTTCAATTTATATGTTACTTGAAGGTAGCGATGTGGCACTTTTGAGCGTAGATATAACGGCGAGTAAACCAACAAATGTTAGTTAGTAAAAGTAACCGCGAACTCATTAATAACTACCAACTCACATGTAACCACGAACTATTTAGTAACTACGAACAAACTCTAAACTCACATGTAACCACGAACTATTTAGTAACTACCAACACACATGTAACCACGAACTCACATGTACCTACGAACTATTTAATAACTACCAACTCACATGTAACCACGAACAAAACTCTAGCCTGTAATGTAACTAATTATAAGCTGAGCGCTATATTTCTAAGCAGGCACTGCCTTCTCCGTTGAACAGCTACTACTCTCCCCGCAGAGTAATCAGCTTCTACCTTCCCACCAGAAAGTAAGCTGCGTAAGCTAAGCACACCTGTAAACTATTGCTTCGTTCTATCCTCGATCCGAGCGCTACTGCAGCTGAGTCTCCGCATTCCAGCGGCAGAGCTCCTGCACCAAACCGTCTATGGTTGCCTCTTCAGGCAAGAGTCCCGGTGTCAGTCCCGCGTCTACCGCAGTCTGCTCCGTTAACGGGCCGATGCAGGCGATTTTCACATTTGCAAGCAGCGGGAGCGGATCTTCAAGCCCCATCCGTTTCAGGATGTGTATGAAATTACGCACGGTTGACGAGCTGGTGAAGGTTACCGCGTGAACGCGACCTTCCTCTAGCAGCTTCAGCAGCTCGACGTCATCCTCACCCGTGACAACCGTCTCATAGGTATCCACGTCTGTCACCTGAAGGCCAAGCTCTCTCAGCTTGTCCGGCAGCCAGTCCCGCGCCAGATCGCCGCGCGGCAATAGCACGTTCTGCCCCGGCAGCAGCTGGGGACCGAACGTCTCAATCAGACCTTCCGCCTGAAACTTCGCCGGAAGTTCCTCAGCGATCACCCCGCGCTGCGCCAGCGCGGCGGCTGTGCCTGGCCCCACCGCTGCAATACGCGCGCGGTGTAGCCCGCGAATGTCCGCCCCCAGCTCCGCCAAGTGGCGCCAAAAAAACTCCACGCCGTTCGGGCTAGTGAAGAATACCCAGTCGTACGATTCCAGCGCGCCAAACGCCGCTGCAATCTTCTCCTTCTTCTCTGCCCCTTCCGGCATGATCGTCTCGATCACCGGGAACTCGTAGGGTTCCCCGCCGAGTTCTTCAATTCTATCCACCAGCTCGCTTGCTTGGCTGCGAGCCCGTGTCACCACGATGCGTTTGCCGAATAACGGCATCGCCTCGACCCACTTCAGCTGCTCACGCTGCAGCACCACGTCGCCGACGACGATGACTGCCGGCGGCTGAAAATCCGCCGCCTTCACCTTCGCCTCAATATCGGCGAGGGTTCCCGTCAGCGTCTCCTGATCCGCGCGGGTGCCCCAGCGCACAAGTGCCACTGGTGTTTCTGGCGGCCGCCCGTGCTTGATCAGCTGAGCGCTGATATAACCTATTTTAGCTACGCCCATCAGAAACACTAACGTTCCCGTGGCGTTCGTTACTTTATCCCAATGTATGGAATGATCCAGTTTATCCGGGCTCTCATGCCCGGTGATAATCGACAGGGAAGAGGCATGATCGCGGTGCGTAACAGGTATACCCGCATAGGCAGGTACACTGATCGCTGACGTGATGCCCGGTACGATTTCGTAATAGATCCCATTTTTGCGCAGCAGCTCCGCTTCTTCACCCACCCGGCCAAAAATCGTAGGGTCCCCACCCTTAAGCCGCACCACTGTTTTCCCCTGTAAAGCCAAATCAACTAACAATTGATTAATCTCTTCCTGCTTCATCGTGTGGCGATCCGGCAGCTTGCCTACATAAATCTTCTCCCCGCCGGGTTTCATGCATTTCAGCAATCTAGGACTTGCCAAGCGATCATACACCAACACGTCGCTTTTTTGGATACACTCGAGGCCTTTCACAGTAATCAGCTTTGCGTCCCCGGGACCTGCACCTACCAAATAAACCTTCCCCGTCAATCCACTCATCCCCTAACGTCTGACAGTATCTTCTCCGCTCCTCTTGCAATCAGCTTTTTAGCGACTTCTTCGCCGAGCTGTACCGGGTCAATCCCCGTGCAAGTTTCTTTCAAAATCGTTGAACCGTCCGGTGTTCCCACCATCCCCGTTAACGAGATTACTTTGTGCTCAGCGGTAGCAGCTTTGGCGGCTGTGTCAAGCACCGCATGAGCACCAATCGGCACTTGGCAGCCGCCATTCAGCACGCCAAGGAACGTGCGCTCCGCCGCTACCGTTAATGCCGTATCGGCGTCGTTGTATAATGCCAGCAGCTTCCGCAGGTCAGCGTCATCTGCGCGGCACTCGATGCCGAGTGCGCCCTGCCCTACAGCGGGCAGGCAAACCTCCGGCGGCAGGTAGGCGCTCACGCGATCCTGCCAGCCCATGCGCGACAGCCCCGCCGCTGCCAGCAGGATTGCGTCGTATTCGCCGCTCTCCAGCTTGCGCAGCCGCGAGTCAATGTTGCCGCGCACGGGCTCAATGACCAGATCAGGCCGCAGCGCAGCGAGCTGGCTGGATCGGCGTAGGCTGCTTGTGCCTACGCGTGCACCCTGAGGCAGCTCGTCTAGCGAGACGCCTCCGTTAGAGATCAAAACATCACGCGGATCGACACGCTTCGGCACAGCACCATTGATCAACCCATCCGGTAACTCGGATGGCATATCCTTCATGCTGTGCACCGCCATGTCAATTTCTTTTTCCAGCATCGCTTGCTCGATTTCTTTCACGAACAACCCTTTGCCGCCTACCTTGGATAAAGTAACGTCAAGAATGCGGTCACCTTTGGTGACGATCTTTTTCACTTCAAAAGTAAAACCAAAACCATGCTCCTCGCTAAGCCGCTCCAGATCAGCAATCACATGTCCCGTTTGCGTCAACGCAAGCGCGCTCTGTCTACTCCCCACTATAACCTTACGCATTTGTCCATTCCTCCTGGTAACGTTCGCCTCTTACTCTTCACCGCAAAACCTTGCACTAGAAATCCAAACCCAAACTAACCAATTAACTACTCTCACTCTAAAAAAGGCATTATTGCCTTTGAATTCGCTACTTCGGATGATCCCCACCAAATTTGAGGCATTTTTGCCTTTCTTTTAGCTCATTCGGCGACTGTTGCTCATTTATAGGGCATTTTTGCCTTTCTTTTAGCTCCTTCGACGACTGTTGCTTATTTAGAGGGCATTGTTACTATACATTCCGCCATCTCAGCTACTTAAGCCCAATTCAACAGTATTTATACCGTACATTCCGCCATCTCAGCTACTTAAGCCCAATTCAACAGTATTTATACCGTACATTCCACCCTCTAAGCTACTCCATCCCAATTCAACGGGATTTATACCGTACATTCCGCCATCTCAGCTACTTAAGCTCAATTCAACGGGATTTATACCGTACATTCCACCATCTCAGCTACTTCAACCCAATTCAACGGGATTTATACCGTACATTCCACCATCTCAGCTACTTAAGCCCAATTCAACAGTATTTATACCGTACATTCCACCATCTCAGCTACTCCATCCCAATTCAACGGGATTTATACCGTACATTCCACCATCTCAGCTACTTAAGCTCAATTCAACGGGATTTATACCGTACATTCCACCCTCTAAGCTACTCCATCCCAATTCAACGGGATTTATACCGTACATTCCGCCATCTCAGCTACTTAAGTCCAATTCAACGGGATTTATACCGTACATTCCACCATCTCAGCTACTTAAGCTCAATTCAACGGGATTTATACCGTACATTCCGACATCCAAGCTACTCCATCCCAATTCAACGGGATTTATACCGTACATTCCGCCATCCAAGCTACTTAAGCACAATTCAACAGTATTTATACCGTACATTCCACCATCTCAGCTACTTAAGCTCAATTCAACAGTATTTATACCGTACATTCCGCCATCTCAGCTACTTAAGCTCAATTCAACAGTATTTATACCGTACATTCCACCATCTCAGCTACTTAAGCTCAATTCAACAGTATTTATACCGTACATTCCACCATCTAAGCTACTACGAGCCAAATCAGCCATATATCATGTTACTCAAAACCGCTCATCCACTTCATATCTTAATCTAACCCAATTTTCTAATCTTTACAGTGTCCACGCGCACTTTTACTCTACCCGTTGCTGAGCAATCCAAGCGTCCATATCCTCCGGGCTCCACGCTATGAAGGTACCCATACTCATCTCGTTCAACACATCCAGCGCGCCTAGCTTCCGCAAAAGCCTTCCACGAACTTCAGCAGAAGGTTCTTTTTCCTTAATCCGGGTACGCATGGCATGCACAAAATCCAAATATGGCTCATACGCCGCATCCAGCGCTTTTTCAAGCACATTTTTGATCTTCGTTGCCGCAAGCGGGCCAGCACCCGAAGTAGATACAGCTACCGTCAAACGTCCCCTCCGAACCACTCCGGGCGTGATAAAGTTTCCCGCTTCCGCATGGCTGGCCACATTCACATGAATTCCAAGCTGCCTTGACTCCCGCGCAACCTCTTCATTAACCGCCCTATCGTTAGTGGCTGCATATACGAGAAAGGCCCCACGGAGATCTCCGGGAGCATAAGTACGGTCCATCCAGATCAGAAGACCTTTTTCAGCTAGAGAATCAAGCGGATCTGTCAAAGAAGGACTAATCACCTTAACCGCCGCTCCAGCTTCCAACAGCCCGCTCACCTTACGTTCAGCCACGACACCACCGCCAATAACCACACAGGGCTGCCCTTCACAATCCAGCATTATGGGTAAATAACGCGCCATGCCCCTCACTCCCCGCTCCAACCGTGAAAATCAGACCAAGAATTCAACAGAAAATTTAAGATAATAAAAGCATATCCTAAAATCGCCCAGCGAGCCATACTTACTCCACTTTTCCGCCCGGACTTCTTAAAGATAATATAAAATATGTAAATCCCAAGACCGATAAGAGTCGTTAATACTTTTAAATCCTTCAATAAAAGCGTCCGTCCCTCAGAAACTATAGATAAACCCGCCACCACCAGCGATATTCCCAGCAAAGGAGTGCCCACCAAAATAGCGGTATAAGAGTATTTATCTGTAGTCTCCAGGTTCGGCAAACGACGGATCCGGTCGCTCCATTTCTTGCTTTTGAGTCTGGTGTGCAGGAACAAGTACAATATTGCAAAAACCGTCCCTAACGTCAGTGCTGCAAAACTCAAATTTGCCAAAATCACATGCATCGTCAGCCAGCCATACACCGCACTCCAAGTCTCAAGCGTATGCCCACCCGCCGTCAGCCAGACCCGATTAAGCAGAAAAACACTAAAACCAGCCATACTGAGCAGCAAAATCGTAAACTCGCCTCCACGTGTAAAAGCCACCGCAAGCGAAGTCAGCACAATACTAAACGCAAACCAAAACAAGAAATCATAAGGAGTAAAAATAGGCAGGCCTTTCTCCTGAGAGAAACGAATTCCAAGTCCTGCAACTTGCAAAAGACCCACAACAACAAGAAGCCCCGTGCCTAACCGCTTCCCACCCGGACTCCTTTTAAGGCAATCCGAGAAAACAAACAGCAGGCTCAGGGCATAGACCAGCAGAGCGGCGTCATATATTCCGTTCAGCAGTTGCATATTATTCACCCGCCCAGCAAGCCTGCCGGAGCAAGCGCCGTTTTAGGCACAGAGAAATCAGCGCTGCCAGCCGTACGTTCACCAGAACTAGACTGCTTCACCGGGGCAATGTCTCCATCATCTGAATCGGATTTGAGCTGTTCCTGCAACGCAAAGATTTTTGAAAAATAATCAAGTGCTTCATTCCCTTGCTTACCGCCGGACAGCTCTTTAATTACATTGATCGGATCATGCATCATCTGGTTCACGATACTTTTAGTCAGGCGGCGGATCACTTTCCGCTGATGCTCGTCCAGCTCGGGCAGCTTGTTGAACAGACTCTCCATCGTTTCTTCATGAATCGTATTCGATTTATCCTGGAGCGCCCGGATCACCGGTCTTACCCCAAGCGTCTTGAGCCACAGCTGGAACTCATCCATTTCCTCGCTGATCATCACTTCAATCTTCGCAGCTTCACTTCGGCGCATTTCCAGATTGTTCTCCACAATGCCCTCCAGATCGTCAATATCATACAAAAAAACATCCGGCACATTTGCCGCCGCAGGATCAATATCACGTGGTACAGCAATATCAATCATAAAAAGCGGCCGCGAAGGGCGGCGTTTCATAGCATGCGCTACCTTATCAGCCGTAAGCACATACCCGTCTGCTCCTGTCGAGCTGATCACGATATCTACTTCATTTAGAGTTGTTAACGCATCTTCAATCGTGCTCGGCTTACCCGAGAACTTCTCCGCCAATTCAATCGCACGCGACAGCGTACGGTTAGCGACAATCACTTCTGCCGCACCACTACTGTATAGATGCTTCACGGTAAGCTCGCTCATTTTGCCGGCGCCGAGAATCAGCACTTTTTTCCCAGTGAACATGCCAAAAATCCGCTTGCCCAGCTCCACAGCCGCATAACTGACCGATACTGCGCTCTCGCCGATTGACGTTTCACTATGTGCTCTTTTGCCGAGCGTCACCGCTTGCTTGAACAACCGATTGAACCAAGTTCCAGTTACACCCTCAGCCTGAGCTGTGAGAAAAGAACTCCGTACCTGTCCCAGGATCTGCGTCTCCCCAATCACCATGGAATCCAGACCGCAGGTCACGCGGAACAAATGCGCAATCGCCTGTTCGTCTTCATAAATATACATATGCTGAGCAAATTGCTCACTTTTCACACCAAACCATTGCTCCATAAAGCCGCGGATGAAATAACCAGCCATATGAAGGCGGTCCATCACCACATAAATTTCCGTACGGTTGCAGGTAGCTACTAAGACCCCTTCTAGCACACCCTTCGTCTTCATCAGTTGATGGAGCGCTGCCGGAAGATCACTTTCCGCAAAAGCAAACTGTTCCCGAACCTCCACGGGAGCCGTACGATAATTCAGGCCAACGACGACGATGTGCATCGATAGTTCACCATCCTAGTCTCTATAAGTTGCTGAAATCCAATTATATAAATTAATATCTTACATACCGTTCACTTTCACAACATCTCAAAACACTGTGTTAAGTATATCACACGAAAATAAGACTTTTTACAGATTTTTTGAACGCTTTATGAAATCCAGATAATAATTATTATAAATAAAAAACCGTAGGTTCGCTACGGTTAGGATGAGTTATTTTTAGCTAATTTATAAGGTTGTGATAGCAAAAAGGAAACATTAGGGCCTACTAGTTCTTAAAATCGTCAAAAATTCCGTTCTCCAAAAAAATAAGTCACTGCTCAGTGACTTAAAAATTCTCAGCCAAAAGAGATAGACCTCGGAAGTTATATAGTAGACTCTACTCTTTTTAGAAGTCGCCGATGCTTAGACCAAACTTTAACCCAAACACGATTTTCATCATCCAGATAAAAACGAATATTCACTAATTTTAAAGGCGTCCATATCTCCTTAAAATAGTAATTTGGCATTTGGCGTCTCTCCCACGAGAATAATATTGATATAGTTATAAGTATAAAACTATTAAACAATATTGTTTGTCGTAATGCGCCTTAAGCCAAGATAAGAAAAAAACTGTTTTTGTCGGATTATAGTGAACATTCTACAGCAGATTAGCGAAACCAGTTCTTAATCTGATCAAGAGTACTTTTTGCCTCCGGACCATTGTAACCAAAGGTGTTGCCGATCATTTTCACATACTCGTTGAACGTTGTTTCTCTACTTTTTCGGTCACTCCACCAGCGTTTAGCGTTATATCCTGATGCAGAACCCACATATGTCAGCTCAATCTCCGATTTTTTGTACACACGACCAAAAATAAATTTCACCCTCCGCATGTGAAAATCAGAGGAAACAACAATCGCAGATTTAAAACCGTATTCCTTCATTATAGGAAGAGTGTACTCGGCATTCTGATAAGTGCTATCCGCCGCGTTCTCGGTATAAATAACGTCCTGGGGTATGCCTAAAGCTAGGGCGGTTTGGACCATGTCACCTGATTTACTCGTTAACTCTTTAGCATTGGAAAGAATTATATAAGGAGCATAGCCTGCTCTATATAACTCAGCTGCCTTTTCTACACGACCTTGACCTCCGCTTAGGACAATGATGACATCTGATTGTTTGGGAAGTTGAGTTAGGGCTAGAAAACGGCCAGCCGTAAAGAAGAACAAGAAAAACAATAGAAAAATCACGTAACTCAAATGTAGCCTTTTTCTTTTCTTCTTCGATTTATCTGTATTGCTCTTCATACAATATTCCTATCTCAATATCTTATTTATAAATACTCATTAGTTCGTGGCTACTAATTTTGCTCAATATAATACTTCATCTAGCATCATAATATTCCACATACCAATCAACAAATTTTTGTAGACCTTCTTCAATGGAAGTTTTTGGTTTAAACCCTACGGCTTGTTGTAATAAATCTGTAGATGCGTATGTTGCTGGTACATCCCCTGGTTTAATAGGCTCAAATACTTTATTAAATATCACTTCTCTACCAGTAGCCTTGCTTAAACACTTTTCTAATGTTTCAATAAATACCATTAACTTTTCTGGGCTGTTGTTTCCTATATTAAACACCTTATGAGGAACCGCTTCTGTCGGTGCTTTACTTAGAAGTCTCTCAATACCCTCAACAATGTCGTCTACGTAAGTAAAGTCCCGATAAAGATCGTTTTTAAAATCACCATTATTAAATATTTTAATAGATTCACCAGCAAAATATTTCTGAGTAAATCCGAAATATGCCATATCTGGACGACCCATTGGACCGTAAACAGTAAAGAAGCGTAGACCAGTAGTCGGTATCTTATACAGATGACTATAAGTATGCGCCATTAGCTCATTCGACTTTTTCGTAGCTGCATAAAGCGATTCCGGATGATCCACAACATCTGATTCTTCAAAAGGAACCTTTTTATTAGACCCATAAACTGAGCTAGATGAAGCATATACAAGATGGTCAACTGGATAATTTCTACAAGCTTCAAGAATGTTAAAGAAACCTACAATATTGCTTTGAATATACACACCTGGGTTCTCTATAGAGTAACGCACTCCAGCCTGAGCTGCAAGATTCACTACAATATTCGGTTTATATTCTTCAAAGATCTTTGTAATCTTGTCCTTATCTGATATATCAACTTTTATGAATTCAAAACGGCTATATAACTTTAGTTGCTCTAAGCGAACGTGTTTGAGGTTGACATCATAATAATCATTTATATTATCAACACCGATCACACGGCTCCCTTGCTCCAATAACCTTTTAGATAAATAAAAGCCTATAAAGCCAGCTGCTCCAGTAATTAGATATGTTTTTGTGTGATCTACAGGTATATCATTCAAATAGCTCGCCCCTTCAACTATCTTCCGATGGAATAATACTCCACGCCAGCTTCTTTCATATCTTGAACACCATACAAATTCCTGCCGTCATACACCAACGGCGTTCTCATTAAATCTTTATAAACTTCCGGCTCTATTGCTTTAATTTCTCCCCACTCAGTAAATACAAAACAGACATTCGCACCTTCAAGAGCTTCTTTTATGCTCTCAACATATTTGATACTCCCCTTACCGTTCCCACCTTCTGGGTACTCCTTAGAAAAATTCACTTTACCTACAGGATCAAAAGCATAGATTTCTGCTCCCTGATTTAATAACAAAGGTATATTTTCTAGCGAAGCAGCTTCTCTTAAGTCATCGGTCCCAGGTTTAAATGTCAATCCTAGCACCGCTACTTTTAGACCATTAAAGGTGATAAGTCTTTTAGATGCTTTTTTAAACAGAATTGTCTTTTGGTTAGTATTGACATCAATAGCTGCTTTAACGGTTTTAAGCTCATATCCATTTTGTCTCGCTAAGTACTCTAGTGCCTTCGTATCCTTAGGAAAACAGCTACCTCCATAACCAATACCTGCATTTAAGAACTTGCTTCCGATGCGTTCATCAAACGACATTCCTCTTGATACATCTTGAATATCTGCTCCTACCAATTCGCAAAGATTAGCAATATCGTTCATGTAAGATATTTTCAGAGCAAGAAAATCGTTAGATGCATATTTGATCATCTCTGCAGATCTTCTTTTAACAGATACAACTGGGATATTAAACGGCTCATAGATTTTCATAAGAATATCTTCTGCCCATTTGCTCTCAGTACCAATTATGATTCTTGCTGCTTGCAAAGTATCTCTAACAGCAGTTCCTTGCGCTAAAAACTCTGGATTAGATGCTACTTCAACTCTGATGTCTCTACCTACTCCATTACCGTTACCAACAATTTTTTCTCCTTCACGAGGTAGAAAATCATGTATAAACTGCTGCACCTTATCATTTGTTCCTACAGGAACAGTTGATTTAACCACAACAAGGCAATCTTTTTCTATTGTTTCTGCTATTTGTCTTGCAACTGTAGCTATGTATGAAAGATTAGCCGATCCATCAGGCTGCTCAGGAGTTCCAACACCAATAAATATCGCATCTGCTTCTTTATAAGCTGACTTATAATCAGTAGTATATTCAAGTCTACCTGCTGCATAATTCTTTTGCATAAGTTCTTCTAAATCCGCTTCATAGATTGGTGACACACCAGATTTCATCAACTCAACTTTGTTTTCATCGATGTCCACACAGGTTACTTGATGTCCCATTTCGGCAAAGCAGACGCCGGCTACAAGGCCGACGTAACCGGTTCCGGCTACGGCTATTTTATACATACTCAACCATCCTTATACTTGAACTCAATTATTTAAATAGTTTCAACAATACCTGACAACAACAGAAGAACTCTAATGACAATAAAAGCTAGAAAAATGAATATGATTTCTAGAAATAATGGTTTTAGATAACGAAAAATATTAATTTTAGTTGTTTTAAAAATGAAGCAAAAATAAACGATTTGTATTATACAAAATGTTAGACTGAATAATAACACACTGATGTAAATACTTTGGAATATCCTTGCTCCCACCCAAATTCCACTTGCAATACCTATTAACTGAATCAGTCCAGAAACCAATAGATACTTTTGTCGATCGATTACGATGGCTATCCCATCCACAGACATGGAAAGAAATAAAAAGAAGCCATAGAACGTCATAATTCTCAAAATATTCGCTCCAATAATGTAATCTGAACCAAAAAGGAGGAGAATGACTAAATCACCTATACTGAGCATTAATATAATAGGAACAAATGAAATTTTCATGGCTTTCGACAGTAAACTCAAGGTGTATTCTCCAATTTCCCCTCCCTTTCTTTTAATTTCTGAAGCAGTTTGGAAAAATACCTTTCCTAATGAGCTTGCCAAAAACGTGATCGGCATGCTTAATACTCTCATAGAAATATAATAGTACCCTAACATCTTAGACCCAAAAAATATATTGATTAATAGAGTTGGCAACTGCCCCTTAACCTGTAAGAGTATATTAGAAGGCATCTGATAAGATACAAACTTATAATGTTTTCTACAGGTTTGCACATAATTTTGTCTTTTAAACGAAAGAAAACCTTTGGGTAGGAATCGTTTCATATGAAACAAAGTAAAAGCTTGACCTAATAAAATACATATATAATATCCATTCTCGACAAAGCCGAATAAACCTATAATCAAACCGAAAACCAGCACGGCCCCATTATTGATGATAGGGTTCAACATCAATAGTTTGTACTGTTTTCTTCTATTAAGCCATGTATAGCAAATTTTTATTTGTTGAGATGAAAAAATAAGGGCCGCTATTATAATTGCGATAAATAAAGGATTAATATCAACCGCTTTAAAAAAAACATCGAAAAAACAGTATATAATAATGCCAATTAATAAGCTGATCCCTAAACTAATCGTCGAGACAATTTTATATATTTTGCTGGCTTCTTCTTCTTCTTCTTCAACCATAATTGCATTAGTCATACCTAAATCAGAAAAAGAATTAACAATAATGGCAGCAGATGTAAATAAAGCCATATTACCAATGACAGTAGGTCCATACATTCTAGTGAAGATTGGTAAAGAAATTACAGAAATCAGTTGCCCTAGAATAGTACCAAACGATAGTTTTCCGACATTTTTAAAATTTTCTGACAATTTTTTGTTTACAAAATTCATAATGATCTCACCTTATTACTCCCCTAGTCAAAGCTATTCTAGGATAATTTTCTTCAACATAGGGATTTCATATAAAGACTCACTATTAATATATTCTTGTGTTTGGAGTTCGTTTATAAATGATAATCCGGAAGATTCTTCTAAAACTCTAACATAATCTTTGTATTCTTTACTTCCATTAAAATAGTTACCTTCTTCTGAAATTTGTCGATACTTCAGTATATCGCTTGGCAAAAATTTGTAATGTAAAAGCGCAACAAAACATTCAGTATTTTTGTTATTTCTGTAGGGGAATAAATAATGTGATTTCCCTTGTATATCTCCCTCCATAAAAAAACATAATGGGTATTTAGTTAGCCATGGATTCTGATTGAAAATTCTAGCGCGAGGTCCTCCAGTAACTAGATCCAAAAAATCCCTTTCCTGATCATGATAGCTATACAAATCAAAATATTTACAATTTTCCAAATAATCACAATCTTCATTAGATTGATAGAATGAGTCCTTAGCATACATATCAACCATCAGTCCACGCAATCTATAAATTGATTTCTCTTCACAATATTTTATCAAGGAACTTATTTTGTGCTCTTCCATATTGAAATACATAAAAAATTCATCAGAGTCAACAATGAGATACCAGCGGTTTATTCCTAAATACGCAATAAGTCTATTTATCCAAGCTTCTCTTCTATTAGTCGTATATTTATCCTCTACTTCGAATAGATCTACATCAGGTTGTAATTTTAGCCATTCTTTAGTACCATCAGTTGAATCATTATCTAGGATAGCGAAGTGAGTAATACCTATTTTTCTATGATGCTCTAATAGTTTTTTTATTTTTAAAATATCATTTTTTACTATACATAATAATATTACTTCTTTATCATCATATTTTTTTTCAGATAATTTTATCAAACTAATTTTAGAATTAAAAAATTCAAAAGCAACCTCACTTTCACTCGGTTGAGCTCGTAAAAATTTTCGAAATGATTTATGCCAAGTCTTTAAACCGTCCTTAAAGCCTATTCCTTTTTCTTTACTTTCCTCAAATGCTCTATAATGAATTTTTAAGTTCTTTTTTAGTTGAACATATTTATACGGTGTTGTATATCCTGATAATTCTCTAGCATGTATTCTCAGGGATAAAGGTGATTTTTTGATTAATTTTTTTATAGGATTCATAGAAGGCCCCTAGTTAGTTTTTTGGAAGATTGTTTGGTACATTAAATTATTCTCATCACCGGTATATATGTTAAATATAGATAACAAGAACAAAAACACATAAAATAATATTATAAATACATTAATAATATCAGTTTTCCCATCTTGCCTTCTATTTTTTGTTAAAAAATATGCAATAGCAGGAACTACTGCTAATTGACCATACATTGTTAATCTATTCACAATAAAACTACTTAAAGTGAATAAAAACAAACTATTACATAATACGTATGCAGCAGCATACGGAAAATATATAGATAATTGCTTCGCAAATTTAGTTGATAATAGTAAGGCAATAATGATATAAAATAAAGTGCCAATCCCTGGTTTTGCATTAACATCAAAAGAACTACCAATCAAATTTCCATATTTCGATAAAATTAAATATTCATCAAACAAGCTCATAATATTAATATAGTACAAAGATATACCAATTATAGTTAGTATCAAAACTCTTTTAAAATTCAAATTCACATTTTTAATAAAGTAAAAAAGTAAAAATATGAGAGCTGTTGTATGAAACATTGATGCTATCACAACGCCAAGGATATATTTTATAATCTTCTTTTCATAAATATATTTTAATGAATACATTATTATAAGTGCAGCAATTGTTTGTCTAACTAAATTAAATGCAACAAATAATTGTCCTGATAAGATAAAAAAGAAAATAATCTTATCGTATCCAATTCTTAAATTTCTGGATATTTCATACAATAATGAAAAAATGATCAAGCCAAGAAATAAGTTAAATACCCAAAAAGGGGAGCCAAAATATTTAAAAATACGACTTAAAAGATCATATAAAAACTCATACTTATACCATCCATATTCATTCCTATAAATCAATTCATAACTAATATAATCCTTACCAACTCCATGTCTAATTCCGTATATTATTGTCATAAAAACTAAAATTGTCATGTCAACAACATATTTTTGTTTTACTTTTGCTCTGAATAGTGACAAACAGCCTAACATTATTAACAAAACTACATATATCATAATTTTCTCCAAAGTTGTTAAGAATTTTGACGTTCACTTAAAATTCTATATAATCTACTGAATAGTCTTCTACTACATGACAGTAAGAGAAGTTGTGATAAATTTTTTTTACTATGAACGCGGCTATACATAAATTTTGTGTCTATAGAACTTTTATATTTTTTTCGATACAATCCCCCTGTTTTTATAGCACTTAAGTACTTTGTTACCAGATTATTGTTTAAGAGCTTTTTTAGTTCAGTGTCGTCAACCTGTTCGTATAGGCTTGCTAATTCATAGCAGGTTTGAATAATATGTAAACCATTAATAGATAAGTCCCTACTCCTAGTAATAGAGGAATCTCTTATGACATAATTATAAAATATAATATCGGTGCATAATACCTTCTCGGCCTTCAAGAGAACTCGCGGGGTAAACTGCTCATCCTCATGTAATAAGCCTACTTTAAAATCTAATTCATTCTTTTTCAAAAATTCATTCCTATATAAATTAAGCCATACTGCCATATGTAAACTCTCAGTCTTCAATTCTTTCAGCATATATTCGGAACCAGTTAATAAAGCATAATTTTCTGATCCTTTATGTATCAGGTAAGATACTTTGTCATTATGAATTTTCCTTGCAATACCAATTATTAAATCGGGAGCATTGGAAGAAGCATCTTTTAACACATTGCATAATTTCTCGCAAGCATCTAACTCAATATAATCATCAGAATCAACAAAAAGCACATACTCTCCTTTTGCAACTCTTAAACCATAATTTCTTGCATCTGACAATCCACCGTTCAGTTTATGAATAACCTGAACTCTACGATCTACTTTTTCATACTTATCGCAAATTGATGCACTTGTATCGGTGCTTCCATCATTGACTAAAATAATCTCTATATCCTTATAAGTCTGATTAACTAGACTTTGCATACATCGATCTAAATATTGCTCAACATTATAAATTGGAACAACTATAGATATTGGCGGGTATCTCATTTCTAAATCTCCTTAATACCTTTAAGCATTAATTTGTAAGCTTCTATCATATTCTTTTCTTTTACAAACATTGTTCGATGACGAATAACAAATTGCAAACAAAGTAGTTTAGCCCATCTTTTTGAAATAAAATGAAATAGTACTCCTTTATCTTTAAAGAATTTGGTGTTATAACCTTTAAACCATGTGGATTCTTCTTGTTTTACGTATCCAATAATGGTTGGGTCGGCATATACCTTTAGACCGCTTCGTATACATTCGGCAATAAATATACTGTCTTCTCCACTGCCATACTTTGCTCCACCACCAAAGAGCAGAGAAAAATATATATTGGCTTGCTTTAATTTATCGCTCCTAAATGCGATTTTCACAGCTCCGTATTTCAAACAATTGTACCACCGAACTCTGCTTTTCTTTTTTATGATATAGGTTGGCCTTAAGTGGTTTTTACTGGGTACATTAAAAAAGATCATATCTGCTTCGGGATTTTTTTCGAATGCTTGTAAGACTGTATCTTTATACCCTTCGACATAAGTAACATCATCATCAGCAAGTAAACATATATCTGCCGTCGCTCTCATCAAAGCATTATTTCTGCTTAGCCCAATACCGCGTTCATCGAAAGACAAAAAATTGATGTTATGGTTGTTGAAGATTAACTTATCCGATTTATGAATATTAGATTGGTTAATAACAATAGCATCGGATTGAATTTTCATTTCTTCAAGCAAGCCATGGCCTTCTTGATTCATAGTAGAAATCAATACTTCCAAGTTCATGCTCAAAATCCTTTCTATCTGACATACTCTTTCTTCTTTTATAGCAGATTATCTCGTACTTTCAGCTTTCTCCCAAAATGGTTTTGCTTTTCCACTCAATGTTTTATAAACACCTACCCATTGGGCAATGATGGTCACCATATAATAATAAATCAATGTTAAATATTTGTTTTTCGATTTAGTGATAGATCTAAGTAGCCCCATAAAATAGAATAAAAGTTGTCCGACCAATGCCATTGTGTATACCCAATGAACTGAAACTAAAAAAACATTAGTTGCAAATAGAACGAAATGTGCTATCCAGAGCAAATATCTACATGTTCTATGCCCAAGGTAAAAATAAGTAAACCATTTATACTTAAATATATTTAATATTCTAATGTCAGGTAGTATTTGTGCTAAAAGAACCCTGTTACTACGTACTTTACGTCCAAACTCATCTTCAATGACTTCTCCAGCTTTTTCATAAGCTATAGCGTCATGGTTGGCAATTGCTCTTTTTCCTTTTAAAGCATAATAAGGAGGCATCGAACTGTCATGACACTGAATTGGATCAAAATCATTGTAATCATTGTTTCTACAAGCATATAACGCACCGTTCCCAGCAGTGATCGTTTGAATTCTCCCCTCAATTTCTCTGGTTGCTAAATCACTATCCCAATAGCTTGCTTCAGCATTGCTTACATCACTAATATTTTGATTATTTATTGCTAATCGACCAGTTACATATGCTATATCTTCTGATGTGAAGGCTGCCATAAGTTCAGTCACTGCATTTCTTTCCATCATAGAATTTGCATCAGTCATTATAAGATATTCAGTTGTTACAGTTTTCTGAGCTTCATTTTGGGCATTAGTTTTCCCTTTACGAGCTTTAACCTCGAATAGCCTAATATTGTATTCCTCATAGCTACATATAAAATCTCTAACAATATCATTTGTTCTATCCGTACTGTTATCAGACGAAATTAAGAACTCTATATGATCTTTTGAATACTCGAGGTTCATAATGTTATGAAGTTTATCCAATATCACCTTTTCTTCATTATGTGCTACAACCATTACCGTTACAGTTGGCTTATGGTCGTAGTCTTTCTTTAACTTTTTAGATTTATATAGCTTTCCAATTACTTTTAAAGACAGCGGATACCCTACCATTGCCCATATGATAATAAATGCGCTGATGTAAAATAGAATTTTCAATCCTAACTCCATCTTTATGACTCCTCTGTAATCTATCTCGTCTATGTCCTACTCAACTTTTCTTGCTGGTACTCCTACATAGGTTCCCAACTCTAATATATTCTTTATGACTACAGCACCAGCGCCTAGTTTTGAATCGTTACATATTTCTAAACCATTACTCACTGTACTACCAACCCCAAGCCAAGCGCCTTTACCGATTTTAACATTTCCTGCCAGATGAGTTCCCGGAGATATATGGACAAAATCCCCAATAATATTATCATGGTCAACACTACTAGCCGTATTAACAATGCAGCCTTTTCCAATAGTTGTAGAACTATTTATAATAACTCCTGCCATTATAACAGTACCAATTCCAAATTTTACATCAGTGCCAATAATAGCTTGAGGATGTACTAATGAAACAATTGAGGCACCATCAATTTCCAGTTTATTCTGAACATTCTCTCTTACTTTATTACTCCCAATAGCTACAAAGACATCATAGTTATTCATGAATTTATAAAGAGATTCTATCTTACCAACAATTTCAAATTCCCCAAAATCAGTAAAAGATTCATTATCATCAAGGAAAGAAATATTAGTCCATTTGTTCATTTGCTTTGCAATATCAGCCACCACTTTACCGTGACCGCCTGCACCAATGATGATTAAACCTTTGTTCATAACTTCACTCTTTCTTTACTGGAACCACGATACGGCTCAACAGTTATTGAATTCTCAGAATGGATTCCCTCTCTAATTACAACTTTCTTTATGGTTAAGAAAAAGATTTTCCAGTCAACAACTATGCTGATTTTATCAACATACTCAACATCTAGTTTGAACTTATCCTCCCAACAGAGTGCGTTACGGCCATTTACTTGAGCATAGCCAGTTAGACCTGGTCTAACATCATGTCTACGTTTCTGTTCTTCGTCGTATAGGGATAAATATTGCACCAACAACGGCCTCGGTCCAACTATTGCCATATCTCCGCGGACAATATTCCAGAGTTCTGGAAGTTCATCCAAACTTGTAGAACGAAGGAATCTTCCAAATGAAGTGAGCCGGATACTATCTGAGAGTAGTTCACCATTAGCATCATATTCATTTGTCATTGTTCTGAACTTATACATTTTAAAAGTCTTTTCGTTCAATCCGGGACGTTGCTGAACAAATATTACTGGACCACCTAACTTCAGTCTTATAAGAATAGCTATAATTAGCAACACAGGACTAAGTAAAAGAAGGGCAACAGCTGAAAGGAAAAAGTCCTGCGGCCTCTTGATGTATCTTTCGTATACCCCTTTTTTACGAATCATCTTACATCCACAACCCCTTAATCAAGGTGCAAACTCGCTCCAAATCTTCATCCGTCATTTTTGTGTCAGATGGTAGACATACTCCATTTTCAAACAATTTTTCCGATACAGTCCCTCCGACATAATCATATTCAGCAAAAAACGGCTGCATATGCATCGGCTTCCAAATCGGTCTTGATTCAATGTTCTCTTGCTCTAACGTCCCCATGACATCGAACGGTCTTACAGCGCCACTTAATGTAATACAACTTAGCCAATAATTAGGTTCATTCCAATCGTTGATTGGCATAAACGTTATGCCTGGCAAGCCACAAAGCTCTTTCTGATAATACTTAAATATGTATTTCTTCTTAGCAACGCGATGATCTAATACTTTAAGTTGGCCTCTGCCAATACCTGCAGCAATATTACTCATCCGATAGTTGTATCCCAACTCACTATGCTGATAATGTCTTGCCTTATCTCTCGCTTGAGTTGCCCAAAATCTTACTTTAGTAATTTGTTCTTCATGATTAGAAATTAGCATACCTCCGCCTGAGGTAGTGATAATCTTGTTACCATTAAATGAAAAAATGCCATACTCTCCAAAGGTACCTGTATGTTTCCCCTTATAATAGGTTCCCAGTGACTCCGCAGCATCCTCTATTATTGGAACATTATATCTATTACATATTTCCAAAATTCTATCCATATCAGCTGAGAGGCCATATAAATGTACAACAATCACAGCTTTAACATTGGGATATTTAATAAAAGCCTCTTCCAATGCAGTGGGGTCCATATTCCAAGTTTCGAAATTACTATCTATAAATACAGGGACAGCATTCTGATAAATAATAGGATTAGCTGTTGCTGAGAAAGTTAACGATTGACAAAAAACAACATCGCCCGAACCAACTCCAA
Source organism: Paenibacillus sp. FSL H7-0943 (assembly GCF_037963265.1). Taxonomy (NCBI): domain Bacteria; kingdom Bacillati; phylum Bacillota; class Bacilli; order Caryophanales; family Paenibacillaceae; genus Paenibacillus; species Paenibacillus sp. FSL H7-0943. The sequence goes on from NZ_CP150148.1 coordinate 5,542,325, forward strand.
CTGACTTGAGAGCTAAATGGATAGCAGCAGTACCTGTTGTAAGTGCTGCTGCTGCCTTGGTACCCACCTTTACCGTTAACTCTTTTTCAAACCCATTCACATTAGCACCTAGAGGAGCTACCCAATTGGTGTCAAACGCTTCTTTAATATACTCCATTTCGTATCCTTCATCACTCATATGCGGTGAAGCTAGCCAAATCTTGTCAGCCATTCTGTCTGCTCCTATACTCAAATTTTTATTTATTCAAATATATTAAAGGGTAGTAAGAATAAACTATAACCCTACTGCATTCAAATTGAAGTAAGATATCTTCATTAAAAATGGCATTACCATGATTCATCTGAATTCTGATTAGCATAATGAAAATCAAAATTATATACGATAACCTCTGTAACACAGAGGTTATCGCAATACTAAAAATCCTCTGTTATTTTCCCATAGCTTCAGCTATTTTCTTTCCACTATCTAATTCCGTTTCAAATGTTGCTCGGTACTGATTAATAATTTCAGTACTGTAGCCATTGCTGTTCAGTTTTTGTTCAGCATCAGCAACTATACTATTGAAGCTAGCAGTAAATGAGGCTAGTTGTTGTACACCTTTAGCTTTAATACTTTTCTTACTCGCCTCATCTGTTGCTCCAACATACTCAAACGCAATACTCATTAATGTAGATTGACTCTGATTTTTAAGCGCCGTAAGCTTAGCTTCTGTGTCACTAGTGATAGTTTCATAAGAAACCTTTCCAGTTCCTGCAGAACTACCACCTGGTGCACCTGTTGTATCCGTTGGCGCTGGTGTCGCTACTGGAGATGGGTCCTTAACATTGTCATTGTTTGTCGATCCATTAGTGGTTTGTTCCTGATAAGCCTTGGAAGCTGCAGTAATGGTCTTCGTCTTCTGATCCCAGCTAATGTTATGACCTACAGATTCCGATAAAAAACGTAGAGGCACATATAATGAACCATTCAGGATGAAGCTAGATTGGCCTGTAGGCAAAGCCTTGGTTGCACTGTTAAATACATAACTTGCCTTAACTTGATTGAGGACAATATTCTTCGCTGCTGCTGAAGAACTATTCCCGTTCGTTGCATTCATTAGGTATTCTTTAATCACAACTAACTCTGAGCTGCTTGGCTCTGCAACTGTAACTTTAATGTTTTTAGCATCCCATGCTACACTCTTTTGCAAAGCATATGACATAAACCGCAATGGAACATACGTTGTATTGTTGTACATGAATACATACTGGCCTTCTGGTGGCTGAATACTCACGCCGTCAAAAATCAAATTCACGTTCATACTTTGCACTTTAATCGTATTAGTTGCAGCCTTAGTCGTTGCACTTGGTACCGCCGCAGCTGCCGATACAGATATAGGTGCGGATGCTGTTAATGGTGCTAAACCAATTGAAGCAATTAATGATAAAGCCACGACTGATAGTGTTGCTTTAGACATATTTATTCACTTCCCTTTTCTTTCGCTTTTAGTCGTTCTTCTTCAGCAATAATTTGGTCACGTGTTTTTCCTTGACTAACTCCGTACTTTTTAGCAATTTGAGATAACTCATTGTATTGCTCATCAGATACTTTACCGAGAATGATACTGCGTGCTTCTCGCTTTTCTTCTACGGTTAAGCCACCTTTGGCTAATTCTTTTAGGCGGTTAATATCAGATACGCTAAGTTGACCAAGTACAATAGAAGCCACATCTGCTTTATCTTTAATCGTTACATTTTCTTGAATTTGCTTAGCTTTATCCGTGGAGACCTGTGCTGTATAACCATCTGAAGGAGCATCTTTTTGTCCTGATGATGGAGCTTTGGTCGGTTCACTAGTAGTAGAAGCTGTTGTTTCACCATTAGGTTTATCGTTATTTTTACTACTTTGATTACTATTTCCCTCATCATTTACTGGTGGAGTAGAAGGTACTGCAGACTCTACAGGTTCGACATTACCATCATCAACTGTATCAGTTGGTGCCGTTCCTTGATCTTGACCACCAACATTATCCTCAGACTCCAGATCAAAACCATCTGCCATTGAATTCATCAGCTTATCGACAGCATAATTCGCGGCGAACAAGCCGCCAACACCCAGTACTACAATAACTGACAGCGTCCATAAAAGGATCTTTTTCCATCGTTTGTTGAACACTTTATATCCTCCTTTATGAATTAATTAGCTAATAGCAACTTGGGCAACGGGCTGCATCGGTACAATCTGATTGATAATTTCGCGTATGACTTCTGGTTCCTCAGCGAGAACACGTTCCAATCGTTTAAACTCCAGTTCTAACTGATTCAGACTTATTACATTAGGTCTACCAATGAAAATCCTTCCATGATCTGTAGAGCCTAAATTCTCTTCATCTGTAAGTAACTCTTCATATAACTTTTCACCCTCACGAATACCGGAGAAATGAATATCAATGTCCTTATAGGGTTCATATCCAGAGAGAGTAATTAAGTCTTCCGCCAACGTTAGAATCTTAACCGGCTCTCCCATATCCAGAATGAACACTTCTCCTCCTTTGGCAAAAGAACCAGATTGGATGACAAGCTGAACAGCTTCTGGAATCGTCATGAAATAACGCACCATTTCTGGATGAGTGACAGTGACTGGACCTCCGGCAGCGATCTGCTGCTTAAAGGCTGGAATTACACTACCACGACTGCCAAGAACATTCCCAAAACGCACAGCAGAAAACTTCGTTTGACTTGTGGTGTGCAGGCTCTGCACATACATTTCCGCAATCCGTTTAGTGGCACCCATTACGCTGGTTGGGTTAACCGCTTTATCAGAAGAGATCATTACAAATCTCTCGGCACCATATTTATCTGCACAATCCGCAACATTTTTGGTGCCAAAAACATTATTTTTAATGGCTTCCGAAGGGTTCCGCTCCATTAAAGGAACGTGTTTATGTGCTGCTGCGTGAAAGACTACATGCGGTCTATGGCCACTGAATATGTCCATCATCCGACTGCGATCCTGTACATCTGCTATCACGGTTACAATGTTCAACTCCGGAAAACTCTTACGAAGCTCCATTTCAATCGTGTAAATACTGTTCTCACCGTGTCCAAGTAACATTAGCTTGTCCGGACCAAAAGGAGCAATCTGCCGGCATAACTCTGAACCAATAGATCCGCCAGCCCCCGTAACTAACACCGTCTTATGATGTACATAACCTAAAATACTGTTTAAATCAGCTACGATCGGCTCACGACCTAATAAATCTTCTACGCTAACATCGCGAAGTTTCTTAACTGATATTTTCCCAGCGATCAGATCATTAAGAGCCGGTATAATCTTCAGCTTTGCTCCAGTCTTTTTGGCAAGATTAATAATTTCAGAAATCTCAGTACGTGAAACAGAGGGCATGGCGATGATAATCTCATGAATTTCTCTTTCTTTCACAATAGCTGGGATTGCATAGCGATTTCCAATTACAGGAACACCCATAATATACATATGGTATTTATTCGCATTATCATCAATGAAACCGACTAATTTGGTATGCGCAAAAGAGGATCCCATCATTTCCCGAGCAATTAATATCCCACAATCACCAGCACCTACAATTAGTGTATGGGTCTTAGTGTCTTTGTAATTGATTCGATCATTATGAAGTACTCTCCACAAAAATCGGACTCCACCTACTAATAAAAGAATAGTCTCCATCGACCGAACTTCTATGGCAAGAGGTACTCTATCCGGCAAAATTAGATATGCCAGTGCAAATGAAAATAAAGACCCTACTACAATAGCTTTAGAAACCGATATAATTTCACCGATGCTGGCATATTGCCACATTCTTCGGTAAAGACCGAAGTATATCAGGCTTCCACCAAATGCAAATGTTGCAATCAAACCAAATTGCAGCATCTGTACAACGTATTCCTGAAGAGCATGGTTAGGGTACCGAAACAAATAAGATGTCACAATACTGAACCAAATGATCGCAAGATCAATGAAGAATAAAAGAATCACTCTAGATTTCGCTGTCATTTTCAGTGCCTCCAAAAATAACATTTTTAATTATGAATAAATCAATTTCCATAGTAGTAGTAATAGTACCCTTCACTAGCTTTACGTTTTACATTATTGAGAACAACGCCGAGCATTTTTGCACCTACACGATCTAGATTAGCTTTAGCTTTTACTGCGATATCGCGTTTCACCTTACCATAACTGACAACCATAATAACGCCATCACTCTTCGAGGCCACAATTTGTGCATCCGTAACCGCTAATAATGGTGGAGTATCAATAAGAATGACATCATACCGCTGACGCAAATCCTGTAAAAGAGTGCTCATCCGATTAGATGCCATCATTTCCGCCGGGTTGGGCGGGATTGGTCCAGAGGTCATAATTGAAAGATTATTAACACCGGAGTCTTGGACAGTGTCCTCAAGAACTGCCTGTTGAGACAGTAGGGAGGATAAACCAAAACGGTTGCTTAGTGTAAAAGTCTTATGTGCCGTCGGCTTCCGCAAATCGGCGTCAATCAACAATACTCTTTTATCTGCTTGTGCGTAAGCTGCCGCCAGGTTAGCAGATACCGTAGATTTACCTTCTTCCGGTCCGGATGAAGTGACCATAATCACTTGAATAGTCTGATCTACAGAAGAAAAATCAATATTCGTGCGCAATGCGCGAAACGCTTCAGAGACAGGAGAGCGTGGGTTCGTAACGGTGATCAGATGGCGTTGTTTATTTGGAAGCTGTGACATGTTCGAGGTCCCCCGCCTTTCTGGATGATTGTTTCTGAGTTTGTGCGGCACCTTGCTTGCTTTCATCTTGACCCAATCTTGTAATCATAGCTATGGTAGGCAAACCAAGATACTTCTCAATATCAGCTTCTGTCTTCAGGGTGTCATCCATATATTCCAGCAGGAAGGCAATCCCTAATCCAATCATCAAAGAGACGATAAAAGCAATAGCCATGTTCAGTAAAACATTTGGTTCTACCGGCCGTGGCTCAACAGTTGGATTCACTTTAGCTTCATTCAGAATCGATACATTTTCCACATTAAATAGACTTGGAATTTCTTCCTTGAACACAAGTGAAATGGCATTCACGATTTCAGCAGCCCGCTGATAAGAATTATCTCGAACGACAAGTGTCATCACCTGCGTATTATTTACGGAACTCACATTAACCTTTTTTAATAGCTCTTCCGCAGTAATATTGAATTGCGGATAATCCTTTGTAACAATATCAAGGATGGCCGGAGTCTTAATAATTTCCTTATACGTATTAATTAATTGAATATTGGTATTAATCTGGTTTAAATCAAGCTGCCCCACCGCTGACTGCGTCGGTGTTTGGTTAACGATAATCTTCGTGGATGCCTCATATACCGGGTTTTTAATATACAGACTATATACACCAGCAATACCGCACACCAATACAACTATGCTGAAAATGAGCCATAGTCTCTTCCTGACGATCTGAAAATAATCGCGAAGATCCAATTCTTGTGATGACAAGTGAAATTACCCCCAAGCTATTTCTGAAATATTTCGATGCCTGTTCAAATCTTCCCTATTTGCAAAAAAATCGCCTCCTCTCACCTACATGAGAGGAGGCTGTATACTATAAGTTTTATTTACTTGAAGTTAATAGTACGGTAGATAATTACTGCTGCTTCAGCACGGGTAGCTGTATCGTTCGGGTTGAACTTACCAGCATTTCCGATAACCAGGTTGTGGCTTGCTGCAAATGCTACGCCATCTCTTAGGGATGCGCTGATCTTAGCAGCATCAGAGAATTTACTGATTGCAGTAGAATCTGTTTTTGCATCAGGATTGATAGATTTCAACGCACGGGAGATCATTGTTGCCATTTCTGCACGTGTAATAGTTGCATTAGGATCAAATTTGGCCGCACTGCGTCCAGTAATAATCCCTTTTTCTGCTGCAACTGCTACATATGGTGCATACCAAGCAGTTGAACTTACATCGCTAAAGCTTTGTACAGCAGAGTTGTTTTCCAGGTTAAGCGCACGAATCAACATTTTGGAGAACTCAGCACGAGTTACGTTGCTCTTCGGTGCAAATTTACCTGCTCCGACTCCTTCAATTGCACCTTTAGCAGCTACGACTTGAATTTGTCTACCAGCCCATGCTTGTACAGCAGCAATATCATTAAAGGAGACTTTATTCTCAAGTACTGCGTAAGAAGAGAATGTATCACGTGGTTCTACGATGAAATCTCCATCAAGAACTCCACCTTGGAATTGCAGGTCGCCGTATACAAGCTTACCAACGGAAAGCAATTCTTTATCAAGACCATCAGTATTCTTAAGTGGCAGTTTGATAGTAATTGGTTGTTTAAATGTGCTTTGTACTACACCGTTCACACTAAGTGTGAATTCGTACACATCCGAAGCCAATTTCAGCTTGGTAACGGAAGTTACAACTTCTGGTTTAGCTGTAGTTACTGTCAATGAAATCGCTGTGCTGAATTGGCTTACAGGAATCGTTACAGTTACACCGTTGAAAGTAACGGCGATATTCGCAATACCTTTAGCTTTTGCAGCTTCAATAATGGCTTGGGAAAGTGGAACTTCAACTGTAGTAGCGTTTACTGTTCCCAGATTCAGGGTCAAAGTAAGACCAGTTTTACCAGGGTTCGCTGCAACCAGTTTATCAAATTCTTTAATTACATCAGCATCAACCAATTTCAAGGTTGCTTTACCGTCAACAATGCTTACGAGCTTAGATACGTCATAGATTCCTGGAGTTTGCACAGGAGCTACAGGCGTTGTAACACTTCCATTTCCGCTTCCACTACTACCATTACCGTTGCCGTTGCCGTTGCCGTTGCCATTACCGTTGCCATTATCGCCTAATCCGTAGGCTTTAATATAAGCAAATGCAAGTGATTTCGCCGCAGGTTTCGCGGATTTAATATTATTGTTCAGGTTTTTCAGTGTTTCTTTCACATCACTAGCAGTAACTCCAAGCTTGTCCAACGCTTGACTTACTGTGAGTGCTCCTGTTCCTGTTGTATGGCTCAATACTTTCGCAATAGCTTCATTCAGCAAAGTATCGTAACCAGATTCAGAAGTAAGGATTGCCAACAAATCTGCAGTTGACTTGCTGCTTACCAGATCACGAAGTTCTGTTTCAATACTGCTCAAAAATTCAGCAACACTATCAACAGTAAGTCCAGACACACCCGCTTTAGCTGCAATTTTGCTTACCAAAGCAATGTTTTTGTCATCGTTACGGATCACTTGGATTCCGGAGAAGTCATTTCCATAGACATCGTAGACTACACTAGTAACGCTTTGGAACAATTTAAGTGATGTTTTTGTTTCTTCTCCATCCAGTGAAAGCTTGTTCAGTACTGGAGCAAAAATTTCTGTAAATTCTTTCTCACTCAGTGCTGCAACCTCAGTCTTCAAATTGTAGAGATAAACTGCATCTGTTGCGGTCAATTGTTTGTAAACAGCAAGAACCTTATCCTTAACTGCTGCACTGCTACTAACTGTAGCCGCAGATGCTGTGCCTACTGCTCCAAGGCTTCCCAACGGAAGACCCGCTACGGATGCTGCTACCATACTTGCTGCTAATGTTGATACTACTAGTTTCTTTTTCAAAGTCACTAAATATCCACCTCTTCTTATGTATTAAAATACTGTACTACCATAGACCTAGAACAATTCGCCCAAATGCTACGCTATTACGTATAGCATTAAATCACCCAATAAAACCCATTCTACCACTATTAGGTAGATTAGTCAGCCCTTTCGGAAAAAAAATCCAAACAATTTTTGTCGGTTTCCCCTTGTTTGTACGTGTTTTCCATGAATAACCTCGCCATTGGTCATAATTTGCTGAGCATTGCCGCGAACATAGTCACGCATCTCAGGGCCTAATTCTTTCTCCATAACCACATAAGCAGCGTTTAATCCGAAAGGACGATGAACACTGTCATGTGCATCAGAGGCCAACACATGTACTGCATTTCTACGGCATAGCTCCAGCGACAATTTCTGTAGCTTATTCCCGAAAACGCCTGCAAGACTCTGTGCGGTTACCTGCCCAAGTGATCCTAGCTCTATCAGTCTCTCTAGTTTAGAAGGATCAGCAGCTATTTCAGCATTGCGCTCCGGATGGGCGATGACCGGAACGAACCCTTGAATGATCAGCTCGTGGCAGATTTCTTCCATGTTACGTGGTACTCGTGAAGAAGGCATTTCCAGTAAAATATACCGCGAATCTGCAAGACTCAGCAGTTCCCCCCGCTCCAGATCATTCAGAAGTTCACCGTAGATACGGATCTCTTGACCTGGAAGAACAAGCAGTGGATTACCAGCCTGACGAAGTCTCTCATTCATCATCTCCACAGCTTCTTTAATCTTGGGGGCATTATTCATATATTGACCGTTGGCATGATGTGGCGTGGCGATGACTGAAGTAATCCCTTCTCTGTGGGCGTCTTGCGCCATGGCAAGAGCAGTTTCCCAATCAGAGGCTCCGTCATCCAAAAAGGGTAAGATGTGGCAATGAATATCTATCATATGTTATCTATCGGTCCTTTTCCATAGAAATTTTAGTTTTATCAACAAAAAAATACAACCATTCCCACCAGGAATGGTTGCTTGATTGTAAATGAGTTCATATCTTACGCTTCGGTTGACTCCTCTTGCTGAGATTCATTTGCTATCATTTCAGCATTCTCTGAATCCGGAGATTCATTCTCAGAAGGGCGAATATACCCATCGATTAAGCCCCAAAGCTCGTCTTTGCCGAGACCAATTTCCGAGGAGAATGGAATAAAATTATCCCCTGGCAGCACGCCCAGCTCCTGCTTCATGGTCTTGATATGCTTTTGCCAGCGTGTCTTAGGAATTTTATCCGCTTTGGTCGCTACAACGCACATAGGAAGATCATAATGCTTCAACCAGTCGAACATCATCTTATCATTGCTGGTAGGCGAATGCCGCAGGTCCACAATAAGCAGAACAAGCTTCAACGTATCGCGCTCAGAGAGGTATTTCTCAACCATTTTACCCCATACCGCGCGTTGCGTCTTGGAAACCTTGGCATACCCGTAACCTGGAAAGTCAACAAAATACATGCTGTCTTCATTGATACGGTAATAGTTCATGTGTTGTGTCTTACCAGGCGTGGAGCTTGTCCGAGCCAGATTCTTACGGTTAATCATTCGGTTAATGAGGGAAGACTTCCCCACATTGGAACGCCCTGCCAGAGCAACCTCTGGCAAGGAATCATCAGGGTACTGATCAGGGCCAACGGCACTGATAATAAATTCGGCAATATTAACTTTCATAGGACTTCCTTTCTAATGCACACTACTCGGTGGCTCACTGCTAATTTCATTATGATGCTCAACTAACGCATGATGCAAGACCTGATCCATATTAGATACAGGTACGAACTCAACATCATTACGTACGCTCTCAGGAATATCTTTCAAATCCCGTTCATTGTCTTTGGGAAGGAGAATCTTTTTATATCCAGCTCGGTGAGCCGCAAGGGATTTCTCTTTCAATCCACCAATTGGCAGTACACGTCCCCGCAAGGTGATTTCACCTGTCATCGCCACATCCTTCGAAACATAACGTTTCGTGAGCGCGGAGATCAATGCGGTTGCAATCGTAATCCCTGCAGACGGACCATCCTTCGGAATTGCACCTTCCGGAATATGGATATGAATATCAATCTTCTCATAAAAATCGGGCTGGAGCCCCAGCTCCTCCGCCTTCGAACGAGTATAGCTGAATGCGGCCTGTGCCGACTCCTTCATTACATCGCCAAGCTGTCCGGTAAGGGTTAGTTTACCTGTTCCCTGCACAACCGTAACTTCGATCAGCAGTGTATCTCCACCGACCTCAGTCCAAGCTAGCCCAGTGACCGTACCGATCTGATCTTCAAGCTCAGCCATACCGTAACGATATTTAGAAGCCCCAAGATAATCCTTGATGTCGTCAGGAAGAATGACCACTTTCTCTTTTTCCTCAGACACGATTTGTTTCGCAGCTTTGCGGCATAATGCTGCAATCTGCTGTTCCAAATTACGAACACCGGATTCACGGGTATATTCGCGGACAATGCGTAATAAGCTATCGTCTTCGATAATCAGTTGATCTTCTGCAAGACCGTGGTTTTTCTTCTGCTTAGGCAATAGATAACGGCTGCCGATTTGCAGTTTCTCCAGTTCCGTATATCCCGGAATGAACAGCATTTCCATTCGATCCAGCAAAGGACGCGGAATATTATGCACTACGTTCGCTGTTGTTACAAACATTACGTTCGACAAGTCGAACGGCAGCTCTACAAAATGATCACTAAACGTGTTGTTTTGTTCTGGATCCAACACCTCAAGCAGCGCTGAAGATGGATCTCCACGGAAATCCGCAGCCATCTTATCGATTTCATCCAATAGGATAACCGGATTAATCGTACCCGCCGTCTTCATGCCTTGGATAATCCGGCCCGGCATCGCACCTACATAAGTCCGGCGATGTCCTCGAATCTCCGCCTCATCACGTACACCACCTAACGAGATACGGACGAACTTGCGGTTGAGCGAGCGGGCGATGGAACGAGCCAGTGAGGTTTTCCCCACCCCCGGAGGACCTACAAGACATAAAATCGGACCCTTAAGCTTCTTAACCAGCTGCTGAACAGCCAAATATTCCAATACCCGTTCCTTCGGTTTTTCCAAACCGTAGTGATCCTCATCAAGTACCTGCTCGGCCTTTTTGATGTCAAGATCATCCTCTGTCTGTTCACTCCAAGGGAGACTAAGCAGCCAATCTACATAGTTGCGAATGACGCCGCCTTCCGCAGAGCTGACTGGCATTTTTTCCAGCCGATCGATTTCTTTCTCCATCTTTTCTTTCACACGTTCTGGAACATTTTTCTCTTCCATTAGCGTCCGCAGCTCTTCCGCTTCTCCTACCCGGCCTTCCTTCTCGCCGAGTTCTTTCTGGATCGCTTTCATTTGCTCACGCAAATAATATTCCTTCTGCGTCTTTTCCATCTGTTTTTTGACACGTTGATTGATCTTACGTTCAAGCTCCAGCACTTCACGCTCATTATTAAGAATATCAAGAAGCTTCTCCAGCCGTTTACTAACATCAATCGTCTCGAGAATTTCTTGCTTATCCTTAATTTTTAGCGATAAATGACTCGTAATGACATCCGCAAGTCGACCAGGCTCTTCTATATCGGATACAGCAGCGAGGGTCTCTGGGGTCACTTTTTTGGATAACGTAATATAGTGTTCGAACTGATTGAGTACTGTACGCATCAGCGCGTCACATTCTTGATCGCTATCTTCATCTTCCGGCAGCTCACGCGCCATAACCTCATAGTACTCATCATTATCGATATAATTAATAATTTCGGCCCGTTCTACACCTTCAACCAGTACACGTATCGTACCGTTTGGAAGCTTCAGCATTTGCCGCACATTGGCGACAGTACCGACCCGAAAAATATCGTCCTGACCTGGCTCTTCAATATTCACTTCCGACTGGGAACAAAGAAGAATCAAATTATCTTCAACCATAGCTTTCTCTAGCGCCCGAACTGACTTCTCACGGCCCACATCCAAGTGAAGAACCATGCTTGGGTACACAAGAAGCCCTCTTAGCGGCAATAAAGGAAAACGACGACCTTTTGTTTTATTTGTCATCATCGCTTTCGCACCTCCCATGGCTCTCAATTAATCTCATATGCATTCATTCTAACAAAAGCAGCCCCAAAACACCAACAGAGTCCTTAGATTTCAAGAAGAACCGACTTGCTTTTCCATAAATAGAGACAACGTTCTTGTAGCATTTAAAAAGGAAGCAGCAGAATTGCCTGCAGCCTCCTTTATTTTACAGCGACAAATCTCACCTTATTCTTCGAATTAGGGATCAATTTAGTTTAACCCTTTGCAGATTCACCAGCGGCATCGGCCTTCAGGAGCGAAGGTGCAGCGGAGAACAGCTCTCCAGCAACTGCAGGCAGCCTTACATCAGCTGTATCGGCACCGAACAGATGACGGAACACCTCTTCTACTGTTTCCATTGGAATAACGCGTAATGGCGCGAGGTCAGCGAAGAGCGACTGCCAGTTTTCTTTTGGAATAAGCACTGTAGTGGCTCCAGCTTGAAAAGCAGCTTCTACTTTGGCAATTACACCACCCACTGGCTTAACCCGACCATGGATGCCTATCTCGCCTGTGATCGCTACCGTGTTATCCACGGGAAGTCCACGAATAGCGGAGACAATTGCTACTGCCATCGCTACTCCAGCAGAAGGTCCGTCAATCGGTGTACCACCTGGGAAATTCACATGTAGATCATATCGATCGGGCTCCAGATTCATCGTACGCAGTACGGTCAATACATTCTCAACTGAGCCCTTAGCCATACTTTTTCGCCGAATCGTGCGGGAGCCTCCACCGATCTCTTCTTCATCCACCACACCTGTCACGTTCAATCTGCCTTGGCCGTTTACAGCAGGCGCTGCGGAAACTTCGATTTCGAGCAGAGTCCCCATCCCCGGTCCATACACAGCAAGACCATTGACTAATCCAATCTGCGGTGCCGAAGGAATCTTGCGTTCCGTACGCAGCGGAAGCTGGCTGCTGCCTGCCACCCATTCCACATCAGCAGCATTTAGTGTATCTCTCTGCTCAGTTAAAGCTAATCCGGCAGCCAACTGAATCATATTAACTGCCTCCCGGCCGTTGGTTGCATACTGTTGCACCACAGTGACTGCTTCCGGACTTGGTTTAAGCCCAATTTTCTGTATCGCGTCACGCGCGATGACGGCAATCTCATCCGGCAGCAGCGGGCGGAAATAAATCTCCATGCAGCGCGATCGCAGCGCAGGTGAAATCTCATCCGGAGAGCGCGTAGTAGCGCCAACTAGACGGAAATCGGCAGGCAATCCATTTTGAAAAATATCATGAATATAAGCCGGAGTATTATTATCCTCCGAATTATAATAAGCGCTCTCTAGCAGGACCTTCCGGTCCTCAAGCACTTTAAGCAGCTTATTCATCTGAATAGGGTGAAGCTCTCCTATCTCATCCAGAAAAAGAATCCCGCCATGCGCCTTAGTCACCGCGCCCGGTTTCGGCTGTGGCACACCCGCCACACCCATGGCCCCTGCACCTTGATAAATAGGATCATGCACAGAGCCGATCAACGGGTCAGCAATACCACGCTCATCAAAACGAGCGGTAGTGGCGTCAATCTCTGTGAATTTGGCGTCACTTTTAAAAGGAGAAAGCACATTCTTTTTCGCCTCTTCCATGACAACACGTGCTGCCGCAGTCTTGCCGACTCCCGGCGGACCATAAATAATCACATGCTGCGGATTAGCGCTGCAAAGTGCGGCTTTCAGGGCGCGCAGCCCATCTTTTTGCCCGACAATATCTCCAATAGAAGCCGGACGTGTTTTCTCCGACAATGGTTTAGTTAATGTAATCATCCGCATTTTCCGTAACTTGTCCAGTTCCTTGCGCGACTCTCGTTCTACCGCTGTCTTATTTGTCTTCTGACCCCGCAGCAGATTCCAAAAGTATACGCCGATAACCAGCGCGAAAAAGAGCTGCACGATCATCACAACTATACTTAATTCCATAGGTCATCCTCCTGTTTCGTTCAGTCTACCTTTCCACTCTTGGCTACTATTAGGTAGTATAGCCGTTTCGGTAATTAGTAAACGCAAATTTAAGGATTTGTTGAATTGTTGCAGTAGGATAGACTCTGATAATTAACTATAAGGGCATTAATGAGTGTGGAGAGTACGAATGTAGCTTAGATAATTTTAAAAAAAGGAGATTGTTGAGGAGGTTGGAGAGGAAGGAATGCGGAGGAGTGCGGAAGTAAAGGAGGGATGAAGAGATGAAGAGATGAAGAGATGAAGAGATGAAGAGGAATGAAGGAGAAATGCGGAGAAATGAGGGAGAGATTAGTGGAAGGGAATTTGAGTAACTGTGGTGGTAGGAGGAGCCGTTGAACTTAGTAACTGAGGATCGTGATCGGTGCTACGTGGGGGTAAGGAACCTAGTTGTGCGTACCGCTAAGGGTAAGGGCGTCGGGAGTTTCCTGTAGACGTTTAGTTTGTTGAGTTCGATGAGGTACTTTTAGAAGCTGAGTCAGCTGGACGCAGTGGGTTACTTCTAAAAGCTGAGTTAACTGGGGATGGTGAGCTACTTCTAGAAGCTGAGTTAGCTGAGGACGGTGAGCTACTTCTAGAGGCTAAGCCAGCTGGGCATGGTGAGCTACTTTTAGAAGTTGAGTTAGCTAGGGACGGTGGGTTACTTCTAGAAGTTACGTCAGTTTACCTCTAAGATGCAGACTTAACTTAATTTGCTGAACATATCCGTTTGTATCTCCTATGTTCTTAGAAACATCCTATTCAGTACAAAAATCTAAGTATCATTGGTACCCAGCCAAATAATTAGGGAAATCCTCCCTATTTATCAGTGATTCACGACCTCAAAGCTGCCAATTAGGGAAATCCCCCCTGATTATTGGACGAATCACACATAAATGGGAGAAATGCTCCTTTTATTAGGGAGTTTTTCCCTAATAAGCTTGATTTTGAGCCATATCTCGCTTATTTCAGGGAGAATTTCCCTAATTGTTGCGTTTTACTTCATAACGGACTTCACATCGAGCTCCTTCACATACCTTCTTTTCAAATTTCCGCCTTCAGCAAAAGTCATGACCAACATTGTTACGCCTATATGATCAGCCCCATCAAACCACTTCTGCTACACCTGCTCCATCAGCCACTTTTACAACTTTATCCACTTCAAAACATTAGCTACGTCATCTACACCAGTTACATCAGCTACCTCAGCTACACCAGCTACAATAGCACCACCAACTCCATAAGTTCCACCAGATACCTCAATTACATAGGCTAAACTGTTCCATTACTCCTTCATAAACTACTTCAATAATATAGCCTCCACCAGCCATCAGCCTTTACAAATATCAATCCCAGTAATAAAGAACATCACGAGCCAGCTTATACTCAACATTTTTGACGCCGATTCCCCTCTTCACAGGGGTAAGCCAGCCTTTTTCACAGAGATTCTTTAGCATCATGCGTACTGTTTTGGGATCTAGCGTGAAATAATCAGCGACTTCTTTAGGGCGTATCACCCCAGCTTGACGCACCACTAAACGCATGATTTCCTTCTCAGCGATTAGCAGTCTGCCACGCGGTGCATCTACAATTTGGTAGCGGCTTAGCGCCAAACGCAGCAGTGTAACACATAACTCAGGGCGCTGTTCAACATCATCATAGGCAAATGAAATTACTTGATAACCCATTCCGTACAGAAAAGTTTCACGATTTAGCTCATTACAATACTTCAGCCTATCCATGTCTCTTACATGAGCTGCATACCCTTTGATCTCAAACAAGAGCTTGATCGGCCCCGGCAAAAAAGCAAAATCAGCAAAATAAGCTCGTCTTTGTAAATCCAGCACCTCATACTCCGGATGAAGATCATTGAATTCACCACAAAGCGGCCACCAGACATTCTGCAAAAATAATTTCTCGGCGTGGCCATGACCTCTCTCCAGCCTTCCCCGCCGTTCGCCCGTTCTGCTTGCAAGATGCTGCGCAATAAATTTTTCATGGGCTTGTTCATAGTTCATGTTTACTCATCCCTTCCTCCAAAATGGAAATAAACGCAAAAAAAACGCCCCATGAGCCCCGGATATACCGGAACTGCACAGGACGTTCTTCGCCACTTAGGTCACTACTTACCTAACGTCGCCCAAAATTACTATACGATGCTAAGAAGTGTTTATAATATTATGAGATTGAAAATTCTTATAAATACCATTCAGACCAAGTTACTTCGATTGCACCGGAGGTGCAAGGTTAGCGTGGGCGCGGCCTGGGATTTCGCCCGTTGCCTCGTAAGCCACCACGATCGCATCAATTTCCTTTTTCAGCTCGTTCACGAGTTCTGCTTCAGGCACTTTACGGATCATTTGGCCGTAACGGAAAAGCAAACCTTCTCCACGAGCGCCAGCAATACCGATATCTGCTTCACGTGCTTCACCAGGACCGTTAACAGCACAGCCAAGGACGGAAACTTTAATAGGCACCTTAAGCTTCGAAATGTATTCTTCCACTTCATTAGCGATGGAGAAAAGATCGATATCCAGTCGTCCGCAAGTCGGACAAGAGATCAGCGTCGCCGCGTTAGAGATCAGACCAAACGTCTTCAGCAGCTCACGCGCCACCTTAACCTCTTCAACCGGATCGGCACTAAGCGAGATACGCAGTGTGCTGCCGATGCCCATAGAGAGCAGTGCACCAATACCTGCGGAGCTCTTCACTGTACCAGCAAACAATGTGCCAGATTCTGTAATGCCCAAGTGCAGCGGATAAGGGATGACTTCCGCAGCCTGACGATAAGCTTCGATGGCCATTGGCACATCGGATGCTTTTAGAGAAACGATAATGTCGTGGAAATCCAGTTCCTCCAGAATCCCAATATGGTATAACGCACTTTCTACCATTGCTTCTGGGGTTGGATATCCGTATTTCTCCAAAAGGTGATTCTCCAAAGAACCAGCGTTTACACCAATCCGAATCGGAATTCCTTTTTCTTTACATGCTTTAACTACCGCTTCTACCTTTTCGCGACGACCAATGTTCCCCGGATTAATCCGTACTTTATCGATGCCGTTCTCGATAGCCATCAACGCTAGCTTATAGTTGAAATGAATATCCGCTACGAGTGGGATATGAATCTGTTTCTTGATCTCCTTGATTGCAGCAGCCGCCTCTTCATTGTTGACAGTTACGCGTACTAGCTGGCAGCCTGCTTCCTCAAGCCGCAATATTTCAGCTACAGTAGCCTCCACATCAGCGGTTTTGGTTGTACACATGCTTTGAATCGCAACCTCGTTGTTTCCCCCAATAATGAGCCCGCCAACATTGACAGGACGGGTTTGGTGTCTCAAGAACATGATTTTTCTCCCCCATAACGCCAAAGCTCCACCCCTTCGCTCCCGCTAATGTGAAGCGGGATAAGCGGAAGAAAGGTGGAGACTGTGACATGTATTGTTAAGGAAATGCGGCTTACGCGCTTTCCTCTTTCTTCTTGTCTTTCTTAAGGTTGAGCTCAGGCAAAGCTTTCTCCTGAACGACCTGTTCCGTGATCACACAATCCTTAATATCATCGCGTGAAGGAACTTCATACATCACATCGAGCATGATGCTCTCAATAATCGCGCGCAGTCCACGGGCTCCCGTATTACGTTTGATCGCTTCCTTGGCAATTGCTTCGAGTGCCAATGGTTCGAACTTCAACGCTACGTTGTCCATTTCCAGCAGCTTGATATATTGTTTCGTGAGTGCATTTTTAGGCTCGGAAAGGATACGTACAAGCGTATTCTCATCAAGCGGCTCCAAAGTCGAGATGACTGGCAGACGGCCTACAAATTCAGGAATAAGACCGAATTTGAGCAAATCTTCAGGCAATACCATCGACAAATATTCGCCAGGCTTAAGATCCTTTTGTCCTTCAACTGCTGCGTTGAAGCCAATGATTTTTTTACCGATACGGCGTTTAATCATTTGCTCCAGACCGTCAAAGGCACCGCCAACGATGAACAGGATGTTCGTCGTGTCGATCTGAATAAACTCCTGATGAGGATGCTTACGTCCGCCCTGCGGAGGCACAGAAGCAACAGTTCCTTCCAGAATCTTCAGAAGCGCTTGCTGTACACCTTCGCCGGAAACATCACGAGTAATGGACGGATTCTCGGATTTACGTGCTACTTTATCAATTTCATCAATATAGATAATGCCGCGTTCGGCTTTCTCCACATCGTAATCTGCAGCTTGAATGAGTTTGAGCAGAATGTTCTCAACATCCTCGCCAACATAACCAGCTTCCGTTAAGGAAGTAGCGTCTGCAATAGCAAAAGGAACGTTGATAATCTTCGCCATCGTTTGTGCTAACAAGGTTTTACCAGAACCTGTTGGACCGAGCAAAAGGATATTACTCTTCGTCAGCTCAACATCTTCGATCTTGCTTTGGCTGTTCACGCGCTTGTAGTGGTTATAAACCGCTACAGAAAGAGATTTCTTCGCTTGCTCTTGACCGATTACATATTGATCCAAAATATCACGAATTTCCTTTGGTTTTGGAATATCCTTCAGATCAAGCTCTTCCTCATGACCGAGCTCTTCTTCCACAATTTCCGTGCAAAGCTCGATACATTCGTCACATATATAAACGCCCGGTCCTGCTACAAGCTTACGAACCTGCTCTTGTGATTTACCGCAAAAAGAACATTTCAATTGCCCTTTTTCATCATTAAATTTAAACATCTAACCACCCCTTTAAGATTTCATCGGTGAAGAAAGAACCTGGTCAATAAGCCCATATTCCTTGGCTTCTTCCGCGCTCATGAAGTTATCGCGGTCTGTGTCCCGTTCGATTTTTTCAAGGGGCTGACCTGTGCGATCTACATAAATTTGATTCAGCTTCTGTCTCGTCTTGAGGATCCAGTCAGTGTGAATCCAAATATCAGACGCTTGACCTTGAACACCGCCGAGCGGTTGATGAATCATAACTTCGCTGTTGGTCAGCGCATATCTTTTGCCCGGAGCCCCAGCTGTTAGAAGGAGCGATCCCATGCTTGCTGCCATCCCTACACAAATGGTTGAAACATCCGGTTTGATATATTGCATCGTATCGTATATACCCATGCCGGCTGTTACTGAACCACCGGGTGAGTTGAGGTACAAGTGAATGTCCTTCTCGGGATCATCTGCTGCCAAAAACAGCAATTGAGCAATAACCAGATTGGCGACATCATCGTCAATCGCACTGCTTAAGAAAATGATGCGATCCTTGAGCAATCTGGAATAGATATCGTACGAACGTTCTCCACGACTTGTTGATTCCACAACCATTGGTACCAGACTCATGCCACCAACCTCTTTTCTCTGTACAGATTAGTCTTATCGTTTCAGAAATATTTTAACACGTTCACGGCGCGATGTCATTTTTTCACTACAGTGGACAGTCCGCTGCTTGTGAATTGTGACGTTACCGCCCCTATTACCTTATTGCCATACGTTCATACGGATACCTATGTAGTCACATATATTTGCGGCCGAGGATAAAAATAAGGCACGTAACGAAACTTACGTGCCTTATCATATCTGTATGGAGGCCGTGTAACTTGGCCGTTCTAGGTAGTGTCAAGCTAAAACGCCTTCGGCGTCCTTTTAAGGACGGTAAGCGTTTATGCGAGAATTATAAGAATAAAGTATAAAGTGAAACTTATACCTTCTTATAATTTTAAAATATCCTACTCAGCTTTAGTGTCTTCAGCAGCTGGTGCTTCTTCTACTGCTTCAACTTCTACACTATTGCTAACAAGGAAATCAATGGTTTTACGCAACGAAAGCTCTTCGCTCAAGCTGCCCAGTGAACCGTTAGCTGCCAAGATGCTGCGGATTTCTTCTGGAGTACGTTTGTAAGCTTCAGCCATAGTAGCCAACTCTTCGTTAACTTCTTCTTCGGAAACTTCAATGTTCTCTTGTTTTGCGATAACTTCCAATACCAGGTTGTTGCGAACGCGTTTTTCAGCATCGCCTTTCATTTGGTTCTGCAAGTCTTCACGAGTTTGGCCGGAGAAGCTAAGGAACATATCCATGTTCATACCTTGTTGACGAAGACGAGTGTCGAAGTCACGAACCATATTCTCAACTTCACTGTTGATCATAGCTTCAGGGATTTCAACTTCAGCGTTAGCTGCTGCTTTATCAACAACTGCATTCTCACGAAGGCCTTTCAGTTCTTCCTCTTTACGGGATTCGAGCTGAGCCTTCAAATCTGCTTTGTACTCATCCAAAGTTTCGAATTCACTTACATCTTTAGCGAACTCATCATCCAATGCAGGAAGTTGTTTGCGTTTGATTTCGTGCAGCTTCACTTTGAATACTGCTTTTTTACCCGCAAGGTTCTCTGCATGGTATTCATCAGGGAAAGTAACTTCAACATCTTTGAAATCTCCAGTAGCCATTCCTACCACTTGCTCTTCGAATCCTGGAATGAAGGAGTTGCTGCCAAGCTCAAGAGAGTGACGTTCAGCTTTTCCGCCTTCAAACGGTACATCATCAACATATCCGTCAAAATCGATTACAGCGATGTCGCCGTTAGCTGCTGCTTCTTCTTCAACTACTACAAGCTCAGCATGACGTTCTTGCAGACGAGCAAGTTCAGCACTCAACTCTTCTTCAGTCACTTCAGCTTTTTGTACTGGAACTTCCAGACCTTTGTAATCGCCGAGCTTCACTTCAGGTTTAACCGTGATCTTCGCTTTGAAGATAAAGGATTGGCCTTTAGCAAATTGCTCAATATCAACTTCAGGACGGTCTACAGGGAAGATGTCAGTTTGTTCAACTGCTTCACCGTAAGCTTCAGGAAGAAGAATGTCGATTGCATCTTGGTACAAGCTTTCTACACCAAAACGGGATTCAAAGATCGGCCGAGGTACTTTACCTTTACGGAAGCCTGGTACGTTAGCTTTTTTAACGACTTTGTTAAAAGCTTTATCAAGTGCTGCTGTTACGCGTTCTGCGTCTACTTCTACTTCAAGAACTCCAAGGTTCTTCTCTATTTTTTCCCATGTTGCTTTCATATTATACTTTTCCCTCCAAAATATAGGTTCACAAGTTTACTTCAAATAATGATACAATCCACGCACAGAATAACCATTATATTATATACAACATTACTTTATTTATCAAGTAGAGAAGTCTTTACAAAACCCTTGAGAGCACGATAAGCTCCCTCAAATTGAAAGCGCATGCTGTCTGTGATGCCATACATTCCACGTGTCTCTTCCTCTTGTCGGGAGCCGTTTAAACTCTCAGAAACAAATTGGTGCAACGCTCCTGCCCAAATATCCAGCAAAACGTCTTCGCCTTCCAGCAATTTCCGATATTCATCCGACCCATAAATCGACATGATGAACTGGCCCCAGAGCTCTTGTGCAAAATAATACAGCGTAGGCTCATGCACCTCAGCCTGCCCGGCTACCCGCTCCAGCACATGACTCACCTGCGGAGGAAAATCCTCCGTCTGCAGTGGCACGCTCTCGATCTCTACAAGTACCTTTTCATGTCCGCGAATCAGCTTCACTGTTCCCTGCATCCCACGCCGCTTAAGCGTCTGCAAGGTCCGAAATTGCAGCAGTGGATGAACATTATCCCCCTGTAGCCAAGTGGTCAGCTCCTCGTCAACGCCGCCACCTTCCAGATAGGATAGCTGCTCTAGTGCAAGTATTGTCGCCTCAGACAGAGGCTCGTTCATCACCCGCTGCAGCAGCTTTTTGGGATACCCCGTATCCTCGTTCATTTTAGATTTGGCCAAAAAGCGGGCCATATCCTCTTCCCTTAAATCTTCGTCTTCGGGGTGAACAGCTCCCTCCGCATCTCCATTCTGGGACGCGTAAGGAAATGCCGTTTCGAGCCATTCCAGCAGGGACCGCCATTCCTCGTAATTTCGCTCTTCCTGTCCTTGACACTGCAGCAAAAAACGAAGCAGCTCCATCGCTTCCCCGTAGCGTTCACTTTCCAGCATCACCGTCAGCTGGATTTGATAATAGTCCAGTGTCTTGGGGAACAGGACGATATTCTCTTTGGTGGCGGGGGAATCCGAATGTTTAATGAGGGCACCTCCTTATGTCTACTTATGTGAATGGAATCCTAACCATTATAAAAGTTATTAATACCTTAAGCTTCTTCCGAAACTTAATAATTGTAGATTATAGCATACCCCGTACTCTTTTTAAAAAACAGCTTGAAAAAAAACACCCCATATGATATGATAATTCCTGCTTGCTTTTCTGCCAGCAACCATGTCCCGGTAGCTCAGCTGGATAGAGCATGCGCCTTCTAAGCGCACGGTCGGGGGTTCGAATCCCTTCCGGGACGTCATATAGAAACAGCCTTCCTTCGGGAAGGCTGTTTCTGTGTTCAGGGGAGGGGTTGGGCGGAGCTCAGGAGAAGGAATGGGCGGGGCTCAGGGAGTCACTGGGACGAATAGACGACTGAACGACTGAGCTTAAAGATTCGCGGCTCTAGATTAGCCGAGTCTCAGGGGTTCATGGAGCTTGGATTCCAAGCTCAGAACTTGATGAAAACTTTAGCCTTGTCGGAGCTCAGGATCCGATAGAGCTTAGCATTCGAAGCTTAGAATTCAGTGAAAACCCATGCCTCGTCGGGCTATGAGTCGATGGAGCTTAACTTTTGATGCTCGCTCGGACTTGGTCACACTTAGAACTCATTGGGGCTCAGGGTTATGTGAGCTTAGCAATCGTTGATCAGTTTTTATGAGTCAGTTCCACATCATCCCCCGCCGCATTAGAACATTACGGCTAATTTTCCGGAGAAACGCCGCTACATGCTATCTAATTGCATTTTCTGCAACTAAAAGTACCCTTTTACCTCCAAAACTCGCTTTAATTGCATTTCATACACTTATATTCTCAGATTTACGCCTAGAATGGCCTTTTCACCATTTTTAACTGCACAAAGTACAATTAAACCCAAACAAACCTATCCCCATCAAAAATAAATGCATAAAGTGCAATTAAAAACCACTCATTACTCATCGACTATTAATCTTCAAATTCCCATTTCTGATTTTTAAATATGGGAACTTTTTTAGCTTTCTATAAGCGTGGCCAATCCAATTACTCAAAAGACACGCGCATTAGCAATTTTATCGAAGGATGAGAGTACCTTTGCTTATTTAATCGGGAATAAAAAAACTGTTCACGGCGATTTCTCGCCGAGAGACAGTTTTTTATGCATGTCTTCCTATATTAGCGGAATCAGCGCCCTTTGCGACGATTTCCGAGCCAGAGCGGAAAACGGAAGGCAAAGTTAATAAACAGAACTACAAATACGAGTACGGCTGCTGATTTGTCAGCGATTTGCCGCGCATCTTCTACAATTGCTTCAGATTGTACATACCATAGATGCACTGCCAGGGTTTCTCCCGGCGAGAACAGATTAAAGTCCCACATTTCGCCCGAGGTACTGAGGCCAGCGGTAAGGATAATAACCGCAGACTCCCCGAAGGCGCGCCCAGCAACGAGACAAATCCCAGTAACAATGGCTGACATTGCAACGGGTAGAACTACTGTGCGGATCACATGGAATTTAGTCATGCCCAGTGCATATCCAGCTTCACGCATCTCCCCAGGAACAGCACGAACCGCTTCCTCCGTCACACGTGCAAGCATAGGCAGATTCAAAAGCGCCAAGCTTACCCCACCGCCAAGAATCGTCAGGCCGATTCCAAAATATTCAGCAAATATCGCAAGTCCAAGCATACCAAATACAATTGAAGGAACCGAAGAGAGAGCTTCTACACATATACGCAGGCCGCCTGTAAAAGCATTATCCGGAGCATACTCCGCCATATAAATCCCCGCACCTAAACCGATAGGGACGGAAATAAGCAGCGAGATGAACAAAATATAAAAAGAGTTGAAAAGTACAGGACCGATCCCGCCACCTACGTCAATCTCTTCAGGCTGTTTAATCAGGAAGTCAGGCCGCAGCGCTGGCAGACCTTTACTAAGAATCGTGAAGAGCAGCCAGAAGATTAGCAGCATGACTAAAGCCCCAAGCGTATAAAACCCAATAGTCGCGAGCTTATTGCGTCTCTGAGCACGCGCTGTATGCTTTGTACTTGCGAATCCGTTCACGCTGCATCCCTCCTTTTTCTACCCAGCACGCGGATGATCAGAATCAGTACAAATGAAATCACCAGCAGAAGAAAGGCCATCATATGTAGGGCATAATTCCAGGTTGACTCAAACTCTACATTCGAGATTTGCATAACGATGTTACTAGTCAAGACCGAGGCAGGTGTAAATAAGGTTTTTGCCAACTGTGGTGTGTTTCCGATAACCATAACTACAGCCATTGTCTCCCCCACAGCACGAGTCATCCCGAGGATGACTGCAGAGATAATCCCTCTGCTGGCCGCAGGCAAAACAACACGCATAATGACTTGCAAACGGGTAGATCCAAGAGCGTACGCAGCATCCCGATATTTGCGTGGGACAGCGACAATAGCATCATCACTGATTCGACAAATCGTTGGCAGGACCATTAATGCGAGTACGAGGGCCGCAGCCAGCAAACCATCACCCAAGCTCTCCCCACTAACTCTACGCAGGAAAGGAAGTAATACCGTTAAGCCTAAATAACCATATACTATAGAAGGAATACCAACGAGCAAATCGAGCACCGGGCGAATGAAGGTCTTCATCCACTTCGGAGCAATCTCCGCACAGAGCACGGCCATACCCACAGAAATAGGTACTGCGATCAGCAGGGTCAAAGCCGTCAGTGAAAGTGTATTTACAATGAAGGCAGCAGCCCCAAACGAGTCCTCTTCAGGCGTCCAGTTAAAAGAAAAGAAAAAGTCCGCAGGCGAGAGATGACCAAACAGAAGCAGCGCCGTTTTGCCGATAAATAGAATTACAAGTCCAAGCACGAAGCAAAGTGCAAGAATGCTGAATAAGAAATAAAAGCGGAATAATCGGTTGCTAAACATATGTCTACTGTGACGTTTGGAGTTGGCGCTAACTTCTGTAACGCCCTCCTTAACCTTAGTTGCCAGGTTGTGGACTGGTGCCCCCATACTTTCCCTCCTGTAAGCGGCCAACCCCGTATCAAAATCGGGGCTGGCCGCTGTTACCGTTCAATATGATCTTCAGATGTTATTAACCCTTCATTGCTGCGATCGGAATGAATTTAAGCTTTTTCAGAGAACCTTGTTGGAACTTTTTGCTTTGTACGTATTCGATAAATTCTTTAGTTGCGCCAGTAGGTTGACCTTTAGTCATGTAGTAACCATAAGCCCAAATCTTATAAGAACCGTTAATTACGTTGTCTGTAGTAGCTGCGATACCGTTGTGTTTCACTGCTTTTACGTCGCCACTTACATAAACAAGGTCGATATAACCGATGGAGTTAGGAGTAGTTCCTACTGCTGTTTTCATGTCGCCGGATGAACCTGTTTCTTTGTAGTTCTTAGCTTTTTTAACGATATCTCCGCCATCCAAGGCTTTAGCTTGATAGTTAACGCGGGTACCAGAACCGAAAGAGCGAGTGATGACAACGATATCTGCATCTGCGCCGCCTACTTCTTTCCAGTTGGTGATTTTGCCAGCGAAAATGCCTTTAAGTTGTTCTGTTGTGAGGTTATCTACACCCACATTTTTGTTTACAATCGTTGCAAAAGGAATGACAGCCACTTTGTTCGCTACCTGTCCGTCAAAAGCTTTGAAGCCTGGTACGTCGATGCTAGCATCCCAGTCGCAAGCGCCGATATCAGCGATGCCTTTTTTCACAGCTTGTGGTCCAGTTACAGAACCTTTACCAGATGCTGCGATTTTTACTTTAGGGTGCAGCTTTTGGAATTCTTTTGCCGCTTG
Organism: Paenibacillus sp. FSL H7-0943; assembly: GCF_037963265.1. NCBI lineage: Bacteria > Bacillati > Bacillota > Bacilli > Caryophanales > Paenibacillaceae > Paenibacillus > Paenibacillus sp. FSL H7-0943. Next base: position 5,567,837 of record NZ_CP150148.1, read on the forward strand.
CAAGGTCAATGGAAGAAGTGCGGTTGAACCGTTAACGGTGATTTTGCCACTAAGTGAATCTGCTGCTGCTGCAATCCCTGCAAAAGATGCGGTTACCGCGATTACGGCTGTTAAAGCCGTTACTGTTAATTTCTTGAAGATTTTCATTGTACTATTTTCTCCTCTCGGCTCTAGGCCGTTAAAATATGTTTGGGATAATCATTATTTAGTCAGTTGCAGCCCTTTACCGCCTTGGATAACCCATACGCTGTCGCCGCTCACAATCGCAAGCTTGCTTCCGTCTTTAGATACAGATACTTCAGATACATCTTCAGCCGTACGGAACAGTTCGGTCTTTGCACCACTACCATCGATAGAATAGATCACTGTGCTTCCGTCTGCCGTAGTACCTGCCACTACCAAACCATTGCTAACGCCAGTGGACCAATTCACTTCGATATCAAGTGCAATATTAGTGCTGGTTGCGTCCGCTTTTACAAGCTTCAGGGTATTCTTCGCATTGCCGTCTGCATCTGCGCTCAGGTATGCCACATTTCCATCAGCCAAAATCTCTGGGTAAAGCTTGTTATCCGCTGTAGTTGTTAATGCAGCTGGTTTAGCATCTTTTGTAGCCAGATCAAGCTTGTAAAGCTGCTCTCCTGCCGAGCTGAAGTCTACCGTAAGAGAATCTTCTGTGCTGTCTGCATCATTTTTAGCAACACCCGTCAAATTAACGATATAAACGGCGCTTTTTTCGTCAGCAGAAATGCGCAGTTCGGATTTATTCTCAACCTTGTCAGCCAAAACGGATTTAACATCACCAGTCTCTACTGAGATTTTAGCGATTTTTTCTTGCTTGTCTCCTTGGATGAAATAAATGCTTTTCCCATCTTTGGACCAAACCAGATCTGTCTTCACGCTATTGTCGGTGCCTAGTGTTTTAACAGCTCCGCTAGACAAGTTAATCAGATTCAGCAAACCTTTCTCATCATTAAAAGCTCCCCACTGTTGATCCGGCGATACTGCAAAGTCCACCGCACTGTCATTTGACGAAAACACTTCATAGTTACCTGGTTCTGTACTGAATTTGATAAGCTGAGTAGTTTCAGCATCACTTTTGTTCGCAATCAGGTTACCAGCTGCCGTCCAGTGCAAAGTATCAAACAATCCTTCCGGACGTGCAAAGCTCAAAATCGTGCTAGCATCAGCGTCCAGCTCTCCACCTAATGCAATAACTAACTTAGTCAGCTCTACATAAGTTTTACCGTTATAAAACACTGGAGCCACTGTGAACGATTCGGAATTACCATCTACTTGATAGCTCTTTGAGCCTGTTTTGAGTTGCACATTATGTAGTCCTTTGCTGTCGTTAAGTTCAAACCCGCTTGTTCCCAGTACTACCTTAGCCCCAATTTCACCAGCTACCTGAGTCAGCGAGTAAAGCTTGTAACCACTGCTGTTAATGGTGTTAAACACAATCGGCGTTCCGTTTACATTCCAAGTAGTTGTACCTTCTTTAACTGCTGTAACAGCAGCGACTTGATTGGTAGCTACAGATTTTACATTACTGCCGGTGCTAGCTGCAGATACACTTCCAACGCCTACTGTTGCAAGAAGTGCTGAAGCCAACGTTGCGCTAATCCATTTACTGTTTTTCAATTAGATTCACCCTTTTCGTATAGGTAACTGCTAATGTCATTTTCGTCTACAATTGTCAATTCTGTTGCAGAGGAATGTAATGGAAATATTAACTAGTATTCTTTTTTTAAAAAAATCAGGTATATTAGCTCATTTAACAATTTTCTTGATCTAAACCAAATGAACTAAACAGCAAAAACAGCCTCTTTTCGTAAAAAGGTGCTTGGTGTGGCTACCTTATTTAGTTGGAGAATTGTTTGGAATTTGGTGTGACGTAGGGACTAATTTGAGATTGCAGGCGGGTGGGGGAAGCTTGTTGCCGAGGTGGGCGGGTGGAGTATATGTGGAGTTCGCTTGGGCGCGTGGGAAAGCTTGTTGAGGAGGTCGATGGGCACTTGGAGTATATTGCGGTGGTCGCTTGGGCGGGTGGGGAGCGTATTACGGAGATCGCTTGGCGGGTGGGGGAAGCTTGTTACTGGCGAGAGTCTGCTATCAATTATGTGGCTGCTGCTTACGATTTAAAAACTAACTGGTCTGTTGGGGCGCTTTCTGCGTAAGGGGCATCGTAGGAGATTCGGCTGATTGTACGGGATTTATACCGTTCTTTTACTGACTTTAGTAGGATCGGGCTCATTGTGCGGGATTTATACCGTTCTTTTACTGACTTCAGTCGGATTGAGCTCTTTGTGAGGGATTTATACCGTTCTTTAGCTGACTTCAGCAAGAATGAGCTCACTGTACGGGATTTATACCGTTCTTTTGCTAACTTTAGCGGGATTGGGTACATTGTGCGGGATTTATACCGTTCTTTTACTGACTTTAGTAGGATTCGGCTGATTGTACGGGATTTATACCGTTCTTTTACTGACTTCAGTCGGATTGAGCTCTTTGTGAGGGATTTATACCGTTCTTTTGCTAACTTTAGCGGGATTGGGTACATTGTACGGGATTTATACCGTTCTTTAGCTGACTTCAGCAAGAATGAGCTCACTGTACGGGATTTATACCGTTCTTTTGCTTGATTTATCTAAATCATGCCTATTTAGTGGCATTTATGCCCTTCTTTAGTCTGGTTTAGGTAAGCCCGTGCTATTTTGAGGCATTTATGCCTCTCTTTTAGCTGATTTAAGTGGATCGACGCTATTTAGTGGCACTTTTGCCTTTCATTCAAATCATCTCTATATACATAGTAAAAGGACATGTTGAATTAACAAACGTCAATCGGGATTAAGCTAATACTGTGGGATACCTTTGTATAAAATATATGGTTTACAATTCCTAACTTTTGATGCAGAGTAATGAGTGAGTACTCACTCATTATATAATTAGAGTGTTTAACTCAATGCAGTTCATCACCATCACCATCACCATCACCATCACCATCAACACCTTCTACACCTTCTACACCATCTACACCTTCACCTCAAGCAAGTATCCCAGAACATTCAGAATCGAGGAGATAAACATGGGTTCAGAGGTTCCAGTTATTTCAGTGAGCCATGTCGGGAAAGCGTTTGGAGAGAAACAGGTGCTCGAGGATATTTCGCTTCAAGTGGAACGTGCGGAAACCTTTGGCATATTAGGGCCATCGGGCTCAGGAAAAACAACATTAGTGAAGCTGCTTACAGGTATCGATGAGGTAACCTCCGGCGAGGTGAAAATACTTGGCGTGACGATGCCGAAGCTGACTATGCTGCAACAGATTGGGTATATGGCCCAGTCTGATGCCTTGTACACGGAGCTTAGCGCGAAGGAGAATCTGGAGTTTTTTGCAGCGCTATATGGACTAAAGGGGGAGCAACGCTCCAAACGCATCACATCCGTAATGGAGATCGTTAATTTACAAGATCATTTAAGAAAAAGAGTAGACCAATACTCCGGCGGGATGAAACGCCGCTTATCATTGGCGATCGCGCTGCTGCATGAACCGCCGTTGCTTATTCTTGATGAGCCTACAGTTGGCATAGATCCGGTATTGCGGCTATCCATCTGGAAGGAACTAAAAGCGCTGAACCAGAAAGGCACCACTATTGTGCTGACCACGCATGTCATGGATGAAGCTGAAAAATGTGACCGGCTCGGAATGATCCGTGATGGCAAGCTGCTTGCTGCCGACACGCCTGCCGGACTGCTGCAAGCCACCGGTTCAGCTTCTATTGAAGAAGCCTTTTTATATTATGGAGGTGTGCGTTCATGAGAATCCGAGCGATCACCTTAAGGATTTTGCGACAGTTTATTCATGATAAAAGAACGATGGCATTAATGTTCATTGCACCACTCCTCGTTCTAAGCTTAATGAGCTTGGTCTTCAACGGTGACGCCTATGAACCCAAAATCGGTGTGTCCGGTGTACCTCTAAATATGTCAGCTGCGTTAAAAGCACAAAATGCCACCATCAAAGAATATGCCAGCGCAGAGCTGGGAAAAGGCACTTTAGTTGAAGGAAAAATTGACGCTTTGATCACTTTGAACGGAACCGCCGGAGATTCGCAAGTTACGCCTCAAGTGCTGCTAGAAGGTAGCAACCCTACAGCCAACAAGGCAGTAATCATGACGCTGCAACAAATCTCCCAGAAGCTTCTTCCAAGCACAAAGAAACACTTACAGCCGCAGATCAGCTATCTTTACGGTTCTGAGAATATGAAGACGATCGACCGTTTCGGTCCCATTATGATTGGCGTATTTGTTTTCTTTTTCGTATTCTTGATTGCAGGTGTATCCTTCTTAAGGGAACGAACCACAGGCACGCTTGAACGCCTACTTTCGACTCCATTGAAAAGATGGGAGATTGTGATGGGGTATGTATGTGGTTTCGGCATATTTACCGTTTTTCAGGCGCTATTGATCTCATGGTATTCCATACAGATTCTTGGCATTATGATGACAGGCAGCTTTGGTTACGTGTTGCTGATCACATTGCTCCTATCGATGACAGCGCTGACGTTGGGCACACTGCTGTCGGCTTTTGCAGCCAATGAGTTGCAGATGATTCAGTTCATTCCACTCATTATAGTGCCACAAATCTTCCTCAGTGGATTATTCCCGCTCGATACCCTTCCACTGTGGCTCCAGCGCGTTGGCCTCGCTACACCGATCTATTACGGATCAGAAGCTCTGATGGACATTATGGTCCGTGGCAAAGGATGGAGCGCAATTGCACTGGATGTCTATGTACTAATAGGATTTTCGCTGCTATTTATGCTGCTGAATGTATTGGCACTGCGCAAGCATCGCAAAATGTAACTTCACAAAAACTATTATCATTGAAACAAAATGAATCAAGCATGGAGGGCTATTGTAATGAAAGAGGAAGTTTCTAGGGAACAAAATATAGAAGAGCAGTGGATAGAAGAGCTGCTGACCCTTGGCAAAGACGAGAAACTGACACCGAAGCAGATTTCTATTCTACAAGCGGCGATTGAGGTATTCTCCGAAAAAGGATACTCTGCGACTTCAACGAGTGAAATTTCTCAGAAGGCGGGCGTGGCGGAGGGAACGATTTTTCGCTATTACAAGACTAAAAATGATCTGCTGCTTGCCATAGTAGGTCCTACCATGAGTCGCATGCTTGCGCCTTTTGTGCTGCGGAATTTCAACGGCGTGCTTGATATGCCCTACGACAGCTTTGAGGAGTTCCTGCGGGCATTTATGATCAATCGGCTGGATTTCGCCCGCAAGAATTTTAAAATTCTTAAGATTCTTATTCAGGAGATTCCTTTTCAGCCAACAGTTAGAGCGCAGTTTGTAGAGAATATTCTTAGCAAAATACTGGAGCGCGTGATTGATATTGTTGAACATTTTAAGGAAAAGGGTGAAATCATAGAGGTGCCTACACCCACACTTATACGCTTCACACTCTCATCTGCCGTAGGTTATTTGATGAATCGCTTGCTGCTGCAGCCAGATAAGGACTGGAACGACGAGGAAGAAATCAACCTGACGATCGCTTTTATCATGCATGGAATAAGTAAAACAACACCCCCTATTTGATGCGCACGCCCGTTCTGTTATCATAAGTACTATATTAAATTCGGGCTTTTCAAGATCAAGTTATGAGGAAGGAATTATGTTATGGGCTTTAGTGTATCAGAACGGGTAATCAAACTGCTGTGCGGCAAGTCTATTTTTGAAAAAGGATTAGCTTATTACCAAACTGAAAGTGTCGATATAATTGAAGTTGAAGAATACAATGACTCCATTCCAGATTTGCCCCGCTCTCGATATGAAGCCATTGTTCAGGGGGCGATCGACTATGAAGTTATGGTGGTCATTGATATTGATGGGGATGTCCAGGCAGAGTGTAATTGTCCAGCCTACTCCCATGGGGGGCCATTCTGTAAACATATCGCGGCTGTGCTGATCAACGTTGACGCCCTTAAAACTGGCCGAGATCGTACAGAGCTTACCGGAGCTTCGCACCTGTCTTCTATAGAAGATACTGAGATTCTAACCCCACGTATTTTTACAGATACTGAGCAAGACAACGGGGGAAAGTCCAGAGATCAACAGCTCGTGAGCAGCCTACTGGGGATGTTCAGCAACCATACACCGCGTCCTAGCGGTACGGGGGCTTTTGTAGATAACAGACTTCCTCTAAATATAGAGTTTACATGCAAGCCGTTCACTTATAGTTACAGCCACACCATGCTGGGTATAGAAATGAAAGTCGGTCCAAAACGTCTATATATTGTTCAGAAAATAAGGGGATTTCTAGAAAGTGTACACCGCGGAGAATCCTTTGAGTTCACGAAACATTTTATCTATGATCCTGCCATTTACAGCTTTCGGAAGGAAGACAATGTTGTTCTACAGAAGCTGATTGATATTGTATTAAATGAAAAAATGTACCGCGATAACGTCACTCCTTACTCACCTTATGGGGGAAGTATTGGGGGAGATCGTTTGCTGGCCGTCCCTCCTTTTTTCTGGGAGTCGCTTCAGCCTGCGCTTTCAGAGATCTCTTCGGTATTTTTGCAACAAGAAGAGGTGCTGTACGAAGGCATCCACGTGTCCAATGAGGCGCCTCCACTCAGCTTTGAATTTGAACAGGCAGAAGAGGATGGATATCATCTGGATATTCAAGGACTTGAGCAGATTTCGGTCTTAGAAGATTACGGGATAGTACTGTCGGAAGGTAAGTTGCTGAAGCTATCCCCTCAAGAATGCATACGCCTTGCTGAAATGAAAAAAATGCTGGATTCCTCCCGCCGAAATGGTATCGATATTGCCCCCGAGCAAATGGAGTCTTTTATGGACAAGGTTATTCCTGGTCTGAAAAAGCTGGGCAATGTCCATATCGCCGACTCCATTGCGGATCGAATTGTTCAACATAGGCTTATCGCGAGGCTTTATCTGGACCGTGTGAGAGATCGGCTGCTCGCCGGACTAGAGTTCCAATATGGTGACATTGTGATCAACCCTTTAGATGAAAAAGCCCATGTTCGCGGGACGAATTTGATTCTTTTGCGAGACGGGGAGGGAGAAGCCCGCATTCTGGAGCTGATGGAACACGAATCCTTCGCTAAAACTGAGGGCGGATATATTATGACAGACGAAGAGGGCGAGTACGATTTTTTGTACCATACCATTCCGCTGCTGGAACCGCTGCTTTCGGTCTATGCGACCTCCGCAGTCAAAGCAAGACTGTTTACGAGCACTACACCCCCTAAGGTGAGCATTAGTTGGAATGAAAAGACGGACTGGCTTGATTTTAAATTCGATATGGGGGGGATTCCAGAAGCTGAGATTGTTATGGTTCTGAAATCCCTGCAGGAAAAACGCAGATACTACCGCTTGCCTGATGGGGCCCTGCTACCACTGGAGAGCGAGGAGCTTCAAGAAATCATTACCTTTATGAATGATATAGGCATCCGGGAAGGTGAGATCAAAGGGATGGAATTTTCTCTGCCCGTTGTTCGCGGGTTACATTTGACCTCCACGGATGCTAAGAGTGACTCCATTAAGCTGGGCAGATCCTTTAAAAGGTTACTTGCGAACATGCGGAATCCTGAGAATCTTGATTTTCCTATACCTGACAGTCTGGTTCCTGTGCTAAGGGATTATCAACAGTATGGGTTTCAGTGGCTGAAGACGTTGGCCCATTACCGTTTTGGTGGTATTTTGGCGGATGATATGGGGTTAGGCAAAACGCTGCAAAGTATCGCTTTTCTCCTGTCAGAACTTCCAGAGATCCGCCAGAATGGACTGCCTGCCCTAATTGTCGCTCCTGCGTCTCTCACTTATAACTGGCTTAATGAGCTTAAAAAATTCACGCCAGAGATCAAAGCTGTCATTGCAGACGGTAGTCTAATTGAGCGCGGGCGGATTTTAAAAAATACAGCAAAAGCTGATGTAATCATCACTTCTTATCCGTTGCTCCGCAGAGATGTTCAGCTGTATGCTAAAAAGTCTTTTCATACTCTGATTCTCGATGAAGCACAAACTATAAAAAACCATACTACACAGACAGCCCAAGCTGTAATGGCGCTTCAAGCCCGGCACCGTTTTGCACTTACGGGTACTCCCGTGGAGAATGCGTTGGAAGATTTATGGTCCATTTTCGGCACCGTGTTCCCTGGGTTGTTTCCAGGCAAAAAAGCTTTTCATGATTTACCAAGAGAAACGGTTGCGAAGCGGGCGCGTCCCTTTTTGCTGCGGCGCTTAAAGAGTGATGTGTTAAAGGAACTTCCGGACAAAATCGAATCCGTACAAGCATGTGAACTGCTGCCGGAGCAAAAAAAGTTATATGTAGCTTATCTCGCCCGTTTGAAAAAAGAGGCGCTTAAGCATTTGACCCAAGATAGCTTCGGCAATAATAATCGGATCAAAGTTCTGGCGGGACTAACTCGTCTGCGCCAGTTGTGCTGCCATCCTGCTCTTTTTGTCGATGGATATGAAGGAAGCTCTGCTAAATTCGAGCAGCTGCTCGAAATCATAGAAGAATGTCGCAGTTCGGGTAAACGTATGTTAGTATTCTCACAATTCACAGAGATGCTCGGCCTGATTGGACGTGAACTAGGATATCAGGGCATTCCATACTTTTATTTAGATGGTCAAACGCCTGTTTCTCAACGAGTAGATTTATGTAATAAATTTAATGAAGGGGAGCGGGATATTTTCTTAATCTCCTTAAAGGCCGGCGGGACTGGGCTCAACCTAACTGGGGCAGACACTGTAATCCTTTACGATCTTTGGTGGAACCCTGCCGTCGAGCAGCAAGCTGCGGATCGGGCTCACCGGATTGGGCAGAAAAATGTAGTGCAAGTAATTCGTCTCGTCACCCAAGGCACCGTAGAGGACAAGATGTATGAGCTGCAGCAGAAGAAAAAGAACTTGATTGATGAGGTCATCCAGCCAGGTCAAGAAAGCTTGTCTACCCTCACAGAGCAAGATATCCGGGAGATTCTAATGATCTAAATAACAATATTGGAGAAAAAATCAGGATATCCTGCAGCCCATAGGGCTATCGGGATATCCCTTTTTCTTCAGATTATGCGATTGTAACTCCTGCACTAGCATAGCCAGCAACAGTTGTTGCAACGTCAATGCCAGCCGTGACCGTCGAAGTGAAGACCAACAGCAAGCGTTCTCCCACAGTTACAGGGATGCTCAAACCTGTGGTATTACCACTGCTAATAGTTCCAAGAGCAATTAATCCTGTAAGCGGAGGACTTAACGTAACTAAAGCCCCAGGTACTGCTGTGAAGGTATTGTTAGGTGTAGTAGATCTGTATAATTGAGCCGTGATTGTTACCGTAGACCCCACTAAACTAACGGAAGCTGTCGCACTAAAATAGGCTGCCATAGACGTAAGCGTTCCAGTTCTAGGAACCGAGAACGCAAAGTTCAGCAAGGTTCCAGCCGCTCCGGTGAGATCTATAGTACCGCCTGTAATACTGATATTGGTTGCACTGCTACCAAAACCAACTGCACTTGAAGTATTCAAAAGCCCCCCTAATACAGTGGTCATTGCTACTGGAAGACCAGAAGAATATGGAATAATTGCACCTGAACCAGTAGCACCTGTTGCTCCAGTTACACCAGCAGTTCCTGTTGCTCCAGTTACACCAGCAGTTCCTGTTGCTCCAGTTACACCAGCAGTTCCTGTCGCTCCCGTTGCTCCAGCAGTTCCTGTTGCTCCCGTTGCTCCTGCAGTTCCTGTTGCTCCCGTTGCTCCAGCAGTTCCTGTTGCTCCGGTGGCTCCAGCACTTCCTGTCGCTCCCGTTACGCCAGCAGTTCCTGTCGCTCCCGTTGCTCCAGCAGTTCCTGTCGCTCCCGTGGCTCCAGCAGTTCCTGTCGCTCCCGTGGCTCCAGCAGTTCCTGTCGCTCCCGTGGCTCCAGCAGTTCCTGTCGCTCCCGTTACACCAGCAGTTCCTGTCGCTCCCGTTGCTCCAGCAGTTCCCGTTGCTCCCGTTACGCCAGCAGTTCCTGTCGCTCCCGTTACTCCAGCAGTTCCTGTCACTCCCGTTGCTCCAGCAGTTCCTGTTGCTCCGGTTACGCCAGCACCTGTCGCTCCCGTTGCTCCAGCAGTTCCCGTTGCTCCCGTTACACCAGCACTTCCTGTCGCTCCCGTTACACCAGCAGTTCCTGTCGCTCCCGTTGCTCCAGCAGTTCCTGTTGCTCCCGTTGCTCCAGCAGTTCCTGTTGCTCCCGTTGCTCCAGCAGTTCCTGTTGCTCCGGTTACGCCAGCACCTGTCGCTCCCGTTGCTCCAGTGCTTCCTGTTGCTCCCGTTGCTCCAGCAGTTCCTGTTGCTCCGGTTACGCCAGCACCTGTCGCTCCCGTTGCTCCAGTGCTTCCTGTTGCTCCCGTTGCTCCGACGCTTCCTGTAGCTCCAGTAGCTCCAGCACCTGTGGCTCCCGTTGCTCCAGCAGTTCCTGTCGCTCCCGTTGCCCCTGCACTTCCTGTCGCTCCCGTTACTCCAGCACCTGTGGCTCCGGTTACGCCAGCACCTGTCGCTCCCGTTGCACCAACGCTTCCTGTAGCTCCAGTAGCTCCAGTAGCACCTGTAATTCCTATATTTTCTCCATATAATTCAGAGTAGACAAGGCGGTGAGCAGTCACTAATTGACCTGTGCTGCTTTTCCCCCAAACTGAAATTTGAATGGGATCATCAATCATAATTGGTGTTGTGAATAAAAATTCAAATGAATCAAAGTTTGCATAATAATCATTAGTAATTACTTGATTAGGAGCTACATTAACCAGCTCACTTACATATAAAGTTCTTGTCCCATTCATATAATAACCTTCGACTTGAACTGTTGACGGAGTGTCATCGCTCTGATTGACAATTTTAAGAGTAACAACCTGAGTAGGTCTTACACCCCCTACCAGATTATTTTCTATGGGACCAGTAGATAGTTGACTCAATTTTCAACACCTCATTTTGTATAGATTTTAAAATACTCGTATTATTTGAATTTCAAAAATCAAATCAATCGAACAAGATTCTCCTCAATAGCTTTGTATAAAATGTGTTTTTATCTATAATCATTCCTCCCACCTACTCTAAGTTGATAATCTATGAGCCTAGAAAATTAGTTCATATTTTTTGGCTCTTTATAGTATTATTCTTGTTTTGAATTAAGGTGTGGACATCCATTTAAAAACTACTATTACACATATTTGATTTATTAAAATAAGCTGAAAATCCGTACTGGTTTAATAGAATAAGAATCTAATAAGCAACATTCCAGTCGACTTATAACATATGCCAACAAAACAGGGGGTAACCCGAGAGCCACACTAACGGCTACCGAATTACCCCTGTTATAAACACTGAACTTGAAGATAAATAAGCTTAAGTTAATTCATGAACAGACCAGACGATACCTGCTGAGTTCGCTCCACCCAAATTCAAAGGAACCGTCAAACCATTTGCCACATAGAACAAGCCAATCACATCACCTGCGGTTAATGCAAATTCTCCAGCCAGCGTCACAGTACCACTTCCCAAAATTGCTCTCAAATCTAATATAAGTGCAACATTCACATCAAGTACTGGGAACAACCCACTTACCAGATTTGTTGCAGTAGGAGAAGTTCTCTGAACTACGAAAGCCGGATTAACTCCAGCACCAAGACTGATAGAAAGTGAGGCAGTTGTAGAATAATTGATAGTCGCTTCAATCGAATATCTACCAGTTGTCGGAATGGTATAATTTCCGCCAACTTCGTCGAAAGACGGGCTATCATAAAAAGGTGTTGTCACAGTCCAGCCAGTTAATTGTGTAGATGTGGAAATTGCCAATGAGGGCTTGAAAGCAGAAAACCCTTCTTGTTGAATGTTCGGACCTGTAGCTCCAGTTACTCCGGTTGCACCTGTTGCACCAGTGAGCCCAGTTGCTCCGGTAGCTCCGGCCACTCCAACTCCTGTTGCTCCAGTTACACCAGCTACTCCTGTTGCTCCGGTTACACCAGCTATTCCAGTCGCTCCTGTTACTCCCGTTGTTCCCGTTACTCCAGCTACTCCCGTTGTTCCCAGTGTTCGTTACTCCAGCTACTCCTGTTGCCCCCGTTGCTCCTGCTACTCCAGTCGCTCCGGTCACTCCAGCTTCACCCGTTGCTCCGGTTACACCAGCTACTCCAGTCACTCCGGTCACTCCCGTTGCTCCCGTTGCTCCGGTTACACCAGCTACTCCAGTCGCTCCCGTTGCTCCAGCTACTCCCGTTGCTCCGGTCACCCCTGTTTCACCCGTTGCTCCGGTTACACCAGCTACTCCTGTTGCTCCCGTTGCTCCCGTTGCTCCCGTTGCTCCTGCTACTCCAGTCGCTCCGGTCACTCCTGTTTCACCCGTTGCTCCGGTTACACCAGCTACTCCTGTTGCTCCCGTTGCTCCTGCTACTCCAGTCGCTCCGGTTACTCCTGTTTCACCCGTTGCTCCGGTTACACCAGCTACTCCTGTTGCTCCCGTTGCTCCCGTTGCTCCCGTTGCTCCCGTTGCTCCTGCTACTCCAGTCGCTCCGGTCACTCCTGTTTCACCCGTTGCTCCGGTTACACCAGCTACTCCTGTTGCTCCCGTTGCTCCCGTTGCTCCTGCTACGCCAGTCGCTCCGGTTACTCCTGTTTCACCCGTTGCTCCCGTTGCACCCGTAGCACCAGTCTCTCCTGCTCCAGTTGCTCCATCTGCTCCGGTTGCTCCTGTTGCACCTGTAGCTCCATCTGCTCCTGTTGCCCCAGTCTCTCCTGCTCCGGTCGCGCCGGTAGCACCCGTTGCACCAGTCGCCCCCAGTTTCTCCGTCTGCTCCTGTTGCCCCTGTCTCTCCTGCTCCGGTCGCTCCCGTTGCTCCTGTTGCTCCATCCGCTCCGGTTGCACCAGTCGCCCCCGTTGCACCAGTTACTCCGTTTGCTCCTGTAGCTCCAGTCTCTCCTGCTCCGGTCGCTCCCGTTGCTCCGTCAGCTCCCGTTGCACCAGTCGCCCCAGTTGCTCCATCGACTCCAGTCGCCCCAGTTTCTCCATCGACTCCAGTCGCCCCAGTTTCTCCTGCTCCGGTCGCTCCGGTAGCACCCGTTGCTCCTGTTGCACCTGTAGCTCCATCTGCTCCTGTTGCCCCAGTCTCTCCTGCTCCAGTCGCTCCCGTTGCTCCGTCTGCTCCCGTTGCTCCTGTTGCACCTGTCTCCATCTGCTCCTGTTGCCCCAGTCTCTCCTGCTCCGGTCGCTCCGGTAGCACCCGTTGCTCCATCCGCTCCGGTTGCACCAGTCGCCCCAGTCTCTCCTGCTCCAGTCGCTCCCGTTGCTCCGTCTGCTCCCGTTGCTCCTGTTGCACCTGTAGCTCCATCTGCTCCTGTTGCCCCAGTCTCTCCTGCTCCGGTCGCCCCGGTTGCTCCGTCTGCTCCCGTTGCACCCGTTGCTCCATCCGCTCCGGTTGCACCAGTCACTCCATCTGCACCTGTTGCACCTGTTGCCCCAGTCTCTCCTGCTCCAGTCGCTCCCGTTGCTCCGTCTGCTCCCGTTGCTCCTGTTGCCTCTGCTCCGGCTCCATCTGCTCCTGTTGCCCCAGTCTCTCCTGCTCCGCTCCGGTTGCTCCCACTCCATCTGCACCTGTTGCACCTGTCTGCTCCCCCGGTTGCTCCGTGCTCCCGTTGCACCCGTTGCTCCATCCGCTCCGGTTGCACCAGTCACTCCATCTGCACCTGTTGCACCTGTTGCCCCTGTCTCTCCTGCTCCGGTCGCCCCGGTTGCTCCGTCTGCTCCCGTTGCACCTGTAGCTCCATCTGCTCCTGTTGCCCCAGTCTCTCCTGCTCCAGTCGCTCCCGTTGCTCCGTCTGCTCCCGTTGCTCCTGTTGCACCTGTAGCTCCATCTGCTCCTGTTGCCCCAGTCTCTCCTGCTCCGGTCGCTCCGGTAGCACCCGTTGCTCCATCCGCTCCGGTTGCACCAGTCGCCCCCGTTGCACCATCTTCGTTTGCTCCTGTAGCTCCAGTCTCTCCTGCTCCGGTCGCTCCCGTTGCACCCGTTGCTCCATCGGCTCCTGTTGCACCTGTAGCTCCATCGGCTCCTGTAGCTCCAGTCTCTCCTGCTCCGGTCGCTCCAGTTACTCCATCCGCTCCGGTTGCACCAGTTGCACCTGTAGCTCCATCGGCACCTGTTGCCCCAGTCTCTCCTGCTCCAGTCGCTCCAGTCGCTCCAGTTGCTCCATCCGCTCCCGTTGCACCAGTCGCCCCAGTCACTCCATCTGCACCAGTAGCTCCAGTCTCTCCTGCGCCGCCGGTCGCTCCCGTTGCTCCTGTTGCTCCATCCGCTCCCGTTGCACCAGTCGCCCCGGTCGCGCCGGTCGCGCCAGTTATTCCTTGCGTTACACCAAGCAATTCTGCATGTACAAGTCGATGGGCAGTCACAATCTGGCCAACGCTATTTTTTCCCCATACTGAGATTTGAATCGGATCATCTACCAGACTTGTAGTTGTAAAAATAAATTCGAACGCATCAAAATCGCCATAATAATCACGTGTTATAACTTCATTAGGTGCTACATTTATCAGCTCGCTTACATATAAAGTTCTTGTCCCATCCATATAGTATCCTTGAACAAGAGCCATTGATGAATCAATGTCACTTCGGTTATCAATTTTGACAGTAACATGCTGAGTAGGTCTTACACCCCCTACCATACTATTGTCTATCGGTCCGGTAGATAAATAACTCAATTTCTCATCACTCCTTTAACGTTAACTGTGTCACAAAAATAATTATTAAATTAATACTGCCTGCTTCTCCCACGCAACTATGCGATGAGGATCTACCAATGCCCCCGAGTTCTGTTTTCCCCAGACTGAAATCCCAACCTCTGCTTCAACTGCTTCTAATGTTGTAAACACAAATTCAAATGCGTCCAAGTCGGCAAAATAGTTCTTAGTTAAAACTTGATTAGGTGCTAGATTTACTGTTTCATTCACATACATCGTTCTTGATCCGTTAAGAAGGAAACCTTGAATAACTAGATTATAAGGATTAAGAGAATCCCGATTAACTACTTTTACGGTTACCAGTTGCGACGGTCTGACCCCTAGGATCGGGCTGTTATCTATAGGTCCAGTAGAAAAAATAGCCATGTTTTATTCACTCCTCCCTTCCACTACAAATTGAAAGATTAGTGGCTCCGTATAGTAATATTCCTTGGCTTGAGTTAGCGTGTGGACTGTTGTGCAAAGGAACAGCTAGTCCTATAACAAGACATCCTTCTTTTTCCAAATTTATAATCTACTAAACTGATAATCTAACAACAAAGAGCAACCAAGATTGTTAAGAAGCTAACCACTATTGCTTTTTATGAAATATTAGGTATACTGGTAAAAATTAATTAAGCATCGATGAGCGGGAGAGTAGTTAACGAGATCTAGTCCTCAGCGAGCCGGGAGAGTGTAAGCCGGTACAGATCCCTTTAATGAAGCGCACCCGTGAGATGGACTTCTGAACCTTAGTAGGAAGTCCCGGCTGAAGGCCGTTATCCCGTAAGGTGGCTGAACAACTTGTTCAGCAACGAGAGTGGTACCGCGAGCGCTAAAGCCCTCGTCTCTTTTGAGACGAGGGCTTTTTTGTATTTTCAAAGGAGGGTATACCATGTTAAATCAAATCATCAAAGACGGAATCGAGCACAGTGTACAACGTGTATTCAATACGTTAGGAGCTGACTATCCAGAGGATATTGCCATTCTGATCGAACAGCCAGCAAATCTAGAACATGGTGATTATTCATGCAATATTGCTATGCAGCTAGCCAAAACTCTACGTAAATCCCCAATGGTCATAGCAGAATTAGTGAAAGCAGAGCTTCAATTCCAAGGGCGCTTCGCCGGTCTTTTACAAAAAGTTGAAGTCGCTGCTCCCGGATTTATCAATTTGTATATGAATTGGCAAAGCTGGGCTGAACATTCCTTTGAACTGCCTGCCAGCACTGGCGAAAAAGTCATCATCGAGCACACTTCTATCAACCCCAACAAAGCTGCTCACGTAGGTCATCTAAGAAACGCCTGTATCGGCGATACTCTAGTCAAAATTATGAAAAGAACTGGGTATAACGTAGAGGTTCATAACTACATTGATGATCTCGGCAATCAGCTGGCGGATACAGTTGTTGGATTATTAAATATACCTTTAGAAGGGAAACACCAACGTTTCGGTGATTTTTGCTGGGATCTTTATGCCAAAGTGAACAAAGAATATGCGCTGAACCCTGAGATGACACACAAGCGCACAGATATACTTCACTCCCTTGAACTAGGGGGCGGTAACGAAGCCTGGCTGGGCAACCTTGTAGCTGAACGCATCGTTAGAGAGCATGTAGAGGAAATGAAACATTTTGGGATTTATTATGATTTGCTGGTATGGGAGAGCAGTATTTTAAAAGAGGGATTTTGGGCAGCCGCAGCTGAGCTACTGAAGCAGACAGCCGTTTTTGTACAAGAGACTGACGGTAAACTCGCAGGCTGCTGGGTGCTGAAGCAAGGAACAGAGGCTAACATTGGAGCGGATTCAGAGGAGCATCAGCTCGATAAGGTGCTGGTGCGTTCGAATGGGATTTTAACGTATACAGCCAAAGATATTGCCTATCATCTCTGGAAATTTGGTCTTTTGACCAAAGATTTCTCCTATAGCGAATTCTCGTCCGGTTTATGGACAACTGGATTAACTGGAACCCAAGAATCTTATGGGCAGGCGGACAGAGTCATCAATGTGATCGATTACAGACAGGAATATCCACAACAGATGGTTAAGCAAGCCTTAGGGGCACTAGGTTATAACGAGCAAGCAGACAAACTCCATCATGTGAGCTATGGTGTTGTATCTCTTAGTCCCGCTTCGGCGGCCGAGCTGGGTATAGATATTTCAGAAGGCAAATCTTCTTATGCTATGTCCGGACGTCAGGGAATCGGGATTAAGGTAAGCGATCTGGTGGAGCTTATGGAACAGAACATTGAGCACTCACGTTCCGATAAAGACGGCCTCTCCAGCCGATTGATTGCCACTGCTGCGATTCGCTACTATCTGCTGCGGTTTAATTTAGGAACGGAAATCGTGTTTGATTTCAAACAGGCTACCGAAATATCCGGCAATACCGGAGTTTATCTGATGTATACTTTTGCGCGTGCGACAAGCGTTTTGAGTAAAGCTACGATCCCAATCCTTACAGCTGCCGCACAGCTTCAGTTCCCTTCCGAATTGGAAAAAGCAGAGCTTGCGCTGCTAAGACAGCTAAGCCTCTGGCCCGAGATATTACATTCAGCAAGTATAGAGTTAACGCCAAATACGCTCTGCACTTACGCACATACCTTAGCTACACTGTTCAACAACTTCTATTCTGCATGTCCGATTCTAAAAGGCGATCCAGCTACGATCGAATTCCGCCTCTGGCTCACTTCAAGATTCAAGGACATCTTGGGAGATGTGCTCGAAGTGCTTGGGTTACCGACACCGAGCCGAATGTAAAAAACACAAAAAAAGCAATCTCCGCGCTTAACGCGGAGATTGCCCTTCTATATATATGTTACTTATAAATCTCTATCACATTTCCAGCTTCCGTGCTGAGACGATCAAAGTCCGCACGTTTGATGCGAACACCGCCGTTACGATAGCGGTTAGGTGTACCTTCTGTTTGCACTTCCGTACCGTTGATAGTAATTTGACTAATCTCACGGCCTGTAAGGTGATAGATAAAGTCTACCTTAGTGCCTGCATATTCAAAACTAAAGTGCATTCCATCCAGCGATTCCGGCAGAATAGGGTCAACAATTAAGTCTCCACCTTCCGTACGGATCCCCAGTGCATTCGAGATTAACTGGTTCATATAGATCCCAGGACCGCTGGAATAGATTCTCCAGCCACCTTTAACAGCTACGTCACCATTGCGCAGTTTATCGAAATTCTCCTGTGCCTCATAACGGGTGTTAAATTTACCATCCGAGCTACTGAAATAGGAGTTAGCTTGACGTAGTTCAGCGTTTGGCACCACATCGCGGATTCCGATCGGATTAATCGCTGCCAGACCCTTCCAGACCTGATCGGTTTTACCGAGCTTAGCCATAGCCTCTACATAACGGATATGTGCATGCACATACTGAAGTCCAATTTCCCGGCCAAAGTTAGCCGCTTGCTCCGCACGTTTGAAATGAGTGCTGACCCCGCCAACATATTGAGCTGGACGATTCATCAGACGCACACCGTCAGGGCAGAATAGTTTATCCTGAATGACATCATAGTGTGCTTCGGCCTGTTCCGGAGTAAGCAGCTCACTGATCATACTGCGCGTCATAGGCAGCAGACGGTACTGAATACCTGTTTCTGTGTCACTTGGGTGCACCATAAGTTTAATTTGCTCAGGGTCTTCCATATACAGGAAGCCAGGAATCACTTCGGATTGAAGCATATGAGTATGGAAATCCTTACGGATCCCTTCCACCATCGCCTTCAGTTCCTCTGCCTCAGCTTGATCAACTGAACGAAGTACCTCTGAGAACTGATTAAGTGTCTGATAGGTAAGTGCCACTGTCCAACTGCTGACCATATACTGCTTCAGCTGTGGATTTGCAGGCTGGAGCGTATCATCCCAGTCTCCATCACCGTAAGAAGACAGATGTGTGTCATGCAGGAAATGATCCTTAATATAAGCAATTTCCTTCCGTGCGTGATCCAGCAACGTCGCCTTTTCTTCTGTAAAGTCAAAGCTGTGCTTACGGGTATACGGTACTGTTGCTCCCAAGATGCTGTAATCCTGAGTTACTGCCAAGTAGTCTCCAAGCACCTTAAGCGGCCATACAATAATATCTCCATGACTTTCTTCTTGTTGTATCTTCGTGTATTTATCAAACATGAACCACTGTGGCCAGTTGCCATCATCTTCATATTGATGACTATACAGCGTCAGCAAAATTTCCCGAACCTGTTCGTATTTTTGCGTAGCCATGAAATATTCCACAGGTCCCTGACATACATCCCGGGTTCCCCAAGCAGCGCCACCATATTGCTCTAAACCATGTGGAACCGAATAGTGAACCAGCATGTTATGTGTGTACCACCAAGTCAGAGCGTTAACCTTAAACAGTTCACCTTCTGTTCCGTCCCCAAGCGTCAGGCGGAAGCCATTCATCACACCAGCATAAAACGCGCGATAAGCAGAAATTTCTTCCTCAGCTGAACGATTTCTTGGAGCAAGTGACTTACCATCCAGAAGCCCTTGAATATTCAAGGTCCATTCACTGCTGGCAGACAGCTCCAGAACTGCTAACGGCGCTTCAGTTGGTTGAACAGGAGAGACAAGTCTACCTTCATCCTGCAGAGTTAACTCCGCACCCTGTACCTGTAATTTATACTGTAAGTCAGGATATTCACCAGCACTTAGTGCGCTTCTGTCAGCCGAGAAGATTACTGCTCCACCTTCTTGCTTAGATTGATATGGAAGCTCGTATTCATTAACGTTCATAGTGATTTGATTAGTGACTAAATAACGATAAGCTCGTCCGCTTTCCGAACGCACATTCAGGAATATCTCTGGCGAATCTTCGGTGGTGTAGTTCGTAATAATGAAGCATTCACCATCTGTTCTGTAATACCAACGAGCATAGTTGAAACCAACCTCAAATAGAGAAGGCATGGTCAGCAAACGATATTCACCGTTCCACTCTACATAAATGCGTTGTCCTGAAGCTTTTGGAATGTTAAGCGCATTTCTTGGATTGGACATTAGCTTGTTGAAATTGGTATTTCCAATTACCACTTGGGAGTTAAAGATCCCGTACATATAAGAAGTTGTTGTGATGACCTTATCATTAAGTCGAGCGTTATCCCCACTCATCAGGATATGGCCGTGTGGCCGTTCTACGCGCATTTCTTTCTCTTTTAATACTACGTGCTCATAATTCTCCGTGAAAAAGGAAAGTAGTGTGTCTCCTTCTCTCTCCTCCTGATAACGAACCGGAAACAAGACCCCGATCTCTTTCTCTGTCAGCGAATCTGCAGCCAGCGGTGCTCCCAGCTCCTTCGAGAAGAAAGAACGTTCAAGTGCTGCTTCAGCTTCTAAAGGTAAATCTTTAACAGCATCCCAAGCCGCAGCAATATCATTAGCAAATTCTAGGGCAGTGATCGCTTCTGGATGATCTTGCTTAAACAATCCGTAGAACACAAACCGTGTTTCCCCGCTCAGCTTCACCCGTTCCGATTGCAGCGCAGTATATGCGAATTCATATTGATAGATCTCATTACTTAATTGCTCACGACCCAAGCTCTCTGGTTGGTTGGTTTCTTTATAGGACAGTCCAAAGAATTGAAAACCGTCTGTTGAGAAGCTTGTTGCCTTGGTAAGTGAACCCTGTTGCAGATATGGGAATTTCCCGCCCTGCGGCTGATTCTGTCTAGAGCAAACAACGTACCCGTTGGATTGATCCTCAAATACCGCATGATCGATATACTGTGACAGGTAAGCTTCATTACTGCGGACAGCAGCGATATCAGCAATCCCTACATCCTGTCCGTACACGAGATCTACCTCTGCATTTTGTCCAGTAAGCTTCACATCCCAGAACCAAGCTCCTCCTGCAGTAGGGGTGAAAATAACTTGATATTCAATATTTTCCGCAGTACCTTCCCAAACCAAACGGTTTCCAGCCTTACGTACAGTGCTTGAAGAATGAATGCCCAGCAAAGGAATGGCTTGGATGTTTCCATCATTGTGCACCCGCAAATATAGATTGGATAATGAACCATCCACAATGCTTGGCAGCAATTGATTGATCATTGTCCGTTCGTAGAGGACTTGGAACAAGTCCCCGCTGTTTGTAAAAGTGAAGGATAGATCCCCGGCGTTTAAACGGATGTTAGTATTCAAATTAGTAGTCATATTATACACTTCCTCCATTACGGCGTTACTGCCGTATATATTCTACTTATGCTAATGTTAAGCAAAAATCCCGTTCTTTAACCTCATTGCTGTTCGAACCGACGAATAATTTAAATCGTCCCGGATCGCTGCTAAAGCTTAGATCGCTATGATAGTAACGAAGCTGCTGTTCGGTAAGTGTAAAGGTCACTTCACGACTTTCCCCTGGTGAGAGGTTGATTTTGGCAAAATCCTTCAGTTCCTTCATTGGTCTGACGACCTCTCCGGAAATGTCTCGGATATACAGCTGCACTACCTCTTCCCCATCCACTTCTCCAGTATTGGTCACCGTAACTTTTATTTCAATAGGCTGATTTTCCGTCATGATATCACCGGACAGAATTGGTTCACTATAGCTAAATGTCGTATAGCTCAGTCCAAAACCAAATGGCAAAAGCGGTTCATTAGGAATGTCCAGATATTGCGAGACATAACGTTTGTCGGCACCCGGAGCATGAAGTGGGCGTCCAGTGTTGAAATGATTGTAATAGACTGGAATCTGCCCAACGGATACCGGGAAAGACATCGTTAATCTTCCTGAAGGATTCTCATCTCCATAAAGTAGACTGGCAATTGCCGCTCCGCCTTCACTGCCCGGGAACCAAGCTTCCAGAATAGCATCTGCATGCTCGTACACACCGGCCAAGTCTAGTGGACGTCCATTAAACAACACCACCACGATAGGCTTATTCAGCTGTTTCAGACGTTGTAAAAGCTCAAGCTGCGCTTCCGGCAAACGGATATCTGAACGGCTGCCCGCTTCTCCACTCATCTCTGAATGTTCACCAAGCGCCAGTACAATCACATCAGCTTGCTTAGCAGCCGCTTCCGCCTCCAGCCACTGTTCCTCTGTAAAGCTATCGACTCCAGAACCTTCTGCAACAGTAATCTTACCCGCACCTGCGCGAGCTTGAAGTGCTGGTGCAAGACGGCTTGCCTCTTCCGTTGAACCCAACCACGACCACGGTCCAAGAATATCACCGCTAGTAGCAAACGGTCCAATTAGCGCAATCCGTTGCTCTGCAGCAAGCGGCAGAACCTGATCATTCTTGAGCAGTACGCAGGATTTAGCCGCCAACTCACGCGCCGCATTTCGATGATCTTCACAGAAGATTACCTCACGCTCTTTCTCGACGTCAGCTCCGCGGAACGGATGCTCGAACAAGCCCAATCTTTGCTTCAATTTCAAAATACGAAGCACAGCTTCATCAATAATCTTTTCATCTACTTGTCCATCTGCAACAAGCGCCGGAAGCTGATGAACGTAACAAGCCGTCATCATCTCGATGTCTACACCAGCTTTGATGGCTTTAAGTGCTGCCTCAGCCTCATCCTCGGCGACACCATGTGGGATCAGTTCCTTCACTGCACCCCAATCCGAAATCAATACGCCATCAAATCCCCATTCCTCACGAAGCAGCTGGCGAAGCAGCTTGACGTTGCCGCTTATCGGAATCCCATCAATCGTATTAAATGAAGTCATGACCATCTCTGCACCTTCATCCAGTGCTGCACGATAGGCCGGCAGATAATATTCACGCAACTGCCGTTCCGATAAATCCACCGTATTATAATCACGACCGCCTTCGGATAGACCATAGGCAGCAAAGTGCTTAATACAAGCCGCCAGACGATCTACATCACCAGTCAAGTCGCTTCCTTGAAATCCGCGCACAAACGCACGGGCAAACCTACCATTCAAATATGGATCTTCTCCTGTAGATTCCATTACTCTTCCCCAACGTGGGTCCCGTACAAGATCCGCCATTGGCGCATAAGTAACGTGCACACCGGAGACTGCCGCTTCTTTAGCCGCAATCTCGGCGCTCAGCTCTGCGCGATCCATATCCCAAGAGCAGCCAATTGCCAGCGGGACCGGAAAAATCGTCTTGAAGCCATGCACAATATCCGCCATCATCAGCAAGGGAATGCCCAATCTATTTTTGCGTAAATGGGCTTCCTGAACCGCAATGACTTGCGCTGCACCTGATAGACCAAGTACAGAGCCGCTGCTCTCGATCATGTGGTCCGTAATTCCCATGGATGCCATAGGGCCAGTGATTTGTCCTCCATCCTCTGCCCCTTCATAGAAATTAGCGGCTAGCTGCTGCAATTGTGCAATCTTTTCTTCAAGCGTCATCTGGTTCAACAAGGTAGTCAGTTGCTGCTCATTCATTTCAAATCCTCCATTGTTCAATTCTGCCGATGCCTATGAATGGAAAAACCCGTGTGCAAGAATTGCACGCGGGTCCTGTAGGTTCATTCCTACATGCATAGGGCGAAAGCTATTTTTTTAGATTGTTTAGTTCATCTAGAACCGGCTGAACGAGGGATTGTTTGCTCTTAACCCATTCTTTCCAGTTCGCCTCTAGATCGCCTGGTTTCAAAATCAGGTTAGTGTATTCTGTAGCATAGTCAAAGGAAGCCTGATTTTTAGCCTTGGAATCATACAACTGGTAGTCCCAGTCATATTCAGCCGTTGCTTTGTCTTTTAACGCAAGCTCAGCTTTTTCCTTGAACAGTTCTACAGAACGATCGCGATATTCTTTTTTGATCGCAGGGTTCACGACACTAAAGTCATCCGCCAAGACATACAGTCCTTCAAAACGGTTCGGATATTTCTTATCCAATGTTGTTCCTTCAGGGAGTAGGCTGATTAATTCGCCATTTTCGCCTTTTTTCCAGTCTGTTCCTTCAAAGCCCAAGTTAACGGTCAATTGACCTTCTTTACTTGTTGTATATTCCATGAAGTCCATAATCCGTTCAAATTTCTCTTTGCTAATATCTGGCGAGAAGATTACAGCAGACCAGAAGTTAACTTGATCAAGGTTACGATATTTACCGTCATCGCCAAGTACAATAGCTGTGTGTACTAGGTCATCACTATTTACACCTAGGTTATCTTTCATTTTAACGTCCATGTCTTTTCTGTAAGAAGCCAAACCACCTAGACTCGTAATACCGGAAACACCGTTAACTGTGAACTTTTGGCCAGATTCACCATTTTTCCAAGTATAAAACTCAGGGTGCAGTAATCCTTCTTTATAAGTAGTTTGAAGTTCTTTCAGTGCCGCTAACGTTTCATCGTTGGCTGGACCCCATTGGTATTTGCCATCTGCATCTTTATAGAATGCTGACTCTACTCTGGAATGCACGCTATTAGCCATTACAATATTAGTCAAAGCATCGTTGATGTCATAAGAAATAGGAATGAGTTTATCTCCTACCTTGCCAGGGTCTTTCTCTTTAAGCAATCTAGCAAATTCCATCAGTTCTGTAGTAGTGTAAGCATCCTTCAATTCAAAACCAACGGCTTTAGCCCAGTCAGAACGCAGAGCAATTACTCCGATTTGGTTAATGAGCGGATCTGCCGGCTTGTTCTCAAAGTATACCGGTCTTGGCAGAACATAAGTGCCACCTACCGCTTTCTCCAATTCATCGCCAAGTCCTGTCAGCTTATAAGCGGCTGCCACATTCGGCCAGCGTTCTTTCCAGTCATCTGGCAGCTTGTACAGCAGCCCTTGATCAATGTAATTAAGCGCATCACCGTGAACATAGTTCCAGCTTGCTACGTCAGGAAGATCACCAGAGTTAATCCATAGGCGAAGCTTCTCAGCCCATGAATCCCATTCAATATAGTTGTAATCCCATTTAATATTGAACTTATCCGTAAAATATTTATGATACACGTTATCAAAATCAGATTCTGTTGTCTTAATGGTACTGGCTAACGAAATCTTCAACTCATCTTTATATCCATCTGTTGGATTGCCTGAATTTCCGCTATTAGCATTGTTGTCTGAGCTTGAGCATGCTGCCAACATGATTGGAGTAAGACATAAAACACCGGCAAGGATTGACTTTACAGATTTTCTTTTTAAAATATTCATTTTGTCCTCCTTAAATTGTGTGACTGACCCTCTTTTATATGGATAAATCATAAACCACTAGGTCTTGATAGCCCCTGTAAGTACCCCTTTGGCAAAGTGCTTTTGGAGCATTGGGAAGAAACACATAATAGGAACCATGGTAACGAATACTGCCGCCATTTTCATACCCATGGAGAATGATTGTTTACCCACTGCGTCAACACTTGTGGCATTCGATGCATTCACTTGGGCTTCCATAATGATAGATCGCAACACGTTCTGCAGTGGCATCTGATCCGCTTTCCGCAGGAAGATCATGGCGTCATACCATCCATTCCAGAAGGCTACTCCGTAGAACAATGTGATGGTAGCTACGATTGGAGCAGATAATGGCAGGACTACAGAGAACAGGATTCTCCATTCCCCAGCACCATCAAGTCGCGCAGATTCCATCAGGGACTCAGGCAGACTGCTAAAATAGTTCGACATCAGAATCAGGTTAAACGCACTGAAGCTTCCAGCCAGAATAACTGACCAAAGGTTGCCTGTCAGATGCAGATCCTTCATCACCAGGTACAAAGGTACAATCCCGCCATTAAAAATCATTGTGAACAGGACAAGCATAAAAATCAGCTTTTTACCCGGGAATTTATTGCGGCTAAGGCCGTAAGCCATACTTGTCGTTAAGAACAAGCTAAGCGGGAGTCCTAAGATTAAGATCTTAAAGGTATTCCAATACCCTGTCCCGATCCGCCCATCAGCAAAGAGTGCCCGATAGGATTCCAGTGTTGGGTTCTTCGGAAATAACATCATAGGGTTATCAGCGTATTCTTTTTGCGTAGAAAAAGAAATCATAATGACATTCCAGAATGGAATAAGAATGGCCAAAGCGCCTACACTCAGAATTACGAAAATCACATAATCCATAGCGGTCATTTTTTTATGGTCTTGCATAATGGTCAGCTTTTTTTACTCATACATTTGCACTCCTTTCTTACCGGAATAAACCGTCTCCGCCCATAAGTTTGGCAGCTCTGTCTGCCAGAATCAGCAGAATCATATTAACAAGTGAACGGAACAAACTGACTGCAGTGGAGAATGAAAAGTCTGTTGAGGACTGGAACGTGATTCGGTAGATATACACATCTAGTACTTCCGAGACGTTTTTCGTTGCAGCGTTGCTCAAGTTAAAGATTTGGTCAAATCCAGATGACATCAGGCCACCGACAGAAAGGATAAACATAATCGTAATCGTCGGAAGAATGTTAGGCAGAGTAATGCGGAACATTTGCTGCAAGCGTGTAGCACCATCAATCTGTGCGGATTCATATTGGTCTGTATCAATACCAGAGATAGCGGCCATAAAGATAATGGCTCCCCAACCTGCTGATTTCCAGATATCCGTAAGATACAACATCGGAACGAACATTTTTTCAGAACCCAGGAAGTTAATGCCTGTCCCGCCAAACATTTGAATGAGGCTGTTGACCAGACCATCATAGGAAAGCACATTGATAACAACCCCGGATACTACGATCCATGACAGGAAGTTCGGAAATGTAAACACCGTCTGTAAAGCTTTTTTGTAACGATTCATGCGCAGTTCATTCAGCAGCAATGCCAATATGATTGGAAAAGGGAACTGAATAATCAGCTTACCGATGTTAATGGTTAACGTTCTCCATACGGCGTCAATAAAAGCCGGGTCACGGAACACATAGGTGAAATTCTCGAATCCGCTCCATGGGCTGCCCCAAATTCCTAAATTCGCTTTAAAATCTTTAAAAGCCAGAGATAGACCACCCATCGGCAGATAAGCGAATAGGAAAAGCCACACTAGTCCAGGAAGCACCAGAGTATAGACCATTCTGTTCTTCCAGACTTCTCTTAGGAACAGTTGGAATCTGCTGTCGTTCATTTTTTTAGCCGGTATTGCAACTTCGGATTTCAATTTGCATCTCCTCACTCTGCTTATGTCTTTTAGTTGTACAAGAAATCAAAGGTTGTCTTCAGATGTTCCTCCCAGAATCGCCATTCATGAGTTCCAGGGGTCTCAACATACTGAAATTCATAAGGGGTCGTCTCCAGATAAGCAGCGAATTCCCGATTCATCTCCACAAACGGATCTTCCGAACCACAGCAAGTCAGAATCGAAGGCAGGTTACGTTTATCGTCGACCAATTTAGCGGCTAAAGCGTACAGATCCTGATCCGGCTTAATTTGTAAGCGTTTTCCAAAAGTACCCGCCATCTCCCTCGCCATGTCCTTGGACATTTGCGGATCGTTTAATCGTTTCTGGAGATCGGTAACTCCTGATAACGAAACCACTTTGCTGTAACGCTCGGGATAGGTAAGTCCACATTTCAGAGCGCCATACCCGCCCATCGATAAACCAGCGATATACGTCTTCTGCGGATTATCATCCAACCTCATCATTCGGCCACAAAGCTCGGGAAGCTCATGGGTCACATAGTGGAAGTAATCCAGTCCGTACTCCATGTCTGTATAATAGCTCCTGTTTACTTGGGGCATTATGACTGTACAACCATATTGACTTGCATACTGCTCAATAGTAGTCATCCTGTGCCAAGTACTGGCGTTATCACCAGCACCATGCAGCAGGTAGAGCGTTCCTCCAGACATGTTGCCTGAATCGACGGGGGAGATAATACTGATGGTCGTTGTCATTCTCAAGGTAGGAGAGCCTGTCTCAACTGTTAATAATGCCATGAGTTATCTCCTTTTCGTTCTTATTCATTTGTTTATTTTCTTGCAAGATCCCCGCTTAACCAGTACGGATTCGAATACCATATGTTTGTTTTGCGAATCACCTGTGATCAGGTCAAACAAAATTTCAACACTGGCCTTCGCCATATCCACTCCGGGTTGGCTGATCGTATCCAGAGATGGATGATAATATTCTGCCATTTCAATCCCGTCGAATCCGATGATCGAAACATCATTTGGAATTGATAAGCCCAAGGACAATAACGCCTTAGCCGCCCCAATGGCAATCGTATCTGATGCAGCAAAAACAGCAGTGATATCTTTTTTCTTATTGAGCAGACGTTTGGTAGCTGTAAAGCCTGAGCTTGGACTATATTCACAGTCCTCTACCATTGAAGGGTCGTACTCAATTCCATGCTCCTCAAGCGCCTTGATATAACCCATAAGCCGCCGGTTACCTGTTGTATTTTGCACCAGAGGAAATCTGGCCAAAAAGCAGATATTGCGATGTCCTAATGAGATTAAATAGCTGACAGCCTTATAAGATTCCTGAAGATCATCAATGATCACGCTTGAAAAAACAGCAGGATCGACTTCTTTTGTAGTCGTGATGGTAGTCAGAACAAATGGAATTTTTAATTGTTTGAATTTATCTTCGGAATGATCATACGTTCCGCCCATAAAAATTACGCCATATAGATTTTTTTCTTTTACAAGCTGTAGAGCGATATCGATCTCGTCTACTCCATCTTCTACATGCTGGATCATTAGCGGACATCCCCGCAGGTTCACCTGGCGTTCAACTTCTTTGATCATGTCGGCAAAAAACGGGTTTGAGATCCCTTTTACCATTAGCGCTATGGTATTAGATCGCGTTTTTTTCAAGTTGCTCGCATTACCGTTTGGAATATAGTTATGTTCTCTAACAACCGCCATCACTTTAGCTCTAGTTGTATCGCTTACAACACCGCTATTATTGATTACTCTGGAGACTGTGGCGATACCCACGCCTGATAGCCTTGCAATATCTTTGATATTCATATTTACCTTGCTCCACTCCTATGATGAGTCCCCCCTTCACCCGATGAAAATCAGGTTGTGGAAACGCATGAAATGATGGGAAACGTTTCCCACGACATCATTTTGAGTCCTTAGCGCGTTTTTTCCGCTTACTTCGTCCATTATGAACAGGTAATTTTTATAAGTCAACTAAAAACACAAAAAAAATTGTGATTCATCACTTTTTATTTGGTTAAAATTACAACAAGTCTATAGTTATTCAATCTATAAATTAGAAATAATTGGTATTTATATATCAAACAATAGTTTTCTTTGTTTTATTGACTTTAAAATAAGAATGGAATACCATCAATTTAGTGATTTTCATCGCAATAACAGAAAACGTTTCCACTCATTTTTCTAGTTTTTCTTTTTGTCACTTCGCTATCCTAGCTAAGAATATCAAGAGAAAGAAGGACTCTTTTTATGTTGAACATGGCTCCATTCGCAGCTAAGGCTCGTGAACGAAACCTGAATATTTTCAATGTTCGTGTGCTTCAAAACGGAAACCTTGTGGGAAAACTGGATCTCACGGAGGATATTCGGCGCTTGCAGCATTCCGTCAGCAAGTCTTTTACTTGTATGGCAGTAGGTCTTGCCATTGATGAAGGGAAGCTGACACTGGAAACAACGCTTAAAGATGTTTTTCCGGAGTATGCCTCTCCTCTTAAACCAACACCTCCATCCATGCAGCCCGGAGATATAACTTTGTTCGATTTGCTGCGAATGAGTACAGGGCACGACTCCCTCCATTTTGGGCTGAAGAGAGATTAGCCTTGAAGGATAAAAATTGGGTGCAGCATTATTTGGCTCTGACTTTAGACAGAGCTCCAGGAGAGAAATTTACATACAGCAGCGGAGATACCATTATGATCTCTGCAATGGTGCAAGCCCGCGTCGGGCAAACCGTAAAGGATTATCTGGTACCTCGTTTGTTTGCACCTCTGGGCATAAACAATGTCGATTGGGAAACAACACCTCAAGGGGTAACCCTTGGCTGTGCCGGACTTCAGATTAACACGGAAGAGTTAAGCCGGTTTGGACAGCTGCTTTTACAGCAAGGAAAGTGGCAGGGCCAGCAACTGATCCCCGCAGCATGGATCGATTTTGTTACACAAAAACAGATCGACAATGATGGAAACGGCGACTGGGGAGAAGGATACGGCTGTCAATTCTGGCTCTGCTCCCACGACGCTTACCGTGCCGATGGCGCTCATGGACAATTCTGTCTTGTGGTGCCGGACGCTCAAGCAGTCATTGCAATTAACAGCATGGAAGATAACATGCAGGGAATCCTGGATACCGTCTGGGAGGAAATCTGGCCGCTTCTTTAGGAGCGGTCTTTTTTTATGGCTTGAGGTTAGCGTGCGCATAATGGGTAATTTACATTCTTCGGCGATTAGTACTTAACACCGCCAAGTAACCAGCGCTGTCTCAGGCTGAGGAGGCTTGCGGACTCAGGTGACGTTATTTACTCTTTTATCGCCTTTTGAGCAACGTTTCGGACTCCAGTGCAGCTATTCCTGAGAAAGTAGCTCTTTTGGGGCACGTTTGGCATCAATAGTGACGATGGAGTCCGATGACATCGCAAATGTGGCGCTTTTCAGCATTTAAGGTCATCTGGGTCCGATAGCTGCTGCGTATGTACAATATAAGTAACTCATCACACCAAGTAACCAGCATTACTCAGACCGAGGATGCTTGCGGACTCAGATGATGTTATTTACTCTTTTATCGCCTTACGAGCAACGTTTCGGACTCCAGTGCAGCTATTCCTGAGAAAGTAGCTCTTTTGGGGCACGTTTGGCACCAATAGCGACGATGGAGTCCGATAAAATCGCAAATCCCGCACTTTTCAGCATTTAAGGTCCTCTGGGTCCGATAGCTGCTGCGTATGTACAAAATAAGTAACTCATCACACCAAGTAACCAGCACTTTCTGAGACTGAGGAGGCACGCGGACTCAGATGACGTTATTTACTCTTTTATCGCCTTTTGAGCAACGTTTCGGACTCCAGTGCAGCTATTCCTGAGAAAGTAGCTCTTTTGGGGCACGTTTGGCACCAATAGCGACGATGGAGTCCGATAAAATCGCAAATCCCGCACTTTTCAGCATTTAAGGTCCTCTGGGTCCGATAGCTGCTGCATATGTGCAAATGTGGGCTAGATGATGGAAGTTTGATGTTCAACGATGATAAGTAACTAAACACGCCCAAGCATTCACACCAATAAATGCTCAAACCGTAAGTCCCCACCGCCTACAAATAGCTCAACACACCAAGTAACCAGCATTACTCAGACCGAGGATGCTTGCGGACTCAGATGACGTTATTTATTCTTTTATCGCCTTTTGAGCAACGTTTCGGACTCCAGTGCAGCTATTGCTGAGAAAGTAGCTTTTCAGCATTTAAGGTCCTCTGGGTCCGATAGCTGCTGCGTATGTGCAAAATAAGTAACTCATCACACCAAGTAACCAGCACTTTCTGTTGCTGAGGAGGCACGCGGACTCAGATGAACTTATTTGCTCATTTATCACCTTTTGAGCAACGTTTCGGACTCCACTACAGCTATTGCTGAGAAAGTAGCTCATTTGGGGCACGTTTGGCATCAATAGCGACCATGGAGTCCGATCACATCGCAAATGTGGGACTTTTCAGTATTTAAGGTCCTCTGGGTCCGATAGCTGCTGCGTATGTGCAAAATAAGTAACTCATCACACCAAGTAACCAGCACTTTCTGTTGCTGAGGAGGCACGCGGACTCAGATGAACTTATTTGCTCATTTATCACCTTTTGAGCAACGTTTCGGACTCCACTACAGCTATTGCTGAGAAAGTAGCTCATTTGGGGCACGTTTGGCATCAATAGCGACCATGGAGTCCGATCACATCGCAAATGTGGGACTTTTCAGTATTTAAGGTCCTCTGGGTCCGATAGTTGCTGCGTATGTACAAAATAAGTAACTCATCACACCAAGTAACCAGCACTTTCTGAGACTGAGGAGGCACGCGGACTCAGATGACGTTATTTACTCTTTTATCGCCTTTTGAGCAACGTTTCGGACTCCACTGCAGCTATTGCTGAGAAAGTGGCTTATTTGGGGCACGTTTGGCACCAATAGCGACGATGGAGTCCGATAACATCGCAAATCCCGCACTTTTCAGCATTTAAGGTCCTCTGGGTCCGATAGTTGCTGCGTATGTACAAAATAAGTAACTCATCACACCAAGTAACCAGCACTTTCTGAGACTGAGGAGGCACGCGGACTCAGATGACGTTATTTACTCTTTTATCGCCTTTTGAGCAACGTTTCGGACTCCAGTGCAGCTATTCCTGAGAAAGTAGCTCTTTTGGGGCACGTTTGGCATTTGACGAGGAGTCCGATAACATCGCAAATGTGGCACTTTTCAGCATTTAAGGTCATCTGGGTCCGATAGCTGCTGCGTATTTACAAAATAAGTAACTCATCACACCAAGTAACCAGTATTTCCTGAGACTGAGGAAGCTCGCGGACTCAGATGACGTTATTTACTCTTTTATCGCCTTTTGAGCAACGTTTCGGACTCCAGTGCAGCTATTGCTGAGAAAGTGGCTTATTTGGGGCACGTTTGGCATCAATAGTGACGATGGAGTCCGATAACATCGCAAATGTGGCACTTTTCAGCATTTAAGGTCATCTGGGTCCGATAGCTGCTGCGTATTTACAAAATAAGTAACTCATCACACCAAGTAACCAGTATTTCCTGAGACTGAGGAAGCTCGCGGACTCAGATGACGTTATTTACTCTTTTATCGCCTTTTGAGCAACGTTTCGGACTCCAGTGCAGCTATTGCTGAGAAAGTGGCTTATTTGGGGCACGTTTGGCACCAGTAGCGACGATGGAGTCCGATAACATCGCAAATGTGGCACTTTTCAGCATTTAAGATCCACTGAGTCCGATAGTTGTTGCGTATGTACAAATGTGGGCTAGATGCTGGAAGCTTGATGTTCTATGATGGTTAGTAGCTCAACACGCCCAAGCGTTCACACCAAGAAGTACTCAAACCGTAAGTCCCCACCGCCAAACATGCCAAGCAGTCAACACCAATAGATGTACAACACCAAGTAACCAGCATTACTCAGACCGAGGATGCTTGCGGACTCAGATGATGTTATTTACTCTTTTATCGCCTTTTGAGCAACGTTTCGGACTCCACAGCAGCTATTCTTGAGAAAGCGGCTCTTTTGGGGCACGTTTGGCATCAATAGTGACGATGGAGTCCGATGACATCGCAAATGTGGCATTTTTCAGCTTTTAAGGTCATCTGGGTCCGATAGTTGCTGCGTATGTACAAATGCGGGCTAGATGCTGGAAGTTTAATGTTCAACGATGACTCGAATTTCGACGTTTAGATCAAGAAGGAAGACAAAGCACCCCGTGTGTGACCTCGAACTAAAACTCGCGCACGCAAAAACAGCCTTCCCGAAGGAAGGCTGTTAATTGACGTCCCGGAAGGGATTCGAACCCCTGACCGTGCGCTTAGAAGGCGCATGCTCTATCCAGCTGAGCTACCGGGACATATAAGAAATAAATACTATGTATTGACGCAACGATATTTATTATACCTTATTCAGCGGATTTTTCAAGTCAAAACAACTTAGAAAAATAATAAAAGTGTTTCCGATGCAGCTTTTTCACACGTCAGCGTTACCACAGGAAATGAAAAAAACGGCATTTCTGCCGTCCTTTTCATCCATTCCAGTGTACATTTTACAAACCTTCGCTATTTACTCCAGCTTTCGAAAACGCTTCTCCAGCTGCTTTTTTAAATCCCCAAAAGTGAGTAATTCTCGTTGAAACTTGGAATGCTCATCTTCTGGCGACATGAAGTTACTGCCTGTAAATGCACTCGAGGTCACATCTTGAAAAGCGTCATGCATATTGTTATCAAACCAATCGGTGGAGGTATCAGCATCATTAGTCAGAATACGGACAATCTCATATCCTTCTTCACGCCGATCCTCAACGATATACACCAAAAGCGCAGGATCACTAACAGCACCCGGCAAAACACCCACTTCTGCACAAGGCGCACCATCGTACTCCATCATTCTGCGAATTTTGGCGTCTTTAATATAATACACCTGTCATCCTTCCCTCCTGGCAAATTCCCCTCTCCCCTAGTGTTCGGATAAGGACATACATTTTATGCCTTCCTTCGGCATATATCTGTATTACTTGGCAAAAAAGTAAGGACAACAATCGCACAAAAGAGAGGATGAACCATCATGTGCGGAATAACCGGATTTATCCAGTGGCGCGGAGATCTCACTCAGCACTCGCAGCTGCTGGTCAAAATGACTGAAACTTTAGCAAACCGCGGCCCCGATGCAGCCGGAACCTGGATCTCAGGCCCCTGTGCTTTCGGTCACCGCAGACTTAGCGTTATCGATCCGGAGAACGGTGCCCAGCCCATGATCACCCGCCATGAGGAACAGGTATACGCGATTGTTTACAACGGCGAATTATATAACGCCCTCGAACTCAAACAGGA
This sequence comes from Paenibacillus sp. FSL H7-0943, assembly GCF_037963265.1. NCBI lineage: Bacteria > Bacillati > Bacillota > Bacilli > Caryophanales > Paenibacillaceae > Paenibacillus > Paenibacillus sp. FSL H7-0943. The sequence goes on from NZ_CP150148.1 coordinate 5,602,009, forward strand.
ACTTAAGCAGCGAGGGCATCAATTCCGCACCCAGTGCGATACAGAAGTGCTGCTGCATTCCTATATCGAATGGGGGCCGGATTGCGCAGAGAAGCTCAATGGAATCTTTGCTTTTGCAGTATGGGACGGTCTGCGGGACCAAGTCTTTTTTGCACGTGACCGTTTAGGTGTGAAACCCCTGTTCTACAGCAAGGTTGATGATGTCCTGGTTTTTGGCTCAGAGCCTAAAGCGTTACTACAGCATCCCAAGGTACAACCAATCGTCGGTCCTGAAGGTCTCGCAGAAATCTTCATCATCGGTCCAGCGCGTACACCGGGTCATGGTGTTTATAAGGATATGCAAGAGCTTCGTCCAGGTCATGCTATGATCTATAGCCGTGAAGGTCTGCGCAGTTATACCTATTGGAAGCTGGAGAGCGCAAAGCATACTGACAATGAAGCAGAGACAGCCGCTAAGGTGCGTGAACTGCTCCAAGATACACTCGAACGCCAACTGGTCTCAGACGTCCCTGTTTGCTCTCTTTTGTCGGGAGGGCTGGATTCCAGTGCGCTGACGGCACTTGCAGTGGATTACTACAACCGGAATGGTCAGGGACAAGTGGATACTTATTCCGTAGACTATGTAGATAACGACAAACATTTCAAAAGTCATACTTTCCAGCCGGGAGCAGATGGGCCCTGGATTAAACGAATGGTCGATGAATTGAATACAAATCACCACTACATCTCGTTCGATACTCCGGAGCTTGTAGAAGCGCTGGATAATGCTTTGTACACTAGGGATTTACCAGGGATGACCGATGTGGACTCTTCGTTGTACTTATTTTGCCGGGAGATTAAAAAGAACGCGACAGTAGCTATTTCCGGTGAAGCGGCGGATGAGATTTTTGGCGGATACCCTTGGTTCCACCGTGAGGAAATGCTCTCCTCAGGCACTTTTCCTTGGTCAGTTGCGCCGAAAATGCGTGCAAGTCTACTTTCCCCAGAAATTAACGAGTGGATTCGTCCACTGGAATATTTGGGTGACAGATATAGCGATGCGGTGGCTGAAGTTCCAAAGTTGGATGGAGAAACAGGAAAACAAGCACAAATGCGCGTCATGTCCTATCTGAATATCACCCGCTTCATGCCTACTCTGCTAGACCGTAAAGACCGAATGAGCATGGGCGCAGGGCTAGAGGTACGTGTTCCATATTGTGATCACCGACTCGTTCAATATGTATTTAATATTCCGTGGGAAATCAAGAATCTGGGGGGCCGTGAAAAAGGGATTTTACGTAAATCTCTTGAAGGCATTCTTCCAGACGATGTGCTCTACCGCAAAAAAAGCCCTTACCCCAAAACTCATAATCCTGCCTATTTAAATGCGGTACGAACTCAGGTATTAAACATTCTGGATGACTCCACTTCCCCCCTACTTCCGCTAATTGATGCTGCCAAAATCCGTGAGATCGCCGCTTCCCCGGAATCCTCAACCAATCTGCCTTGGTTCGGCCAGCTCATGTCCGGTCCTCAGCTGTTTGCTTACCTCGCCCAAGTGGATCTCTGGCTGCGTAAATATAACGTCTCCATCCAATAAGCACGTAGAGAACTGAGGTAACCGACAAGCCAAACAGCAAGTCCCCGTATCCGGTGGCTTGCTGTTTGGCTTGTATTTGCAATAATTACTCTACGATCTTTAAAAATTAAAGTTGTCCGGGTCCGGGCCAAATCGATGGTCTTTGTTCAAGCCCTCGATAGCTTTGACATCCTCATCACTAAGCGTAAAGTCAAAGAATCCCGCATTCTCCTTGATTCGATCCGCATGTACGGATTTAGGAATCGTAATGACACCTTGCTGCAAATCCCAGCGAAGTACAATTTGAGCAGGGGTCTTGCCATACTTCTCAGCCAACTCGTTTAAGAGTGGTAGATCAAGATTCCCCTGCATTAATGGACTCCATGCTTCAAGCTGAATGCCCTGTTCATTGGCATATTTCAGCAGCTCGCGCTGAGTCAACAGCGGATGGAATTCCACCTGATTCACCACAGGCACCACTCCGGTATCCTCGATGATATCTTTCAGATGATGAACCTGAAAATTGCTCACGCCGATAGATTTGATGAGGCCTTCTTTTTGCAGATGAATTAAGGCCTTCCATGTCTCACGATATTTCCCTGCCACCGGCCAGTGTATGAGATACAGATCTAGATAGTCCAGACCCAGCTTGCGCCGGCTATCCTCGAACGCTTTTAGCGTAGATTCATAACCTTGATCAGGATTTCGTACTTTAGTCGTAATAAACAACTCATCACGGGCCACTCCACAATCACGAATAGCTTGTCCTACGCCTTCTTCGTTATTGTATCCGGCTGCCGTATCAATACTGCGATATCCTAATTCCACTGCGGTTTTGACCGCATGAATAACCTCTTCGCCATCTTTAGTCTTATACACGCCAAGACCCAGCCACGGCATGGTCACCCCGTCATTTAAAGTAGGACCACCCGAGAACGGTGCATTCAATTCACTCATCGCTTAACCCTCCAAGCTTATTGTTATTTCGTTAAACATACTTAACCTATTTATCCACTTAAGAAGCAAACGCTACCATAAAAAGTATAGCAGATGGCTTCATCATTCCCCAAATCCTTATAAAAAAACGGAGGCGTAAGCGCCCCCGCTCTTCTTTATTTCTCAATTAGTTTGAAATCATCAAAATGGAATTCAGGAGAAACAATACAGGATACCAGCGTCGGTTCTTTGCCTAACGAGCGCGCGGCCTGCCATACTCCCGCTGGAACAACCACTTGTGGCTGCTGGCCTGCAGCAATATCGAGACCCAGAATAACTTCCTGCACATCCTCAGGCTTATCTCCATTACCTCCGAGACTTAGCACGATTGGACTACCGGAATGCCACAACCAAACTTCATCGGACAATACAGTATGCCAATCAGATTGTTCGCCTTCGTGAAGTAAAAAATAAATTGAAGATGCCGAATGACGTGATCCAGAATAGCTATCGCCTAACACTTCCTGCGAAATTTCAAATTCCGAATTCCAAAGTCTTTTGTACCAACCACCCTCAACGTGAGGCTGTAATCCAAGCAGTTCAACTAGCGGTGAAATTTCTTTTTGCGTCACAGTAGCTTCTCTCCTTCAAAGTTAGCATGAACAACAATAGCTTCATATGCATAAGGTTGTTTTTGCTTTTTACTTTAACGGAATAAGCTCGAATTGTAAAATCTATTTACTGTCCTTGCTCGCTTTGAAGACTTCCGCAATCGCTCCAAGACTTCCCAGTGTTTCAACAGCGCTAGTTGGCAAGAACACTTTATTAGCAGGACCTTTGGCAATCTCAGCCAGAGCCTCGAAGGAACGATAAGCCAGAACATGCTCATCCAGACCTGCCGAACGAATCAGCTCAATGCGTGATTTTTCTGCTTCTGCCACGGCTTGAATCGCTTTAGCCTCACCGTGTGCTTCCAGCTCCTGCGCCTGGCGTGAACCCTCTGCTTGACGGATACGCGCTTCTTTATCGCCTTCTGCTTTTAGAATCTTGCTCTGTTTATCCCCTTCAGCGCGTAGGATCATATCCTGCTTGGCAGCTTCCGCCTCCAAAACAATGGCACGTTTGCTCCGCTCTGCTTTCATCTGCTTATCCATCGCTTCCTGAATATCCAACGGCGGTTTGATATCGATAACTTCCACACGCTCGATCCGCACGCCCCACTTCTCAGTAGCTTCATCGAGAGCAAGACGGATATCCGTCGAAATCTTTTCCCGTCCAGACAAGGTCTCATCCAATTCCAGCTTACCGATGATTTGCCGCATTGTTGCCGTCGAAATGTTTCTTACCCCATACACATAATCAGAAATACCATAAGTAGCTTCCTCTGGTCCAACCACCTGGTAGAAAATAATCGTATCAATCTGCACCTGCACGTTATCCTTTGTAATTACCGTTTGCGGAGGTACATTCGCTTGTTGAATCCGTAAATCATGGTACGTGCGCACCTGATCAATTACAGGAATCAGAATGTTCAACCCCGGTGTCAGCAGACGATTAAATTTACCGAGCCTTTCCACTACGCCTACCCGTTGCTGTGGTACGATTTTGACTGTTAATGCCACAAAAACTACGACCACTACAATAATAATTGCGATAATTGCCCATTGCATTAGTTCATTTCCCCCCATCGTTCTACTTCGATAATCGTCGTGCCTCTTTTCACTACTCTTACAACCTCATCCTTGCCCAGATTCTGATCAGAGCTCGCGCTCCACGTATCTCCGCCTACCTTCACTTGCCCGTAACGTCCCTGCTCTATCGGCTCAACAACTACTCCTTGCCTACCGATGATTTCTGTACCTGTATCCTTGAACCCACGTGAATGGCGAAATCTAGAAACCAGTGGTTTCGAGAATATAGTCAGACCAAGTGCGACCAGTGATCCAAGGACCACCTGAAACAAAATGGCTTCGGGAACAATCAGCGACACCAAACCTGCGGCCAAAGCACCAATACTAAGCCACAATAAATAAAAAGTAAGCGTCATCATCTCAACAACAAACAGGACACCGGCTGCGATCAGCCAAAACACCCACACAACCATCGGTGAGCCCACCACCTTCCGTATGATACTACTATAACGAAAAGAAACAACGATGCGTTGCATAGTTCCATAAAAAAATATTTCAGGCATGTATATGATTTATATTCATTACATCGGTGGTTATGTGTTTCTTCATGAGTTTCTTGATAAAAGGCGAGTATACAAATCCAAAAGGGTTCACTTTTTGAAGAGTCACTATAAATTAGAAAATTGTCCCCCTATATCACCTGATTTTATCCCTAGCGCAATTGCAAGCTATGCTTGAGAATAAGAGTTACCATCACCCATTTATATCTAATTCATCCTAATTATCCAACTTCCAAACATCCTCCTCTATTCATTCAAACCATACACAGCATGTTACATCTTTAAAAATCCATGAAACAGCAGCACACAAAAAGCATAAAAGAAAGCGCTTACCGATTGGGTAAGGCTTGATTTGGACCGCTGCTTTTTTGCTGCTGAATCTACGAATTGAACTTCAATAGAATGATAGGGACGCCAAGGGTGATGGTGCACTACAACCGACGGGAGGTGAAGGTCAGGACATCTTGCCGAAAAGAATTTCGAACTACACTTTGAATCTAGGAGGTAGAAATTCAATGATCTTCACGAAAAAAGCTTCACGCAAAACCTTTGCAATTGCGATGATCGCCGCGCTTGTTCTGACACTCTTTTCCACCCTGGGCGGCAGTCCCAAAACAGCCAACGCCGCACAGGATTACAAACTGGTTGGTTATTACGCTTCATGGGCCGCTTACGGGCGTGCTTACAATGTAACTGATATCGATCCTACCAAAATGAATGTCATTAACTACGCTTTTGCGGATATTTGTTGGAATGGCATCCATGGCAATCCCGACCCCACCGGACCTAATCCGGTGACCTGGTCTTGCCAGAATGAGCAAGGCCAAGCCATCAGCGTTCCGAACGGTACGATTGTTCTTGGTGACCCGTGGATTGACACTGGAAAAAGCTTCGGGGATGACAAATGGGATGATCCCATCAAAGGTAACCTGAAGCAGCTATGGAAGCTGAAGGAAAAGAACCCTAACCTGAAGACCCTAATCTCCGTTGGGGGCTGGACCTGGTCGAACCGTTTCTCGGATGTAGCTGCGACAGCTGCGACCCGTGAGGTTTTTGCCAATTCCGCGGTTGATTTTATTCGAAAATACAAGATGGACGGCGTGGATCTCGACTGGGAATATCCAGTAAGTGGTGGACTCGCAGGCAATAGCTACCGTCCTGAAGATAAAGAAAACTATGTACTGCTGCTGCAAAAAGTTCGCGAAAAGCTGAATACAGCCGGCGCGGCGGATGGAAAAACCTATCTGCTGACCATTGCTTCCGGGGCAGGCCCAACGTACATCAACAATAATAATCTGGCCGGCATTGCTTCCGTTGTCGACTGGATCAATATTATGACCTATGACTTTAATGGGAGCTGGAACACCACCACCGGACATAATGCTCCGTTGTACTATGATCCCGCAGCTTCCGCTTCGGGCTTAACCGAACCGCAAAATTTTAACATCGATAAAGCGGTAACCTCCTATCTTGCGAATGGTGTACCTGCGAACAAGCTTGTACTTGGCATGGCTTTTTACGGTCGTGGTTGGGGCGGAGCTCCTGCTTCAGGAAACGGCCAATATCAGGTGTCCGCTGGCATCTCACCAACGGGTACATGGGAAAAAGGCAGCTATGATTTCTATGATCTCGAAGCCAATTATATCAACAAAAACGGTTATACCCGCTATTGGAATGATACATCCAAAGTGCCTTATCTCTATAATCCAACAAATCAAACCTTTATCAGCTATGACGACGTAGAATCCTTTGGCCACAAGATCAGCTACCTGAAGTCCAAAGGTCTTGCAGGTGCTATGTTCTGGGAAACAAGTGGTGACCGGAACAAAACACTAACCAATAAACTAAACGCCGATCTTGGTGGCGGAGTGGTGCAGCCGACACCGACACCATCCACATCACCAACACCAACTGCAACCGCTACACCTACTGCAACTCCAACTGCAACACCAACACCAACGCCAACTGCAACCGTGACGCCAACCCCAACGCCTACACCGGGACAATGTTCAGCAGCGACCTGGGGTGCAACAACCGTATACACTGGCGGACAGCGTGTCTCCTACAATGGCTCAGTCTATGAAGCCAAGTGGTGGACGCAAGGGGATCGTCCTGATCTTAGCGGAACTGATGGGGTCTGGAAATTCATCAGCGTATGCGGAACAGCGACACCAACACCAACTGCAACTGTGGCCCCAACTTTAACACCTACGGTAGCACCAACGGTAGCACCAACGCCTACCGCAACCGTTGCACCTACGCCTACTTTAGCGCCAACGCCAACTGCAACCGTTGCACCTACACAAACTCCTTTACCTACCGCTACGCCTACTTCGGAAGGGTCTAGCTGGGGAACAGGCGTTGCGTACAAAACAGGTGATGTCGTCGCTTATAACGGAAAAACATATACCTGCTTGCAGCCCCACACTTCACTTCAGGGCTGGGAGCCAGCCACCACACCTGCGCTATGGAAGCTCAATTAAAGACTTGCAGGAAGCATCGTTCCTGAAATAACATTATCCCCCTTTGGAGGTATATTAAATATGATTGCAAAAGCACGTGCTAAGCGCAAAATATCCATAAGTTACCTTGCTGCGCTAATGAGCCTAATCGTTCTGGTTCCACTTTACACCGGGACAGGTGCATCCTTACCAGTGGCCCATGCCGCGGAAACAACACCTTCCGCTCCCGCTCCAGCAGCTGATCATCCTCGCAAAATCGTTGCTTACTTCCCAGAGTGGGGCGATCAGGAGAACAAAGGATTTTACACCGTAGACAAGATTCCGTGGGATAAAATTACCCATATTAACTACGCCTTCGCCAAGGTAAATCCTCAAACGAACAAGATTGATCTCATGGACCGTACAGCTGCAATCGAAAAAGACTATCCCGGTCAGCTGACCACCCTGCCTTTTAAGGGGCATTTTAACCAACTGGTTAAGTACAAACAGCTCTATCCTGATGTCCGCACCCTGATTTCTGTTGGCGGCTGGTCGGGTTCCGGAGGGTTCTTCAACATGGCGAATTCAGAAGCCGGGCGAGAAGCTTTTGCCAATAGTGTTGTGGATTTTCTGCGTACCTATCAGTTCAACGGAGTAGACATCGATTGGGAGTACCCTTCTGGCACTGGGCAGTCCGGTAATCCTAACGATTTTGCCGTGGCAGAACCGCTGCGTACAGTTAATTACAACAACTACGTTCTTCTTATGAAAAAACTTCGCGAAAAGCTCGATCTGGCAGGTTCACAAGACAATCAGAAATATGACCTGACCATTGCGGCCACCGCCTCTTCCTGGATTCTTGGGGGCATGAAGCTTGGGGAAGCCAATCAGTATTTAGACTGGGCGAACCTTATGACCTATGATTTCCATGGGGCTTGGAATGGATATGTAGGGCCGCATTCTGCATTGTACCCGGATTCCCGCGATACTGAAACTGCTGCGCTGGGCACTCCGGTTCTAAATACCGACTGGGCGGTCCGATACTATCTTGGAACGCTTCCTCCGGAAAAAATCGTGATTGGAGTTCCTTATTATTCACGAGGCTGGAAAAATGTGAATGGAGGCATCAACAATACCGGCCTTTACGGCACAGCTCCGACAACCGGTGGGGGAGCAGATGGCCAATACGGGATCTGGAATGATCCCGCACCAGAGCAGCCTGCTGGTGCAAATCCGATCTGGCATGTGCTAAATCTGCTCAAAGATCCAGCGAATAAGCGCTACTTCGATCCTGTTACCAAAACACCGTACTTGTTCAACGCAGACAAGAAGATTTTTCTTACGTATGAAGATAAGGAATCGCTAGGCTACAAGCTGGATTACATCAAGCAAAAAGGCTTGGGAGGTATGATGTTCTGGGAACTAACGGGCGATTACTCTGAGCAGAGCGATGGCACTTATACGTATGGCAATTCTCTGACCGATTTTGCCTATGATCAGCTGAAGACAGCCTCGCCGCCGGGCGGAGCTCCTAAGCCGCAGTTGCCTGAACCTAAAAACTTCAACCTCAGCTTCAGCGGCGCCTATGATCATCCGAACTATACCTATTCATTAAAAATAACGAACAATACCGGCACAGATATTTCCGGTGGCTGGAAGCTGGAGTTCGACCTGCCAACAACTACAACCCTAACCTCGGCATGGGGAGCCGGTAGCGTTGAGCAAATCTCCACGGCCTGGGATTTCAACCGCTACCGTATTACAGGTACAGCTACTCAAACTATTGCGAATGGAGCTTCACTTGAAATTCCGGGTATGATGAAGCTGAACTTTTCAGGCGGTCCACAGCGAATCACCCTGAACGGAAACTCGTCCCAACAGGAATACGATAAACTGTACGGAGGCATTACACCTACGCCAACACCAACACCGTCTGCATCACCGACACCGACTCCGACGACTACACCAACACCAACACCTACAACAACACCGACTCCGACGGCAACCGTGACGCCAACGCCAACTGTAGCGCCAACACCTACTCCTACGCCGGGACAATGTTCGGCAGCTACATGGAATGCGGTAACCGCATATACTGGCGGACAACGCGTTTCCTACAGCGGCTCACTCTATGAAGCCAAGTGGTGGACACAGGGAGACCGTCCCGATCTTAGCGGACCGGACGGTGTCTGGAAATACATCAGCGTGTGTGGAACAGCAACTTCTACACCAACGGCAACTGTAGCTCCAACAGTAACACCGACTTTGACACCAACGGTGGCACCGACGCCTACTGCAACCGTTACTCCAGCGCCTACGGTGGCACCAACGCCCACCGCAACCGTAACACCCACGCAAACTCCATTACCGACTGCTACACCTACTTCGGGAGGGTCTAGCTGGGTAACAGGAGTTGCTTATAAAGTAGGTGATGTCGTTGCCTACAGTGGAAAAACGTATACCTGCTTGCAGCCTCACACTTCACTTCAGGGGTGGGAGCCAGCTTCCACACCTGCTCTTTGGAAGCTGATATAATCCGGTGCTCTCCTTGATTCCAACAAGGAGAACATCCCATTATTAGTGCAGAGTCATACTCATTCTCTGGGGCTTACGTTACGGACCCAGTTGACGTTATTTACAAATTTCAAGCCTTTGGAGCTGTGTTTCGGACTCCAGTGCTGCTATTCCTTATGAAATGCTTCTATTGGGGTGTTTTTCGTGCCCATAGCGACTTTGGGGTCCATTAGAATCTCAATTATCGGATATAGCTGCGTTTAAGGTCAGCTGTGTCCGGGTAGCCGCTTCATACGGGTAAATGTGCTAGAATCGAACGAAGCTTGATGCTTTGTTTAAGGGAAAGGAATAAAAAACGGGGGTGCCCAGCAGCCATTTCGCGGCTTTTGGACACCCCCATCTTTATATAAAAATCTATTCCTGCGATAGGCCGCCTTCGGCTGCCAGTTTTTTCTCCAGATTTGCCGTCAGCAGTCGCAGTGCAGTTCCTCGATGGCTAATCTGCTGCTTCTCTTCCAGCGTAAGCTCGGCCATAGTTTTTTCATGTTCCGACAGATAAAATAGCGGGTCGTAACCGAAACCGCCAGCACCTGATGGTTCTGAAGTAATCCAACCTTCGACCGCACCTTCTGCGGTTAGCTCCTGCTTGGAAACTGGATCGTACAGCGATAAAGTACAGACGAACCTAGCCGTGCTCAGCAAAGGCTGATCTGTGTCTTCCCCCTGTTTCAATCTCTCTAGCTCGCTTAGCAGCTTTAGGTTATTTTCCCCATCCGTAGCGTCTTCACCGGCAAAACGTGCAGAGTACACACCCGGTCTGCCATCCAAAGCATCTACACAAAGACCCGAATCATCAGCGAGTACCGGAATTCCAAGTGCATCACCCACGGCTTTGGATTTTTTAAATGCGTTTTCTGCAAAAGTTGCTCCGTCTTCTACCACATCGGGCAGATGCGGATAGTCATACATACTCTTAACTGTCAGGCCCAGCGGGGCAAAAGCGTGCTCGAATTCGCGCACCTTCCCCTTATTCTTCGTTGCGACAATGAGAATATTGCCCGTGGAATTCATGTTACACCTCTTGGCCCGGTTGGCCGGAAGGGATTTTCAGAGCAATCACTCCGAGCGCTTCTTTTTGCGCCGCAATCAGTTCATAAATTCCCTTCTCACCTAGACCTAATAATAGGTCCAGCTCTTGACGCGAGAATGGTCTTTCTTCGCCAGTCCCTTGTACCTCAACAAAAGCACCGCCGCCGGTCATGACTACATTCATATCCACTTTGGCTTTGGAATCCTCTTCATAATTCAGATCGAGCAATGTTTTATCCCCTACAACACCTACACTAATTGCTCCCAAAAAGTCTGTTATAGGAAAAACAGCCAGCTTGTGCTGTAGTGCAATTTTATTAATAGCAAATGCCATGGCAACAAAAGCGCCTGTTATCGAAGCCGTCCGAGTTCCCCCATCCGCCTGAATCACATCACAATCCAGCGTAATACTGCGTTCACCTAACGCTTGTAAATTCACCACGGAGCGAAGCGCACGGCCGATCAGCCGCTGGATTTCCATTGTACGTCCGGTAAGTTTACCACGTGCAGCTTCACGTTGATTACGGGACTGGGTGGCCCGAGGAAGCATCGAATATTCGGCAGTTACCCAGCCTTTTCCTTGTCCTTTAAGAAACGGAGGCACTTTTTCCTCTACAGTAGCCGTACAAATAACTTTGGTGTCTCCCATCTCAATGATCACGGAGCCCTCAGCATATTTATTCGTTTGGGTCGTTATTGTCAGCGGCCGTAATTGGTCGTCAGTTCGCCCGTTTGATCTCATCTTTTCTGCCTCCTACATCGTATAGCTAATAGTTTAGTGTGAGTCCCGTTTCCCTGTTGTTCATTGCGGCAGTTCACCGTTCGGGACGTTACGTCTTTTTGAGCAACTTTTATTCTACCAAAGAGGAGGCACAAAAGCATCTTTTAAACCTTAGAAGGTCATTCTATAACGGGAGCTCGTTCAAAAATTCAGGTGCAGAAACAGGTTTGCTATAATCCACATTGTCAGTGTCAGTAATCGATTGTTTGCCGTTCAAACGAATTTGAACCAGAGCATCTTCCGTATTTTGCGCAACAGTCAGAACAACCGATTCCAGCAATTCGGCAGGAACTTCCTTCCCATCTGCGAACATATCGTCAGTCAAGGATACAGTAACAACACCGTTTTGTCCGGCTTCAACCGAATCAAGTGATGTCCCCTGTGTCATAACCATTTCCAGACCGTCTCCGGATTCAGGTCCCGCAATCAGTTCATTGATAGCAGCAGTCAGCTGTTCTTGCCCTGCGGGTACAAAGCGCGTAACCGGAACATAATATTGGATACCGTCAGGAGATGTTGTGGAAAAATAAACAGTAACCGCACTAGAGTTCATCAAAGATGGACCTTGTTTTGGCAGGTTAATGCCCATTGTGCGGGACAGCGGGCGATCCAGCGGAGTGCCTTGAAGCGGCATTTCCGTAAGCTTTTTACCATCTACCCAGAACTGCACACCTTTAATGTCATCTTGACCGGTAAGTGTCCAAGTGATCGCTTCAAGGATTTTGCGTTCATCCGCAGCATCGTAGTTGTTAAATTCCGAATTGAACTCAACAACTGCCAGATTCGACTTGTCTACCGTAATGCTTTGCACCTCAGTTCCAGCTGGTAGAATGCCTTGGAAGCCTTCTGGCAATGAGGACGCATATTCTCCCTTATTCACTAATGCCATTAAAGAGTTCTTGAGCGTGCTGGAATCTTTGCTTTTTGGCAGATTTAGCGACACTGGAGCGAGTAAGCCATTTCCATCTTCCAAATATACGGTCGTCCGGTCACCGGAAGCCGTTGCTTTATCCGTTGCTTTAGCGGTTTTGGTGCTGTCCTTCACAACTGCTTGTGCATCATCCTGAGCCACTGGACCAAATACACCTGAATCCAAAGTATTATTTCCCTCTGTCTGTAACATCTGCGCTTCAACCTCAGGTGGCGGAGCATCAATCGATGCTGATTCCGAACCGAACAAGCCGCAACCGGACAGTGCCAGTGGAACTGCGAGTAGGCAGACTGCGGAAATCCCGCGGATTTGTTGCATTGTTTTCATCATTTATTACCCCTTTCAAGGTTAGATAGCATTTGTACTGCTATGTATACGAGACCTTTGTCCAAAAAATAACAACTGCTTATCCTAAATTGTTGGAAAAGCCTGTGCGCTTTATTTTCAGGTTAGGTTGGATCTAGATTTTAATTCACATAGACTCCGTTTTCTGGACAAATACTTTTTCTAAACGTACAATCTGAGATAACACCAGCGCTTAACATCATGCTAACGAACGTTGTAATGCAAAGACTTAACTTACGAGGTGACTAATCATGGCTGATGAACCAATCGCAAAAATACCTTACAGTCTGAACAGCAAGGCAGTCGCAGATGCGACCAAAATGTGGTTGAATAAGCGTGGAGTAAACCTGCAGGAAATCGCAGAGCTCGTTATGTTTCTGCAAAAAAAATATTATCCAAACTTAACGATGGAAGAATGTGTCCATAACGTTGAGATGGTACTCAGCAAACGAGAAGTGCAAAATGCGGTACTTACGGGCATTCAATTGGACATGCTCGCGGAGGAGGGGAAGTTGTTTCCGCCGCTTCAGGATATGATCGAAAATGATGAGGGATTATACGGAGTGGATGAGATTCTGGCTTTCTCCATCGTAAATGTATATGGGAGCATTGGCTTCACCAACTATGGTTATGTGGACAAGCTTAAGCCAGGCGTTCTTGAACGGTTGAACGACAAAAACACCGGGCAGATTCACACCTTCCTCGACGATATCGTCGGCGCGGTAGCCGCTGCAGCTAGTAGCCGAATCGCACACCGTAAGCAAGCGGAGCGTGAGATAGACCTCGAACTTCCGCATTCACCTGAGGATCGCGAAGAAGCTGCAAGGAAACTTGCAGAACATGAAAAACAACCGGAGTAACCGGTGTTTTGGGTACACTCTGAGAATTAAAAAGCGATTGTTTCGTAGCCCTTGCGGGTTATGAGACAATCGCTTTTTTAAGGTTGGGTTGGGTTGGGACCGTTTTAGGGAAAAACTCCCTAAAAAATACCGAAAATCGTTCAAAACCTAAGTTATTAGGGAATTCTTCCCTAATAACTCTACGAAAACCTTAATTTATAGCTACATTCGTAGATTATTAGGGAGAAATTCCCTAATATCCGCTCTACACCCTAACAAACCTCAAAAAACAGGGAGAAATTCCCCAATTAGTCAATACCAACACTTAGTTACTCGGCAAGATGTGTTTCTACCCACGAATAGCGGCATCTGAGTCCGAATGATCTGTGTGACACATGAGTAAGTAATCAAATCTGAGCCCGAATGATCAGCATGACGCATGAGAAAAGTAATCAAATGTTAGTTGGGTAATGCGATCGGACTCAGGTGACACTATACTCACATATCCTCTTTGATTTGGACACTTTCGGACTCCAGAGTCGCTATTCACTCAAAAATGACCAATAACAACCCTCTGCACTAGCAATAACGCCTCTCCGGTCCGATACTCACCTCAAAAGTCCCAAAACCCACGAATAGCGGCATCTGAGTCCGAATAACCTGTGTAACGCATGAGTAAAGTAATCAAATCTGAATCCGAATGCTCAGCGTAACGCATGAGTAAAGTAATCAAATGGTAGTTGGTAATGCGTTCGGACTCAGGTGACACTATACTCACATATCCCCATTGATTTGGACACTTTCGGACTCCAGAGTCGCTATTCACTCAAAAATGACCAATAACAACCCTCTGCACTAGCAATAACGCCTCTCCGGTCCGATACTAACCTCAAAAGTCCCAAAATCCACGAATAGCGGCATCTGAGTCCGAATGATCTGTGTGACGCATGAGTTAAGTAATCAAATGTTAGTTTGGTAATGCGATCGGACTCAGGTGACACTATACTCACATATCCCCTTTGATTTGGACACTTTCGGACTCCAGAGTCGCTATTCACTCAAAAATGACCAATAACTACCCATTACTCTAGCAATAACGCCTCTCCGGTCCGATACTCACCTCAAAAGTCCCAAAACCCACGAATAGCGGCGTCTGAGTCCGAATAACCTGTGTAACGCATGAGTAAAGTAATCAAATGTTAGTTGGGTAATGCGGTCGGACTCAGGAGGCCCTATTTCCATAAAACACCCTTAATTTAGTCACTTTCGGACTCCAGAGTCGCTATTCACTCAAAAATGACCAATAACAACCCTCTGCACTAGCAATAACGCCTCTCCGATCCGATACTCACCTCAAAAGTCCCAAAACCCACGAATAGCGGCGTCTGAGTCCGAATGACCTGCATAACGCATGAGTAAAGTAATCAAATGTTAGTCCAAATGATCAGCGTGACGCATGAGTATGTATCAAATGTTAGTTTGGTATGTGGTCGGACTAAGGAGCTCAATATTCATATAAATAGCACCGAATTATACTCTCTACCTAGTCACTAAAACCAAAGCCCAAAAAAGAGCAGTCCCAATAACACAGGACTGCTCTATTCCTCTACTAGATCATAACATTCACATCTAAATTCATTTCATCATTCATCACTCATCATTCATTTCATCACTCTTCGATCGCGCTAGAAACTCTAACTAACATGGTCACCAGCACTTTCAGATGCTGCAAACAATATAACACCGTCCGCCTCTATCATCACTGCCCGCTCCCGGCGCATCAGCTCCGCCAGATGCGCCAGTGTCTCACTCATCGCAAAGCGCATCTGGTGAACGGTGGTTACCCGGCTGCGAAACAGAATTTCGCAGACGGCGAAGCCGCTCAGCGGGCCGTTTGCGAGCAAGGCTGCCGTGGTATCCAGCCGCTCCTCATGATGAGCGAGCAGACTGCTGACCCGGTGCGCGAAGCCCGTGAACGGTTCCCGATGACCCGGGAACGCCATGCTGACCGGGTAGCTCCCCAGCTCCCGCAGCCCCTGAAGAAACGTCTGCAGCGGCTGTGGATCGCTGCCTGGAAGCAGGCTGACATTGGGCGAAATCTGCGGCAGCACAGCATCGCCGCAGATCATTTGCCCGCTGCCCGCATGATAGAAACTCACATGTCCCGGTGCATGTCCGCCAGTTACAATCAATTTCCATTCACGGCCACCCATCCCGAAAGGCTCTACCTCATTCAGATAAGTTGCAACCGGCTGCGGCTCCACTTGCGCGTCAAAGCTCTCCAAATGCGCTTTTATTCCACTCGACCATTCTTCCGACATTCCGTGTCTGATGAAATATAACGGCAAAACTTCATTGATATCCGTGTCACTGCCCCACATCAACATCGCTTCGGCATGAGCACGTTCAGTCATCCATACTTTACATCCGGTCTGCGACTGCAACCATCCCGCCAATCCATAATGATCGGGATGATGATGCGTTACGACGATATCCCGCACGTCCTTCCACGACAATCCCAGCTCCTGCAGGATCGCATGCCAGCATTTTTCTGTCTCCGGGCTACGCGGACCCGGATCGATAATAGTAATTCTGCCATCCTCATCGGGAAGAATATAGCTGTTCACTTGACGAAGCGGCGAGTCCATGGGTACCGAGACCTGAAGAATGTTCTCGTCCCATGAAGTGATATCCGCCTTAGACATGGTGCGATCACCGCCTTTGAATCTTTTTCCTGATACCATTACGATCGAATTCCACTAAAAATCATCCGCGTGGAGCTTGCTGCATTATAAACCTCATCTTCATAGCTGCCATGCACAGCTTCGAGCTGTAAACCCGCTTCCTCGATCATTCCGCTGAATTTCTCCAAGGAATACAGCTTCACACGTTCATGATATTGACGAGGTGTAGAATCATTCTTAGAGGTTAAAATGATGTCCTTCTTCACATACCCATCCTCGATCCGCCGCGACTCATCAATCAGATTCTTTCCATCCTCACGGGTAGAATGCGGCACCAGATGACGAATCACATACGCAGGGTTCAGATAATCAATAACAAACTTGCCACCCGGCTTCAACATCCGATAGATTTCACGCAAAACCTTTACCTGCTCCTCATCCTCTTCAAAATAACCAAAGGAAGTGAATAGATTAACCACAGCATCGAAACCTCCTATTAACGGTAGGTCGCGCATGTCAGAACGCAGCCAAGTTACCTGCTCCGCTCCTTTTTGAGATCTTGCCTCACGCAGTAATACCTCTGATAAATCTACTCCAGTTACCTCGTACCCTGCTTCCGCAAGCGCCAGTGAATGACGTCCCATCCCACAACATAAATCCAGCACTTTGGAGCCTGGCGGTAGTCCCAGCCACGAGATCATTCGTTCAACTTCTTTACGAGCTCCACCAAAGTCTCGATGTTTGTATACGACCAGATAATCCTCTCCGAAGCTCTTTTCATACCATTCAGTCATGTTGTCTCTCCTCCCACAGGCGTCTTCCTGTAACTCCACTCTATGTATGTTAATGTATCGCCATTGTACAGTCTTTTACTCACAAACTCAAAGAAGAGTTGTCACAGTGGAGCGCTCAGCCCCTTCATGACAACTCATTCCTGTAGCTTCCCTTACACAAGCTGCTGCAAATATACTCGCGCTTCATAAGGACGAAGTTTAAGCGGTTGGATCTGCTCATCTTTTTCTACGGAATAATTAGAAATTAACAGCTCAATATTGTCTGGTTGGAACTCCGCTGGCCATTCGAATACAGGCTCTCCATCATAAAAATTCAGAATAACCAGCAGCCGCTGATCTTCTAATGTCCGAGTATACGCATATATCTCTGTATGCTCTGCGAGCAGCAGCCCATAGGCTCCATAAACGATGACTTTGTGTTTTTTTCTCAGGGCAATCAGCTGTTTATAGTAGTTGTAGATGGAATCGGGATCTTTAATCGCATTGCCAGCGTTGATCTCCATATAGTTGGAATTTACTTCAATCCAAGGAGTCCCCGTCGTAAAACCACCTGCGTGACCATCGTCCCACTGCATCGGGGTGCGGGCATTATCCCGGCTTTTATGATGAATGGCAGACATAATCTGCTCTTCTGGAACGCCGTTTTTTCGCTTTTCTTCATAATAATTAAGCGTCTCTACATCCCGGTACTCATCAATGGATTCGAAACAGACATTCGTCATTCCAATTTCTTCGCCTTGATAAATATAAGGTGTGCCTTCCAGCATGTGAATGAAGGTCGCCAGCATTTTAGCCGAAGGAATCCGGTAAAAAAGGTCGTTCCCAAACCGGGACACTGCGCGCGGCTGGTCATGGTTGCAGAGATAATTCGCATTCCAGCCTTTGTCATGCAGAACCGTCTGCCAATTACTCATAATCTTTTTCAGCTCCAGTAGACTCCATGGAACGACATCCCATTTTCCACTACCTGCCGAAGCGGCATCCAGAAACATATGCTCAAACTGAAAAGTCATATTCAGCTCCCGGCGACCATCACCTACATAATCAAGCGCCTGCTCCGGTCCAAGTCCTGAAGTCTCTCCTACCGTCATAATATCGTAGAAATAAAGCACTTTATCATATAAATTCTGTAGCAGGGTATGCACATCTGCCAGATTGGAGAACATTCCATAAGCCCTTACGGTAGGTGTTCCACCTGGATTATCCGCATCCGGGTAACCTTTCGTCTTCACGATATGTGCAATGGCATCAAAGCGGAATCCGTCCACACCCTTCTTCAGCCACCATTCCACCATCTCATGCAGCTTATCAATGACCACCGGATTCTCCCAGTTCAGATCAGGCTGATATTTGGAGTAAAGGTGAAGGTAATATTCATCCGTCCGCGGATCAAGCTCCCACACCGAGCCACTGAAATAAGACTCCCAGTTATTCGGGGGTCCCCCATTTTTTCCTTTTCGCCAAATATAGTAATCCCGTTTCGGATTATCTTTCGACGATCTAGATTCAACAAACCATGGGTGCTCATGTGACGTATGGTTCAGAACCAAATCCATCATCAGCTTCATCCCACGTGCGTGCATCTCCCTCAGCAAATGGTCAAAATCATCCATCGTGCCAAATTCCTTCATAATGTCACAGTAATCACTGATATCATAACCGTTATCATGGTTTGGTGATTTATAAATAGGGCAGACCCAAATCACGTCTACACCTAAATCCTGCAGATAATCCAGTCTGGATATGATTCCTTGCAAGTCTCCAATCCCATCTCCGTTACTATCCATGAAGCTAATCGGATAAATTTGGTACACGACACTCTCTTTCCACCATTTCGGGTTCATTTCTCGGTTACCTCCTATTTAGCTATATGTAGAGTTTAACCACACAAAGCCTAGTAGATAACAATTTACTCCTACTTCCCTAGTCCCTTTTGATATTGTGAGGGCGTAAGTCCGGTCCATTTCTTAAAAGTAGCACTGAAGTGGCGTTCTTCCCCATAGCCCACTAACTTTGCAACGGCGTACATTTTTAAGTTTTGGCGGAGCAGCTTTTTTGCCTCTTCTACCCGGTATTGATGCAAGTAATCGAGAAAATTCACACCCAGCTCCTGGCGGAACAGTGAACTTAAATAAGTATTAGATACATAAGCTTCCTTCGCAACATACTCCAGAGACAGATTGGTATTATATTTGTTACGGATGATCTCGAGCGCTGTAACTACTGTTCGATGCAGAGGGCGATGTTTAGAAAAAGCCTCCACCACATTCTGCATGATCTTATTCAGGATCGTAGACAATTCCTCCAGCGTCTCGATCTGTGGTGCCTGCTCCATCCAATTGACCAAATGCTGCTTCCATTCGAATCCAGCTACTTGTTTTTCCTGCGCAAGCCTCTTAAGGCGAACGACAAAAGCTGTTGCCCGAATATTCACCTCCTGCTTGAGGCATCCGGGGTTTCCGCGAAAGCGTTCCAGCCATTGCTCCAGCAGATCGAGGGCAAGCTCATTACTTCCTGCACCGACTGCCACAAGCATCTCATCCTCCAGCACATTTAATTCAGGATCATCTAAAATCCCGATCTCCTGTGCGCCACCCCCAATAATTCCCGAGCCTTCTGTAAAAAAATAAACGCCGCCTTTCCCGTTTAGAAAGCGAGATTCCATAGCCTGAAGCGCTTCTTTATAAGACAGATGAGCTTCCGAAATATCCGCACGACAGGAGCCTACAGCAATACTGATTGACAGCTTGAGGTATTTCTCCAGATTGCTTTGCAGCATCCCGATCTGCTCTTTCAAATAGATGGGGGTTCGGTAAGACTTGCGAGAATCCGTTCCAGCTAAACCACTGCCGATCCAGAGCAGGAGATTGCCATCATGAAAGGTCTCGATTTTTCCTTTATAGATAGGAGACAAGGTCTCACTAATAATATTTAGGGCCGCGTAACGTAAAAGTACAAAATCCTGTCCAGACCCACCGGCAGAGGGAGGATCAAAATCAAAGCTGACCAGCCCAATCTGCGGACCTTCGTGACTAATAGCCATAGCTAACTCACCGATCAGCTCCTGCCGCCGCTCCAGCGGAACCGGAGGATGATGAATCCATTGGGACAGCACTTGGCTTTTGACAAGCGGTGCATTTTTATGCCAGGAACGATCTCTTTTTAGCTGTTCATTCTCCTGACAACGCTGCCTTTCAATTAGCTCCTTAGCCTTGAGTACCGTCTTCAGAATTTCCTCCGGCCGGCACGGCTTCAGCACATAATCGACAACCCCCAGCGCAATCGCTTGTTTCGCATAAGAGAACTCATTGTAGCCAGATAAAATAATCGAGCGAAAGTCGTAACCGCGACGCCGTCCAGCTTCGATTAGCTCCAGACCATTCATCTGCGGCATGCGGATATCCGTTAACAATAAATCCGGCTGTTCAGACTCCATCAGAGCCAGCGCTTCACTTCCGTTCCCCGCTTCGCCCATTACCTCAATCTGATGCGAATTCCAGTCAATCATATTGACGATACCCTCACGGATGGTGTCTTCGTCTTCAGCAATCAGCAGCTTCAGCTTCATCATTTAGGGACCCTCCACAGTGATATGAATGATAATACGTGTGCCTGCTCCTTCTACACTCTCTACTTGCAATGAGGCTCCGGCAAAAAACAAAGCTAAACGTTCCTGTACATTCGAGAGCGCAAACCCCGAACGTCCAGCATTCTCCTCTTCCTCCGAAATAGAGCTTCCTCTCGCTAAACGCTGATGTAGCTCCTGAAGTCTTTCCGGCGTGATTCCCACCCCGTTATCTTGAACTTCGAGCACAATAGTCCTATCTTTGCGGAAGGCGCGAATCGAGATTAGTCCGCTTCCAGCCAGTGGCTCGATCCCATGAATCACTGCATTTTCCGCCAGTGGCTGGAGCAGCAGCTTAGGAACTGTAAAATCCTTGATACTCTCATCCAAGGTAATTTCGAACTCAAAACGTTCTCTAAACCGATTTTTTTGCAGGAACAAATAATTCTTTACAAGCTCTACTTCCTGTTCCAATGTAAACGTATCCCGCCCATCATTTAAGCTCAGCCGGAATACTTGAGAAAGCGAATAGACCATATCCGCTATTTCTTTGTCGCCCTTCTTCTCAGCTTCCCAACAAATCGTATTCAGCGTGTTATATAAAAAGTGCGGCCTGATCTGCGCCTGAAGCGTTTTCAATTCTGCTTCCTGCTGCTTCAGTTTGGAGGCATATACATCATTGATGAGCGATTTGATCCGCTGCACCATTAGATTATAACCATGGCCCAAGAGACCAATCTCATCATTTCCTTCAAAAAATACGCGCTGCGTGAAATCCCCTGTCTGGAATCTGCGCATGGAGCGGGAAAGTTTTTTCAGCGGTTTCGTTATTGAGGCGGCGGCGAGCCAGGTAACCATTAAGCTAACTGCTAAGCACAGAAAAGCGATCGTCACCGTGACCTGTGAAATCTGCCCCAGCTCTTTGACAAGCTGCCGTTTGGAATGCACCACCACTACATACCAACCCGTCGTTTCTGACTGCAGATGCGAGACAATCCACTGTTTGTGATCCGCTGTAGACTCCAGTCTCTCCTCTAGGTTCAACTTAGGGTCGCTGTCCGCAAAATACGGAAGATCAAGATCTCTTTTGCCGATCCAGCTCCGGTTAGAAGCCGTAATGATGAGTCCGTCTCGATCTACCACAAACATATCTACATCATCTTCAGAGTTGTCTAGATATTGGCTTCCGATCTTTCCAGCATCGACCCCGATCACCGCTAGCCCTGCCGGTTTTAAAGTATATACATTCTTGATAATTCTGGAAAGTACAATCTTATGATAATGATCACCAACAAATATGCCATCCGTGGGTCTGGACAATCCAAAGGTTGGACTGCCTGCGGCTTCAACGGCTTCCTTGTAGTACGAGGTTTGGACAAAGTTAGAGAACTTCATGCCAGTCGTCAATCCGGCTTGGTTCGCAGCAAAAGGCTCCGCCCCGTTATTCTGGTCTTCCAAAGAGTATAGAATCAGGGATTGAATCGAGTTGCCAGCGACCATCAGGTTGGTGACCGTTTTAAATACGGAATTACGTTCTTTTTGTGCTTCTGACGACACTAAGAGCCGCTGCACACTTTCATCCAGAAAGAGTGTATTGGAAAAAGAAATCATTCCCCTCACCATCTCATCAATCTGCTCTGCTGTTTTTCGGGTCAGGTGATCCTGTGACTGTTTCATTTTCTCCACCACCTGCTGCGAAGAGATCTGATAGGAGTTCCACCCCATAGCAAATATAGTCACGAGAAGCAGCGGCACAAACCATAATAACAGCTTAAACTGGAGCGGAAGATGGCGATAACGGCTTAATAAGCGGATGTTTCGATTCATGAGAACCACCTTCATGTATAATCAATAAATGTGTAAACCAAGTATAACTGAAATCATTAAACCCTGAACCAGCTTTTTACAATCACTGAAAAATGCCTACATAGTTCTTAAATATGGACCATGTTTCTATCGGTCATAAACTCTTAAGATGGGGATGCAAGAAGAAACGACATTGTCGTCCTCGTTTGATGACAGCCGTTCTCGTGGAAATATATCTCATAAAAAAGGTGGGTTTTTGATGAAAGGTAAAGGAATAAAGCTAGCACTTATGAGTCTAATGCTACCAGCTCTGCTGGCAGGCTGCGGTGGCGGAAATAACAATGCGAAAGCTACCAATGCACCTACAAATGACAAGGCCGAAGCTACTGCCGAAGCAACAGCTAGTGCAGGGGAAAACACACCCGCCGAAAAAATCACACTGAAGTTCTTCACCGCGCTCGCGGATCGGGCCAATGGTTCAGGTAAGGTAGAGCAAGACATTATCGATGCTTACATGAAAGAGAACCCTAACGTCAAGATTGAAGTGGAAGCGCTTCAAGATGAGCCTTACAAATCAAAAATCAAAGTATATGCCTCCAGCAATCAGCTTCCCGATATCATTCAAGCCTGGGGTCAGCCCTCCTTCCTGAGTCCGCTGCTGGATAACGATCTGCTGCTTGAACTGAACAGTGCTGACTTCGAAGGTAATCAGTTTGTGTCCGGATCCATGGACGGCTTCAGTAAAGACGGTAAGCTTTACGGCTTGCCGCGTGGTGCCGACTACATGGTGATGTACTATAACAAAAAAATATTTGCTGACAACGGCATCGAGGTGCCAAAAACAACAGATGATTTGCTTGCCGCCGTCAAAACACTTCGTGCCAAGAAAATTAACCCGATCGCTATGAATGGTATGGACGCTTGGACACTGCCTATCTGGTATGAATTTGTAGCCCAACGTCAGACTGGCGATTTCAATACAATGGATGAAGCTGTGGCACGTAAAATATCCTTTACAGATCCTAGTCTGGTTGCAGCTGCAACTGAAATGCAGCAATTCGCCGATGCTAAAGGTTTTGCCGATGGCTGGCTGACTGCCGATTACGGTGCTGCACGCAACTTGTTCGGACAAGGGCAAGCTGCCATGTTCTTTATGGGCGCTTGGGAGTCGGGTCTGGCAACAGACGAGAACTTCTCTGAAGAATTCCGCAATAACGTAGGTGCTTTCGCATTCCCAGCTTCAACTAAAGGTAAAGCAACCGATGATGCCGCTTGGTATGGTGGTGGATATGCAGTCAGCAAAAACTCCAAACATGCTGAAGCCGCTGTTGATTTCTTGAAATATTTCTTCGCTCCAGAGCATTGGTCTAAAATGCTATGGCAAGCTGGCGCGGGTACACCTGCGCAGCAATTCGATCAATTCCTAACGGGTAACGAAACCCAGCTGCAAAAAGAATTGATTGAAGTGTTCAGCTCCATGACCTCTTCCAGCGGTACTCCACTGCAGGATGTGGGTGACGATGAGTTCAAGCAAAAGGTAATGGAGGCGCATCAAAGCCTGCTTTCTGATGCGATTACCCCTGAAGAATTCGCCAAAGCACTGGATGCTGCATCCGATAAATTCGCTGGTAAATAAACCAGAGAACTACAAAAAACATGAACCTTAGCGCTCCTGAAGTAACCTTATAGATGGCAGTGCGCAAACCCCGGCTTCCCCCAGAGGCCGGGGTTTTGTTTTCGAAAAAATGTATACACCGATCTGAAATTTACGGCATGTTCCGGTGCCTGGCTTCCCGTTACGATGGTAATAGATAGATTACTCTTTAAAAGGACGGAGATTTCCATGCACAGAGTGTTAAGCGACAAAAAAGCGATATTCTTACTCATCGCACCTGGACTGTTCCTATTTGCTTTTATGATCTGCATCCCTATCTTCATGAGCGCTTATTACGGTTCTACGGATTGGGGCGGAATCGGCAAATACAATTTCATCGGCTTTGATAACTACCGCGAAATTCTATTTCATGACAAAGTGTTCTGGAGATCGCTGGTCAATGCCCTGCTCCTGACCGCCGCCACTGTATTTTTACAACATCCCTTTGCCATTCTCATGGGGATATTCCTAACCAATTCCGGCAAATACGAAAAAATATTCCGGACGATCTTTTTTATCCCCGCTGTAATTTCCGTCGTCGTTACAGCCAAGCTGTGGACCGGAATTTTCCATCCGAACTACGGACTGCTCAACAAGCTGCTAAGCGGAGTTGGATTGGACGCACTTACGCATGATTGGCTCGGTGATCCGAAGACAGCCATCTGGTGCATCATCATTGTTGTTATGTGGCAAGGCTTTGGGTATGCACTGCTGCTGTATTATTCAGGTCTGCAAGGCATTCCGGAAGATTTAAGCGAAGCCGCAAGAATCGATGGCGCCAACAACTTTACCCTCTACACGCGTATCATCATTCCGCTGCTTTCGCCGATGATGCGGGTTGCCATCATCATTGCCGTCACCACCTGTCTTAAGCAAATGGAAACCGTATTCTTAATGACCAACGGTGGCCCTGCAAATAGCACACAGTTCCTAGGGAACTATCTTTACAAAACCGCCTTCTCATCATCGCTATACGGCTATGGTAATGCCATTTCGATTCTGTTTATTGTGTTCTGCCTGATCCTAACCGTTATCCTCAACAAGATTTTAAAGAAAGATATCGGAGAATTTTAAAGAAACCCTGTAACCGGAGGATATCCTATGAATAATTCCTTATCGCCTGCCGCTTCACCCCCTAAGCTAAACCTTCACAAACAAGAACGCAGAAAGCCTACAACGGGCAAAATTCTAATGATGGTGTTCCTGTGTATCATCGCGTTGATTCAGTTATTTCCGCTTATTTGGTTGATCGATTATTCCCTGCTCAAGAGCGGTGAGTTCTTCGGAAGCTCATTTCTGAAATGGCCCTCTCCACCCCAGTGGGAGAACTATCGAAACGCTTTTACCTACGGGCGTGTGCCACGTTATTTTGCCAACAGTCTTATCATTACAGTGATAACTGTTATGCTCTCTGCGCTGGTGTCCCTGATGATGGGATATGCGTTTACCCGGATGAAATGGAAGCTAAGTGGCATTGTCCTCTCTCTAATCATGTTAGGCATGATCATTCCCATTCACGCCACATTGCTGCCAAACTTCATTCTGTTTAACAAGCTTGGGATGCTGAACAATATGTACACATTGATTTTGCCTTACTCAGCCATTGTCATCCCCATGAGTGTCCTGATTATGACCGGGTTCCTGGAGACCATCCCACGGGCCATTGAAGAGTCCGCCGTTATTGATGGCAGTGGCATTTACGGGTTAATCTTCCGTATCATCCTGCCCATCACCAAACCGGCGCTGGCAACCATCTGTGTGCTCAACTTCATCAGCACTTGGAATGAATTCATTATGGCGAATACCTTCCTCACCTCGGAAGATCTTAAGACGATTCCCTTCTCCATTATGAAATTCACTGGTGAGTATTCATCCAACTATGGTGCACAGTTCGCGGTTATGACGATAATCGCTATCCCCACCATCCTGATCTACCTGCTCTTCACAGAACAGATGACCAAGGGTATTACCGCTGGAGCGGTTAAGGGCTAACACAATAAACTTAATCCTAACAACATTAAAAGGCTGACAAGACAGGTTTCGTACCCGTCTTGTCAGCCTTTATTCATTCTTACTAATATCTCTTACGGTCGTTGCCAATCCTCCCTCAGCCATTCAACCAAGAGGAGCTCTGGCACATTCACTTTATTAACTTCGGCATAGTCTCTCACCCGTTCAAGCAAACGTCCCGCGGTTCCAGCACTAACCTCTAAACCATGTGCGTTCAGAACATGTATGATTCCACCACTTCCGGAATGTTTACCTAACACAAAATGATGTGCTCTCCCCACCTCTGTGGGATCAAAGGTCTGGTAGGTGGCTGTTTCTTTCAACAAACCGTCAACATGTATCCCAGATTCATGTGTGAAGGCGAGTGATCCGACGATTGGTTTGGCATCGCCGACACTTCGGCCCGAGGCTGTGATCACCCTATCCGCCAGCCCTTTCAAACACTCCGGACGTACGCTGCTCTCTCCGCCATAAAGATAACGCCAAGCCATCACTACTTCTTCCATTGCTGCATTCCCGGTACGTTCACCAATCCCTGCTACCGTAGTGCTTGCCCAGACCGCACCCGCGGCAATACCGCTAAGTGTGTTTGCAGCCGCAAGACCAAAATCATTGTGGCAGTGTACCTCAAGCTCTACATCTACAGGAACAGCACTAAGTAATGTGCTTACCCGCTCTGCCATTTGACCCGGATGATGAGCAGATACCGTATCTGCATAACGGAACCAACGAATGCCTTCTTTATATAATGTATTTACCAGTTCAACCAGGTACTCCATACTTGCCCTTGAAGAGTCCTCCATCCCCACCGACACAGTCATTCCTAGCCGTTGACCATATTCCGTCGCATGCAGTAATCTTGTCAGACCTTTGGCAGGTGTTAAACCTAGCTTACCTTGTAATTGAATTTCCGAGACAGGGATCGATACATGACTCCAGTTCACACCCGTCGCCCAAGCTTTGTCGATATCACTTTCCAAAGCCCGATTCCAAGTCATCATCTTCATAGGTAGACCTAAATCAGCGATAGCCGCAATATCTTCTTGCTCTTGCTTGCCCATGGCAGGAATTCCTACCTCTGCTTGCTCCACTCCGCATTCCGACAGCAACCTTGCGATTTCCAGCTTTTCTTCCCTCGTGAATGAAACTCCAGCCGCCTGTTCACCATCCCTAAGTGTCGTGTCACATAGCCTGAGACTTTTCACGGTTTACCTTCCTCTCCGCAGCAAGTGCAATTCGGATTACGGGTAATATGGACGCTGTAACAGGCGAAGTCGAGTGAATTGAAGCGATGCATTACGCCCGCATAAGTCGTCCCTACCCTTGTAACCCATTTTACGGCTTCCAACGCAGCCAGACAACCCGCAATTCCGGAGGTCGCTCCCAATACTGGAAAGCCAAACGGTTCCCATTCTGGATTCACATCCGGATAAAGACACTCTAAGCAAGGGGTTTCACCAGGTATAACCGTTGTTAGTGAAATCTCAAATCCATACATCGCCGCCTCTACCATTGGCGTGCCGGTTTCTACACATAGGCGGTTCAACGTATATCTTTCCGGAAAATCATACCGTGCATCAATCACTATATCGGCTTGTTCTACCCAAGGTTTTGCCATATTGTATTCAATCTTCGAATTAAATCCTTCCATTTCAACATTTGGATTCAGACGTTTTAGCTGCTGAATGGCTGTGCTCATCCTTTCCATACCCAAATGATCACTGTCCATCAATATCTGTCGATTTAAATCTGGAGGCACAATGTTTCCTTCATGCGCCAAGATCAGCTTGCCGATTCCGGCAGCAGCTAAATAAAGTGCGGCAGTGCCTCCAAGCCCTCCAATTCCAGCAATCATCACTGTAGCTTCTTTTAGCGCTTTCTGCCCGCCTTCTCCAAGCAGCTTCAGTTGGCGAGCGTATCGTTCCAGTTCGGTGCCGCCTACAAGCTGCTCCATGTTGCTCCCTCCCTGTGGCTGAGCTGCATCATTGGAATCTAACCCTCCAGACCATCCGTTCCATAAAGAGCTGTCATTTCATTAAATTTATCCATAAAGGCTAACCCTTCTTCTACACAAGCAACGCCGTAGCGAATTACTTTCTCCTCAGAGGTAAAAGGAAACGGAAAACCTGCTCTCAAGCTTTTTAACACAAGAATAATCCGATCACTATATAAAAGAGCACGCCCAAATCCTTCCCCGTTTATTTCAGATGAACTCTGAACCAGAACCCCACTCTTCTCCTCGATCACGCCCGCCACCGCCTGAAACAAGAGAGGAACCTGCAAACGGACTTTTGGAGAAGCCGCGCAGTTAAAATCAGATTTGTTCTTATCTTCAGGGGAAGCGAGAAACAATCGTTCGATCTTCTTCTGTGGTGAAAGAGAAGCATGTCTTCCAAAAAAGTCTTCTGTATCAAGCAATTGACACAACCGCCGTATGAACATCTCTGCTATATCTTTATTCAGCTCTTTCTCCGTGGTTCGACTACGGTGTTTTAATGCTGATGCTTCCGGAGCAACCCGGACCTTTAATGCAGCACTCTCATTAGCTATGGGATCCATCTACACTCGCCCCTTCCGCTTCATTTTCAGCATGTAATACCTTGGCTAGCCACATTGGTGGTTTGCCCTGTAGCATTTCAACAATCCGCTTCACTTGCTCATCAATAGGACTGCCTGGTGGAACCTTTACCGGCATAATTTTACGACGTGTGACTCTTGCCGCTGCTGAGGCTCCAATCTGCATGATGAATATTAGCGTGCAATCCTCTACCACCTCCAGACGACTCTCTATTTTGCCTGCTTCATCCTGATTGAGAATCGTTGGCAGTTTACGAAGACCTATAAGCTCCCCGCCACTTTTGGTAACTTTATAAATTGCGAACATCGGACTCTGCCCAAAATGGGCATTCACTCTAATTCCATCCTCTGTAGCGAATGCTACTTTCACGATGTTCCTCCTCCCTTCGCATTAACAGATTCGCCGCTTTATTCGTCCACTCCATCGCTCCCCGATACCCTACAGAAGTGGCCATATAAGCACCAAGCTCATTCCAAACGGGAAATCCAGCCGCCATAAATGCTGCATCTAACCGCGCCGCTCCATTTATCCCATGTGAGTTACCGATCCATAAATCTGCACCTTTACCCAAAAACTCAACATCATCCAGATCACCGACCCATACCTCTCGTTCCATCTCAACCACCAAAGGAGTTTCATAGGAAGTGACCAGGGCCTTTTGCTCCACCCCCAGCTCTTCGAGCCAAGAAGATACGGTATACAAATGATCTGGCTCCAGCGCAACAAGTGCAGACATTCCCGCAAATTGAAAATGAGCATCCAGCATGCTATCCAATAAATTCTCTCGTTGCCAGCAATAACGAAGCTGTACCGGCTCCCCGCTAATTTGATGCAGAAATTGCAAAATATCATCCGTTGCTTTAAGCCCCATAGCACTCTCGAATACTTTGTAGGGAGTTCCCAGCGCATTATGCAGTCTTCTAGCTGGACGCTCCATACTTCCGCCGATGGCAAGGGTTAGACCCGAATGCAAGCTTTGCAGCATCGAATCTAGAGGCACCCCACCTCTTGTTAGCGGTGAAAATCCTGTCAGCAGATGCCCAGACAAAGAGGTCGATATATCAGGTACAGCGATTACCTCAAAACCGAAGGAGGATATCATTTCTTTCAGCTCCATCACATCACCCGGCGTCAGAAACGATCCCGGCAAGAGGGTAATCTGACGTGAATTCACACTCCTTGAACCCCGATGGCCTACCTGCTGAATCATCTCATCAAGCATCGCCTCTACGGTAGAACTGAACCCCGATTCCAATGAACCACGAAAGTCTGGTAAGGTGACGGAAAAAGCAAGCCCACCCCGCATGCTCCGCTCCCTTTTATAGGTCTTGAGCATGGATTGATAATCCACTCCAGCCACATCCGTCAGCTCAGTCCCAATAATGCCTATAATGTCTGGTCGGTGTTTACTGAGTATGGTATTTAGAGCTTCCTCTAAATTACGATTCGCATCAAAGATTACATCCATCTCCTGTAAAGCAGAGGTCTGTACGGCTATAGGCTCGCGAAAATGCCGGGTAAGCAGCGCCTTCGGAAATGCGGAACAACCTTGCGCACCATGCACAATAGGCAATGCCTTGTAGCAGCCCTGAAATGCCAGTACGGAACCAAGGGATTGACCGATTTTGATTGGATTAACTGAAGTAGGTTTACTCCTTTTGTTAACGGTCATAGGAAGGTTCCTCCTTATCCCAGGGAGCGGCACTGGCAGCCAGCTTCCAGATTGGATTAGCAAGAGAATACGTCAGCTCCTTAGCCAGCCTTAGTAAACCTTCGTAACCAGCATAGGCTTTGTGTCTTTCTTGATTAATATCGATAAACGGAATCTGCTCTTTCATTGCCACATACATATTCCGTCCGCCAGCAATCATAATATCTGCCTTACGATCCCGGACGGTTTTGATAATTCGGCTTGCCCCGCCCTCCGGGATATATTCGGTGTCATCACCAACACGATCCGCTATACGCCGTATATCATCTTCCGTGCTTTTGTTCGTGCCTACACCTACCACCTGAACGCCTAACTCCTTCAGTGCGGAAATAATCGACCAGCTTTTTACTCCACCCGTATAGAGAACTGCTTTCTTTCCTTTAAGCAGCTTGCGGTAGGGCCGCAGCTCCTGAATCAGTCTGCTTTCCTCTCGTTCCGTCAACCGATCCACACGCCGCTCCATCTCACGGTCATTCAGCAAATAAGCCATTTGACGTAAGGAATAAGTTGTCTCCTTGGCCCCATAGAAGGAGCCTTCGAAATAAGGAATGTGGTATCTTGCCTCCATTTCTTTTGCCAGACCTAACAATGCACGGCTGCACACAACCATATTCACTTTTGCATGATGTGCCCATGTAATTTCCTTATATCTTGCATCCCCTGTAATTCTGGACATTAGCGTAATTCCAACACTCTTCATTAATTTCTCGATATCCCAGATTTCACCCGCGATATTGTACTCCCCAATCAAATTCACACCTAAAGGAGTCTCCATTTCTGGTTCACCTGTGCCAATGACATATTGTAGCAGCGCTTCTCCAGCCAGCCGATTTCCGAGATTCTTACTGCCTACGAATCCGGGGCTGTTCACGGGGATCACAGGAAGTCCCAATCTGCCTGCCGCTTCCTTGCATACCGCATCCAAATCCTCGCCAATCAATGCTGTCACACAGGTCGCATATACAAATATTGCCGGAGGCATAAAGCGCCCGGCAATATAGTCAATGCTATCTTTGAGTTTCTTTTCTCCGCCAAAAATAATATCGTTATCGTTGAGATCTGTAGTGAAACCGTATTGTGAAAGTGATGGCCCGCTTGACAAAGCCCCTCTACTTTCCCAGCTATTCCCGGCACAAGCAGCCGGCCCATGGACAAGATGCGCAGCATCCATGATCGGCAGCAGCGTGATTTGGGCTCCGTCAAAGGAGCAGCCCCCAGCCGCTTCGCCCGGCTTGGGGCGTGGACATGGTTTCGATTTCGGAGTTAAGCTCCCGCAAGCTTGCGCGTCGGATACATCGTTTCTGATGGACTCCATCGTACCACCTCCCGTAACTGAATACTCCTTACGCTTAAAATGCTCAATTATTCAGTGTCACTACGATAAATATTGCACTTCCGGCCGCTCCCCAACGCTCGGCTCCGTATGAGGACGAGGGAATGAATCGGAAGTATACGATTCGGCTTAACGTTCTCCTACTAACGAACAAGATCGTGGTTGAAGCCAGATGAATCCTCATCCAACCCCTGCAGAATTGTATTTACTATAGTAGTTAACAGGTTCAAGGCACCTTGATAACCGATAATCGGATAACGATGCAGATGATGGCGGTCAAAGACAGGGAAGCCTACACGGATCAAAGGAACGTCGGCATCTTTGGCAGCAAATTTAAGATGAGAGCTTCCAATGGCCAGATCCACAGGATCATCAATCAGCAGAGAGCGCATATGCCACAAATCATTTCCGATATGAACCGTCGTTTCTGCCCCGTAAGGGCTGGCAGCAAGCAGAGCTTTCGCTTCTTCTTTAAATCCGTTTTCCCCATTGGAGCACACAATATGAATAGGCTCTATACCCACTTCCAGACAGAATTCAATCAGGCCGATCAGCAAATCCGGATCGCCAACTAAAGCCACTCGTTTGCCATGCAGATAAGGGTGGCTATCGAGCAAAGCATCCACTACCCGGCCACGTTCTTCCACAAGCTCAGGCGGAATGGGCAATCCCGTTAATTCACTGATAGACTCTATTAGCCGATCTGTCGCATGAATGCCCAGCGGAGTCGACATCGCAACGGTCTGTTGTTTCCATGTGCCGCTGATGTATTCCAACGTTTTTTTGACAGAATATTTCTGAAGTGAAAGAGTACCCAACGCATTAGCTGCCTTCGGCACATCCGCCAGCTTCGTTCCCCCATAATAATAGGAATATTCACCTGTAGCCGGGGAATCAAAATTGCCGCTGTGATCACCAAGGAAGGTGTAGCCTGTATCAAACGCGGCAAGGATTTTTCGAATTTCCGCAAAATTCCCCGTATAAGGCTCAAACCCTAAAATGACATTCAGCTTCTCTCCAGTTCCCTCTCCACTGCCAGGGGTAGCTTCAATCCCAGAGCGGATGAACAAGGTACTGAGGATAGACTTTAACATGGAGTCGTAACCTGTAATATGTGATCCGGAAAAGCTTGGCGTGTTGGCGTAGGGCACTGGAATTTCGTTCGAAATTGCACCCTTCTGGCGGGCATTGGATATAAACGCCTGCAGATCATCCCCTATAACCTCAGCCATACATGTAGTGGATACAGCTATCATCTCTGGCTTATAGAGCGCCACACTATTTTCAAGACCATCAATAAGATTGTTCATCCCTCCAAACACCGCACCATCTTCTGTCATAGAGGAAGAAACTGCGGGGGTCGGCTCCTTGAAATGACGGCTTAAATGACTACGAAAATACGCAGTGCAGCCTTGAGAGCCATGTATAAACGGCAGAGTTTTTTCGAATCCCAGCGCAGCCATCAAGGCTCCTAGGGGCTGGCATGCTTTATGAGGATTAACTACCAGTGAGGTGCGGGCAAAATTCTTATCTTTATATTCAGACGACTTCGAGTAGGCTAATGCTTCTGCTGTCTCTTGCTCACTGCAGGGTGCCTCGAATGCTTTTTTCCCTTCACGTTGCTTCACATAGGGTTCAGTTTGAAATAATGTATTGTAATCTGGGATCTCCAGTTTGTCCTTCATACGCCCGCCTCCTTTTTAGGGAGTGATCCTGTTTTCCCTGAATTGATCAAGCTCCACACTGGGCTGTTAATGGTCATGTCCATGTCCTTAGCAAAAATCTTAAACCCATCATAGCCATGGTAAGGACCACTATAATCCCAAGAGTGCATTTGCCGGAAAGGAATACCCATCTTGTGATACACATATTTCTCCTTCACACCCGAGCCCATCAGATCAATATCAAGTCTTTGCGCAAGCTCTTCCAGCTCGTAAGCGGTTGGATCATCGTAAATAATAGTGCCTTCCGGAAGTTCAGGAAATGTCTTCTCGTAATCATCCTTGTGAGCGAACTCATAACCTGTGCCCACTACCTCCATCCCCAGATCCTCATAAGCCCCCAGTGTATGGCGGGCACGTAATCCGCCTACCAGCAGCATGACCTTTTTACCTTCCAGCCGGGGTTTAAATTTAGAGATTATCGCCTCCATTTGTGGCGTGTACTTAGCGATGACTTTCTCGCAGTTTTCCTGAATATATTCATCAAACCTTGCGGCGATGGCTCGAAGGCTTTCAGCGGTTTTGGTCGGCCCGAAAAAGTTGTATTCCAGCCAAGGAATCCCATATGCTTTCTCCATCGTCGTTACCATATAGTTCATGGAGCGATGACAGTGAATCAGATTGAGCTTCGCCTTATGCGCGATCGCCAATTCATTGATGGTTCCATCCCCAGACCACTGCGCAATTACACGCAGACCCATTTCCTCCAGTAAAATGCGTGAAGCCCAAGCGTCCCCACCGATGTTATAATCTCCGATAATATTAATATCGTAAGGACCACATTCCGCAAGCTCCTTCTTCCCCATCAGAAAATCACGGATCGCATCGTTAGCAATATGATGACCCAAGGATTGGCTAACCCCACGGAACCCTTCACAACGAACGGGAATGATCGGGATACCTAGCTCAATAGACATTTTTTTGGACACCGCTTCAATATCGTCTCCGATTAGCCCCACAGGACACTCTGATTGGATCGAAATTCCTTTAGCCAGTGGGAACATTTCTTTAATTTCACGGCAAATGACTTCAAGCTTCTTGTCACCGCCAAATACAATATCTGTCTCCTGAAAATCACTCGTCACCTGCATAGCCGTAAAATTATCAATGCCCAGTGTTCCGTTGGCATAATTCCGTCTTGTTCCCCAGCTATATTGCCCACAACCTACAGGACCATGGCTGATATGCACCATATCCTTGATCGGGCCCCAGACCACGCCCTTCGAACCGGCATAAGCACATCCTCTTTGGGTCATAACCCCCGGACGGGACTTCATATTCGATTTGATGGCGCATTTGCCACAGTTTATTAACTCTTCATTATTAATTTCAAAATGCTTCTGACGATCCTTCCGTGCCTTTTCCGGGTAAGCCTCAAGAATCTCTTCGAGCATCTTTTGGTTATCTTCGATATTAAGCCCCATTCTGAACCCTCCTCATCCCTTAGAGTGATCCGGTGAACAGCCGTCTCTCTACTCTGTTCACCGGACGAACCTAATTATTGGCCAGATGCCTTCAGCTTTTTCAGCGCCGTCTCTTCATCCTCAATCACACCAAATTCCATGAGTAAATCCTCCAGCTCTTCCATAGAAATCGGGGTCGGGATTGTCATCATATTGTTATTCAGGATCTTTTCTGCCAAAATCTCATATTCTCTCGCTTGCTGATGATGAGGATTATATTGGGCTACGGTCATTCTTCGCAGCTCTGCATGCTGAACCACATTATTCCGCGGGACAAAATGGATCATTTGTGTATTCAAACGGCGTGCCAGCTCCATAATGAGCTCATCCTCACGGTCCGTATTACGACTGTTGCAGATCAGACCGCCCAATCTTACGCCACCGCTGTTGGCATACTTTAGAATTCCGCGCGCAATGTTATTGGCCGCATACATAGCCATCATTTCCCCGGAGCATACGATATAAATTTCCTGTGCTTTATTCTCACGGATCGGCATTGCAAATCCACCACATACCACGTCACCAAGTACGTCATAGGATACAAAATCCAATCCTTCATAAGCCCCTTGCTGCTCCAAAAAATTAATAGCTGTAATAATCCCGCGGCCGGCACAACCCACACCCGGTTCAGGTCCACCACACTCCACATTAAGAATGTCGCCATATCCCAACTGAACTACATCCTCAAGCTCCAAATCCTCAACCGTTCCTCTTTCTGCTGCCAATTGGAGCACTGAATTCTGAGCTTTAGTGTTCAAAATCAGCCGTGTGGAGTCCGCTTTAGGATCACAGCCTACGATCATTGTTTTTTGACCAAATTTAGTGGCGAGCTGCGCCAAAGTGTTCTGCGAAGTTGTGGATTTACCGATACCGCCCTTACCGTAAAAAGCTATTTGTCTCATCATTCATCATCCCTTCGAAATCGATATATTTTCAAAATAAGAGCTGAATTTCACACTTTCTAGAATCGCATCCTGTATTTCACCTTTACGCACCAGAGACAATACTCCGGCTTTATTTAAGCTGGCGCGAGGGACATCGCCAATACCAGAACAGAGCAATATTTGACAGTCCTGTAATATAGAAATAATTTCTTGTAACGTGGCATTCTTATCCCCATTACAATCCGCTTTACCGTGGCAATAGGCCTGAATCTTTCTGATACCTAGCAGTTTCACGTTTATTCCATCCGTTTCATAAACCATGAACTCTGTCGCGTGGCCAAAATGTTGATTGACCTTATCCCCACCACGTGTAGCAACAGCGACTTTGGTGGTGTGCTGCCCTTGCTGGAAAGAGTTCTGCCTTAGCTCTTTGGCTTTGACACGCTGACGGATTTTGGCATCGAGTTCACGTTGAAAGAGCGCTCTAGCTCGCTCATTAATAACTGGATTTGCATCCATCTTTTCTAATATAAAATCCTGATTACGATCCTGACCTAGCAGCCCAATGGCATCAGCACGGCATTGCCGACAATGGCGCATGACCTTCATCCCTTCGCGCCCAAGCACTTCCTGCAGGTTGTGCAGTTCTTTAGGACGCGGCGCCTTGCGCCCATCCCGTTCATACTGACTTCCCGGTGCGATAATTAAAGGCGTCACATTATGCAGAGTTGCCCCGAGCGCTTTAACTGTTCGCGATACTTCAGGGAGATGATGATCATTGACCCCTGGAATCATAACGGAATTAACTTTAACAAGAACACCTTGCTGCGCCAGTAGCTCCAAACCTTGAAGCTGGCGGCTGATCAGCAGCTCCGCTGCTTCTTGTCCTTCGTACCGGATCCCTTCGTCAACAACCCATGGATAAATTTCACGGCCCACATTGGGATCAATGGCATTGATGGTGATCGTGACATGACGGATACCTAGCGCTAGTATGGCGTCTACATGCCTGTAAAGGGTCAATCCATTAGTACTCAGGCAAAGGGTAACATCAGGGACCTGCCGCTTGACTCGTTCGAACGTGTCAAAGGTTCGTTCTGGATTCGCCAGCGGATCACCCGGACCTGCAATCCCAACTACCGACAGTTGCATCAGCTGTGCGGCTACACCTTTCACTTTGCGTTCAGCTTGCTCTGGAGTTAGCACTTCACTAACTACACCAGGCCTGCTTTCATTCACACAATCGAATTTCCGGTTGCAGTAATTACATTGGATGTTACAGGCGGGAGCAACCGGGATGTGCATCCTAGCAAAAAAACGATGAGCTTCCTCACTGTAGCAGGGATGGCGGCTGAGCTCCTCCTCTGCTTCAATGGATAACCTCGATGACGCCTGCGGCATTTCCCCACCTCCTAAAAATTTTATGCAGCATGAACTACTAGTACTTCTTCGCAGTAAAACTCACTCCGATAGAACAACTCATGTAATTTTAGTTAACACATTTCTCGCTTGATTGCTTTGATTAGTTTCATCATATTTTCATCAACCTACATCGTCAATCGAGTTTTCCCTTTTTAAGTCCTGTTTTTCCTTATGTTTGCAGTTTCGTCATATTAAATGTTAGTTTATATAACCTATATATATCATGTTTCCGTTTCCATTTTATTCAATCTCTGTTGATTCTCCGTCATCATGTCATGTTTCTGGCCATTTTAAGGATTCTTAAAAGATAGAATCCATTTATTTCTGCAACTTTTATTGACAATGACTTTCATCTCGTATATGATCTCTTTAGGCAAGAACACATTGAATAATCTTAAAAATTTAATATATCCCGTAAAGGGGAGTAGCTGTTAAATAAAGTCGTCAATACGAGAATATGAGGATATTCTCCGGCTTTATTGGCAATTCACATTGTTAGCGAGACCTTTACCAATCAGGTTAGACCTTTATTCCAAAGGCTAATCTGTTTGGTAAAGGTCTTTTTTATATAAATTTGGTTAAAATGGTAGGGTAGATATCTTTTGGTAGATATTTGCATTCAAAAAGGGAGGACAACAGTAATGGATTGGGGATTATTATTAGAGTACGGTTGGGTATTGCTTGTTCTGGTAGCACTAGAGGGACTACTCGCCGCAGATAACGCATTGGTATTGGCAATTATGGTTAAGCACCTTCCTGATGAGGAAAGAAAAAAAGCGTTGTTTTACGGATTAGCGGGGGCCTTCGTGTTCCGATTCGGTTCGCTATTTGTCATCTCCTATCTGGTCGATATCTGGCAAGTACAAGCCATCGGCGCGATTTATTTATTATTTATCGCGGGTAATCATATTTTCCGAAAACTGTTGTTTAAGAAGCCCGTCACAGATGAAGCTGCTGAAAGCGGCACTGACGGTGCGGTCAATAAAAAGAAATCCAGCTTTTGGTTTACTGTTCTGAAGGTAGAAGTTGCTGACATCGCCTTCGCGGTCGATTCCATCCTAGCCGCAGTTGCACTCGCGGTTGCTCTTCCTGCAAGTGGTCTTCCAAAAATCGGAGGCCTCGATGGCGGACAATTCCTCGTCATCTTTGCCGGTGGATTTATCGGTCTGGTCATTATGCGTTTCGCAGCTTCCTTCTTCGTTAAGTTGCTGCATTCCCGTCCAGGACTTGAAATTGCAGCCTTCTTTATCGTAGGTTGGGTGGGTGTTAAGCTCTCAGTCATTACATTGGCGCACCCTTCACTTGGTGTTCTGTCCGAAGATTTCGCTCATAGTACCTGGTGGAAAGCCACCTTCTACGTTGTGCTCGTACTCATCGCTGTAATCGGCTGGTTTATGAGTAGCCACAAGGTTGAAGAGAATGTTGGCGAGAATCCGGTTCGAGAAGTAGACAAACAACTCGGTAAGTAATCGTTAAAATACAGCCACAAACCATCCCCCGAAAGATGCACCTTCTGAACAGGTGTCCGTCTTTCGGGGTATTGCTATTTATCCTCGTTTTTGCTCTCGATATTCCTGCGGCGTACAGCCAACGGTTTTTTTGAAGAATCGAAAAAAATAGTGCTGATCACTAAACCCGAGCTGGCCGGAGATCTCGTGCATTTTTAGAGCAGTTCCAAGCAGCAGCTCCTTACTCAGCTCCACTTTTTTCTCCAGAATATAATCAGAAATCCCCTTCCCTGTCGTTCTTTTATACCAGCGTGACAGATAGGACGGATTAAGTGAGACTTCCTGCGCAATCCGGGTTAAGGACAAATCATCAGCCAGATGGGATTTAATATATTGGTGGATCATGGACAGGATATTCGATTCATCATGTTTATAGGTAGCGCTTCTGTTCGAGATAATCCATTCAAAAAACGTGTGATAAAAAGAGATGACATCCGACCAGTGTGTATTGATATTAAAATATAACATGCGTGATAAATTCATACCGCTATGTGCTTTTTCCGTTAAACCTAACTCTTGTAAAGTCTGCAGCAGAGTGTTACTGATCCCAGACATTAATCTTAATCTCAAAAAAGGATCCTCCGGCCCACCTTCCCCCGAGAGCTCCACCCATTTGCGAAAAGATGTGCCCCAATCGAGATCACCTTCAAGCAGCCGTTGTTTTAAATAGTCGAGCAGTAGTTCCGCTGTTGCATTTCGATTATGCATAGAACCTGGACTTGGGCTCACTTCCTTGGTATTTATCCTCAGCAGCTTTTCCATCCCAAGTCCGGGGCTATCAAAAATGGCTAATCGTAAACGGTTCAAGGCATAGTTCAGCTCATGCCAATGCACTTCCTGATCACTGGCGATGATAGACACAGATAGTTGCAGACATTTGCCACAGGCTTGCTGAACGGATTCCATTGTTCCGTGGACGAAGCGGAGCGTTTTTAACCAGAGCTCTTCTTCCTTGATTGAGGATACACTTTCACTTTTAGCCTGAACAAAACAAGCTATCGTCCCCGGATCCAGATCCACAGCCTTAACTTCAACCTTGTCGCTGAGCAGCTCCTCCGCAATATTGGCTACCGCATAACGAATTAAGCTCCGGTCTGAAGCCGTTTCATAATTTCGCCAAGCCTCCATCCGCAGAATAATAGGCAGGACGGGTCCATCCGCGTTGAACGGGAGCTGAATGGCGTCGAATTCAACCTGCAAGCTCTGCCGGTCTATCCGTTCGGTGCGTCTTAGAATATCGTGTAATAATTGCTGCTGTAACTGGGGTAGAGCGCGCGGGAGCTTATCGCGAAGCCACTGGCTTTTATAGAAATAATCCTCTTCTGAAGATATTTTCTCCAAAGTCAGCTCCACAGCGGCACGAATTTTATCCATCCCCTCTGTCTTCAATAAATAGTCGACTACACAAGGATTTCGGATCGCCTGATGGGCAAAATCGAATTCATTATGTCCTGTCAGCAGAATTACTTTACAACGTGGCCAGCGGTCGACAATTTCCTGAATTAACGCCATCCCATCCATACCTGGCATACAGATGTCACTAAGCACAATATCTATTTTTACGGTATTAAGCCAGTCTATGGCATGATCCGCTGAATGAACCTTTATGATCTCCAAATCTTTAAAATCTGCCTTTACAAAAAATTCGTACAGCCCATCCAAAATATTAGGCTCATCATCAACTATCATCATTCGTTGCATCCTGCACGTCCCCTTTAAGCGGTAAATTGACTCTTACACAAAGTCCGCCCAAACTGCTTCTCTCTGCCTGCAAGCCATAAGGGGAACCAAATTTGATCCTCAATCTCTGATTTACATTTAATAAACCCGTGATCTCCCCCTGAATGGCATTCTGCTCGGAGAACTGGCGCTGCAAGAGATTTAACTTGTCCTCACTAAGTGAGTCACCGTTATCTTCTATTATAATAGTCAGCGTATGCTCAACTTTTTCATAACTCATTTTTAATAGGCCATTGCTGCTTTTTTGCTTAAGCCCATGCTCGAATACATTTTCAATGATGGGCTGCAGGAGAACCCGTGGGACTTTGATGTCCCGGCAATCCGCTGCAATCTCATCCACTTCAGCTCTAATTCTCGCGCCAAAACGAATCCGCTGTATAGCCAGATAGACCAAAGCATGCTCCTGCTCTTGCTGCAAAGTAACCTCCTGGGCGGAATCCCGGGTCATGTACCGAAAATATTGCCCTAAATAATCAGAGAACTCCTTGATCAGCTCTACATTTTCCACCTCAGCCATCTGTTTTATGCTAAATAGACTGTTGTAGAGAAAATGAGGGGTGATCTGCGATTGTAAATGTTTAAGCTCCGCTTCCCCTGTCCGGATACGCTGCACGTAGTTCTCATCGATTAACGTATTCAGATGCTTAAGCATCTCATTGAAACGAGAATATAGATACCCAAACTCATCCCTGCGGGAGTGAGTAATAAAGATCCCCGTCTGCCCCTGCTCCGCTTTCTTAAACCCCCTGATAAGAATAGACATCGGGCGATGAATCATCCTGTACGTCCATAAAGAGAACAAGATAATGATCACTATCGAGACAACGAACAACAGCCACAGCAGCAATGAGTAGACTTGAATCGGCTTCATGAGCACCGTGTTGGGAATATTTGCGGTCAGCCTAAAGTTATTGCTGTGATCGTAGAGCGAATAGTAAAAAGAATTATCAAAACGATACCGCTGCACACTTACAGTCTCTTCACTATTTAGAGGTTTCTCTATGGGAAACAACCTAGGCTTCTGGTCAGAAGTTGATATCACATAATCGTTATTGCCGAAGGCTAACGTAATATCGCTCCCCCCTGATACCGCAAATTCTTTCAAACGCAACTCAAGCTCAGGTGAGGAAAGCTTCACTCCCAGCAAAAAATTAGGTGAAAGATTGCGATCCAGGTTATAAGGATTACTACGCAGTAAATATAAGTCATCTTCGTATTTAGATAAAGCACCCTTCAGATTGCCCATAGTGGCCAGCAGACTTTGCCATTCCTCGTTGGTTACATCCCTAACCCCCACCGCAGCGCTAACCCGCTTATTAATTTCCGGTACATAATACACAACATCACTAATATAAGGACTGGTTTCTTTGATTTGTTTTAGCTTGGTGTATATATTGTTCAGATTAGAATCCACTTCGTACCGGCTCATAATTGGAATACGGGTACTGAAAGTAGCCAGCGTTTCATCCTGAGAGTACTCCGTGACTAAGCCCGTTATCCGTTGCAGCTCAAATTCAAGATGGCTGTAGTAAAAATGAACCTTCGATTCGTTCGCCCTCTCCACTTCAGCTTGCATTTGGTTGGAGCTATAGTAGGTAATAGATATACTCAGCGCGCAGAGTGGAAGCATGACCAATAGGAAAGCTCCGATCAGCTTGATCACAATGGAATCGGGGTTCCACCCGATGGAGAATGATTTCATTGGAATTTTCTCCCTCTTCTATCGAATAATAATAAAGAAGGAGCCATGTTCAGGCTCCTTCTTATTTTTAGGTCCAGTCCAGTTTAACCCTTTACACTACCCACGACTAGTCCATGCACAAAATATCTTTGCAGGAACGGATAAATCGCCAGAATCGGAATGATAGACAAGAAGATCTGGGAGGCTTGCGTTGTACGGTCTGAGATTTGGTTTAATAACGCAGCTTGTTCAAAAGTAATATTTTCGGTCTGGATCGATACCTGCTGAAGTATGGATTGTAAATAGGTGGCCAGCGGATAATGTTCCGGGCTTCTCATATAAATCATGCCATCGAACCATGCATTCCAGTGACCTACCAAAGCGAACAACGTAATGGTCGCAATACTTGGCATAGATACCGGCAGGTACACACTCCATAACGTGCGTAAGTGTCCCGCGCCATCCATCCATGCGGCTTCCTCCAATTCTTTGGGCAAACCTCTGAAGAAATTGAGCATAAGCAGAACATTAAAGATCGGCACCGCGCCCGGTATAACAAGCGACCAGATGCTATCCAGCAGCCCCATTTCTTTTACAATTAAATAGCCAGGAATCAGACCCCCGCTGAAGAGCATCGTGAACACAAAAATCCAGGCATACACGGTCCGTGAGCGGAAGGACTTTGCCTCTTTAGACAGCGGATAAGCTACTAGAATCGTAAACAACAAGTTAACGGATACCCCAAGCACTACCCGAAGCAGACTAGTTCCGAAGGAGTGAATGAACTGGTTGTTCTGAAGGATATATTTATAGGAAGAAAGAGTGAAATCCACAGGCCAGAAGGTTACGCTACCCGCGTTAACAGCTGCGCTGGAGCTGAAAGAGAT
Source organism: Paenibacillus sp. FSL H7-0943 (assembly GCF_037963265.1). Lineage (NCBI taxonomy): Bacteria > Bacillati > Bacillota > Bacilli > Caryophanales > Paenibacillaceae > Paenibacillus > Paenibacillus sp. FSL H7-0943. The sequence continues at coordinate 5,645,075 of NZ_CP150148.1, forward strand.
CGCCAGAATATTCACGATTGGAAAAAGACAAAGCACCGCGAGCAAAGTCAGAAATACATAATTGCAGCGGAGAAACCAACGATAAGCAGTTGAAGTATGGTGCATTTAGTCCACTCCTTTCTCTCTAAAAAATCCGATATTTAGCAAAACGATACGCCAGATAATAACCCAGCCCGATAAATACGAAGGAAACTACCGATTTTATCAATCCTAGTGCGGTCGATACAGAGTACTGAGCATCCTGTAGACCAATTCGGTAAATCATCGTGTCCAAAATATCACCTGATTCATACACTAGCGGATTGTACAAGTTGAACACTTGGTCAAATCCCCCATTCAGGACGTTGCCAAGGCTGAGTGTAAGCATCAGGATCATAATCGGGCGAATGCCCGGAAGCGTAATATGCCAGGTCTGCTTCCATCTTCCGGCACCATCGATTACAGCAGCTTCATAAAGGGAGGAGTCAATGCTGGTTAAAGCCGCCAAATAAATGATCGTCCCGAATCCAAACTCCTTCCATTGATCTGTGATCACTAGTACGTATGGGAACCAGCTATTGTCCGCTAGAAATTGAATAGGCTGCATGCCTAGTGCTTTTAAAAGCATGTTGACAATCCCGCTGCTCGGAGACAGTACATCTACGATAATCCCGCCCAAGATAACCCATGAGAAAAAGTGCGGCATATAAATAATCGTCTGAATCGAACGTTTGAAGCCGTTTACACGAACCTCATTAAGCAATAAAGCCGCTATAACTGGCACGGTCAGGCCAGCAATAATTTTCATGACGGAGATAAATACAGTATTCCATACGACCTGACCAAAACCGGGAAGCTCAAACAAATAACGAAAGTTTTCGAGCCCTGTCCAGTTCATATTCTTAAACCCTGAAATCGGGGAAAAATTCTGGAAGGCAATTACAAGGCCAGCCATTGGAATATAACTAAAAATAATGATCACTATTAAGGCAGGTAAAATCATTAAATGGAGCGGAATATTACGTAGAAATTGCTTAGTATTAAAGTGCATATGCTTTCTCCTCCTTGTATCTCAATTATAGAGCAGCCCCAAATTGCCTTAATAGTGTAGCGTATTGACTTTAAGTATCTTTTGTTGACCTGGTTATCGAACCGAATAGCTGTTCAGCCAAAAAAAGAACTGCCCGTTTGTCATTATCATGACTAGGGGCAGTCCTCTTCTGTGTCGTTTTTACTAGTTTGCTTTTACGATATCATTTACTTCTTTCGTTATTTGATCTCCACCGAGCTTTTTCCAGTTGGCTACGAATTTGTCGAATTCATCGATAGGAAGACTTCCGTAAATGATTTTGACAAAGGTCTCTGCACGCAGTTTATCCAAGGTAGCCGCTTTGCTGTTCATCGTTTTAGTTGGGGCATAAATGAACTCATTCATCAACACCAAGTCATTGTCGCGGTAGTGTTTGATAACCGATTGTGAGCTAAGCGGCCCAAAGATCCGTTCCATATGCCATTTATCAAGATCTCCACCGCGGTAGCTTTGAATATCATCATAGAATAATTTAGCTTCAAGGCCCATGTTTGAGGTATCTCCCGATTCAAGGGCTTTTTCCACTTCATCCTGTGCCTTTACATTTTTGTTCGGTGGCAGGTTGGATACAACCGCATTTTGGAAGCCCAAACCTGTGTCCCCGTTCAAATATTTTGCCCGTTCCGTTTTAGCGGACTCTCCAAACATTTTCTCTGCTTGGAAGTTAAGCAGCTTGATCAATGCCTCCGGATGTTCGTAGCCCTTACGGACCGCGAATACGCCACCAATTGTAAGATGGTTTTGGGTTTTGGCAGGTTGGTCATCAATAGATTGTACTGGATAAGGCACCCAGTTAACATTTTGATCCTTTTTAATCATGTCCTTTACTTGGAAAGGGGCCCATTGCGGCAAAAATAACATACCGGATTTACCAGCATTCACATCCTCCATCGCTTTGGCAAAGTCTTTCACTCCAAACTCTGGATCAATGACTCCTTCTTTATACAATCTTTGCAGCTCCGCAAGTCCAGCCTTTACCTCCGGTTGAATCGTACCATTCACAACCTCGCCATCGGCGTTTTTGATCCAAGTTTCCAGGTAAGCATGGTACCCGAGTAGAAACGCATTGATTGGCAAGTCCTTGTTCAACGAAATGCCGTAAGTATCCTGTTTGCCATTTCCGTCTGGATCTTTAAATGTAAAGTCTTCTGCAATCTTAATAATATCCTGCATGGATGTTGGCTCTGCCAAATTCAGCTTGTCCATCCAGTCTTTTCGAATCCATATCATATCAGAGGAATCCAGCGAACCCGGGAAGCTTACCATCGCCATCAGTTTTCCATCTTTCGTAACCGGCTTAAGCCCTGCTCCGTCCTCTTCAGCGTAATATTCTTTGACAAGATCCGAAGCATATTTATCAAATACCCCGGTCAAATCCTCCAACATGCCAGCTTCATAAAGCTGCTCGAATTGCACCGTGGACACCTTTAACAAATCAGGTAAATCCCCGCTCGCCAAGGTAACATTCATTTTATCGTTATAGTTAGCATCAGCCACAATCCAGTCATAGGACACTTTAATCCCAAGCTCTTCCTCGTATCCTCTGGTCCAGATGTTATTGGAATGTGTATCGCCCTGCGCCAACGTCTCTTTGCCTGTCTCGTTCATCGTGGAGCGAAGTTTGATCGGCGGATCATATTTTGTTAAAGGGCCGCCTTCCATTTCCGTTTGCGCACTAGTGTTTCCCTCTGCGGTACTACTACTGTTTCCACTATTATTGCTGGAGCAACCACTGAAAACTAATGATAAAACAATGGCAGATGCCATTAAAGGCAAGCCTTTAATCTTTCTTTTCATCTATTGAACCTCCCTTATTTTCTATATCCTAATTGTAAGAAGAAAGCGTTAACACAGCGAGTGTGAACCGTTTACATTCGGTATCTTTTCTTTACCTATTCATGTTCGCCTAACAAAGCTCCGCTTTAGGGTCACTCTGATTATCATAATACTGTGAGTTTGTAAGTGTCTATGTATTGGTAATTAATTACACAAAAAAGAGGCTGATCCTTATGCTATCCCTTAGGAATCTTAGCCATCAAGATTACCTATATAGTGAGCCGGCGGTTGCATAGTGTAGGCGGATTGGACTGAGGATTGCGCGGAGGATTGCCCTGAGGATTACGCTGAGGATTACGCTGAGGATTGCGCGGAGGATTGCGCTGAGGACTGCGCGGAGGATTGTGCTGAGGATTGCGCGGAGGATTACGCTGAGGATTGCGCGGAGGATTACGCTGAGGATTAAATTAAGCGTTGAATTAAGCGTTGAATTAAGCATTGAATTACGCGGTATTACGCGTTTAATTGTATTTAGTACACTTATAATGCATCAAATCACTCGGCCAAAGGATATAAGTGTATTTCGTACACTTATATTCTTGCTTTTCTCGCCAATAGGTGAATTCTCTAGTTTTTAGTTGCAGAGAATGCAATTAAAGATACACATTCACCTTTTGCATAAGAAATAGCTGTATAGAATGCAGTTATTTTGCGGATTCCAGCAAGAATCGGCGCACAAAAAATGCTAAGAGAATACTGGAAACTGCATTTGCCAGATAGAGATGCTTTAGTCAATCCGTCGCGCTGCAAACTAAAAAACCAGGCAGCGATTCTCCAATCGTCGGAGAATCGCTGCCTGGCTGTCTTATTAACACTTATTGACCTATGATCTGATCGGTCTTTCCTTGCAGCTCCACTAGCTTCATGATCACCGAAGCCGCCAGCGCTTTTGTTACATTCTGCTGCGGATTAAACTTGCCGTTGTCATCCTTTAAGAGTCCCAATTTCACAACAAGAGCCACGGCCCCCTTATTGTTTATAGCTGAGCTATCACTAAACTGACTTACAGTCACATCTTTATCAAGATAAGCTGTGAGTTTATTGTATTTCAAGAAATTAGCCAGATGAACAGCAAGCTGTTCCCGGGTTAACTTACTCTCTACTTGCAGGCTTTCATCCTTATTGATCCATTTACGATCTGCTGCAAAAATAACTGCATCATAATATGAATTCTCTGGCTTCACGCCTGCCACAGTTTTTCGTTCATTATTATTATAATAATTGGTGAAATTCGGACTAGAAGCTTTGGCAAGATAGGATAACCAATCACCGACAGTTATTTCTTGATCCGGGTTCACTTTGCCATCGGCATCCGGTGTAATCACATGGTGGTTTACCAATTCTGATAATTCCCGCTCTGCTGCATGACCTTTGATGTCCGTTGCAGATAGTTGAGCATCCTGCTGACCGAGGTAATCATACACCGCAACCCATTTTCCAGTAGCTGCATCCAAAACCTGATTTAATCCGTTAGATTCATCAAAGGTTGTATCATATACCAGCTTCACCTTCGGTGCGACATAGTTACTATAAGTATTGTATCCACCAACCTGAGTATATTTCAGCTTAGTCTGATATTTAGGCTTATAACTTTCGAGCGCTTCTTTCTTGGAAATTGTTGCATCAGGCGATAATGTGATTCCATCGATACCGCTTATCCGATTCCCCATGTAAGAAGTCAGTCTGCCGTAAAGATCCAAACTTACCGTAATGGTGCTGTCACTCACAGGAATTCCTTGATGATATCTAATAAACTGGTATCCATATCCTGATCCGTCTGAAGTCAAACTCGAATTATCCCCGTATTCTACCAGCTTTAGCTTCTGGCTCGCCTGAGGATATAGACTATTAATTATACTAAGCGCTTTCACCTTCGCTTCAGCCTCACTAAGCTTCTTACCTCCAGCAGGTGCCGGCTCTTCCTTCTTCTTATCCTGAATAGCACCATAAGCTTGAACCTGGTACTGCAATACTTCACCGGTCTTTGCATCGATCTCGGCAGAGGATTGTTCTGGAAAGCCAGCACCAATGTAACGATCATTTCCATTACTGCCCCAGTATAGCTGCCAGATTTTCCGATCTGAATCCTGATAGTCATTTCTCAAGGTTTGCGAGATCAATTTACGATCTGCCGGGATATAAGCAACCTTCTCTACAAGCTGTGCTGCTTCTTTTGCAGAAAGCTCTGTACTAGAACTTCTTGCCTGAAAAACATCCTTGCTCTTCGCTACTTCTGAATACACGACTGAGGTGGATACGGATTCTTTTCCTTCATAATCTATCCGCTTACCCGTTAATGCATCGATAGGATATAGAGACTGATCTATTGGACGCCAGCCTAGGATCCAGTTGTTAGGTTTTCCGTTCTTATAAATAGGAATGTAAAATAGGCCCACATCAAACTGTTCCGCAAATTGCTTCTGTGCTTGCTCCAAGGTAATCTTGGGCTGTGCAGACGGGTACTCAAGCCCTTGAGAAGACTTAGAGAATTGCGTTACAGTTCCGTTACCATCCACAACTATGTTAATGCTGTCCGAACCAGAAGGAATACCATTTTTCAGAATACTGAAGTTATATCCATATTGAACAGGACCGAATAATGATTCCGAAAAATAACTATAACCAACATTCTCATTTAATTGCAGCTCACTGCTCTTAACCGATGAGGCTGCCTTAGCCACAAAAGTCTTAGCGATCTCCAATGCCTGAGTCTGCGATACTTTCGGTGGATAATAGGATTCGTTCTTCTCCTGGGAGAATGAGAGATAGGTGTTGATGATATCACCATTAATGGCGTCTACCTCACTGCTAAAACCATATCCTATATTCCCTTCTTGAACCTGCCACTGAATATGCCAGATCATTTGATTTGCTGGAGCTGGGTAGCTTTGGTTAGATCCCAGTTGAACATTGTTTACAGTTGCATCTTTTAGAGATGGGAATAGTTCTTTTAACTTTGCAATGGCTTGCTCCTGCGTGAATTTCACTTTTGCAGGATCAGCCTCAGATTTCGTAGTCGTAGCTGGAGCCGCTGATTGCGTACTAACCTGCGTTACGGAAGTGTTGCTGCTAACAGATATAGAATCGGCTGCGGCTAAGCCAGGGGGTAAGAGTAACGCGAGTGCAACGGAAGTGATTAATACCGTTTTAGCTGTTTGATGAACAAAAAGAGTACTATTGCTTTTCAAAAGAATTCATCCTCCTCTAACACGTGATTCATATTATTATACAGATATTTTCTTGTATTTTCCATAATTATTTAACGACAGGAAATTACGACATTTTTGTGATGTGAGCTATAATGGTAAACAGTTGCAGCTATAATTCATCTAGAAAGGGGGTCACCGACATTACTGACTGGAACCTTCAGCCGCTTATTGACGGTATTACTAACCTAGACATTCGCAGTTGTTTGATCATTCAACATGGAGAACCCATACTGGAGCATTACCGCGATCCACAAATCGCTGAAGAGCTTGGCAAAATCAACTCGTGCACCAAAAGCGTACTCTCCGCCTTAGTTTGCATAGCCATAGATAAACAAATGATTCCACCTCCAGACACACCTATTTCTTTATTTTTTCCTTCATTAAAAGAAGATCGTGACCCACGTAAAAGAGAGATCACTATCGAACACTTATTAACGATGACCGGAGGCTTTAACTGGACAGAGTTTGGTGGGCAGAATTCTTTTCCGGCCATGACTAAAACCGCAGACTGGATAAAATTTGTGCTTGCACAGCCATTAGCTCATACACCAGGAACCGTGATGACTTATAACTCAGGCTCCTCTCAGCTCTTGTCCGCAATCCTGCGTGATTGTGCTGGACAGGCGGTTGCAGAATTTGCCGAAGACCAGCTGTTTCAACCACTTGGCATTCAAAGCTATCACTGGGAGAGCGATCCGCAAGGCATACATACCGGTGGGTTCGGACTTCATCTGAAGCCGGAGGATATGCTGAAATTCGGCTTACTTTATTTGCAAGAGGGACGCTGGAAGGATCAGCAGATCCTTTTTCCAGATACAATTCAGCAATCTACTCTCCCTTACGTTGAAGCCAATCATCCGCAAAAAGGATTCTACGGCTGGCATTGGTGGGTATCCCAATTCAATGCAGGTTCAGAGCAACAGCCGAACGAGATCCCTTATTATTTTGCACTCGGCTTTAAAGGGCAGCATATCATTGTAGTTCCTGCTTACGAGCTGGTTGCCGTTATCACCGCGGATAAGTACAAAAAAGGCTCTCCTGCAAATGTTTTCGGCCGATTTATTGTGCCGGCTCTTCTAGGGCAGTAAGAACCAGGAATCACATGCAGTTCTATGTGTGGATACCACACAATCCATAAAGCAGCCGCAGCCATAGACTGATAAAGTCTTGGGCTGTCGCTGTTAGATTTGTACAAATGATCGCAATTAATTTTTCTTCAACTCGTTTGCTGCAAGCTTAAATGACACCAAATTTCTTTAATGCGTAGGCTATCCCGCCTTCACTTGCTTTTTTTGTAACAAAATCGGCTTTTTGTTTTAACTGTTCCGCACCGTTTCCCATCGCAATGCCCAATCCCACATACTCCAACATGTCGATATCATTCCCACCGTCACCAAACGCGATAGCCTCTGACTTGCAAATATTCAGATAATCCAGCACCTGTTTAATCGCCGTTGATTTAGAAACTTTTGTTTCTTCAAGCACATTCATAACGTATCCGTGAAAACGTTCGAACCATAATTCAGGAAATCTATCTTGGAATTTTTGCGCTTCATTTTCGTCCGCATACAAGCATATACAGTAAACCTCCTCTGGCAGAGCGCTCATTTTTTCGGGATATTGTGTAAGACTCAAAGTCTCCTTTAATGCCTTCATAACGCGCTCATCCTCGGAACCCATTCCGTTCATGATTAAAAGTTCGGTGAAATAGGACATGCCATGTCCGTTCAACTCAGCAAAAGCCAAGAGTTCCCGCACGGTTTCTGTTGAAAGCGTTGATTTATAGATAACGTTATCCTTACATTTGATAAGCGCACCGTTAGCAGAAATAAAGGTATCAATGCCCATAGACTTGAACTCTTCACATAAGTTATGCGGTCTCCCTGTTGCAACTACGACTTTAATTCCTCTCTCTATCAACTTCTCAATTGCTTCTAGCGTGCTAAGTGGGATACTTCTATCAATTTCACTCACTAGAGTACCGTCCACATCAAAAAATACAATCTTATACATATTATGAAATAAGCCTCCCCGTTCGATCGTAACTAGATAGATTATATTTCATGGGATCTAAAACAAGAAGGAAGCCGATCACACGGATCAGCTTCCTTCTTATTTTCGTATTCAGCTTCGGCACAACAAGCTTACGTCGTTAATTTTGCATATACCACAAAAAATAACATCATTTCACCAATGATCAGGTAATTAGGTATAAGGAACAACAAATCTACTACGAAAAAAACACCAAGTAAACCTAATAATAACGTCAAATGGAATATCCCTAACCGTTGCTGTATACGTCTATATTTATGGAAGACCAGTGAGGTAGAGAAGAAGTAGAGCAGGACCGATCCAAAAATAAAACACACCATAAATATATAATTTAATTGATCTAAAAATAGCAGTTGGATCGAAGCTGCAATCATACTCAAGGATACATAAATAAATAAATGCCCGTAAATTATGGTTTGCCCGGCAGTCTCTATAGTCTTATCCACTTTCTTTTCAACATTATCAAAATATTGCCACCACATAGCTATAATTAATAGAAAAGTTAATAATGCAAATACAATAGATTGCCATGTCCAGTGGCTAGACTGTAAAACCGCAAGGATACTGACCACTGATTCCCCAAGCAGAATAAGCGTAAACAACGAAAAGCGTTCCAATAAATGATGAGTATTGATCGGACTTTTCACCAAGTATTTCCGGCCTACTAATGGAAGCAGAATGTCTACAGTAATTCCCGCATACAAAACTACATAACGCATCCAAGAGTCAAAGAAAAGTGATAAAGAAGAGATCACTAATCCAATCCAAAATCTGCTTCCCAAATACCGGGCAGTGCCCTTTCTATCAGCCGCTTCATTCTTATTTATCGTAAGATATTGAATGGCTGTCATAGCTCTTAAACCAACATAACCTATTAAGAATGGCATATAATATTGATCAAAGTTAACCGATAGGCTCGCCGTCATTATTAATACAAAAAATAATTGTAGAATCAAGAATATCCGATGTGAAAAGATATCTTGCCCAAACCGATTCACAAAAAGCGATTGCCCTACCCAAGCCCACCAGATCGGAATAAATATTAAGATAAATTTGGATAAGTATTCAAGTGGAATTGTACCCGCCTCTACATGCAATAGGACATGGCTCGCTTTTGAAACTGCTGCTACAAAAAGCAGATCATAAAATAGCTCCAGCCAAGTAACTTTCTTCTCAGCAATGGATACTGTACTGTGCTCAAATCCCGATTTGCGTTTATTCATCGTCTGACTCCCTTGGTTTGGATGTGTATTTCTAATACAGTTTATCGGATACTTATCCATCTTAACCGAATTGATATACTAATTTGAAGACCCTTTACCTAAAAATAAAACCAGCAAGCCTCCACACAGAGAGCTTGCTGGTTTTTAGTAAATAAAGTTATTCCCCGGCAATACCGGAGCGTTCCACACTTTCTACAAAATGACGCTGTACGAACAAATACAGAATCAGAATTGGCAGAATGGTTAGAATACACGCCGCCATAACCTGATTCAGTCCAGTTGGGGCCATCCCAATAGAACCCGAAGTCATTTGCGACATCGTCTCCGCTGCCTGATTATTGGAACCATAAAACATCGCTAATCGCTGCGACAGATTATAGAAATCCGGTGTTGTTAAATACGTATTCGGTTCAAAGCTGTCATTCCAGTGCCATACCACAGAGAACAAGAATACGATCAGCATTGCCGGCTTGGCGATAGGAAACATGATTTTCCAGTACGTTCTGAATGCGCCTGCACCATCGATACGTGCTGCTTCCTCCAACACTTTAGGCATTCCGCGATAGAACTGAATAAAGATCAGTACGAATAATGCCCCCTTCAACCCGTGCCCAAACATAGAAGGAACCACAAACGGCAAATGTGTATTAATCCACCCCAAGTCACTAAAGAACAAATACAGTGGCACAACAATCGTCTGCGGTGGAACTAGAAAAGTAAACAGCAGCAGAACGAAACATACTGCGTAGCCTGGGAAACGGTATCTGGCAAAACCATAACCGATTAAGGAACAGCTTAAGATTTGCAGAACCGCACTCCCGAAAGAAATAATCGCACTATTTGCGAACCCGGCCCAGAATTTAAGCGAATCCCATGCCAGAAAATAGTTGCCAAAACTTATCTTTTTCGGAAGCCATTGCACTGTGGCATCAGCTACGTCTGTTACTTGCATCATGGATTTGGATACCATGTATAACAAGGGATATAGGAATACGAACGTTAAGCTGAGAATAACCAAGTAATAAAAAGCGATATTCAGCACCTGAAGCGAACGTTTCACGACCCTGTCCAGCTTGCCGCTTGCTTTTAGACGAGTTGTCAGATGTTCCATGTTCGTTGTCCGAACCTGCTTTACGGATTCCTTCAACATCTTCTACTTCCTCCCTTCGGTGGCACCGAGCGACTTGCTGAATAACAGGAAGACCAAACCCAGAACCAAGAAAATAAACACAAAATAAATCCAACCCATCGCTGAGCCATATCCAAAATCATTATTCTTAAAGACGACATTCAAAATATGACTCATGATTTGATTATCTGCCTTCGTGAATGAGCTGACGATACTAAACAACGTGTTTACAAGCATCATCGGCATAATCATCGGGAAGGTGATTTTCCAAAAGCTTTCCCACGCGGTTGCTCCATCACATTTGGCCGCTTCATACAGTGAAACAGAAATCGTCTGTAACCCCGCTAGAAAAATCAGAATTTGCACGCCAGAATCCCACATCACCAGCGTTAAAGATTCTGCATATTTCAGCAACGACTTCAAAATGTCGCCGGGGATAAAGTTATGGAGCTTATCATATAAATCCTGATTATAAAAAATTGGTAAATTTGCGGCACCCTGATCCATCAATTTGCCCAGAATCGCCCCTGAAGCAATGATGACCGGCAAAAAGAACACGCCACGAAAAAAGGTTTTTCCTACGAGTCCGCGATTTAGCAGAATCGCACAAAAGAGCGAAAAGATAAGAATTAACGGAACCTGAGTCACCGTCGACACCATCGTCGATTTGAGCAGAGGCAAGAAATTAACATCTGTAGTAAAAGCGGCGCGATAATGCTCCATCCCAACAAAAGTGGCCAGTAAGCCGCCTTTGCTCACTTGGAGATCCTGAAAGGAATAATACAAGGAACGGCCCAGCGGAACAGCCATAAACACCAGAAATCCGACCAGCCACAGGCCGATGAAGGAATATCCTTCAACGAAATAACGCGCTCGCATCGATAGCTTTGATTTTTTCACTTCATCATCCTCCTGTTACCGCATAGCTGAATGCCTCGACGGTCTGACCAGACACGTCAACGGACTGCTCATTATAGTTGACTATAATGCTCACACCGTTTGCATAAGTCGTCCGAAAGACCTTACTTTGCAGCTGCTCATGATTCGTCATTTGCTGGTTGCTAATGCTGTCATAGACCTCTTTCAATGCGAGATAATTCTGCACAGAAGGTGCCAGCCAGTTCTCAAGACTAGAGCTGAACAGCCGGTCTGCCATGGTTCTCTGAAGATCGCTAGTCGGAGCATAGGTTAATTCATAACTTGGAAGGGCTCCATATTCCAGCGCCCGTAAGGTTTGGTTACGGGAATCATCGTACAGATTAACCGGGCTTGCTGTATAAGGCACTAAGCCGTGTAACACCAGTTGATAGAAAGGAATCGCCCGATCTGTATAGACAAATTGACTGGAGTCGAGCGGCACTTGATCAATCCGGTTCACATGTCCTAATGTATAGGCAAAACCATAATCTACTGCCGTGTTAAGCTCACCTTTACGGAAGTTATCCAATGCATTAACATAAGTATCTTCTGTAAGCTGGCGGTCCGTATTGGATTTATTATCCTCATCGGAGTATAGCAAGCTTCCAAAGTGTTCAAACTGTACACCCTTCACACCCAGATCCTGAAACTTGCTTAACTCAGCATTACTGCGTTTTGCGATAACACTAGGTTTCATTAAATAGAAATAATCATCCGTATTCCACCGGGTAGAGAGATAGTAGACGTACTGCTTCAAGACTTCACGATTAATACCGCGGACAGCATCTCTGCTTGCCTTCACGCCGTTGCTATCTTGGTAAGGTTTCACGTAGTTAGCTTTCAAATAAAGATTTACGCCCTTGCCTGCGGCATATTCCTGAAGCTCTTTAAGTCCCTTTTTGCCTCCCAGCTTCTTCTCAACAGGGAATTGTTCTGGCTGGTTTCCGTATAAACCATTTTTGGACCATCCCTCGATCGTAATCTCTAGCTGAGTAACACCCTCTGCCTGATATTGATCAATCATGTTCTTGATTTGTTTAAACGTAGCTGCTTCTATAAAAGTTGAACCGATGACTTCATCACGTGAAATCCCGCCGAGCACTTGAAGATACAATGGCGTGTTCTCAAGAACTACTTCCTTGACCTTTTTCTCTTCCATTAAGTAATTACGGTATTCCTTCGCCATCCCAACGTAGTTGGCTTCCTCGCCTTGGAGCAGAACATAACGTACGCTACGATCGGTTTTGATCATCTCACCCTGATAATAAGGAATTTGGCCGGAATTGCCGACAAAAATAACATCATCCTTGCGCAGAGTGAATTCACTTGATGCTCTATAAAGCGAAATAGCGCGAATGCCTGATGGAACACCGTTGATTTTAGCATCGGTATCTCCCTTAGTGACAATTGCTAAATATCCGGTGTCTCCCTGATAGATCCCAAACACTGGCAAAGCGATAGCTTTTTTAAGAGGTGCCGCCTTTTGCCAAGAGTTATCCGTAATTTCATGATTTTGTTTCACAAAGGTTTCGTCCCCGCCGTAAATGTATTCAGAATAACCTTTCAAATAAGCGGGATGATCTTTCCGAAACTCCAGCAATGCCCCTGAACCATCTGGAAGCATCATTGCCCCCTCTGCATCTTCTCTAGCCGCATGAAAAAATGGCAGAACCTCCAGACTCGTGAATTTCGCATTCCCCTCTTCCTTCAAGTACTCCTGTGGAATGGAAGCCTCAAATCCATTAGCAGTCAGTCTGTACTCCAGAGCAAAAGAAAGCTTCAGGCTAATAAAAGCAAACTCCGCGCGGACGACATCTTGCTCAATCGTTACGGTAACCGTGGAGTCTTCATCTTTAAGTGGGTAGACCTGTGTAATATCAGCCCCCTGTGTGTATCTGGCATAAATCGGCGCGGTCGTGTATTTCTTAATATTTGGCATGGCTGTTCGCTCCAGCTGTGGAGATCCAAGCCACTCCTTGTTTGTGATTTTGTCTGTGATGCGAAGATTTCCCGATTTCTCATCTACATATAAAATATAGCGTTCGTTCTCCAATGCTTTTGTTCCAGGCGTGACCGGCTGCAGCTCAACCTTCTGTACAGGTGCTGCTACAGCGGCTGGAGCCTGCTCTTCTACGGGAACCGTGGTCTCCTTTTCTTGTACAGAAGTGGCCTGCCCTTCAGCTGGTTCAGTCACCACCGATGTTTGCTCTTGCCCAACCTCTTTGCTTTCTTCAGTCTGAACAGACTGCGCAGCGGTGGACGGATCGGCGGAACTGTGTAGGGGTTGAACATTTATCACTGCGAACAGCATCATCACAACAATACAGAGAATGCCCCGCACTTTAACTTTTTTTCTCATCGTGTTACCTTTCCCTCCTTACGCGCGCAATCTCAATTCTTTGAGCAGATCGACAATAAATGAAACAAATTGATTGGAAATACCAAATAGCAAAATGCCTACAAACCAGATAATGGCGATCCCTATTACACTGATTATGGTGATAAAAATAACCTTGCGAATCTCAAAATCATGCAGGATCTTCACCTTCATTAAAATCAACCAAGCCACCCAAAGAATCACAAACTTGTGCAGCAGATTGAAGGTTGAAGCCTCATCCAGCGAAAGGACCAACGTTAGCAGTGTGACTGGGATGATAAAGAGCATGTATGGAACAAGCGCAAAGGCACTGCCCACAAAAATCTCTTTAAATTTTCCCTCACCATCCATAATCGTACTGACACCCCAGTTCGAGACACACCAGGTCAACCAAGGAACGATAAGCCAAATAAACTCATGAAACATAGAGATTTCATGCGGCTCTCTAGTTTGAAAAGCATACCCTGTAATCAGAATCGAGATCATTCGTGCCACAAAGGTCAGTAGAACGATGGCAATCCCCTGTATCCAGCGGATACGCTGCTTTCCTTGAATATCGTTATAGAACTGATAAGGATGAACTACAACCTGATGAATCATTCGCAAAGTGTTCATCCAATCTCCCCCTTTGCCGGGTCCAATACTGCCTTGTTTCCTCTATACAGCCAGGTATGGAATCTCCGGTATAATCTCGGCGCACTCCAGAACAGTACTAAGAACAGTCCAATTCCGCCGGCGAAGAAATAAGTAAAGTGCTCCCGGATATACAATTTACGATATTCGCGGAAAGCGGATGAATAGTCAGCTTTGGAATTTGAAAGCTTGAAATAGCTCATAGATTCCTTATATTGCTCTGCTTTATAAAGTGCTTTGCCGATAGCCTGATAAGCCATATCATAATTGGCGTTCAATCGCAGCACCTCTTGCCATAAGGATTGCGCTTCGTCATAGCTGCCATCTACATATAGCAAAGATGCCTGATGAACCAAATCCGCAAACGGCGTGGTCCGGAAGCGATCGATTCTGCCCCGTCCTTTATCCACTACATAGATCAGACCATCAGCGGTTTGATCTACGGCGGAAGGAGTCACGAAGAGTCCATTCTGATCCCCAATCCCGCCGAAGCTGAATAACAAATTCCCCAGCTTGTCATATTGAAAGACTTTACTGGACTGCAAATCCAGCGCGGTTATAAATCCGTTCTTATCAATACTGATCCCCATAAAGGAAGCCATACTGAATGGACCCTCGGAGTAATAATCGCCGTACCAGCGTTTACCAATGTTTAGCGTATCTACGCCTACCGGAGATAACCGTTTGATCTGGTTATACTCTTCGCCCAGGGTTGTGCTGTAGATAAATCCTTCTTCATCCAGATCCACGTTTGAGAACTCAGAAGGTTTAACGGTCGCCAGCTGGTTCTGCTGCTCTTTGGTGGCCACCAGCTTAATTAAGAGTCGTGTCCAGGAGAAGCCTACATGGTTCGCTCCATAGAACCCCTTGAACTTACCGCCCGAGTCAATTTGCAGCAACCCCTGCGTGTTACCATCGCTCACCACATACATATAATCACGCTTATCTACAACTAATTTAGAAGGAGAATAAGAGAAATTAGCACCCAGTAATGGGCTATCCGGTTTTAGAAACTCTTTTACGAACTTTCCATTTTTATCAAAAATAGCAATACGCGCGTTTTTTGTATCTGCTACATATAACGTTCCATCCTCTTTCACGAATACACCCTTCGGCTCCTGCAGCTTGCCGCTGCCCTCCGCATCACCGATCAGATTTAGCAGACGACCGTCCTTATCCATATGAACAATACGGCTATTGCCCGTGTCTACTACGTAGAGTGAATCGTCATCACTAATAAAGAGAGATTCCGGATTTTTGAAGGACCCCGTATCTGTTCCTGTTGGATCGATAGAAGAATCGTAGAGATAACCATTAATCGAGCGGACCTCATTGCCGGACTGATTCCACGTATACCCCTCATACGGGGCTTCGCCAGCTAGTGCCTGCCCTGGAAGCAGCAGCACTGGCAGTGTCAGCGTCACCAGTAGCCCTGTTAGCAGCATTTTTTTCATATTGCGTCCTATCATCATTACTCCCCCTATTCCTTCAGCCCCGAATGGGCCATTGTCTGAAGCACCATCCGCTGCGTTAATATAAAGACAAGAATAGTCGGGAGAATCATCAAGAAGCTTGCTGCTGCCAAAGTACCTACCCTAGCAACGACTCCGGCTCCACCACTGATGGTTTGGATGGCAAGCGGCAATGTCTTCATTTCCTGAACAGTCGTATACACCATTGAAGGATACGGATCATTCCAAGCAGAAATAAAGCTAAATAAAGCAAAAGTCGAAATCGCCGGCTTAAGCATTGGCATCACAACCACCCAGAATACCTTCCATTCTGAAGCCCCGTCTATGCGGGCCGCCTCTAATAAAGCATCTGGAAGCTGCCGCAGGAACTGGGTCATAAGAAACATTCCCATCGGTGCAGCCAGATAAGGTAAGATCATTGCAAAATACGAATTCATTAATCCGCTGCGGCTAATCAGCAGATATTGCGGAATTTGCAATACTAAAGGTGAGAACATCAGCGCCGCCACAATCATACTAAAGATAGCGCTTTTAAATGGCATATTGTGCTTGGCAAGCGGATAAGCCGCCATTGCTGAAATTAAGACACCCCCGACCACAATCCCCGATGTAACGACCACGCTATTGAAAATAAACCGTGAGAACGGCACCGCCGAAGTTCCGGTAATTAACAGCAAATCACGAAAGTTCACCAACGTCGGATTCACTACGAAAAACCGCGGTGGGAACAGGAATAGTTCGCTTGTTGGTTTTAAAGCAGTCACTGCCATATAGACAAGTGGCAGCAGCATAATTAGGCCAAACACCGTTAAGAACAGATATAAAAAGATGCTGCCATAGTCAATACGCCGTAAATTTATTTTGTGCATCCTAATCCCTCCCCAGCACTTTGAAGATGAGACGGTTGAGCCCAAGCATCAAAGCGAACAGTAATACAGCAATCGCTGACGCATATCCCATCTCAAAGCGGATAAATGCGTAGTCGAACAGATGCGCCATAATCGTATGGCCTGCATAAAGGGGACTCGGAAATCCAACAAGCCGCATACTGACGTCAAATACGGTAAGCGAACCGACCACCTGCATCACCGCACCGAATAACAGCTGTGGTTTGACGCATGGAATCGTAATGTACCATAGCTCCTGCCAGCGGTACTTGACCCCATCAATTGAGCCAGCTTCATATAAATCTGTCGGTACATTTTGAAGTCCGGCCAGAAAAGCAAGGAAACCTACCCCCATACTCATCCATAAGGAAACTATGATGATCACCGGTACGATCGAATCTACATTTTGTAGAAATAAATAAGGTTCATTGATAATCCCCAGCTGAATGAGCCAGTGATTGAGCAACCCCTTGCGGTCTCCGGCGAACAAATACAACCAAACCACGGACATTGCTACTGCACTTGTAATCGATGGCACATAGTAGCATAGGGTATAGAAAAAGCGGAACTTCTGCGGAATCTGGCTAATCAGCCAGGCCAGCAAGAAGGCCATAATATAACCTATCGGACCTGTAATAATGGCAAATTTCAGCGTAATCCCAACAGCTTTAAGAAAGATATCATCGTCTACAAACAACAGCTTATAGTTAGAGAAGCCAATGAATCTCGGTGTCTCAATAATGTTGTAATAGCTGAAGCTTAGAACGACGGACATGATAATAGGAACAATAGTAAAAACGGTGAATAGAATCAGGAAAGGGGCCAAGAAATAATAGGAAACTTTATTTTTCTTGATATCTAACCAAAGCTGAGTCCATTTCCCGGGAGTTTTCGTCGGCTGCATCTGTACGGCTTCGTTCTGTGCCGGTGTAATTATTTCACTACTCATTTCTGACCTCCTTCCTCTTTGGCGCTTGAAGTCTGGGAAGTTTCAATTCCGAACTCTTCGCGTTTCTTACTGAGCTCTTTATTGATTTCACGCACACCTTGCTCCATCGCCTCCCGCGGGAATTTACCGTTGAGCACAATTTCATTCCAGATGTTGGCGATATGCCGGGTCGTGTAATATCCTCCAAGCACCACTTCGCGCTCTTTAAACCACTCCCACTGTTCCATAATGGCGTCGATATCATCTTGCTGCCACGGCAGACGTTTGAGTGCTTCAACATTGGCTGTATTCCAACGAGCTTCAACACCCAGCAAAGACTCAAGCTCTGAGCCGAAGTTCTCCTGTGCATCCGCACTGGTCCACCATTTCAAGAACTCCCAAGACTCTTCTTTCATATCCGTATCCTTAAAAATAATTCCTGTCTGTGCAAGCCCGCCTGTAGAACGGTTAATCTGTCCATCTGCTTGTTCAATACCCGGCATTGGTTTCATGCCCCACCAGCCTGTCAATTCAGGTGCGGCAGTAGATAACAGAATGTATGTGGAATAATCAGCAACGCCGATTGGCATCTCTCCAGAACGGAAACGGTTATAGAAATCCGCTTGTTTCTGCAGCTTGTAGTTCGTAAAGAGTCCCGTCCACATTTTCATAGCTGTCAGTGCTTCTGGTGAATCCAGATCAGACAACATCCCATTATTCTTATAGAAATCCCCGCCATACTGGAATAAGAACGGCGCAAACTCATTAATGGCTAGACTCGGATTGTTCGGGGCATGTGGATAATAGAAGTCCATCCCGTTTTGTTGCAGCACAGGAATCAGTTCCATAACCTCTTGCCACGTATTCGGAATATCCTTCTCGCTAATGCCCAGCTGTGCCATAATATCTTTCCGGTAAAAGAGCATCGTGAAGTTCTGATTCTCCGGCAATGCGAAGTCTCCGTTATCATACTTATAAGGAATCAGTGCACCCGCTCTGAAACGTTCAGCAACCTCTTGATAATCTGAGAATTCATTCAGATTCACGAGTGAATTCCGCACCGCGAAGTCAATCGGCACTTCACCCTCAACCCCCAGTGCCACATCGGGAGCAAGTCCGGCAGTATTGGCTAATAACAGAATCTGCTTCTGATCCGCTGCAAGCGTAGGAATAATATTGACGTTCACCTTGATGCCCGTGTTTGGTGTAAAGTCCTCATCCACCATTTGCTTAATGATCTCCGCCCAATCACGTCCACGAGAGATCCAGACATCCAGCACCTTTTCATTTTTGTACGTATTCCCTATGCCGCTGTAATCCTTTGTAAAAGAACTAAAGAAGTCATACGTCATCGTCCCTACACGGGTATACCAAGGAGCCGCGTCTTTAGGCCATGGCTGATCTTCCGACTTCACTTCAATATAGTCCATTACAATACTCTGCTTCATTAATCCGTTGACCCATAAGCCAAGCGATGACTGCAGATCCGTAAATTGCTGAAGACGACCTGGAATACTTGAGGTATCCTTCGCCATTTCCAGGAACCGATCACGTGCTTCATAAAGCGTACTCAGCTCAGAGCTTCCATCAGCAACGCCAAAAGCATACATATCCTGCACAGCATCATCCAACGTCCGCGCCATCAAATGTAAACGTGGCACAAGATTAGGAATGTTCTGCTCCAGCTGCCAATCCCCGTTTGGATCAGGGTTCGTTCCCGTTACCTGCGTGATTTCACGTCCCAAAAGAGACATTTTATGTGTAGTGTTCAGCACAGCTTCAATCATTCCGCCTACACCCGATACTTGAACTTCCATCCGCAACGTATGCTTGCCTTGTTCGAGATAAAAGAAGTATTCTCCGTCCTCATTTCCCAGCTTGTTTACTTGCCATTCCGCTTTGTAAGGGAATTTCAAGGCATTCAGCTCTTGGAACGGTACCTCGCCATCAATCATAATCCGGCGTTCCACCGGTATCCCGTTTAGGAACCACTGGCCGTAACGAATTGCGATATTGTAGAGCCCTGACTCAGGAATCTCGAAATCCCATTCCGCCCATTGTCCACCCGTACGCCACCCGACACCCCCAAAACTATTAAGCACAATAGCATCTTTGTTAAAAGGTTCGGTGAGTGGCTCCCGGTCCTCGATCCGCTTCAGCGTTGGATCTGAACGAAGGGAGGATTCTTCTGCCTGAATTTTGATCACTTGATTCTGAACAGGCTTGTAACCCTTATTCTCATACTCCTGCTTCACTTCCGCATAAGTCGGGAGCGGTTCTGGAGAAAATATTCTCAGTTCACTAAGTGCGGCCGGCTCTCGGATGGCTTCCAGCTTCACCGTATGCTCCCCTTTGGTCAGATAAAAGCGAAAGGGATCCGCAGTTCTGGCCTCGGCATCTCGAAACTCCCGATATTGCCAGCCTGTTACCTCTTCCCGCTTGGGATTAAATTCATTCCCTTGATTGTCCAGCCATGGCTCTGCACTTTCCTTCCACATCCGCTGGAATTCCATTTTTTTTACTTGAGAGAATAAATACTCCCCATCAATCTTTACGCTTCGAATGATCGAGGATCGTTTACCAGGAAGGGCATAATACTCCATCCCCATCTGATACAACCCATCTGCCGGAACCGTAAATGTATATTCCACCCAGCTATCCTCTGCTTTAAGCGCTAGTACCTTGCCGGGTTTTCCACCAAGATCCGTCATTACCTCTGTACCTTCAGAACTAATGGCCTTATAATCCGCCGAAGGAATAGCAAGCGTAAAATCCGATGAGTCCTTTGCACCATCCTGTTGTTTTTCCTCGTAATAGCTTAAGTAAGAGGCTTCGAGTTTTGAATTCACACTATCGCTTTCTAAAATAGAGCTTTCATCAACATCCGCATAAACGGGGATGCCATCCATCGCTGAATTATCAAACCCTCGTGATTGATTCCACCACACTAGGGAGACTCCTAAAAGTACCAGTAACAACAAACTAATCTTATATTTTCGCAGTATGCGTAACACGCATCGGTCTCCTCCCATCTTTACGGGCCTCTCGGACTTAAGTGAATACAAGCAGGGCAGCTCTGGCAATTGCAGGCTGCCCCTCCTGTTATTAGATTTCCTTACGGCTGCATTCCCATTGCCTTTTTAAAGGCAGCAATTTCTTTGGAAGCTTGCTTCAAGACATCATCACCAATTTTTTGAATAGCCGTCTTGGAATCTGTGTTCTTAGCCAGTGCATCACCGATCGCGGCTATAAAGATTTCCCAGCCCTTGTTATCTACTGGTGTAAGGTGTTTGACTGGAATATCGTTGCTTAATTGCTCATATAGTTTAAATTCCTCTTGCCCACCCAGATATTCATTTTTAGTGTTTGCGTACCAATCAAGACTGGAAATATCCTTGTAACCCGGCTGAATGGAATGTTTTGTCCAAATTTTCCAAGCATTTTCACTTCTCATGCTCCACTGAATGTAAGCCCATGCCGCTTCTTTATTTTTGCTTTGCGAAGGGATAACAAAGCTTGATCCGCCCATTCCCACGTTAATTCCTATTGGCAACCGGGTTACCTTCCATTTTCCGGCAAGCTCAGGGAATGTTTCTTGAAGTCCGCGTGCTCCGAATGAACCCGATACGACACCAACCAAATCACCTTTTAGAACTAGCTGTTTACCTTCGTCTGAGCCATAACCGATATGAGGTGCCCAGCCCAGCTGTTGTCCACGTTTTGTAATATCAAGAACCTTCACCATTTTGTCCGTATTACGTGTCCAGTTCATATCCTTATCAAAGTAGCCGACTTCATCTCCTGCCCATACGATCGGGCCATCGCTCCACTCCATGAAATATTTACCGTTAGCTTTCAAAATTTGAGCCAGGTTCAAGAGATTCTCTTCATCTTGCATGTATTCGCCAAGCTCAGCAGGATCACTTGGCAATCCAAGCTCTTCAAAAATGTCTGCACGGTAGTAATAAACCCCCGGTGTCATATCCCAAGGCATACCAAGCAGCTGTGAGCTGTCTGGTGTCATCCAACGCTCCCAGTTATATGGAACAACCAGATCTTTATATTTTCCAGCGTTATAAGGCTCTTCCAAAAGATTCTCCAGCACATTGCCCGCCATATAGCGATTCAACTGGTACATTTCTACTTCTGCTACGTCCGGTGCCCCGCTACCTGCGGCGATTGTCGTTTGCAGCTTGTCATGCAGGTCGCCAAAGGGCATAACTACCGTCTTCAACTTGATTCCAGGATATTCAGCCATAAATGCAGCGCCGACTTCCTCGAACACTTTTTCATTAAAGGCCCAAACGGTAACCTCACCTTGAATATCTTTGCTTGGCAGGTCGTTGGCAGGATCTACTGCTTCCGTGCCCTCAGTAGCTGTTGCATTGGTTGGTTCACTAGCATTATTAGTTTTTTCAGTGTTCGTTTTACCGTTGTTAGCTGCATTTTGATTCGTCGTTGAGCTTCCAGCGCTGCTACAGGCTGACAGAATAAGCACAAAAACCATTACCATACATACGACTAAACTGCTCGTTTTTCTTTTCGAACTCATAACCTAACCTCCCTCTTAAATTGAACAAATAAATGCTTGTTTATAGTGAAGGAGTGAACCTCCCTCCGTGACCGGCTATTTCCCCCCTTCCTTTAGTCTTAACACGGTCACGGAATATTTCGGGAATTCAAACTCCAGACTACCTTTGTCTACACTTACCTTTTGAGTTACAGGTGCCACCTTGTCAGGTTCAGCGAAGCTATTCTCAGCATTTAAATCGTCCGACTGAAGTACGGTAGCTGTTCCTTCCAGGCTTGATGTGGCAAGTCCGGTAAAAGAAACATCCGTGCGCTGAGCAGTGTCACCCGCATTAACGACTTTAACGATCAGCTCACCTGTGGCAAGATCACGGCTCGCAGTTTGGAACAGCGGCCCTGCTGGACTTTCATCGTTCACCTCTTGTATAAGCTCGTCGTCGAGATAGAGCCGGATATTAGCACCTGATAATTCAATGCGGATATCGTACAATTTCCCAGTCTCAATCCTTACAGGAACCGTTCTTCCGATGACTGCTCTTGTTCCACCTACTGATTTTTCAATCGCGCTCTGCGTATTTCCCCAGCCGCCAAGATTCCACCAATAGAAGTTGCCTTCATCTTTAGAGCCGAACATAATGAGCATACCTTCTGCTCCGCCAGTCTTTTTCGCCTTAAGAGAAAGTGTATAATCACTCCAGGAAGCCTCACCGGCAACTGCGCGAATATCAATATCATTAGAAGTCTGCTTAAAAGTACCCTTGGATTGTTCCCAGTCCCCATTGTTTAGAGTCCAGGCTCCGGAATCCTTCTTGAAATGATCTTCAAAAAGAACGTCATCACCTTTCGCTACTCGTACATCGCTGTACTCTACCTGGGTGGCCCAAGTCCCCAAACCAATTCCACCTTGAATGGATTGCTTACCGGAGGTTTCTTCTTGACCTAGAGCCACAAGTGAGGTTGGAAGAACTACATCCCCCTTATCGCTTCCGAACATCTGCTGCACATGATAAGAAGGTGTTCCGTAGCTAGTCGATGAATCAAACACAATAGCGTCCGGGTTCCAAGTACGATCCTTCGTATTCACAAACAACGGGGCATAAGAGGACATTTTTACGATATCAGAATTCCGTTCCATGCCCATCATAAAAGCGGCCTCGCCGATTGCAGCGTTCAGATTGCCTTCTCCGGCACCCTTGGTTACCGCATACTCACCAACATAAATCTCAGGACCACTCCGGTCATAAGTATCGTATCTGTTCGAGTTGCTGAGGAACCATTCAGTGGTTTCATAGTAATGCTCATCAACCATCTCGATAGGCTCACCTTCAACTGCCGCATTGGCAATGAGATGAATCTCTGGATACTTCTCTTTAATTGCTTTATAAAACAAGCCATAACGCTTAATATATTCACTCATCTGGAAATTGTTTTCGTTACCAATCTCTACATATTTCATATTAAAAGGCTCCGGATGACCATTGGCGGCTCTTTGTGCCCCCCATTTGCTAGTAACCGGTCCGTTTGCATATTCAATGGCGTCCAGCGCATCTTGTATCCATGGCTGAATTTCACTGACTGGAACGGTATTCTGCTTGGCTATAGGATCTCCGTTATGTGAAATCCCGATATAAGCTACATATAATGGTTCCGCTTTCAGATCTTCGGCCCATTGCAGATATTCGTGAAAGCCCAGCCCATCTGAGGAGCGGTAATCCCAATATCCCTTATGACCGGGACGCGTTTCAATCGGACCAATGGTGTTCTTCCATTGATAAGCATCAGTTGGCGTTTTCCCTTCCACAAAACATCCCCCCGGAAAACGAACGAATGCGGGTTTCATCGCAGCTACCTTTTCAGCCAAATCGATGCGAAGCCCATTCTCCCTGTTGTTCCAAGTCTCAGGAAACAAAGACACCATATCGAGATAAACAGTCCCTACATTGGCAGCAGAGATTACAATTCGTGCGTTTGCTACAGTACCTGTAGAAGTCAGTGTGTATGTATATGGATGCCATCCTTCTTTTAACTTATCAACGGTCTGTTCTGCATATAGCTCTTTGCCATCTGGGCTCTCTAACGTTATACGCAGTGGCATATTGTCCCCTGGCTCTGGCCGCGCATAGAAAGACAACTTGTAACTGGCCTCCTTCATCAAAGCAATCCCCCAGTAACCATTATTCACAGCAGATACCGAACCACCCTCGGCAGCTGATGATACTGTTAAAGCCATTGCCTGGGTCTGAGCATCGTTCAAAAGCTTACTGCTGGTCAGAGCAAGCTTCCCTTTACTCCCTCCTTTTTCATCAATCCACCAATTGAACAGTGTGACCGAACTATCCTCAAAGGAACGATTGGAAATCAGCTCTGCATATAGCCCTCCATCTCCCGCATGATTAATCTCTTCGAAAAAGGCTCCGTACAACATCGGGCTGATCTTAGCTCCCGGATTCCCCGTATCCACAGTCAACGTATATGCGGTTCCACTACTTGTGTTAGCTGCTGTCGCCGTTGGAAGAGTTTCCTTTCCCGCTTCACCCGTTGCTTCTTTGGCAGACTCCTGAGACAGTGTTGCTGGGTTTTCGCCCTTAGAAGCCCAATAATACGTCAGCCCGCCAATCACAATCACGAAAATCAGCACCGTAAGCCATAGCTTCCGTCCATATTTATTCAAAGATAATTCCCTCCAACTTTTTATTAGCGTTTTCATTTTTATGAAGTGAACAGATCCTTCCATTCGTAATAACTTAAAATCATTTCACAAAACCTAAATGAATCCGTTTCCATTGATAAAATACCATACTAAAATCTGGTTGTAAATAAATTAAACTAAACCTTTTTAT
Organism: Paenibacillus sp. FSL H7-0943; assembly: GCF_037963265.1. NCBI lineage: Bacteria > Bacillati > Bacillota > Bacilli > Caryophanales > Paenibacillaceae > Paenibacillus > Paenibacillus sp. FSL H7-0943. Next base: position 5,670,178 of record NZ_CP150148.1, read on the forward strand.
ACTTTTATGAATATAATTTCCAATAGTTTTGCAAGAAATTAAGAGATTTATTAGTTTTTTTAAAACAAATTCCCTCTTTTCATCTCACCATCTTTATATTTTTCTAAAATAAACGGGGGTTTACAGCCCTAAGTAAGTTTAATTTTCATTTTTTTCTTCATTTATTTTACTGTTTTATTTTTCCATTCAAATAATAATGAAACTAAAATTAATTGTATTGCCCCCAAAAAATCATATAAAAAAAGCTCCCCCTTGCCTAAACTCAGGCAAAGGAAAGCTATAGTTCAATCTCCAACTAAATTTAGTTCCGCCACTTCATAAACTTGTAATCAAGAAAATCAACAAGCAAGAAGAGAATAAAACCGACCAAGCTGAACAACATAATTCCCGCATACATCTCCGGATAATCTAATCTTAACCACGCATCCATGATGAAAAAGCCCATACCATGCTCTGTTCCATAGATCTCCGTAAAAAACAGTACAGATATCGCCGTTCCAAGCGAAATACGAATCGTACTCAGAATTACTGACAATGCACCCGGCAGTGTCACATGCCAGAACTTCTGCACAGCGCTGGCACCTATACTAGTTAAGACATCATAGGTATTGTCCGGAATAGCCTTAACCCCATCCCTTACCGAAATGATGATCTGAAACAATAAAATCAGCATGATCATTAGGATTTTGGACGTCTCCCCAAGCCCGAAGAACAGCATCACTACTGGAAGCAGGGCAATTTTGGGAACAGGATAGGTCAAGTAAACCACAGGGTCCAGCAGTTTGTTCCAGGTCAATGAACGTCCCATTAGAAGACCTATAAGCAGTCCAATAATTAACGCCAGTACCACACCTGCAAAAATTCTGAACAAGCTATACCCTACATTTATAGCAATATCCTGCGCCCCTAACTGAAACATCGCCTTATATACAGCAAAGGGACTTGGCAGAATCGAATGGTTCATAAGTAAAAATGCGATATACCAGACTACATTCATACAGACAAATACAAATAGAAGCCTTACTAGATGATGAAGTCGACGTTTGTTTACCATATCTCCTGCATTACCTTTCTAATCCGCTTAGTCTGCTCAAAGTAATCCACACTGTCCCGCTTATCCTCATGCCTCATATGAAACACCAAATGATTATCAATAATTTCAGGCGTAGTTTCTTTGTTGGACGGCATGACGATAATCTTTTGCCCCAGCAGAATCGCTTCTTCCACATCATGAGTGACAAATAACGTAGTCGTTGGGTTAGCCAGCCAGTTCTCTAAAAAGAGGACCTGCAGCGTTTCCCTTGTTATCGCATCGAGTGCAGAGAATGGCTCGTCCAGCAACAGAATAGTAGGCAAAATGGCAAAAGCTCTGGCAATCGCTACTCTTTGCTGCTGGCCTCCACTGAGGGATAAGGGATAACGTTCTGCTAAATCAGAGATCCCCATCGACGAAAGCCACTGCTTAATCTGCGTCTCCCGTTCTTGCTTGGATGAACTTGCCGTATGCGTAATCTTCATCGCTATCTGAATATTATCATGTACAGTCTTCCAAGGAAGAAGCCCGTAGTTCTGCGGCACCAGCCCGATTAACGTTTCTTTCTCATGTACAGATTTCTCATTAAAAAGAATTTGTCCCTGATAGCTAGGCAGCAAGCCCGCAATCGCCCGTAATAAGGTTGATTTTCCGCTGCCAGAGGGTCCGATAATGGTGTAGATCCCATGTTCCGGCAAAGATAAATCCACCTGACCTAAGGCTAATTGTCCGCTCTTATATTCTACTTTCAGATCCTTTATGGCGAGTCCTTTATTTCTTGAATTGGACATCAGAAATCACATCTTCAGCCGAGATATTTTTGCTAAGCAAACCTTTTTCCCGTCCCCAAGCAAATGCAGCCTCTACTTCCTTCACATCCACTTGATAAGCTGGTACATAATCTGGTACCTTGATCTCATCTTTTAATGTTTCTGGATATCCTACTTCTTTGATTACAAGATCGATATATTCAGATTGTTCATGGGATTTCATATAAGCTACTGCTTCATCATAAGCAGCATACATACTGCGGATAGCTTCTGCTTTGGCATCAATTGCAGTTTGCGGGAAAGCTAATACGAACGGATTTACTCCCGCAGTTATCGTTGAGCTCAGTACACGCAGGCCTGAGGTTTTGCCCATCGTTACAAAAGGTTCTGGCAAAATAGCCGCATCCGCCTTATTATTCTTAAGCAATTCTAACCGGGTCGGAATCTGTGGAACCTCTGTCACTGTAATATCATCTTCGGTCAGACCTGCTTGTTTCAGCATCATGGCCACTGTATATTGTGTGGAGGTATTCTTGGACAAAATCACGGTTTTCCCCTTCAAACCCTTCACATCCTGTATCGATTCATTTCCAGTCAGCAAATCAAATTCCCCAAAAGTTGTACTGGTGATCTTCACATCCAGTCCAGCCTCATTGTAAATGGAGATCGCAACCAGGTCAGCACTTAGACCATCCAGCTTGCCTGCTTGAAAAGCTACATCCCGATCTTTGGCGCTTTTAAACGTCTGGATGTCCAGATCCACACCGTGGTTTTTATCGAAACCTTGTTCATGTGCGATGATAAAAGGAATAGCATCAATCGAGGGTAATAAACCGAGCGACAAGGAGGTAACTTCTTTTGCAGCCTCTGGAGCAGCTCCCTCTGACGATTCTGTATTTGTATTATTTTTCGAACCACAACCGACTGCAAGTGCAGCGATGACAACAACCATCATAGATAACAACAACATTCTCTTTAGACCTTTATTCTTCATTTAACTCTCCTGCCTCCATTATTCTTTCTATAGTGTAATTCTCTGTAATATTCTTTGCTCACTCATAAATGTGCATGCAAAAAAATCCTTAAGCTCTACCAAAAAAGCTTTAGGCATGTTAAGTTTACCACCAATCTTTATATTTTGTATATTTATAAATTTAGATATAAGTAAATAGAAGCGACGCAAAAAAAGCTGACAGCGGAATGGTTCCGCTACCAGCCTCAATCTCTATGTTATGGAGTTAGTAGATTTGTATGGATTTTAATGACAGCTTTTTTAATCTGCTGCCCCGGTTGACCCATACCCGGTCTGTGAACATCATGAGGGAAAAAGACCGCGAACATTCCAGGCTTCAAAGATAACAATATTTCATCTGCTGATGGGGGATAAAGCGCATATTCTCCTTCGGCATCGTAAGGCTTAATGGGCTCGATCCCTTCTTGCAGGGGTGCCCAGCCAATCGTTTCTTCACCTTCGATCAGATAATGCACATCAATATAAGTCTCATGCTTCTCTGCGGCTTGTTCCTCCAGCGATTTTGCCTCCAGAGCCATAATCGAAGCATACATTTCGTTCCCGCGGATTTCGATTCGCCCAAGATCAGGATCATGTTGTAAGATTACTTTCAATTCCTCAATAGCCTCAACAATGACAGGATTCTCATACTTGATATGCTCTTCCCAAGATGACAAAGAACCTAAGATCATAACTTCCCATTCCCCTCACATCTTAATGTGCTAAACCAGTTTCTCACTGACTGCTGAAGCTGTAGTTTCTTTATTGATTATGGATTGCTCACTAGTCTTCTTGAAATATTCTACATATAAAATATCAAGCAGATAGAGCTGCGATATCTTTGCAGATAATGAACCCCCTTGCAGCGGTCCTTCATTAGCACCACATAGCAGGGTCAGATCGGAGTACGAGGTTAACGGTGACTTTTCAAACCTAGTAATGGATATTACTTTGGCTCCTCGTTCCTTTGCTTTTCTCGCAACCTCAATGCTATCCTTGGTCGAGCCGGAATAAGAAATCACAACAGCGACATCCCGGTTAGACATCAACGCTGCCGACATCATCTGCAGATGTGAATCCATTAAACATTCCGTTTTGTTCGTAATGCGCATAAATTTAATCTTGGCTTCCATAGCTGTGACTAGAGAAGAGCCCACACCGAAAAACAATACACGTTCTGCATTAATCAAATACTCAATGGCCTCACTGATCTTCTGTATATCAATTAAATTATAGGTCTCGTTGAGTGCACTTACATTCGTGGTCAGCACTTTAGAAGCAACAGCTTCAATCGTATCATCCATCAGAATTTGATCGGTAAGCTGCGGGATCTCATTCTCCACAGTGATGCTATGTGCCAATGCGATCTTGAACTCTTGATACCCTTTATAACTTAAAGATTTGCAAAATCGAAATATACTTGATTCCCCAACATCACATGCATCTGCAAGATCAGTAATCGACATGTAGACTACACTTCTCGTATTCTCCAGTACGTAGTCCGCTACCTTCTTCTCCGTATTCGTCAAATTATTGTATTTAGAATGAATTGAAGAAAAAATACTGATTGTCCGCAAAAAAGCCCCTCCTTTTCAATAAATTAATGTACGAATAAGGAGGAAGCTCCCAGCAGACCTGCCTTATTCCCTAATGAGGCTTTAACAATTCTCACTCCCGCAAAGCTTTCCATAATCAAAGACTTCGTGCGTTCTTCTACCCTTCGAACCAAATCTTCTTGTTCCATTACACCGCCACCAATAATAATCGCGGATGGATTGAAGATATGTGTGATAGAGGCTAAACCCACAGCCACTTCAGTAATCCATAGATCTAAAATACGTTCAAGCTGCTCATTTCCGCTCTGTATTTTATCAAATAAAGCTTTTCCGTCCGTGCATTCGGGATCTGCCAGCTGAGCCATCTTCACTAAAGCTGTAGTTGAAGCGTATTTCTCATAATACGGCAGTCCTTCTACTCCGGATGGGGCCGACAATGGGTGAGTAAAGATATGGCCAAATTCAGCCGCTACCCCATTAGCCCCTTTATAGATTTGGCGATTAATGACGATCGCACCGCCAATGCCTGTGCCAAAGGTTAGACATAAGAAATTGTTAAAGCTCTGAGCAGCTCCATAATAAGCTTCGCCTAATGCTGCTGAATTCACATCGTTCTCTACCATAACAGGTTTATAAAAATGATGGGTGACAATATCCTTAATTTTCATTCCAGTATATCTAGGTATATTTTCGTTAGCATAGACAATAAATCCTTCTTCTGCATTAACTTGGCCCGCGGTGCTTATGGCAATGGCATCAAAATGATCGTATTCTGCAATCTTTTCCAGCATTCTCGAGATTACATGGGGTCCCCCCAAGTAGCTTTCTGTTGCATACTCCTTGAAGTCATGTACACTCCCCTGTTTATCGCATATACACATCTTGGTATTGGTACCGCCAATATCTACGGCTACAATTCTCATTCCCATCTACCCTCTCTGGCGTTCTACTGAATAGCGTTCACAAACCGCTTCGTAATCTCCATCGGTCTCGTGATCGCAGAGCCAACCACTGCTGAATACACACCTAAATCAAACATGGTCTTTAATTCTTCAGGAGTGGAAACCCCACCTTCAGCTATAACGGGAACAGAGAAGTTGTTGACGATTTGTTGAACCAATTCAAAATCTGGCAAGTTGCGGCCTTTAGTAGCCTCGGTATAACCGCTCAAGGTAGTTCCTATCAGATCAAATCCCAGCTCAACAGCCTTCGCAGCTTCCGCAAATGTAGAACAATCCGCCATAAACAGTTGATCTTTATAGGTCTCTTTTAAAAGTGGAAAAAGTTCAGAAATAGTAGATCCGTCCGGGCGAATCCGGTCTGTAGCATCCATAGCAATGATATCTACCCCTTCGCGGTACAGCTCATCGACTTCCTTTTGAGTGGGTGTAATAAAGACTTCAGAGCCTTCATACACCTTTTTGATTATCCCAATGATCGGCAGATTCACTTGCTTTTTGATTTCTTGAATATCCGCTACGCTGTTTGCCCGAATTCCAGAAGCCCCGCCTAAATAAGCAGCATAAGCCATTCTCCCCATAATAAACGGGCTATGCAGCGGTTCTTCTGGTAAGGCTTGACTGGAGACGACTAGTTTATGTTTTATTTTTTTAAGTACATTATTTTCAGTATTCATCAGTAACCCACTCCACATTTTTATTTATTCTTTAACTGCTCCTGCCGTAATCCCATTGGTGAAGAACCGTTGGAATAACATGAACACTAGCAACATCGGAATTGCAGCGATGGTAGCTCCGGCCATTTTATAAGCGAAATTAGGATTCAAATCCTGCATTAAGGTCGCAGTACCAACCATTAATGTTTTCATTTTGTTCTCTTGGCCTATAACCAGCTGCCACAAATAATCATTCCAGACTTGCACGAAATTCAGAATAAATAAGGCTCCAATACCAGGTTTGACAATAGGCAACATGATGCGCGTGAAGATTCTCCATTCATTTGCACCATCTATTCTCCCGGCTTCTCTTAAGGCATTAGGGGTTAAATCGAAGAATCCCTTTAATAGGAACACTCCAAATGCACCCGCCACGTTCGGCCAAATCATACCGTTATAACTATTTACCATTCCAAATTGTTGGGTGATCCGGAATAAGGGCACAATCATAATTTCTTTAGGAATCATCAAACTAGATATAAAGATAATGAAGATTATATTTTTACCTTTAAAATTAATCTTTGAGAACGCATAGGCGGCCATAGAGCCTACAACGATAACCAAAATAGTAGAAATACCTGATACATAAATACTATTAAACGTCCATCTTAAAGCCGGCTGGTTCTGAAATACATCCACATAGTTGGAGAATGTAATCGATTTGGGCCACCAGTCTGGAGGCATCTTCACAACATCCGAGCTGTTCTTGAGTGAACTTGTGAATAACCAATATAGTGGAAAAAGATTAAGGAGTGCGAAGAGGATAATGATCACATTCGATATCACATCAAACTTCTCTCTCTTTTTCTTGTTTTTAATCTTCGACATGTTGTATTCCCCCTCACTTCACCTTAATAATGCTTCGTAGCTGTGGCACAGACAGTATCAATGTAATCACGAACATGATAACCCCTACCGCAGAAGCTACACCGAGTTGGTTATATTTAAAGGCATTATTATAAAGGTAGTACATCAGCGTTACGGAGGAATTGTTCGGTCCGCCACCGGTCAATAACTGAATAACTACAAAGATTTTTAATACGGCAATAATATTGATAATCGTAATATAAGTTGTTGTAGGTCCTACCGAAGGAATCAGGATCTTTGTAATCACTTGCCATCTGCTAGCACCATCGATTTCTGCTGCTTCAAAAAGCTCTTTCGAGACACCAATCATCGCAGCTATATACAGAATAATTGCCTGGCCCACGTTAGTTGCGAAGGTTACAAATATCACGACTGGCAGAACCGTCTTTGGATTTCCCAGCAGATTAATCGTCCCTAGTCCCATGTCTTTATATAGATAAGAGATAAGTCCGTTAGCCGGATTCAGCAAAAAGCTCCAGACCATACTCATAACCACCATGGACACCATTACCGGGATATAATAACTTCCTCTAATAAAGGAAACGTACTTAGCATTCTTATCAAATACCGCAGAGGCTACGAACAATGCAAACCCCACTGTAAGTAGAACGATAAATATTACGAACACAACGGTGTTGATAGTAGCCTTAAAAAATACCGGATCATTAAACAATGTGGTGTAATTGGCAAAACCCACAAACTTCTCGCTGTCATAATTAATCTGGTATAGACTCAGCCGCATCCCTTCTAAGATCGGATAGACAAGAAAGGCTAAGAATACTATCATCTGAGGTAAAATAAACAGATAACCTGTAATATTCTCTTTTAGGTAATTACTACGTAGTTTCATATCGTTTACCTTTCTAATTAACAGCCCTAGAGTCTCTTCAGACCCTAAAGGCTGTCAATCGTGTATTGTTTATCTGGTCTTAGATTATTGGAAAATTACAGAGCCAGCTTTATTGGTCTCAATCACCTTGTTGCCACTTGCCTGATAATCTTGCACAAACTGTTCCGGTGTCTTAGCTCCCATGTAAAGTGCTTGTAGCTCTGGATATAAGACCTCTCTTAATTGGCTGTATCCTGGAACGTTGCCTGTGAAGTTGAACAAATATTTAGAGTTGGCATCGTAAGCTGCAAACAGTGGATTTTCTGCTTTAAGTGCTTCGGCTACAGAACTTCTTACAGGAATACCATTCTTAGAGGATTTAACTAACTCAGGATCGCTTGAGAAGAACTTCACGAAATCCTTAGCTACTTCAGTCTTCTTAGCATCTTTGGACTTGAATACACTAGCGCCTACTACATAAGTAAAGGATAGAGGATCTCCGCTTTCCGACGGAATATTAGCAAGTCTCATATCGAATTTCGCTGCCGTACCGTCCGCCATATTTGCTTTCGCACCATTAAACAGAATCGGGTTAGTGAAACTGATTGCTAATTGCTGATTTTGGAACATAGCATTGGCATCATTAGAAGAAACAGATTCTGCACCTGGATTTGTATATCCGCCGTCATATAGGTTTTTCAGCCAAGTTGCAGCTTTAACTCCGTTCTCATCATTCAGGACAATGTTGCCTTGATCATCAAAGAACTTATTGCCGAACATTCTCATATAGGCAAGGTTCCATGTATCGCCCTGATTATTTACAGCGAATAATGCCATTGGATATGCATTGGAATACTTATCCTTCGGCAGATTGTTTTTCAGACCCTCAAGAATTTGTTGATATTCATCCAAGTTCCAAGTTTTGATTTCGGATTCTTCACCCACAAACTTTTCTAAGCCTGCTGCTTTAAACATGTCCGCGTTGTAAACCAAGGTGCCTGGGTTGTGCTGGAATGGATAGAAATAAATATCTTCTCCGAACGTTACAGCGTCCCAGTAGTTTTGAGCAATATCGCTTTTCGCGTCTTCATCAATGATGTCGGTCAAAGGAACCAATGCTCCCCGGTGAACGTAATCGCCCATCGGGAATACACTCTCAAAGAACACATCTGGAGGTGTTCCTCCGCTTAAGTTAACGTTAAGCAATTGATCGCGCTGATCTCCAGCAATGACCTCTATTTGAATATCTGCATCGTATTTATCATATTGTGCTTTGAATTTCTCAGCGGCGTGCTTTAGGAAGCTATCATAGTCCGCGCCTGCCTCCGTGGCATCCACAACACCCTTCCACTGTGGAGTCAGCCATACTCTGATCGCCACTTTTTCCTTCCCAGATGCAGAAGAATTATCGGATGTATTAGAACTCGCAGCATTGTTACCTGAGCAACCTGAAATTAAAGAAATAATCACCATTAGCGCAACCATTGTCGAGAGTAAACGTTTTTTCTTCATTTATAAACCTCCCTAAAAGTTTTGTGAGCATTACCTTCTCTGAATCGCTACGTACAAAACTCGCATCGAAAGCATACGCTTAAAGTTTTGTGAGCATTATCTTCTCTGAATCTCTTCGTACAAAACTCGCTTCGAAAGCATAGAACCTTTAATTTAAAATCCGTTTAGCATGGTATTGCACTAAATCGGCCATGTTGCGATGTCCTTGCGGATCAAGATGCATATAATCAATTTCATTCATCGATACATGGTCTCTGGAATCTACAAAGTGGATACCAGTTCCCGTTAGCAAAGCTGCAAGATGCTCAGCGAGCTCCATAGACTTCTCACTACATCCGCTACCCATTGGTTTGCCAATAGGGGTATGAATATACTCTGCTCCAATCGGAGGGGGCGCGATTACTAGAACCTCTGGAGCCTTCCCCTCAGGTCCTGCACCGCTACCTTTAGCTTTAAGAGCCAGTCTAACAATACCTTGTGCGATGTTATAAGAAGTTAATCCAAACCTTTCTTTGGTATCATTGGTCCCAAGCATGATCACAACCAAGTCTAATGGCGAATGTGACATCAGGCAGGGATAGATATAGGAAATTCCAGAAAGTCCTTCAAATAGAGGGTCCTCACTGACACTTGTTCTGCCGGGAAGCCCTTCTTCGATCATACGGTAGGCGTCACCCAATTCTGTATGAAGAATTCCCGTCCAACGAATATCATCCTTAAATCTGCGGTCTGTCTCTGCGTCGTAGCCCCAAGTATTAGAATCGCCAAAGCATACGATGGATTTCTTCATTTGTCTTAACCGCAATATCTTTCAATAGCTTGATCAATCAATTTCATAATGTCTGCGATCGGACCAGCATCTTCAGCGGCTACTGCCTCAAGCGGTGCTCTTACGCTACCAATGTTTACGCCTCTTAATTTTAGAATCTCTTTTATTCCGGCATACATGGCACCTTTGAGCGAACAAAGGGCGATGATAATATCGTTGATATCGCTTTGAATTTGTCCAGCTTCTTCGAACTTACCAGCCTTAACAAATTCATTTGCTTGCAGGAACAGCTCAGGCATAACCGCATAGGTTCCACCGATTCCCGCATCCGCTCCCATGATTCTTCCCGCAACATATTGTTCATCCGGTCCATTAAATACCACTACATCTTTTCCACCCACTCTTTTGAATCTTTCAATATCCATAGTCGGCATAGAGGAGTTCTTCACACCAATCACCTTTTTGTTCGCAAGCAGCTTCTCAAATAGGGACGGAGTCAGTGTATATCCAGTAGTCTGAGGAATGTTGTAGATGATGAAGCTTAGAGGGGTTGCCTCCATAATCTCGCTCCAATATTTATAGACTGCACTATCAGGTAACTTGAAATATATAGGCGGGATTGCGGATAATGCATCGTATCCTAAGGTTGCAGCATGTTTCGCTAACTCAATACTATCTCTAGTGGAAGGGGCACCCACGTGGGCAATCAGTGTCATTTTACCTTTCAGGTTACTAGCTACGTAGCTTAGTACCGCTTTGCGTTCGTCGAGACTCTGGTAAATACATTCTCCTGAGCTGCCTCCCACATATACACCTTGAACTCCTTTTTCAAATAAGTAATCACATAAAGCATGCGTCCGGGATTCCGAAATATTTCCTTGATCGTCATAGCAGGCATAAAAGGCAGGTATAATTCCGTGGAACTTTGTGAGTGTCATTGTTAATCCCCCTTAAGTTGTGAGCGGTTTCTTTTCTACATAAACAAAATATCATTATATTTTGCTTTTGTAAATTATTTTCTCTATTTTTAGAAAAATAAAATTTATTTCCACCAATCTTATTTATGATTAGCAAAATAATGGTTTTCAGTGCAACTCGCAGCTAATAATCATTTATTTTTCCATATTCATTAGAAAATAATCCTGTAAATTCTCCACCCTAAATTTATTTCTTCAGGGCAGTATTTGTTGGATATACGGATGTAAAATAATTTAAAAAAGTGGTACTAATGAGTATCCTTTCAGCTTCACTAAAAGTGTCTCCTACAGGGAGACACTTCTCTCCAGATGAAGCACAAAACCTAAATAACACACAATGTTCACTGAATAATCTGTGTTTTTCAGACGGACACACCTTTTAAAAAATGGAGTTTAGGATTATAATGAAAGCGTAAACAAAGAACAACAAAATCTATTTTGTTTCTTCGCCAAAGGAGGCTGGAGGAAATGCTAGCAGGACTTAAGGAACTTAAAAATTGGGTGACAGAAAACTGGAATCCAACATTGAATACAGGTAATGAGGACTACCGGAAAATGGAGTACTCCGTGGAGCGCCATCTGCACACTCCGCAATCTCCGAAACCACTTAGCTATGAAGAAGAGGCTCGCATCAAGACCGTTAAATTTCATTAATTAACCCTTTCAGATAAAGATTGATTCATAACGAAGATATCAGACCGCCAGTTCTGGAAGTAATTTCAGTGGATGCGGTCTTTTATTATGCCTTGTAGTTGTATAACGAAAAAACCTCCTCCACCCTAAAGGGTGAAGAAGGCTAATAGGTTACTTTCGAGGACATGCAGTAGGTTATCAATCCAAACACCTTGTTTAGTTCATCCTTCGATAAACCTCAGCGCGCGTTCCGATTGATAATCAGCTAGGCCTTGTGCGAATTGTTGATCAGGAAATCCTCTATGCAGCAGCTTTAATCCACCTGAAGTTAAGGAGACATGATGGTGGAATTGATAAAATAACAACCTATCATGATCCAGAGCATCGTTCTTTAAGTACCGATAGAAATCCCCAAATCTCATCTGCAAAAAACTATGCTCATGCTCAATATCATAAAACATTGCTCCTTCGATATCGATCAAGAAAGGTTCCAGTTTATCATTAACCATAACATGGTCAGGACCCAGTTCCCCGTGAATAAACCCATATTGCTGTCTGGGTTCAATTTTTGATTCAAGCTCGTACAACTTATCGAGCAGTTTGCTTTGATTAGACCTGATCTTCTCAATATGTTGGGAGGCATAGGCTAGCTGTACTTTCGCATTTTCCATTTGTAATAAATGACATTGTCCCATGCTGCTCTCGTTAGCATTTGCTTTCCCAAAAACATGCCTCTCGTGGGTATGCATAGCAGTAAGCATTTCCCCCACACGCTGAAAAACTTTATCTTGAACACGTAGCTCGGGATGATGAAAATAGGTTTCTGCCATTCTTCCATCTATATATTCAACCAGAGCATAATCGAAAGAGTAACGATCTCTTTCCTTATTCAGATCATAAAGAGCAGGGGTCTGAATTCCATGTTGTGTTAAGTACCTGTTATTTAATTCGAATAAATGACTTCCATAGGATTGTTCATTTATATCTTCATTTGCTTTTTCTTCTTTAAAATAATTCATAGAAAGATCCCACACATACAAAACGCAGGAAAATCCATTACGGCACTCAATCTTGTAGACCACCTTTTGTGCGCCGCCATGCATGCGCGAAACACGAGCAACGAAATAACTGCTGCCAAAAACCCTACTAATATAATCCTGTAAGTCAGCCTTATCGAGATGACAAGCAGCGTCCATTAACAACACTCCATTTATTAGGTTTTGCCGGCTTCACAATAGTAAATAAAATCCAGCCGAAAGTATAGACTTATTCTTTCTGATCAATTATGATGTTGAATAAGGTCTTGAAAAAAACAAGCATACAAAAAGCCGTTGGAATCAATTTCAACGGCTTTTTTTTATGAAATATCTAAACAAATATAGAGGAGTACTTTCACAACATGTTCAAACGACTAACTGCACTATTTTCGATTCCCTCTTATGGCTTACTCTTTTTATGTATGTTACTGCAGGGGATGGGGATTTCACTCAGCGCACCCTTTTTATCCATTTATTTCACGGAACAGCTTGGAGTATCTGTCGGGCTGTTTGGTGTTTTTCTGGCCACCACGTTAATTGCCGGGATATGGATCAGTACACTAATCGGAAGACGCTCTGACCTCGGCTTAAATCGAAGAAACATTTACCTTGTCTCCACGCTCTGTAATGCTCTGGCTTATAGCGGATACTTGCTCATTGGGGATTTTACGATCTTATTCATCTACATGATTGTGTTCACCGCCCTCGGTGCACCAGGGATGCCTCAATTGTTCGCCATAGCTAGAGAAGCAGTGAATAAGAGCGATTTTACGGATACTGCGTTTGCAAATTCTACCTTGCGTTCTGCTTTCTCTCTCGGCTTTATTACAGGTCCTTTAATCGGTACTCTGCTAATTGCAGCTGTTGGGTTTAAGGGGATCTTCTCGGGCACCATCGGAGTATTCCTGCTGGTTGCCTTACTTATTTCGCTATTCCTGAAATCAAATACAGAAGTGAAAAGCAGTACTGCAGAAGTAAAAGTAAAAAGTTTCCGGTTGGGTCAGAACCGTAATGTTCTGCTTCCTTTTCTGATTATGATACTCATGTATGTAGCCCACTGGACGAGTAGCATCAATACTGCCCTCTTTATTACTAACAATCTAGGGGGAACAACAAGCGATGTCGGTTTAGTCAGCAGTATTTGTGCTGCGCTGGAAATTCCTTTTATGATCATGCTGGGACTACTTAGTGCGAAATACAGTAACCGCATCCTGATGATGTGCGGAGCCATTTTCGGAGGAGCTTATTATCTCGTTGTCATTACTTCAGGCGCGATGTGGCAAATGCTTGCAGCCCAAATTTTGCTTGCCTTTTTTGTTGCCGTTATTTCAGCGATTGGCATTAGCTACATTCAGGATCTGCTTCCAAACATGCCTGGGTATGCATCCACGCTCTACTCTAATTCATCCACGATCGGCAGACTGATTGGCAGTCTTGTTGGCGGGTTATTAGCTAGTGTTGTTGGGTACCGGTATTCATTTGTGCTCTGTTTCATACTCGTCATTATTTCTACAATCATGCTTGCGGTAAGCGGACGTTACTCTGTAGATGATCCACAAAAACTAGCGATTTAATTCGCTTTTTCGGGCTTCATTCAGCCCTTGAAACTTCTCCATATTTTCTCGCGACTAACTAACATATCCTTAAAAAGGTGGGGTTAGATGTTAAAAACTATTGCAAGAATGCTCATGTTGATGTCTTTAATCTTTCTGGCAGCATGTGCAGGGGATGTTAAACCCATCGAGGAGCCGAGCACAGGAGCAAATACGCCAACCCAAAGTCCAGCGATGAATACGCAGAAGCCGCAAAACACAGAACCCAAGCAGCCAAATGAAACTAGCTTTAAAGCAGAATTGTCGATAAATCTGAAATCATATTCAGATCAATTGACAGAGTATGATCTCCCCGCACTTGAAGTGCTGGAAAAAAACCTAACTGCTTTGGTTGAGCATGACCACACACTTTATCAATCCGGGTTCGTAAACAAAAAACTAGCAGATGCTATGGAACCTTATTATGACGAACAATATCAGTACAAATTCACAGACATCGAAAGCATCGATTCCATGTTACCCAACGAACATCAGGTGAATATAACGGTGACCGGACAACGCTTGGATATGGCCGCAAAGACAGTTGAAAATGTAAAAATGCTATACGCTATTCGGCCAAACGATCAAGGGGAATGGGTCATTTATATCATTGATTGATTGATTGATTGATTGATTGATTGATTGACTAACTGACTAGCTTATGAAAAATCGTCGTCCGATTCCTGACAGGGAATTTGAACGGCGATTTTTTTGTGAAAAAAACCAATTTCTCCCCTTGCTAGCATTGCGAGATGCGGAGAATGGAATCATGTTTGTGGTAACCTTCTAGCTACCTACCCGATCTAATATTTAAGTAACGTTACGAACATCCTAAGACTTCTAGTCAAGAAAGCAGGTAAATCTTTGCATATAGATCCTATTGTCGTCAAAGCCAAAGCTGGGGACCCTGAAGCATTCGTGCAGTTGATGCAGGAGATAGAGTTACCTTTATACAGAACTGCAAGGTCCATCGTCAACAAAGAAGAAGATTGTGCAGATGCCCTGCAGGAGACGATGCTTAAAGCCTTTAAGAACATCCATACACTCAGAGAGCCCGCTTTTTTCAAAACGTGGATCTTCCGGATTCTGATTAATGAATGCAATAAAATGCTCAAAAACAACTCAAGAGCCCTCCCTTATGGAGAGCTTCCCGAAGTTCCTTCCACTTCCAAGGATTATGAGAAAATCGAATTATGGGATGCCGTTCAACATCTTGAGGAGAACCTCCGGATTGTCATTCACCTTCATTACCTACAGGACATGCCGATCCGTCAAATTTCCGACATTCTCGAAATTTCTACGGTTGCTGTGAAGACCCGGCTGCATCGCGCCCGCAAAAAGCTAAAGTATTCATCTCAATTCAATCAAGAAATGGAGTTGCGACATGGTAAACACTAAGTTAGAAGAACAATTAAAGAACTGCCAAAGCCTACTTCCCGCTCAGTTATCGGATATTGCCCGCTCCAAACTGAATGAGACTTACCAAATCATCAGGGAGACCGATAATTCCATTTCCCCCATTCAGAGAAAGATGGATGCATCAAGAACTTTTAATAAGTGGTTGATTTCCACTGCAGCCGCTGCAATTCTTGGAGTTACAGTCCTCGCTTCCGGCTTTGTATCGCCCGCAATGGCTGGTGCACTCAAGCAAATTCCGGTTTTGGGACAAATCTATTCATTATGGGGCGAAAAAAACTTAGATCCCGGTGTTCAACAAGCCGGGGATTTCATCACAAACGTAAACCAAAGCGTGACCCATAGCGATGTGACCATGAATATCCCAACGTTGTTATTTGACGGAACCCGAATTCTTATGAACCTAACCACTCCTGGAAACCGTCTGGCTTCGGAGCCCAATTCGCCGCCTTCAGATGCCAATAAAGGGGCGGTGGATAAGTTTGAGGTTCTCTATAAAGGTCAACCTCTGCTCTGGAGTTACGAACACATGGATGGTGAGACTGCTTCCAGCATAATGGTTCAGGTTTTGAATACTTATTATGATCCGAGCACAACAACACAGACTGTCCAGTTCCCTGATCAGTTTGACTTGACTGTAAATGTAACGTTAAAGGGTTACGATGTCCCGTTCGAATTCGTTCTGCCTGTTACCAAATCAACGCCTGTTACCGCACTAACTTCAGAGGAGACCAAGCATCACGATAACATTAACTTGCAGATCAGTAAGGTAGAAATCACCCCAATCACAACGCAGGTATCCATTGAGTACAAAACCAAACCGGGCCAGAGCGTAGAAGAAATGCTCGCTTCTATCCCTTCGAAATATAAGGGTGCTAACGGGGGCGTCATCGCTCTTCAATTTGACATTGTCGATGAACGTGGCGTTCAACTGAAGCCCATCGGTGCTCACCCCTTAAGCGAATCTTATAATGTTCGTTTTGAACCCTTCAAGACTATACCGAATACCGTAACCATCAAACCGTACTTAGTCATTTCCGAAGGTCAAGCCCTAGCTGGGACTAAAGGACTCTGGGAAGACAACAATATGGTCAAGGAATATATCCCTGAGCTGGAGACTGTACTTTCGGTCCAATAGTTCATTTGTAAAAGGGTATGCAAAACTACAAAAGACGAAGCCATAATAGGCTTCGTCTTTATATTTAGATGGCTTCAGGTAGGTTCAATCCAATAAGGTTATTTTGATGAAGCCAGCTTCGATAATTTGTCGGCAATATCTTCGGCTTGTAATAAGGAGGAGTATGAATCTGCTGCAAAATATTTTTCCATATCAATCTCAATCATTCGATTGTTTTTGACTGCATCCAACATCTTCCATGTTGCTGGCAACTTAGGCGGTTCTTTGTCCTTTACGGTAAGGACAATAACGTAGTCACCTACATAATCATTTACCGTTTCCCAAGAAACTTCAACCCGGCTCATTTCCTTATCAATGATTTCACTTTGAACTTTTGGAGCGGGATTCAGACCCAAAATATCGTAAGTAGCTCTGCCGCCTCTCTCACCCTGATTACCAATGACCATTAAAAATTTCTCTACGGTGATATAATCTACGATAGAAATAGTTGCATCTTTTGCAAGTACATTATTAATTTTTTCGCGGGCAGCTATTTTACGTTTTTCGAAATCTGCCACAAACTGTTTAGCCTCTTCTTCTCGATCCAGAATTTCTCCCATAGCTGTAATCTCTTCTTGAATCGTTGCGTATTTACTTGTATCAAATAATACGGTCGGTGCGATCTTAGAATAGTTACTATAAGCATCTTTATTCCAGGTTATGATGACGTCTGGCGCTAGCTCTAATACTTTTTCAAAAGAAATACTTCCTTCTGCCCCTATATCTTGTACCGTCTCATCTAAGAAAGGTTTGAGAAACTGAGAATACTCCAGTTGGGTATTTGATGCGCCAACCGGTACTACCCCAACTGCTAAGACTGGTCCCAAATCCCAGTCAACTACAACACGTTGGGGATTGGCTGGAACATTAACATCCCCCATGACCGTTGTTATTTTCCGTAAACCCGTATTTTCAATGGCCTGATTGGAAGGTTTACTTTGTGTTGGTTCTGCTCCCGCATTGCTATTACGGCTAGTGTTCCCATTTCCGCAAGCTGTAAGTAACAGTGTGAGCACAAGCATTAGCATTAATCCTTTTTTCGTTTCGATCCCCTTTAACATCTGTTTATCCCCTTCAAGTTTTAATTGATAATGATTATCATCATCAATATAACAAGCAGAAGAATATTTGCCCATGGAGGATAAGAACTCTTGCCATGGACTATCTGAAACGATCAAACCTGACTTCACCTTATTTTTGTATTGAACTGGCGTTGTCCCAACCTGCTTCTTAAACAGACGGGTAAAATAAAAGACATCACTATAACCTACGCTTACAGCAATCTCCTGTACGGTGGCATCGGTTTGAATCAGTAACTCCTTCGCTTTAGCCATCCTGGTCTGAATTACATATTCAATGGGACTTCTCCCTGTACGGCGTTTGAACTGCCTCGATAAGTATTGAATGCTATAATTCCATACTTCTGCCATAGATTCAAGTGAAATAGGTTCATAATAATGTTTGTGAATGTATTGAATGATCTGTTCCACTAAATCTATTTCTTTGGGGGCAACTCCTTGAAGCTGTAACTGCTGGACAAGTGTATATACAAACTGATAAAACTGGATTTTCGCCTGGAACCGTTCCATAGCCGGTCTGCGATTCCATTCCTCATACATCGATTCCGCATGACGGTATAAAACAACCGGAGAATTTGGTTTACATGCATATTGCAGATGAAAAGGGTTATTTATATAATAGGATTTCAATATTGTTTTACTAGCTTTAGTAGAAATACTACCTCTATATAAAATGTAATAGTATGTGACATCCTCATGTCCAACCTCGAACTTGATGTTACTTCCTTTTCCCGCATGTAAAACAAAGAATCGTTCTAAGGAATGCCTATTACCATCCAACCAGATAGCACCTTGCCCCCGCACGACAAATATAAAACAACTAGCTGGGAGTATATGTTGCTGTTTACTCTGTCTACGTATCACATGTTGGCGAATATCCACCAGTTGAATCCATGAAGCGTCCCATACCTGGATGTATTCTTCCCAATTCACTGTTAAACCTCCCAAGTCCAAAAGCATGCTAACCCTTTGCAGCTGCAAATCCCTATACAAACCAAAATCGTAAACGATAACCATTATCATTGTCAAATGATAGGTGACTTGTCGAACACATTTGAATGGATCAAATCTGATGCCCCCGGAGAGTCTCCAACCAAGTCGATATAGCCAAGCCACCTCAGCTCTTTTCTACGGGATTTATACCGTACATTTCACCGTTCCAGCTATTCATGCAAAATAATTATGAAGTACGCTCGCAACTCCAGTTTTCGTTGCTCTATATAATAAATTCGGCCTCTTGAATGAGAGTCCATTCCCATAGATAACCTACGCAAATTATCTATATCGGCAAGATTTAGGGCCATCCTTTTACAGGATGGCCCTCTCATTGATTAAGTTGCAATTTTGCTAACCTTAATACTCTCCTTTAATTACAAAAAACGAACCCCGAATTGTTCCGGCTAACTTGGACTTCTGCCTAGCAAACTTAAACTTCTCTTCAAGCTCCTTTGGGATCTCCATCCCCTCAGAAAGCTTAAAACCAACAGCCCGCTTCTTAGGGTCATCCACCGTATACATAACGTTGACTGCAAGACCATCCTCATAAAAGACATAAGCAAATTTAATGTTTTCCACTTGAAAACGCGACGTTTCTAAAGGCTTGGCCGCAAACTCAATATCACGTTCTTCTTTTAAAATTCGGTTCACATAATCAAGGGTCTCCTGACTTTCGCTGGCTTGTACAACCGTAAACTCATGTTTGTATTTGTTCATAAAGTAACGGGCCTCATTAGCACGCAGACCAGCAAGTGCATCTACTACAGGTGAAGATTCTAATCCAACCGTAGACACATTTTTAAAATCAACGATATAGGACATTTCCATCTCTCCTTTTCTCTCATTATTACCAAAAAAACTTATCGTTACTTAGGATACGGTTCGCGTGTTGTCTGTAACGGCAAGTTTCTGTGTTAACTGCTGTGCTCTTTTTCTATTAAAGTGACCATCTCACGCTTCCACTTTTCTCGCTCCTCTGGCGGGATCGGCTCCCCTTTGTCATACAGAAATCTAATCATATAGAACCCATCCTTCGTAAGCAGGCTGGTAACAAGTTCATGCTCTAATACATTATTGTTCATCAACTGCGTCTCCACTATAGAGCTATTATCAGTCTGATGCAGTACTTGAGCGGTCAACAAGGTCTCTTGGGAGATATAATCCGCTGTATGCTTCTCTACAGAAGATGCCTCTATCTTATCAAAATAATTAATCGTGAACGTATGCGAAGGTTCGTACCGATGGTATTCTCCCAGCGGATAATATCCGATAAATTGACTGTTACTGTAGACATGGAAGGTTGCAGGTACATAGCTATCAAGTTGAAAATACGGGATGAATCGCGCAATGCCTGAATTGATCTCTTCTCCAGGAGGAATGACCGCATCCACACCACTAAGGAAATCACCCTTCTTATCTACATAAATCGTGCTATACGGGCTGTACCTCGTAATCCAAATTGAACCATTTTCCTTCACAGCCTCAACGTAATAACTGATAATTTGATTTCTTTTTTCCTCACGTTCATCGGCGGGGTTGATACAGGTATGAATGTGCTTCCGAGTGTATGTAAAGACTGCTTTAGTGGCATCCATTGACAGCAATTCAAATTCGAGAATTTCAGATTTTATATTATAGATTTGAAATGTCATCATTAATTGAAAATGATTTAAAAAGGACATTCCCCTCTTATCTGGATGAAATCTTTTGCTCAAACCTTCTTCATCCTTATCCATATAAGCCTGCTCCAAGCCTTCAACCAGGGCCTGCAGTTCCTCTTTTGTGATGCCTTTATTTTTCTTAAAGAAAAACATGTCTTCTCTCCCCTCATCATCAGTCTACTGCCAATTACTTGCTCCTATTTATTATACGGGCACACCTGTGTACTTTTCTAGTTATGAAGAAACCATCCCTGACAAAGGAATGGTTTCTTTGAGTAGGTATACCTTTCGGTCATCCCTACATTTTAAAATGTTCACGAACTAACCTAAATTGTTCTTCTACGCTCATGTTTGGTGTTCTTTCTATGGTTTTGATGCCCAGCTTAGTGCAAGCGTTCTTTATTTCATTGGAGAACTTAATCATGGATTTATTACTGTGTTTCTCAATCTCCGCATCGGATGTATAAAAACATATCATTCTCTCTTCCGGGATAAACGGTAATATAAATTCAGGCATTATTCCTAAATCTATTAGGATTGGTAGGTCATCAGGTAACTTCAGCAAGTCAATAATAAAGAAGTCCATCATCTCTTCGACCACTTGAAATAACCATTGGCTAGAGATCATCCTCTAATGTTTGAAAACCTAATTCCTCTACAAACTTCTTGGTTTAATTCTTCTTTCAAATAATTATTATTTATCTTCATCTAACACACCCCATTTATATTTCAAAAAGCTTACTCTGACACGTTGGTTGTAAGGGGTTGGCGGATTCTTATCTTTCTAGACAAAAAAACCTTCCCCACCCAAAAGGGTGAAGAAAGCTTAAATGTGTATCCCCAAATTATGGGCAGCTATATTAGGTTTTCGTACCCGAGGGTGCCTTAGTCAACTGCTCCTCCAGCCACCTTATCGCCTCAGCCTCTCCGGAGAAAGCGCCTCCGGCAGCCGTAGGTTCTTTTAGTGGACAACGCTGTAACTGGCTTGTAGACAGCAAGCAACTTTGCATTCTGCATTACGACCGCGATGCCTGAACAATATTGGGCGATTTCCCGCTTGTTCATCTTGCACCAGTTCATATACAGCTGTGTGACCGCACGCTCTGGACGTGTGTTTTTCTCAGCAGAATGCACCATCAGCAGGCCGAAGGCAGATCGGCGCGCGAGCAGTTCTTCCCAATAAGCGATATATTCTTCTACTGTCTCCTGATCAAACGCCTCCCCCAAACTAAGGCTTATGATCGGCCAAGCGGATTCATCCTTTGTTATAGCCATACGTTTCCCTCCTAAAATGTGCCGAGCATTGCCTAAGATGTGATGCGGAATCCAACGGATTGCTGTTGCAGCTTCCAGAGCCGGTCGTACAGTCCGCCGCGCAACAGTAAGGCTTCATGTCGTCCCTGCTCGACCAGCCGACCGTCTTCCAGTACGATAATGTTGTCCGCACCGCGTATGGTTTTCAGCCGGTGGGCGATAACAATGACGGTTCTGCCCGTAATCAACGCATCAATTCCTTTCTGGATTTCGGCCTCATTCTGCGGGTCAAGCGATGCAGTAGCTTCATCCAACAGCACAATTGGAGCATTCTTGAGAATCGCACGGGCAATGGAAATTCGCTGCTTCTCCCCTCCGGAGAGCGTACTGCCGCCTTCGCCTACCGGCGTATCATAACCAAGCGGTAATTTCATGATGAAATCATGGCAGTGAGCCATTTGCGCTGCCTGCTGAATATCCCGACGCGACGCCCCCGGCCGCCCAAAAGCAATGTTGTTCCCGATGGTATCTTGGAACAGGTACACATCCTGAAACACCACCGATACGGATCCTAGCAGATGTTCTGGATCAATATCCTTGATGTTGCGCCCACCTAGCAGAACGCTCCCTTCTTCAGGATCATAGAAACGTGAGATCAGGCGCAGCACTGTACTCTTGCCGCTGCCTGACGGGCCCACAATTGCAGTTAGTGAACCTTGCGGCATTTCCAGACTTAAATTTTTGAGAACAGGCTCTCCTCCATAGCTGAAGGTTACATTGTCAAACCGAATGGTGCTGCTTTTAGGAAGAGGACTCGTATTACCTGTCATTACCGGCTGGCGTAGCAGGTCTACTATACGTTCACCCGCTTGTTCGTTATAGCGGAATTCGGCATAATTGGCTAGCGCTGTGGTCAATGGATCATAGATACGTGTGCCGACAATAAGGAATACTGCCAACTGCAAAATACCGAGCTCCCCCCCTAATAATAGATGAACACCTACGTATACCATTAAGGTCAGTCCCGCACGAAGAAGAGCCATAGCGGTTAGAATAACCGGACCGAACATCCCTTCCAGCTTCACACTTTCCTTCATCAAAGTTTTAAAAGAGTTATCCAGACGGACAAATCGTTCTCCCGTCAGGTTATAGGCCTTCATCACCCGTATACCGTTCAAGTATTCTTGCAAGCGGTTCGCAGCGTTCAGCTTGGCCTTCATATGATCCGCTCCGAGTCTCCGCCGCAGCTTGCCCGATATATACATGATCAGGAGAGCAACCGGCAGCGCTACGAACATAGAAAGCGCCATCCGCCAGTCCAGAAACAGTAAACCAGCAAGTGCAAATATCGGCAGTACAAAAGCTCCCGCAAGCTGTGGCAGCAGATGTGATATGCCCGTCTCAACGAGCGTGAAATCGCCCATCATCATATTGGCTAAATCCCCTGGGTCCCGGCGAGTCAGGTAACCCAGCGGAAGCTTCCGCAGATGTTCTGCTAATTCCGCACGTCCCTGTGCAGCAACATTGTATGCCCCGCGGTAAGCGGTGCGATAGGCGGGAATCTCACTCAGGAACATCAGCACCATGACGGCGACAAGCCCTGCGCAGATCCACCAAAGGCGTTCTGTCTGAAGTTCTGCGCCTACAGTAATATAAGGAGCAAAAATCAACCGCACCGCCTCAATTACAAGCGCGAACGGCAGCACACTAACTAGATTAGCCAACAAGGAAAAAAGCACAGGCTTCAGCAACTGCTGCGGTTTACCGGCAGTAATATTATGCAATACCTTCATAGCTGATCCCCTCCTTTTTCCATATGCCAATCTCCGGCGTCAGTGTAGGCATGCCACATTTTTGTGTAAAGCCCGTCCGCCTCAATCAAACCTGCGTGCTCTCCACGTTCCACGATTTCTCCATCCCGTAGCACCAGAATTTGTGCAGCTTCACGTATAGAGGAGAGTCGGTGAGCAATGACAATAACCGTCTTGCCGCGCATAAGCTCCGTAAGTGCTAACTGCATATGAAACTCATTTTCCGGGTCGGCAAAAGCGGTCGCTTCGTCGAGCACGAGCACTGGTGCATTTTTGAGAATAGCCCGAGCTACCGCAATGCGCTGCTCCTCACCACCCGAGAGATAGACACCGCCTTCACCAATTAACGTATCGTATCCCTGCGGCAGCCGAGTAATGAACTCGTCGCATTGTGCCGCTCTGGCTGCAGCCTGGACTTCCTCCAAAGTCGCTCCCGGTTTGCCGACAGCAATATTCTCATACAAAGTGTCATAGAACAGGAAGGTTTCTTGAAATACAAAAGCAACAGTATTCATTAATTCATGGATCGCCATATGGCGAATATCGACTCCACCGATACGGATCGCACCCACTTGCGGGTCCCAGAACCGCGGCACCAAGCTGGCCACCGTCGATTTTCCCGAACCTGACGGGCCTACCAGTGCTGTAACCTTCCCTTGTTCCGCACGGAATGAGACTTCGCTGAGCGCCGCTGCAGTCCCTGCATCTTCACTGTAGGAGAAAGTTACATCCACAAATTCAACATCAAAAGTATGCGGGGATAGCGGTTCTGCTATTTCCGGTACAGGCTGCTGTGCCAAGAGACGGTCCATCCGCTCCACGCCTTCGCCAATATCCCGAGTGCTTGAAGCCAGCAGAAGTAGCTTGTAGAGCGGAGATGAAACGCCGGGTGCCATAATCAGAAAGAACAACAGCACAAGCGCAAAGGACATGGAATCCGGCCGACCGCTTAGCATGAAGACGCCCACCGGCAAAATAAAGGTAAACGGTGACGCAAGCAATGTTTTGAATAAGATATAACCTGTTTGATAACGGTCCGTATACTCCAGACAATAATCGCGGTAGCTGGTCATATCACTGTAGAACTTTCTGAAAGAATGCACCGTCTGCCCGAACACCTTAACCGCGGGCATCCCCCGTACATACTGCACCGCCGAAGTATTGATCTGCTCCAACGAATCATGATACTGCTTCACACTGGCCTTGCCTCTGCTGCTCATCATAAGCGCTGACTGCACACCTAATCCTATAATTATCGGCAGCAGGCAAGCTACCGCTAACGGCGGACTAAGCCAAAACATCGCCACGATCATCAGCACCGTAGAAGCCAGCACGCTGACTAAATCGGGAAGCTGATGCGCTACGAAATTTTCCACCTTGTCGACATTCTGCTCTAGCGTCTTCTTGACCACGCCTGTTGAAGTCCCGTTCAGGAATCCGAGCGGCAATCTGCCCAAATGCTCGGTCATTCGCACACGCAAATTATATTGAATTCGAAAAGCCGCAATATGCGAGCACATAATACCACAATACGAAGTCACCAGCCCTCCGATTAACCCTCCAAGTGCAATCCACCCCCAGCGGATCATATACGCACCGTCTACCTGTCCGGGCAATGAAGCATGGCGCAGCAGCTCTGCCAAAATGAAATAAACAGACAAAAACGGAATCAGCATTAATACGGCGCTGACAGATGACAATATTCCGGACAAGAGCAGCAAACCTCGCTTCTCTCCGGCGATCTCCAGCAGCCTTGGCATGCCGGTTTTGGTTTTACTCACAGCTGTTCCCCCACTCTTGGTAATTACGCGCAAAAAAAGTGCACTGAGAATGATTCTCTGTGCACTAGTGTATAGGAACGTTGTTCACCATTGCTACCGTTTAAGGGATTATAATTAACCAAATCAGGAGCATCTGTGCAGGATACGGACTTACAACTTAATACCGAAGAGACGCTGCCTGCCGCTGATCAGATATTCTCCTGGACGCACACCGAACTTTTTGCGGAAGGCTGCCGAGAAATGACTCACATTACCGTATCCAACCCTGGAAGCTGCTTCACTTACAGTCATACTCCCTTGTTCCAGCAGCTGCTGCGCTCTCTGCATCCGTTGTTCGATAACGAAGGCATGCACGGTATAACCAAACATTTCCTTAAAGCCCTTTTTCAGCTTGAACTCATTGAGGCATATAATGCGAGAAAGGCCTGCAAGCGTCGGCGGGTGCAAATAATCACGCTGTAAAATCTCCTTAGCGAGCCGCAGGCTCTCCATATCCTCTCTGGACAGCTTGACCGAGCGTGGAATCCGGTCTGCTTCATATAAAGATTCATTGAGATAGACCGCCATAAGCTCCAGCATTTTGCCCTCCAGATAAAGTTCACGCATGCCATGGCTATAGGAACAATCCGCAATCTGCGATAGAATGAAGCGGATGGATGGTGTGATGTTATTTTTTCCAAAAAACAAACCCGCACCAGCTCCGATGCGAAGCCGTGTATCCTCAGTCAGACCACTGGTCATCCGCTCAAATTGTGCAGGGCTCATATCTATGCTGATGAATCGGTACCCCGCTCCACTCAGGTATGTGCAGTTTTCACTTCTTACTCCGCCATGAAACAGCGCGATTTCTCCTGTATCTATAACAAAATAGTCCGATTTCAGCGAGGTCCCCCACTCAATGCCATGCCCCATGCAGAATGCCAGCTCTGTACGCGGAGTGCTAAAATTGCCCTTCGCTTCGATATCCCGATTAAAACAGAGATTAAAATCTGTCATCTGGATATACCCATGGCTAAGCAGGCTGCGGCAACTGCCTTCCCCTATTTCGACTGGAGGTTTAATCTCAAAATGAGCCCCATCAAAACGATAATTATAATCTACCCCTTCACATGTAAGCGTCTTATGGGCATCAATCGTTTCTGCTTCTTTCAGTCCATTGCTTCGCTCCATGCTCATCCCTGCTTCCTCTTACTTTGGGTTAATTATATATGCAATGAGAATGATTATCAATTAAACATTACGATTTCCTCTTCGTTCAGACTGAGCAGTTGGGCAAATACACTGGATTATAATCAAAAAAACCTTTCCCACCCCGAAGGGTGAAAAAGGCTTATATGTCTCACTTCCGAAGCCGTATCTAGCCTTCATAGCTACTCTCGTTTCTTCCCAACTGCCCCAAGATAGATAACAAACTCTTCATCACCGTCTAATTCTAAAATCTCATCTATCAACTTTTGATCATAGATTCCAATTGCGCAAGCACCTGCACCGATGGATTCGCTGGCTAAATAAAGGTTCTGGCAGACATGTCCAACATCGATGAGGATTTTTTTGTGAGCAGAAATATCATACTTCCATTCGGAGCGGTAGGGTGTGGTACTCCAGGCAAACAATACAGAAGCCTTTTTGGCAAAGTTAGGGACAAAGGGCTGATCCAAAGTAATAGCATCAATCTTTTGTTCAAGTTGATCTAATTCAAACATAAATAAGAGCTTATGTTCCACAGGCAGATATCTGTAGATCCCTTGCCCAATGCCCTCTACACGCATAATCATTAAATAGGTTTCAAAGGTGTGCGTCGCCCCACTGCAGGGTACAGTCCGCAGCGTAAGTCCGTTCTTATTCATACCGCTAATCCCTTGGGTAGCCCATAATAAATAGGATAACTCCTCCAGACTCACAGTATCCTCAGAATAGAACCGTGTACTTCTTCTTTGATCTATACAATCAAAAATATTTTCTTTACTCACAACGTCTTTGCTGACCTTGGGCAAATCAATAATTAGTGAATCTGAAACAAATGGCTTAACAATTGGCGGTTGTGCAATTCCCTTGATCTTATCTGTTTTGATATGTTTGAATTCATGAAAATTGGATTTCAGAAAATTTCTTTGTTGTTCATATCTGGTCATAACAGATCCTCCTGAACTACCTTAATAGCTCTAATTTATCATGCCATAAAAATCATACGGTGATCTAACTCACTCTTCAGTTGTTTTGGTGAGTAAACAAAAAACCTCCCTTTGCCCCGAAGGGCAAAAGAAGGCTTAAACGCGTCACTTCCGAAGACATGGCCAGCTATATTTTCAGCTCCCCAAGCTTGATCAGCTCGACAACCGCTTGTGAACGGCCTTTAACGTTTAGTTTTTGCATTACATTGGAAATGTGGTTTCGAACTGTTTTTTCGCTGATAAATAATAAGCCAGCGATATCACGAGTCGTTTTGTCCTGCACGAGAAGCTCAAAAACTTCGCGCTCACGATGAGTCAACAGAAATTTGCTGTGGTGTTCGTTCCCCTTCAATGGTGTCACCCCTCCTTGCCCTGGGTTTGTTTGGTATAACAAGGTAAAGGGATACAGTCAAAACATATTATGTAGTGTTGATGTTAATGGTGCTGTCACAATTATAAAATGGGCTTAGTTCATTCAAATGCAAAATCCTGAAATTTTCATGAATAAGAACATCTTTTTTCAGGGCAAACTACGGTTTGTTGTTTCTTATTAAAGGAGGTGTATGTATGAGCCATTCAAAAAACAATCAACCTACCAAAGCAGAAGTACAAACAACGAAATTAAACAAATTACCACTCGTAGGTAAATTCGAACCTGAATTTTCTGCAGAGGAAGCTGCAGAAGTGTTCGAAAACCAACCCTCTGCAGATCATGAATCCCATAATGAACGATAAAAAGCGGATGACGCCTTGATCTTATTCTTAAGCAGATCAAACCTTCAAAGAATGGAACTGTCACATTAACAGCTTAATTAACTATAAATGAGACGGTTCCCTTCATTTAAACATCGTAAACGACTTAGAGCAGCGATTCGCCATTAATGGGAATCGCTGCTTTATGTTGTAGGCTGTTGGCTGCCCGCTCCAATAGTGTATTCACCAGCCCCAACTGAGGCTTTCGGACCCAGATGGCGTTATTAACAAATTTATCGCCTTTTGAGCGAAGTTTCGGACTCCAGTGACGCTATTCCTTAGAAACAGGCTCATATAGGGTACTTTTCAAACCAACAGCGACTATGCGGTCCGATAGCGACTCAAATATCGCATAATACTGCATTTAGTGTCATCTGGGTCCTTTAGTTACTGCTTATGCGCAAAAGTTCGCTGGGGCCGTTACTACTGCGTACGCGCAAAGATTCGCTGGGGCTTTACTGCTGCATACACACACTGGTTCGCTGGGGCTTTACTGCTGCATAAACACACTGGTTCGCTAGGTAGGTTACTGCTGCGTGCGCGTAATGGTTCGCCGGTTCGGCTGCCCGCTCCAATAGTGTATTCATCAGCCCCTACTGAGGCTTTCGGACCCAGATGGCGTTATTAACAAATTTATCGCCTTTTGAGCGAAGTTTCGGACTCCAGTGACGCTATTCCTTAGAAACAGGCTCATATAGGGTACTTTTCAAGCCAATAGCGACTATGCGGTCCGATAGCGACTCAAATATCAAATAATGCTGCATGTAGTGTCATCTGAGTCCTTTAGTTACTGCGTATGCGCAAAAGTTTGCTGGGGCGGTTACTACTGCGTGCACGCAATGGTTCGCCAGGTCGGCTACCCGCTTCAATAGTGTATTCACCGCCCCTACTGAGGCTTTCGGACCCAGATGGCGTTATTAACAAATTTATCGCCTTTTGAGCGAAGTTTCGGACTCCAGTGACGCTATTCCTTAGAAACAGGCTCATATAGGGTACTTTCTAAGCCAATAGCGACTATGCGGTCCGATAGCGACTCAAATATCAAATAATGCTGCATTTAGTGTCATCTGGGTCCTTTAGTTACTACGTATGCACAAAAGTTCGCCGGGTCGGTTACTATTCTGCTTTTTCAATTGTAATCGGATACATTGCTACAAACTATACTCCCAACCCTGGGAGTTTTTTGTCGTGCAATTATTACAATGAGATACATCACATTTTTATATTGACAGTAATTGTATACGGACTTATGATAAGTCCAGCATAATTGATAACGATTATCATTTAGATATAAAAAAAGGGGTGTTTTTTTAATGAAATTTGCTTATGCTGTGCCTGCAAGTCTACTTGCGGCCTCCATACTGTTCACTGGATGTGCCAATAACAACCATTCTACAAATACTGTTGCCAACAGCACTACAGCCACCAACGCACCGACGACTGATGCGGCTACCAACACACCGGAGACTGCCACCGCTGACTTCACGTCAGCTATAGATCAATATCGCACATACGTCATCCAGCAATGTGATGAATTTGTGAAGCAAACAGAGAGTTTCACCAACGCTGTAAAAGAGGACAAGATTGATGAGGCTAAGGCGCTCTACGCTCCTGCCCGCATGTACTACGAACGGATTGAGCCTATTGCAGAAGCACTTGGTGACTTGGACCCAAATATCGATGCCCGGGAAAATGATGTAGATGCGGCAGAATGGCGCGGTTTCCACAAGCTTGAGAAAGCACTCTGGCAGGACAATACAACTAAAGACATGACAGAAGTTGCTGACCAATTGCTGAAGGATGCACAGCTGCTGCGTGCGAAAGTTGAGACCGTTGAGATCAACGCGAATCTGCTCGTAACTGGTGCTGTTGAGCTTTTAAATGAGGTCTCCTCCTCAAAAGTAACCGGAGAGGAAGAACGTTACTCGCACACAGACCTGTATGATTTCGTCGCAAACGTTGAGGGTGCGCAAAAGATATACGAGCTGTTAAAACCAGAACTAGCTAAAAAAGATGCCGATCTTGAAAAAACCATTGGTGAACGATTCGCTGCCTTGCAAGCTGAGCTTGCCCCTTTCAAATCCGGAGATGGATATGTTTCCTATGAAGAGCTGAAAGAAGATGAAGTACGTAAACTGAGTCAGAATTTGGACGCCTTGGCTGAGCCATTGTCCAATATGGGAACTATTCTAGGAGTGTGACCCTCATGAATAAACATAACAAGTTCACTGGAGTACCAGGTAATCCTGAAAGTCCCCCTCTTAATGATCAATCGAAGAATGAGCCTATATTTGGTAAAAAATTAAGCCGCCGCGATATGCTGCGGCTTACTGGCGCCACTGGCCTTGGTCTTTTGTTAGGGGGCGGAGGTGTCGGTGGAATTATGGCTGCGCGTAATGCTGTAGCTGAGCCAACGAAATCCGCAGAAGGTGATTCCAGTTCCATTCCTTTTTATGGGAGCCATCAGGCGGGGATTTTGACACCTGCACAGAACTTTATTTATTTTGCTGCCTTTGATTTCACCACAACCAAACTGGCCGATGTGAAAAAAATAATGCAAGCATGGACCACTGCCGCTGCCGCTCTTACTACTGGCGAGCTTATTGGTGACGTAAATGACAACCCCAATCTTCCACCCTCAGACACCGGGGAAGCGGACGGGCTAAACCCTGCACGGTGTACGCTGACCTTTGGTGTTGGTCCTTCCTTTTTTGATGAAAGATTCGGCTTAGCTTCGAAACGCCCAGCCCTATTGACCGATCTTCCGGCATTTGCGGGTGACAATCTTGATCCGAAATGGTGTGGCGGGGATATTTGTGTGCAAGCCTGTGCGGATGATCTGCAGGTCGCATTCCATGCGATCCGCAATCTGGCGCGTATCGCCCGGGGGACTGCTGTACTGCGCTGGACACAGGAAGGTTTTCAACGCACTGGAGCAGCGGATCCCAAGGGGGCTACGCCACGCAATCTTTTGGGTTTCAAAGACGGCACGGGCAATCCCGATACAACTGATAACTCTGAAATGAACAAAGTGGTCTGGAACAGCAGCAGTGACGGTCCTTCTTGGATGAGCGGTGGCACTTATATGGCGGTACGCCGGGTGCGTCTGCGTATTGAAGTCTGGGATCGGTCTTCGCTAAGTGATCAGGAGGCTACCTTCGGGCGTTATCGTCACACCGGAGCTCCACTCGGAGCTAAGGATGAATTTGATGATCTGGATCTTTCAGCAGCGGACGCTTCCGGGAAACCTGTCATTCCGGCGAATTCACATTCCGCATTGGCGCATGGTGACGGTACAGTCAAAATGCTGCGCCGCTCCTACTCTTTTTCCAGCGGTTTGGACGTCACCACGGGACAGCTTGATGCAGGTTTGTTATTCATTAGCTTTCAACGTGATTTAATGAAACAATTCGTTGCCATTCAGCAGCGCCTCTCTAAGACTGATCTCCTGAACGAATATATGACTCACACCGGCAGCGCGGTATTTGCCTGCTTCCCCGGTGTCCGCAGTGGCGGCTTTATCGGGGAATCACTACTAAGCTAAATTTATGGCTGTCCATTATTGAAGGGGGATTATCCCGATGTTATCTCTTACGCATCCTAAACGGCAAATGCCAAAGGTTGCCTTGCTGATTCTGTTTGGCTTTTTGTGTATGCTTTTGCTCTCCAGCCCCGCGGGGGCGGAGGGCGATGGCACGGTCGACGAGCTCCTGCCGCCGGTCGGCAGCGCGCTCGTCGAAGCCGGCCAGAGCCGCTGGGACGCGGCCGCGGCCGATGTAGAAGTGTTCGCTGCGCTGTGGCGCACCGCGAACACAGGCACGCCGGACCCGGCACTCACCGGTCCGGCTGCTGCCGTTGACGCCGCGCTTGCAGACGCGGCGAAAGCCCTTGCGGCGGGCGGCGGCGAGCCCGCCAAAACCGCACTGTCCACGCTCGCGAGAAGCGTGGACGCGTACGTCACCGCCGCCTCCGGCACGGTCGGCGGTGACACTGGAGCCGCCGGACGCGAGACGGCGGCGAAGCTTTTGCCCGCGGCGGAACGCACGCGGGATGCGGCGCGCAGCGCCGACTGGAGCGCGGCAGCGGCAGCGTACCGCGACATCGTCAGCGGATGGAAGCCGGCGGAGCGCAACATCCGGGCGGACGATTCCGCCGTCTACAGCCTGCTGGAGACGCGAATAAGCCTGCTGCGGATTGCGCTGCAGGCTGAACCGCTTCGCGAGGCATCGGCGAAATCGGAAGCAGAAGCTCTGTATCAACTGCTGGCTGATTACAGTGAAGGCAAAACCATTGACGCTGGGGATACTTCCAGTGAACCAGCTTCTATAGAGGGATTAATCAGCTACCTGAACAAAGCATCCTCCGCTGCCAAAGACAATAACAGCACAGAGGCCGCTAACATCATGGAGCAATTCATCGTAGCCTGGCCTTCTGCCGAAGGGCAAGTCCAGATCGCCTCACCAACAGTCTACAACAATATCGAAAATGAGAGTGCGGCTGTCACAGGTTACCTGCTCTCAAATCCGCCTAAACTGGATCAAGCTTTAACCATCATGGACAATATGCTTAGCGAACTAACGCCTTTGGCTGGTGAAACCACTTATAATGCTTGGGATGCCGCTTTGATTCTGTTGCGCGAAGGACTTGAGGCTATTCTCGTCTTGTCAGCTCTTCTTGCTTACCTGAAACGTGATGGCAACGCCAAAGCGCAAAAATGGATCTGGTCCGGTGCAGCTGTCGGCCTCATCGCAAGTATCGGATTGGCTGTTGTGCTCACTTATACCATTTCTCGGGCAGCTTCCGGGGGAGCACGGGAGATGATTGAAGGGATTACTGGTCTTGTCGCGGTAGTTATGATGCTCACAATCGGACGCTGGTTGCATAGCAAATCAAACACTGCAAATTGGAACAACTACGTGGGTAGGCAAGTTGATGGCGCGCTGGCCAAAGGAAATCTTTGGTCGCTGTCCTCCGTTGCAGCGCTTGCGATTTTACGTGAAGGTGCAGAGACTACAATCTTTTATGTGGGCATGGCTCCATCCATCAAGCTGTCTCAATTACTGCTTGGGATTGGATGTGCTCTGATTATTCTTGGTATTGTAGGTTATGCAATTATTGCCTTGAGTGCAAAATTGCCGATTGCCGCCTTCTTCCGTACAGCTACAATTCTGATTTATTACCTAGTATTCCGCTTTCTTGGGGAGAGCATTCACTCGCTTCAGGTCGCCGGCAAACTTCCTGCACATGTACAAGAGGGCTTGCCTTCAATTAACTGGCTTGGCATGTATCCCACTTGGGAAACCTTGCTTCCACAGCTGCTTGTCCTGCTGTTTATTGTGTGGGAGCTGTTTCGGAACAGATCGCCAAAGGCTTCACGAACAGCTTAGTTTTATTAATACAATAGATATACCGGTCCGTCACGCCCTTGTGGTTACGCCGGTTTAGTCCGGTAATCTCTTGCATTTACAGTCTAATTTATGAAATGGATTCCATAGCAAGCTTTTTATTTGGGAGGTAATTTGCGGACAATATGATAAAATAAAATGACTATACACAAGCACAAAAGGGAGGCTGTTGTACTCTAATGGCTAATATTAAAGAAATTGCCCGTATGGCTGGTGTTTCTGTGACAACAGTCTCGCGGGTGCTCAATAATCACCCTTATGTAAGTGAAGTCAAACGAACCGCAGTCCTAAATACTATTGAAAAATTAAACTACACGCGTAATATGAACGCCGTGCATCTGATCACTGGGCGGACTCAAGCTATAGCTGTTATTATTCCGTATACCAACTTATTTTATTTCTCAGTCATTATTGCAGGCTTGGCTCAAGAAGCACTGCTGGCTCAATACCGGCTCGTTCTCTGCCAAACCGATTATCGTACGGAAGAAGAAATTAAGGTGCTTGAGATGCTGCGGAACAAAGAAATTGACGGTGTAGTTATGGTCTCTTCAACAATGAGCTCAGAAGCTATTGAAGAATATACAGCTTATGGTCCTATTGTGGTATGTCAGGATAGGGGAGAACGCCAATTTTCTTCTGTATATATTGAGCATTATTCTGCTTTTCGCAGTGGCCTTCAATATTTGAATGATAAAGGTTACCGCCATATTGGCTACTGTGAAGGAAGACCACACGGCAGCAGCAGCTCTATCCGCCAAATTGCCTTTAGAGACTTTCTAGAAGCTACAGATCAGCCTTACAATGATGAATGGATGATCTATAACTGTCTGACCGAAGAGGACGGTGCCCGCGTACTTCACCAACTGCTGCAGATGAAGAATCGTCCTGATGCCCTGATTATTTCAGCAGGCGATCATATAGCGGCTGGTTTAATCATCGAAGCTTGGAAAAAGGGTATCCGCATTCCTGAAGATTTGGCCGTCATTGGATTTGATGATCAGCCTATCGGCCGAACGTTAGGTCTGACCACTGTAGATAATCAGTTAACTGAAATGGGCATATCCGCTTTTCGGATTATCTATGATCAGATCCAGCGAAATGATGGACAACCCGTTCATCGCAAGCTTGAGTACCGTATTATAGAACGCAATACAGTATAGTATCCTTTTCATCTTATATCTCAGTAATTACATCATTTTAACGGTCCACTTTGCAGCCTTCTGCGAGTAGACCGTTTTTTATTTTTGCATATTCCCCTTTAGTATTCATTTTTATCCCTTGCTTCCGAATGGAATTTGTTTTATCCTAAATATGAAAATAATTTTCTGCATTTAGTTAATAATCATAAAAATAATTTCAATACCCCATTGAAACGAGGTGGATGAATGGATGTCCCCAATACTGCATGCACTCGAGCATGAGAAGGCCAAGCTCTCTCAAATGGAACGAAAGCTGGCTGAACGAATTCTCTCCTCACCAGGCGAAATCGTTCATATGGGCATTACAGAATTAGCAGAACAATGCGGAATAAGCCCGGCAACGATCACACGTTTCTGTAAGGTGCTTCATTTTAAAGGCTTTCCGGATTTCAAGGTGAAGCTGGCAGCAGAAATTGCTCATAGTGATGCCTCGCCGCAGGATGGTGGCTCTTCTTATCAAGATATTGTAGCCGGCAACCCACTCTCCGTGATTGTGGAAGCGATGCAGACGAACCATCTGACCTCCATCCGGGATACTACCTCACTGTTAGATCTGGAGCGATTGCAGGCAGCAGTTCATTTATTGTGCCAAGCACGCCGCGTTGATCTGTACGGGATGGCGACCTCTTCCATTGTCGCTCAGGATTTCTATCAGAAGCTGATCCGCATAGGCGTAAATTGTACTGCTTTTGCTGATTCCCATATGCAGATTACCTCTGCTTCATCACTCTCCGAAGGTGATGTCGTGTTCGCAGTATCCTATTCGGGAGAGACTCCCGAGACCATTGATGCCTTGATGTGTGCGAAGGCTAGCGGAGCAAGCACTATCGCACTAACCTCTTATGGCAGCAGCACCTTGGCTACTCTGGCGGATATCCCCCTATTCTCCTCATCTTTGGAGAAAGGCATGCGACGGGGAGACATGGCCTCACGCATAGCTCAGCTTCACATCATTGATATTTTGTTCACTGGAATGGTCAGCACCCGTTTTGGGG
This sequence comes from Paenibacillus sp. FSL H7-0943, assembly GCF_037963265.1. NCBI lineage: Bacteria > Bacillati > Bacillota > Bacilli > Caryophanales > Paenibacillaceae > Paenibacillus > Paenibacillus sp. FSL H7-0943. Next base: position 5,706,138 of record NZ_CP150148.1, read on the forward strand.
ATTTTATTCCTAGACTGGAGCAATCTTATCTCAATGTCCAACAATACCGAAACAAACGAGGAGGACAATCCTAATGAATATTCTAAAGTTCCATAGTGATGAAGATTTCGTACAAACGGGTGCGAATCTTATTGCCAGCCTGCTGCAAAGCAATCCTAAAGCCGTGCTCGGTCTTGCGACCGGAAGCTCCCCAGTTGGGGTTTATGCCAAATTGGTTGAAATGCACCAAAAAGGACTTGTGAGTTTCTCTAAAGCAACTTCCTTTAATCTGGATGAGTATATCGGCTTGCCTGTCGACCATCCACAAAGCTATCGCAGTTTCATGAACGAGCAATTATTTAACCATATAGATATTGATCCAGGACAGACACATATCCCTAACGGAAACGCAGCGGATATGGAAGCAGAATGCCTTGCATACGATAAAATGCTGGAAGAAAACGGACCCGTTGACTTGCAGATTCTCGGTATTGGCAGCAACGGCCACATTGGATTCAACGAACCCGATGCTAACCTCAGCAGCAAAACCCATGTCGTCGACCTGCTTGAAGATACCCGGGAAGCAAATGCTAGATTCTTTGACAGTTTGGATGAGGTCCCTCGGCAAGCGATCACAATGGGCATTGGAGGCATCCTAAAAGCACGCCAAATCCTCTTATTGGTTCGTGGTGCCGGCAAAGCTGAAGCTATCCGCAATGCTGTGGAAGGCCCGATTACAACCCAATGCCCTGCATCCTTGCTGCAGAGTCATCCAAATGTAATCGTTCTCGTAGATGAAGGAGCAGGCAAATGGCTGAAATAAATAAAGAACTAGAACAGTTGCTGTTCGGTAAGGTACTGACTCCCCAAGGTTTAATTGAGCACGGTGTGATTGCCGTATCTGGAGAGCAGATCCACTATGCTGGCGATGCGGCTTGGCTTCCAGAGCGTTACGCGCATTGGCCTGCCAGTGGTCAAGCAACGGATCTCCTGATCCCCGGATTTGTAGATGTACATGTTCATGGTGGAGCTGGCCACGACTTTATGTACAGTGATACTGAATCGCTGAATGCCATCACTAAGTTCCATAGTTCCCAAGGAACAACAACAATGCTGGCTACAACCATGACCGCTTCCAAGTCTGCTATTGACCAAGTATTCTCCGAAGTCAGCGCTTATCGCGCTGCTGAAATGCCTTACACACAAATCGCAGGCATGCATTTGGAAGGACCTTTCATCAGCCCGAAATGGTCCGGCGCACAAAATCCAGAGCATATTGTTCCTGCCAATATTGAGTGGCTAGCACAATGGGAGAACGATTATCCAGGAATGATCCGGCAAGTCACGCTTGCTCCGGAACGTGAAGGTACCCTCGAAGCTATTCTCTGGCTGCGCAAGCACGGTATAACTGCAGCGCTCGGGCATACGGATGCCTCCTTTGAAGAGGTTATTGCCGCAGCAGATGCTGGACTTAACCAAGCTGTGCATATGTTCAATGCGATGACACCCCTACATCACCGTAAACCTGGAGCGGCTGGAGCTATTTTGTTCGATAAACGCATTCGCGCAGAGATTATAGCCGACGGGATTCATGTTCATCCCGCAGCCATTTCTATATTGACCCGTCTCAAGAAAGAGAACAATTTATTACTGATTACTGACGCCATGTCTGCAACTGGACTTAGTGATGGTGAATATACAATCGGTGATTTACCTGTACTCGTTCAAGATGGCATCGCCACCCTTAAAGATAATCCTGCTGCTCTAGCTGGAAGCACACTAACGATGATTCGCGGCTTCCGTTATCTGATCCAAGAGGTAGGACTCACCTTGGAAGAAGCCTCCCGCGCTGCAAGCCTTACGCCAGCGGCGTCCATTGGAATGGAACGAAGCATTGGCTCCTTGGAGGCTGGAAAACGCGGCGATATCCTACGCCTTGATGCTGAATTTAATATTCGCGGCGTATGGATCGGCGGACGTCCAATCACCACTTAATAAAATTAGCTCCAAACAAAAAAGCAACAATTCTCTCCAGATGGTGAGATTGTTGCCTTTTTATTTAGATCACAAAATCATTAATAATTACGAGTTGGGAAAATTCGTTCAACCATGGTACGGAATTCATCCACAAATCCTTTTATCGGATGACCGGCACGAGCCTCTTCAGCATAAACATTGGCGCGTTCCACGAAGTCAGGATTTGCTGATACGTATACATCCTTAATTCTCGCATCATGTTTTTTAACTTCCGCAGCAATTTTATCTTTAATTGCTTTGGTAACTGTTTCTGTTTCTCTTGTATTTATGGTGTTATTCGTGCTATTGGTGTTGTACATATGCGTCGAATTACTTCTGTAATTCGCATCATGGGTACTAGGAGTGGTACTGCGCATGCCCATTCCCATTCCAGTTCCCATACCTTTTCCCATCCCCATATCTACATCATGTTTCGAGCCATTGCTGTTCAGCAGAGGACCATTATTATAAGTATGGTTTCTTGTCGTACCTGTTCCCATAGTACCTGTACCTGTTCCTGTTCCTGTTCCCAACATACCCGCTCCCAAATTACCCATGCCATTGATTCCATTTTTGGTTGCCGGTCCAGTACTTGTTGTACCAGGAATTGTATTTACAGTACCTTTTAAGGCTCCGTTCATACCATTGGTTACGGCTCCAGTATCATTCATTCCATCACGGCCAATTTTCACTCTTCCTGTACCAGACATTACGCCAGTCGGTCCATAATTGTGAGGAGTGGTTGAGGATTTTGCCCGATACGATGGAGTCCCTTTGGCACGCAGGCCAGCAGTTGCATCATTTAAAGTTACTGCTACATACGCGCTTTTTCCTGCAAGCATTACATTCGCTGAGCGGACTTCAGGCATTGCAGCAATCCGGTCTGCAAGCTCCTGACTAACTTCCATCTTAGTGATGTTATGCGTGCCACCGCGTACGGAATTCACACCAATACGCCCATCATTTACTCCCCGGACACTATTGGTTTGCACATTCGATTTTTCTGCCGTATTGGTTCCACACCCCGTAATACTCACCAAGCCGAGAAGCAATGCAGCTGAGACTGACATACTGATCTTGGATCGCAACATGAATTCATCCTCCATCTCTAATGTTGTATGTGTGCAGTGTACGATCGTTAGGATGACCTTCTGAAGAACAAGCTATCCTGAAAGGATTTGGAACTATGCCGCTTTGACCGTCACCCGCGAGTGCAGATCGGCGTATCTTATAAACAGTAAGCCATATCTCAACAAGTCGGTATTACTCCGCAAAAGTCAGGAGGCTTGTGCATGAAAGTTCTATTTACGTTTTATGTACCGAGTGGCGGGGTGGAGACATTAAATAAGCTGCGATGTGAAAGTCTCCAGCGAAATGGGATCGAATGCCATGTTTTATATCTAATGCCGGGTTCAGGCCAGAATACGACCAATTTTCCGGTATTTGTCTCATCTTCAGATGAAGAAATTAAAAATTTGCTGGAGACCCATAATTACGATGCCATTATTGTTACATCTGATTATTTATTACTGAAACGTCTGCGTGAACTCGGTTACCGCGGTATTATGATATACGAATCTCAAGGCCTTGGAAAACGCAGTCATGCGGAAACTCTGATCAGAGATGCCGTCCCTTATTTACGTTCTTATTGTAATGCGGTACTAATCCCGCCAACCGATCATTTATTGGAGCTGTTTATTGAAATCTGTCCCTGGCTGCATCGTTATGTAATTCCGAATATTGTTGATGTCCAGTCCTTTCAGCATATCCCTGCTGAACCTCCCGCTAATCCGGTTATCGCTTGGGTAGGCCGGCTAGAGAGCAATAAAAATTGGCGGGAATATTTGAGAATCGCCCATGATATTCGCCTTTATAAACCAGATATTCATTTGTGGATGTTCCATGATCCTAATTTAGCCGCAGAGGATCAGAAACAATCCTTTCAGGAGGAGCTACACGCCCTAGGGCTGAATGATCGTCTAAGTACTTTTACCAATATTCCTAATCATGTAATGCCGATTTATTATTCCTCGATCGCTAATTCTGGTGGATTCCTGTTAGCCACCTCCATTACAGAAGGATTTGGATATGCTGTTGCCGAAGCGATTTGCTGCACTTGTCCAGTACTTAGTACAGATTCCGATGGTGTCAGATCCTTTATTGTTCATAATGTCACGGGTAAATTTTACCCGCTTGGCAATATTCCAACTGCCGTCAACGAAGGACTGGAGCTTATGAACAATATTCCTCTGCGAGAGGGTCTCCGCCAGCAAGGAAGAGGATATATGGTCTCACGCTTCGGAACAGAGAAGTATGCGCAGTCTTTTCGTGAAATGATGAATTCCTATGCCATCTTCTAACCGAAATCATGCAAAAAAACCTTCAAGCCACTTCTCACGTGGTATTGAAGGTTTTTTATATTTTAGGGGTATATTATAAAGAGTTCCGTGATACGATCTCAAACAACGCATTCTGAAACAATTGTGTGCTTTTTTCCCAAGTGAAACGTTGTGAATCCTGTTCACCCCTACGAGCAAGCCGCTGGCGCAAATCAGGGTCTTTGATCAAGGTTATGATATCATCCGCAAGCCGATTCTCAAACCGGTAAGACATTAAGCAGTTGTGGCCATGCCTGCCATATTCCATATTCCCACCGGAGTAAACAGTAACGAGTGCTGCTCCACAACGCATAGCCTCGATGCCTGGTAGCGATCCCGTATCATACGTACTTGAGCTTACAAAAATATCGCTCTCACTATAATGGTAACAAAGCTCAGTATCATTTGCTGGGGTTCTTATATGATATCGTTCATCCGTTAGTAAAGTTTGCAGTGTAGTCGATTCAGCAAATTCACCAGGTGGAATAATCAAATAAAGTTCAACTTCTGGATGCATTCTTCTGACCCGATTTAACTGTTCAAGCAAATAGTCTTGTTCACGATGGCCTGAGAATCCACCCTCTGGCTTTCGCATAACCGCGGAAACTACAAGCTTATTTTCAGGTTCACGAATGTTCAGGTTTCTAAAAACAGGATTCACACCAATGGGTACGATTGTCCCCTTAATGCCATGATTCTTCTGGACGATTTCTTGCTGCCAGCGGGAAAGTACGAGCAGATTGCTAGTTAAACTATAAGATGCAAAAGAGCGGCTATTGTCAGGTAAAAAAGTGGGCTCGTAGCAAAGTGCTAAGCGAATATGAATCCCTTTCCCCTCATTACTTGCCTGCTGCGATACCTCGACTGTGGTATAAAAGTTGGAGACAATCACGTCCCCCACTGGAAAATCATGGGCCGTTAATTCACCATCTGCCGCATAACGCAATTCACAATTCATCTCGTATTCAACGACACCATCGCTGGGTAGGAGAATCGTAATTTCATGACCGATTTCTGACAGACGATTAGCCAGTTCTGCCAGCATCCGTTGTGCTCCGCCCCTAGATAGAGTTAGAACAGGAAATATTAACTTCATTCCCCTCTCTCCTTTAGCAGCAGATGCGATAGAACCCCGTGATGTTTTGCTTGTACCAGTTCTATCTCTCTTTTCTGCGCCTCACTATGAATCACTGAACCCATCTCTTGATGCACTCGATAATCAAGCTGCGGATGCTCAATATAAGACCAGCTAAAATGCGGTAAAATACGCAGCCATAAATCATAATCTTGAGTATATAACAACATCTCATCAAACGTTCCTACGGCACGAAATATATCCATATGAAGAAGAACTGTACTCCCATTCACCGGACACCCCAACATCATAGTCTCAATAAAATGGGCTCTGCTGCTAAAAAGCATACTTACCGTATCTGAGATCCGTTCTCCCTGCTCATTTATATAATAATAGGCTGTATAGTTAAACAAAGTACCCGTACTTTTGAGCTTTTCTATTTGGTTTTTGATTTTATCCGGGTGAAATTGATCATCTGCACTGAGCCAGGCAAAATACGTTCCGGTAGCCACTTCTATCCCTTTGTTCAAAGCAGAAGCCGTCCCTCCATTACTCTTTTGTATATAAATGATTCTGTCACGGAAGGGGGCCAACTTCTCCAGCCATAGGGTAGAACCGTCATCGACTACAATAAGTTCTATATTCGGATAGCTTTGATCCAAGACACTTTGGATGGCGAGATCCACATACGAACAGTTATAAAATGGGATGATCACCGATACTTTAGGTTCTTCACTCATACGCGCTCACCTCCTTCACCCGGAGCTCAACTTTTATACTGTTTTACAAGCAAGCAGGGCATCTACTGCTGCATGGCCCTCCCCGAATGCTTCACGAAACGATGGATTTTGGGCATGATGGAAGCCTTTCAGTACCGTTACCTCATATCCGAGTGCAATAAAATCCTCCGGTTCCCATCCGCTCCGATGCTTTTGATAATGCTCTCCCTGCAAATGATAATGATCCATACCCTCCTGTGGAAAAAAGCCCCGAGGGGTAAATACTACTACTCGGTTATTGGCAATTCTTTCGGCCATCCCGAGCAGTGTCTTCGCTTCATTTTTATTAAAGTGCTCTATAGAATCAATAAAGGTAACCGCTGAAAATGTTTTGGGGAGGAATAATTTATCCATATGACTGGCATCTGCATGTACCGGAATAATATGAGGTGACTTATATTGACGATGCAGCAGGTACGGCCTGTGAATTTCTAATCCAAGCACTACTGCGGCTTCATATCGTTCAAGCAGGGTACCGGTGCCGCTGCCGATATCCAGAATACTCTGGCAGAATTTCAACTGTTCCAGTAAGACTGGCAGAAAGTCATTCACTTCAATTTCCCGGTACATTACCTTCAGCCCCCCATAGAAGAAATCAAGTGCTGCAGCGAATTCTTGTAGCGGGCATTGGTCGCAGCTGCCTCTGCCATAATTACATCAAAATATTTGATCGTTCCCATGCCCTCATGCGTCCGGTAAGCTGTGAGGGATTGATTCAACATCACAGGTGGGTATCCGTTCAGAATGGCGCGGAACCATAAGTCATAATCATGGGTGTAAGGAAGTGATTCATCAAAAAGCCCTATGGCTCCAAACACCTCTCGTTTAAACATCACCGTACAGCCATTAATGGGATTACCGTGTAAAAAACAACGTAAGTAATCCAGGTGACTAGGAAACAATGGCGCAGCATTCAGCTGAACCAGCTGCGATTGAGCGTTAATATAATTAAAGTTGGTATAGGAGATTAACAAGTGGTTCTGCTCCATGAACAGAACCTGATTGTTGATCTTATCCCGATAAAATAAATCATCCGAGCTAAGCCAGACCACATAGTCCCCCGTTGCATTCAATATGCCGTGATTCAGTGCGGAGGCGGTTCCCCCATTGCCTTTGCCCAAATAATGAATTCGGGAAAGATACGGTGTAATTAGATTGCTATGGGCATGCGAGCCGTCATCAACAACAATGATTTCGTAAGGTTCCCAAGACTGGGAGAACGCACTTTGCAGGGCGTGCTCAATATAAGGACAATTATAAAAAGGAATCACTACCGAAACCTTCGGTCTCATAACAACCTCCCCTCCCCGCTAACTCGGTAATAATTCAAAATATCCATTAACGATTGGTTAAGCCCAATTTCCGGAAGCCAGCCCAGTGAAGTCACATCAGCCTCAGGGGTTGATGCTTCTGAATGAACCTGCTTATCCGCTGTGGCTGCGATCTCTGAAATAGCCCGTTCAGCATCTGCAGGTCCCCAGTCCATTGGCACTGGACCTACAGAATGACTGAGCAGCTGCTCCGCGATCTCCCCGAGTTCCCGCTGCTTCCCCGAATCGATGCGATAGATGGTTCCATTTGTACCTTTACGCAAAATGTAATCATAAGCTCTAACGGCATCTCTTACATCTAAAAAATCACGCAGCGCATAACGAGAAGAGAGCTTAAATGGAGGTATTTCCTCTTCTGGCTGGCCTTCACTTCGGACAATGTGCTGTGCTAATAAAGAGCAGAAGCCGGTGGAAGGACCGGGACCAATCAGATTACAGGGCTCAGCCAGCAGAACCGGCTGTTTAAATAAGGTGCCCCAAGCGAGGGACACCAGCTCTTCTATTGTTTTGCTAAGGCTATACGGGTGTGGTGGCCCAGCCACCACACCCGGTTTGAACTTAAGTCTGGAGCCTGCCACTAGAATCCGACTGCTCGGCAGGCTTCGCATGGCCTCTAGTAAATATAAAGTGGCCATCACATTGGTCTCCATATAAATCAAGGGATTAGTCCATGACTCGGGTACGGAGTTCTTCCCAGCCAAATGAAGAACAGCGTCCGGTGCAGTTTGCTTGATCATCTCAGCTACTGCTTTCCGGTCACTTAAATCACAAATATATATCTTTACTCCTTCTGGAAAAAGAGTGGAGGCAGCTGTCGATTGCGGCCGCAATACAGCGATAACCTCAGCCCCTCCTGCCGAAAATAATCGAACGGCATGTTGCCCGGTGAATCCACCGGCTCCGGTAATCAGAAGTCTTTGACCTGTCATAAATACATCTCTGACTGTTTCATCCAGTCAGCCAGTTCTTGCAGCATTAAAGGATATGAAGGCAGCGGCAAGAGGACATCCGCTCTTGTATTCACTAGTGTACGATCCTGAATATGTTCATCCTCAGGGATGATCTCCACATTTTCTTTATGAAAAGCCGCCTGAATATGCTGAAGCAGCTCATATTTACTTACCGGCTCTGGATGCGCTAAATGGATCAGCCCCGATACGGGGGAATCCAGCATTACATCCACTGCTTTGGCTAATTGGAGCGTTGTGACCCCGTTCCACATCACCCGCCGGTATCCTGAAACTTTACCACTCTGCGCCAGGAACCAATCCATCAGACCAATACCGCCTGAGCGGATTTCGGGACCAATAATGGAAGTGCGAATCGTAAGATGCCCGGGTTTTTGCACCTCACCGAGACTTTTCGAAATTGCATATACAGAGGTTCCATCAGGAGCATCCTCTTCGGTGTACCCTCCGCGTGTTCCTTCGAACACGCAGTCGGTACTGATATGGATGAGCCTTGCCTGAACATCCTCCGCCTTTCGCCACAAGTGATGAGGGAGAAAGCCATTCACGTGGTAAGCCCCAATTTTGTCACGCTCCGCGAATTGATTGAGAACCCCCATTGCATTAATAATGCAATGAGGGGAAACGATATCGACCAGCTTCTCAACTCCGGCTATATCGTTCGCATCTACATACAGCCCGCCAAGATCGCTCTTATCCCGGGTTGTATGGAAGACGTGATGCTTGCCCTGGCGGCGAAAATAATCCGCCAGCATATGCCCCGCCATACCGTTTCCACCTAGGATAAGCAGCTTCATTGCAGGAACCCTCCCCGGATCAAGATGCTTTTGATCTCTTCCCGATCCATCAGATTCGTCTCTGAACTGAAGCTATTGAAAGAGACATGAGGATAAGCGCTATAATGTGCCTTTAATTCCGGCATGTTCAGCGTAGGGAGAATTACTAGATACTGTTCATCGTAGACAACGGTAGTTAAGCTTTCGAAATCGCTCATCAGAATCTCGTGGATTTTCTCCCCCGGACGAATCCCGGTCTCAACAATACTCACATTGGACTCTCCGGAAGCCTCAATCAGCACCTCAGCAAGATCGATAATTCGGCAGGTAGGCATAGTCATGACGAAGATTTCTCCACCTAAGCTAACCTCAGAAGCTTTAAATAATAACGTAATAGCATCGCGTAGGGTAAAAAAGAAGCGGGTCATTTTCATATCCGTAATGCGTACCTGACCCTTATCTTTAATCTGCTTCATGAACAAATGCACTACGCTGCCGTTCGTTCCGAGCACATTACCTCCGCGTACAGTAACGAACCGGGTGTTTGAGCCAATCAGATTGGCATAAACGAACAATTTTTCCCCGATCGCTTTGGTCATTCCATAGAAGTTGGATGGGTTCGCAGCCTTATCGGTAGAGATGTAAATTGCTTTCTCAACGCCATTTACAATGGCAGCTTCGATCACATTTTGAGTTCCCACTACATTGGTTTTGAGTGCTTCATAAGGCTGATCTTCACAGACTGGAACATGTTTGAGCGCCGCCAGATGAAAGATATAATCAACGCCACGGCAGGCTGCAATCAGCGCATCCTTGTCACGGATATCGCCAATGATAAAGCTGAGACGTTGATCTTCAAACTCCCGGCTCATCGCCACTTGAGCGGATTCACTGCGGGAGAATACGATGATTTCCTTAGGATTTTGTGGCAGAAGTTGCCTAATCAGCTCATGCCCCCAGGAACCAGTTCCGCCTGTGACCACAATCCTTTTATTATTGAACATGCAGGTTCCCTCCAAGCAAGAATTTAACTACCTTGACCGAAACATCCGGAGTCATGTATCCTTCCGGTGCCTCCCAATCCCGATTGAGCGCCGTCATCAGCTTGACGCTGCGCAGAATACTTTTCTGATCTACACCTGAGACTACATTACTGCCACAATCCACTGTTTCTGGACGTTCCGTCGTTCTGCGAATCGTAACTGTTGGCACTTTCATCAAGCAGCATTCCTCCTGTACAGTCCCGCTGTCGGTGATGGCACATAAGGCGTGCTGTTCCAAATAGACAAAATCAAAAAATCCGAAAGGTTCATGAAATTCAACTAGTGGGTTCATTGGAAGGGAAAATTGCTCGGTAAGTTTGGAGCGAGTGCGAGGATGAATGCTGCATATTAAACGAATTCCAAAATGCTCAGCCACTGCGTTAAGACCCGACATAATTTGTACAAGGGACTCTGGATCATCTACATTCTCAGCACGGTGGGCCGTGACTAGGAAATACTGTCCTGAGGTAAGCTTCAGCTGCTCCAGAATGTCGCTGGTCTGGATTTTGTGCTCAAAATGGGTCATGACCTCATGGATCGGATTTCCTGTTAACACGATACGCCTGCTGGGGAAACCTTCGCTGATTAGATGTCTTTTGCTCTGCTGCGTATAAGGCATATTAATGGTCGAAACGGCGTCGATGACACGGCGGTTTTTCTCTTCTGGTACTTGGAGGTCATAGCAGCGGTTGCCCGCTTCCATATGCACCACCGGAATTCCCATACGTTCAGCCAAAATCGCACATAACGCGCTGTTCGTATCGCCCAGAAGCAAGACGCGATCTGGCTGTTCTTTTAGTAAAATGCTTTCTAACCCTCCGAACATGGCGGCAAGCTGGCCGCCTAGTCCTGCTTGTTTATCCTGCAGCACATAATCCGGTGCGCGCAGTCCCAGCTCAGCAAAGAAAATGCCGCTGAGACTGGCGGTGAAGTTCTGGCCTGTATGCACCAGGATGTGCCGCTCAGCATGTTCGTCGAGAAGCGGAATGATTACACTGAGGCGAATGATTTCAGGCCTCGTGCCTAAAATCGTCATGATCTTCATGAGTTCACTCCCCTGCCTGTTTAATTATGGTCTGACTTGGCTCAGTCAGCGGACTGTGCTCTGGTTGCTGGATTGAGCTCATTGAGCGGGATTTATACCGTTCATTTGGCTCTGGTTGCTGGATTGAGATCAATAAGCGGGAATTATACCGCTCATTGGGCTCCGGTTGCTGGAATGAGCTCTTTTTGCGGGAAATGTACTGTTCATTGGGCCCAGGTTGCTGGATTGAGCTCATTTAGCGGGATTTATACCGTTCATTTGGCTCAAGTTGCTGGAATGAGCTCATTTAGCGGGAAATGTACCGTTCATTTGGCTCAGGTTGCTGGAATGAGCTCAATGAAGGGCATTTTTGCCTCTCTTTGTGCTCAGTTAGCCGAATTCGACGCATTCGAGGGCATATATGCCTCTCTTTGCGTTCAGCTTACCGAATTCGACGCATTCGAGGGCATATATGCCTCTCTTTGCACTCAGCTTGCCGAATTCCACGCAATCCAGGGCATATATGCCTCTCTTTGCCCTCAGCTTGCCAATTTCGCTGCAATCTAGGGCAGATATGCCTCTCTTTGCGTTCAGCTTACCGAATTCGACGCATTCGAGGGCATATATGCCTCTCTTTGCGTTCAGCTTACCGAATTCGACGCATTCGAGGGCAAATATGCCTCTCTTTGCGCTCAGCTTGCCGCTTCGCTGCAATCGAGGCATTTACGCCGCGCGCCGCCGTCCACCGCGGCGGGCCCGGCGGCGCTTGCCCCCGGCAGTGCTGCGCCGCCGGGCAGAACCTTTACGCCGCTTGCGAGCAACGCGGCGCAAAACCAACGGGCGCCCGCTTCGCCGGCGCGCCCGGGCTTTGCCGCGCCGCTTGCGGGCGACGCGGCTTGGCAGGCCCTTGCTTCGCGGCGGCAAAGCCGGCGACGCTGCGGGTAAATCAGGCTGGACAGCGGGTGGTTCCACCACCACCACGCTGTCAGCCTCGCGCACCGCAGGTGCGCTGCAATAGCGGAGGTTCCACATCTCCGCAAGGCCCTGCAGGCGGCTCCGATAAGCCGCCGGACCATAGACGGCGTCGACGCGCTCCCGCGCTTGACTGCCTAGAGTCAACGCCAGTCCCGGCTGCGCCAGCATGACGTTGACTCTTTCTGCCAGCGCGGAAATGTCCGATGCTGGCACGAGATTTTCGCCACAGCCCGCTGCGTGCAGAATTTCTCGCAAGCCCCCAGAGTCGTAAGCGACCACGGGCTTTCCAAAAGCCATTCCTTCCAGAGCAGTCATGCCGAAGCCTTCGCGGATCAGACTAGGAACCACTAGCACATCCATGGCGCAATAGGCAGATGGAAGACATTCAGCATAACCAACAAATTTAAACCGGGTGTACAGTCCCTCAAGCTTCACCTTGCGGACACAGCGCTCATAGTAGCTTTTATCGCCAGCTGACCCAATGACAACAAATTTCGAGGTTGGATGAACCGCGTGCACAAGCACAGCCATTTTCACAAAATGTTCTAGACCTTTTTCCTTGTTGATAAAAGAAGAAATATAGCCGATCAGCTGTTCATGCGGTTTAACCCGCAATTCCCGCCGCCGTTCGCTCCGAAGCTTGCTCCAAGCCTCAATCATCATCTCTTTATCATTCCAAGAGGGAGGCAGCTGGATCACTTTTTCCGCTCTCACGTCCTCTGGAAAGCAAGCCGCAGCTGTTTGTGAAATAGCTAGTATCTCATCACTATTCCGATGAATCAGCCCTACACTAATAGGTGTATATTCATTGTCTGTTATCGTCTCTGATATTTTCCATATCACCGGAATGCCCAGTGACTTTGCAGCCATTGCTGGCAGAGCATGCACACAGGTACTTGTAATAACAAACGCCGGGCGCAGGGAATTCAGCCAGTCTGTTAATTCGTGATACTCCCTGCTTTCCTGGAATTTCCGAGCATCTGCCTCCAACCCTGCATAAGGAGTGTACATTCCATATAAAAGAGGAATCGAAAGCAACTGTACACTTATTCCACAGCTTCGAGCCTGAGAAGTCAGCTTGCCGTCCTGAGGCGCAACGAGAATACAATTAAAGTACGGAGAAAGCTCCTGAGCGAAAAACAACAATAGCTTCTCCGCTCCCGTAATACTGCGTGTATTGGATACATGTGAAAAGAGGACGATTGTAGCTTTGTCAGCCATGGCGTTTCGGCGCTCCCTAACGAGGGGCCTGGAGCAGCCATTCACCTCCTTAAAAAATTTACAAACTTTGCGCTAAGTTCTATCCTTCGCAGTAAAACTCTCTTTGAAAATGGTCGCTCCTGTGACTCGCAACATCGCTTCCGCTTAGCTCTAGAATCTCGTCAGTCAATTTCACTTCGCTCCCGAGCTTCGCCCCTTCACTTCCACTCTGCTCTCGAATCTAGCCAGTCGCTTCCGCTCCGCTATACAAGCCCGCTCCAGACGTTGCTTCTTTTCATCAGGCCACAGGCATAAGCTGAGGTTCGGTTCTACAGTATATCGAGGAAAAACAGATGCCGGCACGACACCTGTCCCCTGGTAAGCGCACATTTCCGTTCCATTTCCGGGCATATGACCTAGCCATAAATTACTGTTAACAGCTGGTGTATACGTTTGGTGTAGGTGTGATCCTTAAGCGTCCGTTCAAAAGCGCGCAGGGCAATCGCACGGCGTTCTTCCTCATGAGTCAGGTAATAACGGATTTTATCCATCATTTCTTGAGGGCTTGCAAAAGTCTCAATTTCTTCACCAGGTTTGTAGAAAGATCCCATATCATCTCTGGCATCCACTAATTGCAGCGTACCCGTAGCCGCGATTTCAAAAGTACGCGGATTAGGAGATACCGCCGGAATCGAAAGCGTATTGTTGTTCACTACTTCATCAATGTGCGAGCGGTGGAGGTTAATGACGATTTTGGATCCGCTGTAAGCTACCGCTGTTTCCTGTGGTGACATCCACTTACCAATCTCAATTCGATCTCCATAGAGTGCCGCCTCAGGCAGACGGTCCCACCAGATGCCGTTAATCACCGTGTTATAGTTCATCAAATCCGGAAGAATCTCACGGAAGAAATTAACCCGGTTCCAATAGGCAGAGCCAATAAAACTAACTTCGCGATTCAATGGTGAACGTGTTGTAGTTGGACGGTAATGCTCGCGGTGAGCGGCAAAAGGAAGATAATGAACTTCAGGGCAGCCAAGTCCCTTATAAAAATCAATACAATTACGCTCAAGCGTGAACACAAAATCGTAATGCGCCACAATTTTAACTGTAAAATCAGTGTAATAAGGATCATCTGTAAGCCAAATGGCTGTCTTAATCCCGCTAGCCCGAAGAACGGAGATCTGCTCAAGCGGTAAATCCATACCATCCAGCACAAGTACCAGATCCGGTCTTTGAGCGGCGGCTAACTCCACTAAGTTTTGACGCACATCTGTTATCGTGACTTGTGTGGTTAATTTTTGCAGCGCGTAGAGGACTGCATCGTCTAATGGAGAGTAGGGATATCCTTTACCAGAAGCCACATACATTACATGAATATTCCGTACAGGAAATACTTCTTCTGGCCGACCATCTAAAATCGCAAGCCGTCCCCGTAAATATCCCTCATCATATCCGCCCTTAAAACCACTCAGACGACCACGAAGCTTTTCTTCCTCTGGAGGTGTCAGTGGTAGCGGTGGTGCAGGCATAATAAATTCATTGTTGTTTATCATCATCCTCGCTCCTTTATCCCGTTATAGATTTCATACACTTGAAGCAATCACATTCAGCAAATGAGGCAAACGCGCAGTGAATGTATGGTTCCGCATGGTTGTCTGTAGTCCCCGTAAAGCGTAAATTCGGCGCTCTTT
Organism: Paenibacillus sp. FSL H7-0943; assembly: GCF_037963265.1. Lineage (NCBI taxonomy): Bacteria > Bacillati > Bacillota > Bacilli > Caryophanales > Paenibacillaceae > Paenibacillus > Paenibacillus sp. FSL H7-0943. Next base: position 5,721,376 of record NZ_CP150148.1, read on the forward strand.
TTCATGCTTCAGATAGTACTCAATCTTCTCCTGCAATTCCTTAGCAGAGCCAAAAGTATCCAAGTCATAACCTGGCCGATAATAATTGCCCAGATCCTCACGAACATCCGTAAGCTGCATAGTACCGCAGGCACTGATCTCATAAGTACGTGGGTTGATAGAGCGTGATGGTAAACGGAAGCTATTCCGGTTATCCTGCCCCTCCTCCCACGGACGGTGAATATTAATGACTAGCTTTGCACCACTGTAATAGTTCGCAGTTTCCTCAGGTGGGATAAAGCCATTGCTAATAAAAGGGGCAAGCTGGTCATAAGTCGCAAGCCGTTCCCAGAAGCCGCCAGCGATCAGCACCTTCTTATCCTTTAAATAGGGGGCAAGTTCATCAAACAGCGCTGTCCGATTATGAAATGCATTGCCAATAAACACAATGTCGTACTTATACTGCGGTGCCGTACGGCGCGGATAGAACATCTTTGGATTGACGCAAAGCGGTAAATAATGAACGGATGGAACTCCAAAGGATTGATAAAACTCCACACAACCGAGCTCATGCGTAAAGACGTGATCATAATGCCGGCAAATCACTGAAGTATCCTCTGTAAAATAAGGATCATCCACAAACCAGATCGCAGTCCGAATGCCCAGCTTTCTGATTTCTGTAATCTGTTCTAAATGATTTTCCGGAAAAACATGCAGTCCATTCATAACCAGCACTGCCCCGGGCATCTCCCGAGCTGCGGTCTCCAGCATAGTTTCTGGAGTGCTTATCACAAGCTCACTTACAAGCTGCTGAAGCGCCTCAATTACCCCAGTATCGATTGCATGGAACCCTTGAGGAACATACATTAGCTTAAATGGCCGACAGGCTTCGACCTCTACAGTACTCCGACGCTGCACAGCCTCACACATGCCAAGACGATATCCTTCGTGATAACCGTCGCGATAATCTCGCGGACGCTTGTGTTTTCTCCTTTTCGCTTTCACGGCCTTCACCCTGCCCCGTTGTATTCTCAAGACAGTATAACTATATGCGGAGTCAGCACTCGCCTCATGGACATCTGTCATTACTAAAACTAAATTGGCAGATGTACCCTGTCTTTTGCCCGGCTTGCCCGAACCCCGTCAGATTTCATCCACTCGCTGGATGCTGTTATACTATAAAGGTCTAGCTAGAGGCACTAAACTTGTCATCTCTGTCCAATCTGTCCGAAGATGATTACTTTTTGAAATTCACAAGGGGGGAACTATGAATAACACCACGTTGTATTTGCGACACGCGGAGCTGCTGCGTGATCTGGTGCCATCCTTTCAAACCTATCCATTTCATCTGCCTGCTGTTCGAACGCTGGATCGCCTGACTTTTCAAAAACCAGTGACCTTTCTTGTTGGAGAGAACGGCACGGGCAAATCAACCTTGTTAGAGGGAATTGCTGCTGCTTGGGGCTTTAACCCTGAGGGTGGAACGCTAAACTTTTCTTTTAACACTCGTTCCTCGCATTCGAATCTTTATGAGTATTTTAGAATTGCTAGAGGGGTTAGACGGCCGAAGGACGGCTTTTTTCTGCGTGCGGAGAGTTACTATAATGTGGCTTCTTATATTGATGAGTTGGATGAACAACCCGGTGGCCCACCGATCAAAGACTCCTACGGAGGCAAATCTCTGCATGAGCAGTCCCACGGAGAGTCTTTTTTAGCTACATTCGTTCACCGTTTCGGCGGCCGCGGCCTTTATATCCTCGACGAGCCTGAAGCAGCGCTTTCCCCCTTACGTCAAATGTCTCTGCTGGTGCGTATGCATGAGCTGGTCGGACAGGATTCACAGTTCATTATCGCAACTCATTCCCCCATTCTGATGTCCTATCCCGGTGCTGAAATTTTTCTCTTGGAGGGGGAGGGAATACGGTCCGTCGCCTTGGAGGAAACCGAACATTATACCGTGACCAAAGCGTTTATGAACGATCGTCAAGGGATGTTGCGTGAGTTATTTGAAGATGAATAAGCATACACGACTTCGACGTCCCTTTAAGGACGGTAAGCGTTTAAGCGAGAAATATAAGGATATTTACAACATGGAACATATAAATTTTTATATTTTTGGCTATGTTTGATATTTGACCATAAGAAAACCGCCTTCGTTGAAAAGGCGGTTTATTGCTAGCTATCGTGTCCCGTTAGCGCAACGACTTACTCTGTTGAATTTCGTATTCCTCAACATAAAGCGGCATCAGAGAAGGCGGATCGTACCTTATCGCGGCCTTTAAACGACAAAATGGTGCCGATAGCCATAGCCCCATAGCCGCAACGAAATAATAAGCCTAATCCGACAGTGCCCGCATGATGTTGGATTTCGCCTCTGCCGCAATTGCTTCATTCCCGTCATCGACCGCTTGCATTAAGATCAGTATGGGGATGTATACCGCGATTAGCCGCGCCAGTAGCTTCGTTTCCTCGTCCGCTCCTCCGTACGTTTCGAAAAACACGCCGCGAGCGTAAGGTGGTAAAAAGCTATAAGCAACGCTCAAATCGCAAGCCGGATGGCCTACGCTCAGATCGCCCCAATCAATGATGCCGGAAACGATCCCGTTCTCATTCACAAGCATATTTTTGAAATGAAGATCGCCATGTAGCAGTGCATTCACCGCCTCGACACGGTCCTTTTGCAGCCCGCTAATATACGCTTCGATCACACCGGACTCCTCCGGCGACAAGTGTTCAACCACCTTCGATAGAAAGCCCTCCAATTTCACTTTGCGCGATGCTATGTCCGTCAAGTTTCGATGATCTTGCTGAACTCCGCACTCCAGCGCCGCCTGCACCGGAAACTCATGCAATCTCCGCAAAAATTTCGCCAGCGTCTCTGCCGATAAAGCCCGGCGTTCTTCCGTCAAACCGATTGGGAAATCTCCTAGCACGTAGGCATAGCCAAGAAATGGTGCCGGGTATTCGTCACTTGCTTCGCCATAAAACAACGGTTTCGGATAGGGGATGGTTATATATGCCTCCAGCTTTGGCAGCAGCTTCCCTTCCATACGAATCGAGCCAACTGCAATCGTTCTTCTTGGAAACCGGAACACGTACTCGTCACCGATGAGAAAAACCGTATTGTCCCAGCCCCAGCCCAATCGCTTCACTTGCTTCGATGACAGCTGAGGGAATTGTCTGCCGATCAGCGTCCGCGCCTGCTCTTCGTTAACCTCCCACTCCGCATCCCATACATTCGTTCCTCCCATGAATTGTCTGCCTCCTCGTTCCTTACGTTATTTAGATGTTTACATTCCCTAAAAGTGAAGCGATCCATCCATTTCTTCAAGCGGCTGTGGGTGCTGTTTACGTTTTGGATATGGTACACGCCTTTCACACGTTGTTTTCCGTCGGTCTTGAATCGGTAATGAGTCATGCCTTTTGAATTCGCATAGGAGCTAAATGCCCTCCATGAATCAGTGCATAACACGTTTGAGTCAGATAGATGACCACCAATCGCTTCGTCTAATTTTGTAATCCGAATACGTCCACGCCCAAGTACGCCAGAGTAAGTCATTTTCTGACGGTCACGGGCAACCAGCACGCACACTTGATCGTGGCTTATACCACGATATTTCGCTTTGCCGCCACGTTTACGTGGCTTGCGTTCGGTAATATTCCGCTTGCCCTTTTCCGAGTAAAGAAAGTAGGTCTCGTCCATTTCAACAATATCTTGAAATGCTTCGGTTGGAATCTGCTTCAGAGCGGAAAGAATCTTATGCCGCCAGTAAAACAAGGTGACATGCGTGACTTCATCGTTTAACTGCTCTGCACATTTTCTCAGAGAAAAGCCCTCAATCATGCATTCGATAAACCGAACCCACATATGAGGTCGCCTCATTCGTTGCAGAGGGGTGTTCGTAAGGTCATTGAATGTTTGGCGACAGGACTTACAACGGTAACGTTGACGTTTAACCTCTCCAGTGCGTGTTCTTACAGCCTACTTTCCAAATCGAACAACAGAATGGTTTTTGCAATGCGGGCAAACAAGTCCATCTTTATGCTTCTGCTCTTGAATTTCATCAATCGCTCGAACTGGAAGTGCCACTCCCTTGGTTCGGGACTGCAAAAAGTAGATAAGTTCTCGCTTACCATTATCGTCCAACGTATCAGCAAGCTTTTTCAGTTCCTTTAAATCCATAGGCAAATCATCTCCGAACAGTTATATCGCCCTTATTATAGGACACTTGTTCGTAATTATGAAATATCAACAACAAAGTTTAACATAGCCATATTTTTAAAAAAACAGCAGGTCTCCAAATCGGAAACTTGCTGTTTGCTTTGTGTTATTTTGTGTTTGATAGGTTCTTGAAATTAGCGTCTCGCAATCCCCGTCAGCTTGTGAACAATCCATCCAAACATGACTACAACCATCATATCGAAGCACACATTAAACAAGAATAAATGCTTACCGATGTCAGCCCTTCCGTCCCCAAGAATCGGAACCAAGAAGGAGAAAATCCCTATTAGCCCTAGCAGCATCAGCAGCTCGCCGGCAACTTTGCCACGAATATCCCTGCTGCGGAAATACTGGAACAAAGCTCCCGCAAAATACACCAGATAGAATATGGAGAGAAATCCGAGCGTGTGCGGAATATGTTTGTTTTTGAATTGGCTCCATGCACTGTAAGTATAGGATAATGCACCTGCTGGTTTATTCTCGCTTTTCTCATAGTTTCCTAGATAATACGGGCGAATCGCCATGCTGTTACTCGCAGCATATTTCATATTATCTATCAACCGGTCCGGATGCTTCAGATAGAAGAACAATACATCTTTATGAGATACACGGTCATAGAAGTCCGGAACCAGCGAAGGATCATCCTGCTTAATCACTGTATCGGTCTGAAAATAATTTGTACCCGCCAGTACCTCCAGCCGCTCCGGCAATCCGAGATCCTGCAAGTCTCCCTTCACATCCGGCGATTCGTTTAGAATCCCAAAAAACACCGTTTGATACAGATTAATATGCTTAAGATCTTTTGGCGCTGCCACATACAAAACGATGGATACAAGAAAGATGGCAATCGAAAAACGTAACGCCAGCTTCCTCCATTTGCCCTCTCCGTCAAGCATCATAAACCGCAAGAAAATCAGTGCAAAGGCAATCCCAATCGGTGCATTCTGGATTTTGGAGGTGACCAGAAACAGAATCGCGATAAAAAATAAGGTTAATCCTTTAGTGGTTGGCTTCTCTTGGCTGGTTAATCTTAATCCTAATGCAAATGTCAGCAGCATAAACACCATCGACACTGGTTCTCCAAACAAGGAGTTGAAATAGGCCACATACCCGATATCGTAAAATACAAATAAGATAGCTGCTCCCAACAGCAGCCCTGTAACATAAGAACCACGAGCATTATACTTCACCAGCAGCCAAGTTGCCGCCAGTAAAAGAAGCCCATAAACTGCACCCAGCAAACGAACATCAAAAAAGCTGCCATGGATGAGCCCGCCGATCAATCTCGGCACAAGTACTATAAAAATCTGTGAGGATGGATAAAAACCTCTAAATAAATTTTCATACGCAAAACTGGAATGACTAAAATTGAAAAACTGGTCGGCATACGATGCTCCAGTATCATAGTAGTTCAGACCGATGGTATTCATCATACGCAGAAAATCTCCGTTATCGGCAACACCAATAAATGGCCCTACGAATAGCAAATAAATAATGATACCGCAGCCGGCAAGGCCTACGAGATACTCCGGTTTCCAGAACTTTTTCATGATTCCCCCTATCTCTGTGGTAACAGCTTCACATATTCGTCGGACAAATTCATTAGCTTCAAAATATACTCATAATCAGTCTGATATTTTGTGAAATCCGATACTGGCTTAAGCGTATCCAACGACACAGCTTTACCATCAGCAAAATCTTTACCAGGCACATAGAGAATATCATCATTAAAGAAAGAACCAGAAGGCAAATAATACCGCATCCCTAACACATTACGATCAATGTTCAAGAGATCATGACCAAATGCTGTATAACCTTCTTCTTTTAAAGAAACCCCCAATAGGTTAGCTATTGTTGGAAGAATATCCAACTGTCCACCGGTTCTCTCTACTACCTTCCCTTGCTCCATTCCTGGTACATGTACAATCAATGGAATATTAAAGCGACTGATTCGGGAATCGTATGGAATCCCCAGTGCACTTTCCACTTGCTCCGGTGGCACATCCTGCGGCTGCAAGCCAAAATGATCGCCATACATCACCAGCACAGTGTTATCCCACATTCCATTTTTCTTCAAACCCTCTATTAAAGTTCCAATGGCATAATCAGTATAGTTAATAGCAGTCAAATAATCGCCAAGCATCGTGTTTTTTAACTCATCAGGCACTGATATCTTCTTAAAAGAGTCCGGAATTTGGAAGGGATGATGGCTGGACGCCGTCACCATTTGTGCGTAGAAAGGGGTTCCTTTCTTCTGCAGCTCTGCCAATTTCTCGACACCCGTAATATAAAGCTGTTCATCGGAAGCACCAAACGCATTAAAATGATCATTGGTAAAATAATCTTTATCATAATAGCCGTTAAATCCAAGTGCAGGATATAGCTCATTCCGATTCCAAAAGCCCACTTGATTCACGTGAAAGGTGTACGCCTCATATCCTTTATCTCTCAGCAGACGTGGTAGGCTCGGCAGTTCTCTGTCCCCGAATCCAGTGGACATTGCCAAGGTCCCGATTGGATAAATCGACGTGTTGCTCATAAATTCAGCGTCAGAAGTATTGCCCGGACCAATCTGCTGGTAGACATGGGGGAAGTAAAATCCCTCATCTGCCAACTTGTTCAACACTGGAGTCAGCTCTTGACCCTTCAGGGATTGATGCAGCGGGAAGTTTTGGAAAGCTTCCATTTGGATGACAATTACATTTTTGCCCTTTTGCGAGCCGAAATACTCAGGTGCTGTGCCCGCGGCCTTACTACTATAAGGATAGGAAGCTTGTAGTTCATCAATCTTCGCGATGGTATCCTTAATATCTCCGGTTCCAATGAGATTGTTATCTTCCTTGACCTTAATTGCGGCAACGACCTCATAATTCAGGAATCCGGCACTTTCTGCCTGCACAAGCTCATTTGTAATTCCCCGCGCAGAATTGACAGAATTGGCCGATAAAGCAAAACCTCCAAGAATAGCCACCAGAATCACCATCATATGTGCCAATCGTGTGTTCCGGGAGCTGAATCGCTCACGCTCACGCGGATAGGCTTTTCCATGCTTCCATCTGCGGATCAAGACATACATTGCCATGATCACAAAATCAGCGAAAAATAAATAATCAATAGTCTGTATCGTTGATTCTACGCTTGCCTTCACTTGAAATACCTGATTCAGTTCATATAAAGCCAGATACGTAGGAACAGAACCAAAGTGATTGAAATATACACTGGCTGCGAACAGCAGCAGCGATAATATCCCGTTAAATGTCCAATAGACAGCTGTTCTCACCCGCGAAGGAGTAATGACCGTCAGTATCCCCATGATGAAGAGGACTGGAGCAACATCTGCTGCAATCCATTCCCAAGCAATTCTATCAAAGAACAGCACTCTCAGCAGGAGCAGCTTCAACCATAGCAGCAGGACAACAATATAGAACTGAGCTCGATTCGGCCCGTGCTTTTTCACGTTTTAATCCCCTCTTACCTTTTCATTTGTTCTGATTATGAACTCTATTCATCTTTTCTGTAAAATATCAGATTGTTCTAGTATAACAATACTTACTTTTTTTATCAAAAATGTGCACCTTTCGCTCCCACTACAAATAGGGAAATCCCACGCCTTTTCGGCTGTGGAACCTCCCTATTTAAGCCTATTATGTTATGCCTTTCAATCTAAGACTGGCTTGCTGGCAAATCCTCTTTTACCTTCCAGATCGTTAAATCACTATCATAATATACAGTGATCTCAGGACTGCCAAGCTTATGAAAGGTGAGATTCCCGGGCTCCTGATCTCTTTTAAGCAAGCTATATTCGCCCACATCAGCAACGCTAAATATCTTAGTCAGCAGAGGTGCTGCCTTCTCACGTAGGCGATCCCCATCAATTAGAGACAGCTCCCGGTCTAATACCGTTAGTTGTTTGGGATCTGTTTTATCACTAGCACGAGGATTTGTATCACTAATCTGCTCAATCCTTCTAGTAACAGTATCGAACGTAACCGAAACCTTTGATCCGTATTGCAGCGTAAGCGTATCCTGATCCTTGTCCATAGCCCGAAATACTAAACTAAGCTCTTCATCACCTCCGTTACCTCTCAACACCTTCAATGCCTCTTCCCCAGCTTGACGCATCTCTTCTGAAACCGTCGAGGCCTCAAGCGTGGCTGATGCGTAATCGAATTCACCATTTACAAATCCGATACGCCATTTCTCCGCCCTAAAGTTATTCTCAATTTTCACGCCAGAATGTTGTGTAACATCATATTCAACGTATCTGAGCACTTCATAAGCTGAATCATTCGCATAACCCAGTTTGCCCTTGATCTCTTCCGCACGGGTATTCATTTCAGCGTCGATCTCCGCAGCTGTCAGAATCCTACTCATCTTCGTTTGCACCAGTTCTCCTGTCTCATAATTGATCCAGATATATGCGGAGTCCTCACCTTTCTGGTAAGAGTAAAATATCTGCTGTTGCTCCTTAAGCCATTCCCGGTGATCTAGCGGATAAGTCTTTCCAAGTAAACTCTGCATCACCTGATCTGCGTTCCGCTGTAGCTCAGCCTCCGTGAAATGCGACGAAACCTCAGTTTGCGCAGGGTTGCTTGATTCATTACCGAGGAACCTTCCGTTCAGAAAGAATACACCTAAGCCCAACAATACAATAAAACTCGCCACAGCCAACAATTGCACAGGCAGTCTTTTTCCTGAGTAAGATTTCGCTCCCTGTTGATCTTTTTGAATTCGGCGAATGACGTTGTCTGCATGCCTCATAGTAAACTTTTCATTTCCAAAAGGTCCTTTTCGGGCCTGAGCATACCATTCCGGTTTATGATCCTCCATCATTCTACCCCCTTTAATTTGTTCTGAATTTTTTGCCGCGCTCGGTGCAATCTTGATTTTACCGTTCCGTGACTCAAGTTCATCAGTTCAGCTATTTCTTTTATAGAGAGTTCATATTTCAAATCCAGGACCAATATTTCGCGCAGCTTTGGAGACAATGCCATAATTAGATCCCATATCTCACCAATGGACTGATTACCCAAATACTCCATCTCCGCAGATCGGGCTACGCCAAGAGGTTCGATAGTTTTTTCCCGCTGCTTCACATCAACCGTGGACAATGGCTGTACACCACCCCATAAGCCCGAACGAAAAAAGCGCGATTTCCGGTGCGAAAAAACAGTATTCCTGGCAATCGTAAGCAACCATGCTTTAAATGAAGAATTCCCCCGGTACGTTCCAATCCTGTAATAACATTTAATGAATACTTCTTGAGCCAGATCATCGGCTTGTTCAGAATTTTTGGTAAGATAATAGATATAATTCCATATATCCTCTCCGTAACGGCTCATGATTTCTCTTAGTTGCTGTTCATTCATCGTCTCGCTGTGCTGAAGACCTTCCAGTTCCAATTAGCTTCACCTCACTTAATACGACCTCACAAAAGGCACTTTAGTTCCCTTATGTTCATATTTTCTCATAAAAAAACAGGGGGTCCAGTGATGATCCCCTGCGAATGATAAGATATCCGAATCCGAATCGACCTCTCCCCTCAAACGATCGAGGTATGCGTGAGTAATCTTTTAATAGAACGGTTAGCTTCATTTAGTACAATTTCTTTATCCACAGTCTTTAGCAAACCTCTTTCCATCACGATCTCCCCGTCGATTATCGTTGTCTCCACATCTGCCCGCGTAGCGGAATATACAATTCTAGAGATGGGATCTACGTCGTAAGAGGGGAAGGTATGAAAATTGTAGAGATTCAGGAGCACTAGATCTGCTTTTTTGCCTACCTCGATACTCCCGATCTTATCCTCCATCCCTACGGCCTTCGCCCCACCAATAGTAGCCATACGGAATACACTGCGGGCATCCATGGTTGTGGGTCCGTGATGAGGCTTTTGAATAATCGCCGCCAATCGCATCTCATTAAACATATCCAGATTGTTATTGCATGGAGCGCCATCCGCTCCCAGACTAAGAGAAACATGCTCATGAAGCATCCCTGGTGTGTCGGCAATTCCGGAGGCCAATTTCAGATTGGAACCCGGGCAATGACTTACATGCACTCCTCGATCCCGCAAAATCCGCCGCTCCTCAGCATCCAGCCACACGCAATGCGCCAGTATAAGCCGTTCATTGGCTAATCCTAGATGGTCCAGATAGACGATGTTACGCATGCCAGTCATGGCCTGCACAATCTCAATTTCCCCTAAATTCTCAGACGCATGAGTATGCACCTTCACATCGTATCTTGCGGACAGATCTCGCACCTCGGTTAATAAAGGCTCTGTACAGGAAATCACAAAACGTGGAGAAAATGCATACTGAATCCGGCCGTTTCCATAACCATTCCATTTTTCCAGTAGATCGACACTTTCCTGCAAAGAAGATGCGGTATCCTCCTGCAGCGCCTCAGGCACATCTCCCCCTTTTTGATCCATCATCACCTTGCCGGACAAGGCCCGGATTCCACTTTTAGCTATAGCCTGAAACGCAAAATCCGTATGATGGACAGTCTCCATATCCACAATCGTCGTCGTGCCGCTGGTGATCAGTTCGCCGATGCCAAGCATAGCCGAATAATAAAGGGATTCTTCATCATGCGCGGCCTCTAATGGCCAGATTCGTTTGCGCAGCCAATCCATCAGCTCCAGATCGTCCCCTTTACCTCGGAATAACGTCTGGCATAAATGAATATGAGTCTGGATAAAACCCGGAATCAATGTACGGTTCGTAGCATCAATGATCTGCTCGTCACCCTGCGGGATCAGGCCAGTGCCGATTTCAACAATGAGATCATCCTTAATCCGGACATCCCCGTGTATAATTTCCTCTTGCTTGTTCATCGTAATGATTTCGGCATTTTTGATCAAAATATTCCCCATAGCCCTTCTCCCCCTCATTGAGTTAATTCCAGTACAACTTCACGCTTGTAGCACAAAAAGGCCACAAAAATATGCCTGAGCATATTTTCGTAGCCAGAAATTTACGGTTCCCGGTAGAGACCCTTAAACCAATTATTAAGGATATACGAAAAAAAGACTATTCATTTGTAATTTGAATAGTCCAATAATAATCTAAAGACAGGTTATATGTCAATATACATGACATATAAAATCGATTTCGTTTTATTAATACTGTTTCATAAAAGTGATTTAGAATTTTATGTTATGTTAAATAACATAATTCGATTTATGATCACGATTATTCTGTTTGAAGAAAATTTCGATCACGATACCCTGTACTTCGCGTCAGATTTACTGTCAGGAAAACATAAAAAATAAGCTATCCAAGAGCTATTTCATGGCTTAAGAGACAACCGTTTCGTTCGATTAAGTCGGCCATTTCGCACGATTAGGTCGACCATTTCGGACAGTATCTCTGCTTACTCTAACGCGTTGTGCTAAACCGCTGTGCATATAGCACGGTACGGTGGACTAGTCAGAGCCCGAAAGTGTACGTCTAGCTCTATTCATCTAACTGACCTATGCCGACCCTACTGCTACTCAACTGCTACTTCTGCACTGCTTCGGCTTCTTGTATTTCTCCCCTACGCCTACTCCACTGCTTCTGCACTCCTACATTCTCCTTGCGCCCACTCCACTGCTACGTCTACTGATACTGCTTCTACTACTGCCCCTACACTACTCTTATTTCTGCACTTCTACGTTCCCCTTGCGCCTATTACACTGCTACGTCTACTGCTTCTGCTTCTACTACTGCCCCTACGCTACTCTTATTTCTGCACTTCTACTTTCTCCTTGCGCCTATTACACTGCTACGTCTACTGCTTCTGCTTCTACTACTGTCCCTACACTACTCTTATTTCTGCACTTCTACGTTCCCCTTGCGCCTATTACACTGCTACGTCTACTGCTTCTGCTTCTACTACTGTCCCTACACTACTCTTATTTCTGCACTGCTACGTCTACATCTACATCTACATCTACTTCTGCTTCTGCTTCTACTGCTCTCGCTACGTCCACACCACTGGTGAGTCATAATCCTCCATGCTTTCGGACCCAGATGACGCTATTTGCACACTTATCGCCTTTGGAGCAGGGTTTCGGACTCCAGTGACGCTATTCCCTCGAAACAGGTCCATATGCAGTGTGTTTTATAGTAATAGCTGCGCTGGAGTCCGATAGCATCCCAAATGTGGGAAAATTCCACGTTTAAGGTCATCTGGGTCCGTTACTATCGAGTCATACTCAGCCGCTGATGCTTATGGACCCAGATGACACTATTTACACTTTTATCGCCTTTTGAGTAAGTTTTCGGACTCCAGTGACGCTATTCCCTCGAAACAGGTCCATATGCAGTGTGTTTTGTACCAATAGCTGCGCTGGAGTCCGATAGCATTCCAAATGTGGGAAAATTCCACGTTTAAGGTCATCTGGGTCCGATAGTGTCGAGTCATACTCTGCCACTGATGCTTTCGGACCCAGATGACGCTATTTGCACATTTATCGCCTTTGGAGCAGGGTTTCGGACTCCAGTGACGCTATTCCCTCGAAACAGGTTCATATGCAGTGTGTTTTATACCAATAGCTGCGCTGGAGTCCGATAGCATCCCAAATGTAGGAAAATTCCACGTTTAAGGTCATCTGGGTCCGTTACTATCGAGTCATACTCAACTGCTGATGCTTATGGACCCAGATGACGCTATTTGCATATTTTCGCTTATTGATCAGGGTTTCGGACTCCAATGACGCTATTTGCACATTTATCGCCTTTTGAGCAAGATTTCGGACTCCAGTGACGCTATTCCCTCGAAACAGGTCCATATGTAGTGTGTTTTATAGTAATAGCTGCGCTGGAGTCCGATAGCATCCCAAATGTGGGAAAATTCCACGTTTAAGGTCATCTGGGTCCGATAGTGTCGAGTCATACTCTGCCACTGATGCTTTCGGACCCAGCTGACGTTATTTACACATTTTCGCTTATTGATCAGTATTTCGGACTCCAATGACGCTATTTGCACATTTTCGCTTATTGAGCAGGGTTTCGGACTCATATGACGCTATTTGCAAATTCATCGCCTTTTGAGCAGGGTTTCCGTAAGCGCAAATGCTACCTAATCAAACAATTTTTTTGTTTAGAGAAAGGTGTTATTTCCACAAAAAAAGGATATCCCAGCAGCCATTTGGTGGCTCTGAGATATCCTCTGGTTCTCTTGCTATGTTAAGCTTTCGAATTTCCGTGCTTTTCTAGAACCTTCTCGAACACCGGGAAATTAGCGGTGCGCCCCGGAAAAGTTACTTCACCCCTGCGATCATAACCTAACTTGGGATATAGGGCGAGTGCCCCAGTGTTCTTAGCATATGTATCCAGACGGATACTGGAATAACCATTCTGGCGAGCATATTCTTCTGCATAAGTGCTAAGACGGCGCGCAATTCCCTTCCCTTGAACTTCGGGATGCACAGCCAATCTATGCATAATTAAATGAGGCCCTTGCGTTTCTGTCCAGTCAATCTTCCCATACTGCTCGGATTGGTGCTCGTCCAACACTAGAATGCCGGCCACCGCATTGTTCTCCTCACATACCCATAGATTGCCACGTTCAATGTCAAGGGAGATGATCTCCCGGTTCGGATAATGCTCGTCCCACTGATCGCTGCCACCTGCTTGCATCACCTGTACGCATTTGGCAATCAGCTCCATAATTTCATCAATCTCATCTTTGCGTGCTCTGCGAATCTCAGTACCCATGAATCATCCCTGCCTTCATCTTAACCTCATATTATTTTCACTTTCATTATGAAGTTTATCACATCGGCAGCGCAGCAAACCAGTCCGCACGAAAACCCCAAGACCCGCTCACGGACGGAGCGGATCTTGTCATCTGTGTCTCCTAGCTGAATTCCAGCTTATGCCCGTCCTCGAAGCCCTTGGCGAAACCGGCGTCGAACCCCACGTTGTATGCTTCGGTGTAGCCCTGTTGAAAGGCGTCTGCCGGAGGCGTTTCCGGCGAAACGCCCAGCTCCGGGGGGAGCGGAATTACCTGTGGAGCAGGCGGAGCCTCGCTCACGGGTACCAAAATCACCGGTGGCTGCGCAACCCTTACTTTACGAACAAGCTTGCGACGAAGTCTTCTTTTCTTGCGTAGCAATAGGCCTTTCTTTGACTTCCCATAACGAGCAGTTTTCCGGGCAAGAACTCTGCGGGATTTACGGGCTAGCCCTTTACGAACTTTTGCTTTCCGCGAGAGCAGCAATGTGCGTCTACGGGTTCTGCCTGAACGTAGCGTTCTGCGGCTTTTTTTCTTCATGCTTCTATTCCTCCTGTGCTCCATGTTCTCTGGAGGTTCCTACGGCGTATGCCTTGCTCAGCCATGGCGCAGCAGGAATTCCCCGTTTAGGACGATGTAGTGAAATCCCGGACATCATCCGGCACATCGCACTCTGATACCCACTTAAAATCCTGATATTGTCGCTCAATTTGCGGGCCGTCAACTCAGATTGCTCCGTCAATTCGGCGATGCTCTCCAAGATGGCCGCCAAAGCAGCCTGACTGCGCGAAATGGAGCGAATCATCTCCAGCTTGACGGCATGTTCAGAGAGACGGTCCCCGCTCATTTGCTGTCTTCTCCAAAACTAAAGCCATCACCTGACATGTCTCCAAAACCTTCCCCGCCACCATCGTCTTCACCACTGCCCAGCACTGCTTTTAAATTGCTGTAGAGTCCGTTCTCCAGTTTGGTCAGCCCTTCGACCATCTCCACGATGACCTCGTGTATAGAGAGGGACTCCTTCAGTTGCTCACTGTGGGAATCAAAGGCTCTAGCGTGGATATGATGCTGTGCCCACTGCTTTACCTTTTCAGCTTCAACCGCCTTAGCTTCCAGAATCAACGCAACGTTCCACTGGATGGCGGCGGTGGACTCCAGCATTTGCAGATAAGCCTTTTCTCTGCTCATCTTCCGCCTCCTGCTCCTATAGCGTTACTCTTCTTCTTGACCGTTCAATTCCTTAATCACTCTGCCTACCCCATCAGCCATCGCTTCTTCCAGATCTGCAAGTGCATTCAAGTAAGCAATAATATTCTTGTTTACCTGAGTTGAGCTTTCGATCATCCCGCTGATCCCATCAAAATCAGGCTCCGCATCTGGCAGATCGTGGACAATTTGCGACATACGGACAGCCACATGGCGCTCAGCGTCTAATATCCGCGCCATCTGTTCGTGCGTATGGGCCATGTGCTGCAGGACTTTAGTTATTTTACTCTGCACCTTCATGTCTCCTTTGCTCAAACGCCCTGCTACAGCATATGCGGCAGGAGCCGGGACGGTGCCGGGATCCTCGACAAGTTAAGGCTCTATTCGTGACTGGAATGACATAAAAATTACGTTATTGCTAAGTACATTTAAAAGGATTAAAATGTGAAATGCACAATCCTGAGTTTACCAAAGGTTGGTGGGGAATATATGAAGCTTGAAAGCAAGCGTATCGATCTAATACCTTTAACTGCCCCAGAGCTCACGCTAGCAATAGATAACTATTCGGAGCTACAGCAGCAATTAGGCTTAGCTGCCATCAGTGCGGCGCTTGATGATGAAATGCAATATGCTATGCAGATCAGGCTAAAAAAGGTGCAGCAGGACCCCGACCATTACCTATGGTTAACGAACTGGGCCATCGTTCATCGGGAGGATCAATGTATTATAGGATTCATTATCCTTAAAGGTTACCCGAATGAGAAAGGCGAGGTTATTCTAGGGTATGGGATTGATGAGAAATATAGAAGAAAAGGGTATGCAACAGAGGCACTACACACAATTAATGCATGGATCTTCTCCCATCCCCAAGCTGTCTATGTAATCGCTGACACTGAAAAAGATAATACAGCCTCCCACAAAGTATTGGAGCGTCTAGGCTCTGAGAGATACAAAGAAACTGAGGATTTAATCTGGTGGAGGATTTCTAACCCTCGAGCTCTCTGAGTAACGTGTGATTTCAAAGCCCTTGCGGCTATCTATAGTAGGATTACAACAAAAAAAGCACTGCCTTATGGCAGTGCATCTTTTAACTTTTCCCCCGCCTCGTGCAAAGACTGGAACGTCCCCGCATCACTCCACCAATCCTTAAGCACATCATAACTAAGTCTGCGATCAGCGGCGTATATATTATTTACATCGGTAATCTCCAGCTCCCCCCTCTTGGAAGGCGATACCTGCCGGATGATATCAAATACAGCTTCATCGTACATATAAATACCAGTTACACAATAATTGGTCTTCGGATGCTCAGGCTTTTCTTCGATATAAGCAATCCATGCCGCATCTTGACTATCAAACACAGGTACACCGTATCTGCGCGCGTCCTCCACCGGCTTCAGCAACACCTTTGCAGTGCCCGCCGGCTGACGAAGATAACTCTCCACATAAGGCTTCAGATCATCCATAAAAAGATTATCCCCGAGCAATACAACAAATCGTTCCCCTGGGAAAATGAACCCTTCTGCTAAATCAAGCGCCTCGGCAATGCCTCCGGCAGCTTCCTGAATTTTATAGGTCAGAGATACACCAAATGCAGCACCGCTGCCTAAAAAATCCGTGTACAGGCCAGCAGACTGCTTGCTTATGACCAGAAGAATGTCGGTAATTCCTCCCCGGCGAAGCCGGTCTATGCCGTAACAGACCATAGGATATTTGCCGACCGGAAGCAAATGTTTGTTCATAAGCCGGGTCAGCGGTTGAAGTCTAGATCCTGTTCCGCCCGCCAGTATGACTCCTTTCACTTACTTTCCTCCTCTTTATCTACGTCCTTTGCCTTCGGATCTGCACTTCATATAAAATTAATAGGATCTACATTCCATTTATCTATAAAGATCTTGCGATTTCGTTCCACCAGTTCTTGCAGTCCGGTATTGTAAACTTGCTTGAAACTTGCACTTCCTTCATGGTGCACCAAGCAATCCCCGGCGATAAGCAGCCGATATCCCTTTATCCTGGCGCGATAACAATAATCATCATCTTCGTAATGTCCAGGTGAGAATCTCTCATCCAGTAGACCTACGGAAGTTAGCAGCTCTCTTTTGAATAAAAAACATAATCCTACCAGCCGTCTCGTCTCCAGCCATTTCTGGGGATTTGGAAGGTTCGCCCTCTCAGCAGCCTGATGAAAACCTATCAGACCTTCATAATCGGTCTTCACCTGTTGACGTCCACTGGCATAGTTTGTGACTGGTCCAACAATACCTACATCAGGAGCACTATATAGAGCCCTCTTCAGATTAGTTAACCATCCTTGAGACACCACTACATCGTTATTCAGCAGCAGGACTTCATCACCTGACGCTAGCTGTAGCCCCAAATTGCATGCAGTTGGAAAGCCGCGATTGTCTGGCAATGAAATAAACGTTATATGATTCGCACGGCAATAGGTGTCTGTTCCGTCCGTTGAAGCATTGTCCACTACAATAATCTCATAAGGCGGTGGAGTGTAGGCACGAATAGATTCCACACAGGCCCGCAGCAAGAGCAGCGCATTGTAGGTTGGAATAATAATACTCGTCAGCGTCATATCCGATTCCTCCAAGCGGCTACCTGTCTGCGGTACTCACGCTGTGTTTCACTACTTAGCAGACCGCCAGCTTTTCGCCGGGAAAGAACCTCATGTAGAGCCTCAGCATGATCTCCTATGATCAGTTTTTCCACAGCATTTCCAACCCCTGTATTTGCCTTGCGCAGCCGATTATGTTTAATAACATTTACCGTTCCTACCTTCTCCACCCGTAACTTTTCTAATACAGAGCGAGCTTGGGCTTTAGGTGGAACCATTAATTCACGGTAGCCTATGGTCTCAAGCGCATGCCGCGAAAGCGCATGAGGAACAGCTGTCATAGAGCTAACCCCGAGATCGTACCTATCCAGAGCATAATTCAGAAACAGTTTGCTGCGGGTGACATCATCACATAATCCAAAGGAAGGCATCAGTGAGTCTAAATCATTAAGAGCTACATCAATTCCGCGATCTACAGCCGCCGTGAATGAAACGAGCTGAGAGGCCGGAATGACCATATCTCCATCCAGAAAAAGCAATATATCCCCGCGACTCAGCTTTGCACCGATAGCCCGGCCCACATCATGTCCGACAGACTCTGGGCAGTGTACTACAATGGCTTGACGATGTTGTCTAGAAATAGGAAAAGAGTTATCACTGCAGCCATTAAGTACGACAATAATTTCTGCAGGTTCAAGCCGTGCAACCTGATGCAGCAGACGGGACAAGGTCTGCTCCTCATTACGCGCGGAGATAATGACTGACAAAGTCCCACGTAACTTCGGTAATTTCAGAGTCTCCTTACCTGCCTTCGATTGCCGAGACAGAAGCGGGCGAGCAGCAGCGTTGGCTTTTACAGAGCGATTGGCTGACCTGTGACGGATTGGGCGTTTCTTTGCCGTTCGAGCTGCTGTGCCTCGTAAAGTTGCAACCATCATCTCACCATCTCTCTGCGCCGGGCTCCGTCGCCAAAGCCCGCTCTGTTCCCCCGATGTTCCAGCAAGAGGGATACAGCCTCCATATGATCCGCTGTAATCAACTGCTGCAATGGATCTATGCCGTCTTCCTTGCGCCTCACCGCATTTAACTTCCCTACAGGTACTTTGTGAGCGGCTACCACATGCAGTCCACTAAGAATTGCCTGGGCATGCGCCAGTGGAGGACGTGATAATGAATCGCTCCCTAAAATATCAAGTGCTCTGCGGCTGATTGCGTGCGGAACTGCCGTCATCGAACATCCCTTCAGATCTGGACGGCCAAGCAGAATATTCAGTGCATGTTTAGACAGCACCACCGGATGGGGGGACAGCTTCCGGACCGGACCGGAATAATCATTAAGCGCTATGTCCACTCCACCACTAACAGCAGTGACGTAAGGACGCAGCCCCGAAGCAGGTATCACCAAATCTCCATCTGTAAACAATAGGATTTCTCCCTTGGCTGCCTCAGCTCCCACACTACGGCCAGCGTCGTGTCCAAGCGGCAACTCATAGGAAATAACACGCGCACCTAGCGATTGTGCAATCCCTGCCGTTTGATCAGTGGATCCATTCACGACCACAATTACCTCGCAGCGCGGGTGGACCCCTCTGGCTCCAGATATCACTCCCGCAATGGTCTGAGCTTCATTCATGGCTGGAATAATAACCGAAACATAGGGATTAGGATGGTTAACTATAGGGACTACAGCGACTTGCCGCACTGGGCGTGAAGTCCGCCGCTTCATCCGAGAGACCCGCCGCCCTGTGCGGCGGGCAGAAGTTCGTTTGGGCTTCATGCTCATCCACCTTCCTTACAGAGCCAATTCTTCAGGCTGAGGGTTACATCACAGTTTATGTACTACAACGCACAGGGTAACGGCAATTGTCTCCTGTCGTTCTGAAAACAGGACAAATGTACTCCCCACCAAACTTCGGCTTAGATACATTGCGCATAGCCAGCTGCCGCGGACACAATCTGTGGCGGTAACGAACGCAGTACCGCAGCAGGGGGATTAGGTTAGGACGCTATCGGACACAACCGAATCCACAACAGATGATTATACTTCAGCACTATCGGACACAACCGAATCTGCAGCGGATGATTATACTTTGGCACTATCGGACACAACCGAATCCACAACGGATGATTATACTTTTGCGCTATCGGACACAACCGAATCCATAACGGATGATTATACTTTTGCACTATCGGACACAACCGAATCTGCAGCGGATGATTATACTTTGGCGCTATCGGACACAGTTGCTCCTATTCGCCGCATTATCACACTTTTAGATTATTAACGGACTCCATAGCAGCTATTGGCATCAAAAGAACCCAATAAGGCTCTATTTCTATACAATAGCGTCACTAGTGAAGCTAGAATAAAAAGTGGACAGTAGTTAACAGACTGGCGATAATGAGTCCACGGAGGTGTGTTCACATGGGAGAACATCGACAACGGTATAACGAAGAATTTAAAAAACAGACAGTGCAGTTCATTCAAGAGCAAACAAAGACAGTGGGCGACTTGGCGGAAGAGCTCAACATCCCAAAAAGTACCCTGCATCAATGGATGAGCCAGTATCGAGAACTAAAGAATGAACCGGCAGCTAGCGTGGATCGAGTACGGGAACTCGAGGCACAGTTGAAGGAGATGCGTCGGCAACTTCAAGAAAAAGATAACAAGATTGCCGATGTGGAAGAGGAATTAGCGATCGTAAAAAAAGCAGTGCACATCTTCAGCAAACCAAGGAACTGAGATTCCAGTTTATTGAAAAACATCGCTCCGAGTTTCTCTTGGAGAAGATGTGCATGACCCTACATGTGTCACGGAGCGGGTACTACAAGTGGCGGACAGAAAAAACCAGTACGCATATGCTTCGTAAGGCTGCGATAATGAAGCGAATTCAGTATCATTTTGCAGACCATCAAAAGCGGTATGGGAGTCCGAAGATCACCCGCCTGTTACATCAAGAAGGTTATACCGTTACCGAACGCACGGTGAGTGTGTACATGCGACATATGAAGCTTCGCTCCATTGTCTCCAAAACGTATCGCGTACAGACCACCGACTCCAATCATGACCATCCGATTGCCCCGAATACGCTGAACCAGCAATTTAAAATACTCAAACCCAATTCAGTATGGGTTACCGACATTACTTACATTCCTTGCCGGGGAGGGCGCTTGTACCTGGCAAGTGTGATGGACCTTTGCACGCGCGAAATCGTGGGGTGGCGCTTGGAGAACCATATGGAAACTAGCTTGATTTCGGGCGCTTTACAAGATGCTTACGAAGCTAAACAACCGGAAAAGGGTCTATTACATCACTCCGATAGAGGTTCTCAATATACTTCTCATGAATACACGAAGCAGTTGAAAGCGTATGGCATGGAGTCCAGCATGAGCCGCAGAGGTAACTGTTATGATAACGCCTGTATCGAGTCGTGGCACAGCATTTTGAAAAAGGAGCTCATTTATTGTAATCCGCGATTCAAAACTAAGGAGCAAGCCTACCAGACACTTTTTCAATATATTGAGTTTTACTATAACCGCAAGCGAATGCATGGCGCGCTGGGGTATCTTTCTCCAGTTCGTTTTGCTGAGCAATTGACTAGAATGTCTGTTGCGTGACTGTCCACTTTCTTGACAGAGGTCCATAGAGTCCGAAACCAGCCTCAAAAGACAACAAACCTGCAAATAACGCCATTTGGGTCCGTAAGTAGTAGCAGATGTTTAGAGTACCAGGCTATCGGACAGAACCGCAGCCACAGCGATTGATTAAACCCGGCGATGCTGACAAGTACCGTTCCCCACCAAAAAAACAGAGCAGCGATCTCCAATAAGGAGATTCGCTGCTCTGCTGTTTTTAAGAGGAATTGCTTAAGGTTCAATCAAATACGCGATCATCCGCTGCCGGTTTAGCTAAGGGAGCACCTATAGCAATCCAAGAGATAACCCCATAGAAATGCGGAGTTTCGCGCAACCGCACCACTTGAATCACTGCTTCTCCATTGGCTCTGCTCTTTAAGGAAGCATAGAAGTAAGGCTGATTGGTCATGGCAACAAGCACATAACCCGTATGCCCAAAGCTCTCATCAAACGATACGGTCACCTCTACACTCTCTGCATCCCCATTGAACATAAATGCTGTCATTCCAAACTGCTGTAGTGCTTCTCGCTTCCCAGCTGTCTGAATCGGACTGAAGGACAGATGATCTGTATTTACAGAGTTCGGTGCCAGATGAGTCCCGTTTACTGCACCTGGGGAAATATGATATTCCTGAACACTCTCTTCTTCCAGATGGCGGGCTTGAATCGCAAACGAAGAGATTTTGGATGCTACTACCGCTTCATCCTGAAGCTCTGTTGTCCCTACTGCACCTTCTGTCAGATGAGCGGACTCGATACTGCCTTCCTTCAGCTTAGCTCCGTTGATACTGCCATCCGGGAGCAGGGCTGAGCTGCGTGTTTCATCCGCAAGATGCTCTAATTTGATGATGCCAGGCTGCAAATGCCGATCTGCCACGATCTTGTCAGCAAGATGCTCTCCGTAAACACTCCATGGTTGTAAATGTGAAGAACTCACGGAGCCTTCAGCGAGTTTTTCTTCCGTAATGCTGCCATCCGGCAACAAATCCGCACTGCGTACCTCTTCTGCCAAATGCTTCAGGGTGATGCTGTCCGATCGAATATGGCGGCCATCCACCGCATCCCCGGCCAAATGACCTCCAGAGACGCTGCCTTGGGCTAAATGGAAAGACTGAATCGTCGCAACTTCAATCTTCTCGCCTGTAATACTGCCTTCCGGCAATAAATCAGCGCTGCGCACTTCTTCTGCCAAATGATTCAGAGTAATGCTTCCAGCACGGATATGGCGGCTATCTACCGCATTCCCCCCTAAGTGTCCCCCATAGACACTGCCAGGAGCCAAGTGGTAGGCAGTAATAGATCCACCCTCCAACTTTTTACCGGTAATGCTGCCATCCGGCAGTAACTCGGAGCTGCGTACCTCATCCGCTAGATGTGCTAGCTTGATCTCACCTTTTCCAATATGGAGACCTTCTACTGCAGACGGACTCAGATGAGTTCTATCCACACTTCCAGGCACTAGATGAATTGCTTCTACGGAGGCTTCCGCCAGCTTCTCCCCAGTAATGCTTCCGTCTGGCAGCAGTTCGGAGCTGCGTACCTCATCCGCCAGATGCGCTAGCTTGATCTCACCTTTTCCAATATGGCGTCCTTCTATTGCAGACGGACTCAGATGAGTTCCCTCCACGCTTTCAGGTACAAGGTGATTTGAATTTATGGATGCTTCCGCCAGTTTCTCCCCAGTAATGCTACCGTCTGGCAGCAAATTGGAGCTGCGTGTTTCTTCGGCCAAATGAGCCAGCGTGATCTCACCATATCGGATATGACGTCCTTCTATTGTGTCCGGACTCAAATGACTGCCATCTACGCTTCCAGGCACCAGATGATTAGAATTTACGGATTCTTCCGCCAACTTCTCCCGAGTGATGCTACCGTCTGGCAGCAAGTCAGCGCTACGTGTTTCTTCGGCCAGATGAGCTAACGTAATCTCACCTTTTCCAATATGGCGTCCTTCGACAGAACCTGAGCTTAGATGAACGCCTTCCACACTGCCAGGTACTAGATGATTTGAATTTACGGAAGCATGTGCCAGCTTTACTCCAGAAATACTACCGTCTGGCAGCAATTTAGAGCTGCGTGTTTCTTTTGCCAAATGAGCCAGCGTGATCTCACCGTATCGGATATGACGTCCTTCAACTGTGTCTGGGCCTAAATGGCTGCCATCCACACTGCCAGGCACTAGATGTATAGAACTTACGGATTCTTCCGCCAGCTTCTCTCTAGTAATGCTACCGTCTGGCAGCAGATCAGCGCTTCGGGTTTCATCGGCGAGATGAGCTAGGGTAATCTCACCTTTTCCAATATGACGTCCTTCGACGGAACCTGAACTCAGATGTCCGCCTTCCACACTTCCAAACACTAAATGAATAGAATCCACAGATGCTCCCGCCAGCTTCTTCCCGGTAATACTGCCTTCAGGCAGCAAGTCGGAGGTATATGCATCTGCAGCCAGATGAGCAAGCGTGACCTCACCCGGTAGGATATGTCGACCTTCTACAGAACCCGAGTTCAAATGGCTTCCGTTCACACTTCCAGGCAGGAGATGGTTGGAATCTACCGATCCTTCTGCCAGCTTCTCCCCAGTTATGCAGCCGTCTGGCAGCAACTCAGAGCTACGTACCTCTTCCGCCAGATGAGCCAGCGTGATCTCACCCGGTAGGATATGACGGCCTTCAATGGTATCGATACACAGATGGCTGCCGTCTACACTACCAGGTGAAAGATGCTGAGAATCCACGGCACCTTTTACCAGCTTAGAGCTATTAATACTGCCCTCTTGGATTTGAACTGCAGAAATAGAATTCGGAAGGATATGACCATTCCCGATAGACAACGGCCGGATATGCGCCCCACTGACACTGCCGGGATTCAAATGTCTACTTTGAACAGCACTTTCGCTTATGGTTTTCGAACTCACAGCATTTACCGACAAATGCTCCGCTTGAACTGCTGACGCCGCCAGTTTACTGGATTCTATGCTGCCGTCTGCAAGCTTAGCCGAAGTGACTGCTAAATCACTGATTTTATCCGTTGAGACACTTTCCGGTGAAAGCTTCAACGAGGTTACTGCATGATCGGCCAGATGATGAGGCTGCACGGCTCCTGCTGCCAGGTGAATTTCTCTCACCGCAGCGGAAGCCAGCTTATCTCCTGAAACTGAGCCCGATTGAATCGCAGCGGAAGTCACACTATTTTCACCAAGATGTCTTCGTTCCACGGCTCCCGTGGCCAAATGATCCTTATTTACCACAGCATCCTGCAATACACGGCCGCTCACACTGGCATCCGCCAGATGCTTTTCCTCCACTGTACAAAAAGCGATATGTTCACCACTGACTACTTCACGCGCAATCGTGCTGCCAATCACTGCACCCGCTGCCAGCTTAGCTGCATTTACACTTCCATCTGCCAACTTGGCTGAAGTAACGCTCTGTGCACGTAGATGCTCCCCACCCACAGATTCTGAAGCCAGCTGTTCTCCAGTCACAGCACCGGAAGATAAATGTTGAGTCTGAATAGCTTCTTCCTTGAGCTGCTCCGAGCCGACCGCTTCCGCAGCTATATGCGAATGATTCACTGCTTCGCGTTCCAGATGAATAGAAGTTATGGCTTGCATAGCAATTTGCGGTCCGCGAATGGCGGATTTAGCAATATGTCTTGTGGTCACTGCTTCGTCTGCCAGCTTATGTGGGAGAATGCTTTGGTCAGCAATTTTGGACGAGGTTACCGCTTGCTCCACTAACTGTGCAGTCCCTACTGCACCCTCAGCCAGCTTTAAAAAAGAGATGCTGCGGTCAGCCAAATGCCGACTCGATATTTCGCCATCACCGATATGATTACCATTCACACTTTCTGGGCTTAAATGGATGCTTCTCACGACATCTGCACCAAGTTGCTTGGAGCCTATGGCTCCATCAGCTAAATGTCCGCCTTCGATAATACCCGTCTGCAGCTGTTCCTTACCGATCAATTTGCTGGCAAGCTGATCAGAACCAATCGCTCCCGGGGCCAGATGTCTGGCGGTTATCAAAGCGTCGCTAAGATGGCGGCCTTCAATGACAGCATCCGCTAGCTTTGAGCTGCTGATTTCACCATCAGCTATTTTATCGCCAGATACCGCTGCATCGGCCAGCTTGGAACGGTCAACACTGCCGTTTGCTAGGTGGCGGCTTGTGATGCTGCTGCTTCCTATTTTGTCACTAGTAACGGCTCCATCTTCCAGTAAATCCGCAGTAATAATCAAATCGCTTAAATGGCGGCTCTCAATAGCTTTATCTGCAATTTGACCGCCGCCTATAATCCGATCAGCCAGCTTCTCTGGACTAATACTGCCATTTTTCAGCTTCTCTCCACTGATCGAATGATCCAGCAGCTTACCGCCACTAACGCTTCCTTCTGCTAAATGCTCGCCCACTATCGATTCTGGTGCGATTTTTGCAGAAGTGACTGCCTTGTCCGCGATATTGATACTCTGTACAGCGTAATCTTGCAGCCAAGGTGTACCAATAATGCCGAACTTTAGCTTAGAACCGTCAATGGTACGTGGAGCGATTTTGGCTCCGGTCACCGCTGCATCCGAAAGATCATCTGTATAAACGGGCTGAAAACGTTCTTTCTCTGGAGGAGCGAACCATACGGTTTCAGGAAGATTATCCGCCTGTTTCTGAAGCTGCGCTTCCTCTATAAGCTCCGGCTCCAATTGTAGAACTGGAGCAGAAGTTGGCTCCTCTAGAACGACTTCAGCTATTGCTCCCCCACTTACCTGAACTTCCGCGATCTCTGCTTCACTGACTCCGTCACTGTTATTCCCCGAGCTTCTAGAGCTGCTTTTGGTATCCAGCATACTCAGTTCCTCTTTATTGGGATTATCTACAAAATAGAGTCGTTTCTGTGGACTGCGCGGCTGCTTTTTTTTGGAACCCCTCACAAGCAGTCTCCTCCTTCCATCTAATGTTTCTCCTAGGCATCATATGCAGCGGTATGGGCTTATGACACCCTTTTGCGATGAGGCCTTCATAAGATTATGTATAAAAAAAGGCATCTGCCTTCGCGCATTCGTCCACCCTGACACGCGGGTACAAACATACTATGACAAGAGTAGAAAAAGCAGGGATCATGTAACCGATGAAACAGGAGGAACAAACATGGGGCATAAGCTCGTTGGAATATTACTAAATGCCGATATGCACCGGGGCGTTCCCCGGCTAAAAACAGGACAGGAGTCTCTATCCAACTATGAAGAGGCCGCGGCGGCATACGGTTTAGTCCCTTGCTTCCTGAAGCTCGCGGACATCGATACGGACACAGGCTTTAGTGCCGCCTATATAAAGGGAGTTAATGGATATAATAGCGTAGTTGTTCCTACGCCTGCTGTTATCCATAACCGGGCAATATACAGCAAAAACAGCCCGGGGATGCAGCGTCTGCTGAAGCACTATCCCCTGATTTTCAATACATGTAATCGATACGGCAAAGATGAGATCCATCAGCTGCTTGAAAAAAATACGGAGCTTCGCGAATATTTACCCGTAACAACGAGAGTCTCAGGCCTAAAAGAAATGATGAATCTTTATCCCGATCTCATTCTTAAACCTTGCCGTGGAAGTATAGGGAATGGGGTCATGCGGCTGGTCCGCAAGGGAGCTCAGCGTTGGACCTTGAGCTACCTCTCCCCTTCGATGCAGCGCTGGAGAAGTATTCCCGTTAATCCGGCGGCGTTGCCACAAGCGCTCCGCGCACGCCTAACCTCCGTGCCTTATCTTGTACAAGAACGTATTCCCCTTGCTGAGATTGGAGGACGTCCCTTTGATCTACGCGTCACCGTTCAGCGCGGCTGGGGAGGAGATTGGCAGGTCACTGGGCTCTTCGCCAAACTGGCTGCCCCAGGGGGCTTTGTCTCCAATATAGCCCGCGGAGGAGAAGCGTTAAGCTCCTCCCTGGCGCTCGAAAAAGCCTTTTCAAGATCCACAGCGGCCCACATCCGTATGTCTGTCGAAATACTTAGCCTTGCAATCGCGCGGTGTCTGGAGCAACACCTTCCCGGACTGGCCGATATCGGACTGGATATAGGCATTACTAAGGACGGACGACTCTTCTTCATAGAATGTAACGGTCGCGACCAACGCTACGGATTTCATAAAGCCGGCCTTACGGAAATTTGGAAAGACAGCTATCGCAGACCTATGGGATATGCGCGTTTTTTAATAGAAACGAACAGTACGGTATATAACAGTTATTGATTTGTCTCCTATTCTATGTCAATATAATGCAGAGCAGAGACGACCCGTATACAACCGTACTGCTGCATTATGGAAGGGAGATGGGCATGGTAAAACAATTGCTACGGCTGATGACCGAGCTATCCTCACACCGGTGGCTTTCACGGTTAATGGGATCTTTTTCTCATAGTAGAATCAGCCGTTTTCTTATCCCGGCATTTATTAAGACTTATCAAATCCCCTCCGCTCAAGCGGAGAAAAATCCTGGAGAATATCTCACTCTTAATGAGTTTTTCAGCCGCCGGCTGAAGCCGGGCATGCGGCCTATTGCAACCGACGCTGACGCTTTGGTTAGTCCCGTAGACGCAACGATTACTGCTATGGGTGACATTAACGCCGGTACGATTATGAATGTAAAAGGGCAGGATTATAAGATCGAGGATCTCCTTAATCACTCCCCGCATCTGGAGCTGTACAAGAAGGGTTTTTTCTTCGTTCTTTATTTGAGTCCTACCGATTATCACCGGATTCACTCTCCCCTTACCGGACAAAAGGTGGAGAGCGATTATATTCGCGGACGGGCCTATCCTGTCAACGATTTCGGAATGCGACATATGAAGGGTGTCCTGAACCGCAACGAACGTCTCATTACGTATATTGCCGGGAGTCACGGAGAAACCGCGGTAGTAAAGGTAGGCGCAATGAACGTCAGCAGTATTCGTTATACGGATGATACCGCTGCCGAGTGGCAAATAGGCGATGATCTGGCTTATTTTGAGTTTGGCTCCACCGTAGTGCTGCTCACGGAAAGCGGTACCTTTACCCCGAGACCCAAGCTTGAGGTCAACTCAAAGGTAAAAATGGGCGAACTACTGGGAACGTTGCATCGACCTTTGTAGGGAGATTTAGGCGAATTCCCAGAAAAATTAGAGGGTGCCTCAAAAGCCATGAAATGGCTGCTGGGGTGCCCTCTAATTTTTGGGACTTAGTGTGGAGCACAGTTGCGGAGGCGAACGCTCTAGCTATCGTCTAACCATCGTGTACCAATCGTCCAGCTATCATCTACCTATCGCTAGCCAACGTATACATATCGTCTAACCAACGTACACCTATCGCTAGCTATCGGACCCAGCTGACCTTATACGCGGATTTTTGACACATTTGCGATTCTATCGGACTCCACCGCAGCTATTGGCATGAAAAACACCCTATTTGCGCTAGATCTTAGGCAATAGCGGCGCTGGAGTCCGAAACTCCGCTCAAATGGCGATAAATGGGCAAATAGCGGCTGCTGAGTCCGTAAGCATTTGCAGAGCGTTGGTGGAGGTTGGTCGAAAGTTAGTTGAGGGCTAGTCGAGAGCTGGTGGAAGGTGGTCGAGAGTTAGTTGAGGGCTAGTCGAGAGCTGGTGGAAGGTGGTCGAGCGTTAGTTGAGGGCTGGTCGAGAGTTGGTCGAGAATCAACGGAAAGTTGGGGAAAGGTTAGCCTCAGCGCTATCGGACCCAGCTGACCTTATACGCGGATTTTTGACACATTTGCGATTCTATCGGACTCCACCGCAGCTATTGGCATGAAAAACGCCATATTAGAGTCGATTCTTGGGCAATAGCGACGCTGGAGTCCGAAACTCCGCTCAAATAGCGATAAATGGGCAAATAGCGACGGCTGAGTCCGTAAGCATTTGCAGAGCGTTGGTGGAGGTTGGTCGAGTGTTAGTTAAGGACTAGTCGAGCGTTAGTGGAGGACTAGTCGAGCGTTAGTGGAGGGCTGGTCGAGCATTGGTCAGGATCTACGGAGAGTTGGTGGAACGTTAGCATTCAACGCTATCGGACCCAGCTGACCTTAAACGCGGCATTTTCGCACATTTGATTGGTCACAAACACACTAATAACAAAAAGGACAGCCCCAAGGCTGTCCTTTTATCTTTTCATGTAACCCACCTATTACACCTGTTGCGCCTATTTAACCTACTACACCTGTTATGCTTATTCAACCTGCTACGCCCTAATATGCTTATTACACCTAATACACCTGTTACGCTTATATAACCTATTACACCTGTTGCGCTTATTTAACCTTTACGCCCCGTTTTGCTTATTACTGTACACCCGTCATACTCAATACACCTGGTACGCCTATACGCTTATTACACGCCAATTACACATGTCCCTGCTTAGCAACATCAAGCGCCTTGGCCGCTACCTGTTCCGGATCGCCTAGATAAAAGCGACTGATAGGATTCATGTCCTCATCCAGTTTGTACACGAGCGGTACTCCGGTAGGGATATTGAGCTCCAGTAATGCCGCTTCATCAATATCCTCCATAAATTTAATCAATGCACGCAGCGTATTGCCGTGGGCTGAGATAAGCACCCGTTCTTTTTTACGCAAAAGAGGTACGATCCGGTTTCCCCAGAAATCGCCTACACGATGTACAGTGTCCTCCAGGCTCTCTCCACGCGGGATATCTCCCGGACGAACACTGCTGTAGCGAATATCGTTTCTGGCATACCTAGGATCATCAAGCTCCAGCAACGGGGGTCTCACCGATAAACTCCGCCGCCAGATATGCAGCTGCTCATCTCCATATTTTAGTGCTGTCTCGCTTTTACTTAATCCCTGCAATGCCCCGTAATGGCGTTCATTCAATTTCCAAGACTTTTGCACGGGAATCCACAGCAAATCCATCTCATCCAGTACATAGTTAAGAGTTTTAATCGAGCGCCTGAGTACCGAAGCAAAAGCCAGATCAAATGTATACCCAGCGTCCTTCAACAGCTTACCAGCAGTCTTTGCCTCTTGGATACCCTTCTCAGTTAAATCCGGGTCACTCCAGCCTGTGAACAAATTCTGTACATTGTACTGGCTCTCACCATGACGTATAAGTACGATTTCGTACATTTTCTCTCTCTCCTTCCAACTATGAACCTTATATATTCTACCGACGAACAACATTATGCGAAACGTATCGCAGAAAGCTCTCACCTTAGTAATAACCCAATCGTAGAAATAAATATCTACCGCTACCTCATAGTTAGACCAATTAAACATCCTCAAAGGTACGTGAATGAGGCGTGCATGGAGCGTGAATGGTGTGTGGATATTGCGGTAAATGAGCGTATGCTTCATTGCAGAATGTGCAACAGAAAATCTTAACTTTCACTTGAAGATACATTACATTGTACTTCGTGCAATAGATTATCGTGATAATCTCTAGAAAGGCTGTTTCTGCTGAATTTGAATGTAAGATGTGTCACAGAATTCAAATTCGACTGCTATTAGAGTCAATCTATTGTACAAAATACAACGTGAGGCACGATGAAATGCGCATCAGTTACTCTAATCTTCGACTTAAGTTCATTATATATATCATTTTCTAACAACACAAAAAAACCGGATGCCTCACGGCCCCGGCTATTTATATTTTTAGTCATATCATGCGATTCTATGCTTGCTTGTTCAATTAGAACCAGCTATCCACGACAAAAGCATTCGCCTGCTTTAACCGTTTTAAGCGGTTTCTAAAAATACCTCCGCCTCCACTCTTACAATCCGTGTTGCAAATTCTGCGTCTGATGATCATGCCAAGAGTCTCCTTCCAAGAAGTTATGTAAATTCTCTGTAAACTAAACTGCAAAGTATTTACCCTTGGTTGAACAAACTGAAACAACAAAAGTGAATCAGCGGATCTCAGATGGACTTTTTCCGGTATATTGCTTGAACTGGCGGCTGAAAAAGAAAATGTCACGATACCCAAGCGCATCTGCTACCTCAGTAACATTCATTCCCGCGTACAGCAGTAAATGCTGAGCACGCTCAATCCGGGCTCGGATGACATAAGACTGCACAGAAGAACCCGTAAGCTCCTTGAACTTAATTGAAAAATACCGCGGTGAAAGCCCCGCACGAGCAGCAAGATCCTCTACACGATGTGCAATCCCCGGATGCTGGCTCACATAGTTCGCTATTTCGTGAATGATTTCTGTCAAATGATTGCTAACATAACGTTCTACTGGCTTCACACGGTCCTCCCTCAGCAGATGAATCATCAGCTGCTTCAGTACAAGCTGCCCTTCTTCCTCAGCGGCGTAAGTATCCACCAGAAATAGTCGAACGTACCGAGCAAGCAGATGTTCAAATTCAACGGTTTCTGTAAGCTCACGATAGGGCAGCGGAATATCCGTCACCTCTTCGGAGACATCAAAATGAATATATGTAAGTACAAGTGGCTTTTGCGGATTATGTGTAGCACTTGTATGGTCACCCGGACGAAAAAGGAAGCAGCTTCCCTTGCCTACTTGAAAGGGTTCATCGTTACGCACAACCGTCCCTTCCCCGCTCCATACATAAAATAAATCATAATTTTGCAGCGACTTCTCTCTTTTTTGCCATTTCCAGCCCGGCTCGCATACAATCTTAGCCAGAGCCGGCAAAATAACAAAAGAGGACGGCGATGCATGCAGCATAACGTTCCCTCCTAAAAGTTTTGTTAGCATAACCTACTTTAAACCTCTTCGCAAAACTTGCTTCGTAAGCATCCGCTTTGTTTTGTTAGCAAAACTTGTCTCGTAAGCATCCGCTTAGTATTCTCAGCAAATCTGCTCTTTCTGACTTCGCAGTGTCTATATAGTTTTGTTTAGCTTAATCTACTCCGAGTTTCTTCGTCAAAATTCGTAAGCATTCGCTTAGTTTTGCATTTCATCTTCTTTATCATACCTTGTCATGTTGCATTTTGTACATCTTCCCACGCCAGATGCAGGCTTGTTATCCCTTCCTCCAGCTCCGCGGCATTCAGATGGGCAAAAGAAAAACAAGCGGCCGGCGCTCCCGGTGATAGCTGATATAACGCGGCATCTCTAAAATCCGTGCCGCGCCTAAGCGCTGCCGCTCGGAAAGCAACAAACTCTTCGCTGCTGCGCAGCCAGCGGGCATATACATGCAAGCCCGCATCACCAGGCAGCAGCTCGAAGAGCTCCTTAAGCCGTTCCGACAGCAGCGTCCTGAGGATGCGTCCGCGTTCACCATAGATGCGTGTCATCCGGCGAAGATGACGGCCATAGCCGCCTGTATTCATGAACCGCGCCAAGGCTCGCTGCTCCAGCAGCCCTACCGGCAAGGGCTCATATAGCGCCTTGGCGGCGATAGTCGGCTTTACTAAAGAGGGCGGAAGCACTGCAAAGCCGAGCCGCAGGCCTGAAAACATCGTGTTTGAAAAGGAGCCCACATATACGACTCGCTCTTCACGATCCAGTGCTTTTAAGGGCTCGATGGGCCGCCCAGCCCAACGGAACTCACTGTCATAATCATCTTCAATAATTACTGCATGATGCCGCTGCGCCCATCCCAACAAGGTTCGGCGTCGTTCCAAAGGCAGTACCACACCCGTAGGAAATTGACGGCTCGGCGTAACAAACAACAGCCGGGCATTCCAATCCTCCGGAATAAGACCGTTGCCATCCAGCTCCCCTGCCAGCAATCGGCCTCCAGTGATCTCTACGGCTCGGCGAATCCCGTGAAAGCCCGGGTCCTCAACGACCGCTGAGCCTCCTGCATCCAGCAGTAGCTGCGTCAAAATAACGATGCCTTGCATCGAGCCGCTGAACAATACGATATGCTCTGCATCCGCGCGAATCCCGCGGGTAATCCGCAGATGTGCAGCGATAGCTTTCCGAAGTCCTTCATCGCCTTGAGGTGGACAAGTGCTTTGCAGCAATCCACCTTCCTTCCCTCCGGCATAAGAGAGCGCACTGCGCCATTCGGAGTATGGAAAATGTTCCATCCGCATACCACTACTCTGGAAGCTCACTACTTTCTTGTTACTCTTTCCATAGAAGGGTATCGGGCGCGCAAGTAGCCGCTTTCCCCATGCCGAGATTGGAATCGTAGTCTCGCTTGCACAATCTCCCCCAGCAGCATCTGCGTCTTCACCCAAAGCCCGGTTCTCACCGTCACTGCGACTGGCAGCTGAAGCAAAGCTATCTTCCGATACGAATGTCCCCCGCCCCGTTTCAGTCCTTACATAACCATCAGCGAGCAACATTTCATACACCTGCGAGACCGATCCGCGCGACAGCTCATAGTGCTTAGCAAGACTTCGTGTAGACGGCAGCGGAGTGCCTCCCGGAAGTGTTCCTTCCAATATTCCTGCGCGGAGCGCGTGATATAACGCTAAATATTTGTAGCGGTGTATCGCCAGATATTGATCATATGCCAGCGTGATATTCATCGTTATCCTCCTTGACCAGCAAGTGGTCCATTAAAAACTATCTTAATTGGTCCTTTTTAATTGTCAACCACTCTACTATTCTTTAAAGAACATTTACATTGGAGCAGATGCTCTAGACTAAAAAGAAAGAGGACGTGATCCCTATGCGCAGAAAAGAATTTAAAGTAGATCAGGAGGAAGAATTGGTCTCTTTTCTTAACGGAATGAGTTTTGGTTTTCTCGGTACAAGCGATGAACAGGGGCAACCGCGGGTGACACCGCTGAATTTTGTATATACAGATGGTTGTTTCTATTTCCATGGCAGTCATGCTGGTAGCAAAATGAAGTCGATCCGCAATCAGCAGAAGGTCTGCTTTACGGTAGCGGATGAGTATGCCCTTATCCCGTCTTATTTTAGCGATCCCGAGCTGGCCTGCCCAGCAACCGCCTATTTTAAAAGTGTGACTGCCTACGGCACAGCCGAACCTGTTGAAGACATTAGTGAAAAAGCCAGTGTACTCTCCTTATTTATGAAAAAGCTCCAGCCCGAGGGGGGTTATGATTCCATCGATGCAGAGGACCCTAAATATCGTCCCCGTCTAAAGGGAGTTGCCGTTGTGCGCATTACCCCCGATGAGATCACAGCGAAGTTTAAGTTTGGGCAAAACCTAAAAGAAGAAGAGCGCTCCGGCATCATTTCCGGCCTGTCTGAAAGAAATAATCCGCGTGATGAAGAAACGATAGAAATGATGAAAAAATACTGCCCTTTCCACGCCGAATGATATTTTTTAAAAATCGTATCTTTCCAAGTGACGGTTGCAATTGGCGGTGATATAATGTTAGGCAATGTTAACAGTATGTTATCCCCAAAGAACCCTGGAAGGATGAAACTGATGAATCCACTAGCTGGACAATTAAACGAAAGTATCAAAGCAGGAAATGAACATGTGTATGATATGCTCTCTACGCTTGGCAAAGAGATTTACTTCCCAAAAGAGGGCATCCTGAGCCAATCCGCTGAAGCAGGAGCTCACGCCAAGAAATACAACGCAACCATCGGTATTGCTACTGAAGGTGGCGTACCTATGCACCTCGGCGTCATTCAGGATAAACTCTCCGCTTACAGTCCTAAGGATCTTTATAGTTACGCCCCTCCGGCAGGTAAACCAGAGCTGCGTACTGTATGGCGTGAAAAGATGCTGCGCGAAAATCCATCGCTAGAAGGTAAAACCATCAGCAATCCCGTTGTAACCAATGCCCTGACTCACGGGCTTAGCATTGTCGCTGACCTCTTCGCAGAGCCAGGTGACGCGATTATCTACCCGGACAAGAACTGGGAGAACTACGAATTAACCTTCGGAATCCGCCGCCATGGGGAGACCGTTAACTATCCGCTGTTCACAGAAGAAATGACTTTTAACAGTGCAGGTCTGGAAGACGCGCTGCTTGCTCAAAAAGAACGCGGCAAAGCGATTGTACTGCTGAACTTCCCTAACAATCCTACCGGATATACTCCAGGGATTAAGGAAGGCGATGAGATCGTTGCAGCTATCCTCCGTGCGGCTGAGGAAGGCATCAACGTTGTTGTTGTAAGTGATGATGCATACTTCGGGCTATTCTTTGAGGATTCACTGAAAGAATCGCTGTTCGGCAAACTGGCTCATCTGCATCCTCGTGTGCTTCCAATCAAGATTGACGGTGCAACCAAAGAAGAATTTGTCTGGGGCTTCCGTGTCGGTTTCATCACTTATGCCTCGGAGGACAAAGACCTGCTGGCAGCATTGGAGCAAAAAACACTAGGCATCATCCGTGCCACCATTTCCAGCGGTGCGCATCCTTCGCAGACCTTCGTACTAGACGCCTTGAAGTCGCCGGAATTCGAAGCACAGAAGGAAGAGAAGTTCCAGATCATGAAAGGCCGTGCGAATAAAGTAAAAGCACTGCTGGATAGCGGCAAATACGGCGAGGATATATGGACGTATTATCCCTTTAACTCCGGTTACTTTATGTGTCTGAAGCTGCATACTGTTGCGGCTGAAGATCTCCGGCTTCATCTGATTCATAATTACGGACTAGGCACTATTGCTTTGGGTGAAACTGATCTACGTATTGCCTTCTCATGTATCGAAGAGGAACAGCTCGAAGATCTTTTCGATCTTGTATACGCAGGTGTTCGCGATTTAGAAAAAGCCTAACTGAACTTTATATAGCTTACAATCAGCTCCGTTTTCACGGAGCTGATTTTTTTGTACACGAATCCGACATTGGCCTATACACGCCCCACTCTCCGCACATACAATACGATGTACTCAAGTACAACACACACACCGAAAGGGGAATGAACATGAGCGAAGAAGTTAGAGGCGGATATGGATGTTGTGGAGGTGGCCCATTCACTAGCACTGGCGCCATCCTGGTTCTCTTTATCTTGCTGGTTATCATCAGCCGTTCACTTTTTGTCTAACCATTAATGACAGTCTCGGGAGAGAGCTCTAAGCTCTTTCCTATTTTCAATCCCTTTTTTTCACAATAGACGTGGGTGTCCAGTAGGTCATGATAATGGCTGCTGTGACGTCTGCGTCTTTTTTTTAAAATTCCACCTTGTTCTTAGCACCAACCGCACCAACCTTTGTTACCTCAGATCACATTTGCCCGCACAAAAGCAGCTATCGGACACCGCAGACCCTAAAGGCAGTATAATCCCATATTTTACTCACTTACGGACCCCAAAGCCGTTATTGGCATGCCAAACCCCAAATATGAACCTCTTCATAGGGAATAATGCCACTGGTGTCCGAACTTCCCCGATAAAGGTTGTATATTTGCAAATAACGTCAACTGGGTCCGTAAGCCTCAGGGGATAATTATGATCGGCGGCGGACGTGCGGGCTTAATATAGATCCAAACCACACCTTAAAAAGGCTGTCGCAAACGTAGAAAATCTACGGATGTGACAGCCCAAAAGCTAAAAGTATCTTTACAGCTGATGTATTACAGATTGTACAGGTTGTAGATCAAAACCGCTGCCTCTGCACGGGTGGTAACACCTTGTGGATGAATCCGCAAGCCGTCTCCCTTGATCAGGCCAGCACGTATTAGTGCTGCCACACTGTCACGTGCAAACGCTGATACTTGCTGGCTATCCGTGAAACGGGTCATTGAAGCTCCGTTGCCGGCTGGAAGCTGTCTGCCGGCTGCTGCAATCGCTTTTGCAGCCAATGTCATCATTTCCTGCCGCGTAACAGAAGCGTTAGGATCAAAGCTTCCATCTGGACGACCAGTGGCGATCCCCAACTGCTTCGCTATAGCCAACGCTTCATATCTGTAATCGCCAGGCTGCACATCTGTGAAGCTTTCTGCACTAACGCCTTCCAAGCCAAGCGCTTTTATAAGCAGGAGCACAAAATCTCCCCGCTTCACTTCCGCTTGAGGCACAAATTGATCCTCTGTCATTCCGTTGATGATGCCTTTGGAGCCAAGCACCTCAATCGCATTGCGGGCCCACTCAAATTTACCGATATCCCGGAATGTCTTCTCCGTAAAGGTGATACTGTACGTACCAGAGAGAATTCCTGTAAAGGAAACCATCCCTGTAGCAGCGATATATCTGCCACTTGGAACAACCGTTAGAATCCCCAACGGATTCAGACTATGAATCGTTATATGTCCTTCTTTACCACGTTCTTCTGATCGTGGAATATACGGTAGGGACACCTTAACCCGCATGTCAGGACTGTTCCATACGGCTTCCTTGCCATTGATAGTTACGCTCAGTTTAAATTCTGGACGAGAATCTGAATCCACCTTGGTTATCGTAATTACCCAAGGGGTTCCTGCCTCTTTTGCCGCTTGTTTCAGCAGACTACCTGGCAGCTCCAGCACACCAAATTCAGTATGAACGACCAATGAAGTCTTATCATCTGCAAAGATTATACCGTTTGGCAATTGCAGCTCATAACCCTTAGCTGTAGCTACTGCCGGTATATCAACAGTAACCGCTGAAGTTGCTCCACTTAAGCCTGCTGTAGCAGCCTTTTTCAAGCTCTCCAGGTCTACACTTGCTCTCGCCGCACCGATATTACTGTTCAGCACTGGTGTTGCTGTAAGGATGGTGCTGCCGGTTACACTGCCTGCATTTCCGCTTGAATTCCCCCCTGTTGTTCCGCTGTTGCCACCACCTGTGGTACCCCCGCTTCCGGAAGTTGGTGCTGTCGTTGGCCGAGTAGTCGGTTCAATGGTTGGACTTGGGGTTGGTTCAGGCGTTGCTGTTGGTGTAGGTGTAGGATCAGGTTTATCCGCAGAAACAATATATTCAAAACTGGAAATATCACTTGGCTTCCAGCCCTCTTTTACAGCAATCGCCTTAATCGTCTTGCTCTTGCCTACATAAATCACTCCACTATACAGTTCGCTGGTTGCTGTAGGTACAGTGCCATCCAACGTGTAGTGAATAGACGCTCCAGCTGTAGCTGTAGTTAACTTCACGGCAACCTGCCCTGTATAAGTTCCCCCGGCAGGATCAGCCTGCGGTGCAGACACCGTTTTCATATCAACCACTCCGCTGATCACATACGTGAATGGAGCTACAAAACTGTTCTCCATGCCCTCTTTTACCGCTATCGTACGAAGAACTGTGACTCCTGCTGCGTCAATAGTTCCGGTATAAAGTGGACTGTCTGCTGTAGGCAATGACCCATCGGTTGTGTAATGAATCTCTGCTCCTGATGTCGCTGTAGTAAGGCTGATCGTTTGTAATCCGCTGTAAGCTCCCGGTTTCAAAGAAGAAACGGGTAAGGAAACCTTTGAATGAATCGGCTGCTCTCCTTCTTCCGTCCGTTCCAGCGTAAACCAATCTAGATTGGCACCGTCATTATTGAAGCTCATCCGTACTACCTGTTTTCCTTGCGCAAGTTGTACGACACCACTCGCCAGCGTGTAATTCGACCATCCACCTGTAGTAGGCATAGGCACTGTTGAGAGTTTTGTACCCTTTACAGATAACGTAGTGCTTACTCCGCCTTGTGCTGTAGCATACCGATATACGATTTTATAAAATCCGGCTTCAGTAATATCAAGGACATAATCCATGGAACCCCCTGCAACGGTAAACCCTACATTTCTAAAATCCAGCACACCGCCAGTCATGGTACTCTGAATTCCATTGGGTGTAGCATCGTAATAATTCTCGGCTTCCACCTTTAAAGAACCAGCGCCATCCATGATTTCTTCAGTATAAGGTTCTATTTGAATACCACTGAGCTCGTATCCTGCTGATCCAGCTTGCAGGCGCAGCTTCTGTTCACCCGCCTTCAATTGAAGAACGGTGCGTATGCCAACGGTTTGCGAGTAAAGATTCGGCACATCAACGGTTCTTAATGTCTTCCCATCCTCCGTTTTATAAATAATGCCCTTAGGAGCACCATTCGCGGAAGTTACGGTAAGCGTAAAAGCATAGTTTCCATCCTGCGGCACATTTACCCAGTAATCGATGCTGTCTCCAGCATCAATGCCGGTCAGCTTCGCTCCACTGCCTTGGCCGCTGACTGTGATCCCTTGCAACTGGTAGAATTGATCCAGTGCGTTCAAGCTTGTGACTTCTATAGGTGCTGTAGCACTAGTTGTTCCTAAGAGCTTAACCTCCGCACGCAGCACGCCGCCACCACTTGAATCGGCATAAGCATTTGCAGGCACATTCACGGCAAGCTGCAAATCACTATAATACGGGGTATGATCATTCCAGGCCAGCGTCAGCTTCACATGGGTAGGGTCAAGTAAGGCAGCTGCCCCAATACTTACATGCCCCTGATCCTTACCTGGGCCCGAGACAGAAATGCTCTGAATGGCATCAGGATTAAATGTCCCTCCTGAAAGGCTGACTACCAATTCATTCCCGTTCACTTGATAAGGAAGCGTGCTCGGAGAAAGACTGATGCTCTCTTCGTCGTTGATTGCTGTAACTATAAGAGGCAATTTCAGAACATGTACGCTGCCAAAAGACTGATTTGATTCTGTCTGATACACATCAGCGGTAACCGTAAGAATACGATCCGTGTCGAAATCAATAATTCGCGTACCCGCTAATACGACCTTCGCTGTATAATCATCCACCCGGTATACGCTATTGACAACTGTACCTTCGTAACCTTCAATAGACCAATAAGCGGTGTCCAGTTCAGGTGCATATTTGTCATTTACTAGCTTGACGATAACTTCTGCACCCTCCTCATTTCCTTCTACCAGAGCAGTCTCCGATTGAAGCGCGGGGCCGATCGTAAGCGACTGCAGATGAAATCCTGCTCCATTTACTTTCATGGTCAGCGTCTGCTCCCCGGCAGGCAAGGTTACCGTTCCATTAGCTATTTGCCAATTGGACCATCCCCCCGTCTTCGTCAAAGCATAAGTAGCTGCCGTTACCGTTACTCCATCCTCTCCCGTCAGCAGTTCCAGCTCTGCATCATCCTGATTAGTAGCATAGGAGATCAGGAGTGGGTAGGTACCGCTGGCAGGTACATTAATCTTGTACTTCACCCAATCGCCGGGGTCAGTATAACCCACTGCACCACCCGTTACTAATACACCTGAAGCTGTCGTGTAGTCTTGCCCTTGAAGCACAGCAGGAAGCTCATGTGATCCGGAAGGCGCTTGGCGTAAAGCTAATGAACGGATATTATAACCGTTCCCGTTCGTCTTCAAGGTGAGCTTGTGAATGCCCTTGTTCAGAGAGATCAAGGATTGATAATCTGCAAAATCGGTCAGACTCTCCGTCTGCTGCACAATTGGAAGCGTAGCAATGACCTTACCATCTTCACTAATCTCCACCGATTTTCCGGCGCCATCGCTGAATTGAGCGGCATGCTTAAATTGAAGTGAATATTCACCGCTCTCTTTAACATCAATCACATAGTCGAAGGTGGACGATGCGTCTGGCGAGAACCCGCCAATATAACCCTGCTCATTCACAGTGTAAACCCCTTGCGCTTCTTCAAAATCAACAGCATTCACTACACCCGGCACCGCCTGTATACCATTCAGACGTTCCCAGCTATAAGTGCCCACTGATTTCGCCGGCAGCACAGCACTAATTTGCGCACCGTCCACTAGCAATTTAAACGGCTGTGGATCCGACGTCTGGTTGATTACTACCGTCACAATCTCTTTTCCATCTGGACTAGCAAAAGCTACGTTCGTTACAGTACTGCTTGAGCCGTAGTCACTATCAATCCGCACGTACCCCGGTTTAACGAATTTTGTATATTGGCCCAACAGATAATATTCTGGCAGCAGCCAGTAATGGTTACGGTCTCCCGAATCCTGCACAATCGGGGTTGGGTCTGGCGTTCCGGTCCACTGATGGGAGGCAATATCACTGTCCAGCATCGCTACCCAGGAGTTATAGCTGCGGGCCCAATTACGGAAATATTGAGCAATGCGGTCTGCGCCTGAGGTACCCCAGACTGCGCGTTCGGTCAAATATACATTTTTGTCAGGATAGAGATTATGGAGTTGGGTCATCAGACCAAGGTCACCGCCATAATCATGAAAAGCAGTTCCGTCCACCGCATCGTAGGCACCTAATTCAGGATTGCCTAGGATTTGTGCTGGATAGGCCATCGTGTCACCAGGATTATGATCAAATGTCCACAGCTTCACGTCTTTGAAACCATGTTCATCTAATTCCTTCCGCAGCAGTTTAGCCAGCTGGGCTTCTTGCTCCCACGGCATTTTGGTGCTTGGATATTCAATTTCCAGCAAAGGTTCATTCTGCAAGGTCAGACCTTCAAAGGTAATTCCCAGCTTCTCGTACTCCTGTACGAACTTAAGATAATATTTGGCCAGTACAGGCAGATATTCATCCTTCACTTGGCCTTTGATCATACTGTCTGTAGTCTTCATCCAACCGGGCGGGCTCCAAGGTGAGGCAAAAAACTTAATATCCGGATTGATGTTTTGAATTTTTTTAACCGTGCTGATGATATGGTAGTCAATATCCTTTTGGATGGAGAAATGCTCCAAATTAATGTCGGTTTGTCCTGGAGGCATATCATCGTAGGTATAAAATTGTTTATCTGTAAAGTCAGCCGTCCCAATCGTCAACCTGAGCATACTCATTCCGATCCCCGATACAGGATCAATCATTTTCCGCAGCAATTCCTCCTGCTTCGCCGCAGACATCTTCGCCAGATTATTAACCGTCGATTCCTCCATAGAGGTACCGATCCCTAGAATAGATTGATATTTCCGGTCAGGATCAATATGGAGCTCTGTACCTGCCTTCACGTCGGGAACCACAATATCCAGCTTCGCCTGCTCTTCCAGCTTCAAATCACCCTCTTGATAACGGTCAGCATAATACCACTTCCGATCGGAAGGATCTCGCTCACTCGATACCCAAGAGCTAACTACATCTGACTTAATAACATGTTTAGTGCTTTCCCCGCCATCTCCGGGATTCGATGGATCTACAGGCACATCACCTGTTCGAGTGAAGCTTACCCAGTTCAGGTTGATATCTCCACCGGTAAATTCCAGACGGATCTTTTGCAACCCTGCCTTCTTAAACACAACATTTTCTACAGCTTTCGTCTGCCAATTCTGCCAGCCACCTGTTGAGGTCACGCTTAATGTTCCTAGCTTAGTTCCCTCTGCTGATTTGATGTTGACGCCTGTAGTGCCACTATTAACGGAATAGCGGAAATCGGCTTGATACGTACCTGCTTGCGCCACATTCACGTTATATTCGAGCCACTGGCCAGCCGAGGTATAGCCGACATTGAGACCGCCACCTATATCCTGCGTATTTTCAGTTTGCAGTCCTGCGCTTTTGTTCAAAAAATCCTCTGCTTCAATTTTGCCGGGAATCGGCAGAGAAGGAATCTCTGGAGCTTCCGGATCGACAGGAGCGGTTGGAAGCTTTGGTGTTTTCTCATTTTTGGTCAAGCCATATCCCGTTTTGAATAACACATTTGTACTGTTATTGTCTGCCGGATAATTGTTCAAAGTGAATGGCCAACGAATCGGATTTTTGCCTACAAAATCCTTAGTACCAAATAACACATCAGCTACTCCAGCACCCTCTGTGCCTGGTAGCCAAGCTGCCACAAGCCCATCCCAATCTTCCAATTGGCTGGCTATCGTCATTGGACGTCCAGACACCAGTACAACGATAAGCGGAATATTAGGATCAGCAGCACGTATATTCGCAAGTGTCGCCAGATCCTGCTCATCCAGATTCAAGCTGGTCCGGTCGCCATCGGTCTCGGCGTAAGGTGTCTCACCGATAACAGCGATCGCCGCATCATAACCCGCAGCCCCGCGCCCATTAAGGTTATATGTGACCGTTGTAGAAGCAGGAACAGCCTCCTTTATCCCTTCGAGGATCGTCGTGCCTTCAGTTATATTGCCCGACTTCCCTTGCCAAGTGATCGACCAGCCGCCGGCTTGGTTACCGATATTATTAGCGTTTTTACCCGCTACGAATATTTTATCCATCCCGCTTAATTGCGATAGAATTGGACTTCCATTTACCTCATCGTTCTTCAAAAGAACAAGCGACTCCGCCACAGCTTGGCGGGCTAATTTGCGGCTTTCTGCTGAGCCAAAAGCACTCAACAGCTCCGGTTCGCTTTTGGGATGCTCGAACAATCCTGAAGCGATTTTGACCTGCAGGATACGTTCTGCCGCATCATCTATGCGCTCCGTAGAGATTTTACCTTCGCCTACAAGTTCTGTGATGTACTTAATCGTATCCTTCCAAACGGTCGGCATCATGAACATATCGACTCCGGCGTTTACGGACACATTCAGCTGGTTCTTCAACCCGCTAACAGCTTTGCCCTCGCTATCCACTGTGATTTGCTGCACAGCGTTATAATCCGAGATAACGAAACCGGTAAAGCCAAGTCCGCCATTTTTCTTGTCACCCTTCAAAACATCGGTCAGCAAATGTTTATGGGCATGCATTTTAAGACCTTGGATGCTGTGATAGGAGGCCATAACCGTCTGCACCCCTGCGTCTACAGCTGCTTTATAAATTTTCAAATCCTTATCCATGATCTCTTGCTCGGTATATTTAGTGATGTTGCCTTGATTTACACCATTATCCGTATAACCTTCACCTAGATAATGTTTTGCAGTTGCCGTGATTGTATCTGTCCCTGCCAATGCAGCAGCAGTCCGTCCTTGCAGACCAAACACATAAGCCGCACCTAGTTCTGCTGAAATATCCTGATTATCACTAAAACCTTCATAGGTTCTACCCCATCTTGCATTATGAGGGGAGGCTATCGTTGGGGCAAATGTCCAGTTCGCTCCTGTTGCGGCTACTTCCTTAGCAGCAGCTGCACCAATAAGCTCAGTCAATGCGGGATCATTAGCAGCCCCTAGGCCAATATTATGCGGAAAAAGCGTCGCGCCTTTGACATTGTTATGTCCATGCACCGCATCCACCCCATAGAGCAGCGGAATGCCTAATCTGGTAGACAATGCACCATCCTGATAACTATCAATCAAACTTCTCCAGTTATCGCGAGTGCTGTCACTTTCTTTTCCG
Organism: Paenibacillus sp. FSL H7-0943; assembly: GCF_037963265.1. Taxonomy (NCBI): domain Bacteria; kingdom Bacillati; phylum Bacillota; class Bacilli; order Caryophanales; family Paenibacillaceae; genus Paenibacillus; species Paenibacillus sp. FSL H7-0943. Next base: position 5,765,684 of record NZ_CP150148.1, read on the forward strand.
TTAGGGAATGAGCCTCCCCCGCTGAGTACAGAGCCAAGAGCATATTTCTGTACCTCCTCAGGAGTGACGGCAGCTCTTTCTGCTTGAACCATCTGCCCAATCTTCTCTTCCAGCGTCATTCGGGATAATAGATCCGCAGTGCGCTCCTCCACACTTTTTGTGGGATCATAGTACACTGGAACTCCTGCGGCATCCGCTGCAGCCCGTGGTATACCCGCCTCAAGCACATTCAAGAATAAGGATGATAGTAAAAGCGCCACTATGAATATTGATAATCTTCTTTTCACGCCTGAATCCTCCCCCAATACTGTTTTGTTGGTACGGATGACTACGCCCATGATTGGAAGCGTATACATGATGTAAGATACAGGCTTATTATGCTGGAGCTATCTGGTAAAAGACATACAGCATTTTTTAAATACTCTGTTCCGTTTTTGCAAATTTAAGGACTTGCCCGGCTCAAATTATGCTTCCAGCAAAAAAAAGGCTCTCTCATTCGTAGAATTTCTCTACTGTGAGACAGCCTTTTTATTGTGAATATGAAATTGCCTTACAGATCGTCGTCATCCAATCGTGCTGCTTTGCGGGACAAGTATCCTTTAAACAGAAAGACTACCACAACACCTGCCGCTAAGGTAAAGATCACTGGCATCAGACGGTCACCTATGGAAGCTAAGAAAGGTAATCCAAGAATCAATGCCACAACCAGATGCGCACGGAATACAAATTGTGTCGTGTTGTCCGCCTTACTGCCTTCAGGAAAAGGATACACTGTCAGCCAAAAAGACTCGCTATGCAATTTGCGGAGTGCCGACAATTGAACACCAATGATGAACAGGAAGAACAAATAAATTCCGGTGCCAAAGTAACTATCACGGTTCCACCAATTCAGCAGCAGAGCCAGCACCGATATCCGCATAATGATTCCAAAGATATCGCCCCGGGCAAAGCTTTTCGTTAGCAGATACCGATAAGCAGTATCCTTGCGCCAAGGCAGCTTAGCGCCCCATTTGGAAAGATAACGGCGGAAATATACCCGTTGCTCACGGCCCGGCACATCCACGAACCAGCCCAGAACCATCAGCGCACGTGCACCTTGATTGTTTTCCATGGCGATCAGTCTTTCCCATGGCACAGCGTGACGTCCGGGCACAGACAGTGCAGCAAGATAGGCTGCTGCCAACAACACCATAAATATCAGGCTCGGGCCGGCAGGCTGCCACAACCAAGCAGCAATAATCAAACCTCCAACTGCCCAGCGCAAGAAAGCATACACACCTGCCATCGGACGTGACAGCATAGCTATCTCTTTCCATAATCCATAGCTCGCGATCAGCTTCACAGCAATCAGGATCAACACTGTAAATAAAAGTCGCTTGGGAGAATCATCTGTACGTATGTACAACGGCCAAAGGGTGATCAGTACAAATAACAAACGAATGATCTTCCACACGTTTCCACTGACCCAGGACGGTGCAAAATATTCCTTCATGCGGTGACCCTGAGGCAGCAGAAAGATCGTATCCGGGGTCTGCAAATAGGTTCGGAAGCCGCTATGCACTGTCGCAGGCAACAGTAGTGCTAACATAATCCAGCGAATGGGAATGCCTTCAGGTACATTTTGTAGCAGCGATGTATACCAAGCAGAGAAGACGATCAACACGAACAGGAAGACCATGGCTACGCCGCTTTGAATGATATATCCCACATAAGGAAGCATACTTCCCATGAATCGACCGCGCCGCGTGCGCCGCAGCTCTTTCAAATCCATATTATTTCCCTCCCTGAACCAGCTCGTAGAACAGCTGCTCCAAAGTCAGCCCCTGATGCCCGGCAGTTGCCGCTATTTCCGCCAGCGTGCCTTGTGCAATCACCTTACCTTTATGCAATACAATAAAACGGTCGCAATAATTCTCTATTGTGGAAAGAATATGAGAGCTTAACAGAATCGACGATCCAGAGTTCTTCAGATCCATCATGAAATCAAGCAAGGAGCGGATCCCTAGCGGATCCAATCCTAAAAAAGGCTCGTCGATGACATATAATGCAGGTCGTGCAACGAAAGCGCACATGATCATAACCTTCTGTTTCATCCCTTTGGATAGATGGGTCGACAGGGTGTCCATCTTATCCTCCATATGGAACAGCTTGGCAAGATGCGAGGTGCGGGATTCATAATCCTTTTGATCTACCCCATAAGCTCTGGCAGTAAATTCAACATGCTCACGAACCGTCATTTCGTCATACAGTAGCGGCGATTCCGGTACAAAAGACAACGCATTATTGTATCCAACGGGATCTTCAGCACGCGTCTTGCCTTGTACGGTGATATCGCCCTTATGGGGCGACATCAATCCTAGAATATGCTTCATCGTCGTACTTTTTCCTGCTCCGTTTAAACCAATCAATCCAACCATTTCGCCAGGCTGCACCTGAAGTGCAATATCATGCAGCACTGGCTTATTCAGGCTGTACCCACCACTGAGACCCGTAATTTGCAATACGGGAGCATTAATCATTGACCGTCACCTCTCGGAGTTTTGTCTTTCAACCACTTTGGAGCTCCTTTATTTTTACGGTTCTTCTCACGTTCCGCATTGCTGCTGCGTTTGCTCCGTGCAGGAGTCGCATCTCCGCGTGCTCCTGCAGAAGGATTCGCGCTGCGCTGTGAATCGCGTTGTTGTTCTCCGCTTGTTGTTTCACTTGTGTTAATCGTAGCCATTCTTTTGGCAGGCGGTGTACCTGCTCCAACGGATGGCGACTGAACATTGGAGGCTCCAGATGTGCTAACAGGCGGCTTGCCGCTGCGTGGAGCGGATCCATCACGGCGTTGCCCACTGCCTTCATTACTCCGTCCCCGTCCATTGTGCAAAGCGCTGCGTGCTTCATCTGCTGCAAGCACCTTACCACCGACCATCTCCCGCTCCTCAAGCGCAATATCCAATTCGCGGGCGAATTTCCGCATGATAAAGGTCTGTTGCTCTGTAACAATTGTTACAGATAAGCCGCGGCGTCCCATCCGTCCGGTACGGCCTGCACGGTGTACATAATGTTCAGAATCAAAAGCCGGATCGTAACTAACTACCAAAGAAAGATTCTCAATATCCAGTCCTCTGGCAGCTACGTCACTGGCAACAAGCACACGAAATTTGCCTTCCCGGAAACCTTTTAATACATTGCTGCGCGTTACCTTATCGGCATCTCCGTAAAGTGCTGCCGCAGTAAGCCCAAGATGATTCAGCTTAGCCTCAACCTCGGCAATATCATCTGTAGCATTCACGAATACAATCGCTTTATCGGGATTGTAATGGCGAATCACCCGGCGCAGCATGTCCATTTTGTTACGCTCTTCAGCAACAACATAATGATGCTCCAAGCTTTCAGCAGTCATTACACCTGGAGCAATCCCAACCTCTGCCGGATTCTTCATTTCACGATTAGCCAGCGCTTTCGTCTCTGGTCCGATCGTTGCCGACAGCATAACAAGCTGGCGTGAACGCAGCGCACTGCTGACAATCTTTGTAACTTCGCCGGCTCCGCTAAGCTGGAACATTTGGTCCGCCTCATCCAGAACAATAGTACTGACTTCATGCATCTTCAATTTACGAAGTCCAATCAGCTCGCGGATCCGCCCAGGTGTTCCCACAACTAGCTGTGGATGCTCACGCAGCTTGTCAATCTGGCGTTTGATTGCGGCCCCGCCAATAAGACCCATAACTCGGATTCCGCGCTGTTCACCATAACGTTCCGCCTCGCGTAAGATTTGCATCGCCAGCTCCTGTGTAGGGGCGAGCACCAGCTTTTGGACCACCTTCTGCTCCGGATTAATCGTTTGAAGCAGCGGCAATAGATAGGCCAGCGTCTTACCCGTTCCAGTCTGGGAAGCTGCAATAACATCTCTTCCCTCTAGTAGAAGCGGTATTGTCTGCTCTTGTACCGGGGATGGAGCGTTAATGCCGAATTCCGACAACCGGGCAATGAGGTCTTCCTGAATGCCGATAGCCGCAAAAGAAGCTTTATTCATAAGTGTAATTCATCCTTTTCGCTTGAGATAATATCTTCATTATATGCCAAAAAGGCCTCTCCACCAAATGGAAGGCCAATAAAGCTGGCAACAGGGTCTATTTTCTGTTCATCGCATTATAAGTAAGCTTGTCCGCCAGGCGAGGAAACAGCCCGTAAAGCCGTATGCCAAACCCTGCCAGACCCGGAAGATCGAGCTCTTCTTTGCCGGTCTCCATAACCTTAACGATCTTGGAAGATACATGCTCTGGGGTCATCATCATCCGGGCTACACTCTTCTCATAATTGCCAGACGGGTCAGCCGTTTTGAAAAAATCGGTGGCAATCGGCCCCGGGTTCACAGCCGAGACGATAATTCCACTCTTCCGCAGCTCCTGACGGAGCGCATTTGTGAATCCGAGTACAGCATGTTTGGTAGCCGTATAGGCTACGGATTTGGCCGTGCCTATCTTCCCTGCCATGGAAGCCACATTTACAATCTGCCCGCTTCCCCGCTCCAGCATATGTGGAATAACAGCCTTCGTGCACCGGACAATCCCCATGTAGTTAACATCCATCATATCGTCAAATTCATGAGGCTCCATCTCCGTAAAAGCAGCAAATTTGCCGTACCCTGCGTTATTTAGCAAAATATCAATTCTGCCATATGCCTCCAAAATTTGTGCGAAGGTCTTCTGAACACCCTCAGCATCTGTTACGTCACAGGTGTACAGTCCAAAAACGCCCGGGATACCGGCCGCTGTTTCTTTCAGCTTCGCTTCGGAACGTGCTACCAGGACAGGGATTGCCCCCTTTTTACTAAGCATCTGTGCCGTTAATGCACCAATGCCGCTGGACGCTCCTGTAATCACAACAACCTTATCTTTGAGTACCATGAATAGTATTTCAGCTCCTAACTCTTGCCTAAGAGATCATCACCTGAATATCCATCTCTCCAACCCCATCCATCAACAACGGAATACTAAGCGCTTTACGAGGCATAAAAGACATGCTTTCCATCTTCATAATCTGAGGAGGACTTATATCCACCGAAACACCTTGATTATATAGAATGGTACTGGCATTCCCACTGATCATATTGCTCAGCTCTGAAATTGCACTTTGACCCATCTCATCCATCTCGGTGATCACAAAGCCACCCATCATAATCGATACCATTCGCAAGGCTACCTGCTCCGCGATACCAAATATAATATTTCCGCTCAGTTGGCCTGTCATCCCTACTTGAATCCATATATGATTATCGATCAGTTCAATTTCTTTAATGCCTAAACTCCCCGTAGAAGGCGAGACCTGAATTACTTGTTCTATAACAGTCCGTGCAGACTCTAGAAACGGATTAATTACTTCTGCTTTCATGAATGTCTAGTCTCCCCCTTTATCGTGCTTTGGTCATATACCAAAAGTCCCAAGCAATATGGATATATTATACTTTATATATCGGCACAATTCAGCAAAAATTAATGCATATGTCGAATTCAAACCCAAGATAGTTTACGCAGCAACATTGCTCTGCCGGGTATTATCTCCTATAATTTAAACAAATGCCAACGTGGAACGTAAGATATTAACGCAATTACACATCCAATTCGATGGTCCAAAGGAGGTATTCCATGAACATCAGCCAGCTGGAGACACTAATAACAATTTCCAAAACGATGAGCTTTCGCAAGGCCGGAGAACTGCTTAATCTGACCCAACCAGCGGTATCAGCACAGATTAAGAGCCTTGAAGAAGAGTTCAAGACTCAGCTGGTTGACCGAAACCAGCCTGTTACATTAACGGATAGAGGGACTGTCTTTCTGGAGCATGCGGAACAAATAGTGAGGATTGTCGAGGAACTTAAGGAACGGCTTGCAGATCTTGATGAAAATCCCCAAGGTCATATAGTTTTAGGCACAACTACCTCAATCGCTATTCAAATTTTACCGCGTATTCTATCTTATTTTAAAGACCAGTTCCCCCATATCAAAACATCAATTTCCTCTATGTCCTCATCACAAATTTATCAGCATGTCGAAAACGGCATTGTTGATGTCGGCATCGGTTATTTAATTGGACGTAGCCCGGGCATGTCTACTTCCATTTTGTATTATGATACCTTCGAACTGGTGGTCTCTCCCAGACACCCTCTCGCTCAAGTGAAGACCGCTGGGATAGAAGCCTTAAGCAAAACCCCGCTGATTCTGCTCTCACCAGACACAGTGGGCCGTAAATTTGCGGATGAGGTTCTGAACAAACATGGCATTCAACCTCAGGTCATTATGGAGCTGACCAGCAGCGAGGAAGTGAAACGGATGGTCGAGCTCGATTTGGGCGCCGCCATTATTTCCAAGCAGTCAGTTACCGCTGAGGTTCGAGCCGGCACTCTCAAAATTGTGCCAATTATTGAGCTGGAGGTCACGCATCCTGTTGGTGTGATCACGAAATCAGGAAAATACGTAAACTCTGCTATGAGGCAGTTCCTAAGCGATCTTAAAGGCATGCCAGAAACCCAATTTATCGGGTCTGAATAAATCCCACCCACAAAGTGGAACCGATTACTTCTGAGCTGATTGCATAACCTTGTTTAAAGGAGATGTTCTTGATGAAATTTGATTTACACACCCATCATTTCCGCTGTGGCCATGCTGACGGAACGATTAGAGATTATATCGAAGCTGGGATTGCCGCTGGATTGGGCGTTATAGGTATTTCCGATCATACTCCCTATTTCGGAGATCCATCCGATCAGGCTTTTCCCAAAATCGCAATGGCTAAATCCGAATTTACTAATTATGTAGATGATGTTCTCTCCCTCAAAAAAGAGTACGAAGGCGTTATCGACGTCCTGTTAGGCATCGAATCAGATTACTTCCCCGAACATGCTGAGATATACCGCAAGACATTATCCGCCTACCCTTTTGATTATGTGATTGGCTCGGTACATAGTGTTGGTGGAGTCAGCATTTTTAACAAAGGGCGCTGGAAAAACCTTAGCAAAAATGAGAAGATCCGCGTGAAGTCTGAATATTACCGGTTGATTGCTGATTCCGCACGCAGTGGTATGTTCCAAATACTCGGGCATATTGATGCGATGAAGGGGAATTATCCTGCTTTTTCCGAAATTCCTGCACCTCAGCCGATTGACGATTGTCTGCGTGTAATTAGTGAATGTGACGTGGCCATCGAAATCAATACCTCAGGCGGAACTAAGCTGGTCGGCGGCTGGTATCCCTCTGAAGATATTCTGGAGCGGGCACTACATTTTGGCGTAGAGGTTAGTTTCGGTTCGGATGCACATAAGCCGTCCCGGGTCGCTGAGGATCGTGATGCGGTAGCTGCACAGCTCAAAGCAATAGGCTTTACACACTGGGTTTATTACAAGCAGCGCCAAAAAGTCAAAGTTTCTCTGTAATCAAGCCTAAACGCCTTCAACGTCCCTATAAGGACGGTAAGCGTTAAAGCGAGAAATTAAATAATGCACCAAGCGTTATTGGTTTAGGGGCAGGGTTCACCCTCCGTTAAACCAATCTCAGCTTGGTGCATTATTTTGTTTATTTACAGATTATCACAGCTAAAACCTTGTTGTTTCAGCGTACGTTTCGCATCTCCATATTCCGGGTTGATCTCATAAAAATGAGCAATCGTACTGGTCCAGTCTCTCTCCGTCATCCCCTGCTGCTGCAAGTATTCACGGTGGGTTTGATTATATGCCTCCAGGAGGCCTTGTACATCCGGATTGTATTGCTCCTCATGAAATATAGCTTCCAGCGGCAGCCGCGGCTTCTGAGAAACCTCCTCCGCTGGGTATCCCACGCAGAGACCGACGACAGGGAATACGTACTCCGGCAGCTTCAGCAGTTCAATCACACCCGCTGTGTTGCGGCGCACACCCCCAATAGGAATGATGCCCAGTCCCATGGATTCCGCCGCTGCAATCGCGTTAGACAATGAGATTCCCACATCTGTAGCTCCAACCAAAAGCGCATCCACATCTTTTACGGCTTCAAAAGACTTGCCTTCCAGCTCACTAGCTACTTTAGCTCTATAAAAATCCATGCAAAACACCAAAAAAACCGGTGCTGCCGCTACATGCTTCTGATTTCCGCATAAAACTGAAAGCTGCTGCTTACGCGCAGGATCTTTGATGGAGATTATCGATACCTGCTGTCCATGAACCCATGACGGTGCGGCTTGAGCCGATTCAATCATTGATTGTAGCTTCTCTGGCTCCACAGGCTGGTCTGAATATTGCCGGAAAGAACGATGATTTTTTAATGTTTGTACCACTTCATTCAAAATGTTACGCCTCCTTGGTCATTCCACTCCATAGTATGTTAATCATAAACGATCGGATTCGGTACTGCCAATCACTTAAGCTACTCTTTTCAAACAAAAAAAATGGACCCGAATCATCGGGTCCCAAAGCAGTATATTTTTAAAAGGGGGTCATGTACTTAGTTTAACCGCACACTGTTAGAGTTTGATAACGGCATTATTTCATTTGTGTAACAATGTGAATACTTTCATTACATCGTCCAAGGAGCCGACTTTGGGCATCACCCGCTCCAGCTTCATACCGTTCTTGAGCATCACACGTTCCGATCTAATATTATCTCCTGTGCAGCGTCCTTCGATCCTTGTTATCCCAAGGGTATGAACACTATAGTTCAAAAACAAACCCACGGCCTCCGTCGCCAGCCCGCATCCCCACCATGCCGGGTCCAGCATATATCCTAAGGTAGCTGTGCCCTCACGGCGGTTCCAATTCTGCAAAGCCACTATACCGATCAACCGCTGCTGCCCCTTTAAATAGATCCCGGCATGCAGCGCACAAGGATCGAAGGCAAATAACATCCGGTTTACCAGCTTCTCCACCTGGGCAGATACTGATCCAGGGCCGGAGCGTACTAGAATATGGCGCTGCACATCTGGATGGGAGAGCAGCTGCCGCAAAGCTAAAACATCCTCAGGCATGATCAGCCTCAGATCTACCGCTAAACCATGTTGTGTCTCTAACAACACTGCTCCATAGGTGCTCATCTTCTCTCCCCTTCCGTGCAGCTAAAATTCCAGCCTAATCAGCTCATGGACCGATGCAGCGTCAGAACCGTTAATTCTGGCCTACACAATAACCGAAAAGGCATGTATGTCTCTCCAAACCCTCTATTCACATACACAGGCATGGCTTTGTCTTCTGTATAATACAATCCATTTATGTATTTAAGAGATCCATAAGGTGTAAATGGCGCACCTATAAAGGGCAGGCGAATTTGTCCGCCATGACTGTGCCCGGAAAGCTGTAGATCAAATGAATAGGCCTGTGCGGTATCCGCATAATCCGGCTCATGCATCAAAAGGACGTTAAAGGTTCCTTCAGGAACACCAGCAATTGCTTTCGCTGGGTCGGGTTTACCGTGTAACAGATCATCCAGACCCGTAACCGCCATGACTGCCCCGCCTCTTTTTAGAAGGTAGGATTTATTCCTTAGCACCCGGAAGCCCGCAGACTCCAGCAGCTCGGTAACCAGCTGGGTATTCTTGTAATCATGATTGCCTAATATCGCAAATTTACCCAATGGCGCACTTAACGCAGCCAGCACCGGTACGGCTTCAACAAGATCCTCAGGATCGCTGTCCACAATGTCACCCGTGAAGCAAATAAGATCCGGTTCAGCTTTGCTTATATGTTTAGCGAGCCGGGCCAGATCCCTGGCATCCTTATTAAATCCGAGATGTGTATCACTGAAATGAACAAGCTTCATCCCTGAAAAAGCGGAAGGAAGCTCCTTAAAGCGCAAGTCCAGCTTAGTGACCTCAATCCAGTTCGGCTCCCCCTGCCATGCATATCCGCTTGTAAGCAATCCTGCGCCGATTACAGCAGCCGCACTCCGAGTCAGGAACTGCCGGCGGGTAATTGTTGACTCGCCACCAGAACGCCCCTTAGAGGTGTCCTTGTGGATCTTATCGCCATTCTTATTGGGAGAAGCCCCAGACGATTGTATCTTCATAGGGAGATTCTCCTTTCTTTACCTTTTCCCCCGAAAAACAGATGGTCCAAATAATAACTTATATATTATTCCGGGCAGTTAGAACAATCCGGCATTCTTCTTCCGGAGTTTCGCTGTAAGCGCGTGCAATCCCTTTTTTTGCGATTTCTGATTTTTCAACTCGTCTCAGCATAAATGCTACTTCCAGCGTTTTTTCAAAAGGAAACGGTTCAAGCATTAACGTTGACTTATCCTGCCACTCCGCTGTGATGACACGACCTGACGTAAAACTGAAATCTTCAGTACCTGAGAACCCTTCACGCCACCATGGATGCTCCTCTGATTTCGGACACCCCGGCTCATTTAAGGCCAAATACAAGGACAGATCATCGCAGAATTCTAAAAGGCGGGCATCATAATACAGCTCATCTTCCCCAATAGGCTTAGAAGCTTCAAGTTCCCGATGGATACGTGCTCTGCGTTCCTCTTCATGTTCTTGATATAAAGTAAGTTCTGGATAATCGAGTCCCGCTAACTTAATAAGCCGTTCAAAATGCAAGCTGCACAGCAACGCTCCGTACGGTGTGTGTTCCTCGATCTCATCTAATCCACGCTTATAAAAGGTCAACTTAGGCACTACAGGAAAATCAATAAAGGTGTAGGGTGCTTGCTCCGCATCATTCCAGAAAGGGGTCTCATCCAGATCAATCCAGCCCCTATCATGCTGGGCTACTGCCCACAGTACCTCTTCCCGGCGTCCTTCAGTTGGCACATGCTGCTCTTTGAACCCAATGGCCAGATCTCCGGCAAGTTTCCCGTGATCATGCTGCTTAACCATTACAATTGCTCCATCTTGCTCCCGACAAATCACGATTATTCCTCCTTGTTCCACAGCTAACATTACGTTAACAATGGATATTATAGCATAAATTGGTCAATGTTCTGAACCTGCTCCAGCCCTGCAAGACTTTCCCGCCACAAGCAGATAAGAGAGTCATAACAACATAAAAAAAGCTACCCCCCAGCGAATGGAATCCACTTTGAGGATAGCTCAATAGATAAACATTTGGCGGTACTATTAATTACACACCTAACCAACGTTTGAACATATGCTTCGTTGTTTGCTTGTTAATTTCTGCAATGGATGTCGTAAGAGGTATTCCCTTTGGACAAGCGCGTACACAGTTCTGTGAGTTACCACAGCCATCGATCCCGCCATCCTCCATCAGAGCATCCAATCTTTCGTCAGCGTTCATTTCACCTGTAGGATGAGCATTGAACAGACGTACTTGAGAAATGGCTGCCGGTCCGATGAAATCCGTCTTTTCGTTGACATTCGGGCAAGCCTCCAAACATACGCCACAGGTCATACATTTGGATAATTCATAGGCCCACTGCCGTTTTTTCTCCGGCATCCGCGGTCCCGGTCCAAGATCGTACGTACCGTCAATCGGAATCCATGCTTTCACCCTTTTTAGTGCATTGAACATCCGGGTACGGTCAATGACTAAGTCACGCACCACCGGAAATGTCTTCATAGGCTCAATTCGTACAGGCTGCTCCAGATTGTCTATAAGTGCAGCGCAGGCTTGGCGGGGTTTGCCATTAATCACCATGGAGCAAGCTCCGCACACTTCTTCTAAACAGTTGGAATCCCAGCATACGGGAACTGTGCTGTCACCTTTGGCATTCACAGGGTTACGCTGAATTTCCATCAAAGCACTGATCACATTCATACCTGGACGATAAGGAAGTTCAAATTCCTCGACATACGATGAACTTTGTGGATCGTCCTGGCGGGTGATGATAAACTTTACGTTTTTGGGAGCTGCAGCTGTTTCCGCCATAATGGTTCCCTCCTAAAATTGCCTGATTTTATTTCATGAAGCTTGCCTCGCAAGCTATTCTGTTTCTGGAAAGCGTTAATCCTTCGAATAATCGCGTACCCGTGGAGGAATCAGCGAGACATCCACTTCGTCGTAGGAGATTTGTGGACCCTCTGCAGTCCAGGCTGCTTTTGTGGTCTTCAAGAACTCCTCATCATTACGATTCGGGAATTCCGGTTTGTAATGTGCACCACGGCTCTCATTCCGCATAAGCGCTCCAAGTGTCATCGCTTCGGACAGCTCCAGCATATTCCAGAGCTGGCGAGTGAAGGCCACACCTTGGTTATTCCAGCGCGATGCATCATTCATATTGATCTTGCGATAACGCTCCTTAAGCTCTTTGATTTTACCAATGGTCGCTTCCAGCTTCGGATTGTGCCGCACCACGGTCATATTAGCGGTCATCCATTCGCCCAGTTCCTTGTGGATCACATAAGCATTCTCTGTCCCTGACATTGCCAATAGAGACTCATATTTGTCCGTTTGCTTTTTGTGGAAGCTATCGAATACGGAAGAAGAGATATCCTGCGATGATTTCTTCAGGCCTTTAATGTATTCAACAGCCTTTGGTCCTGCGACCATACCGCCGTAAATAGCAGATACCAGAGAGTTGGCGCCTAGACGGTTCGCTCCGTGATATTGATATTCACATTCTCCGGCTGCAAAAAGACCCGGAACGTTCGTCATTTGATTGTAATCAACCCACATGCCGCCCATAGAATAGTGCACAGCCGGGAAGATCTTCATTGGTATTTTACGGGGATCATCCCCCATGAATTTTTCGTAAATTTCAATAATCCCGCCAAGCTTCACGTCCAGCTCTTTCGGATCCTTGTGAGAGAGGTCCAAATACACCATGTTCTCGCCATTAATGCCCAGCCCTTGATCCACACACACATTAAAAATTTCACGTGTAGCAATATCGCGCGGCACCAAGTTACCGTAGGACGGATATTTTTCTTCGAGGAAATACCACGGTTTCCCGTCTTTATAAGTCCAGATACGGCCGCCCTCGCCACGTGCCGATTCCGACATCAGGCGGAGCTTGTCATCTCCCGGAATAGCCGTTGGGTGAATCTGGATAAATTCTCCGTTGGCATAATGTACGCCCTGTTGGTATACCGCACTTGCGGCTGTCCCTGTATTAATTACGGAGTTCGTTGTTTTGCCAAAAATAATACCCGGCCCGCCGCTTGCCAAAATAACAGCATCCGCAGGAAAAGTCTCAATCTCCATCGTCTTAAGATTCTGGGCACTGATGCCTCGGCATACACCTTCGTCGTCGATGATAGCTGAAAGGAACTCCCAGTTCTCGCGTTTAGTTACGAGACCTTCAGCTTCCCAGCGGCGCACCTGCTCATCCAACGCGTACAGCAGCTGTTGGCCTGTAGTCGCGCCGGCAAAAGCTGTACGGTGCCGCTTCGTTCCGCCGAAACGCCGGAAGTCGAGCAGGCCTTCCGGCGTACGGTTGAACATAACGCCCATCCGGTCCATAAGGTGAATGATACCTGGCGCAGCTTCACACATCGCCTTAACTGGCGGCTGATTCGCCAAAAAGTCACCGCCATAGACGGTGTCATCAAAATGCTCCCAAGGGGAGTCGCCCTCACCTTTGGTATTTACAGCGCCATTGATGCCGCCTTGCGCACATACGGAGTGTGATCTTTTTACAGGAACTAATGAGAATAAATGGACATGCGCACCAGCTTCCGCTGCCTTGATGGTAGCCATCAGGCCGGCCAGGCCGCCGCCCACGATAATGATATCGGATGTTGCCATGATAGTTCACTCCTTTTATCGAAAATATCAGAAAGGATTCTTAAATTAAATGAAGGTCTTTATGGACTGGGCAATGGTTGCTGCAGTTTGAAATTCACTGTCACGGAAAGTAACCAGCGAAATCAGGAACATGAAAGTTACTAATACAAATATGCCAAGACAGAGGTAAGAAGATACCCGCTGTGCACGTGGACCTACGGTAATTCCCCAGCTGATCAAGAAAGACCAGAGACCGTTCGAGAAGTGGAAGCATGCAGCAACGATACCGATAATATACAGTGTCAGCAGAAGTGGCTGAGTCACGATATCATGCATCAGACCGCCTAATTCTTCATGCTCCACATTACCCACCGCCACCTGAACCCGTGTTTGGAACAAGTGCCAGACGATAAAGATGAAGGTAACAATACCTGTAATCCGTTGCAGGGTATAACGCCAGTTTCTTTCAATGTTGAAACGGTTCAAGTTCGGCTTGGATTGATACGCAATATAAAGTCCGTATACCCCATGGTACAGCAGAGGAAGCCATATACCGAACAATTCCAGGAAGAAGACGAGCGGCAGGCTGTTCAGCCATAACACGCTGTCAGTGAAACCGGAAGCGCCACCCTCTACAGCCGCAAAATTCGTCATCATGTGCTCAATGAAGAAGGCTCCAAGTGGGATAACGCCTAGCAAGGAATGAATCTTTCTGGAATAAAATCCTTTCATACAAAGTAACCCCTTTCCGATTAAAACAGCGTTTTCATTAATGGGTATTCACCGCCGGAACTACATTTGACACAGGATAACGTTGACAATCCAATGACATAATTCCTTAATTTACCGTTATCCTAGAGTTTACCGGACTTAGTTTTATTTTTCACAAAATGTGAATATCTTGTGTCACTTTTCATGTTACTCTTTTTTCGCTTATAAGGGAATTGCAATCTAATTATTAAACGTTATACAATAAACGCATAAGAATAGATTTTATATGATAATAATTCTCATTTAGCAAAACAACATTTTCCGACATAACCTGATTTTCCTTATGTAATAAGAACAGTTACTCTTACGGCTATGAATTTCATCACTACTGATCGTACATCGCATTAGGAGAGGAACTCAATTATGTTTGACGATTTAGATGTTTTTGCAGCAGTTGTGGAACATTCCAGCTTAAACCGGGCCTCACGCCAGCTCAATCTATCCCAGCCCGCCTTGTCTCGCAAAATTTCTAAACTCGAGGAACGTCTGGGGGTCGCACTATTTAATCGTTATGGCAAACGACTGGAATTAACCGAGGTTGGGCGTCTCACTTATTCCTATGCGCTTGAACAACGGCAGCAGCGTTCCAAGTTTCTGGAAGCCCTTTCCAAATTTAAAGAGGGGGAGCCAAGGCTTGTCACCTTGGGGGCTAGTCTTACCTCCCTGCAGACCACGCTTCCGCCGCTGGTAAACGCTTATATGGACAAATATCCGACCGCAGAGCTGAAGCTGATCACAGGCCGAACGCATGAGATCGTATCCTCAGTTAGTGAGGGAAAATCAGATGTAGGTCTGATCGCTTCCTCTATTCAAGAACCCGGGTTGCGCTGCATTTCTCTATTTGAGGATCAACTGCGACTAGTCGTCTCAGAGCAGCATCCTTTAAATTTATCTTCCAAGCTAACCATGGATAATCTATCCCGGCTGCCTATGATTCTCTTCTCAAAGGGGACCTGGTACCGGCGTCTGACGGACGATCTATTCCAGCGCTGCGGGATTGATCCCGATGTGCGCATGGAGATTGACTCCTTCGAAGCCATCGTACGGCTGCTTCCGACTGTCAAAGCGGCTGCGTTGCTGCCAAAGTCTTATCTGCGTCCAGAACTGCTGAACGGCGGCGGGCTGGTGTCCTTACATATCAAGGAGCTGGAACAGACTCAACGGACCACCTGCCTGATCTACCGTGACGATGGAAGCATGAGCACGGCGGCTCGCAGTCTGGTGCAAGTTACCGAAGAGATGTTTCTGACAGAACGTGAGCAGTAAAGCCGGACCAAATGAATCAAGGGGCGCACCTAGTGATCTCCAAATGAGGCAATAAGTGAAGTACTTATCGAGGAATTAGGGAAAACTCCCCTATTTTCGGCCCATTCAGTAACTAACTAATAAAGGAATTCCTCTGTTTATTAGAGGGGAATTCCCTAATGTCGTTCATTTAGAGCGAATAGCGGCTATTTTTAGGGAGGTCTTCCCTAATTAGTTCACACCCACTCTGTACATCGTACAAACAAAGAACGCATATCGCTTTTCGTCACACATATTTCACCGTCACAGATACCTCAAATCATCTAATTTCAAGCCGTACGATAACCACACCTAGCAAGTCGCGCACCGACCAAACCAACATTATAGAACACTACGCATGGTCCATAGTCATATGGCATATTAAAATCCAATACGTTTCCTACTCTTTACTCCATAAAAAAGAAGCTGCCCCTAAGTAGAATTCACTACTTTTGAGTCAGCTTCTTTTTCTATGATTCTTGGTTCACAACTTCACTCTCAAAACGGTCAATACTTTCATTAGGACCAATGAGTACCATAACATCGCCTTCACTCAAATAATCATGGGCAGTTGGAGCGACGATTATTCCGCTTTCCCTATTTAGGGCAACAATACTGCAGCCATATTTAGCTCTTGTATTTAAATCAGACAAGCTTCTGCCGTTCATGCAGGACGGTACGGTCAGCTCGACAATTTTATAATCCTTGGACAGTTCAATATAATCCAGCAAATTGGGCGTCACCAGCTGATGTGCCACACGAATCCCCATATCCCGCTCCGGAAAAATAACCCGATCAACCCCCAGCCGCGACAGTGCGCGGCCATGAAGGATAGAGATTGCCTTAGCCACCACTTGCTTGACTCCAATCTCCTTCAACAAAATGGCCGCCAGAATGCTTCTCTCCATATTGTCACCAATCGCAACAATCCCACAATCAAAGTTCCGTACACCAAGCGAGCGCATAATTCCCTCATCTGTAGCATCTGCTACTACCGTATGCGTCAGCTGATCGCTCATTTCCTCCACGCGTTCTTCATGGTGGTCAATGCCGAGCACCTCGTAGCCCATTTCCATCAGCTCAAGCGCCAGGCTTGAACCGAAGCGACCTAAGCCGATTACTACAAATTGCTGTGCTTTCATTTCTAATTAACTCCTATCCAATAATTATTTTACCTTCCGGATACTTATACAGTGGTTTACCCTGTTTGGGACCGAGTGCATATGCTAAGGTTAGTGGACCTAGCCGACCTGCAAACATCGTCAGACAGAGTAGAATCTTACCGATCGCTGACAGTTCCGGAGTTAGCCCCATAGTCAGTCCTACCGTAGCAAAGGCGGAGGTCGTCTCAAACAAGATTGCCAAGAAATTACTGTCTTCAGTTGTGGAGAGTATCATCGACACAGAGGCGATTAACAACAAAGCCAGCAGCGTGATCGTTAATGCCTTGTAGATGCGCTCTTGAGCCAGCCGATAACGGAACAACACAACATCTTCCCGTCCACGCAGCATAGCAATTACAGCACCAATCATCATTGTAAAGGTTGTTGTCTTGATCCCGCCGCCCGTTGAGCCCGGAGAAGCACCAATAAACATAAGAATCACTATAAAAAATTGTGTAGCCTGCCGAAGTCCAGCAATATCTACTGTGTTCGCGCCAGCCGTACGGGGAGACACGGATTGAAAGAAGGCCGATAATATTTTACCGCCGAAATTCAGTGAACCCAGGGTACGAGTGTTAGTAAACTCAAATATAAAAATAACCAAAGCTCCGATCAGAATCAGCCCTGTGCTGGTGGACAGGACAACTTTACTATGTAGAGACAGCCTGCGGGTTACCCGAAACTCCACCAGATCTGACATTACAATAAAACCAATCCCGCCGGAGACAATCAGAAACATTACAATAATATTCACAAGCGGATCATATACATAATCAGTTAAACTGCGAAAATCCCCAAAAATATCGAACCCCGCATTATTAAACATAGACACCGCATGAAATATGCCATAATAAATCGCTTTTCCCAACGGCATATCAAAAGCCCAGCGAATAGACAGCAGCACAGCGGCACAGCCTTCTATGACAAGAGAATATATGAGGACTCTCCGGATCAGTCGCACAATTCCTTCCATAGAGCCTTGATTCATGGCTTCCTGTAGGATTAGCCTGTCCCGCAAAGATATTTTACGCTTTAACACCAGTGAAAATAGAGTGGCCATGGTCATAAAACCTAAGCCGCCGATCTGGATCAGGATCATAATTACGGTTTTCCCAAAAATCGTGAACGAAGTTCCGGTATCCAGCACAACAAGCCCTGTAACACAGGTTGCCGACGTTGAAGTAAATAATGCATCAATAAATTCCACGGAATTCCCGCTTGTGCTTGAGATGGGCAGCATAAGCAGCAGGGCCCCTATCAGAATGATCGATGCAAAACCAAGCACCAGTATCTGCGGTGGCGAGAGCTTCAGAAACTTAAATTCAGAAATCCTGCGAAACTGTGAAGCCACTTTGCTCACCTTCTTATCAAAAATTCCAACAAAAAAAGCACTGGAAAACCAATGCTGACTTGGTTCCTGCAGTAAATTAGCCTACGAGGTTAGCTGTCGGATTCGGACTGTGCAGGCTGCCCTATTCGTTCCCAGAACGAAATTCACCCCTGATGAAAGTGCCATTTATCGTGTACACTCCACTTTTCATCACTTCTTATGGTTCCCCCGTTTTCACCAGAAATTCGGCTACTATACAATTGCATACAAATTATATACGTTATTTAGTGAATTCACAAAGACACAATTAATGCTCATTCACATGAAAAAATGCGGTTTAAAGAGACTGCATCAAAAGGAGTGCCTTTTCTCATCACTTTTCCGTGTTTTCCCTGCAATTACACCGATTCTCATCATTCGTGCAGAAATGAACAGAAATGAACACGATAAAATTCATGGTATAAATTCACATGACTATTCTATACTATCTCTATTACCCATAAAAAGAACATATAATGTTTTTTGTAACCAACCAGGCACTAATACTATAATGGAACATAACATTGTCACAGTACATAACAAGGAGGCGTTACATGAATCCCGTCGGCCAGCCCTTACAGCAACGTGCCCTCTCCAAGAGGCTCATCATCTCGGGCATTATCGGTCTTATTCTATTTATTATGTTTCAGATTTCCCCTTCACTGCTTAGTAGTCCTACAGGTGAAGATACCACCGTCATTAGCAAGGCAGAAGCCCGTGATCAAGCCATATTATTCGCAGAACAAAAGCTCAACTACACCGAAGCACCAAACGATCAATGGAATGTACTTTACCAGACGGACTCTTCCTTTTATGGTTATATGTCTCGCGAGAAGCTTGTGGAGGACTACACCAAGAAAAAATTGGATCAAAAATATCCTTTTGATGTCTTTCGTGCAACGCTTACTCCTTCAGCGGAGCAAGAGCCGCAAATCATCGTTGACCTCAATATGTATAACGGTAAGATTGTCGCTTTCTCAAAGGCTGCAAAAGTTACCTCCGAAGAGGGGTCAGGCATCGCTTCCGTTGGTGCAAAAGAGGACAAGGGAGCTGACCTCACTCTAGCGCAGAAGGAGAATCTTGCTCGTCCTTGGCTTCAGGAATGGGAAGTAAATCCTGCCAAGCTACAAATTGAATCGAATACAGGAAGCCATGGGCTAGTGTATACGGATAGTACTGTTCAGGTCGGCGAATCCTTATTGCACTATTATTTTGATTTCAGTGGAGAGCAGGTATCCAGCTTTAATGCCGGATTCACTGCACCAGCTTGGCATACCTCCTACGTACAAGGACAGACCTCTTTAGCGGAAAAGCTAACATTATTCGGTTACGGTATACCCACACTGATTTTAGGAATTCTGGCACTCGTCTACAGTATTCTTAGAAGAGAGCATACTTCCTTTAAACGTGGAGTATTCCTAAGCTCAGCCTATTTTGTAATCATGATGATCAGCACCTATAATATGCTGCCTGAATCAACGGGCGAAGGGCTAGAAGCACAGATTACCTCTGTCATTATGTTTATCATTTATGCTTTGTACAGCCTGCTGATGTCCTCCTTGCTCTACTTCTCTTTAGTGGGCGGTAATGGCCTATGGCGAAAAGAGGAAGGCATGAACCCTTGGCCCCGCGCCAAAGAGCCCGGCTATGGACAATATGTGTTGGACAGTATCCGGGCTGGATACATCTGGGCTTTCGTTCTGCTAGGGGTGCAGACGGTTATGTTCATCATATTATCGTTTACCTTGCACAATTGGTCTACTACAGACGCCACCCAATCTCCTTATAACATGAGATATGCTTGGCTTCTGCCTATCGTCGCATGGCTCGCTGGTTTATCTGAGGAAGCCATTTATCGCTTTTTCGGAATTCCTATGCTGAAAAAGGTGTTCCGGAACACTTTTATCGCTTGCTTGATCACCACGCTGGTTTGGGCGTTTGGCCATACGTTATATCCGATCTATCCCATCAGCTCCCGTCCCATTGAGCTGACTGTAATCGGGCTACTGTTCAGCTATATTTTCCTTCGTTACGGGTTTATTGCTGTCATGTTCAGCCACGTCGTGTTTGACAGCATCCTGATGGGCGCTACGCTGATCTTTATGAAGGAGAGCGTAAATGTAGGCGCGGGTATCTTCGCGATTATTATGCCGTTCATAGTCGCTTACATCGTCTATCGATTTAATCCACCACAGAAACCTAAGCCGGTGGAGCCTTCTTCTTTGATTTAAACTAATGTGAAGACGTAATGAAATTAAAAAAGGGCATCAAAGCCGCTTTAGTCGCTGCTTTGATACCCTTTTTCTTTTGTCACCATTGCTATGAGGTTGGCTCTTCATCCTTGAGCGCATCAAGAATTTGTTTTGCCAGCTTTTCTCCAATAGAAAGTGTACGGAAATCATCCACGGAGGCTTCTTTAATTTTCTTAAGCGATCCGAAATGCTTTAGCAGCGCTTTACGGCGCTTCTCACCTATACCAGGTATAGAGTCCAGCTTGGAGGTAACCATGGACTTCCCGCGCTGTTCACGATGGAAGGTGATCGCGAACCTATGGACCTCATCCTGAATCCGCTGCAAAAGGTAAAATTCCTGACTGTCCCGGGCTAGCGCGACAGGCTCTGGCGGATCTCCAACCAAAAGCTGAGCCGTCTTATGCTTATCATCCTTAACAAGGCCGCAGACCGGAATGAATAATCCCAGCTCATTCTCCAGAATATCAATAGCAGAGGAGATTTGCCCTTTCCCTCCATCGACCACGATAAGATCCGGTATCGGAAGATTCTCCTTCAATACCCGTTCATATCGCCGCCGAATGACCTCGCGCATCGTTCCATAATCATCTGCACCCACTACCGTACGAACCTTATATTTACGGTACTCTTTTCGTGCAGGCTTACCATCAATGAAGACAACCATCGCTGAGACCGGATTAGTCCCCTGAATGTTCGAGTTATCGAACGCCTCAATACGGCTCAAGCGTTCAAGCCCCAAGCTCTCGCCTAAGCTGATCGCTGCTCCAGAGGTACGCTCTTCATCCCGTTCAATCAGCCGGAATTTCTCGTCGATAGCCACTCTTGCATTTTGGCAAGCCATGCCAACCATCTGCTTCTTAAGACCGCGTTGTGGCACAAGCACCTTAATGCCCAGCCACTCCTGCAGAATGGAGGCGCCGCCAGCGGCATCCACGATCCCTGCTGCCGCAGCTTCCTCCGCTGCCGCTGCACGTGCCTCAGCCTCTTCAGCCGATTCAGGAGTATCTTCACCCTGTTGTAAATCCGCTTCTGCTGGAGCAGCTATGGCGATCTCGGGTTTAGTCTCTTTATTAGCCAGAGACTCCTCATCGAGCACATCCGGCAGCAGAATCTCCTGCGGCAAAGCGGGATTATCACTGTAATACTGCGTCACATAAGACATAAAGTCACTGTAGGCTTCACCATAGAACGGGAACACGGAGGAATGGCGCTGGATCATCTTCCCTTGTCTCATGTACAGAATCTGTACACACATCCATCCCTTGTCTACAGCATAACCAAATACGTCCCGGTCCTTAGTATCTGTAGTGTTGATCTTCTGCTTCTCCATCAATGCATCGATATGGATAATCTGATCCCGCAGTTCCTTCGCCCGCTCAAAATATAATTCCTCAGCAGCTTCCTGCATTTTTTGCTGTAAATCCTTTTTAACCGCCTCATGACCTCCGCCTAGAAAAGCAGCGATGTCCTGCGTAATCTGCTCATACTCGGATTTCTGAACCTCCTTCTCACACGGTGCCAAACACTGGCCCATGTGATAGTAAAGACAGACCTCCTTTGGCATCACGCCGCATTTACGAAGCGGGTACATACGATCTAGGAGCTTTTTTGTCTGCTGAGCAGCATAAGCATTAGGATAAGGGCCAAAATATTTTGCTTTATCTTTAATCACCCGGCGTGTAACCTCAAGGCGCGGGTGAGTTTCATTCGTTATTTTTATATAAGGAAACGTCTTGTCGTCTTTCAAAAGCACATTATAACGCGGCATATGTTTCTTAATCAGATTACACTCTAGAATGAGCGCTTCCATGTTACTGGACGTAACGATGTATTCGAAATCAGCAATATTAGCGACAAGCCGCTGCGTTTTACCATTATGACTGCCTGTAAAATAAGAGCGTACCCGATTCTTAAGTACCTTCGCTTTGCCCACATAAATAATAGTGCCTTCCTGATTCTTCATCAGATAGCAGCCAGGCAGATCGGGTAGTAGTGCCAGTTTATTGCGGATATTGTCCAAAATGATCCCCTCCAGCTAAATTGGACCCATGATTAGTTGGCATTCAGCACACAAAACGCCTCCGGAATGAACCGAAGGCGCTGAGTGGCAGGGCCGAGACCCGAACAGTAGCATCTATCAATTATTGATGTTTTGCTACGATATTTTTCAGGGATTCTTTGGAGTTCAGTCCCACAACTTTATCTACCGGTTGACCATCTTTGAAGAAGATCAGAGTTGGGATACTCATAACACCAAAACGGGAAGCCGTTTCCGGATTCTCATCCACATTCAATTTTGCAATTTTCACGTCGTCTCCCAGCTCTGTGGACAATTCATCCAAGATTGGAGCGAGCATTTTACAAGGACCACACCAAGGAGCCCAGAAGTCTACTACTACAGTACCTTGACCTTCCACTTCGTTACTGAAGGATTGGTCAGACACGTTCACGATAGCCATGATATTGTTCCTCCTTTAAGTTTTGCGAAGCATTACGCACATCTTAAGCCAAAGCTTAGTTCATGGAAGCTGCTCCGAAATATGAGTTAATAAATTGTTTCATGTAATATGATAACCAAATTACCACTTACCGACACATTACAAGTATAACATATCTTTATGGGATATGTGAAATATCACTCGCAATTATATTGCCTTCAATGTATTTTTTTTGCGTACTCTTTTCTTTACAACCTCCCCAGCATTTCGGTATACTTAAAGAAAGCGCATTAATTGTCAATGACTTATTTCATAAACAAATGTCAATTTGCATCTAATAATACAGGGCTTGTCCCTGTAAGGAGGCAGAAACTATGGATGTTAACGCGCAAGTACGGGACCCACGAGAACATATCAACGAAGAACCCCGCAATGATCTTGGGGATTTAATGACCGGATTTTTCGGAATGACCACGTTTATGACGGTTGTCTTTTTCGGAATGGTCATCCTTAAATTCATTCTCTCGGAGTAAAGGAATCATCGCACAATAAAAAGAAGCTGTCTCAAAAGTAGTGAATGCTACTTATGGGGCGGCTTCTTTTTTTTAGAATAATGAGGGAAAATCTCCCTGATTATAGCCGATATTTGCTATAAATGAACGGAATCAGGGAATTCCTCCCTAATAATCGGGAGAATATCTG
This sequence comes from Paenibacillus sp. FSL H7-0943, assembly GCF_037963265.1. NCBI lineage: Bacteria > Bacillati > Bacillota > Bacilli > Caryophanales > Paenibacillaceae > Paenibacillus > Paenibacillus sp. FSL H7-0943. The sequence goes on from NZ_CP150148.1 coordinate 5,789,302, forward strand.
TTTTCGCTGACGAATCAGTTCATTTTTAGGGAGATATTCCCTAATTAGTAGTCTAATGAGCAGAAACCTCTGAATTTTAGGGAGATATTCCCTAATTATCGATCAGATTCAGTATGCCCGCCAGATGCTGCAACCCGAAAGTGTGTTTGAACAAGTGAAAAACAATCAGGACTTAAGACGATCCTGCTTCGTAGCAGGGAAAAAGCGGCGTTTGAGTTCGAATAACTAAAAAAACGAAGAGCAGCGATCCTCCAATAAAAGAGGAATCACTGCTCTTTTGAATTTTACATTATGAATATTCCAGGCTTATCTATTGGCCCCTCTTTGATTTTCCCCATGCAGTGGAAGAACATCCACAAAAGGAGCAATGCGATCCATTAGTCGTTGGCCTTTATAGACCTCTTCACCATCTTTGCTCGTAAAGCTAAGATGTTTCTCCAAGCCATCCAACGGATAATTCGAGGTGTAGAAGGTTGGTTTGCGGTTCATCCGATAATTCAAGATCGCCCCAAGTACATGATCACGAGCCCAAGGATTCAAATTTTCCGCACCAATGTCATCAAAAATAAGTAAATCGCAGTTTTTCATCGTATCAACAGTTTCCTTCATCTTCTGGCCATCCATCATGATCGATTTCAAGTCCTCTATAAAGTCTGGCATGTATACGATCACTCCGGTATATCCAGCAACAGCAAGCTCATGCAGTAAATAACACATCAAAAAAGTTTTGCCTGTTCCGAAAGAGCCATGTAAATAAATGCCGCGTGAAGTCAGGCCTTCCTCTTTAACATTCGTGATATAATCAAATATTTTATTCACAGCCGAGACCCGGCGCGGGTCTTTGCCCATAATATCTATCTCATCATAACCGCCGTTAAGTACACGCTCGTCCACATAAAAGCTACGAATACGTTTGCGGATGTTATCCTGATTATCTTGTGCCACTTTAAGCCGGCATGCCGTCTTGCGTTCATATAGATCCACTGAACCATTCACAGTTTCTACCGTTAGTTTACTATAATGGCCAGGAAAATCATTTGGACACTTCTCTAGTCCTGGGCAGTTCGCACAGTTTCGGCTTTCCTCTACATATTGATACAGGCGACTCATATGAAGCCGCAGTCGTGATTCGTCCAGTTCAGGATGTTCGGACTGTAATGCCTTCACAAGTGGATGATTGAATAACCCCTGTTCAAGATCGCGTTGACGCTGCCGTAGAGTTGGATTGTTGATCGAACGAAGTACATCGCCCATAGACTCCATTGTTCCACCTCTCTTTCATTAAGGCGTTTGCGATACGCCTTTTTTCTTACTGGCCTTAATTTCTGCCGCTTTCTTCATCATCGCCGCGAATTCCTCTTCCGATACTGTTCCAGCACTTCCATCATCCAGCACAATCGGAATTTCCGGTTTATTGGAGCGGCCTGTATTTTTGGCATAAGAACGTGATCGTGTTCCTCCAGCAGCATTAGCCGTTGTCCCCTTGCCCTTCACTTTGGACTGATCTCTAATATATCTTACAGCCTTCTCGTAGGTGTTCACTTGTTTAACCAGCATATTGGAGGCGATAGCCTCTACAAAATTGCGGTTCATCCGCTGTTCTCCACCCGAGGCTACCATAGTCATTAAATAATGAATGAGTACATTAATTACTTCACCGCTCAGCTTATAGTTCAGATCTATTTTCTCGAACATATCCATCAGATGGCTGGGTACTGCACCCGGGAAAAAGGTTTGTAGCAGTCTTGTATAAGGTTCGTTTCGCAGCATCATATTATATTGGTGAATGTCACACTTGGACAAAAATTGTGGCGGTACTTCTACATAAAACTCCATCTCTACTGATTGCTCTGGTGGTGCTATAGAATCATCATTCTCTTCGGTCGCACTGGACCGGATAGAAACAACTTTCGCAGCTGCAATTTCACGTTTTTCCTGTCGTTTCATATCTTGCCTGAAATGTTGGCTCGCTTTATATTGCAACGCATCCAGCATGACCTCGCCCTCCGGTGAGAACACTCCATCCTCATCCAGCAAACGACATAAATCCTGCGGACTCAATTCGTATTTATGAGCAACATAGTTAATTACACCCATTTGAGTATGGTCAAAGCGCAGTTTTTCTACATGAGCCCGATTCACAGACTCCCGTGGAAAACGCAAAATAATGTCACTATATCCGATTGCCTGCTCTCCGGATTCAAGCGTGCCGGGCTGTCGAACAGAGGCTACCTCTGCCAAAGCTTGCTCCAGCTCATAATCAATGACATGTGTATTAAGTTGAAAAATATCATAAAAAGGCACGGAAATATTCTCTTTGCCTATAGATCTGCGACTCCACTCTTCCGGCTCGCGATTCCAGAACTGTTCCCGTAAGGACAGCACAGCAAATTTGCCAATCTTATCACGTAACAGCAAGGTTAAATGCTGAGTGGCAAAAAAGTCGGCTGGCGATAGCGGCGGCATTAGCTCATATTCATATAAATAATCATCTGTTTCCGGCACATAGATTCGACAGGTCTGCAACAGACCCACTGCTTCTAACCGGGAAGCCTGATCAATTAAATATTTGCGGCCTTTCTCATTGGGTTCAACACCCAAAGTCATAAATAGCCTGCGCTGTTGCTCCACTCCAGAATAGCCAATGCTATCTGCTGGCACATGTTCAACCAGCAAGCGATAGAAACTGATTGCAAAGGCTCCTACCATAGGTTGATATACAGAGCTAAGCATACGTCCATCTATAACACTAAGACCAAATTCGCGGGAAACGCAGTACCGATGATGTTCGGTGAAATGATGTAAGTTACTCATCCGCATCTACGGATACCCCCTTGTTTACACGAATTCATACAGGATTCTATTCTATCACAAATTAACATAGCGAAAATGTAAATAAAATCCCAATTTCGACTCTTTTCGCAATATAATCAACTTCTTCTTACGAATATCTACCTCTATTAAACAAGAAGAAACGGCTTCGCCGTCCTCTAAAGAGGAAGGTATCCCGTTTCTCGCAGAAATATAAGACTGATTCATAACATAGGCTCTTTCAAATCTTTAAAACATCTTGTAACCGCCAAAGCGCAGCTTTTGAATGGTCCATCCACTAAGTATAGCACCTGCAAGACCAGCGACACCTGTAAGATAATCAACAAAGTGGAAACTGGAGAGATGCTCCCAGAGCGACATCGCGTTTCTATCCCAAATAGAATAGATTACGACGGGTAGAATAATAAGTACGAATAGATAAGCGGGAAACCAGGTTGTCTTCATTAACATGTTAAGAATAAAGCCGATACCAAACATCATCACAAAGAATAAAACGGCTAGGATAAACACTGGAATAAATCCCATCTTACCGTCTCCACCCCTTTCTATAAAGAAGCGCACATCTTTTACAAGCTAGTAGTAAGTTTACTAGAAAAAATGTCACGAAGCAATGAACTTTATTCAAATTCACGCACTAATTCGCACACTTAGAGGATGCCTCCGTTTGCTCTTGGCGGCTTGATTGCGATACAATGCAAGTAGATTAATCAGATCATACATAGCCTATGAAGCAGATGCTTCGTAAGACTAAGTTTATGCTTCAATTGCGAGTTTTACGCGATGTTATTTCAGCGAGGCTTATGCTTCGTAAAACTAAGCGTATGCTTTCGAAGCAAGTTTTACGCGATGTTATTTCAACGAGGCTTATGCTTCGTAAAACTTTTAAGGAGTGAGATCATGATCGAAGCCGCTTTGACACTGGAAGGCTGGTATGCACTGCATGACTTCCGCTCTCTGAACTGGACCGCTTGGACGGCAGCAGATGATGAAGAACGTGCCGTTGCCCTGGAAGAACTACATGCTTTTATGCAGGAATGGAGCCCTGTTGAGGAAGCTAAAGAAGGCAGCACCGCAGTATACTCCATAGTGGGCCAAAAGGCCGATTTTGTAATGATGTTTTTGCGCGAAAGCCTAGAAGCTTTGAACCAACTTGAGACCGCCTTTAACAAAATCGCTTTTGCTCAATATACAACCAAAGCTTATTCATATGTAAGTATTGTTGAATTAAGCAACTACGCTGCTGGTGGCAGTGGCAGCGACGGTAGCGACCCTATGCAGAATCCGCATGTTGCCGCACGTCTAAAGCCTATTTTACCGCAAGCGAAACACATCTGTTTCTACCCTATGAACAAAAAACGCGAGCTTGCCGATAACTGGTACATGCTTGATATGGACAAACGCCGGGAGCTCATGGCTTCACACGGGTTAATTGGACGTTCATATGCAGGTAAAGTGAAGCAAATTATCACCGGCTCCGTCGGTTTTGATGACTGGGAATGGGGCGTGACTCTGTTCGCTGAAGATGCACTGCAATTCAAAAAGCTGGTATACGAAATGCGTTTTGACGAAGTAAGTGCTCGCTACGGCGAATTCGGACCTTTTTATGTCGGCAATCTGCTGACTGAAGAATCTTTTGAAGAAATGCTCAAGCTGTAACAACAAAAAAAGGGTGTGTTTCCAGTTCGCATGGAGACACACCCTTTTTAACTGCCATATTATTAGATTAAGACACCGAAGTTCCTGAATCCTCGTCTTCGTTATCCTCATCATCTTCACGTAAACTTTCCAGATATTCAGCCGTGGCCCGATCCCGAGCGCGCCCTTTATCCTTCAGGCGTTCGATACCAGGGAGAATGAGCAGATCAATTTCCTTCTGAACGATATAAGCCAGATCATATTGGTTCTGATCCTCCAGATAAGATCCAACCTCTATCAGTCCGTTATAACGGTCCAATTCTTCCCGAGTCAGCAGTCCGCGTACCTGTACGCTGCAATGGCGCATCTTATAAGAATCTTCCTTTTTTCAGAACCAGCGGAATTCCGCCGATAATGAACAAGTAGCGCATATCTACAACTTTTTTCAACTGAGCTGCAGTCCAGCCCTTGTAAGTTTTGCTGCCTACTACAGCGATTCCTTGGCCTTTGCCTAGGGAAGCTACGGTTCCTTTATTGCTGAATGCGAATTTCTTCGGCTGTTGATTGCGGATTGCCGCCACCAAATTATGCGCACAGCATTCACCCTGCTGCATAGCAATTTGAGCGGTTGGCGGGTAAGGGCGTCCTTCCGGATTAATCATAAGGGAGCCATCACCAATAATGAAGATATTCTCTTGGCCCGGTGCACGTAGATATTCATCTACCTTCACGCGCCCACGCATAGCTTCAAATCCGGCAGCCTCAATAAGACGATTGCCACGGATTCCGCCTGTCCAAATAATTGTGGAGGCTTTGATTTCTTCGCCTGATGCCAGAATTACCCCGTTTGGCAGACACTCCTTGATCGCAACACCCATCTTGAAGGTAACTCCCTTTTTGGTGAGCAAGTCCATCGCATACTCAACAAGCTCAGGAGCAAAACCAGGCAGTGCTGTCGGAGCAGCCTCTACGTTATATATATTAACCATACTTGGATCAACGTCATATTCTTTACACAGTCCAGGGATACGGTCAGCTAATTCAGCTACAAATTCGATACCGCTAAAGCCGGCACCACCGACAACAAAATTAATATGCTCCTGAGCATTGTTCTCGTTCTTGTACTTAGCGAATTGATATTCAATATGCTCGCGAATTAAACGAACGGAATTGATGCTCCGGATTGTCAGTGCGTATTTATCAAGTCCAGGAATACCAAATGTTTCAGGCTCTCCACCTAAAGCAATGACAAGATAATCGTACGATAGGGTACCATCCTCCAAAATAATCTTTTTCTGCTGAGTACGAATTTCCTGAACAGATGACTTCACGAGGTCGATCTTGAATTCATCGATTAGTTTCGAAATGGACACCCGAGTGTGTTCAATACTGTCCGTACCCGCCGCAGGCATATGTAGATGGGTAGTAAAATAGTGGTACTCGTGACGGTTTACAAGCGTGACATCCGCTTCATTATAATTCAAAGCCTTCTGCAAGCGCTGTGCGGTCAAAATACCCCCATAGCCCGCGCCTAAGATAACGATTTTGGGAATACTACTCATGTTCCGGCTCCTTCCAAGAGGTAAATCTGTCTTTGTATTTTTTATTGAAAAACAATGTACGGTCCTTTTTGTGAATTTATACACTTATATTTAGAAGAAATTCCAATCAAACTTGAAGCATTTCTAAATTGACCATATCCATTGTAAACCTTAGTGTAGCATTAATCAAACATTAAAATACTAAAAAACGTCACACTTTTATTGACTTCTAAAGTCTTTCTTTGCAGGTATGTGTCACAATGATTATAATAAGTAGGTACACAAGTATGGCAAAATGAATATATCAACTCGGAGGTGTAATATCCCGTGACCCAAGAGCAATCCAGCGTTCCTATGAGCGACCTTTTAATCATAGGTGGCGGGCCAGCTGGCATGTTTGCCGCATTTTACGGCGGAATGCGTCAGGCATCAGTAACCCTTATTGAAAGTATGCCCCAATTGGGGGGACAACTTGCTGCCCTTTATCCAGAAAAATACATTTATGATGTGGCAGGTTTTCCAAAAGTAACAGCACAAGAATTGGTCGACAACCTGTCTCGGCAAATGGATATGTTCCAATCCAATATCCGGCTGGAGGAGAAAGTGATTTCTGTTCAAAAACGGGACGAACGTCATTTTGTGGTTACAACCGATGTAGCCGAATACCACAGTAAGGCGATCATCATTACAGCTGGTGTAGGTGCATTTGAACCTCGTCGTTTGGAATTACCCAACGCTGGACGTTTTGAAAAAGCAAACCTCCATTATTTTGTAAATGATCTAAATGCCTTTAAAGATAAAAAAGTTCTGATCAGCGGTGGCGGTGACTCTGCAGTTGACTGGGCGCTCATGCTGGAACCCATCGCTGAACAGGTAACCCTGATTCACCGCCGGGATAAATTCCGTGCGCATGAACATAGCGTTGAGAACCTGATGGCTTCCAAGGTTAACGTAGTTACCCCTACTGAAATTACAGAGCTGCATGGTGATGAGTTCATTACCAAGGTTACATTGTCAAATATCAAGACCAAAGAAACTCAAGAAATTGAAGTGGACAGCGTTATTGTTAACTTCGGATTCATCTCTTCCCTAGGTCCTATTGCCGAATGGGGTATTGATATTGAAGGGAACTCCATTGTTGTTGACTCGCGTATGGAAACAAGCATTCCAGGCATATTTGCTGCCGGCGATATCACAACTTACCCTGGTAAGCTGAAGCTGATTGCTGTAGGATTTGGCGAAGCTCCAACGGCTGTGAATAATGCTAAGGTGTACATTGATCCAGAAGCGAAGCTATCACCGGGTCACAGCAGTAATATGAAACTCTAAATCTATTAACACAATAAAAAAGGGTATTCTTACAGGCCTGTTGATAACAGCCTGTGAGGATACCCTTTTATGTTTGTTTGTGCCTCGCGGTTTTATATATGTAGCCTGCTACAAAGTTATCCTTTGCGCTTTTTTAATGAAGAACCGCATGTACTGGAGAGTGTAAGTTTCGTTTGCGAATTTCAACGAGTAGAAGAGCGATGAAATCATGCTCTAGTTGCAGCTCTATTGCTCTATGGTAAGAGTCAAGCAGCATCTCATCCGACAATTCAACCATAAACTTCATCTACCTTTCCTTTATTTGGATCTGAATCTATCATATCAAACTATCATTTTTCGAACAAGCGTTCGCGTTATCCACAAGTACATGTGGAAATCCTGTGTATAAAATGTGTGTAAGCGTTATAAAGGTACTAGCTACACAGTGGACTATGGGGATAATAGTTATACACAGGATTGAACCACTTGTATAAAGCAAAAAATATATTTTTATTGTAAATAAATTACAATGTTATTTACCCCAAAAGAACGCAACTAAACGCAATTTTATCTTACTACTCTATTATCGTCAATTCTTAAAATAATTGTTAATTTATTGAGGTCTTGTATTAACCTCCAAAATCCATATTTTCCCCGAATAATCTACAGCATAATCAAAGCCCAGCTCACCTATTCCCGGAAAATGCCGTTCCATAATTCCGATACATACATGGGTTAGTCTCCGCATTTCTGCTTTCTTCGCTGAAGCTTTAATCCGCGGCAACGATCTACGAAGTCCTTCACGACATGATAGCATCGTTCCCCCTTTACAAAGATTGGTTACGAACAGACCTGGCCGAGCCAATCTCCCTACCATGGAGCGAAATTCCCAAACCTCACCATTCTTAACTACTTTGACCCGATAATCAATAGGCCGTCCACCGATTCTCGCAAGGGAAATCCCTTGTTGAATCAAATATCTGCGTCTTGCCTTCACAGTATTAAGCGCACGTCTCATGGATCCAAAATCCTTGTAAATTCGAGTTCTGTCCATATAGGTGAATCCATAACCGCGACTATCCCGAAAAACTTTGATTACACCGTAACCTCCGCCACCCACAATAGGTTTAATGACAACATTTCCATATCTACGAAGCATTGCCAGGAGCGTTTCTGCCCTGTACCCCCTCGTCATTGGGATATAGGGTGCAACCCGAGCGTCGGTCAGCAACGCCTCTGTCTTCAGCCACTTACTGGCCAATTGTCTTCCTGCCATCGTCCTTTCCCTCCCTTCACAATCCAGCCTACCCTATACATTACTCAGAGAAGGTCTCGCCCTCTTGTATGATTGTCCGTGTAAGATGCCGCTCTTAGCAAAAAGGGCTTAGTGTTTAGCACAGCATCAGTCGACAGCGACAGGGTACAACCGCGGATTTTGTAGATTCAGTTCTCAAGAAATTCGACATCAATATCTTAATGGATGAGTTCACTATAACTAGAATAATCTTCAAAATCGTTGTATTATTAATAGCGGTTACATTTTCAATTTCTACTATTATAGTGAGTACTAACAGAATCACTAAAAAGCACAGCGCGGGGAGGGCTCAGAATGGCACAGTTTTTTGAGGTTTTATATTGGGTGGCTATGCTTGGGATGTCCATTGTATTGGCTGGAACGACTATACTGATCTGCGCCATTGGCTTTAAATTTATTAAAGACAAACGCAGAGCACTGGGTACGGGCTGTATCGCCTTCTCCCTTGGAGCTGCAGCGCTCATCGTATTTATGATTAATTACAAGTTTATTATTCCAGCCTAATGTACGCAGGGGACTGCCTATAAACAGCTTACTTCTATGCACAGACGGTCCGACCCTCGCAAAAAAAACACAGAGCAGCGATTCTCCAGTTATGTGGAGAATCGCTGCTCTGTGTTTTTAAACAATAGCTATCTGCTTCAACAGTGTCGTTAACCCATGAGCATTTCGGACCCAGATGACGTTATTTGCAGATTTTCAACCTTTGAGGCGTGGTTTCGGACTCCAGTGACACTATCGCTTAGAAAGAGCTTCATATTTACTGATTTTCATAGCAATAGCGGCAATGCAGTCCGTTGGCACCACAAATATGGGAAAATGCGGCGTTTAGGGTCCTCTGTGTCCGATACCTGGCTTGCGATACATGATTAGCGATATATCGTTTGCTTCCTATGTAAAAGAATAAAGAACTACCCCAGCGCCCATTAAATGACTTCTGAGAAACTCCCCTATTACTCATAAATCCAGCGACAGGCGTATCATATCTATGACTTGAATCCCATTTTCAAAGATTTCTTCACTGTAATGCCTAATAAAAAAATCTCTATCAATGCCGGTGATTCTGAATCCACATTTCTGATAAAGTGCCAATTGTCCAACACTCGAATTTCCTGTGCCAATTTCAATGGTTTTTGCCCCAAGCTGCTTGGCATTCTGAATCGCATGGTTCAGCAGCTGCTTACCTATTCCTTGCCCGTGTTTATTTTCGTCGACGGCGATATTTACGATTTCTACAGTCTCCAGTCTTGTCTGCAGCACAACGTAGACTCCGATGATGCTGTTATCCACCTCAGCCACACAACATAACCCTCTTTGTAAATATCCGTTAACTAAGCTCTCCGAAGGATCTGCTAATAGAAGTAATTCTAATGGAGGCTGTTCACCAGCTTTTAATTTTCTGATTTCCATTTCCATTTCCGAACTCCTTGTGATGATTTTTGTCATTGAGAATAAAAAAAACTCCAAGCCTGTGTTGTTAGAATCCAACACGGGGCTTGGAGCCGTGATTGCTGTGATTAGCAAGGCTCTTCGTTAGGTTTCCCTGCATCCGTAGCTGTACGGAAGCTTGAACCGCAGCCGCAAGTTGCAGTAGCGTTAGGGTTGTTGATGGTGAAACCACCCGTCATACCGGATTCTTCAAAGTCGATTTCGAGGCCGTCCAGGTAACGAAGGTTCTCCTTCTCCACAACCACTTTCATGGCTTGAATGTCCATATATACGTCCTGATCGGTTTCATTATCATCAAAGCCCATAGCGTACGAGAATCCACTGCAACCGCCGGGCGTTACTCCAATACGGAGGAACATGTTCGGTACTTCTTGTTCAGCAAGCATCGCCTTTAATTGTTCTGCTGCCTTTTCACTAATATTAATCATGATCTCATCCTCCTACAAATTCGTCTCCCTTCATAAGCGGAAACTTATGTTTAAGGGACCTTCCGGCCAAAAGTTATTTCTTAAAAATATAAGAAAGTATAAGTGTTGCACCTATTCTTTATGTCTTATATTTCTCGCTTAAACGCTTATCAACTTTATAAGGATGCCAATGACGTTTATGCTTGATAAATTCAGTATAACCGACTATTCCGTTACCCTCAAGTCACAACTGCCTTCGGCATGACCCTTCACAGCAAAAAACACCATCAATATCAAGCTGTTGATACCCTTAGGAGAGTAGGTTTATAATAGGGAAGGCACTCTAAGTAAAAATTCGGAAATTTGTCACGGAGGCAAGCTCGCCTCTTTCTTTTTTAGAATGAACAGCTACCACTTGGGTACGTCTGGAATTTATCTTCGAGCAATCTGCTCGTAAACTTTCAGGAGGAAATCATAATATGTCTACTCTTTTTACCCCCCACACGGATGCCCGAATGGCGAACATTATTGATAAGGTTCGCAGCGGCGAAAGATTGAATTTGGAAGATGGCGTTTATTTATATCAAAGCAACGATTTACTTACCATTGGCCAGCTAGCGAATGAAGTCAATATCGCCAAGAATCACAATCGGGTATATTTTATCGAAAACATGAGTCTATATTTCACCAATGTTTGCGAATCGCACTGTGCATTCTGCAATTTCCGCAAAGATGATGGAGAAGAGGGAGCCTATACCCTTTCCGGTCAGGAAATGGTGCAATATGTCGAACAGCATATCCACCCAGGCGTACGCGAATTCCATATTGTTGGTGGCCATAACGACAAGGTTCCCTTCCAATATTATGTGGATTCTTTAAAAGCTTTGAACGAACGTTTCCCTGAGGTTACCTTAAAAGCCTACACTGCCGCTGAAATTGATTTTTTCACCCGTATTAGCGGTTTGAGTATTCGTGAGGTACTGGAACAATTGCGTGCTGCTGGACTGAAAACACTCACCGGTGGTGGTGCAGAAATATTATCCGACCAATATCGTAAAAAAATGCGTGTAGACAAAGCTAATGTGGAAGAATATCTGGAAGTCCATCGGACAGCACATCAGCTTGGGATGAAGACCCATACCACTATGCTGTACGGCTCCATTGAATCTCATGAAGACCGTATCCGCCATATGATGCAAATCCGTGATTTGCAGGACGAAACCAATGGCTTTATGGTATTCATTCCATTGTCCATGCAGCCTAAGAATAAAAACGCTGGCATCATGCGCCGCAACTCTGCTTATGAGGATCTGAAGACCATTGCGATCAGCAGATTGATGTTGGACAATTTCGATCACATCAAAGCGTACTTCATTAACATTGGCCCTCAGCTTACTCAAGTTGCGCTGAACTTCGGTGCATCAGATGTGCATGGCACAATTTTAAAAGAACGTATCAGCCACGCGGCTGGCGCCTTAACACCGGAAGGTCTGACTCGCGACGAATTGATCTGGCTAGTGAAAGGTGCTGGACGAATTCCTGTCGAACGTGACACTTTCTATAATGAAGTTAAGGTATACGAATAAGAAGACTACCTGAGATTTGTTATCCCATATTGGAAAGGAAGTTCGGTCAGCATGAGAACAATACTCGTTCTTGGCGGTGGCTACGGCGGCCTAGCCTTAATTCAAGAATTACTCAATAATCATCTTCCTCATGATGTTGAAATTATCTTAATTGACCGAATGCCATATCAAGGAATCAAAACGGAATATTATGCGCTCGCCGCAGGTACCGTAACTGATTATCACCTGCGCATTCATTTTCCGGTTCACCCCCGGCTTACTGTCCGGTACGGTGAAGTGAGTTCCATTGATTTGGAGAGCAAAATAGTCAGTATGGAATCCGGTGAGATTGTATCTTATGATCTCCTAGCCATTGCTCTTGGCTGTACCGACAATTACCACAACATCCCTGGTGCTGATCAATATACCTGCAGCATCCAGACCTTTGCTGGTACTCGGGAAACCTACCGCCGTTTAAATGATGTGAAGCCTTACGGAACGATAAACATCGTAGGTGGAGGATTAAGCGGTGTTGAATTAGCTGCAGAGCTTCGGGAGAGCCGTCCAGACCTTAACATTGCTATTCTGGATCGCGGTGAACGTGTTTTGTCTGCCTTTCCGGCAAAGCTGTCACAGTACGTAGAGGAATGGTTTCATCACCATCAGGTGCAAACGCTGGGACGAATCTCTGTATCTCATGTAGAGAAGGATTCGATTTTTAACGGTACCGAGGAAATCCTTTCAGATGTGACAGTATGGACCGCAGGGATTCAACCTGTAAAAGTAGTTCAAGATTTGAATGTGTCGAAGGACCGCGGTGGACGGATTATGCTGGATGAGTATTATCGTATACCGGATTATCCGGAGGTATATGTGATTGGTGACTGTGCCAGTCTGCCATTTGCACCAAGCGCACAAGCCGCTGGAGCACAGGGTGAGCAGGTAGCTCAGGTTATCCAAGCGACCTGGCGCGGTGAGACTCCTAAGCTTCATCCTATTCGCCTGAAGGGTACTTTAGGGTCACTAGGAAAAAAAGCAGGATTCGGACTTATGGGACAACGCTCCGTCAAAGGACGGGTTCCCCGCATCCTCAAGAGCGGAGTGCTCTGGATGTCGAAACGCACTTTAGGATAAGCCTATGATTGGTTCATAAGTATTAAAGGAAGCTACTCTCAGATAAACACGAGAGTAGCTTCCTTACGTTATTGGTGCGTATACCCTTCGGACTCAGATGACCTTATTCGCAAATTTTCAGCCTATGAAGGAGAGTTTCGGACTCCAGTGAAGTTATTGCTAATAATAAGGTTCATTTATGCTGTTTTTCAGGTGAATAGTGACTATGGGGTCCGATAGCAATCCAAATGTAGGAAAACACCCAATATAAGGTCGCCTGAGTCCGGTGGCACCTTCACGGTAGCCCCTGCACTCTCCAATATGTTGCCTAATCGATCAAATTGGTGGATTTTGTTCAAGTAAGGTTCCAAAAAGAGGGAGCACTCCATAATTTAGATTATGGAGTGCTCCCTCTTTTTTTCTCGAGAAATTTAGTCAAGATCTATATTAAACCAAGCCTCAAGCTCTTTGATCTTGGCCTCAATTTTCTCTTCTAGCTCTGCAACAGTGTCTGCTGCAATAATGTCACCTTCAACCATGGCGAAAGGCATTAAATAACACTCTCCACAATTGTTCAGACATCCGTATTCAATAACATCATAATCTGGATTTTCCTCCAGCTTATGCATTAGCTTGTCTGTTCCGTGACCCATGTTGCTGGAACAAAATTCAATAATTGGTCTCATGATGATCTCCCTATTCCGCCTAACCATTTTATTTTTTAACTTTTTGTACTATAATGAACTTACGAAAGGAGTGATTGAGAAATGAGTGAGAATGCACAAAGCACCGAAATGTATGATGAAGTACTAGAAGTGCTGGATAAGCTTCGTCCGTTCCTGCAGCGCGATGGCGGTGACGTAGAACTGGTCGATGTGGAAGACGGCATCGTTAAGTTGAAACTTATGGGTGCCTGCGGCAGCTGCCCAAGCTCCACGATCACCTTGAAAGCCGGGATTGAACGCGCCCTCCTTGAAGAAGTAGAAGGCGTTGAAGAAGTAGTTCAAGTATTCTAAATCCCGTTCAATAACCCTCCCGATTCTCCTGTATAGGAGATCGGGATTTTCTTATTATAGAGGATTTAACATTCTCTCACAACCTTAGAACATAAAACCCGCAAGCCAACTTGGCTGCGGGTTCTTGTTATGACTATAGACGAATTTAGCTTCATTCCTTAAAACGCTGGAATGATCGCACCTTCGTACTTTTCTTCAATGAAAGCTTTAGCTTCTGGAGAATTCAGGGCAGCAACCAGCTTTTTGATGGCTTCGGAATCTTTATTGTCTTGACGGGTTACCAAAATGTTAGCATAAGGGGAATCTACACCCTCGATGAACAATGCATCTTTAGTTGGCACAAGACCAGCGTCTAGTGCAAAGTTCGTGTTGATCAAAGCAAGGTCTACCTCATCCAGTTGACGTGGGAGCATAGCAGCTTCCAACTCAATGATGTCGAGATTTTTCTTGTTTTCAGTGATATCTGCTTTTGTTGCAGCAATGTTTGTATCATCTTTCAAGGTAATCAGACCATTTTTTGCAAGTAGGATTAGTGCACGGCCACCGTTAGTAGCATCGTTCGGAATGGCAACTTTTGCACCATCAGCCAACTCATCGATCGATTTGATTTTTTTGGAATAAGCTCCAAAAGGTTCAACGTGAACGGATGCAACAGAGACCAGGTCGGTTTTATTATTTTTGTTTTGGTCATCCAGATACGGTTGGTGTTGGAAAAAGTTAGCGTCTAACTCCTTCTCATCAAGCTGTACGTTAGGTTGAATATAGTCAGTGAATTCTTTGATTTCAAGTGTAATTCCATCTTTTTCAAGCAATGGAGCAATAGCCTTCAAAATTTCAGCATGAGGAACAGGTGAGGCACCAATCACCAATTTTACTGGATCTTTAGTAGGTTCACTTGTTGCTTCTGCGTTTGGTGCTGTTGTAGCAGCCGAGCTCCCAGCATTATTAGATGCATTGTTGTTACCGCAAGCCGCAAGCACCGCAACCAGTGTCAGGCTAAAAAATGTAAGTAGTACTTTTTTCATTGTAAATCCCCCTCTAATCTATATTTTGTATTGAATAAGGATATATATGGATGTACCTTATTTCCGTGTGTAATGTTTTACGAGTCGGTCACCGGCCATTTGTAGCAATTGCACCAGTACGACAATAAATATTATAGAAACAATCATAATCTCCGTCTCATAGCGGTGGTAGCCGTAACGAATCGCCAAGTCACCTAATCCGCCGCCCCCAACCATACCAGCCATTGCTGTATAGGAGACCAGTGTAACCAGTGTGATCGTAACTCCAGCGAGCAGACCTGGACGAGCTTCTGGCAAAAGAACACGCATAACGATTTGGTTCGTCGATGCTCCCATACCTTGTGCGGCTTCGATGACTCCGCGGTCTACCTCTCTTAACGACGTCTCTACCAAGCGGGCAAAAAACGGAGCTGCACCAATCACCAGAGGTGGAATCGTACCGAGTACACCAATGGAGGTTCCAACAACGGCTTTGCTGAAAGGAATTAGAGCCACCATCAAAATGATAAAGGGTACGGAACGTAGAATATTTACAAGTAATGATAAGACCGAGTAAGTTACTCTGATTACTATACTATTCGATTTCCCCCATAAATACAATAGAATTCCGAGTGGTAAACCAAGAATAATTGTGAACAATCCGGAAAAAAATATCATTTTTATAGTAGCAACCGTAGCATCCATCATTTCTTGCCAATTTAGATCTGCAAAATTCATTACGAAATCACCTCCACATCAAGGCCTTGAGCAATTAGCCTGGAGATCGTTACAGCAATCGCCTCAGCTGGCCCTTCGAACCGCACAATCATCTGTCCATAAGGCACATCTTTAATCGTTGAAATGGTACCATGTAAGATTGCAAAGCTTACACCCGTATCACGCACGACATCGGATAGTGCCGAGCCGTAAGTTTTTTCTCCGAAAAAAGTAATTTTGACAGCTTGAGAGTTATCCCCGGCAGCAGCATCAAGCGCCACTCGAAGAGGTCCTTCATTCTGTGTCTCACTGCGGATGAAATCGCGTGTAACCTCATGCTGCGGCTTGAGAAATACCTCTGTAACTTTGCCTTGCTCAACAATCCCACCACCATGAATGACCGCGACACGGTCGCAGATGCTCTGGATTACATGCATTTCATGTGTGATCAGCACAATGGTCAAATGGAATCTTTTATTAATATCGAGCAGCAGCTTAAGAATGGAATCTGTTGTCTGGGGATCAAGCGCAGAAGTGGCCTCGTCACACAGCAGCACATCAGGGTCACTGGCTAGTGCCCGGGCGATGCCGACCCGCTGCTTTTGTCCTCCAGATAACTGAGAAGGAAACTTATCTTTATGTTCTTCAAGCCCAACTAGAGCGAGCAGGTCTTTGACTTTTGTATCAATAGCTGTTCTCGACGTACCTGCAAGGCGCAGTGGAAAGGCAATATTATCGTACACGGTCGCTGAAGACAGCAAATTGAAATGTTGAAAAATCATCCCAATCTTGCGCCGCTGTTCCTGCAGCTGACCTTGGTTAAGACTGGTTAGCTCAACACCGTCTACCCAGACCTCTCCTTCTGTCGGACGTTCCAACAGATTAATGCAACGGATCAATGTACTTTTCCCGGCTCCAGAGTGGCCGATGACTCCGAATATTTCACCTTTCTCGATGGACAGATTCAATCCAGAAAGTGCTGTTGCCGCATTACTCCCTTTTCCATAAACCTTTGTTATCCCTTTTAGATTAATCAACTCTCGTCGCCCCCCCTTTATACTTCACTTATTCTATACAAAAAAACCTCCAACGATCGATGCAGATCGCAAGAGGCTCTGTGGGTTTATTAAGACAATGCCTTCTCATCTGCCAACGACCGCAACCTGCGCCATTGTAGGAATTAGCACCATGACATTTGTACAACGCTTCCCGCGCTGGATACAAATCGGTTGCCGGGCTTCATCGGGCCTATCCCTCCGCCGCTCTCGATAAGATAAAGTTATGAAATTATATTTTTTCTGAAATCGTACATACTTTAATGCAAGCATAAGTATAGTGAGTTTATCTATTTTTGTCAAAAGGAAATATATTGAACAATTACGATTTTATGCTCTTTACCTTGCTTATTTCCTTACGCAGCTGTTCATTGCTGTAGCTGAATGCCGCGATTAATGTCTTACAGTTCATTTCGAGCGATTGTTTTAAATCCTCAAGATGGCTATCCAGATCCTCGAGCTGAATTTTGTCATGCAGACCTTGGTGCCGCTGCCACAAATCATCCTGCATTTCGGAATTCATATAATGAATTTCAGCATTTCTGCGCTTGCGTAAATTCTCCAATGGATCGCGGTAGGAGTTCTTAATCTCTTCCAGTTGATCCGCTAATGCAGGATGCACATTCAATAATTGAAGCTGACGCAGCACTGTAAAGTAAGAAAAGTGCGTTTTTAATTTGGATGTTTTGAGATCATAAAAATGATTCAGTACCGTCCCAAGCTTGTCCAGAAGAGAGAAAACCCGGATAAAGCCATCTTTATAAAAATAAACATAACGTGCATAATCGCCCTGTTCCACCGGTGTCATATCATCCATATAACCCGCAATCACTAATTTCCGGTAAAAAGCGGCCGCGAACCAACTTTGCTCCAGTTCATCCAGAGAGGAAATCAGCCCACGTGTCCAAATCTCCAGCTTGCGGTATTCATGGTCATTATCCTCATGGGCACTCATTTCCTTGCGCAGCAATGCTGCAAAAGTGGCCATATTCTCCATCGCATCAGCCAACACACCGCTGTTCTTTCGAGGCGGCTCTCCAAGTAATACCCGCAGCATATCCCAGTCCTCCTAAAGTTTTGTTCAGCGTCTGCTTCCATGGACTGCTTCGTACAAAACTCGCGACGTAAGCATCGGCCAATCAGCTCCACGATATACCGATTTCCACTTTATTATTCCGCGGGTGAAGCACCTCTATCCACGGAGGGAATGTTCTACCAAGGCGGTGGAATCATTGGGCTCGTTACATTTTTTCCAGACACGACACTACTCGCGCGATTTAGCTGCCAGACTCTTACACTCATATAACATAAGACACCAAACAAACTGGCAATCAGTAAAATATGAGCCAAAGCGGCAAATATGTACAGCCTTTCATTATCTAGAGTGTAAACCACAGCCGCCCCACTAAATACCTGCATCAAGCATAACAGCACTGCAGCTATACCTAGCGCTCTAAGCTCTGGATAATCCTTATGTTTCCAAAATGCTAAATGCCCAAGCAGCGCAGTAAGCATGAATAAGATTAAAGCCGCAATCCGATGCGTAAAAACAACACCTACACCTCCGGAAAGCTCCGGAACCCATTCTCCATTACAAAGCGGCCAACCCGAACACCCGCCTTGTGAATCCGTATGACTTACAAAGGCTCCAATATACACGACAATATAAGAATAGATGGCAGTAAAACAGGTTAAATTGCGAAAAGCCTTACTTACGGGCTTCTTTTGAGCCTCCAGCTTATGATCATATTCACGTGCTTCATGCCATCTCTTGGTTCCAAGAGCCAACATCATAGCGCTTGAAAAGGCGATCAAAGAAAAACCCATATGCAACGCCATTACAGCAGCGGATTGGGATTTAATTACTGCAAGCGCTCCCATACCACCTTGAACGATGACGAATACTAAGGTCATAAATGCATATCCCAGCAAATCGCGCCGCGTACGAGCATAACGCCAAAAAGCAAACATCGAGGCAAGTGAGAATAACCCTGCCAAACCGCTAAACAAGCGATGGGTGTATTCAATCATCGAGCCTATAGTATAAGCCGGAATTAATTTTCCATGACAGAGCGGCCATTCATTTCCGCATTCCAAGCCCGATCCAGTCTTCGTCACTACCGCTCCTCCGAGTACAGCGAGGAACATGATAAGGCAAGTAAGATAACTAAGCCATTTCAACTGATTTGTCGTCAAAAATATCACCCGCAGTTTTTAGTAATGAAGAAGCAGCCAGACTTATATTTCAAAAAACCACCGCTTTGCACAAACAAGCGAAAGCGGTGGTTCCTTAGGAATTACTTTTGAAGGCTTTGATGCACTTGGACCGCTTTATCAAGGAAATTCTCAATCTCTTCACGGGATTTGCGTAATTTATTAACGAATCTAACCAATTCCCGTCCATCCGAATATGCGACGAAGCTTGGAATACCCATAATATTTTGTTCTTGACTAACATCGCCCACGGCATCAACATCTACCTCAACCAGTGTAAGGCGGTCTGCATAAGACTGCTCTACCTCTGGGATAAAAGGATCGATAAATTTGCAATCCGAGCACCAGTCAGCCTTGAAGATGGCCACTGTTAATCGAGGTGATTGAATGGCTACCTGAAATTCAGCAGGAGAACTAATTTTGTCCATGATTTACTCAGTCCCTTCTTCAATATCTGTCTATTTTCTACTCTTTAAGTGAAGCAAAATGCAGTGTAGAAGTCAAACCTATTCTCTCATACGAACACGTGCAGGCTGTAACTTCATCAGCGGATTCAATAATTTTTGCAGCGCCCGCGGATAACTGGAGATTTCCTGTTTAGTCAGCACGCCCAGCACAATAAGCAGTACTAGATAAATAACAACAACAGCGGCTCCTACAACAAGACAAGTGATCAGAAACGCCAAACGTGCAGGCATCAGATCTGTTAACAGAATCCCAGCCTCATTCAAGCCATAACCAATCCCGCCGGACACAAGTACCGCAATCACGAAACCGCCCCAACGCTTGCCCATAATTTCAAAAGGCACAATCGATTTCAGCATACGTAAGTTAAGCAAAGTAATGACCACGAAACAAAGTGCTGTTGCACCGATGATTCCGTAGATGCCAAATACCTTACTAAGTAATAAGCTTGCCACTAATTTTACAATAATACCCGCTAACACATAATACATGGAAATTCGCGATTTGCCCATACCTAACAAAATAGAGTTCGTTGTCATCATCGTAATCTGAAAGATCGTTCCTAAAGTAAGCATGGCTACGATACCACTGCCATCTAAACTACTGAATAAGAGGCCATTAACTGAATATGCAGCAACTACGAGTGATAGAACAATCGGTGCTCCTGTTAAAATAGAGATACGAAGTGCTAACGTCACTTGCCCTTTTAGATGTTTTTCATCCCGACGGGCATATGCAGCTGAAATAATTGGTATTAGTGAAGTGCTCAGTGCTATAGAAAGAACCGGCGGAATCCCGGCGACACTCTGTGCCCGACTCCCGAAAATACCCAAAGCACGTGTGGCATCAGCTACACCAACTTGTCCACTCAGTAACGGTACAATTAAAGATGTATCAATAAAGTTCACTACTGGAACCGTAACTGAAGATAGAACGATAGGAATGGATAATTTAAATATATCCTTATAAATTCCAAATAGAGGAAGCTTCGCTTCATTCGTTTTGTATAACGCAGTTTGCCCCTCACTACGCCGTAATTTCATAGCGTAATAGAGCATTACACCAAAAGCACCAACACTACCAAATACACTACCGAATGATGCTCCAGCAGCCATCCAAGTGTTGTCGTACCCTTTTTGTAACAATACAAATGCCAGAAGAACAGCTGTAGATACCCTCGCGATCTGCTCCACAATTTGAGAGATGCCACCAGCCATCATATTATTCCGCCCTTGAAAGTACCCACGCATCATTGCTATAGAAGGGAAGAGTAGGAGTGCCGGAGCTATGGCCCGGATCGCCAAAGTACTTTCAGGAACTTTTGCATATTCTGCATAATAAGGAGCACCTATGTATAACAATGCGCTCATAATTACGCCAACTACAACACCAAACATTAATGCCGCCCGATACACCTGTTGAGCTTCATTTGGCCTATTCAGTGCATAACGCTCAGATACCATTTTACTTAATGTACTTGGAATCCCTGCTGTAGCCAGCGGTAATAACATCAAATAAACTGTGTTTGCCTGCGTAAATGAAGCATTACCAACATCATTAAATAAATGCTCCAGCGGCACCCGCTGGACAAGCCCGAGTACCCTTGCCACCAAAGCTGCAGCAGCAAGGATAAGCGTGCCTTTAACAAAAGACTCTTTCTTGGACAAACTCTTTCCCCTTCTTCACTGTTAAATTAAAACCGGGCGACCCATATAAAAAAGAGGACGACCATAATTACCTGCAACACGATTTTGACCAAGGTGCTGCTAAATAAGCCGAGTATGGAGCCAACACTTACCTTAGCAGCTTTAGACGGGGAAGATCCCACAATCAATTCTCCAATAAAAGCCCCTAGAAATGGTCCAATGATAAGACCAAAAGCTGGAATAACAAAAGGTCCCAAGATCAGCCCGATCGTGCTCCCGATAATCGATGAACGTGAGCCGCCAAATTTTTTGACACCCCACGCTCCTACAACATAATCAGCAACAAAAAGAACTACAACGATCAGTGTTTGAATAATCCAGAACCAAACCCCAAAGGGCTCAAAAGAAAAGAACCAGCCGTATACAAAAAAGGCAAGATAGATCGCTAACGCACCCGGCAGTATAGGATACACAGCCCCTGCCAATCCTACAGCAAACAAAACAATGATAAGAATCCAACCCAGGATCGTCAATTCCTTAACCTCCTACTAGCATAATGCTCCATGGATTCACTTCGCAGTACTGCTTTTATTATTTGCTGCCTACAGAGGCTGCAGCTTCGGTAAAGATATACTTTTGAATGACCTCAGCAATCCCGTCTTGATTATTGGTCGCCACCACAACGTCAGCCTCTTGTTTAACCGTCTTTTGCGCATTGCCCATGGCAACCCCAAGCCCAGCCTGCTGGATCGCCGCCAGATCGTTAAGGCTGTCGCCCACAGCTACAACTTGCGACATTTCTATTCCCAGCAGCTTGCAGACTTCCTTTATTCCTGCTGCCTTATTCACGCCTAGAGGATTAATCTCCAGATTGTGCGGAGAAGAGTTCGTAATCTCCAGTCCACCCATATCTTGAAGACGAAGCAACAGCTTATGACGAAGCTCATCATCTTCAGTGTGATAACCGAACTTAAGCCATTCTCTACCCGTTACATCGCCATCCCAGTTATCCTGTTTAAGAACTTCGTCCAGAGAATAAGCCCAGAACCAGATGTCATCTGCTTTTGCAAGATCATACATTTCTTGTACCAGCTTGGGATCCATTAGTGATCTCCGGTATATTTCATGTGGCGCTCTCCACACCTCACTGCCGTTCACAGTGATCATCGGTGTCTCTAAACCTAGCTGCTCTGCATAGGGTAAGGCACTTACAAATGCTCGGCCTGTCGACAGACAGACATGAACGCCTGCGTTGACCGCCTTTTGAATCCATTCCACCGTTGTGGGTGTAATTATCTGTTCATCATTCAGTAGGGTTCCATCCATATCCAATGCAAGCAGGCGGTATTTGGCAATCATTTGCCACCCCTCCATTCTTGTATGCTCTCATTTGAGAAGCTGTTTATTTTTTAAATCTTAGCCATAGGGTCAGAGTTACTCAGTACCTGTAGTCTCTCCCTCCTTCGCATTATCATTAGTATTATTGCCAGACTGGAGACTTTTCTTTGGAACTCCATCAAGGCCATATTCCCAATCATAGGCATCAAATATTTTACGTGCGACTGGTGCCGCACTTTGTGAACCAAAACCACCTTCAGGGATTACAACCGCCACAGCCAACTTAGGATTATTACGTGGAGCATATGCAATAAATACCCCATTATCGCGAATTTCACCCTTAGCTACTTGCTGAGAGGTTCCCGTCTTACGGGCAAAGTCATAAGGGAAATCAGAAAAAGCACTAACTTCACTTCGCATCCCCTGCTTAATTTCATTCCAGTAGGACTTATCGAAGTTTGTTACTTCATCAAGCACCTCACGTTTAAATTCTTTGATTATATTTCCATCTGCATCAGTAATCTTGCTAACCAGTTGAGGTTTAATCCGCTGTCCTTCATTAGCAAGTGTAGTAACATACTGTGCAAGCTGCATTACTGTATAACTTCCTTGTTGTCCGAAAGAGGCATAGACCAGTGCGGACTGCGCACTACCAGCAGCTTCTATATTGGTATAGTTTCTTTGACCCAAGAATTCATTTGGCAGGTCAATTCCCGTAGATACACCAAGGCCGAACTCTTTCATATAGACATCCCAGATGTCAATCCCTTTGCTTTTATATTTGTCATACAATCTTTTACCGACCATATCGACCATAAATGCATTCGAGGATTTCTCAATGGCTCTAGCAGGATCCAAAGAACCATATACGTGGTTAGAAGAGTTTCTTACCTTCGTTTCATGCCCAGACTTACCAAAAGTCGCAAAACCTCTATCCTGATAATAAGAAGAAGTTGAAAACAACCCTTCATTCAGGCCCACGAGTACACTCAAAGGTTTAATCGTTGAAC
Organism: Paenibacillus sp. FSL H7-0943; assembly: GCF_037963265.1. Classification (NCBI taxonomy): domain Bacteria; kingdom Bacillati; phylum Bacillota; class Bacilli; order Caryophanales; family Paenibacillaceae; genus Paenibacillus; species Paenibacillus sp. FSL H7-0943. Next base: position 5,812,932 of record NZ_CP150148.1, read on the forward strand.
CTAGAAGCAATACAGATCTTAGTCCATTCCCTGAGGTTCCTGAAGAAATAGGAGTTATCGTGCCGTTCTGATAGTTATCCATAATACTGTTCCAGACATCTGCAGATAAAGAACCCGTTGTCCAAACATTCGTATCATAGTCAGGCATACTCGCCATAGCAACAATATTGCCAGTATCTACTTCCATCGCTACTGCATATCCCGTTAAAGCATTCGGATGCGTTCTGCCTTGTACGGTATTAGAGTGCAACCATTTGAGCTGATCTGTTATCGCCTGTTCTGTCTTCATCTGAACGTTCTTATTAATCGTTGTCCAGATGTCATTTCCTTTGACAGGCGGAACGACACGCTCAATTTTCTCCGCCATATTCTGTGGATTGACAGAAATTTCCTGATAGCCGTTTTGCCCGCGAAGCTCACGCTGATATTTCAGCTCCAGCCCATCGAATCCAACAAATTCATCATCCTTATACGTTAGCCCTGGCTCCGGATTGTTTTTCATAGCACTTAGAATGTTTTTATAAATATTAAGACTGTTCGCGGATTTGAAGGGTTTGATATAACCAATCGTCTGTACAGCAACCGTATCTTTATCGTAATGACGAATGCTCTCCTCGACAATCTCAAGCCCCGGATATTCTCCTTTATGTTCCATGAAATAAGCAACTTCTTCAGTAGTCAGATCAGCCTTAATTCGCCGTGCCATAAAGCCAAGTGATTTACGAAAATATAAATCCAACGCATCAATTACATCTTTCTCCGTCATCTTCTCTGCATTTGGATCCCCATATTTATTGAAATCAGCTACCAGCTTGGCTGCCAATGCATCAGACTTGGCCTTAGCCTCTGGGGTCAGCGTTGTTTTACCGGTGACTTTATCTGTTTCCTTAGCCGTATACTCTTTATTGAGTGTGATATACAGCGATTGAACAGGTGTGGAATAAGCTAGCTTCTCACCACCTGCAGCGTATATAACCCCTCTCATGGAAGCTAACGGTACATTTTTAGTATCTCTACTCGTCTCTACCTCAGTTAAAGTTGGGCCTTCCACGAACTGCAGAACAGCTAGTCGGATGATGATTACGCAAAATATAACGAACGTGCTAAAGAAAAACACGTTGAGTCGCAGGCCGATGGAACTTTTGCTACTGGTCTCGTCAGGAGGTGAGGCCTGCTTACGGAAAAAACTCACAGTTTTTCTCTCCTTTTTCTCTAATTTAAGCTTATTGTTCTTGAACGGGATCTGCCACAGGTGGAATATTCTTCTTCGGAACCCCATCCAGCCCATATTCCCAATCATAAGCATCAAAAATCTTACGGGCAACCGGAGCTGCACTATTGGAGCCAAAGCCGCCTTCCGGAATCACAACCGCTACAGCCAGCTTCGGATTCTCACGTGGAGCAAAGGCAATAAAGACCCCGTTATCACGGTTTATATTTTTTCTATCCGTTTTTTCAGAGGTTCCTGTCTTACGGGCAAAATCATAAGGAAAATCGTCAAAAGCACTAACTTTACTGCTCATTCCCTGTTTGATTTCTCTCCAGAACGATTTATCAAAGGTTACGCTATTAAGCACTTCTTTTTTAAATTCCTTAACCACCTTACCTTGCGCATCAGTAATCTTACTTACAAGCTGCGGTTTAATTCGAACACCTTCATTTGCAAGTGTAGTAGCATACTGGGCAAGCTGTAATGTAGTATAACTGCCTTGCTGGCCAAAAGATGCGTAGACGAGCGCGGCCTGTGAGCTCCCTGCAGCCTTGAAATCTGTATAGTTAATCTGACCTGGTGATTCACCGGGAAGACCACTTTGTGTTGACACACCCAGTCCGAACTTTTTCATATATTCGTCCCAGACCTCTACACCTTTATCCCCCTGGTATTTTTTGTATAGTTGCTTTCCGACCATATCTACCATAAATACGTTAGAGGATTGCTTGATAGCATCAGCCGGATACAATTTTCCATAGACGTGACCTGATGAATTTCTAACCGATGATTTATCATCCTTACCGAAATAGGTAATCCCCACATCGGGATAGGTGCTCGAGGTGTTAAAAAATCCTTCATTTAAACCAATTAATACACTTAACGGTTTAATGGTCGATCCCAAGAATACAAGTGAGCTAAAATCATGACCCGATCTCCCGGAAGAATTCGAGGTAATTGTACCATTCAGATGATTATTCATAATTTTATTCCAGACAGATGTAGGCAGTGAGTCCTTTGTCCATACATTCGAATCGTAATCAGGCATACTCGCCATAGCGACAATATTCCCAGTCTCTACTTCCATTGCTACTGCATAACCTGTTAAAGCATCAGGATGAGTTTCGCCTTGAACAGCATTGGTATGCAGCCATTTAATCTGATCCAATATGGCCTGTTCAGTCTTCATCTGAACATTCTTATTAATGGTCATCCAAATGTTATTGCCTTTTATAGGGGGAACGGTCTGTTCTACCTTCTCAGCCATATTTTGAGGAGTGACCGAAATGACCTGATAACCATTTTCTCCGCGCAGTTCGCGTTGATACTGCATTTCCAGACCATCAAATCCTACATATTCTTCCGTTTTATACATAAGTCCCGGTGAAGAATTGTCTTTCATTGCACTACGAATATTTTTGTACATCGCTATGTCTTCGGTTGATTTAAAAGGTTTACCAAAACCCACCGTCTGCACAGCTACCGTATCTTTATCGTAGTGGCGTACACTTTCTTCCACAATGGTAATACCTGGATATTCATCCTTGTGTTCCATGAAATAAGCTATTTCTTCTGAAGTTAGCCCTGCTTTTATACGACGCGGTACATAACCCAGATACTTTTTAAAGTCCAGATCAAGTAAATCCAGCACGTCCTGCTGCGTTAACTTAGGGGCATCTGCACTTCCATATTTCTCAAACTCCGCTACTAATCTTGCTGCAAGGTCATTAGACTTATTTTTCGCTTTTTCCGTTAGTGAGGTTTCACCCGTTACTTTATCGGTAGTTTTAGCTGTATATTCCTTATTTAGGGTAAGATAGAGCGACTCAACAGGTGTAGAATAGGCTATCTGCTCACCCCCGGCAGCAAAAATAATCCCTCGCATGGCTGCCAGCGGAACAAACTTCGTATCCCGTTTGATCTCTTCTTCTGTCAGCAAAGCTCCCTCAGTAAACTGCAAACCTGCAAGACGCACAATAATGATACAAAAAATAAAAAAAGTGCCAAAGAAAAACAGATTCAATCTCAGACCTACAGAATGTTTCGAAGATTTCCCGTCCGCAGGCGGGAGCTGCTTCCCAAAGCTCACCAGCTTTCTTCCCTTCTATATAAAAATAATGTCTGAATTGCCTTAGCCAGCGACATTGCTCTTATAATGAAGGTGATTTCTAAGAAGCTGATTGTGAGCATTGCACTCGCATTTGTGTTAGAGCGGTTGGTATGAGTTTATTGTACCACACGGAAGGAGTGCGGCGCCCTCACTCAGAGTGCGTTCTCCCTAATATGCGTATCGTCAAAATCCTTCGGATTAAACCAATCTCCACTGCTCGCCCAAGTGGGATCCAATGGAATCCAAGCTTGCCGGTCACTTATATAAACTTCATTCCAGGCATGTGCGCCATACCCGCCTCGACCATCATAGCCTTGACCCGTTACAACGCGCACCTGCAATCCTTGGGAGCGGGCCATTACAGCGTAAAGACGGGCATAATCAATACATACCCCTATGCGTGTGTCGAAGGTATCCTGCGGGGTCTGTTCATGCCAAATTCTATTTTTTTCATAATTTTCCGCTTTGGCGTAATCATAAGTTACTCGTGTTCCTACCCAATCATACAGTAGTTTGGCTTTCTTCTCGTCTCCTTGCGCTTGTCCAATAATATCTTCAGCCGCACCCACAATATCTTGTGGAATGTCATGATCAATAACTTCATATTTTCTGCGCAGGATATCATTCATCTCAGCTGCAACGGTCTTCGTCAGAATAGGCAGCTTTTTCTGCACGGTCTCCCCAACAAAGGGCTCAAATACAGCGGCAGCGCTTTGACTGTAGATCGGAGAAGATTCCACATAACGGCTAAATTGACTTTCTGGATTTAGGCCAACACAAATGAAGAGAGCAAGCACAATAATTAAACCACGAGTCAAGCCTATAATTAATCCTATGATAGCTCCGCCCATACGGCTTACTTGCGTAATCTTTCTGTCCTTAAATGTCTTGGTGCGCCGTAGCTGATGGAATGGGAGCAGCATAGACAACAATCCCAGAAGCATGCGAATTAAGATATAAGAGAGCAATAACAACAATAGAAACCGCACCAGCGGCGATTCCGCCAGCACAGACACAGCCGTATAATAAATTTGCTGCCACTGGGTCAGCTGTTTATCAGGCAGACTTATTCCTGCTGCCCAAGTCTGTACATGAGGATTGAGATAAGCCGCAGCAGGAATGGCCAGCACCAAAGAAGCTATTGTATACAGTCCTGTTCCCAGCAGACCGAATAATCTTCCGGTAGCACTTGAGAACCCTCTGCTCCAGCCTTGCAATAGTGAAAAGACTACTACCAGCAGGAGGGCGATGGAGATGATATTTGCATCACTCAGACTAGTCAACCAACCGTTTATCATATCCAATCTCCCCTTTCAGTCGCCCGCTTGCTTGTTTTTGATAATGATTTAAACTGAAGCCGTTTATTGATGTTTCCGAGCTTCCTCGATAAATGTTTGTGTGGTATCAGTAATACTCCACTTCCCAAGACTAACTCCGCGGAAAGTAACCTCTACCTTATCTTCGCCAGTAGTACCTTTCACTTCAATATTCGGAGTTGTGATCGTAAATGTTCCGTCACCATTTGAAGTGTACTTCGCATCCTGCGCCTCTTTAAGCATAACCTCTTGTGCTTCCTTCTTCACCGTACTTACCGTTCCATCTGCCACCTTATTCACAGCGTTACCAATTTGGTCCATTGTCACACCACTATAGATGAATAGACCTACAACGATAATAATGACAATCGCCCATTTCAACATCGTTTTGACCAAATTAACAACCGCGAACAACAGAATGAGCGCAATAACAATAACTAACCAATTCTCTCTAATAAACTGTGACCACACCTCTGGATCCATCAACCTCACAACACCCCTATCACCTAGTTTCGTCCTAAGGATTATCTCCTCTATAGACATGACGCCAATATTAATTATTATACATGAATGCCCATCATAATTCATGGTTCCACAGCCAGAGAAAGGTATACCTGCTTATAGGAATTAAAAAAGCGGTATAAGCCCTCTCTGTCCCACGTAAAGTACAAGTAGTTGCTTAAATTTGATCTTCTTAAAATCCGCCTTCCTGCATTAATCTTTATTGTAGGTGGCTCTCGGAGGTGTTTCCCTGTGAAAACTGCGCTGTGGCTGTACCTGTTTCTTTTTCTGGCGTTTTTTGATTTACATGCACAGTATCCTATTCTAACGCCCTTTGCCATCTCTCTTGGTGCGGGACCCGCCTTTATTGGCTGGATGATGGGCATGTATTCGTTAACCCATCTTCCTGGCAATTTGCTCGCAGGCGTACTCGTCGATCGTAATGGCAGCCGCCGCTACATCGTCTTTAGCCTTGTTACTGCGGGAGCCATTCTACTGCTGCAGGCTCATGCTCAGCTTCCGTGGCATTTGCTGATGCTACGAGCAGCAAGCGGGTTCGCGCTCGCCTTCCTCTCTCCAGCGTGCATGACCTTGCTGGCTTCATTATCATCTGATGCTACTGAGCAGGGGAAATATATGTCCGGACATGGTATCGTTCATACCTTAGCTTCAGTGGTATCCCCAGCAGCGGGGGCCTTTATCGTAGCTAAAGCTGGCTATTCCGGCACCTTCACCACATTGGGATGGCTGCTTATCGCTACAGGCATCATGGCTTTTTTCAGTGTACCGGCACCTGCCCGGAGTTTAGTACGCCCTGTAAACTCTGCAGCACCTCCTTTAAAAAAACAGGATCTTCCTTCGGTCCCTATATCCGATGCCAATCCAGTTTCCAAACGTTATTATCTGCTGCCTTTTTTCGTTTCTTGTTCACAAGGGGTTCTGTTCTTTGAACTTCCTCTATCTCAGACCGGAAGTAATAGCATTGTTTCCACAGGCATTCTTTTATCGCTCCTTAGCTTAGGGGCTTTGGTAACACTCAGTTTGTTCTTCCTGAACCGCTTTTCCCCAGGAGGAAGAATAGCCGTGGCCTTGCTAGGAATGGCCCTTTGTTTTTTTGCGCTCGCCTCACTTCACAGCATTCCCGCATCCGTTATTCTCTTTATGCTGGGTGCAGCCAAAGGAATATTATTTCCTGCAATGGCATCGCTCTTTATTAGTCTAGGTGGACCAGGACGTATGGGACGCACCTTCTCCATGCAGTCGATAGCCATGTCACTAGGCGCATTCGCAGGCCCTGTGGCCGCAGGACAATTAAGAGCCGTTGTTTCACCTTATTTCATTGCCTTTCTATTGCTGATGGTTGCACTATTACTGCTTCCGCCAAAAAATTCAACCAAACTGTCTACCTACTCTTCCAAATGGAATGGGAGGGCCGCATGATTTATTGTTTTTACGACATTTCCCGGGGAATGAAGATTTTCCTGTAGAAACAGTTGTTAAAACTGCTCCTCCTTCGGTAAACTATAATGAGTCTGTAAGTTCAGACTTCATTTCCGGAGGTGATTGTCAGCAAATGTCCATTACGATTATTGTCGAAGGCAAAAACGATCGCAGCAGATTACGACGCGTGCTGGTACCGGAAGTCGAAATCCTCTGTACCTTTGGTACATTAAATACGCTCAAACTCGAGTCCCTGCGACAAAAAGTAGGAGATGGAGAAGTATATCTTTATATGGATAACGACAGTTCAGGCAAAAAAATACGCGGGATTCTCCGCGATGCCTTTCCCGATGCTGGTCACATCTATACACGCCGGGGTTATGCCGGGGTGGAAGGCACTCCAGATGAATACAATATTAATCAGCTTGAAAAAGCGGGTCTGGAAGAGTTCATCATTTACCCTGAACCCATTCCTTTTTGATTCGCGATATATTGCCTAAGAAATTAAAAACGCCTTTTTCGTTATCCTTCAATAAATGGGATTCGAAAAAGGCGTTTCTGTTATGCGGTTATGTTCTATTCACGAGCCAATTCATTCAGCCTATCGGCAAGAAATTCAGGCGTTATGTTATCCGTATCCCCTGCGTCATACAATGCACGGAGACGATTGTCTCGATCAACCAATGCTATGCGATTGGCATGTACGAAATTTTCTTTACTATTCCCTGCAATTAGTACTTTAAAAGAATCAGTTGCCAGCTTACGAATGACTTCCTGATCCCCCCGTAAGAAGTACCAACCCTTATAATCTGCCTGGAAACGGTCCGCAAAGCTTTTAATGGCTTCACGCGTATCATTCTCTGGATCAAAAGAAATGGAGACGAACGCCGTATCTTTTCCAAAGCTGCCATCGTCGACCAGAATTTTCTGCGTCTGAGATAACAGAAACGTAGTTATAGGACATACATCCGGACATTGTGTGAAAAAAAAGTATACCAGCCGCGCCTTACCTTGTGTATCAGCCAGAGTAATCTGGTCTCCATCCACATTTTCAAGTGAAAAGTCCTGCACTTCTCCGATTACCGGCAGTTTTTCTTTTCCTAAATTCAAAGAATTAACTGCCAGATAACCAGCCATTACCAAAGCAAGCAATAGTAGAATCCAGGTCCATTTATAACGCTTAAAGGTCTGCACGGACAATAATACCCTCCCTCTTCTTAACCGTGAATCGTATTCAATACAAGTACGATCAAACTTACCGTTAGGTAGTTAATGGAGAAGAGGAAGTTCTTCTTCGCCCAGACTTCGTCATCTTTTGCTGCAAAGCCCATCAAGGTTATGATTAACCAAGCCAGGGACAGCGCTGTTGAAATCACCAGATAAAAAATGCCTGCATAATCGTAGGCGTACATTAACACTGGAATAGGCAGCAACAGTGCTACATAAGGAATCATTTGAAACTTCGTACGACGTGTTCCTTTGACTACAGGCAGCAGCGGAAATCCAGCGGCTCTATATTCTTCTTTACGTCTAATCCCGAGTGCCCAGAAATGGGGAGGTTGCCACAGAAACAACATCGCAAACATCAGCCAAGCCCCTAGATCAACTGTTCCCGTAACTGCAACGTAGCCAATTACCGGTGGCATAGCTCCAGAGATCGCACCTACTGAAGTGCTCCATGTTGATGTCCGTTTCAACCAAAGGGTGTATACTACAACGTAAACGAACATCCCTACAATCCCGAACAGACCGGCTAAAACTCCGGAAAAAGCAAACAGTACAATCAAGCCCGCAATCCCTAGCCCAATAGCATACAGCAATACGGTTTTGGGTTTCAGTCGTCCTGTAGGAAGCCCCCGATCGCGCGTTCTTTCCATCTTCATGTCCAGGTCACGGTCGAAATAGTTATTAAAAACACAGGCCGAAGCCATAACCAGCATTGTACCGAGCAGAGTCAGAACTAATCTGCCGTATTGAACATCCCAACCTGAAGCCAGCCAATATCCTGCAAAGGCAGCGATGAGGTTAGATCGGATAATACCGGGTTTTGTTACGGTAATGAAATCACGCCAACTTGCACCTTCCGGTGGAGATTTTGCAGACATAGCTGCAGAATCGGAAGAAGCTTGAAATGTTATATGATTATCCACACCAAATGATCCTCCTTCTAAACGAACTTCTAACGTTCTAGCCGAAGCACTAAATAGACTTCGCTGTTAACTTTATCATATCAAACCCGAGGAGACTTTGACAGTCATGGCACAGTATGTTCATGAATTTGACAATTACGTGACAATATTTATTTCCAGCCCGTTAATAACCTAAGCTGTATTTGGGTAATCATTAATAATGTACTTCCGAACAACAAAGGAGAACTGACCAATGGACACCGCTACACATTTAGTTATGGGCATAGGGTTAGCCGGACTTTCATTCGTAGATCCTGTCGTTGCTTCTGACCCTAAACTGGCCGGGGCCGTTATGCTGGCTACGATTTTAGGCTCACAAGCTCCTGATGCCGATACCGCATTAAGACTAAAGGACAATGCAATATATATTCGTAATCACCGGGGAATCACACACTCCTTGCCTTTTCTAATTTTGTGGCCCGCTCTGATTGCCCTAGTCTTAGGGCCTCTGTTTGGATTTACTGATTTGGCAGCTTTAAGCCATGTTGCACTCTGGGGTTTCATAGGCGTAGGCGTGCACGTCTTCTCTGATCTGTTTAACACCTATGGAACCCAGGCCGCCCGTCCATTTACTGAGAAATGGATTGCCTGGAATATCATCCACATTTTCGATCCATTTATTTTTGGCAGCCATATCGCAGCTATTCTACTCTGGATCACTGGGATTGTGCCGCCCAAACCTTTATTTATTACGCTTTATGCCTGTACCATTCTTTATTATATTTGGAGAACAATTGTTCATGCCCGCCTTACACGAAACATCAAGCTTAAAGATATACACCATAATGCTGGTGAACGTTATATTGTAATCCCTACAATTTCACTTAAACGCTGGAACGTAGTTAAAGTGAAAAAAGACGGCAGCTATGACGTTGGGCAGCTACTGAACAACCGTCTGGAATGGTTCAAACATGCGGTCTGCTCAAATCATCCCGCTGTGGAAATATCCAAGTCGCATCCAGATATTCAGTCCTTTCTATATTTCACCTCTTATGCGGTTGCCGAAGTGGAGGAGCTTCCTTCAGGATATATGGTGCGCTGGGGAGACGTTCGTTATTTACACCGCAAACAATACCCTTTTGTGGCTGTATTAGTTATGGATAACCAATATAAACCTTTAAATACTTATGTAGGCTGGCTTAGCAGTGATAAGCTCGACAAACGATTTTCCATCGACCCTGGTTCTTTACGATGAAACTGTAGACTTACTGAGAGATCTATTCTATAATCACAAAAAATCCCGGAGTATTTTATAATACTCCGGGATTCATTTTAGCAGACACGGAAAGGAAGGCTCTTAATGGGTAAAGGACTCTCACTTTGGTTCGCTTGTTCTTCTATTCTTATTCTCACTGCCGCTTCAATCGCGATCAGCTATAGCTTCTGGCTGGCACTTCTGCTTGGTTTTCTTTGCGTAATGAATATTGGCTGGGGATTTATCCTCAAAGCCAGAATTAGACGCAAACAGGAAAGCTTAAGCTCTGACTAAGATTAACGAGCTGGCAGAAAGCCCATCCGCTCTTTTACGCCATTCAACGTCTCAGCTGCAACAATACGTGCACGTTCAGCACCTTCAGCAAGAATATCAGTGATCGCACCTGAACTGCGAATTTCATGATATCTTTGTTGCAAAGGCTCAAGTGTGGATACAACCACTTCCCCAAGATCCTTCTTAAAGCCACCATACATTTGTCCTTCATAACGATCGGCAATTTGCTGGAGGGACATCCCAGAACATTCCGAGTAAATACTCATCAAGTTACTAATCTCTGGCTTGTTAGCCGGATCAAAGATCACTTCACGTCCAGAATCAGTCGTTGCGCGGCTGATTTTTTTACGGATCACATCCGGCGAATCCAACAGGGCAATATAGCTGCCTGCATTCGGGCTGCTCTTGCTCATTTTTTTAGTGCCATCATCCAGAGACATAATGCGTGCGCCCACTTCAGGGATATACGGTTCAGGAATCGTAAAGAATTCGCCAAAACGGTTATTGAATCGGCCCGCTAAATCACGGGTCAACTCCAAGTGCTGCTTCTGATCTTCACCTACTGGCACAAGATCCGCATTATAAACAAGAATATCTGCTGCCATTAAAGAAGGATATACGAATAGGCCCGCGCCAACTGAATCCTTACCTGATGATTTATCTTTGAACTGTGTCATACGCTCAAGCTCGCCCATTGCCGTTAGCGTAGTCATGATCCAGCCCAATTCCGCATGCTGAGGCACATGAGACTGCATATATACATTCGAACGCACAGGATCAATTCCTGCCGCGATAAAGAGTGCAGCTACAGCTTCAGACTGCTCACGCAGTGCCGCAGGATCTTGAGCAACGGTGATCGCATGCATATCGACAACCATAAAGAAACATTGATGATCGTCTTGCAGCTTCACAAAATTTTTCAGCGCTCCGATATAGTTACCCAAAGTTAGAGAACCGCTCGGTTGTATGCCTGACATTACTTTTTTCAACATAATATAGACCTCCGTTAGATGTAATTTCCGATTTCCGAGAACGCAAAAAAAGCCTCATCCGCAAGGGACGTGAGACCGTGGTGCCACCCTTATTCGCTGCTTAACCTTTGTATAGTCAAAGGGAAACAGCCTTAGTCTTCCGTTAACGGGGAAGATCCGGCCGGTCTACTAGGGCATCTTGCTCCCGTTCAAGCGCGGCGCTCAGGGGTCCATTCATCAGGAGTGTCCTACCGGTTCGCATCAACCACCGGCTTTCTGAAGGTGCATTTCCTGTCTACTTGTCCCCGTCATCACATTCTCATCATAATTTAATGCCTTCATCATAGAACCATAAAGAGAAGTTGTCAAATCACTTAACCACTTCCGCATAAATCTGTTATGATAAGGTTATCCATGTTCTATTCGATTACAGTTACGATAAAGGAGCATATCTCATGAAACAGGTGACCAAAGGGCAGTGGGGCGGTTATGATACTTATATTTTGCACAGCCGCGAACTGGAAGTCACGCTTTTGCCGCGACTAGGAAACAACGTGATTTCATTGTTTGATGTAAAAGAACAACGGGAAATTCTGCGGCGGCCTGATGAAAGCGATCAAGCTTTCTTTATGCAAAAACCTTACCATTTTGGCATCCCGCTCTTAATTCCACCCGGAAGAATTCGTAAAGGAAAATTTCAATTCGAGGGTACAAGTTATCAATTTGACCAGAATACCGCTGGTGACAATCATATCCATGGTCTACACCGGACTCAATCCTGGTGTGTCAGCGATATTGAAGAAGACGAGGACGGTTGTGCAGTCACTACTGAATTCCTTACTGAAGATGATCCGCACTGGATGGAGCAATTTCCCATTCCACTCAAATTCGAAATGACATTCAGGCTTCAGGATGCCCGGCTCAGCCAGACTTTAAAGGTTACAAATCTCGGCGATCACCGTATTCCCTTTGGGATCGGTTATCACACCTGGTTTATGATCGATGGAGAACCTGAACGCTGGAATCTCAAGCTGCCCGTAAACAGCATTTATGAACTAAACGATGAATTGCTCCCTAGCGGCAATCTAATTCCACTTGGTGATCTAGATTCACTAAACTCTGGAATCAACCTCCAGGGAACTAATTTTGATACTGCTCTACGTATTGGTGACAAGCAGCCCGTAGAAGCCTTGCTATTACGCGATGATGGTTATGGTCTTCGTTATACAGCTGACGAGAATCATTTCCGTCACTGGGTCCTGTATACCAAAGGACCGGCCGATCAATTTCTGTGCATCGAACCTTACACCTGGCTCCCGGATGCTCCTAACGTTTCAGATGACCCTTCCTTCACGGGCTTGCTGAAGGTAGAACCAGGTCAAAGTCTTGAGCTGTCCACTATGCTGGAAATGATCTATCCCGAGAATTAAAGCAGATATACATTATATCGGTCTTCCCTTGCGTTTACGTAAGAGAAGGCCGATTTTTTGTGCGAGCTTAGTTATTTAGGCTTTCCTACCCTTACTTTTAATCGACTAATAATTACCATCCTTAAAACCTTTCGATAGCATGCATGAATTAGCCTCTTAGCGCTCATACTATCTTCACAACGGGCGAAGGAGGTGACACACATGGGTCAAGCAGGTCAAGGTCGTAGCAGCCGTTCCAATAACCTTGTAGTTCCTCAAGCAAATGCAGCGTTGCAACAATTGAAATATGAAGCAGCACAAGAGCTTGGAGTAACGATCCCAGCTGACGGTTATTACGGGAACTACACTTCCCGCGAAACTGGTTCTTTGGGAGGTTACATCACTAAACGTCTAGTACAACTGGCAGAACAACAACTGTCCGGTCGTCAGTAACATCGTTATCTTAAGTGTTTTATCCGGCAGAGGTCTTAAAAAGCCTATTGCCGACTAGCTTTCAAACCTCTCACACTTCTTCCAGAAGCTGTGGGAGGTTTTTCTAATTTATAGCCTATAATCCCAGCTGCAAACAATTTTTATGTAAAACGTTTAACTTAAAAATTGATCAGCACTCTCGGCGTAAGCATTACGGGGAGATCGAATCATCAGATTCGCCATATTATAATTAGACTCCAGCGTAGCATCTACGATTAGCTTTCCCTGTCTTATAGCGAACTCATAGCTGATCTCACCATGAGTCCAACGGCGTTTGTATTTCAGACTCTCCAGTGCCATTAGACGAAAAGAAGACTGCTGGCTCTCCGTTATTCCTTCCTTCACTTCTGTGAATCCACCCCCCCGACCGGCTAAAGGATGATGACGTATGCCGAATTTGCCAATGGTATTATTTCGTATTTGCACAAATACCGTACCGGAAGATAGTCCTGACAATTCCTCTTGCAGTTCCCTAAACACCAAATCCATCTGTCTTGCTAATGATAGCTGTTCTGTCTTAAGCATATCTTTCCTCCTAAAAGTTTTGTGAGCTTAGCTACTTCGAGTTTACTTCGTCTTATAAATCGAACCCTAAATATTTGGGCTAAGGGCCCGTCGCCACTGCGGGGAATGTTTGGACTTCCAGCCGCTGTTCTCTCCAAATTTCTTGAATTCTTACGCGTATAGCGGGTGAAATTCGGAGACAAAGGCAGTCGCTCTCGCTCTTACAGTTCCAAAATTCCCCTCCGCCACTCCTTCCCCTTTTCCCAAGTTTCTGGTTCGATTTATATCGTTTTGTGAGCTTAGCTACTTCGAGTTTACTTCGTACAAATCGGCTTAGTAAGCGCTTACTTAAGCTTTTTGAGCTGAGCTCATTTGTCTTCCATGCAAGCCTTTTATAAGGCTCAAGGCTCATTATAGACCCCTTAAATACGTCAAACAACATTATTCTACAAAATTGGGTTATTATCCCTAGTAATGCGCAAAATTCATGGATCATTCGTATATTAATTTTTATAAACCGGGGGTTTTCGACATTTAAGCATTAAAAAAAGACCCCTTAACCGGGGTCTTTGCGTGTTCACACTGAAATTCCGTTATTTTTTGTGTCCTGAAATTTGTCTTATTTTAGACATTTCACGCTAAATGCTCTGTCATCTCCAAGAACTCGGTAATATCAGCCACGATCAGATCTGTAGCTCCTTGCCAGAAATCCGGTTTTGTCAGATCCACACCCAAATGTTTGAGCACCAAATCCTCCAATGTCATCACGCCGGTATCCTGCAACAAGCTATCGTATTTGTCTGCAAAGGAAGCTCCCTCTTGTAATGCCAGACGATATAAGCCTGTACTGAACATATAACCAACGGTGTACGGGAAATTATAGAAAGGTACATCTGTGATATAGAAATGCAGCTTCGACGCCCAGAAGTGAGGATGGTATTCAGAAAGCACACCACAGAAAGCTTCTTTCTGTGCTTCCACCATCAGAGCGGACAGTTCCTCAGCATTTACAAGACCTTCCTTACGTTTCTCATAAAAGCGAGTCTCGAACAAGAATCGAGCGTGAATGTTCATAAAGAATGCCACACTGTTCTGTATCTTCGTTTCAAGCAGAGCCAGCTTCTCCTCTGCATTGCCCGCAGCTTTAACCTGAGCATCAGATACAATCACTTCTGCGAAGGTTGAAGCGGTCTCTGCAACGTTCATTGCATAATTCTGATTAAATACAGGTTGATCATCAAGCAGGTAGGAATGATAAGCATGTCCCAGCTCATGAGCCAATGTTGAAACATTGGAAGGTGTGCCGCTGTAAGTCATGAATATCCGTGATTCTTTACTCTCAGGGAAGGAAGTACAGAATCCACCAGGACGTTTGCCATTACGATCCTCAACCTCGATCCAGTTATTATCAAAGGCACGCTCTGCAAACTCAGCCATCTTAGGACTAAATTTACGGAACTGTGTGACGATATCCTTCGCAGCTTGATCATAAGGGATCTTGCCGGAGGATTTGCCTACAGGAGCTTCGACATCGACCCATGAGAGAGAATCCAGCCCCAGCAGCTTGGCTTTACGCTGAAGGTAGGACACAAGTACAGGTTTGCTATTCGTAATCACGTCCCACATCGTATTTAAGGTGTCCTGTGTCATACGATTGATGCTGAGCGGATCTTTCAGAACATCGTCCCAGCCTCTGCCCTTATAGAGCTTCAGGCGGAAGCCTGCTAAGTGATTTAAGGTATCCGCGCAATTATCTGCCGCTTCAGTCCAAGCCTCTTCCCATTTATGGAACATCGTTTGACGCACTTTTGGATCTGGATCATCCAGCTTATTAAAAGCTTGACCAGCAGATAGCAGCTTTGTTCCTTCTTCATCCTCAAATGGGATCTTGATCGAGCTAACAATCGTATCATAGTGCCCGCTCCATCCATGATATCCGTCAACAGCTAATTCCAACGCTAAGCTTTCCAGCTCAGGGCTCATCTTCTCACGGGCCAAATCACGGCTCTCGCTCAGTACGAACGTTAAAGGAGCAATCTCTGGCCGAGCCATCCACTCAGCCCATACCTTGTCCGTAGTCTGACGAAGTACATTGCTAAATTGCGAGCTGATCCCTTCGAATCCAGCGCGCATGCTTGTCACTTTGGCCGCCAGCCTTACCGCACCCTTGTCCATCTGATTCTGAGCGCCTAGACAGTCTGCGAAGGAAGTGACCTCCACAAGTCTTCCTGAACAGCTCTGAAGCAATGCTATAACCTCATCCAATGCTTTTGTAGACGCAACATCCGTTGGTGCCACAGCATCCTTCACAAAGCCTTGCAAGGATAAAATATCTTTTTCAAGCTTGCTCAAGAACCCTTCTAACTCTGCAGACGAAGAACCCCCCGGAAAAATAGTATCAAGTTCCCAAGTCAGTGATAACGGTTGTTTCATGTGTACTCACCATTCCTTTGCTTTCATTTGACTTTCTTTGTAATTGTCTTAACACCATGGTAAAGTGAATAACGATATCTGAACATTTATAGCCGATAAACTTTAGGAGGGCATCCATATGAAGCCACTACAAATTTCACCGGAAACAGCCATTACGTTATCCAAGCAACTAGGCGTTCCTTTGGAACACTTGATGCATATGCCCCAACATATTTTACTACAAAAAATAGCGGAGCTATCCAAAAAAGAAAATCCCCCACAAACTGAGGGAGAAAATGAAGAGACTCCTTCTGGGAAGGACTCACAATGATTCCATTTAGTCATACCTGGCCTTATGACATCATTCTAGGCGATATGTATGTGCAATACTGTCCATTCTGCAACTCAGAGAATGTGCTTCTGCCTATGAAGCCAAAAGAATTACAAATCGTTCGTGACGGCAAGAAAAAACTGCTCGTCTTCCCCTGCTGCAGCGCCAGTCCTACAGTTATAGATAATGACGGCGATTACCTTTTGTTCGATCGAGCTGTCAGATAAGCAAATCCTAACATTTTCTTTCTACAAAGCGCAGAGGAGAATTTAATTCTCTTCTGCGCTTTTTGTTGTTCGCAAACATTATGAACTTGAAGACAAGCCTTCGATATCAACTTCAACATCTAGAGCCTCAGCACGCATTTGCTCCCGTAAAATAACCCACTGCTCACGTGCCGCTCGAATCATCGCCGCATCCATGATCTTCTGATCATTGATCAGACGGGAGAACCACATTACAGCCACTGAGTATTCTCCGATCCGCCGATTAAGTTCGCCGATCAGGTACATGAGCCGGGCATCATTGCCGGCAATGCCATCTATTTCATAGACCTTAACATACTCGTCCAAAGAATAGCGTAAAAAACGCTTCTCCTGCTCAGTCTCCCCTTGATAGCGATAGAGCCAAGCAATATGATGCAGCAGACTTGCGATAATCCGATCTTTATCGTTAATACTTTGAGCACATAAAAGCGCCAGCTTATAGGTCTCGAGCGCAGTTTCCCAGTCTCGTTTCTCTCCAAAGTCCCGGCTCTTCCAGCGTTTCCCTACCTGTTCATTAAATGCCTTGCGCTGGCGTTCCGTCAGCTTGTCAGCCGAATTTTCTGTGGAGGCAAACCCGCAATTGGGGCAGACCCGTACAACATAATAATCCGGATTCTCATTTTTATAATACGCGCAGAAATCAGCATCACGCCGAATAGCCTTTTTTAGACTAGGACGTACCCGCGAGGTTGAAAATTCATTTTCACAGTTGCAACACTTGACCTTAATAGAATATAGGGGTATTAACTCTGTCAAGTACTCTCATTCCTTTCAGGATCAACCTGTCCCTTGTTATTCCTGGGGCATGTTAACAAAATGATGTGCAGGACCTGCAAGGCGGCTAAGCACGAATGAACGCAGTGGTTCTTCGACTCCAGTCTCCACCAGTGCCTCTTTCATACATTGTAACCACTCCTCAGCACGTTCTGGAGTAATAGGAATATGCATATGCCTTGCTCTCATCATGGGATGTCCATGTAATTCCGAATAAAGTGGACCCCCGCCAAAAAACTGTGTCAGGAATTGATATTGCTTCTCCAGAACTGGAGTAATATCTTCAGGGAACAAGGGTCCCAGCTGCGGATGAAGCTGTACCTTGGCATAGAACACTTCCACCAACCGATGTAGTGCTTCAGCCCCCCCTAGATTGTCATATATACTCTCATTTGGATTCATTGAGGTTACCAGCCTTCTTCCATATTAATGAAACGTTACTTATTTTATTATACCAAAGATAAGCATAACACGGATATCCGTCGAAAGTGCTCTCTAAACTACAGAAAAAAGGCGCTAAACTATAGTTCAGCGCCTGAAGAGTAAGGTTAGTAGGTCCTAAATTCCTCATCACCAGGAGGGACGAGAGAGACCCGGATTACATATACAAAAGCACAAACGAGAACTCCGGCTATAACGCTCATCGCCATCACTCCATCCCATTTAATCGTGTAACAGAGGGTGCATTTATTTATTACATAATATCATAATTCCTGCGAAAAAGCACAGATATTTGTAACCGCTTTCTCCATTTTTTTGTGCTGTTTGTCCCTCTTTTTGCATACATCTAACCATAGACCAGGAGGCGTTAATTATGACTTTTAAAAAGATTGGCGGCCCGCTGCTGGGATTCATATTGGCAGGTTGTATGCTGCTTATGTTACTTCATCCTGAAGCATCTCTTGCCGCAGCCTTACGTGGCCTGGCCATCTGGTGGGACGTGCTCTTCCCTTCACTGTTTCCCTTCTTCGTCATTTCTGAAATCATGCTAGGCTTAGGCATTGTCCATCTCTTCGGCGCTTTACTTGATCCACTGATGCGTCCCCTCTTCGGTATACCAGGCAGCGGTGGTTTTGTCGCGGCCATGGGATATGTATCAGGATATCCCGTTGGAGCCAAATTAACCGCTAAGCTGCGGGAGCAGAAGCTGATCAGCAGAATCGAAGGTGAACGCCTTGTAGCATTTACAACCTCCTCCGATCCTATTTTTCTATTAGGGGCGGTATCCGTTGGGTTCTTTCGCGATGCTTCTTTGGGGCTAATATTGGCACTAGCCCACTACGGAAGTGGCTTAATGGTTGGTCTCCTAATGTCATTTCATGGACGTAAGGAACAAAAGACCCCCACCCAAGACCCAACAAAAAGTAGTTCTGACGTCCCCTCTGCTCCAGCAAAACAAGGATTCGGCAGAATACATGCCGCACTCCTTGCGATGTCCGAAGCCCGGCGCAAGGATGGACGTAGCTTCGGGGAACTGTTAAAAGGAGCGATCCAATCCTCGCTACAGCTTATTATTGTCGTAGGGGGTCTGGTTGTATTCTTCAACGTGCTAATGGAGCTGCTTGCCCGTGCCGGAATCCTGCCCTCACTATTTAGCCTGGCCGGATCTCTCGTCTCCCTTGTTGGAGGGCCTCCCGAATTAGCTCAGGCCTTGATCAGCGGATTATTCGAGGTCACCATAGGTGCCCGTTCTGCTGGTGAAGCCGCTTCTTCCATCCCGCTTCAATTCAAGGTCGCAGCAGCTGCCTTTATTCTCTCTTGGGGCGGATTATCTGTACATGCCCAAGTCGCCAGTATTTTGAACGGTACCGGGCTGCGTTATCTGCCTTTCTTAACTGCGAGACTAATACATGCCGTACTCGCAGCAGGTCTCGTGGTGCTGCTATGGAAGCCTGTGATGGGATCAGGATTGTCTTCTGCCTGGGTCTCTCTGCCAGCCTCCACCGCCTTTACACCTTCAGCCTCTGGTGTCACTGCCAACCTAGCTCTACTGAGTCTTATACTGGCCGCTGCTCTTCTAGTGTCACTGCTTATTCCTGTCTTTATGGCAATGCTCCGATTGATGCGCCGAAGTTGATTACATATTGTGTTCCGGGGCAAGATTGATTATGATCGGTGTATGACGGAATTATATAAAGGAGCTTGTACATCTTGAGATATTATGTTCTGGACCGCGGTGATGAGCTGTCAATCAAACTTGCCGAGCAATTTCACAAGCTGGCGGCGGAGCGGGATTTGCAACTGGATGCCGAGTCTCCGGAAATCGTCATCTCGATAGGTGGAGACGGCACAATGCTGCACGCTTTTCATACCTTTATCGATCAGATTCCCAACTTAGCCTTTGTAGGTGTGCACACAGGACACCTCGGCTTCTATGCGGACTGGCAAGCAGAAGAGCTGCCCACCTTAATCGATTATATGTGCGGAACCGGTGATACTGAGCCGCAGAAACCGCGCATTGTGAAATATCCATTAATAGAGCTGGAGATTCACAAAAAATCGGGATCTTCGTCTCACATTGCCCTCAACGAATTTACCCTTAAAGGGGTGGATGGAACTATAATGATCCAAATCGACATCAATGATGTCACCTTCGAAATGTTCCGGGGCGATGGACTTTGTATTTCAACTCCCTCTGGCAGCACCGCTTATAACAAAAGCCTTGGGGGCGCTATGGTTCACCCTTCAATAGAAGCGCTGCAGATTGCCGAAATCGCGTCTATTAACAACCGTGTATTCCGGACAATGGGCTCTCCGCTACTACTGCCGAAGCATCATCATTGTGACATTTTTTCATGTAAAGACCAGCGTTTGCTGCTCACCGTAGATCATAACAACATTCCTGTTGATGACCTGATTTCAGTACGCTGTCAAGTTTCAGACAAAAAAGTCAGCTTTGCAAGGTATCGTCCGTTTCCGTTCTGGAACCGTGTCCGTGAAGCTTTCTTAGTCTGAGATCAGGGGATCAAAAAGCTGGAGATTTCAATATCTCCGGCTATTTTTGGTGTGACAAAACTAACACCAATTGATAGACATAGAGAGAAATCAAATGGTATAATGAGGCTATTTTACAAAGAGTTACATAAAAGGAGAGAGTACTGTTGAAAAAATTATTATCCCTCTTGAGCATAAGTCTTCTGGCCCTGATACTGGCGGTCCCGGCTTTTGCTGCTTCAAAACCGATTGATGTTTATATCAACGGCAGTAAGGTTTCCTTTACCGCAGGAACCCCATATTTAGCGAACAATTCTGTACTTGTCCCTTTCCGGGTCATCTTCGAAAAGCTTGGACTCCAGGTGCTTTGGGATGCCAAGACTGGAACAGTAACAGGTAAAAGTTCAAATCTGGCGATCAGCCTGAAAATTGGCAGCAACCGCGCAACCGTTAACGGAACCGTGAAAAAACTGACCACCGCACCAGTCTCCTCAGCTGGCACTACATATATTCCTTTACGTTTTATCGCAGAGGCAACCGGAGGCACAGCCGTCTGGAATTCAACCAGCAGAAGCGTGCAAATTACCACCCCAGTATCCAAAGATAAGGACGAAGCAGCGATTACAGCATTAATCCGTTTGTCTAATAAATATTTCAATGAAGAAAAAGCAATTAGCTTCTATTCCCTTATGGATTCAGAATCCTCTAATGCGGACTCGGTGGCGGATCTTAATGCATCCTTTGAGATTTTTGACATAAAAAATACTATTGAGAGTTTGGAAATCATTGATATTTCAGGCAATGACGCTACTGTCTATACACTGGAAAGCTCTCGCCGGACAGGTGGGGCCTATACGCCAGATACAGAGGACGAATACATGTATACACTTATCCGCAAGAATGGAAGCTGGAAAATATCATCTGTGGAATCCCAAAGCTCCGTGATACTGCTGACTCGTGAACAAGCTCTAAAAACAGCAGCTAACATTCCTCAAAATGATGCGGATGCCATCAAAGGTAATATCACCAAATATTATCAAGCTATGAATGAACAAAATTCGGCCGCTGTTCTTTCCACCATGACTTCATACGGAGAAGAATATGATACTTCCCTTAAGGAAGATCTGGAAGATTTCTTTACTTCATACGACGTCATTTATACTCCAAGCGTTTCGAGTATCTACTATTTTAGCGCCAAAGAAGCAGCTATTTATGTAGAAAGCAAAGAGAAGGATGCCAGTGAAGAGGAAACTTTTGAGCAAGGCACGATCTTCATTTTATCCAAGTCGGATAACGGGGTATGGACTACTGATAACACCTACAGCGTTTACTATAAACTTGTGAAATCCTAACAACCATACGTCACAGAAAGTTAATTCGTGCAGTGTATACTTTCTTATCTTATAAATTATATAAAAAGGGCGTATGATTCCATGAAATCCAATAAAGTAATAAGTGCACTTCTAGGCAGCTGTCTGGCTTTATCCCTAACTTTTGCTCCAGTGGTGTCTGCTGCCGATGCCGCTCAGGCATCTACAGATAACCGTGATCTTATCAATGAAGTCATGAATATTCTGGAGAACTATAACCTCTCCGGTGTAGATAAGGATACCTTGATTCGTGGAGCCATTGATGGCATGGTGAACACCCTGGATGATCCCTATAGCCAATACTTCAATACCGAGGAAGCGGCACAATTTGAACATGATGTTGATCTGGAATACGTTGGTATTGGTGTTAGATTGCAATATACCGCAACAGAGCTCTACATCGAAGACATAACACCCGGTTCGCCTGCAGAACAAGCAGGTCTGAAACGCGGCGATACGATAGTCAAAATTAACGGAATCCCCGTTGAAGAGACTGAAGGTGACGAGTTAAGCGGAGCCGCAGGCACCAAGGTCACTCTGCAGGTGCTCCGGAATGGAGTGTCTAAATCATTTCGTGTAACCCGGAATGAAATCAGCTCAACTTCCGTTACCGGAACCATTGTTGGACAGAAGATAGCCTACATCACACTGAGCGGTTTCACACAGAATTCCGATGAAGAATTCGCCGCCATGCTGAAAAAGATGCGCGCAGCAGGTATGAAATCGATGGTGCTTGATTTGCGTGACAACTTAGGCGGCTATATGGATTCGGCATACAACATTACCTCCAATTTTATGGATAAAGGCATCATGATGTATACCTCCGATCAAACCGGAGCACTTACTCCAGTAACGATTACCAGCGGCAGCAAAATAGGTGTACCCGTCGTTATTCTAACGAATGAGTACACTGCCAGCGCTTCTGAGGCGCTTACTGGCGCATTACGTGACAATAAGCTCGCTACCGTCGTAGGCACTCGTTCTTTCGGCAAAGCACGTATTCAGAGCCTGCTTCCAATGTCTAATGGAGACATGCTGAAGCTGACTACGCAGAAATACCTAACTCCAAATAAAGAAGACTTTAATCACATCGGCCTTGCACCGGATATTGAGGTTAAAGGCAAAACTGCACAGCTGATTACCGCTCTTCAGATTGCAGGAATGAAAAGTATTGAGGTTTCCGGTGATCATCATATCTTGAACGTCAACGGGGTTGCCTTTGCTGGTAATGTGGGTCTAATAAAGCAAGGAGATAAGACTTATGCTTCTTCGCTCGTATTAGGTGCACTGATCGAAGGCGACATCACATGGGATGCCAAGAACAAAAAAGTCATCGTAACGAACGGGGCAGGTAAAGCGACCGGCTTTACATTGTCCTCCAAAGAGGCGCTTTCTCAGAACGGCGAGACCTTCATTGAATTAAATGCCTTTAAGAAGAAGTTCCCTGCGCTTGTATGGAGTTACAATGCAACACAGAAACAATTGAAATTATCTGTAAAATAGATCCTTAATCTCACTAATCATTAAGCTGCTGAATCAAGCACCAATGAGTAAAAACAGGAGTTGTCACATAAGCCATGAAATGGCCGTTGGGACAACTCCTGTTCTTTGTTTAGTTGGATAATATTTGCACCTACGAAACATCTGTAGCACCTATCGGACATGGATGACCCTAAACGCAATATTAATCCATATTTGTTATGCTATCGGACCCCATAGTCGCTATTGGTATGAAAAACACCATAATTACGCCTCTTTCTAACGAATAGCATCATTGGAGTCCGAAACCCCGCTCAAAAGGCTGAAAATTCGCAAATAACGGCATCTGGGTCCTTAAGCCTTAGGGGATGATGAAACTGCTGGGTCAAGCAGCCAACGACTAACAGCATAGAGCAGCAGAGCAACGCACAACAACACCAAGCAACACACAGCAACACTGAGCCACACCGCCAACACTGAAGAACGTACAGCAACACCGAGCCCACAGAGCAGCACTGAGCAACGCCGAGCGGCACAGCAACACCGAGCAACACAGCAACACTGAGCAGCACAGCAACACTGAACAGCACAGCAACACTAAGCTACACAACAACACTGAATAGCACAGCAACACAGCAACACAGCAACACCGAGCGGCACAGCAACAGCAGAGCAGCGATCTCCAAGTAATGGAAGAAACGCTGCTCTGCTGTTTTTCATAAGAAAAAAAGCTGGCTCATTCGTAGAAGGACTCTACTTATGGTTCAGCTTTCATCATTAAGGTTGTGAATTTTCTATGTTTTGGTTGTTTTGGTTGTTTTGGTTGTTTTGGTTGTTTTGAGCGCTTTGAGGTTTTGGTGTGTTTTGGGGCTTCTGAGACTGACCTTGTGGCGGTCTGCCTTGGAAATCCTTTTTGGATTTCTTGCCCTGTGAATCCTTGCCCCGGTGATTTCGGCTCTGATGTTCTCTCACAGGTCTATCCTTCGCCATATTGTCCTTAGAAGAAGTCATCTCTTTAAATGCCAATGAGTGATTCGAGCCTTGCTTAGAGGATATTTCTTTAACAGAGAACTCTTTATCTGCAGCCGCTTCATCACTAGCTTCCCCTTCTTGCTCCAAGGCCTCTTCATCACTCGGCTCTGGTATTTCTTTGATTAAAATATCCTTGAACATGCCTTCCTGTGGTACCTCTTTCAATTTATGCAGCACAAAATAAGCGCAGCCAAAATTGCAATATTCATTAATATAATCAACCATACCCGAAATCGCTGTATCCCGATTCACCTTAGGATGGTTGTCCCGGTAAAAACCTTTCAAACGCAACTGACTGTAACCCCAGTCACCGATAATATAGTCGTATCTTTCCAGCACCTCGCTATATCTCCCGCGAAACGCCTCCGGATTCCAACCATCCTTATGATCCAACATAAGTTCATAGCCTTTTCCGCCTATTACGATCAAACCTTTTGTCGCCTGCCTTTCTTTGGGTATCGTGGCGTTGATTATGCCGCCATCTATGTGGAATATTGGGCTTTCGGTCGCTGTTCTAGAACCGCTCCTACAGCACCAATATTCCCCTCCGATGACGCAAATCAACGATTTTTATGGGTAACCTAAGAGCAGAGATATCAGAACGCTGTCGCTTCTTCCTCCTCTTACTAACATTCTCCGTGAATTAAACCACAGAAAAGCAATAATTAGCTAGAAGAAACCGCACGCTCCTCGCGAGCTTGAGCTGCAGACTTCACCTGCTCATGCGCATGATAAGAGCTGCGAACTAGCGGGCCTGATTCCACGTGGCTGAAGCCACGCTTCATTCCCTCTTCCTTCAACAGTGCAAATTCCTCCGGTGGATAATATTTCTCCACATTTAAGTGTTTTGGAGTGGGTTGCAAATATTGTCCTAAAGTCAATATATCACAATTTACGGCTCGCAAATCATCCATTGCTTGTAAAATCTCATTCCACTCTTCACCGACACCAAGCATGATGCTCGATTTGGTTGGAATATTGGGTTTCATTTCCTTGGCTCTGCGCAGCAATTCCAAGGAACGAGGGTACTTCGCTTTAGCCCGTACACGATCTGACATCCGTTCCACGGTCTCAATATTATGATTAAGAATGTCTGGATTACTGTTCATGACAATCTCAAGACTATTCCGGTCTCCTAAAAAGTCTGGAATAAGCACTTCAACACTACATAACGGAAGGCGTTTACGAATCGCCGCTACCGTCTCAGCAAAAATCTGAGCGCCACCATCCGCAAGATCATCGCGGGCCACACTAGTCACCACACAGTGACGAAGATTCATTTTCTCTGCAGCTTCAGCTACACGCTCAGGCTCCTGCAGGTCCAGTTCTGTAGGCATCCCTGTATTCACTGCACAAAAACGGCATGCGCGTGTACAAATATCACCTAAAATCATGAAGGTAGCCGTACGGTTTGCCCAGCATTCATAAATATTCGGACACCTGGCTTCTTCACATACGGTATGTAAAGTTTTGGAACGCATCATGCTTTTGATTTCCTGATAGTTGTCACCGGTAGTTAGCTTAATCTTAATCCAATCCGGTTTAGGTTGCTTTGCTGTTTTATTAGACAAAATGATAAACCCCGCTTCCTCCTGAATGTGATGCTGCAGATGAAAGTTGCTGCCTCATATTATAACATGTGCGATTTACAATTGCCTGTTTTTGTGAAATATGCAGGGTGTATCATCTGGAGTTTCCAGCGAGATTTTTCTGGTACCTTTAGACAAGAACGGATAAAAAGTAGCATTTTGCACCAATCTATAAAAAAGCTTCATCCGAAGTGACTACATTCAATTTAATGCCCGGACAAAAGGAGGCTGTTATCTTGCTGGCCCTATTTAAGAATATTAAAGACCGGAGAACCCTGTTATGCCTGTCCGCGGCCGCTATCCTCTGGGGTGGTTTAAACCTTCCCGTTTCAGCAGCTGTAGCGCGGCCTACAATCCAACCGGTGATGAGCAGCGGGGATCCCGCTAGTGCTAGCAAAGAAGCGCAATGGTCTGGCCGTAGACAGATTTATGAGCAAATGAGCGCAGCTACTGGTATCCCGTGGTTTAGGTTCGCAGCCATTGATCAATATGAGCGCACGCTCGCCAAAAAGGGAGCCTCAGGGCAGCCTGTCTCCACGCGCCTTACAGCCATAAAGATCCCGGCACCGGTATGGGCTGGTCCACTCAATCCGGATCAGGGGGATACTTCCCCGAACTCCATTAGCTTCTTTGATGGTTTTGGCAGTGATGGCTCAGGAGACGGTATAGCTGATCCAGAGAATGATGCGGACGTTCTGTATAGTATGGCTAGACACTTATTGAAGTATGGACAATCCGCTAGTGATTTCAGTATCGGGGTCTGGGAGTATTATCACAATGGCCGTGCCTCGCAGCGCATTACCCAGTTCGCGAAGTTATATGAACATTTTGGACGGCTGGACCTATCCGGCAATGCCTTCCCGCTTCCCTTAAGTAACCTTTATTCTTATCGTAGCACTTGGGGCACTGGAAGAAGCTGGGGCGGAGCACGTATCCATGAAGGAACAGATTTATTTGCACCTCAAGGAGTGCCCGTCCGAAGCACCTGCTTTGGCTTAGTGGAGACAAAAGGCTGGAACCGGTACGGCGGCTGGAGAATCGGGATTCGCGATATCGAGAACCGTTACCATTATTACGCTCATCTATCTGGATATAACAAGACCATTTCTCGCGGAGATATAGTCACCCCCGGTGAGATTATTGGCTGGGTAGGCAGCTCGGGTTACGGCAATCCCGGAACACAAGGAAAATTTCCTCCGCATCTACATTTTGGCATTTACCGCGATCGCGGAATTACCGAATGGGCTTTTGATCCGTTTCCGTTGCTGAAACAATGGGAGAATCAGGAATATAGAGACTTAAAGAACAAAAGAAGCAAAAAAAGTGCCGTAAATTAGAATAAGGTCCCTTTCCTTAGAGAGGGGCCTTTTCTTTTTTAATACAACATCAAACAGCCGAATGGTTCAATGCTGACCGTAAGCTTATTATTATTTTTAAAAATTACTCCAGACAATAAATCAGTTAATTCGTTCTTATCAGCTCGATATGGGCTAAGCTCTAGTTGGTAAGGGTTTGGAGAATTATTGATAATCAGCCCTATCTTTTCGTGCTCCACACCTCGTATGTAACCAAGCACATTACGAACTTCATCAGTAAACCAAGGACGGAAGGAGCCTTTGCGCAGAACCTCATGACTTTTTCTCAGAGAAATCAACTGTTGATACCACTTATGCAGCACTGCATTCTGAGCTTGTTCTTGCCATATCATAGCTTTTCTACAGTGGGGGTCCGTCGCCCCTTCCATCCCAACCTCATCCCCGTAATAGATCATTGGAATGCCGATATAGGTCATCTGGAAAAAAACAGCCAGCATCATACGTTCAACAGCGGTACCCAAGCGGTCCCAACCACGCCCACCTTCTTTACATGCCGTAAGAAACCGCAGGGTATCATGGCTGCCAAGCAACTGAAACATAGCCGAATTCGCCTGGTCATTATACAACGCCTCCTGATGGAGCAATTGCTCCATAAAGCGAACTGGCCCCGTCGATTGTTCCGCAAAAAATTCTAACACTGCATCACGAAGCACATAATTCATTCCTCCATCGAACTGATCCCCTCTAAGCCATGGCCCAGAAGCATGCATAATCTCACCGATCAGCAGGATTTCAGGATATTCAGATTTGAGTTCTTGCCGAAACCGGGACCAAAAACGCGGATTAACTTCATTGGCCACATCCAGACGCCAGCCGTCAATCCCTGTCTCGCGCACCCAATACTTCGCAACCTCAATCATGTAATTCGCCGTATCCGGATTGTCCATGTTCAGCTTTGGCATATGCGCTTCAGCTTTGGCAAACGTTTCATAATTGGGTACAGGGGTCTGCGTAACCGGAAAGGAATGAATGAAGAACCAATCTTTATACGGAGATTGCTCTCCTTTTGCCAACACATCCTTAAACGCGAAAAAGCGGTCTCCCGAATGATTAAACACAGCATCTAAAATCACTTTGATTCCATGCCTGTGCGCCTGGCTGACCAGTGCCTTCAATCCTTCCGTATCCCCAAATACTGGATCAACCTTATAGTAATCGGAGGTATTATATTTATGTTCTGAAGGAGACTCAAATACAGGCGTCATATAAACAACGTTTACTCCTAACTGTTGCAGGTAGGGCATTTTGTCAGAGATGCCTTGTAAGGTTCCTTCGTTATAACTGCTGGGATAGATTTGATAGGTTACTGCATCCATGCTCCATGAAGGTAACTTCAACGCCTCAGAATGATGGAGATATGCATATTGAAAAGAACCCGCACGTTCCCGGTTCTCCGACGCCCCTCTCTCTCCATACCAGACATATTCACCAGCAGGATTAGTTACATGGAATAGATATCTGCATTTTTTAGTAGGGGTCTCAATGACCGCTTCATGTATCTCATAAACACCTGCCGACCCAATCCGCTCCATCTGCAAAGGAACTTCATGCCCCGGAGAATCATAACGGTCTGAGTAGATGACGGTACAGGATAATTGCTGTCCAGCTTGCGTGAACAGTCTGAGCTTCAAGATGCCCGTACCCATAGGATAGGCAAACGGATCTTCACTTGTATGATATAAAAACCATGTATGAGGCATAACTTCTAAACTCCTTTTTATGCTTTTATCGTTAAATCTATAAGACTCTTTGTGATTAGAGAGACTGCTAAATTTGTGTTATTATGGTTACAAATACCGTTCCGGATTATGAGGGGAAGACAATGAAAGTAACCATTTCTGATATTGCCAAAGCAGCCAATGTGGCTAAATCTACCGTATCCAAAGTATTAAACGATTCCCCAAAAATATCACAGGAAACGAAACACAAAGTTCGCGAAATTATGAAGCAAATGAACTATACACCAAGTAGTATCGCTACCGGATTAGCCAGACAAAGCAGCTGTAATATTGGTCTCCTGGTCGATATGTCCAAGGAAAGTGAATTTCTAAACCAGTTTTTCTACAACATCATCGGTGGAATAGAAAGTGTAATTGCGCCTTTAAAATACGAGCTGACTATTTCCAATGTACAGCATAGTAGTCCGGAAGGACATTTTCTAAATAGACTTGTATTCAGCAAACGTGTCGACGGAATCATAGCGAATAACTCCGTACTAACGGAAGAGCTTTGCGAAGAACTAAACCGCTTGGAGTTTCCCTACATCTCCATCGGCGAAATTATGACTCCCGGAAGCTGGGTTGATTTCGATAATGAAGCAGGCGGCAGCATGCTGACCTCACATTTAATAAAGCAGGGGTACTCCAAAATAGCCTTCATAGGCGGGCAGCAGCAGGAAAAGATTTATACCCATCGTCTGAGTGGATATTTGCAAGCATTGCAGCAAGCAGATCTTGCCGATCAGCAGCAATGGATTATCAATTGTAAGGCTGATGAACATGAGAGCTATCTTGCTGCACTTGAGCTTCTACAGAGCGAAGATCGACCAGACTCCGTAGTATGCATGAACAGCTATGTTGCCTTCGGGGTGCTTCAAGCTGCAAAATCACTGGATATTCATGTTCCCTCACAGCTCGGCATTGCCGCATTTGATGAATATCCTCTGTCCCGTTACACTACGCCTCCTCTAACCTCGCTAAATATCGACACCTTCCAGCTGGGGGTATCTTCAGGCGAGCTGCTGATGCAACGCATTCGTAATAACAACATACCCTCTAGGCATTTGCTTCTCGAGCCAGAACTCATTCCTCGTGAGTCAACTATGAGATCGCAGTTCCCGGCGGGAACGTAGTGAAGAGGCGGGAAGCTTGGTTGCGCTTGTATAGCTGACTGAACATTATTGCGCTGAGTGCTATTTCGGTTTGATTGTCTTGAGTAACTAACTGAGCTTGATTGAGCTTGTGTAGTTGACTGAACTTTATTGCGCTGCGTGCTGATTCGGCTTGATTGTCTGGAGTAACTGCTTTAGCTTGATCGAATTTGAGTAGCTAAAATGGCTACATCGGATTTAATTGCATTTTGTGCAATAGAAATCCTTATAGGATGGGTAACATTCGATTTAATTGCACTTTGTACAGTCAAAACTCATAAAATCGGTAAAAAACAGCCTTTTTCCTGAATTCTACTGCACAAAATACAGTTAATTCTTTCTACCAGCTTCAAACAGAAAGTTTAATTGTACTTTCTGCAATTAAAAAGCTTCATACTGCTTACCAAGGAGCGGCCCCAAACGGGAGCCGCTCCTTGGTGTGTTTAAGCTGTAGATATTATGAAGCTTATAGATCCTTCCAGCGCTGAACCGTCAGATTTACGGTTTGTGCACCGCCTGATGGCGTAAGGGTTCGATTGGAAAGATCCGATCCATTCGAATTCACCTCCACATTAGTCCAAGCACCTCGTGTAACTTTGTATTGAATTGCTGTTCCCGCCGGTAGACTTAGTGTGATGGAGTAAATACCATCACTACCCTTCGTCAGTTGGTAGTTCGGATCTGCCGCATTCCAGCTATTGAAGGAACCGGAGAGATAAACGGGACCACTCACAGGAGTAGACGCAGGAACAGTTGCTCGGAATGTAACACTATCCGCTTGTGGCTCTCCTGCGGTGATGTTACCATTCACCATACTCCAGGTGCCCGCAGCAAAATGATAGTTATTGCCTCCATTGTTATCCCATGTGCCACTGCCATTATTAAAGGCTGCGGTCAGCCCAGCTGCCGTGTCCAACTGAATCGTAACCGCCTTATATCCTGTAAAAGCAGAAGCTTGAAGCTGCTCGCCTGGAGACGTCGTCCAGACCGTTGAACCATCGAGCTTATAATGGATATAAGAGCTGCTATAAGCCGCATTCTTATAATAGATCGTTGCCGTACTGCCGACAGGTGTTGCCGTTGGTGTTGGCGTTACGGTGGGTGTCGGCGTTACCGTTGGCGTCGGTGTTGGCGTTACGGTTGGTGTCGGTGTCGGCGTTACCGTCGGAGTTGGCGTTGGTGTTACCGTCGGTGTCGGTGTCGGCGTTACGGTTGTTGTTGGTGTCGGCGTTACCGTTGGTGTCGGCGTCACGGGTCCACCCGATTGAATATTGCCAGTTGGTGTATAGGTCCAGGTGCCGGCACTAAATAAATAGTTGCTGCCCCCGTTACTGTCCCAAGTGCCGCTGCCATTGTTAAAGCAAGCTTCAAGCTGGCTGGCTGAGCCAATATTAATCGTTATTTTGTTGTAGCCTGCTACATCAGAGACAGGTATCGCCACACCCGGTGATGTCGTCCAAGTTCCTCCTGCAGGACGATAATGAATATAAGGCGAGGTATAGCCCTGCTTATAGTAAATAGTGACACTGTTCCCCGCTGGTGTTGTCACTGAAGCAATCGCGCTAAGGAGGGATAGATTGCCTGCTGCATCCATTGCTTTTACCGTATAGTCATACGTAGTACTGGCAGATAATCCGTTATCCGTATATGAAGTAGTTGCGGATGTACCCACTTTTACGCCGTTGCGATAAATTTCATATCCGGTCACACCTACATTGTCGGTGGAAGCGGTCCAGCTTACTAAAGCACTGGATGCATTTTGAACGGTTGCGGTCACGTTAGTGGGTACAGTTGGAGCAACTGTATCTGTAGGAAGCTGTTGTTTGGCATAGATTTTGGCTGCATTTGCACCCACGGTTACAGTGATCTGCTTGCCAGTTGCTCCACCCGATTGTACGGTTACCGTATCCGAAGTGTTCAACAGGTTATAAAGAACCGTCCCGACTGCCAAGCTGCTCTCTGCACGCAGTGGAATGGTAACGGTCTGCGAGCCGCTGGATTTATTACTGAATACGGAGATAACTTCCTGCCCCAGATTAGTTCCAGTGTCAATACGACGTGAAAAAGCATATAAGTTCTGTGCAGACCACATTTCACGTTGAGTGCCTGTACGGAGTGCCGGATTATTTTTCCGAATCTCATTAAGTTTGGCTACGTGCTTGTAGGTGCTGGCATTCTCATTAAAATAATTCTCTATTACATTGCCGTTTGCATCCCGTTTCACCATTGACCAGCGGTTCCAGGTATCGGCGATGCCTCCCGTCATAATCTGCCCATTACCATTGCCTTTGTTCTGTTCCGTACCTTGGAAGACAACGGGTGTTCCACGCACTGTAAAAATAAAACTCAAAGCGTTCTGCAGCTTATCTACGCTTCCTCCAGCTTCTGTGAGAAAACGATTGCGGTCATGATTGTCGATAAAGGTAACCATGTGATTGGCATTTCCGTTATAGTAGGAATCCTGTGCCAAGGTGCTTTTAATATTGGAGTCAAAAGACTGCCCATATGCGAAGCTATTTAGAACGGAGAAGAACATTGGGAAATCAAGCATGCCCCACTCCTTGTTGTTGCCGACCCAGCGCGAGACAAATTCAGCATTGCCGTCAAAATTCTCGCCAAAGGTATTAACCCCCAGATAATTTTGCAATTCACCAATATCAGTCGGCTTCATCAGCTTGGCTGCGTCTACACGCGCACCATCTGCCCCTGTATAGTCAAACCAGCCTTTAATCGAATCAAATATGGCCTTTTTAGCAGCAGGGACATCGAAGTCAATGTCATCCAGTCCGCCTAAATCATGATTTTCTAAGTAATCCTGTGCCCATTGATCGTATCTTCCGTCTGCCAAAGACCAGTTGATATCTCCGTTATGGTGATACCAAGCCGGGTTATTGAAAGGAGCTGCTGGCTGCAGACTAGGGATATCATAGTAGGCTTGGGTACCCAGCATATAATCCCCGATATGGTTTGGCACAACGTCTATAACCACCTTGATGCCAACCGCATGTGCGGAATCCACTAACTCCTTCAGCTTCTCCTTTGTACCGAAGTAGGGATTGGCTGCGTTAGGATCCTTAACGTTGTACCCGTGATACGCCGTGTTTTTACCACTGCCATTGTTCTCCCGATTCGTCATTTGCGGCTCCGCCACTGGGGAAATCCAGATCGCGGTGTAGCCCATATTTTTAATATAAGATAGCTTGTCGATCACTCCTTGCCAATCTCCGCCTTTCATATAACGGAAATCTTCTTCAGAGTTCTCGCCATAGCGAATTGCCGCTCCCGTAGCATTGTTGGAAGAGTCCCCGTCATTAAACCGGTCCACCATAATCTGATAAATGGTATCATTCTCGTTAATCGTACCGATGCTAGCCGCATCTGCCTGTTGTGGCGCTAAGACGAATAAATTAATCACAGTAGAAAGAAGAATAGATGTAATCAGAACGGGCACGTACCATAACTTACGTTTCATCGCGCGCATCTCCCTCTCTTATTAAAGCGTATTCATAACACACTAAAACCTACTTCTTGGATTAAAAACGACCTTTCCAGCGATGTTTTTGGCATAGAAACAAACGAATTTTAGGGAAACCGGTTTCCCTACTAAAAATTACCATGACACTAGACGCATTGTCAAGCCTTAAAATTGAAATGCACAACAAAAAAAGAGCTCCTATTTAGGAAGCTCTTGGGGTTGAATATTTACTGTTTGAGTTCAGCGTCCCGCCGTCTGAATAAACTGCAAGACCTCATTCATAATTCGGTCCTTCTCTTCACAATGGCACACCATATGACCACTGTTGTCGACCATCAGCACCTGTTTTTGGGTCGCCTTGATCATATGATGTCGTAGGTAATCGGCGCTTCTAGTCTTCACTAGATGATCTCTTTTTCCTTGCACGATCAGGGTTGGAGTCTCAATATGCGGATAGACAGAAAAGCTCTCACGAACCAATCGCTGGAACTCTCGAGTTGCTTTTGGAGGCGTTGAACTGAATTTACTAATATAAGTTTTTAGCATGGAAAAGCTCCCAAGGGTCTTAATAATTTCTACAGGATTCAGCGGAAACACAGGGGTAGACAACAAAGTGAGAGATTTAATCCAAGGTTTATAGCGCACGGAAAGATGTGAAGCAATAAGAGCACCGGTTGAAAAACCGATCAGATGAACGCCGTCATTTGTCTTTAACAGCTCTGTTAATTCATCCTCAGCACTTTGCTGCCAATCATGTCGATCCGAATGCAGTAGATCATTCCTGCTGCCCCCGTGCCCCTTCAGGGTAAATGTTCTGGAACGATAATTATGCTGCTCCATAAACTGGGACAAGGGAGAGATTTCATGCTCACCTCCGGTAAAGCCATGAATAAATAAACAACTTTCCATAATTGTCCCTCTTTTCACATTCCATACTGAATTCCAACTTTATTGTATAATGCCAATCCCCTTTATTTTCTATTCATTCCAACCTTCTATGTAAAACCTTAACCAAATGATGTCAAGGTTTACCACCGTTATAGTTTCAAAAAAAAATATAAACTCTATTGCTCCCACCAAAGAAGACCAAGTGCAGAAGTAATCGTTAAGCCTACAGCCGAGCTAGATGAAGTTACGTTAGCACAAATAGCAGTCCCCGGCGGAACGATGATGCTGCCCGTAAAGTTCTGTGAGAAAGCGCCTGGAGCTAATTGATAATTGTAAAGCGTCGTCCCCCCGCTAATTGCCGCTGTTGAAGATTGAACGGTCATCGCACTTGTAGCCGCACTTCCGAGATTATTATTGGTTGGTGTCAAGGTTACAGGAGAGGTTAACGTCCCTCCTTTTACAATTGTAAAGCTTCCAGACATAGCCGATAGCAGAGAAGATCCGCCGATACTGCCGCTAATACGAGAGATATATACGGTTTTCCCGCTACCAGCAGCATTACTAATCCGAATAGAAGTAATTGCAGAAATAAGACTAAGTACGACCAAACTAGACGCGGATGTGTTGGTAGAATACAAGACCGCAGCCTTCGAAGCACTTATTTCAGGTGGCGCGCTGATATCCGGAGATTGGAAGGTATTGACCATATCCACAAAAAGAGGTTGATCATTGTCGTTAAACACATATTGATTAGGCATGATTATCCCCTCCCATTTCTAATATTCCCACCAGCTGATAGATGTTGTCGCTGCTGAAGTTCCCGATGCAATCGTGATGGACGTGGTTATGGAATTTCCGGGAGGAACAACGATTTGTCCAGTAAAATCAACAATGACGGGACCCGCTGCCAGTAATAAAGATACTAGAGTGGCCGGACCTCCCGTAGGGGCAGAAGTCGAGGTTCTGGCCGTCATCACACTGGTTAACGCACTTCCAAAATTAAAATTTATCGGTGTAACGGTAGTCCCGGTGACCGTAGCGTTCCTAAGTAGAGATAAAGTAACAGCAGCTGTTGCCGAGCTAGCTGCAACACGGGATACATACAATGTACGTCCGCTGCCTGCCGGATTACTAATCTGAACAACTAACGGTGCAGCAGTCGTTACCGTAGAAGTAAAAGGGATTCCAAACAATAGCCCCGCCTTAGCCGCTCCTCCCTCCGGAGCTGAATCTATACCAGGTGCAACATACGTGTTGACTTGTTCTGTAAAGAGTGGCTGGCTACTCTGATTAAAGACTGAATCGTTTGGCATGCGCTATCCTCCCCGTACTTGAGCTTATCTTATTTTATGCCGCTCTAAGTAACAGGTTGTTTGGGAATGTGCGTATTTTTGCTTTCCCAGCCCAATCACCTCTTATTTTTCACCATATATTATTATCACCATTCGAATGGCTAAGGATTGTCCCTAACGGTTCGCGGCTTATTGAACTGCGGTTTATTGATGCTCAGGGCTCAAACGACGGTTAGGGTCCTTTTATGGATAGGGTTCCAGAAAACCCGTAGGAGGTGAATGAAATCCATAACGGTCTGGAACTAAAAAAGCGCAGCAAAATAAAACACTCAAAAAAACAGGGGAATTGCTCTAGAAATCCGCAATCATTTCCACCTCCAAAGGGTCGAACAAACCGCCGTAAGGTCACGATCAGTCCTTTATTTTCCGAGCATCAATTTATCGGATTCCCCGTGTCCAGCTCCATTTCACCTCTGCCTTGGCAAAAAAGCGGAACCAAAACGATGATCTCTTACGCAGTTATGAACCAAGGAGACCACCCTGTTAGCGTCCGCTTGGAGATTAGTCCGAACAGTCTTGATTCTTTTATAGATTCAGAAGAGATCGTGGCTGCAAAAGAAATGAAGGTGCTAGTGCCAAGCAGATTTTTAAAGTGGACTCGGATATCCGCCTCCACGCAACAGTCAACGGGTTTAGGCAAAATTGATGTATACGTCCAAGCCCAGTCTATAGGTATGAGTTAACAATTTTATAAGAGAGGGACGAGGAACTTTGCCTAACTACAGCTCTTTTCAAGCTAATCCCGATAATCTACGAACGCTTATTTTTGGCCGGGATGCCTCGCTGATTGATCATCCGCTCACTACAGATCCAGGCGGAAATCTAACGACAATTATCCTAGATGGTACGATTTCCAATATACTCGGAGCTACCATCACTGCGGGTACTTTGTCCTCAGCAGGAACAGTTACCAACATTCTTAACGGGACGATCACTAGCGTACTCGGAGCTACCATCACTGCGGGTACTTTGTCCTCCGCAGGTACGGTTACCAACATTCTTAACGGGACTATTACTAGCGTACTTGGAGCTACCATCACAGCTGGTACTTTGTCTTCCGCAGGTACCATTACTAACATTCTCGAAGGTACCATTACTAACGTACTCGGGGCTACCATCACTGCGGGTACTTTGTCCTCCGCAGGTACGGTTACCAACATTCTTAACGGGACTATTACTAGCGTACTTGGAGCTACCATCACAGCTGGTACTTTGTCTTCCGCAGGTACCATTTCTAACATTCTCGAAGGCACGATTACTAGCGTGCTCGGAGCTACGATTACGGCTGGTACCATTACTAGTGTACTAGGCGCAACTATTACCGCGGGTACTTTGTCCTCAGCAGGAACGGTCACCAATATCCTTAACGGGACCATTACTAGTGTGCTAGGGGCTACGATCACAGCTGGTACCCTATCCTCAGCAGGTACGGTCACCAATCTCTTAAACGGGACCATTACCAGCGTGCTTGGAGCCACAATCACCGCGGGTACTTTGTCCTCCGCAGGTACAGTAACCAATCTCTTAAACGGGACCATTACCAGCGTGCTTGGAGCCACAATCACCGCGGGCACTTTGTCCTCCGCAGGTACAGTAACCAATCTCTTAAACGGGACCATTACCAGCGTGCTCGGAGCCACGATCACTGCGGGTACTCTGTCTTCGGCTGGTACAGTAACCAATCTCTTAAACGGGACCATTACCAGCGTGCTCGGAGCCACGATCACTGCGGGTACTCTGTCCTCAGCAGGTACGGTCACCAACCTCTTAAACGGGACCATTACCAGTGTGCTTGGAGCCACCATTACCGCTGGTACGCTCAGCAGTGTGACCTCTATTTCACAACGCAGCTTTATCGAACAGACGACGACGGGTATTGCAACTGCTAATGCCTATACTCCACTGCCAGCAGTGACTACGAGCGTATTGGGGACCTATTCCTTTTTCATCAATAACACTGGAGCTAACCCGGTCAACACACGAGTAGAAATCAGTGCTGACGGAACGAACTATTTCGTCGATACCACAGGAGATAATCCTTTAGCAGCAGGTTCTATCGATGTCATAGTTCCAGCCAGATTCCTGAAATATACACGCTTATCCTATCAATCAACGAATGCAGGGGCCGCCTCAACAATCAATGTAAGTTTCAACGCACAGGGAACGTAATGCAGATGCCCATCATATGTTGTAACGAAAGAGTGCATGGATATCCATGTGCTTTTTCTTTTGATAGCAAAAGCTGATTTCTACTTCTACATATGTAACAAGGAGGAAACAACGTGAACAATATTACGCTTGGCGTCCACCTCATCGTTAACAATGAAGCTGATCTTCTGCCCCACTGTCTCACAAGCGTAGCAGGTGTTGACGAGATTGTGGTCATAGATACAGGCTCTACTGACGAATCCATAGCTATTTCCCAAGCGCACGGGGCTAGAGTATTCCAACGGGAATGGACAGAAAACTTTGCTGCAGCACGTAACGAAGGTCTCGATCAGGCGGATACCGATTGGATTCTAGTCCTTGATGCCGATGAACGCCTGCAAACTCCACTTCCGGAACTCCGCAGCCTCCTGCAAAACACGCAAGCTCAGGCTTTTACAGTACAAATTGATAATTGGCTTGGCGTTCGGCCTGAAGATAAGGTAAAGCACAGTGCGGTTCGTTTATTCCGAAATGGACAGGGTTATCGATATAGCGGAAGAATTCATGAAGGAATTGACGCTGCAATCCTTAAATCACATAACATCTCGGCGATTGAGCATAGTGATATTGAGATTGAACACTTCGGATATTTGCCGGAAATCATGGCACGAAAAAATAAAATCAAACGCAATGAGCAGCTGCTGCGACTCGCTTTAGCCGAACAACCGGAAGATCCTTTTCACTCGTATAATTTAGCAGTCACCTGCTGTCAGGACGGTCGTCTTCTGGAAGCAGAGACATTACTTCGCCAGACCCTTCACCATGTGCCACTTGAAGCTTCCTACCGTCCTACGATGATTAGAGATCTCTGTAAAATTTATCTGACTCAAGGAAAAACGAATATCATAGATCCCTTGCTGTTGCCTGAATTGGAGCGTTATGAGGATTACCCTGACCTGCATTTTTTATTAGGCCAATCTTTGGAGAGTCAAGGCTTGTTAGAACGTGCTTTTCAAGCTTATCAGCGTGCAGCATCCATTTCTGGAGATCAGGTTAGTCAAAAATATGTATCTGAGCAAGGGATGAACACCTTCCGCCCACTTTATCGACTAGGCTTAATCTCAGAGCGGCTTGAGCTTCAGGAGGACGCTGCGAGATTCTACCACCGTGCGCTTCAACACCACTCTTTATATAGGCCTGCCTTGCAGGGAATAGCTTCTGCTTTTCAACGCTTAGCTGTACCCGATGAGGAGATTGCCGGCTTGCTGATACAACTCGTCCCCCCAACTAATGCTGCCCAACGAGCTGCAATCATTGACAGCTTATTTGCGATAAATGCTAATGAGACCATCACTAACTTATCCCGAGACACTTTTCCCTTGGAATTAGATACGGCAAATTGGATGATCTCTTCACTCCTCATCACCGGCAAGCTAGAGAACGCCTATACAACCATAAGACAAGTGACCTCCTTAGCTACGCAAGATAACCATGATTTAGAATATCTGAAAAAGTGGGCTACCCTCTGGGCTATTTGCTCTTGGGCGCTTTTTGGAGAATTCCATAATGACCTGCTAACCTATGCACCAGACGAACTCCGTTTCGGACTGCAATACATTCAGAAGTGCCACCAGCAACAAAAGGTAGATCCCGTTGAAGCAGAGGTAGATTCATTAACATTACATTCCTCATTCATTTCAGATTTGATCGAACAATCAGTAAAACTACACCAGCCCGCGTTAAGCGAAGCTTTGATAAAGCTGTTCCCTACCTTCCGGTCTGAATTAGCCGCAGCATTATATAAAGAAGGGAATAGGAATACAGCCGGCGAGCATTTTATCAGGTTAGTTAGCGATCAAGCAGCTGATACGAAGGTTCTTTTTTATATAGGTGAGATGGTCTTTGACAAAGGGCATTACACGGAAGCCAGTGAATGGTTTCAACAAGCGCTGGAGCAGATGCCTGAGCATGAGGCTGCCCGAGTGGGTTTAGCACTCTGTTACCTTCAGCAAGCGAAGCATAGCATGGAGGAGGCACTAAACAGCTTGGATGCAGCTAACGTTCATGGTCCACTGCAAACGGATATTGGTGCCATCCATAAATCCATCTTTTTACTAAATCGTACACCGTGGCATACACAGTGGAGCTTCCGCCAGAGTGAGGGGAGGACAGCCAAATGAGCATGCCCAGCCAAAAACCTCTGATTTCTCTATGCATGATCGTTAAGAACGAAGCAGATAACCTAAACCAATGTTTAAAAAGTGTACGTGGTATCGCCGATGAGATTATTGTAGTCGATACTGGCTCTACTGACTCCACGCTACAAATTGCTCTAAGCTTTGGAGCTAAAGTTGTTCACTATACTTGGAATGGCGATTTTGCCGCTGCCCGCAACGCGGGTCTTCAGCAAGCCCACGGACAATGGATTCTCATTCTGGATGGAGACGAGGAACTGGATGCGAAAAGTAAGGGGGAGCTGTTGCTGTGTGCGGAGCATTTGGAGTATGAAGCTTTTTTTCTGCGCATTCATAATCATAAAGGTTTAACCGCAGCTTCACAGACCATTACTGTTAATCCGATTATCCGGCTATTCCGTAACCGCCCGCAGTACCGTTTCAGCGGCATCATCCACGAACAGATTGCAGAAACGATCGTAAAAGCTACTCCCAAAGCAGCAATGCATTTAAGCAACGTAGTCATCCATCATTACGGTTATGCAGACGGCGTAGTAGCAAAAAAAGATAAGATCAAACGAAATGTTGAGCTGCTCAAGGAACAGCTAAAGTTAAATCCCAATGACCCCTTCCACCATTTCAATATGGCTGTTGAATATATGCGGCTTGGTGAATATCAACCGGCTCTAGAGCATATCAAAAGATCACTTAACGAAGCTCCACCCGACACAAGTTATGTTCATCTGCTGCACAAATATCAAATCCGCTGCCTGGCAGAATTAAAAGATTTCAACGCGGCGCTGGAAGCTTGCGACTCAGGGATAACCTTACATCCGGATTATCCTGACTTGGCTCATATCAAAGGTGTGCTGCTGTTTCAAATGGGGGCCCTAGTTGAGGCCAAAACAGCATTGCTGCAAGCCTTAGTCATTGGAGAAGCTCCTTCCGGTTACCATACCGAGTCCGGATTCGGATCTTATTTGACATTTTATTTGCTGGGACAGTTATGCGAA
Source organism: Paenibacillus sp. FSL H7-0943 (assembly GCF_037963265.1). NCBI lineage: Bacteria > Bacillati > Bacillota > Bacilli > Caryophanales > Paenibacillaceae > Paenibacillus > Paenibacillus sp. FSL H7-0943. The sequence continues at coordinate 5,854,045 of NZ_CP150148.1, forward strand.
GAAATAGGCGATGAGACCGAGGCCTGTGTCTGTTATACCAAAGCTGCTCAGCTTCATCCCGAGCCAACGCCCATTATAACCCGACTGATCCGAGCCTTAAAATGTGCTGAGCGCGAAAATGAAATTTTGGGCTGGCTTCACGCTCATCTACCCGAATACACAGCCGCTAAAAGCGGACTTCTCTTAGATTTATTGCGGATTGAGAGATGTGAAGAGGCAGCAAAACAGCTGATGAAGACCACAGGGCAGTCCTCATCTAATGACTCGTTATTCAACCCAGCCAATCACCCAGGGCGTTCGGAGCTTTTGTTGGCGGATCGTCTGCTTGCCTCCCTCTCCTCTTCAACCCCCTATTCTCCAGCGGCTAAAAGAGTGCGGCTCGCAATCCCACTGCCCAGAGTTTCAGATTAGGAAGGACGTATTCCTATGACCACACCGGATATCACACTTTGCATGATTATTAAGAACGAGGCAAACCATCTGGAGAAATGCTTATCCTCTGTACGCGGGCTAGTGTCTGAGATTATCATTGCGGATACAGGCTCAGAGGATAACAGTAAAGAAATCGCTCAGAGGTTCGGTGCAAAGATTATCGACATTCCTTGGGAAAATGATTTTTCCAAAGCGCGGAATATAAGCCTAGAGTATGCAACTTCCGCTTGGGTTCTGGTACTGGATGCTGATGAGGCTGTGGATCATTGGAGTGAGGAGCTGCTCCAGCCCTTGCTTGGTGCCGAGTATATTCATGGGTATTGGCTGCCTATTATCCACTATGTCGGTGAAATACCTGAAGCGGATTTTGTTACAGATCATGTCTGTCGATTATTCAAAAATGATAAAAGAATTATTTTTCGTGGAAGTATTCATGAGGAGATTGCCAGCAGCATTTGGGAGCTTCCAGCGGGGGAGATCGCTTATGCAGATTTGCGTATTTTCCACTACGGATATTTAGAAGATGAACTGCTGCGTAAAAATAAATATAACCGCAATTTAGCACTCATCAACAGGGGTCTGCGGCTTCAACCGAACCATCTTTTTCTTCGTTACGCGTTAGGGGCAGAGTATTATCAGCAGGGTCAATATAAAGAAGCGGCAGAGATCCTCCTTCCGCTGCTCACCGATGCTCCAGCCCCTTCCGGTTATGTCTCAGATATTTACCTTAAGACGGCGTACGCCTTACAACTATGTGGCCGAAAGCAGGAAGCCGAGGAAGTTTTTCGTACGGGGAGCGGTCTTTTTCCCGATTTCACTGATTTATTAGAAAGCTATGCCCTCCTGTTACTGGAACAAGGGAAGCTCAGCTCAGCCAAGCATTTCTTGGAGAACGCACTTCAGAGCGGAAATACAGCACATAAATACCCTTCTTCCTCAGGCAGTGGAACGTATCGGACAGAACTACTAGCCGGAAGAGTCTGTGAGAAGTTATACCAATATCCGGATGCGTGGAGACATTACGAGGCTGCCATACAACATAAGCCTGATTATAGCGAGGCGTGGAAAGAACTCATCCCACTAAGCCTTCTATCTGGAGAGAAGGCACAACTACGAGCATTGACCCACAACCATCTGCACTCTTTATCTCCTGATACTTTGAGTTATCTTCTGCCCGCAGCGCTCAATGCCCGCGATCCGGAATGGCAAGCTGAGCTTTCTACAGCCAGCCAGTTACCCTCATCTGTTCAGGCTGCATTGCAGGCGATTCTGGAAATAAACAATCAACCGGAACATCTTCAGACACTCGCACCGCTTGAACAGCTGCTTCATGATCCTTCCCATCTTTCCAACCGATCCTTTGTACTTGGCTACCTGTGGGCTTTCTCTTGCGGTATTGGAGATACAGAGTCTGCCATGCGCTGGCTTGTCTGTCTATTGCCTTACAGACCGGGGATTTTATCGATCCATCATATTTTAGCAGGGAATTATAGCCTTAAAGCTGATCTTTCGGATCTAAGCTATGCAGCACAATTGCTGCTTCAGACTGGTGCTTGGAATAGTTTATTAGCACTTTATCGCCATTCGGAAGGATCTTCCTTACACTGGTCCAGTCTGCCGCAGCCCTTACTCTACGGATTACTTGAAGCCCCCACCTCCATAAAAAAACAATGGTGCTCTATTTATGTCAGCAAGCACCCTCAATATCATACACCTGCGGACTGTACCGAGTGGCAATTATACGCTGCGATAGCCTACTCCTGTGGAGAGATGCCCATCCTTCATGTAGAGGATGAAGCCGCTTTGCGTAGAGTCGGGGGGGCTACCGCAGCCGTGAGCCTCGCTTATTACAAGCTGCAGCTCGCAGCAGAAGTATATCCGCAAGGGATACCATCAGCTCATATCCCTTCTGCGCTGCTTCTGAGATCTGCCAGCCGGACTTAGCCGGTTGGCAGATCAGATGCGGATTTCAAAGCTCCTCTTGCCATTCCACCAGATGGGGCTGCTCATCAAGGATAGATTCGTACTGCTCCAGACTACCCCAGCGCCCCTCTGGATCAAGCTCCAGGTAACGCGAGTATTTTCGCCGAAGCTCCTCAGGGGATATCGCCCAACCATAATGTTTCACACGCAGCTCGGTAAGAAACCCCGGCAATACCGAATAAGAGAGCGGAAGTCTTGGCACATGATGATCCATTTTCGGAAAAAAATAATGAAAGTTCGGCAAATAGCGGACTAGTGTACGGGTATGCTTCGTGTGGATATTCCAATGCTCATCTTCACGGTAATGTGTGGTGCCGCCCCAAAAATCAAATAATCGGAAGGATACCCAGTCATACACATCCTGATCGATGAGTCGCCTCATCTCCCGTTTAGCAGACTCTTCATAGAACTCATCGGCGTCCACAGACAGCAGCCAATCCGGATTCGTAGATACCGCCAGCTCCCACAATGTTTGCCGTAGCTCCCATTCACGGTTAAACAAAGAGCTTTGCAGGGTTACGAGCTTCTTAACTTTGGCAAAAGAGAGACATAACTGAGCCGTATGATCTGTACTTCCATCATCCACGATCACAATATCATCCACGAACTCACTTAATTCCTCCAGCACCTGCTCTAAATACCTTCCGGCTTCGTTCCTAACCTGCATAATAGCGGTCAGACGGTTGCCTGATGTTTTGCGGAGTGGCCCTCTATGACTACTCATCCTCCACTCTCCTTCTCAATCGTCTTACAGCCTCTTCGAGATCTGCCATCTCTGACAAAAGTGGCCATGCCTGATTGTCTTGCCCTCCTGCATTTAAAAAGCTGCGAATGGCCTCGTGCCGCCTGCCATACAGCAAGTGTATGGTGCCTTCCATGGCTTCATCCACATTTTCTTCCTGCTCATGTTGCAGCACTATTGCCTTTTCCCATTGAAAAGTCCGCACATAATTTTGCACCAGCAACGCTTTTGCCTCGGGAGAAGTTAGCGGACTTAAAATTCTTACTGCCGCTGCCTCATCCTCATTCAGGTGGAACAACTCCGCGCGAACCAGTTCATCCTGCCCGGAATGGAGCCAGCCCTCCATCCTTTCTACTGCTTGCTTCTCCTCTGCGGTAAATGCTGTAATCGCAAATTGGCGGACCGCCGTTTCCAGATTCCCTGTCTTGGCTTCTATTGCAGAAAAAAACCGGAAGTGTGAAATAAGGCAATCCAAATATTCATACAGCACCATTAACTCAAAGGATTGCGCCAGATATCGATTCGCTGTGGAGTCCCCAAGCAAATACAAATAAGATGCTGCCAAATAATGTACAACAGGCTGGCTGGGCAGCTTGGCGCACATCGAGGTATAATAATCCGCCCTAAGCTGGAGTTGAATCCTAAACCAGTCCGTAGCAAGGAGGGGCTCCTCCTGCCATAAGTTCTCAATCGCCTTACTCCACAACATCTCATAATCTGTCAGAAAATAAATCCGCTCGCGCTGACATACAACTCCATACGATTCCTGCTGATCCCCGTCGAGATAAATAACATTCTCCCTGCACAAGCTCTGCTCCAAATAGATCCGTTCTGACCGGGTTCCTACTAGATCGGCCTTTGCTCCAAGCAAGCCGCTGTATTTATCCCATAAGACCTTATTTTCTTCTTCCGGACAGCGCTCTAATAAAGCCACTATATATCCCGCTTGCAAAGAAAGAACCTCTGGTAGCCAATAGGGAGAAGAGACCAGAAATGTGTACTCCCTCGCCTTGAGAGTATGAATATCCGCGATCATTACCGGCTTGATCTGGCTGTTAGTCTGCTGCTCAAGAGTCATTCTTCCGGCAAAACAGACCTCTTCCCGCTCGGGCAGAAGATCCAACAGTCTTTTATATTCGTATTCCTCCCAGGAGCCTCTGCTCAGAATTAAATATTTCATGACTGCGCCTCCTTGCCCCTGCTCCTATCTGCCTTCTTCCCCTGCGGTTCGGACAAATCCCCCACATAACCTATAGTTAGTGAAGCTTCAGGGTGAAGCTGCAATTGGTGCGAAGTAGACGCCTTACAGGTAATCACTCCAGGCACATTCCCGCCTTTATGAGCAACTCGCTCTAATGGAAAAACAATTCCCGAAGGGTCCCCCCTAAGCAACCGCCCCACCTCTTCGTCCATATCCGTAGATAAACTAACGATCAGATCCGCGGAACCTTGGGTGATCGCCTTCACTACCCGTTCAACGTAATATTTCTCATACCTGATAGAGTCTGATAAATACACAGTTATCTCACTCTCAAATAATGCAGATGCATTCTTCAAAGCCCGCAGCCAAGCCTCTTGACCACGAACTGCAATCACTACATCCTGTTCATTTACTGGCAAGCCGGAAGCTGTGTTCATCCATCTGTCCTTGATCCAGATCCAGCGAATATTCTTGTAGCTCTGCTGCTCCTGTGTAGCTGCCCATTCCTGCGGAAGATGGTCCCCATTCCCATCCTCTTCACAATAAACAATCGCCGTCACTAATGGCGTTTGCAAGGTTGCCTTACCGAGTGGAATAACAGGTTGTGTTGATTGTAAGAATCCATTCTGCGGTACAAGATGTTCTTCGGCTTCTAAGACATCTTCCAGTGCCCATTTTGTACTATACGCCTGCCAGCCATCCGCAAGTGTTGGTCCGTTCATCCTTCTCTGGCCCCTATCAAGTGAATGTATAGCATGAACATACACAGCATCACTTAGCGCCAGCTTGGCTCCAGACTGCCGCGCTCGAAGACACCAATCGGCAATCATAAGAGACCGCACTTGAAGCGAGGTGTCCAACCCTCCGATACGCTGAAGCAGCTCTTTAGAGAACAGGAGGCAAGAACCCGTTAGTACATCCATCTCTCGCCATTCTCCTTGATGCCGGCCAAGATTGTAGCTTACATGAGCAGCAAACTCATCATAGGTGCCGAAGTGAAGACGTTTCTTCCCTTCCCCTCTTTCGGTTGAAGAGCGAGGGGCCACCACCTTAACTGAAGCGTCATCAAAAGGAACCCACAATAGCTCACTTAGCCAGCCAGGCGATACCATGATCGAATCTTCAAGCAAAACCGCGAAACTGGTTTCGATCTGTGCCAAAGCCTGGTTAGGCATGTACTCCTCCTTTTCATAAGGAAGAAAGAGAATCGACTGCTCCGGTGAGAACTGTTCCGCTAAAGTTTCCATAGGAAAATCAGGAGTCATCGCCACAGCAATAATGCGCACAGACTCTCCAGAATGGAGCAGCAGCAAGGGTAAGCAAGCTGCGGCACATTCCAGGCGGCTTAGCTCAACTACAAGGGTAAGTCCATCTTTACTCGGCAGTGGAAGTAGTCCCGTGCGCTCCAAGAACCCATACCTTCCCGCCAAGCGTTCCACATTCAGAGATTCTTGCGACATTAGGATTCACGCTCCATTTATTAAAGCTGTTCTACCTATAGTCTATGAGCGCTGAAGCGTGATATCCCCTTAATTACCTCCGCCCGCGCCTTTGTCTTCTTCCGTATGATCTGCACCCGTACTCGCGGGATCGGTTGCCGCTGGAGACGAGCTGTTATCTTTCTGACTGTTACTGGTGGTATCCTTGCCCTGATCCACTACTCCACTCTTATCCCCGCCTACAGCTGGAGCAGGAATGGCAATTCCCGGAGCACTGCTGCCGTTCGCCCCCACAGGTTGACCTTGATTATCGTAATAATACATAGGTACATCTCCAACAACCATCAGATAAGACACAGGAATTTCTGTATCCACTACCTGCGGCTCCATATCAAAAGGAATGACGACTGCAACCTCTGTCACAATATGAATGTATACCTCGACCAGAATCATATTGATCCCAGCGTTTTGCTGGCGGGTGCTGAGTTCAACCTTAACCGCACCTTGTGGTTCAATCTTGATAGGAATATCGGGTCCATAAGAAGCAATAAGGGGACTGCCCAGCGCTTGCCCCAGCGGAATATATTCTATTCGATTATGCAATTCCTGCAGCGTAGACTGAATAACCTGTGCCGCTTGCGAAGTAATACGCATATGCTCCGCGTAGTTGAGCATGAACCCTGATATTTTCCCGTTCTTATCCGTCTTCCAATCAATTAGCTCTTCCGCATTCCCTCCATTCGCAACCTGTGAGGTAATCGCCTTATTAATCGATTCCGTAGCGATTTGCTTCACACGTATTTGTGCTAAATGCAGGATGGGCGGTTTCATATGCAGCTCCACATAGCGCAAGGATTGCAGCACCAGCACAAGTATTACTAAGGAGGCTATCAGCCAAAATTTACGTCGGCTTCTTGGCTTATGTGTTCTTCCGCCTGCAACCGTTACCTTACTCTCTGGCCGGCTGGATAATCTAAAGCGGCCTTTGCTACGTTTGGCTTCAAAGCGCGTACGCTGCGGCCTAACCGCTGCCCGGCTGGGTTTTGACTTGAATGCGGAGCTTCTCGCTGAGAATCTCCGATTCGTGTCCCCATTTATTTTTGGCAGCCGAAAATGGCCTAGATCAGGTATTCTCAGCCTTCGGTTTCCCCATTTTTTCAATCTGCCCATTGCAATAGTCCCTCCCGCCTTACGCAGAGGTCAAGCCACCTCCACTTAATTTAAGGTATTCGCTAAGAGGACAAAAAAGAAGAACGTTCCCTCCGGCAAACTGCGCCTGAAGTAACGTTCTTCATCCTTTAGATCATGAACTGGGAAGATGATATTAGTGCATTCTGCTCCGCTTATCCTCCTGCAAATGGTCCCAATGACGCCGAATAAAGATGCCAATGAGAATAGCTATAAACACCGCATACCAGGTAAGATAACCATTCCATTCTTCACGCGGAACAATTAGGGTGGATCCGATCGTACCGAATAACCATATATAAGACAAATTACCAAGTATGGTTCCCCATATAAAAGATGAGGCTTTAATCGGTGAAACAGCAGACATGAAATTGATTACATTATTCGGAATAATCGGGATCGTACGCAATAGCACCAGTGTCCAAATCCCATATCGATCCAAGTAACGTTGCCATTTATCATAGCGCTTCAGTTTGCTTCTCCATTTTCGGTCAAACCAGTTATACAGATATCGCCGAATGAGAAAATACATCAGTATTCCGCCCAGATTGCAGGCCAGCCAACTGATCAGCATGCCTCCAATTACGTTAAAAACAGAGACATGCAGCACGATCAAAATTACGAATGGAAAAAATCCTAATATACTCTGCAAAAGTGCGAGCGGGATGGTCACGAATAAAATAGATGGCCCGCTAAGGCCCAGCGTTTGCAGCAGCCAATCAATCCAGGTATTTATGGTCTCTGTCATGAAGCAGTCTCCTCTCTTGACTCCTTGCAGCAGCTGCCTCCTGATTTACTTTGACAAAGCATAAGTCTAAGTGTGTAAACTAGGTATCCATTCTTATTGAAATATAAGCAGGGTACACTAAGAGCTTGTAATACTTTGCTTATATTCCCAAGAAAAACACCCCTTACGGGGTGTTTTATTGAATGAGCTTGCTTATGAAGTGTAATGTGTAAAGAACAGTAGTTAGCGTACAAGTTACATTTTTGTTTCCATTTATTCTTCACATCATAACACAGTTTTTAATCTACTTACAATTCTATACCTGCAACCCAAGCATTCACTTTATCCGGATTGCTTTCCACCCAAGTTTTAGCGGCTTCTTCTGGGGACTTCCCACCCTGAACCTCGATCATTACTTTGGCCATATCTTCTGCTGTCCATTCGAATTGATCCAGGAATTTGTAGACATTGGGCATGTCATCTTTCAGACCTTGGCGAACCATCGTGTGGATCTGTTCATCCGCACCGTAAACCCCTTTTGGATCTTCCAGATATTTCAGATCCATATTGGCGAACATCCAGTGCGGTGTCCAGCCTGTAACAACGATTGGCTCGTTGTTGTCATAAGCCTTTTGCAGTTCCTGAGCCATCGCTGCGGATGAGCTTTCAAGAAGTGTGTAATCGCTAAGATCATATTCCGCGATAGCCTTTTCTGTGGTTGTCATAATGCCGGCACCTGGCTCAATGCCGATAATGCGATTGTTCAGCTTTGCTGCCATATCACTGTTCTTCAAGTCTTCAATAGAGTTAATATCCATATAGGCCGGAACAGCCAAGCCAACCTTAGTCCCGTTTAGATTTGCACCCAAATCTTCAATTTTTGCACCGTACTTCTCTAAATAAGCCGCATGGGTGCTTGGCAGCCAAGCTGCAACCATTCCATCCGCACTACCGTCTGCAACCCCAGCCCACATTGGACCAGCATCTACCTGCAGCATTTCAACGGTAGCTCCAAGCTTAGTTTCAAGTACTTCCTTTACTACATAAGTACTCGCAATTTCCGAATCCCATGCTACATATGCTAATTTTACCTTCTCTTTACTTGATGAAGAACATCCAGCAATAACAGCAATCATCATAATAACTAACAGGAATACCCCTATATTTTTCTTCTTCATTTATTTAAAACTCCTATCTTTGTTTTGGTTTTAGTGCGTTCTGTGTCAAACGGTCCAGCAGAATGGCGATAATAACGATCGCAATCCCTGCTTCGAATCCGTCTCCTGTCTTAGCCTGTGATACCGCACGGTATACATAGGCACCCACGCCCTGTGCACCAATCATCGATGAGATAACAACCATTGACAGTGACAACATAATGGTCTGGTTCACACCTGCCATAATTGTTGGTAAAGCGATTGGAAGCTGCAATTTAACCAATTTCTGAGTAGGTGTCGATCCGAAAGCATCTGCTGCCTCCACCAGTTCCTCCGAAACCTGACGAATTCCGAGATTGGTCAAGCGAATCGTTGGCGGAATTGCAAAAATAATCGAAGCAATAACCCCTGGAACTACGCCCAGTGAGAAAAAGGATACCGCTGGCAATAAATATACAAAAGCCGGCATCGTCTGCATAAAGTCCAAAATAGGCGTAACTATATTTCTAACGGTATTTCTCTGCGCACATAAAATACCAATCGGCACACCAATTACTACAGCCAATATCGAGGCGGTTAGAACAAGGGCCAAGGACTGCATAGAAGGTCCCCATAATCCAAGATTATCAATCAGAAGCAGCCCAATGACCGCAAATAGTGCCATGCGCCATTTACCGATCCAATAAGACAAAGCTGCAATAAGCACGATAAGTACTAATGCTGGCAGGAAGGTAAGTGCATTTTCAATGCCAGCCACCATACCACCGATAATCGAATGGATGAAGTCAAACAGGGGCCCACAATAAGTCGTCAGCCAATTTTCCAACCACTCGAGTGCCTTTCCCAAAGGCAGTTTAGGAATGTCCATTATAATCCTCCTTCCGGTACCGCGTTGCCGGCGAGTGCGGAAAGAACGGCTCCTTTAATCACAATACCCTTCAATTTATCCGCTTCATCTACGACGGCTACAGGCAAATGTGTCTCAGATATTAATTCAAAGAAATCATTGAGTAGCGTTTCCGGTTGTACACGTGGGATTTCTCTCCGCGTTACTTCCAGAATAGATTTATTATCATTCAGTGCCTTAAGGGCATCCTCAGCTGTAATAACACCCAGAAGCTTATTTTCCTTGTCCACTACATACAGACTGAATATACCACTGTCACGCATTAATTGAAGCGCTACCCGAGGCCCGCGTTCAGGTCTGACTGTTTCCGGCTGACGCATTACATGAGCTGCAGTCAACACCTTGGACAAGTCCACATCCTCCACGAATCGCTCTACATATTTATTGGCAGGTTGGATGAGGATTTCTTCCGGTGTACCAATTTGCACAATGACTCCGTCCTTCATCAGTGCGATCCGATCTCCAATCCGCAAAGCTTCGTCTAGATCATGAGTGATAAACACGATGGTCTTCTTCACTCTGGTCTGTAATTCCAGCAGCTCTTGCTGCATGTCTTTACGAATAAGCGGATCCAGTGCACTAAATGCCTCATCCATAAGCAGGATATCCGGGTCGTTAGCAAGGCCCCGTGCCAGTCCAACACGCTGCTGCATCCCTCCACTGAGTTGATCAGGACGATGATTCTCCCAACCTTTCAGACCTACCAGATGCAAGGCTTCTGTTGCCAGTTCAGTTCTTTTCTTTTTATCTACGCCCTGAACTTCAAGCCCGTATGCTGCATTCTCCAGTACGCTTCGATGTGGAAATAATGCGAACTTCTGAAACACCATGCCGATGTTCTTCCGTCTGAATTGGCGCAGCTGCTCCGGATTCATTTTCACAACATCTTTCCCTTTAAAAAGAACTTGCCCCCCTGTAGGCTCAATCAAGCGGTTCAACAAACGAACCAGCGTCGACTTACCGCTGCCGGACAAACCCATAATGACGAATATTTCTCCTTCTTCAATGCTGAATTCGGCTTTGTTGACTCCGACTGTCAACTTCAATTCCTGAGCAATTTTTTCCTTCGACATCCCTTGCTCTAATAAAGGAATCGCGCGTCCCGCATCATGACCGAATACTTTGGTTAGTTGTTTCACCTCTATAATAGCCATGCCGTCCTCCTTCTCCCGAAATGTTATCCGGGTTTAGTTCACTTATAGTAGTTTACCGGACTATTGAAAATTCATGCAAACACCATATACGGATAAAATTTAGTGTACAGTTTTAACTTTATGAACTTTATGTATGGAATACTCTGTTTTACGCCAAATTCCTTTCTTCATGAATTCTTTACTTATGGAGGGGGATTTGATTACAATACATTGTATAAGGTTGCAGTCTATCGACCTATTCCTCAGGAGGGACATCATGAACGATTTAGAAGGGCTTACGCCCGAACAAATAGAGAAGATTAGTAAAGCCCGTGAACGTGTGATCGATTCTATCGGCAAAAACATGGATCTGTATGGCATTACCTTGTCTATTGGACATTTATACGGTTATATGTACTTCAATCAAGGTCCAGTGACACTGGATGAACTCAGTAAAACAATGGGAATGAGTAAAACGTCCATGAGTACGGGAGTCCGTACCCTTCTAGATCTGAAAATGATCGACAAAGTATGGGGGAGAGGGACGCGCAAAGACTTGTTCACCACTGTGCCTGACTGGCATCAGAACTTCAGTGATTACTTCTCTATTAAATGGAGAAAAGCCGTTGAAGGTAATATGATCTCACTAGCGAAATCACTTGCAGAAATTAACGATATGAAAAAAGAGTATAGTGACGATAGTAAACTTATGCAGCTCTTAAATACAGATGAAGAAAAAATAACTGAATCCATTAACTACTACCGCTGGTTGCTGAAACTAATAGAATCTTTTGAGAGTGGCAAAATTTTTGAATTTATCCCTAAAGAAACTTAAGTCAAACCCACAAAAAACACACAAAAAAACGACAGTGCTCCTGTAAAAAGGAAAACACTGCCGTTTTTTCTCGTTTACCCTTCGATCAAGCTTACATCATCTAAATAAATTGTACTGCCCGCGCTAATTTCACTATTCGTCTCCGTACTATTCCCATCTATAAGCCCTAGCAAAAACACCAGATGAACACCAGCGTCTGTTGCCCCATTCATGGTAAAAGTGTAGCTGTATTCGTCCATATTCTGGGTCAAGGCTACAAGCTCAGCTTCCATATATTTGGTGTAGTCCCCGCCCTTATGCTCCACAGCTACCTGAATATTGCGGTTTACTGTAGAACGAGCTTTAAACTTCAAGGTGTACGTCTTTCCCTGAACGAGCTTGAGATTTTCGTAATCCACCTGTGCGCTATAAGGGGCTTGCCCGGTACCTGTTAAGTTGATAGCAAATTCCCCCTCTTGAACAGAAGCAGTTCCGATTCCGTCAAAATACTGGCTCCAGCCCGTTGCATCTACATCGAAGGTTCCATTATCCAGGGTACCGCTTGGCGGTGTTACTGGTGGACCCCCTTGTACCTCCCTGACCACAATATCGTCAAAAGAAATCGTATGCGGTGTACTGTTAGCCGCAGGATCAGCGCCCAGCGTTTTGCCGATCAGATAATTAAGCTTCAGCGGGTTGCTGTTCGACACCGTAAATTGTGCTGTATAAGTAGCCCAATCCGCATGAATATCAAACTTAGCTTGCGCGGAAGCAGCTGAAGTATTGGAGTATTCTAACACAATTTGGCGCGGAACCGTTGATTTTGCTTTGAAGCTCACCTCATATGTTTTTCCGCCCTCCAGTGGAATACCCTCTTGGAAAAATTGTGTATGCCACGCTTCCCATCCGGCCGACGTAATCAGGATTTCAGCTACGCCATCCTTCACATTAAACGCGGAGACGCCACCTTCTCCGGACCATGTAGTCCAGCCCGTCTTATCGCTGCCAAACGAACCATTGATGACTAGATTGTTATCATTAGCTAGAATAGTCTGCGCGACAGTTGCAGTAACATAATGTTCAGCCTCAACAGTAATGGTATAACTTCCTTCTGCCGGAAATACTGCTGCTTCAATTGTGATTTTTCCCGGTTCAATAGTGTACTGCTCTGCATTAAGTGTTGTACCGTTAACCTTTACCGCCATGATTTGATTCCGCCAATTTGCATTGTCGATAAAAGTAAGCTCAATCGGCTGCGAAACTCTGTTATTACTGCTGTCGCTCAGCAGCTCCTGCGGTTTGGCCGGTGCATTTTTGATCTCAAATTTCACATTGTCAATGATAATATCATGGTTTTGAGGAATACTAATCCCCTCAACCTTCCCAAGCAGGAATTTAAGAGACAATGTATCCTTGCTGCCTTGCCGGAATTCGAATCTGTAATGATTCGTCTCCGGCGTTACCTCCAGAATATTGCTGAACGAGGCCTGATACGTACCATTTTCTACGTTCACCCCGATTTTGCGGATTACGGTTGAACTGGCATCAAATTCAACCACATAATCCATTCCAGCAGCAGCTTTCAAGTTGTTCTGAAACAACATTACAGAATAAGCCTGACTGCCAGTATTCGTAATGCTAAATTTCGCTGCTCCATCTACAACCGTAGCGCTGCTCTGACCACCCTGCTCTGTCAACAGGCGGTCCCAGGCGCTAAACCCAAAGTTAAATTCACCATTCAGGAGCGGGTAATATATTAGCGATGGATCAAAATAGAAGCTAGTACGTATCATCTGGAAGTTATCCAGAACGACTGTATCCGCTGCCCCGTTTAACAATAATACGAATTGTCCTTCATGATCGGTTGCACCTGCAAGATTGATAAAGTTGGCTTTAATTTTTTGCTCACCTTCGCTTAAGTTAACCGTTTGTTCTGCCTGTACACTGCCGTCTTTTCCTAGTAGTTGGACCGTTCCTGTGCGTGCAGAGGATACTGAAGCATTGAAGGTAACCTCGTAGTCCTGCCCTTGAATGAGCTGAATTCCCTTCTGAAGTAACCGAACCTCACCATTTTCACTGCCGCCAATCTGTAGCTTTAACTGGCCATTGTCATTAACGCTTGATTCTACCGTGGCACCACCAGCTGCTTCCGTATGCCAATAACTCATCCGATTGGGTTCCCCAATATCGAAAGTACCATTGTACAGATGATTACCGTTGGCCAGCGGTTCCTTCACACTATCATGCGGGAATTGAATATTCTCAATCTCTTCTAATCTGACATTACCAAACCATACCGGTGAAGTATTGGTACCCACGTTGAACTCGACGCGTGCAGCAATATCTGAGTTCTCCTTCATTTGAAACATCGTTTCGTAATGCGTCATCGCTGAAGTTAGATCTACCTTAAACGATGGAGAATACGCTGCAAATCCACGAGATTCTCCACCTGTTAACCGAACGCTCATACTGCGGGACATATCAGTTTTGGCATCGAAGCTGAGTTTATAGAACCTGCCTTTAGCTATAGATACGATAGCTTGGGGTTGAATCGAATAAAAATTCCCGCCGCCACTGCTGATATCTACCTTCACATAATTGCGCTCCCCAATAGGAACAGTAGAAACCGTAGCTTCAGCCCCTGCTTCTTTATAAAGTGCCCAATGTGCGGTATTTGGGATTCCCATACCGTCATCCCCCGGCACCTGCTCCGAATAATTGTTGTTATAGACCATGTTGCCGTCTGCCAGTGCAAGCTTGGAGCCTTCTGGATAGGCTTCCTTCTCCAGTGTAACTGGAATAGGCTCGCGGTACTCACGACCTGTCAGCTCGTAGACTCTAACGTAATCAATCTCCATCGATTTTGGAAATACGGTTTCGCTAGTCGGATCACCATCAAAGTTACCGCCTACGGCCAGATTCATCAGCAAATGGAACTTCTGATTAAACGGCGCTGGATACACATTATTGGCAGGCTGCCCATTGCTGATGCTGTACCAGTCATTTTTGGTCGAATATAATTCACCATCCACATACCAGCGAATTTCGCCCGGCTCCCACTCAATAGAGTACGTATGGAACTGCTCAATCGTAGCGTTATCCGGAAATACATACTCTTTGCCGGAGTATACATTGTTCGGCGCCATACCGCCGTAATGAATCGTCCCCGCTACCGTGTCTGGACGACTGCCCCAGCCTTCCATAATATCAAGCTCACCGGAAGCAGCCCAAGTCCCGTACACATCGTTCTCCGGCAGCATCCAGATCGCCGGCCAGTACCCTTTTCCAGTAGGTGCTTTGGCCCGAATTTCAAATTTCCCATATTTCTTACTAAACAACCCTTTAGTCTTAATCCGTGTAGAAGTATATTGTTTGCCAGCTTTTTCTTCTTTGTGGGCCGTAATGATCAGGTTACCGTCCTGTTCCTTTACATTCTTCTCATCGTTGGTATACCACTGCTTCTCATTGTTTCCCCAACCTGGATTGTTGTATTGCGAACCATCTCCAAGGTCATAGGTCCACTTTGTTGCATCAATCTCTCCATCATCAAACTCATCCCCCCACACCAGTGTCCACGGATCAGTGGTTGGTGTTGGCGTGGCTGTGGGTGTTGGCGTTGGTGTTGGTGTTGGTGTTGGTGTTGGTGTTGGTGTTGGTGTTGGTGTTGGTGTTGGTGTTGGTGTTGGCGTTGGCGTTGGTGTTGGTGTCGGTGTTGGTGTTGGTGTCGGTGTGGCTGTTGGTGTCGGTGTGGCTGTTGGTGTCGGTGTGGCTGTTGGTGTTGGTGTTGGTGTTGGTGTTGGTGTTGGTGTTTCGATTGGCGTAGCAGTTGCCGTAGGTGTCGCCGTTGCTTCAGGTGTGGAGTTTGGTGTCGATATTGGACCTACATTCCCCGAACTGCTTGGCGCTGAGCTTGCTATTGGCAATGTTGTTTTGCCAGTGTTTCCTTTTTTTAATGCTACACCGCCAATCGTTACTCCATCGGCTTTGTTATCTATTGTGGTTACGCTTCCGCTGCCTTGAATTGTTGTACCTCCAGCGCTCGCAGATAGGATTAGTGCCGCCACTTGTGAATTGTTCTCCAATGTTAATTGGGCCGGACTTCCCAGAATAAGGCTGCCGACAGTTCCAAGGATTCTTAACAAAGAACCGCTGACTGCTGAGTCTGCCGAACGAACCGCTGCAAATGTTCCGCGAAGCGAAATATTGTGAGGAACGACATCCATCTCAACATCCCCAAACCCTGCCCCGGTAAGATCGCTGCTTTCTTCCAAGATTGCCCCAGATAGCAGATGCACAGTACCCACAGCTGTTGACCCGCTGGCATAAACCCGAACCTTACCATTAGGCTTGGCTACTTGAAGCAGTCCAAGAGAAGTATGGTGTAAGCCGATACTTTGCTCGCCGCCTCCCCGTACAAAAGTAGTCCCTGTTACCTTTACACCTTCAAGCTTTGCATTCCCTTCAGCTATCCCCTCGGTTAGATAAAGATTACCTTGGATGACCGTGTCTTTAAGAATCACGTCAGCCCGATTAATGACTACATTGCCCTTTACTGTTCCTAGTGAAGTCTCTCCTGATTTCAGGAGGAGTCCCGAAACCATTCGATCAGCCAACTGAGCTAACTCTGCACGGGTGATCCCACCATCTGGCTTAAACAAACCTCCAGGATATCCTTTTACAAAACCTGCACTCGATAGAACAGCTATTGCTTTTGCGGTTTCATCGCTGACTCCGTTCAGATCGGTGAATGCTGCTGTACTGCTTTTGTCTGCATTGAAACGAAACACTTTCTCCAATGCTAACGCCGCCTCAGCGCGCGAAAGTGCTTTTGAAGGATAAATATTGTTCTTCTGATCACTGCTTAAATATCCAGCTGCAATCCCTTTGGCTATATCATTTTTATACCAGTCTGTAGCCTGGACATCAGCGGGAACCTTATCCGATTGCTCCTGATAATTAAATATACGATTCATAATAGCTGCGAATTCTGCCTTCGTGACTTCCTTACCCGGACGAAACGACCCGTCGTCATATCCGCTTATGATCCCATTTGCGCTCCAACGCTGTAATGGGCCTGCGGCCCAATGACTTGGAAATACATCGGTAAACGCTTTCAATCCATTGATTGGTTCATTTTCCACTTTCGTTGCCGCTGAATCAGGTGAGTTTTCCTTTAACGCCTCTGCCGCTGAAGCATTCATGCTCCCAACCGGTGATAGCAGCCCGGTGACAAGGAGCATAGCAGCAAGTGCTGCTGTGAAATTCCTTTTCATCCTAAACATCACTCCTCGAATTTCGTAATATTCGTAATTCAAGCGAAAAATCGAAATCGGTTTCGACAATGCTATTGTTGCTTAGTTTTCTATTTTTGTAAAGATGTAATTTTGAATTTTTTTACATAGATTATTTTGGAATAAATCTGCATAGTGAAATATATATTTGACTTGTTTCGGCAATAATAATAGACTGAAAATAATTGAATTTTCATTCACCCTATTCATAATAACTCGCAAATAACCGCTCTAGAACAGTCTTTTTCTCAAATTTCAACTATTTAGCGGAGGGTGGCTTTATTAACTATGAATATCAAAATGATTGCCGAAATGGCCGGCGTTTCTGTCTCGACTGTTTCGAAAATTATGAACAATTACAGCGATGTTTCCGAAAAAACCAAGCAAAGAGTTTTGGAGATCATCGAACAAACCGGATATTCACCTTCCAACTCCGCCAAGACACTCGCAACTAAGAAGTCGAATCTGATCGGGGTTATTTTTGCTGGCGAGCTTAATGTCGAATTTACCCATCCCTTTTTCGTAGAAGTGCTAAATTCCTTTAAAAAGCAGATGGGCGTTCTGGGCTACGATCTCATTTTCTTTTCCAACGAGAAATTCATCAGCAGCGGCGATTATTTCGCTCGATCTGTTCATTTTAATGTGGATGGATGTGTCATTATTTCCGGGCAAAAGATGGAGCCTACCATCCGCGATCTGGATATGAGCAGTATTCCTTGTATCGGGGTCGACCTTGAGCTAAAGGGCAAAAAATCTGGCTTTGTGATGTCAGATAACTTTCAGGTTTCTTCCAAGGTCGTGGAGCATTTTTATCTACTTGGCTATAGAGAGCTTGGATTTATCGGAAGTGCAGCGGATTCAGATATTTCTAACTTGCGGGAATCTGGATATGTCAAAGCTATTGAAAGCTTCGGCCTCACTTTGAACCGTCAGTGGTTTGTTCATGGCGACGATTTCTTTGAGCCCAGCGGTTATACGGCTATGCAGCAATTAATTCAAGCCGGAAATTTACCAAAAGCCATTTTTGCGGCTTCTGATTTGCTGGCTCTGGGAGCCATCCGGGCTTTGAAAGAACACGGCCTCAGCGTTCCTGAAGATATTGCCATTATCGGTTGTGACGACATTGAAGCCTGTAAATATACCAGTCCAAAACTGTCGACCATCCGCCAGAACAAAGAACGGCTTGGGATCCTCGCTGCTCATATGCTCTATGACTTGATTAACAATCAGTCTGGCGGTGGATCGTTTGTAGTGGAGCCTGTGCTTATTGTACGTGAATCCTGTGGCAGTCAATTAAATACTTAGTTACTCAACAAAAAAAGACAACGGCTAATGTAAGCGGGTTTCCGCAAACGGCGCTGTCTTTTTTTGATTAACCGAAACGTTTCGTTATATATTCATTGGACATCAACTCGCCAAATTCCACCTCTTAATATGGAGTAGGTATCCCTACCTGATGATCCAAATTCAACTCAATCAATTGCCCCGCCTGGGTCAATCCGGCACCAAAACCATACATCAGGATCTTTTGTCCATTTTGGACTTTACCCTCGCGGATGCCCAAATCGAGTGCTAAAGGAATCGTGGCAGCAGAAGTATTGCCGAAATTCACAAGACTGTGCAGCACCTGCTCCAGCGGATAATTTAATCGCTCACAAATTGGCTCAATCATGCGCATATTAGCGCTGTGTGGAATAAACCAGTCTACTTCCTCCAGAGTTACCTCCGCTTTTTCAAGCAGCTGTTGCACACCTAAAGGAACCGTTCTGACCGCCCAGCGAAACACTTCACGTCCGTTCTGTACCAGCATTTGTGTATCTACCAGCTCAATATTGTTTACAGTATGGGCAAGCCCCGTACGGTACACATGATGTGCCCCACCGCCATCACTTGCCAGCTGGAAGCCCAAAAATCCCGTCGACTGCTCATCACTTTCCACAAGTACAGCTCCCGCTCCGTCCCCAAAAAGAATACATGTACTGCGGTCAGTATAATCCGTAATCTTGGAGATCGTATCCGCACCAATAACCAGGACCTTACGATGCATTCCTGAAGCCACATAACTGTGAGCAGTATGCAGTGCATAGACAAAACCCGCGCATGCTGCGCTCAAATCCATAGCACCCGCAGTCTGTGGAATGTTAAAACGATTTTGAATCAAAGAAGCTACTGAGGGAAAGGAAAAGTCAGGTGTGCTCGTAGCTACCAGGACCATATCGACATCCTGAACGCTTTTTCCATAACGAGTCATAAGATCCTGCACAGCTGCTGCACATAAATCACTTGTATACTCATCCTGCCTACTAATTCGGCGCTCACGGATTCCGGTCCGTTGTACAATCCATTCATTATTTGTATCTACGATCTGCTCCAGATCGGCATTAGTCAGTCTTTTGGCTGGGACATAGGTTCCGATAGCGGTAATTTTTGCACCTGTCATTCCAATCACCTCTTCATTTAGTATCTGATATTAGTACTTGGTACTAATTATAACTCTGTGCCTGCTAAAAAGTAAAGAAGGCCGGTAAAGCATCTTAGCTTCCCGGCACTTCCTAAACCTTACGAACCCACTTAGAAACGTTTTCTATTACGCTGCTTTCTTTTTCTGACGAACAATATAATCGCAGTTACAATAACCACCACTAAAATGATAAGCACAATCACGATATTCCATACATTAGGCACATAAACCTGCATTTGAATTGGCTCTGTATCCGCTAGTGTAACATTCCAAGTAAGGGTTCTGCCGTCCTCCACATTTGCATTATTGTCTCCATATAAATCCACAGGTAACGTTAATTTAAAGTCGAAAGCCATGTTTTGTAAAAACGCCCGAATAATCGGCTTCGATAAGCTGAGCGATCCCATATTATCCATTATGGTGTCTATGTAACTATTTAATTTGGGCTTCGCCTCAACATCATATTTGGTATAAAACCAATAATCTTTGGTATCTAATTTCAGGTCCACAATATCCAAGTCACCAGAGAGTGCTTTCATTTCCTCAAAAGAGGCATAAGATTTCATGAATTCATAGACTGTAGATTTTCCATCTTGGCTTTTCTCTAGCTCAATCCCCTGATCTTTAAGTTTGTTTACCAGAGCATCTTCCATTTTTCCGCTAATCAACGCTTCTGCCCGCGAATTCACTTTCATATTCACTGCAAAATCTACGCTTCCATTCTTATTCACTGTGACATGCGCTGTTCCTTTAGAACAGCCTGATAATAGTACAAGCATTAAGAGCAGCCCTAGTAACGAAAACCCTCTCCATTTTGACAACAACATTTCCCTCAAACCCTTCACTGACATGTATTTATATAACGGCTACCCATTCTATAAAGGCTACCTCATTTATATCATAGAATCAAACTCTATATGAATGAATAATCAAATTTGAGGACCGTCAAACTTAAACTTTATACGCGCATAAAAAAGAGGCCCTCACAGAAGTAATTACTCATGAGGTAACCTCTTTCAAAAAAGCATCAGCAAATTTGATGTTACTTGGAGTGCTCGTTGTCACTTGGGTGCTCGACGTTACTCGGGATGCTTAATGTTACTTGAAGTGATCGACGTTACTCAGGATGCTCAATGTTACTTAGAGTGATCGTTGTCACTTGGGTGCACGGTGTTACTTGGACTTTCAAAGTTGTTTTCGGACCTCAGAGCCGTTATTTCCGCACAAACGCCTCTTTTCATGGGCTATCGGACTCTAGAGTCACTATTGGTGCAAAACGACCCCATTAGGAGCCATTTTACGAGGAATAGCGCCTCTCCAGTCCGAAACTATCCGTAAAAGGCTCTAAATTAGCAAATAGCGGCATCTGAGTCCGAAACTCAACGCCAGCCAGCCCGCAACCGCCCTACTGCCCCTAAACTAATCAATTTTTAAGCCACAGAGTTGCTCTATGTTAATCGGGATGATCATTGTTACTTGGAGTGCTCATCGTTACTTGGAATGCTCAATTATTACCTAGAGTGCTCGCCGTTACTCAGGATGCTTAATGTTACTTGAAGTGCTCGTTGTCGCTTGGGTGCACGGTGTTACTTGGACTTTCAAAGTCGCTTTCGGACTCCAGAGCCGTTATTTCCGCACAAACGTCTCTTTTCATGGGCTATCGGACTCCAGAGTCACTATTGGTGCAAAACGACCCCATTAGGAGCCATTTTACGAGGAATAGCGCCTCTCCAGTCCGAAACTATCCGGAAAAGGCTCTAAATTAGCAAATAGCTGCATCTGAGTCCGAAAGCACAACGCCCTACTGCCCCTAAACTAATCAATTTTCAAGCCACAGAGTTGCTCTATGTTACTTGAAGTGCTCGTTGTCGCTTGGGTGCACGGTGTTACTTGGGCTTTCAAAGTCGCTTTCGGACTCCAGTGTCACTATTGCCGCAAAATTACCCCTACATGAGCCATTTCACGAGGAATAGCGCCCCTCCAGTCCGAAACTAACCGGAAAAGGCTCTAAATTAGCAAATAGCGGCATCTGAGTCCGAAAGCACAACGTCATCCCTCCCGCAACCACCCCACTACCGCCCTCCCACAGCCTCCCTACTATCACACTACTGTCGCACTACTGTCGCACTACTGCAGCACTACTGCAGCACTACTACCACCCTACTGCCGAAACAAAAACACTACTCCACAAACAACGTCCTACTCTAAAACCACTCCATTGCCCATCAAGCTGGGCTTATAGAGTCCCGCTTATGTGGTTAACGAGGCGCTTCTTTTCCCCGCTCCATGTAGTGAAGCATTCTCTTCACTCAAGCCGGTATCC
Source organism: Paenibacillus sp. FSL H7-0943 (assembly GCF_037963265.1). Classification (NCBI taxonomy): domain Bacteria; kingdom Bacillati; phylum Bacillota; class Bacilli; order Caryophanales; family Paenibacillaceae; genus Paenibacillus; species Paenibacillus sp. FSL H7-0943. The sequence goes on from NZ_CP150148.1 coordinate 5,875,843, forward strand.
GCTTGGCGGAGAACCTTTCGCCCCCTCCAGCGCGCCAAAACAAGCAAACCTCTCACCAATTCGTCGGCTATCATACAACAATAGATACCTATGAGTCCCCAGCCGACGCTGATTCCTAACCAATAGGAGCAGCCCACGCCAATGAGGGACATAGACACGATGGAAGTATACATCGTATAACGCGTATCCCCGATGGCATTCAGCGCGTTGCCGAGGGCCATATTCAGCATTTTGGAGGGCTGGAGCAATAGATTTAGAGCTAACAAAGAAACCCCGATCGCAATAATTTTCGGATCAGATGTGAAATAACCGAGCAGCTGTTTTCCGAACAAGAATAATAACAACATGTTAGCTGACACAATACTCAAACCAATGAAGAGTGTACGATATGCACTGCGGTAAGCTTCTTTCAGTTTGCCTGCTCCGAATAAATGAGCAATCTGTATCTGCCCCGCCAGCGCAAAAGCATAACCAAGCGTGAAGCAAAAGGACTCCAAGGTGTTAAGATACGTGCGTGCTGCTAACGCTTCGGCTCCAAGTGCAGCCAGAAAGGAATACACAATAAGCTGGGAGAATACCCAACAGGAAGAATTGATCCCCAGCGGCCAGGCAATCTTCAGAATTTGCTTGAACAGCTTCCCATTGAATATACGGAAATCTCTAAGTCTAACCTTGATTTCGAAAGAACGCCGGAATAAGGAATAGAGAATAATCACTCCGACCAGTCTACTGATAATACTGGAGATCGCGATGCCCGCAAGACCTAGCTGAGGCAGACCGAATACACCAAATATAAAAATATAGTTCAGAATTATATGAATCACGTTGATGATGATCCCTGTGTACATTGGCCCTTTGGTATTCCCTGTGTTCCGGATAGCGGTACCGAGGGAAGCGATCATCCCGACCATAAAAAGTCCACCGCCGACATGGGAGATATAGACATTCGAAAGTGATAATAGTTCCGGTGCTATATTTAGAACCCCACCAATAGGGCCCGCATAGAAAAACAACACAATACTCACGACAAGCCCCAACACGAGGCTAACCGATACTCCCATAATAGCAATCGTGCGCGCTTCACCAAAACGTTTGGAGCCCATTCTCTGTGCAATCAGAATCCCCGCTCCACCCGCAAATGTTGTAAAAAGTGTGGTCAATGCACCGAACAATTGATTGGAAATGCCGACTACGGCGACTGCATCATCAGAGATACGGCTGACCATTAATGTATCTACCGTACCCAGCAGAGTCTGTAGAAATACCTCTATAAATATAGGCCAAGCCAATACCCAGAGTCCAAAACCCTGTCTTTCTTTTTTCACTATACAAACCCTCCTCGTAAACCATACCTATAGACTTAGCCTAAAAAATAACATCTTTATTCATTAGGTCAGACTAAATTATAGATGATATACTTTGGATGATGGTACAGATTTCAAACCAATTATTACATTATTCCAACCTCACTAAAAGGAGCTTCTGACATGAACATCTTGAACTTCACCGTTCCTCCGTTGCTGTACTACATTGTGAGCGGATTCCATACTTTCTCCCCCGGCCATTATCATATGAGCCGCCATAATACCCGGGTGTTCGATATGCTTGTAGTTAAACAAGGCTGTTTATATATGAGTGAAGGCGGTCTCCCTTTTCAAGTAAAAGCGGGTCAGGCGCTCTTGCTTCGTCCAGACAGCCATCATTTCAGTACGGATAGCTGCAAGGAATCCACCTCTTATTATTGGCTGCATTTTCAAACGGTGGGCGACTGGAATATGACCGAGGATACGGCTGCTGCGCTTGAGAAAGATAACGTCAAAATAGAGAACTCCCTGCAATCTGACGAATTTGATATCCGGCCGTTTAGCGTACGCTTGCCTCAATATACAACTCTGCTACAGCCGTCCAAGATGGAAGAGCTGCTCTCGCAGCTGAATCAGCTTGTGCCTAATTCCCATTTAAGCGATACTCCATTTCAGCAGCAGCTGTTGTTTCAGGAGGTAATTCAGCAGTTATCCGCCTCCCTCAGCCATGAGCGCCCCTCGCCCTCCAAAATATGTGCAGAGCAAGCGGCCTCCTATTTACGCAGCCATTTTCGTGAGCATATCACTGCGCAGCAGCTCGGGGAAAGTCTAAGCTTTCACCCTGTATATATCGCTCGTTGCATGAAGAAGGAATACGGCTGTGCGCCGATGGAATATCTGCTGCATTATCGAATTCAGCAAAGTAAACTTTTGCTGATGCAGACTAGCTACACGATTGCCCGTATAGCCGAGGAAGTCGGCTTCAATCAGGCCCCTTACTTCAGCTCCAGCTTTATTCGAATAGAAGGAACCACTCCACGGGAATTCCGTCAACGTTTCTCGTAAATCTGAGTACGTTAAAGAACACAAAAAAAGGGATGCTCCCTGCCATTAGGCTTAAGGAACATCCCTTGCTACTTTTATTATTTCAAACCCTTCTCCTGCACATAAGCATCCCATTGCTTGATATATTCGGTCTGAATTTTTTCAAGGCCGGCTTGCTTAGCCTTTTCCATAAAGGTGGCTAAACCCGCATCAACATCCTCTACTAATCCAGCTTGCAATGGATACAGGTATTGCTTTTCCACCTGCTCTAGTGCTGCTTTTTCCGCCTGATAGGAGGTATAATCCTCAGCAAAACCTGTGAAAATATCCGGCTTCTGAATTTTGTCGAGCTCAGCGAAAATTTCCTTCACGCCATCATAGGATTTATCAAATAGCATGAACTCCGGATTCCGCCAGGCCCAGCCATTCATTCCCTCGCGTGTAAAACCGTTCGTTGAAGCATCTCCAATAAGTTCATAGTAGCCGTTCGCATCAATTTTATAGTTCTTTCCTTCCACACCGTATTGTGTCAGCTGATTATAACGTTTATCCATGACCATTTTTTCATAGAAGGCCAGTGCACGTTCAGGGTTCTTGCTGCTCTTCGGAATGGCGAAACCATTATGAATAGGATGAACTGGTGTTGCATAACCAATGGTATTGCCATAAGGATAGTAACCTAGATCCCAATCCGGATGTGCTGCTTTCACCTTCATCAACGTATCGTTGAAGCGAGTCGGATTATCTCCGAAGATGCTTGCTGCCTTGCCCGCGATAATCGGAGCCTGGATGGTATCCTTCAAGTTCAGGACGTTTTTGGAAATCAATCCGTTTTCCTGCCAGCGTCTCATCGTCAGCAGCTCTTCTTTATGTTCCTCCGAGCCCCAATACAGATAAGCTTTTGAAGGATCATCGTACTTAATACCAATACCATAAGGCAGCGGACTGCCGACCTGTGCGGTAAGTGTTGAATATACATCATGAATGTTACCTCTTACATCACTGTTAAAAGAAGCAGGTGACATCTGCGGTTCATTTTTCTTGATTCCTTCCATGTATGCTTCATAGCTAGCCAGATCTGTCGGCTGAGGCAGATTGTATTTCTTGCGCAGATCCTCACGCCATACGAAGCCGTTCGTTACATACTCCTTATAAGTCGCTGGAACGGTGTAAATCTTGCCATCAATCTTCACGGCATCCCACATTTCCTGTGGTACGAATTGCTGGAGTTCCGGGGCAGCTTTGGGCAGCAGATCATCTATAGCCAAAAAAGCTCCCTTTTTCGCATAAGCTTGATATTGTGTCCAGTCCGCAGTGAAGATCAGATCGATCGATTGACCCGACGACAGCAGCAGCTTATATTTCTGATCCCAATCTGTCCAGGTTGTATAGTTGAATTTAACGGTTGCATTCAGATCCTCTTCAGCCATTTTGTTAATTTCCGCTTCAATGCTTGAGAGGTCCTTCGGCGCATCGCCTAGCATATAGAATTGCAGCTCGACCTTTTTGGAAGTGTCCAGTCCGGTCTTCTCCTCCGTCCCTGCGTTCGTACTTTGTGCTGTGTTTCCTCCGCTATTGCTCTCTTTTACCGCCGCATTGCCTCCGTTTGCAGAATTAGAATTCCCCCCGCAGCCTGCCAGTAGCGTCATGCCCAGTACTGACGTAAGCAGAATAGACATGCGTTTGCCCCATTGTTTATTCATCTGAATCCTCCCTTTTCACTATGCTTCTATGTTAGCCGACTGTACCTTTACCCGGTAGTGGGCAGGTTGCGGTTCTAACCTTTTACAGCGCCGATGGTTAGGCCTTTGACAAAATAACGCTGAACGAACGGGTACAGAAAAAGAATAGGTCCCGTCACGACAATTGCCATCGCCATTTTGGTAGACTCAGCAGGGACCTCCGTAGCCAGTGACACCCCGGTTCCCGCCCCCATCTGTGCGATAAACTGTGCTGAATTGATAACATTGTACAGATAGAACTGCAGCTGATATTTATGCGTATCATTGATGAACAGTGAAGAGGTGAACCAGTCATTCCAGTAATACAAAGCCAGAAACAAACCGACTGTAGCGATGCCCGGCATGGAAAGCTTGAGTACAATCTGCCAGTAAATCCGGAAATCACCAGCCCCGTCTATTTTTCCAGAATCGAACAATTCCTCAGGAACTGCTGATTTGATGAAGTTTTTCATTAAAATGATCAAAAATGGCGTCATCAGACCTGGAAGCACCAGTACCGCATAGGAATCCAACAAACCGAGGTATTTCGTAATCATGATGTACCAAGGGACAAGTCCTCCCCCAAACAAAGTCGTAAAGTATATATAGAAGGAAAAGCTATTTCGATATTTGAAATCTTTACGCGCCAGTACATAACCCGCCATAGTCATGAAAAAAAGTCCCATTACCGTTCCAATCGCAGTTGTGCTGACTGTGACCGCATATGCCCGCAGCACCTCATCCGGGAAGATGAATACCGTCTTGTAGCCCTCCAGTGAGAACTGTGCCGGAATCAGATGATAGCCATCGCGAATAATGGACTCATTGCTGGTCAAAGATGCAGAGATAATTAGCAAAAAGGGCAGCAGGCAAGCGATCGATAAGCCAATAATGACCACATAGGCAATCCAATGAAGCATTCGCGTATATTTATCCTTTTGAATTTTCATTTCTTATCCTCCTAGAACAGGGCGTAGTCATCGTTTATTTTGCGGATAATGTAGTTGACCGTCATAATGAGGACGAAGCCGAACAAGGATTGATAGACCCCGGCAGCCGTTGCCATGCCCACATCAAAGGTTACTTTAAGCGAACGGTATACATAGGTATCAAGGATATCCGTCGTATTGTAGAGCAGCCCGTTATTGCCTATTAATTGATAGAAAAGATCGAATTGGCCCTTCATAATACTCCCGAGCGCAAAGAGCAGCAGCACCACAAAGGTTGATTTCAGCATCGGCACCGTTATATACCAAATCCGCTGGAAAATATTAGCACCATCAATTTTGGCCGCTTCATAATATTCGTCACTAATCCCCGTAATCGCCGCCAGATAAATCACCATGCTGTAGCCAAGATTTTTCCATAGATAAAAGATAATGATCAGAAAGATCCATGCCCAAGGTTTACTGTAAACGTCGACCGGATCAAGGCCAAATTGGGTAAGCATTGTATTTAAGAAACCGCTGTCATAATTAAACAAGTTGTAGACAATTACGCTGAGAATTACAAAAGATACGAAGTAAGGCAAAAACATTACTGATTGGCTAATCTTTTTAAACCATTTTCCATTGAGCTCACTCAGCAGGATCGCACAGACAATTGCCAGCACATTTCCCAGTACAATAAAAGCAATATTGTATCCTATCGTGTTCATCGTGAGCTTCACCAGCGTACCGGATCTCCAGAGGAACTCGAAATTCTGTAATCCCACAAACTTGGAGTTGAACATGCTGCTGTTGAAGTCGAATTGAGTGAACGCATAATAGATGCCTACCATTGGAAAATAGGAATTCACCAGAAAAAAGATCAAGGTGGGCAGCAGCATCAGAAACATTACCCGATTGTGCACCAGCTCATACAACAATCCTTTCTTCTTTCTTGTCGTTCGTAAGCGTGCTCTACCATCAGCCTGGATGCCAAGTTCGACGTTTGAAATTCCTTTGGATGAGGTTTGGCTCAAGATCTCTCACTCCCCTTAATATAGAAACTGCATAATTCCACTATAGGGGGATTCTTCTGAACACAGAAGTGAAGCTTACAAGCCTTACTGCACAAACTGGCGAAACAGGAACTGAACAATCCGGATGTTTATGTAAAAGTCTTCGGAGACCCACTGAGCTTCTCAAGCTTCGCTAACTCCTTATAATCCTTGTAGAAAAGACTGTTTTGTACACGAATATTTAATTTGTTCACTCCCTTCAGATTGGAAAAATGCAGGATTCTAAGGTTGCTCCACTGTTCTGTTCACTCTTGGGGACTTATAATAAAGGAACTTCATAATATGAATTCATCCAGAGTCTTGTCCGAGTAAGTCATATGATGATCAGGGGGGACGGTATGAAGAATAATGATCTACGGAGAAAAAGACTACTGTATGGCAAGCTGCTCACCACCATAACCCTGTGCATATCGTTAACCCTTCTTATCTCTACTTTTGTTTACTATACGTACTACATCGGCGTCGAGAAGACGCAAACCTTTCGCTCCGATCTAAGGGATCTGACCCAGACTGGCAAAAAAGTGGTCAACATGGCTGAAGTAGCGCAAACGCTTTCATTTCAACTGTATCGAACCAGCACGATTTCTCATCTGTTGTTCTACAACAAGCCCTCTATTTATGAGGTAACCGCGGCGATGTCCGATCTCGGAAACTACTTAAATTCCATGCCTTATATTGAATCCATCTATGTATATAATCCGAATAATGACACGGTTTATATTTCGGCAGCACAGGGCCAGAATGGCGTATTCACCACCCGCGAACTGGTGGACACTGAAATTATTCAGATGCTGAATCATTATCAGGATTACAAAACATTTACGCCGATTCCGCGAACCTATTCCATAGATGAACCTGAGAAAAAAACCATCTCAGTCTATACTTACCTTTGCTATGATGCGATCAATTGGGACCGCTCTATTAACTCTGCGGTTATTGTTAACATATCCGCGGCTTGGATCAATAAAGAACTGGCTAACGGCAATACACCCGGTAGTGGCAGTACCTACATTTTGGATGACCAAGGCCGTTTTCTGTCGGGGAATAAGCTGACATTGGAGAAGCTCTCCGGGGATGAAAACAGTTGGCTGGAGCATCAAGTAAAAGCACGTTCTGCCGGCTATTTTACTGCCCCTTTTAGAGGGAATAAATCACTGGTGTCCTATACTTCGCCCGATTCGCTTGGCTGGCAATATGTGCGCATTACTCCTTATGAGGTAATTACTGAACAGACCAATCATATCCGCAATACTACGCTTCTGATTTCTTTAATTATTTTATTGTTCGGTCTTGTTATTTCTAGGGTACTGTCCAAACGGCTTTATCTGCCGATTGATTCGATCGTAAGCCGAATGAACACCCTTGAGGCAGATAAACGCAACAGTATGTTCACGATCAGGCAGAATTCATTACGCAATCTGGTGCTTGGCATTAAATCTCCTCATAACAGCCGGCAAAATGATGTTCAACAGCTGGGTATTTCTTTTAATTTAAACGAGGGCTACCGGCTAGTATTACTACGCATTGATGAGTACGAAGCTCTGCGAAAGGAACGAGGCTCTTATCTCCTTCCGTACAAGTTTGCCATCATGAATATTGCCTCAGAGATCTGTGGACAGACTTATCAGGTGGAAACTGTAGATATGAATGACGATAGCGTGGTCATGTTGCTTAGCAGCATGACCTCCACTGAACATCTGGATACCGAGCTAATTGAAGTGCTGCTGCGGCAGATCCGCGTGGCCTGTTGTGATTATTTAAAAATCGGACTGTCGTTAGTGTACAGCCCCATCAGTGATAATCCAGATGTACTAAACCGGCTGTACAGTCAGGCCAGAGAAGCTTCCAAACATAGACTGTTTTATGGTCATGGCAGCCTGATCAATGCTGAGCGCATTAGCGAGCTTCAGAACAATCTTTACTCCTACCCGGCTGACAGCGAAAAAAAGCTGGTCGATGCGCTCACAAGTGGCAGAACAGACGAAGCCCGCAGTCACTTCTCCGAAATGGTACGTGAAATGGAGCAATATCCCTATCATGTGCTGGAACTTACTGTTTCAAGGGTGACGCTAACGATTAAACGAATCGTCGATAACATCAAGAAGCTTAGTCCTACCTCCACCGAAGGGATGATGGTGATGCCTTCGCTTGAACATTATGAAACGATAGAAGAATTTGAAGCGGCTTTTTACCAGCTTTTTGATCATATTCAGGAATTCCAAGCGGATAAGCGCAGCTCCAAGCAAAGCGATCTAATCCGGCAAATCAACCAAACCATTCAGCAATCTTACACGGACCCTTGCTTGAGTCTGAACCAAATTGCCGATGAACTTAATATGTCTCCAATCTATGTCAGCAGACTTTATAAGCAGCAGACCCTAACCACTATTGTGGATGTCATTATGGAGGTACGGATGAAGGAAGTATGCCGCCTGCTTGTAGAGAGTGATTTATCGGTATCGGATATTGCTGAAGTAACTGGCTTCACTAGCAGTTCTTATCTCCACCGGATGTTCAAACGCAACTTCAGCCTTACACCAATAGAATTCAGACGGACCAAAAACAGTTCATAACATGAATCACCTATACTCCAAAACGAAGGGTGCTCCAGCAGCCATTACATTGGCCTTTGGAACACCCTTCGATATCATGTGAAATATTAAAATACCTTCGCAATATTTGCTTCATTCTCACCTGCAAGAATGGTATATTCTTTGGTCAACAGATTAGCTTCAAGCTTCGCCACACTGTTTTCATTTTTCCAAGTGATGTTCAGCTCATTCTCACTACCTTGTACAATCTTGATCTCACCATTAAAAGCTGGACAGCTATTTCTGAATTTCAACAATGCGAACAGCTTTTGAACAACAGGACGTTGTACCTCAGCAGCAATTTCATCTTTAGAATAATAATGGCGGTTAATATTGCGTCCTTCTTTTGTGCTTTCGAGCAGTTCAATATCATTCTCGCCAGCGAAGAGACCTACATAATAAATCTGTGGAATACCAGGGGCGAAGCACTGAATAGCTCTGGCCAAAAGATACGCCTGATCATCATTGCCAAGTGCAGAATAATAAGTGCAGTTAATTTGATAAATATCCAGATTATTATAAGCGGCGGAGCTATATTTTTTCTTAACATTCGCTCCTTGGCTATATAGGCTTTCTCTGGTCATTTCAGCTTCTTCGTCGGTCATCAGATCCTTAACATCCACCACGCCAATCCCGTCATGTGTATCCAGGGTAGTGAATTGTTTTCTCGGACAGATTTCCAGCCAATGCGCAAGCCGATTTACTTTTCCACTATATAGAGCATGTAATACCAACATTGGCAGGGCGAAATCATAGACATAATAATCCTTGTCTGCAATCTTCAATTGAATGCTGTAATGCTCATGGATTTCCGGAAGAACAGTTACGCCATAAGGCTCCACTACTTCTTTAGACAAATTTAACATTTCCCAAATATCCGGTTCTACGAAAAAGCAGTTGGTACCCATCTTTTTGTTGGCATAGGCAAAAGCGTCCAGCCGGATAATCGATGCTCCTTTATCAGCAAGGAAGGTCAGATTGTCTTTTACGAATTTCTTCGTAGTTTCCGTAGTCACGTCCAGATCGATCTGCTGCTCATCAAACGTACACCAAACCTTTTCCTTCGTCCCGTCTTTAAAAGTAACCTCTACGTATGGCGCCCGCGGTTTACGTTTATAAATTAAATCCACATCAACCTCAGTTGGTTCACCGTTAGGCCAGAAATCCTTGTAACGAATAAATAAATCCTTGTATTGCGATGCATCCTTCTTCTCAAGGAAATCTTGAAAGTATGGAGACTGCTGTGAAATGTGATTGATCATGAAATCATACATCATGTAGAACTTCTCGCTCATCTCTTCGATTTCCGCCCAGTCGCCAAAAGCCGAATCAACCTTGGTATAATCCATCGGGGCAAATCCCCGGTCGCCCGAAGAGGGGTAAAACGGCAATAAATGAACCCCACCCACGACTCCTTGCAAGTGTGTATGCAGTACTTCGTTTAGTTCTTTTAAATTATTTCCCATGCTATCTGCATAAGTGATAAGCATAACTTCATTTTTAATCAGCATATTGGAGTTCTCCTTCTATTTCAATTTATACTCTCTTGCTTCATAAGGTCTGAGAAATCATCAAACTAATGTAATTTATGAAAGCGTTCTCCTAACAATCTTGTTCCTCCCTAGATGAAGGTTTATTCAAAACCAATTTTATAGATGCGAAAATAATATGTCAAACGTTTTCATATAATTAAATCAATAAAATATAGGTATAATGATTAATGTTTAATATTATATCCAAATATTTGTGGTAACGTATAACATACCTATTATAACTATCAGAAACTATCTATGCTTTTACAATTGTTAGTCTCGATTAGTGTCAACAATCCAAGAAAGTTGTAGAATATAGATTAGAGCATTTTATGAAACGGGGATGAGGGTATGGCAAGTATTAAAGATGTTGCCAAGGAAGCGGGCGTTGCTGTAGCTACCGTGTCCAGAGTAATGAACAACCGGGGATATATCAGCAAAGAGACGCGTAAAAAAGTTGAAAAAGCGATGGACGCCTTAGATTATCATCCTAATCAAATCGCCAGAGCCTTACAGAAGAATCAATCCTTTTTTATTGGGATTATTGTTCCAGATTCAAATCACCCTTTCTTTTCCGATCTCATCAAGTATGTTGAAATGAGTGCTAATGAAAAAAACTATAAATTGCTAATATGCAATTCTCTTGATGATCCTAAGAAGGAAGCCAACTATATTAGCATGCTTCGCCAGAATCAAGTAGATGGCATTATCATGTGCAGCCACACCATGAATATTGAAAGCTATAAAAAGGTCCCTTTCCCTATTGTCTCTTTTGACCGTTTTATTTCCTCCAATATCCCTTGTGTGGGATCGGATAATTACCGCGGTGGTGAGCTAGCTACCGAACATTTGATACAGCTGGGCTGTAAACGGTTGCTACATATCTCCGGCCCGCTAGATCTGGATATTCTTGCGAATCGTCGTCGGGATGCTTTTGTCATCACAAGTATGAAACATGGTGTAACTTACGATATTATCGAAGGCGCGCACAACAAGCTTACCTTTGATTATTTTTGGTCCTTTGTCACCGAAAATATCTCTCCGGCCCAACTTCGAGAATATGATGGAGTATTTTGCAGTAATGATATTGTGGCTTATGCTTTATACATTTATGCTGAACAGCAAGGCATTCGAGTGCCCGAGCAACTGAAAATCATCGGTTATGATTACCACAGCTTTACCCGCATGCTTCAGAGTCCTAAATTGACTACCATTATGCAACCTAGTGATCGGATCGGGGTCATGCTGACCAATACTCTCCTGCAAATGATCGAAAGTGCTGACGGAGAGCTAATCAACAACACTACTGTAGACGTAACTCTCATTAAAGGAGAGACTACTTAACGTATCTATTAAAAAGGTAGACTACCGTAATTAGCGGTGGCCTGCCTTTTTTGTATTGCTTCATTAATAACGACTTTCAGGAATAACGGCTTTTAGGGCGATTTTTGTAACAACTTCCGCTTCTCAGAATATGCTGATTGGGCAGGTTCCCATTTTTCAAAGGAATGAACAGGAGAAGTTCAAGGAGGAGATATAGAAATATGCCTGATTACAGACCATTTAAAGGCGATGCTATCCTAAACAAGCATGGAAGGATCAGCAGTCCTATTAGAAAGAGGGAGTGTAACGCACTATTAAAAATAGTCACTGATCTCTCTGCAGTGGTACCCCCCGTACTTACGAATCCCACAACACTTCATATTGCCAATCTACAAAGAGTGTTAAGAGAATTATTGGAATTCTTGCATACCTCTAAGTTATGCAGTCCTTTTAGAACTGAGCTACTTTCTGTAGTAGAGATAACCATTGTATCGACCGAAGTCAGTCCCTTCTCTGTCGTAAGCGTGGGCACCAATCTTCAACTGTTGTTAGCTGAGTTATTATCTTTTATTCTCGCCACGAAGATTGACTCTAATTGTAAAGATCAGTTGATTATTCAGATCAGACATATTCAAGCTTCTATTACACAAGCAATCGGATTGCCTATTAAAGGTGCGACTGGACCTCAAGGGCCACAGGGACCTCAGGGTCCGCAAGGAGCGCAAGGGGTTCCGGGCGTAAAGGGAACCACAGGGGCAGGGCTGCAAGGAATTGTTGCTTTTAATCCTGCATTAAGCCCTACTTATCCAGCAGGTCAAGTAGTAACCTTTAATGGCAGTACCTATATTGCTATTGTTGCTGGACCAACGGGAACACCTGGAAGTTCACCAGACTATTTATTAATTGCTGGTGGCTCCACAGGCCCCCAAGGACCGCAAGGACCACAAGGCCCTCAAGGAACGCCTGGACTTCAAGGACCTCAGGGACCACAAGGGGTAGGGCTGCAAGGGATTGTAATCTTTAATCCTGCACAAAGTCCTACTTATCCAGCAGGTCAAGTAGTAACCTTCAATGGCAGCACCTATATAGCTACCGTTTCCGGACCTACTGGAATACCCGGGAGTTCACCAGATTACTTGTTAATCGCTGGTGGCGCGGTGGGACCGCAAGGACCACAGGGTGTGCAAGGAATTCAAGGGCCAACAGGTGCGCAAGGACCAGCAGGTCCAGGTGTAGGAGCAACGGGCGCGACTGGTTCGACGGGTGCTGCCGGCTTGGCGGGCCCTGCTGGTGCAACGGGCGCGACGGGTGATCCCGGCGCGGTCGGCGTTGCCGGAGCTACGGGGGCGACTGGCGCGACGGGTGATCCGGGGGCGGTCGGCGTTGCCGGAGCTACGGGTGCCACAGGGGCGACGGGTGATCCGGGGGCGGTCGGCGTTGCCGGAGCTACGGGTGTAACGGGTGCCACGGGTGATCCGGGGGCGGTCGGCGTTGCCGGAGCTACGGGTGCAACGGGCGCGACGGGTGATCCCGGCGCGGTCGGCGTTGCCGGAGCTACGGGTGCAACGGGCGCCACGGGTGATCCCGGCGCGGTCGGCGTTGCCGGAGCTACCGGTGTAACGGGTGCCACGGGTGATCCCGGCGCGGTTGGCGTTGCCGGAGCTACGGGTGTAACGGGTGCCACGGGTGATCCCGGCGCGGTTGGAGCTACTGGCATTACCGGAGTCACTGGTGCAACCGGTAACGGTGCAATTATTCCGCTGGCATCCGGAGGACCTATTATTATGACCACAGTTTTGGGTGGTTTGGTTGGAACAACAAGTCTTGTAGGCTTCGGAAGTTCAGCCACAGGCATTTCGCTTGTTGGCGGTAATATTGATTTGACAGGTACTCTCCTTGGACCGCTTATCAACTTTGCATTCTCAACTCCTCGAGCAGGAGTAATAACTTCCATTGCTGCTTACTTCAGTAATACCATAGCTTTATCGCTGCTTGGTACTACGATAAATGTAACAGCACAGTTGTACCAATCGACCACACCAAATAATACATTTACTGCTATTCCAGGGGCAATAGTCCCACTTCCACCTATCACCGGTACTATAAATCTAGGAACTTTTGTCAGCGGAATTACGAATGGTATCAATTTTGCTGTAACTCCACAGACACGTTTGCTTATGGTATTCTCAGCCACCGCTACAGGCCTCACCCTTGTAAATACAGTCACTGGTTATGCAAGTGCTGGCTTTACGATTGTATAATCACTAAAACAAATTTTAAAAAAGCATCTGCGATTCCTTTTGAAGGAGTGACAGATGCTTTTTTTTGTAATATGCGGGTTCAACTTCTTGATCCTTCGGACTCAAATGCCGCTATTCGTTAATTTATCACTGTTTAGAGAGATTATCGGACCTGAGAGGCGCTATTGGGCAGAAATGATGCTCAATTTTGTCTATTTTGTACAAATAGCGACTATGGGGTCCTATAACAACCCAAAAAGAGGAAAATGTTGCAGATAAGAGCGCCTGAGTCCGATAGCGAGTCCGTTCACTGGGAGCCATAATCCGTTTACTGAGAGTCATAGTCCATTCACTGGGAGCCATAATCTGTTCACTGAGAGTCATAGTCCGTCCACTGGAAGTCAAAGTCCGTTCACTAGGATTCACACTTTGTCACTGTTTGCAAAAACGAACCTCACAACTAATACGATTTCAGCTTATAACAAATACACCTTCAGCTTATCGATGACCTCATCGATTTCCGCTGTAGTCGTATATCGTCCCACACTAAAACGAACCGCTCCCCGTCCAATGTTCTCCGACACATGCATAGCCTTTAAAACAGGCGAAATCAACGTTTCACCGGAATGGCACGCCGAGCCAGTTGAAGCAGCCACAGCTTCCAGAGAATCGATAATTTCATGACCCACTGCTCCAAGAAAACTAACGTTAAGGGTGTTAGGCAAGCGCTTGTGTTTATGACCATTCAAATGAATTTTTTCGCCAAAAGACTCCTGCAGTCTTCCATAGAAATACTCCGTAACTTGCTTAACTCTTTTTCTAGAATCAGAGTCAGCAGCAAGCTCGCAGGCTTTTCCTAAGCCAATAATGTAGGGTGTATTTTCTGTCCCCGCTCTTCGCCCCTGTTCATGGCCCGCACCGTGTATCAAAGGCTCAATGTGAATGCCGTCCCGAATGTACAATGCTCCAATGCCTTTGGGCGCATATAATTTATGGCCTGCAAGCGTTAGAAAATCCACCCCTAAATCCGCTACATCGAGGTCTACTTTTCCCGCAGATTGTGAAGCATCTGTATGAATAAGAATGCCCCGTTCGTGGCAGACCTCAGCTATTTCCTTGATCGGCTGGATCGTACCCGTTTCGTTATTAGAGTGCATGATGGAGACCAGAATGGTTTGGTCCGTGAGCTGCTTTTTCACATCGTCAACCTGCACCATTCCATACGAGTCAACAGGTACATAAGTCAGGTTGTATCCCATCTGCTCCAGGTACTGACAAGGTTTAATTACCGCTGGATGCTCAATAGCAGACAGGATAATGTGATTACCTTTATGGCGATACGTTTGGGCTACTCCTTTAATGACAGTATTATTAGACTCACTACCCCCACTGGTAAAAAGCACCTCACCCGGCGCACAATTCAGGAAATCAGCCACCTGTGTTCTTGCCTGCTCTATTCCGAGTTTAGCTTCCCGCCCCAAAGAATGACTGCTTGAAGGATTCCCAAAATGACCGTAAAGATAAGGGATCATAACCTCTGCTACTTCCTTATCTACTGGTGTTGTAGCGTTGTAATCTAAATAGATCATATTAAGTAAAGCCCCCTTTAACCATAACGCGAAACTTATACTTCCTGACGTTTTAAAAAAGAACGCACAGCAGTCTCAGCTTCATCCAGATTATTCACTTTAAAAGTAACTCTCTCAATGCCTTCATACTGAGTGGACGTATAATCGTATCTAGGATCATAGTAATATTCTAGCAGCAGCGCCACAGCTTCGCCGAACAAATCTGCCTGCAAGCATCGCTCGATTTCTGCCGCAATAGGGATATGAATTCGGGATTTAATACTCCGAAATGCAGAAATACATTGCTCCTTGTATTCTACTGGCCGATAATCCTCAAGGATTTGCTCCACTCTGGCATGCAAAGGCATCTCAATCCAGATCTGCGTTCCGCTCTCTTTTTGCTCGGCCATAAATGGGGGCATCACTACCTTACCAATCTTTTTGCTCTCCGCTTCAAATAGTACATAAGGAGAATCTCCGATCTTAATTAACTCCTCTAAAAGAAGACTATCGAACGTTTTTTGATTGTTCGCACGAAGGCCAATCTCACCAAAAATAGAACCGCGATGACCTGCCATCCCTTCCAAATCCAGAACAGGATACCCCTGTGTCTTCAGACGGTGTAACAGATTGGTTTTACCTGTGCCTGTATTTCCGTGAATCACATAAGACTTCGCCTTACATTCATAGGACTCCAATTCGTCGAGCACCCATTTACGATAAGCCTTATAGCCGCCTATCAGCCGATAAGCATGAATATCCATTAAAGAGAGTACGGTCGCAGTTGTACGGCTGCGCATACCTCCCCTCCAGCAGAATACTGCTTTGTCTCCTTGAATCGCTGCAAATTCTTTGACAAAAGAAGGCAGTTTTGCCGCAGCAATCTCCAAACCACGTTCTTTCGCGGCCTGCACACTTGTCTGTTTATACAACGTCCCTACTTCAGCCCGTTCCTGATCATCAAAAAAAGGAATATTCAAACTATCCGGCAGCGTTGCATCTTTATATTCAGAAGGAGATCTAACATCAATAATGGTGATCTGCTTCTTGTTTTTTAACACTCTAAGTTCTTCCAGTGTAATGTCCTGAAACAATATGCTCTCTCCTCTGGTGGCTAACCTTCATAATTTGCTCTAAGCTGATATACAACAGTTATTCCACAGCAGCTATAACCGTAATCTGACCCGGATGCTCTTCCGTTACCTCTCCGATCAATACCGCTTCTACCCCTGCATCTACTAACTCTTTTAGCAAATCTTCGCTTTGTTCAGGGGCCACAGAGATCAGCAGTCCGCCAGAAGTCACAGCGTCACATAGAATATAGCGGCTTAGTTGGTCCATCTCTTCCGGATAAAGAATGCTGCCTTCCAGATGGGCAAAGTTATTCTTAGTGCCTCCTGGAACAAATCCCTGTTCCGCAAGCTCTCTTACTCTTGGCAGCATCGGTACATCGCCTTGACGAATGATCAGGCCCGTGCCGCTCCCTTTAGCCATTTCCGAGGCATGTCCCAGTAGCCCAAATCCGGTAACATCTGTACAAGCATGTACATCATAAGGCTCCATGATTTCAGCCGCTTTTTTATTCAAAGTAGACATTACTGTCGTAAGGCGTGTGGTTTCTTCAGAAGATAGCTGATCCTTTTTAATGGAAGTTGTTAAGATCCCCACACCGATAGGCTTCGTTAGAATCAGCTTGTCTCCCACCTTGGCGCCCGCATTCGTTCTTACTTTGTCAGGATGCACAAGGCCCGTAACGGCCAATCCGAATTTGGGCTCTTTATCGTCGATGGAATGTCCGCCCACAAGAGTAGCTCCTGCTTCCTGTACTTTATCCGCTGCACCGCGCAAAATGTCACCGAGAATGCTTTTATCTAAAACAGAAATAGGGAAGGCCACAATATTAAGCACCGTAAGCGGCTTTCCACCCATCGCATAAATATCACTTAATGCATTGGCTGCTGCAATTTGACCAAATGAATAGGGATCATCCACGATCGGCGTGAAAAAATCAACAGTTTGCACTAACGCTAATTCATCACTTAAACGGTACACCCCTGCATCATCACTAGTGTCCAGACCTACAAGTAGATCCGGGTTAGGAACAGTTGGTGGCAGACTGCGAATAACCTGCATGAGATCAGCGGGACCGATTTTGCAGCCGCAGCCCCCTTTTGAAGATAATGAAGTCAGTTTTATAGTTTCAGCTTGAGACATCATGACTCAGCTCCTTTAGTATGAATTATCTTAATCTTACACGAGTAGATCGCATTGTACAAAATGCAAGAGTAGCAGATGTGCTGCTTGTTACGCCTTCCTCTATACACTTACCATCACTACTTAGGTCTACCGTTCTTTCCCACGTCGGGTGAGCTATATTTGATGCTGTGGTAGGGTGGGGACATTAAGTGGCGTTCTAGGTACAATATGCTTGTAAATGTTCAACATCCATCGGTTAGTAAAATAACCAAAGGCTGGCTCATTCGTAGATTTTACTACTGATAAGCCAGCCTTTAGTTGGATGTCCATTATATTAGGGAAATCCTCCCTAAAAACATCCTATTATTAGGGAATTTCTCCCTAATCCATGTTCTAGGAGCCATAATCTCCTTCACTTTAGGGAGAATTCCCCTAAAGTTCTTCCCAGAAAGACGACCCATAGCCAGCTCGTGCTCCCTGGCTATGGGTCGTCTTTTTTCTCACTTAAACGCTTCGCTTGTGAAGGTCTCCCAATAGATCAGCTAATCTGCTGAGTACCCTGCTGCTTCTCTAAGAAACGTTGAAGAATCGCATTGAATTGCTCCGGTTGGCACAGATTACTTGGATCTAATGCGTTCGGAATAATCGCCAACTGCGCATGTGGCAGCTGAGACACCATTTCCTTCATACAATTCACTCCAAATTCATTGAAGTCCCCTACAATACATAAAGCGGGACGTTTAAAAGCCTTTAAACATCTGGTGTAATCAACATGGCTCGTAGCCAGCCTTTGCCGATATAGCTCCCGGGGACGTTTGTCCAGCAGCCCTCTTCTAATCTCATTGTAGGCCAGACTCCAGCGCTCTCGGTACATCATCCGAATCGAAGGCAACACCAGCTCGCTTGGGAGATAATACATTAGTAAACTACAATATGCTGCCATAGTTTGTATTTTCCCTACTATTGTTGATCCGTGAGTCCTACAAAAGCTATCCGCGACCACAATGGCTTTTACACGCTCAGGATATTGTTTGGCAATATGCTGAACGACTAAGCCACCATAGGCGATTCCTACAAAAACTGCTTCACGGATACCTAGGTCATTCAACAGCATAATCAGATCCAGACATTGCGTCTCAATAATCTCATGTGGGGCCTCCAGCAGTTTACCAGACTTGCCATTCCCCCGTAAATCGCACAAAATCACTTTATATTTATCGGAAAAATACTCCAGCTGTGGTTTGAACATACTGTGTGTTAATCCATGTCCATGGATAAACACAACCGGAGTGCCAGTTCCATTGATTTCATAATAGAGCGAAGTTCCGTTCAGTTTAGCGATAGGCAAAGGTAACACCTCTTTCATAATAAATTCTACGACTATATCTGCTTAAAAACGCAGCAAAAAACCACAGAGGGATTCTCTGTGGCTATTCATCACTAAACACGCCATTCATCCTCTCTCCATACGCTTACGAGGTTAGCTGTCGGATTCGGGCAGTGAGAGTTGCCCTACCTGCAGGGATGCATATTATGCACCCGGAACAGGATTCACCCCATAACCAGTGCCGACTCTCACATCGGCTGCCAGTTGTTGGTTCCCCCGCTTTCCAGAAACGGAAATTAAGCGGATTGCTTATGTAATTGTAAATTTAAGATAATTCTCAGTTCTGAGATGAATCATACTCTTGTAAGGTTTTCTTGTAAAGGAGGGCTCTGGTCAAAATAATGTTGAAAGCAATGCTTTTCATTTCATATTAAGCATACTCTTCATTTTCTCTTTCTTTTGCTCTTGTTTACTCGTTTTCTTTAGAAAAACAGCTCTGAAGCAAGCGAAAAAGGGGGTGATTCACCAGTACTTTCCTATTTAATAAGAAACGACAATCTTCAATACCAATATTGGGCCAGTTTCTGTACCTTGGGGTGTTGGTCGTTTCTATGTCCCCGATCCGTTTGGCAAGCTTGTTAATATTATTTCACATGAACAGCACGAATGATTTCATAAAAAAGAAAAAAGCTAAGCAGAATCAGAGATATCCCCCTGTCCACTTAGCTTCCTTTTACAATACTATGGCTACAAAAGATCGGCGTTTTTCAATGCATGCTCCCAGCTTGGAAAAAAGAACAGCGCACTTCTCATAAGCTCTGGGTCGCTTTGCTTTACTTGTTTTTTACTGATCGAGCTTCCGTCGCTTTGCAGCTTTTTGATCCGACTTAATACTTCATCAGCCTCCAAAGGAATTTCCATTGAAACACTCCTTTCTCAGTGACCTGTTTCCCTTCATTTTCTCCATAATATGTTTATTTATTCCGTACTCTTAATTTCCCCAGATTAAACCATCTGATAGATGGGTTGTTCAGCAATGAACCGGGTAGGAAGCATGGGATATTTGTCTGCTAAGATTTCAGCTAAATATTTCATCCCCGGCGCTTCACTCTCCGCATGACCTAACATGATGAGCGCTTTAGATCTGCCTTGGTGCCCTGCATCCCGCACATATTCCGGAGTCTCCCACTCTGGTCCTTCTCCAGCAATAATTAAATCAAGATTGTGATCATTAAAAAGTGGAATAGCCATCGTCCCGCCCCCTCTGTAACCTACTAATATCCCTATGCGTTTGCAGGACAGAGACAGGTCACCAGCAGCGCGTACATAAGAGATCCCTAGCTTACTTTTAATATACTGAGCAGCTTCCAGTACAGTCATGGCAGGAATAGTGAGGATCGTAGCAGCCGCTTGCTGCTCTTCCACATAGTCTGACCAATCCAGCTCTCGCAGCAAACCCATCATAATCCCATCCGGCTCTTGCCGATGCCAATAATCATGATAACGAAAAATAGCTATTGGGGATCGTTCGATCAGACTTTTTTTCGCATGATAAACCGGATCACCTTCTAACCACTCGTTCGCCGCATGATGGCTATAAAATACACCTTCATGCGTGATCAGCAAATTGGCTCCTAACGCTATTGCTTGCTCCACAATATTTTGTGTGGCAGAAAAGGCCGTAATAATCCCTGTGACTTCAGTTTCCGGTTCCCCTGGGTTCAGAATATCCACAGTCCCTTCTACCTGTTCCACAGTTCCCATTAAATCTTTCAAAATCGCTCTAATCGTGAGGCTCACTATCATCATCCCTCGGTTCAAAATCTAATAAATCTTTCTGCCTTTAAGATCCTCAATTCCGCTCTTGCGGTAAAAATACGTATTGATCCGATCTCTCCATTCCTGCGCATGCTCTGCTTGCTCTTCAAGACGTTGCTTCACTTGCACATACAATCCACTATCCATGCTGCCTTCAAGTGATTCCCATGTTGCTAGAAGCTGTGCAGCCTGCTCTGCCCCCTCGAAATGAGTATCGTAGATATGTTGTATAACCGTTTGCCCCGATTGCAGAACATGCGTGTATGGAACATGATGGAAGAACAGCAGCAGCTCTTCTGGACAAGACGCTAGATTCTCATAATTTGATGCATTAAGACCCATATACTGTCCGCTATACCCCGTTCCCGATTTGACTGAACGATCCACACCAATGCCCTTATGATCCGCATAATGGTACGTTCCCCACTTGGCGTATTCATATCCATCCACATTCGGCCCATAATGATGATCCGGATTAACCATCCAGCCCACACCTAATGGAGCTGTGTAAGATTCGTAAATCCTCCATGAGTCCATTAACATCCCGCGAATAGCAGCCACTAGACCTTCATCAGTGCCAAAGGTAAGGCGAATCCATTCCTCAGCGATTTCCTTTGCCGTCAGCTCCGGATTCCAAATTAATCTCCCATATCCATACAGATTAGCTTGAGCTAACCCATGCCCCGTCCAGTTCATGTCATCCCCAACATTAGTTACAGCAGCCACACCATTATACTTATTTCCCCACACCGATCCGTCCACAATATGTTTCACAAGCGTAGTTTGCCCTTTGGCATAAGTATTGAAATCAAGGACTTCTTTCCACTGTGGAACAAGATAACAGAGATGCCGCTGCTGCCCCGTATATTCTTGAGCAATCTGAAACTCCATCAGATGATTGGTATGTTCCAGTGCGCCAAACAGCGGAGATACCGGTTCTCTGACTTGAAAATCCATCGGTCCATTCTTGATTTGCAGCACTACATTATCATTAAATCGGCCATCCAATGGTTTGAAATGATCATACGCTGCTCTGGCCCGATCGGTCTTACGGTCACGCCAATCCTGCTTGCAGTTATATACGAAACAACGCCAAATCACGATTCCGCCAAACGGCTCCAGTGCTTCTCCAAGCATATTAGCGCCATCGGCATGGTCACGCCCGTAAGTGAATGGCCCTGGTCGATTTTCTGAATCTGCTTTGACCACAAACCCGCCAAAATCAGGGATCACTCGATAAACCTCACCAGCCTTATCTTTCCACCATTGCCGCACCGCTGGGTCCAGTGGATCAGCTGTCTCCAATGCTCCGATCTGTATCGGACTGGCAAAGTTAGCACTGAGGAATAGCTTAATTCCGTATACGCGGAATATTCCTGCAATTAACGCGATATCAGGCAAATATTGCTCCGTTATAAATAGAGATTCAAGCTCATGAACATTCACATTGTTAATCGAAATCGCGTTGATCCCCACAGAGGACATCAATCTGGCATAATCACGCAGCCGCTTTGTATCGTTAAGAAATTGATTGGACTCGTAAAAAAAGGACCGTCCAGCATAGCCACGTTCAATACTGCCATCAAAATTATCCCAGTGATTAATCATTCGCAGGCCGTTCACCGGATTCATAGACAAATTCAGAGCGTCTATCTCGCTTTCTGTTCCTATCAGCCGTAACAGATGGAATACGCCATACAATATTCCAACAGGCGTTGAAGCACCGACAGCGATACATTGCTCAGTAGCATTTGTACGTATAAGGAAACCTTCAGGACCCAGTGAATCGGTTCGTTCTCCTGCGAATACTCTACTAATTAATGGATTCCCCCCTTGGAAGGTTCCTATAACGATACACGGTCCTTCAGGTTTCGCTGTGAGCAGTGGCGCTTTGCCCAGCATAGAGGTCATCCCCTGTATGAATTCCGCGGCTGCCGCCTGAATCGTCTCGTTGTCCTCCGTTACTACCAACTCAACACACCAATCTATATATTGATTGTATAGAGATCCTGATTTCAGCTGGCCATAGTTGAGCCAAGCCTCATAAGCGGTATTTGTCATGTTTATTCCTCCCGTATAAATAACCCGCCCTGGATTGAAAAGGACGGGTTCATAATTCGCAAGCTTGAGCAGGTTACCCGCTCTATGATTTGGTGACAGCGTTAAGCAATTGGTGATAAGCCGGCTTAGGATTATGCCGCTCATCGAATAGAAATGGCCAATTTTTCCGTCCCCGAACAGGGAAGCCGTCCAGCCATGTATAGTCATCCGCTGCTCCCCAGAAAGTGACTGAGCTAATCACGTCGCGGTATTCTTTCAACAGAGCAAACATCGCTTCATACCGCTCTGCCTGCAGCTCGAGCAGTTCGGCAGGTGCAACCTTTAAATCCATTCGTTTGTCATCGAAACGGAACATGGACACATCCAGCTCTGTCAATTGGAGCTGAAGCCCTAAAGATGCATACTTCTCAATAGCAGCACGTATTTCATCTAAGTCCGGATCGTATAGATTCCAGTGGGCTTGCAATCCGACGCCATGGATCGGCACTCCTTGTTCCAGCAGCGACTTCACCATTTTATAGATTTTGTCACGCTTAAGAGGATTAGACTCGTTATAGTCGTTGTAGAATAATAAAGCCTTAGGATCGGCTTCATGAGCGAATTCAAACGCTTTGCCGATAAACTCCGGTCCGACAATGTCCAGCCACTTTGACTGGCGAAGAAGTTCTTCTCCTTCATCTGCAATAACTTCATTTACAACATCCCAAGCATAGATATCTTCCTTGTAACGCCCAACCACGGTCTGAATATGTGATTTGAGCCGTGCAAGCAATGTCTCTTTGCTTACACACCCGCCCTTCTTATCCTCAAACAACCAGTCCGTAGTCTGGTTATGCCAGACTAAAGTATGCCCACGCATAGCCATATGATGTTTTCGGGCGAACGCAACCAACTGATCTGCTAGTTTAAAGTTATAAATGTCTTCAAGCGGATGCAGACTTTCAAACTTCATCTCATTCTCAGCGGTAATGCTATTGAAATGATAGGCGAGCAAGTGCTCCTGTGATTGTATCGTCATCGGGTTAACGGCTGCGCCAATTTTGAAATCCTCAGCAAATATTGTTTTTAGTGCAAGTTCTGTGTAATCACTAGCTTGTCTCAACAAGTTCCCTCCTGACAAAAGCATTTATATCAGTATTCGAATAATTAAGACTGATAATCGAACCAATCGAAGTAGGCAGGCACCTCAGCCACCTTGCCATGACCTGTTGCATATAATCCAATAAGAACACCCGTAAATCCATTTCCTTTTACGGCTTGAGGAGATAATGGGTACGCTGCTGCTGTTGATAGCTTATTCCACTCCTGCCCATCCAAAGAATAAAGGAAGCTGTATTCGGAAAGCTCAGCCTTAACTTTCAAATAAATTCGCTCGGCAGTAGTTGGAACCTCTGCCACTGTACGGGTTATTCCATCCATAGTCACATGAGCTGTAATCACTGTTTGCCCGTTTTTTTGAACAAGTCCAATTTCATAATGAGCATTCTCATCTAATCTGGCGCAAAGTCCAGCTTCCACATCAGCAATAGATGAAGGCATTTCAAGCAGCGTGCTCCATTCTGCCGAAGTATGCTGCTGTCTTCTGCCTACAAAAGCCACTTGGCCTACTTCACTGAGACCTGCAGATTGTCCTCGAAGAGATAACCATCCCTGTCTTTCGTTTAAGGACCAGCTTCCCTCAGCCGGATTCCGCAGAAAGGCTAATCCCAGCGGCAATACTTGATCATCAAAATCATATCTTCCACTAGTCTCAGGTTTTGGCGATTGACCAGGTACACGTGAAACCTTCATTTCCAGTCCAACTGTGTCTTCATTATTATCGATCATCGGCCATCCGTCTTCAGTCCAGCTTACCGGAGCAAGGAAAGTCTCTCTTCCAAGCACAGTGAATTTTGTATCTACTAGTCTTACCCCAAGGAATACGGCCCACCAATCCCCGTTACGATCCTCAATCAAATCGGCATGCCCTAAATACTGAATGGGATTGTCAGTACCGCTGTGCGTCAATATTGGATACGGCAATCGTTCAAACGGTCCATATGGAGAGGAGCTGCGGCCAATGATCTCCCGATGTTCCTTAGCCGTTCCTCCTGAAGCCGTCATGATATAGTACATTCCATTTATTTTGTACAAATGGGGTCCTTCCGTCCAAGGTCCGCCATCCCCAGTCCAGATAACAACAGGTTCTGTTAACGCTGCTCCCGTAGCAATATCTATCTCATATTGGATGGCATGGGAGTCATAATCTGCCCCCTGCTGGGTGGTTACATATACCTTTCCATCCTCATCAAACATTAGGGAAGGATCAATTCCTCCATAAGGAATACTAATCGGATCTGACCACGGACCCGCAGGATCCGTAGCCGTAACATAGAAATTTCCTTTCCCGTGTACTTCGGTCGTTATCATGTAAAACGTTCCTTCATGATACCGGATCGTTGGGGCAAATATCCCCCCAGAGCTCTTGCTTTTACGAGTATCCAGCTGACTTACACGATTGAGCACATGACCTATTTGTGTCCAGTGAATCAAATCCTGACTATGAAAAATAGGTACGCCAGGGAAATACTCAAAGGAGCTGCAAACTAAATAGTAGTCATCCCCTGCCCGAGTGATACTTGGATCCGGATAGAAGCCTGGAAGTATCGGATTCGTGTATGTGATTGAAGATGGGGTCATAATTTAACAGACAACCTTCCTATTACTTAATAGTGATTGCAAGCTCCTTATTCCTTCACGCTTCCTACATTTAGACCGACCACAAAATATTTCTGCATGAATGGATAAACTAGCAAAATTGGAACCGAAGCAACGATCGTAACGGCTGCCCGTATGGAGATTGGTGTAACCATGGCATGTACCGACTCCTGAGTCATCCCTGTCCCATTATTTACACTAGGGTTACTGTTCGAGTTCATAGTAGAGGATAGCAGCTTCATTAATTCATATTGCAATGTACTCAAGTTCTGGCGGGAAGAGGTGTAGATAAACGCATCAAACCATTGGTTCCACGCACCTACTGCAACAAAAAGGGCGATGGTAGCAAGAACAGGTTTACACAAAGGGAAGACTACTTTCATGAAGATCTTGAATTCCCCGGCACCGTCGATTCTTGCAGATTCCATAAGACTTTCATGTAAGGTACCAATATAAGTACGGATAACGATCATATTAAATGCACTTACCATGGACGGGATTACATATACCCAGAACGAATTGAGCAAATGAAGATCCTTCATAAGGAAATAGTTTGGAATCAGACCCGCACTAAAATACATGGTAAGGACGAATATAAAGGTAATATGTTTGCGGAAAACATATTCTTTCCGGCTTAATGTATACGCAAGCATCGTAGTTAAAAATAGATTCAGGATCGTAGATATCACTGTTCGTGCTACCGAAATCCAAAAAGCATTATAAATTGTACCTGAGGCAAAAACCGCTTTGTAGTTCTGTATGGTCCACTCTCTAGGCCATAAATAAATGCCGCCGCGGATGGTATCATTCCCCGCATTAAAGGAGACTGCTATAGTATTCAGGAATGGATACAAGGTAACAATAACTAGACAAACCATAAATATAGTATTGAAGGTGCTGAACACTACGGGTTCGAACCTCAGATTTTTCATCCGGTTTCCAGCATTACTTTTTGGAGATTTTTGAGGAATCAATTGAGTTTTTTCCATGATTATAACAGCCTCTCTTCCCCTAGCCGCTTCGCAGTCCAGTTAGCTAATAGCAGCAACGTTACACTTACGACTGTTTTGAAAATACCACCCGCGGTAGCTAAGGAATAATTCCCTTGCGCTATACCATATTTCAATACAAATATATCAATCGTTTCCGACCAATCTACGACAAGCCCGTTTCCTAACAAGTACTGAACCTCAAATCCAGCTTCCAGTACATGTCCTACGGACATTATTAACAGGATTACAATGGTTGCTTTCATGCCCGGCAAAGTTACATGACGCATTTTCTTATACCGGTTCGCTCCATCAATCTCAGCAGCTTCATATAAAGCCGGATCAATAGAGGCGATAGCCGCCAAGTAGATGATAGTACTCCATCCGACTTCTTTCCAGACGTGTGAAGCACCTACAATACCCCAGAAATACTTCCCTTCACTCAACCAAAGGATCGGTGAATCAATGAGATGCAATTTCATGAGCACGATGTTGATAATCCCGTCATTAACCGAAAGAGAAGTAGCTACAATGCCTGTTACAATAATCCAAGAGAGGAAGTGAGGCAAGTAGGATATGGTCTGAACGGTTCTTTTCCAAAATACATTTTTGATCTCATTAAGCAGCAATGCCAGTATTATCGCAGTCACAAATCCTAGAACTAGATTAATTAGGCCCATGGCCAACGTATTGCGCAGTACTCTCAAAAAGCTATCATCCGTAAAAAGAAACTTGAAGTGTTTTAAACCCACCCATGTTTGTTCACTAAATGCTCTAGCTGGTTTATAATCTTGGAAAGCCATCGTCCATCCCCAGATGGGAACATAAGCAAATAGTATAATATAAAGCATTAATGGAACCGACATCCAAATCAGCTGTTTCTGATTCTTAATCAAGGTCATAGTAATCGGTTGCTTCTTTTTTCTTTTAGGATGCCGGTTAACTTTTTTCCCCGTTAATATCTCATCCATATATGTTTTCTCCCCACATCATCCATATATTTCAGAAAGTGGTTGGCCTAATAAGCCACCACTTTCTGATTTTTAAGCAAGCTCTAACTATTTAACACTCCAAGTATCAAATCTCCATTTAAGCTGTTCATTGATTTTGTCTTCATAGGCTTTGACATTCGCTTTACCAATTTCTCCAACAAAGTCATTCCAAACCTTATCGAATTCTGATGGACTGGCCAAGATTGCTTTTGGCAGGTATTTGGTTCGCAATTCATTCAGCTTCGTTTCGGCAATTTTGGCATCTGAGCCTTCAACAAGATCTATGGACCAAGCTGGATAAGCTACTGGGTTCGGCTCAGGCTCGCTGAAGAAATCCACATAACTGTTGTAGCCATAAGCATCAAGAATTTCCTTGTCATACGGCTTGAGTGCAGCCCGGTATTCTTCTGGTTGAGCCGCAGCATCTGTTGAGTTTCCATCCTCAAAGAATCCTTGCAATTTCGGAGCTGTAGCATACCAAGCATCTGCTTTGTTGCTGAGCTTCCATGTAGCATCAACTGCGTTCTTCCGTTGTTCTTCATTTCTTATAAAACGGCCATTTTCCACTTGATAATCTTCACCTTCAATACCCCAAGTGAAGATTTTTTGCCAATCTTCTTGAATCAATGTATCCATTAGTTTAATAATTTTTTCAGGATTTTTGGCATTGATACTGATCCCGAAGCCATTATTCAAGTTCAGCGCTGGGCGATCCAGATAATAATCTTTAGTGCTGGTATCAAACACAAGTGGAAGTCCTACATAAGTTCTTTCATCTTTACCTTGTGTCCGGAGTGAATCTTCTGCTGAACCAAAGTTCCAGTGCTGATCAAACATTCCCAGAACGGCTCCACTAGACAGTTTCGCCAAATATTGATCGTAGTTTTGCACAAATGTTTCTTGGTCGATAACGCCCAATTGGTTCATTTCATTAAGCTTTTGATAGTATTGCTTAGCATAGTCTTTATCTGCGAAGATTTCTGCAACGTTATCATTAACAACCACTCCGCCATCATTCGGGTGCCCGATCAGATGCTGAGGAGCGTTAAACAATCCCCAGTTTCTCCAGTCGTTGTTAAGAATTTCGAATCCGATGGTTGGCGTTCCATCGATAGTTGGATTTTTTTCTTTATATTTCACAATGAGGTCAAAATACTCGTCCAAGGTCTTCACCTTTGGATAACCAGCATCTTTCAGGATGTCCTTCTGAATCCAGAAAGCAGGACCTGCATAATAGGTTGTATTCACTTTACCGTTATACGCACCATAATTCGGAAGCGTATAAATATGTCCATCATTCGGGTCTTTCATCATGTTCCAGTAATCTGCATAATGCGCTTTCAAATTTGGAGCATATTGTTCAATCAAATCTTCAAGCGGGATAAAAGCTTCCGCTCCTGTCAGCTTAGTATTGGCAGTCATCAAATCCGGATAATCCTGACCGGCAATCATTACGCCTAACTTCTGGTTAAGATCCCCAGCTAAGAATTCGAAATTGAAGGATGCGCCTGTTTTTTCTTTAATCATTTTATAAATTTTATTATCTGGTGTTGGTTGCTGGCCTGCTTCTCCAAGAAAGATACTAATTTCAAAAGGTTCAATCTTCTCAGAATCTGTTCCTGCAGCAGTTGAAGTGGCTGTTTCTGCTGGTTTGTCTTCCCCTTTAGCCGTCGTATTGTTGCTGTTATTTCCTCCGCACCCTGCTAAGGTAAAGCTTAGGGATAACACAGCAATCAGACTAAGTTTCCATTTGGATATTAACTTGCCCCCCATAAAGCACCTCCATATATTTGTTGGTGTAACAATGTTGTAAGCCCTTACAAGTTAAATTATAGAGGTGATAATCTTCTGAAAATACGCCAGAATTAAAGATGTACCCCCAAAAAGTTTAGGTATTAGTGTTTTTAAATTCGTTAGGGCTCATATGCAGCTTTTTTTCAAATTGCTTGAGGAACTGACTATAATTGCCATAGCCCACTTTTTCAGCGATTTCACTATTTTTTAATTTATTTTGTTGAAGTAAATGTACTGCCTCTTTTATTCGGAGGTTATGCAGCTGTTCATTGAAATTAATACCGTTCTTCTTGATCAATAATTGACCCAGATATACCGGGTGCAGGAAAAAAACCTCTGATAGTCTCTTAATGGTAAGACATTCGCGAAAATGCTCTTCAATATAATTGTTAATCTCCTGAACAATCCCCTGTGATTTTAGGTTTTGTTCCTTAAGAAGGATATCGATACTGGCCTCGCCGCAGAATAGCAAATTACGCATTAAGTCCGTCAAGGTGATCATTGAGTCTAACATCGCGGGGATTCTAATTTGATTAGATAAGGAGGACTCATGAACTTCACTGGCTTCCGAGGTAAACTCAATAATCTTATACATCATATGAATAACAATTTTCTTCACAACCTCTGGAGCGATGCGCTGTTCCCGGAAACTGCGGGCTGCCGAGTTCACAGCTTGGCTAAAGCCTGCGGAGTCCAGGGTGTTAATCGGTCTTATCAAGTCATCCATCAGTTGAATTTGATCATAATGATAACTAAAGGGACTATCCTTAATCTCCTGATAAGTC
The DNA here is from genome assembly GCF_037963265.1 of Paenibacillus sp. FSL H7-0943. Taxonomy (NCBI): domain Bacteria; kingdom Bacillati; phylum Bacillota; class Bacilli; order Caryophanales; family Paenibacillaceae; genus Paenibacillus; species Paenibacillus sp. FSL H7-0943. Next base: position 5,905,827 of record NZ_CP150148.1, read on the forward strand.
AGGATCTCTACATTTTCAGAATAATAAAAATAATACATTAATGCTTCTTTCGCCATTCGGAAACTGTTCCCGATCTGAAGCAAGGAGCCTACACCAGCACCTGTTGCAATATATAAAGCTTGTTTGGGGTGTTCATTCAGCAAAGGAGTTGCAATCTGATCGATCACAGCTCCCTCAGTGGACAATGAATTGTATCCATATACGATTCCAAAACAATGACTCTCCAGATCCATCAGAAACATAGAATCTTTATCGGTTAGGAGGGCTGAGGCTTGCTCTCTGATCTCCGTATATAAAACCGGCTCTGTCTGTATCAAACAAATATTCCAATGGCTTTTACCTTTCGATAGTCGGTTAAGTACCTCCTGATTCGACTGCTCAGCTTTCTCATGCAGCATTCCTTTCAGGAGAGAAACAGCCTCCTCCGCGGAGGCTATTTGATTTAAACTGCGCTTCTGAGCTTCCTGCTCCAGCTCCTGATATATCTCCAGCAATTCTTCTGCCGCCTCTTCGGGAAACACTGGCTTCATCAGATAATGATTAATTCCATAGTGTATAGCTGTCTTGGCATATTCAAACTCACTATAACCACTTAGTATGGCAAATTTGATCTCCTTAATCTCAGCTTGTTGCCAAGCTGCGACCATCTCCAGCCCATTCATTAGCGGCATATTAACATCCGTAATTACAAGATCTGGCTCTAGCTGTTTCATTAGCTCCAGCCCCTCTTTGCCATTGCTGGAGGTTCCACATACCTCAAAGCCAAGCTCCTGCCAATTAATCCACAGCTGCATCGCTTCAAGCGCACTAGGCTCATCATCGATCAATAATACTTTGTATTTCATTGGGGGTCCCTCACTTTCTAGCTATTCTTCCGTTCCAGGAGTTTTAGTGGAATGTCAAAAGTGACAATGGTCCCTTCATCCGGAACGCTGCTGATATCAAAACGGACCTGATCTTCATAGTACAATTCTAATCGGCGGTACACGTTGCGGATTCCGATATTCGTTCCCGAAGACGCTTCATTTTGAACATTACCTAATAATTCTTGCAGCTTCTCTGGCTCTATCCCTTTACCGTTATCAGAGACGGTAACTTTTAATCGTCCCTCCTCCACTAACGTCTTCACTTTTATCACACCTAGTCCCTCTATGGCCTGTAGACCATGTTTGCAGGAATTCTCAACGAGCGGCTGCATGCTTAGCTTGGGAATCTTATATTGAAGCGACTGCTCATCGATCTCAAATTGATAGTCGAATTTATCCCTGAACCGGAATTTTTCAATTTTCAAATACATCTCGATGAAAGTCATTTCTTCTTCCAAGGTAACGAGATCCTCTTTCCAGCTCAGCAGCCGTCTAAGTAATTTCGATAAACTCTTAATGATATCCGTAACATCCGAGTAATTATTTTTAGTACAGACCACCAAAATGGCATTTAACGTATTAAACAGAAAATGCGGATTCATCTGGCTTTGCAGGAAATTCAGTTCAGCTCTTACTCTTTCCATCTCCAGATTATTTTTTTGAATCTCCAGTTTATATACATCATTGATCAAGGAATTAATGGTAGTGGTCATCCTGTTAAAATTACGGATCAAGCCCCCGATCTCATCCTGACCTTCATCAATCCGAATCAGCTCAAATTTCTCATTGGATACTTTCTGCATATGTCTGGACAACCGTTTCACCCGATAATTATAGGATCTTAACATCACATATAAGAAAGCGGTTGTGATTAGCGTGACAATAGACGCCAGAATCCCTGCATAAATCCGAATCTCCATTATCGCTTGGGCAATACGCTCACCTTGTGTAATTCCTATTATCCGCCAGCCTTTTATATAACTAGCTCCGCCGACGGGTACAATATGCACATCCTCCTTGCGCTCATCATCCTGCAGCTTGAACACGGGATAAGGTTCCGTGGTGCCTCTTTGATACCCGCTTTGGGCAGACATAATAATCTCGTCCTGCTCGTTAACCAGATAAAGACTCAAGTAATCTTTTTCTCTGATAATCACGTCATATATTTTACTGAGATCCAAATCAATTCTAAGCAGCTTTTCAAATTTATTGTATGAGCTGTAAGCGTCCATTCGCTCAATAACACTCAAATAAGGCGCTGTAGAAATCACACTAGAGATGTCACTCATATGATAAGCGGCAAGAAACAGATGTTTATTCGCAGCCTTCGACTGCTTATACCATTCACTATTCATAACCTTTTCATTGATGACCTGATAGTTGCTGCCAGAAACAATGGAATCATTGTTCGTGAATACAGTAATCCGTTCAATCTGATTGTTCACCGGCATATAGCTATTCATGCGGCCTCTTAGCTGTTCATCAAAAGTGTCATAGAATTCAATAGAGTTCCCATACGTCCGCTCAAGCAATTCATACAGGTTCTTATCAGCAGAAAGCGTATAGCTGACAGCTACCCCACCTTCAATGAAGTCATGAATATCCTTTCGGGCTCTTTCTAAGGATATCTCCAGATTCTGCTGCTCTCTCGATTTGATCAGATCGGAAATCCGATCCAAAAAAACAAGGTTAATAATAATGATAGGGAGAAGAACACCTATGATATAAATAAGGGAAAATTTATAATTCAAGGGAATATCATTCACTACTTTTCTAAATCTGAATTTTTTTCTCTCCATATGAAACACCTTGCTTCCCCTAGAGCTGTTGGTTCTTATTCTCATTTTTATACACGGATGGTACTACCCCTACAAGCAGCTTAAACTTATCTATAAAATAATCAGTGTTAGAGAATCCCACCTGCACCGCTATATCCGATATCTTTAGCTGTGTTCGTTTCAGCAGACTTTTTGCCTCTTCAATCCGTTTGGCATTTAGGTATTCACTAAAACCCTGACCCGTTTGCTTTCTGAACAGTTGTCCCAAATAGGTAGAATTAATATGAAATTGTTGTGCCAAATCCTGAAGCTTTAATTTATTCCGAAATTCCCGATCCACATACTGAATAACCTTGTAAATCGTATTTTGTTCATTCTGCTGCTCTAGTTCAGACAGATAGACGGCAGCCCGTTCACACAGACTTTGTACATAACGGCTTAATATAAAATAATCACTAAGCTCACCTAGATTTCCGTATTCTTGCTGAAGCTTAATCATAATCGTATCCGGGTCTCCATTCATTTGAGCTATAATTCTACAGATCGTAAGCTCTAAATGGGCCACTTTTGCTTTTACAACTTCAAGGGTCAACAGATTCTCAACGAAAGCAGTGAACGCTTCTTTTACACAAGGCTGGATCTGTTCCGTATCATTCGTTTGGACCTTATGCAGCAGCTGTCTGAAATGGTCCTCATGAGGTTCTTCCTTTTTCAGGTTCCTAAGCTCACTATAATAAAAGACCCCTCTTTTCTGCTGATGCGTTTTTCGTTTCCATACCTCAAGTGCCTGCCTATAAATCTCTCGAATCGAGCTCACCCCGACCATTCTGCTGCTAAGTGCTAAAAAGACCAGCTCCTGTGATTGTTCAGTGAGATCTGAATGCATCTGGTTGACGATAGTCTCCAGGCTCTCATTGCCGATAGAAGCAGACTGAAGAATGATCCCCGCTCTTCCCGATCCGTCTTGAAAGAAGCAGAAGTGTTCCTCGGAAAAATAATCACTTATCTGCGGTTGGAATGGATTCATAGAGGAGGCCGGTTCGATAAGAATACACATTAACTCTGCATCCGCTTGAAGCTTCAAGGTGTTTCGGGTTAGAAGCTCTAAATTTTCGTTATACTCCCCTTGGATCAGGCGGTTGATGATATTATTTACGATAAAAAATTGCTTTTTATCAAACTCCTCATTGGAAGCGATTTCATTTTGGATTATTGGAGTGATCCTGCTTAATAAAGCCTCTATTTCTTCATCATCAATGGGTTTTAATAAATATTCATTTACCCGCTGGCGCAATGCCGTACGTGCATACTTGAAGTCATCATATCCAGACAGAATCACAAATTTAGGAGGTTTCTCCATGACCTCATTCAACTTTGTAATAAGCTCAAGTCCGTTAATTACAGGCATATTAATATCCGTAAGAACCAGTTCCGGTTTATTCTCCTGGATAAGCCTCATCGCATCCGTGCCGTTTTGAGCTTCACCACAAACTTCATAACCGAATTTTTCCCAGTCGATCATCGTCCTTAGCCCCTCAAGAACCCAGGGTTCATCGTCCACGATCAGAACCTTAAGCATGATGTTCGCTCCAATCTTATTAAGTTAAGCCCGCGCTTTACACCAAAATATATAGATCATGCTATCATACTTGGATAATGATGTGAATTCATAAATTTTCCTTCTTTTGTTTAAAACAGTACTTTTTTTACTTGAAAAAACGTACAAAAAACGACGTATCCTAAATTTCAGATACACCTTTACAAGGGCCCATCATTCCATTATCATGGTTTACATCGAGTAAAGAATTACATAGTGTAAACCATATAGGAGGGCTAAGATATGAGCAGCTTATCTAAGGCTGCTAGATTTCCACTTTTCATTCTGATGTTGAATCTATTTATCGCTTTATTAGGGCAAGGTATGGTTATTCCCATTCTACCTGAGTATCTGAAGCTGTTTAATGCGTCAGGAGCTGCTGCCGGATATCTTATTGCAGCTTTTGGAGCAGCACAGTTTATTTTTTCACCTATAGGGGGACAGCTTTCGGATAAATGGGGAAGAAAATCAATGATCATTTCCGGAATGTTTTTAACCGTTCTTTCAGATCTGATATTTGCTGTCTCTACGACATTGCCCCTACTCTATGTCGCTAGATTTATTGGGGGTATAGGTATCGGAATCATGGTTCCTTCCAATATGGCCTACGTCGCTGATATCACTACCCATGAAACCCGCGCTAAAGGTATGGGGTACTTGGGGGCTTCCATGAATTTGGGTATAGTGCTTGGTCCAGGGTTAGGCGGCATTATCGCTGGGTTTGGCATACGCATGCCTTATTTTTTTGCGGGTGGACTTGGGCTTATCGCTACGATACTTTGTTTTTATATGCCAGAGACACTCCCAAAGGAAAAACGGAAATCCGTTAACAAACAGGCCCCTCGGGAATCCATTCGTAATCAAATCGTAAATTCATTCCGGACGTCCTATTTCCGCTATCTTTTGCTCATTCTGATCATGACATTTGGTCTGATGAATTATGAAACGGTGTACGCCCTTTTTGTGGAACAAAAATACGGTTTTGATGCAACGAAAATCTCAATCATTATTACGGTTGGTGCTGTTATAGGCATTGTTGTACAGATCTGGCTGCTTGATCATCTGATTAAGAGACTTGGCGAGATAAAGCTTATACGTATATCATTGTTGATGACCGCTATAACCTTATTGTTGATGATATTCAAGATCAATTTAGGTTATTTATTAGTTGTATCCGGTTTATTTTTTGCTTTTAATGCTTTTTTACGACCCACAGTAAGTACATTGATTGCCAACTCAGCTGGTGATCGGCAAGGATATGCTGCCGGATTAAATACAACGTATACCAGCATTGGAAACATACTTGGACCCATTTTAGCGGGATTGATGTTTGACAAACACATGGATATCCCCTATATTTTTGGGGCAATTATCCTGGCATCTGCCTTTTTCATTACCTTACAAAAACCAAAAAAAGAACAAGAAAGGAGTGTAACCCATGACTGAGAACTGGCACCAGAATTTAAAAAACAGAAACCGGGAAGAATTGATTGCTGCGGCGAAGGATCTTTTTATGAAGCAAAGCTTTCTCAAAGTTAATATTAAGGATGTCTGCGACGTGGCTGGTGTAAGCCGGGTTACCTTTTATAAGCATTTCCAGTCCATGAACGAACTGATTTTTGAGGTCCAGATGGAAATCCTGGAGAGCATGACGCAATTTGTTAGAAGCGCACCTTCTTCAATTGAAATGAATGGTAAGCAAATGCTTGCTTCGATGCTTAATGCTTGGATTGATTATGCCCGGCAACACCCAGGTTACATCAAATTCATTCTTCTATTCGATTTGCATTTTGAAGCCTATGATTACAGTAAAGAACTCAAAGAAAATTACAGAAATTTTGTGATGCGGGGTAAAGAACGACATTTCTTAATGGATGCTCTAGAGGCCGGAGTTAAAGATGGATCATTAAAATTTGATACAGAACCCTTATCCACTGCTCATTTCATCTTCACGTCTATGATGGGTTTATTGCAGAAAATGAGCCTGATTTCCAAAGACGATTTCAACAACGAACTTCAGGATATTCAAATTGCTAACCGATTTGTGGACATGTTAGTTCAATATTTAAGTACAGAAAGTGATGAATCTCCTGCCTTGAAGTAAGGGGACCCGTCACTTTCTCCGTAATAGAGAGAAGTAGTTAAATGAAATTATTCTCCTTTAAGGAGCGGTTAGACTCATGTTTGATTAACCATTCTTTTCTGGCAAGCCCGCCTCCATAGCCCCCCAATTCACCATTGCTATTTATCACTCGATGACATGGAACCAAGATTGAGAGTTGATTGGTGCCATTCGCCCTTGCTACAGCGCGGCAAGCAGAAGGATTGTTGATTTTCTCTGCAAGCTCCTTATAAGAAGCTGTCTGTCCCAGAGGTATTTTCCGGAGTTCATTCCACACCTTTTGCTGAAAGTCTGAGCCCAGATAACGAACCGGCGTTGTAAATTCCGTAAGTTCACCGGTGAAATACAGCTTCAATTCCTCCTCAATTTGGTGAAGGACGGCTACCTTTTCAGGTAATATAGTTGCATTTAAGCGAGTGCGTAATCTCTTGATTTCATTTTCAAGTCCCTTGCGATCCACAAATTCCAGCAGTAAAAGACTCTCTTCATCGGAGATGGCCAGCATAGAACCCAATATCGTTTCTATCCAAGTACAGTACAGCACTTTAATCTGCTTGGAATGATTCGGGACAGTCCCCATCGTTCGTGAAAAAGCATCCCTAAACCCATTGCTCGAATCGTACCCGCTTTCCAGTTGTGCGTTAATGATTGAATCCCCATTCCTAATATGTTTGAATGCCAGTCCTAAACGTCTAGAACGTGCATATTCGATAAAGGTCATTCCAAATTGTTTCTTAAATTGGCGGCGTGCCGTGTTTGCACTAATAGACAGCTCATCAAAATCTTTATCTGTCCATTTTCGTTCCGGATTGCTCTCAATAGCTTCTACAAGCCGCTTTACTTCAGGAGACATTTTTGTTGGATTGGATAGCGGCTGACACCTTTTACAAGGTCTATATGAAGCTAATAAGGCTTCCTTGGCTGTAGCAAAAAACTCACAATTTTCTTTTAATGGCTTTTTAGCGGGACAAGTTGGCCTACACATGATGCCCGTTGTTTTCACTCCTACAAAAAATACGCCCTCATAATTCGAGTTTTTCTCGACCAGCATCTTATAATATTTATCGATATCCTGCTCATTAGTTATCATAGTGTGGTTAGCTCATTTCTAAATAAAGTCCTGAGGCATCAAGCGTTTGCCGGGCATTTTCTTGGAGGTTATGTTGTGCCTGAAAGAAACTACGCGGTCCATAGCTAATCCGTTTCACGCCAATATTTTGCAATTCATGATTTGAAAGCATACCGTCCATAACCATAATATTCACAGGCAGTGGCGATTTTTCAACAAATTGTTCAATCAAGCTTGGATCAGCGAGCCCCGGTATAAAAATCCCATCCGCTCCAGCGTCAGCATAAGCATAGGTACGTTCTATAGCTTGATTGACTAGATCCATCGAATGTTCCTTAGCCTTGAAAAAGATATCCGTTCTAGCGTTAATAAACACGCGCTTTTGCAGTTTGGAGGCTACTTGTTGTATGGTTTTGATCCTCCGGCTTTGTTCGCTAGTCTCCCATAGTTCATTGTTAGGATGATTTACGATCTGATCTTCAAAATTGATACCACAGATGTCTAATTGAAATAACTGCTCCATGTTATGCGCTAAAATATCCTCATCTATAGCATATCCACCTTCGATGTCTACGGTCAATGGAACCGCTACTCGTTCGGCAATCTTTGAAATCATCCAAAGCATAAGCTCAAATGTAAGCTGTTCACCGTCCGAATATCCCCACGCTTCCGCCATGGAATAGCTGCTAGTTGCTACCGCCTTTGATCCAGCTTGCTCTATTGCTTTAGCCGAGGCTACATCCCAGCAGTTGTACAGGATCAGTGGATTTTTTTGATCATGCAGCGTTTTAAAATAGTCATAGTTTTTAGTGTTCATAAGTGGTCATCTCCATTTAGTTAAGAATAGAACCACTATATAATAGACATCCATTATCGATACCAGAAAAATTAACACCAATCTTTTTTTCCACAAAAAAACACCGATAGATAATCTAATCCTCTCAGGATCAGATCATACCATCGATGCCAGTTTGCCGATTAAAGTTCTACCTTACGGAGTGATTGTTTTGGTGATGGTTTGGATGACTTTTTCCCTGTCCCCATCGGTAGGATTTGTGGAGCTGCGATCCCGATCAGAACTACGATAATCCCGATCCAGCGAAGTAATGATACCTCTTCTTGCAGAACTAACACGGAGGCTACTACAGCTGCCGGTAACTCCGCTGCCCCTAAAATCGCGCCTAGACCTGAACCCAGCTTCGGAACCCCGATCGAAAAGAACAGAACTGGAATTACGATGCCCAACAAACCTAGAGGTAGGCCGTATTTCCAAAGCCCATCGGTAATCGCACCGTCATATAAAAACGAAGGCGAAAAAACAGTCATAATAATAACCATTGCACTAGTGGTCATATACAAGCTTTTATTAACGGCAGGCACCTGCGTAGCTACTCTTCCACTCACAAAAATATAGAAAGCAAACGACACGGCTGACATTAAGCCAAAAATTACACCAGTGGTCGTAATTCCACCTATACTCGGCTCAAGGATGCCCCCCGCTAATACTGTACCAATTAGAAGGATAACCATCGAAATCACTTTTTCCCGACTAGGAAGTTTTCGATCTACAACCGCCTCCAGAATTACACCGATCCAAGTAAATTGGAATAACAGTACAATCGCAATCGAAGCAGGTAATTGTTCAACGGCGAAGCCATAAAATATGCCAGTTAAACTGATGGTGATCCCAGCGGCTAATAATTTCCCGCCTGTTTTTAGCCCTAATTTCTTTCGAGAAAATAATAAGACCAGCAAGAGCAGCATACACCATCCAAAAAAGTATTGTGATCCTACCAATTGTTTCATTCTAAAGCCATCGTTCATTCCAAGCTTGACGATCGTAGAGAGTGAGCCATAACTACAAGCGCCTAAAAAAACTAGTAAAGCATATTTGAATAACTTCATATTCATCGTAAACCTCTTCCCTTTCTCTTGAGCAAGCTCATTAACATAATAAAGCCCCTTGTCATCGAAATGACAAGGGGCGATTGAAACCAAAGAATACATCTTTGACAAAGTTCCGCCACTCCATCCACTGGATAGAGTTTGGTTTATTTACTTATAACAACTCCAATCATAATATGATAAATCACACAGGGTGTCAACTTGAAATTTAAGGATTTAGCTGGAACAATCGATAGACAATAACAGCTGCCTGAGCACGAGTTGTATTGGCTTTAGGTGCAAAGTTATCTTTGCCCACACCTTGAATAATCTTTGCTCCGCTCATGAATTGTACAGCCTCACGAGCGTAGGCTGAAACATCAGCGGCATCATTGAAATTCACTGGCTGGTCCACTTCCACGACCGTAAGCTTAGCGAGCTGTGCTGCACGATAAGCCATCAACGCCATTTCCTCACGGCTAATTGTTTCATTAGCACCGAAGGTTCCATCAGATCTGCCCTGAATAATTCCTAGCTGCTGAGCAGCAGCAGCGGAGCTGTAGTACCAAGCATCCAGCGAAACATCCTTAAATGTACTTGCCGCATTACCTTCCTCTAGCTCTAATGCAAGCATCAGCATCTTTAGGAACTGTGCCCGAGTTACATTCAGCTGTGGCCCGAAGTTATGATCTCCGGTGCCATTCAGGATGTCTCTGGCGGCGAGGGCTTGAATGCTATTTTGTGCCCAGCCTAGTCCAGCGATATCCTTAAAGGAATTTTCCGCATATGCTACTGCGAATCTGCCGGAATTGTCTGGTCTAAAGATGATTTTGCCAGTTGTCAGATTAAACTGAGAGTTTCTAACCACCTCCACAGTCCCGTCTTCACGGATTTGGTAGACTACTATTTGTTCTACACCTGAAGTTGTCTTTGGTTTGTAATCCCGTTCAACCTTCAGTCCACGCCCAAAGCTGTCAAACTGTTTGCCATCAACAAAGAACTTAAACTCATAAATATCCCCGACATCCGTCTGAAGCGACAGTGTCTTCGCGTCAACTTTGCCAACTACAAGCTTAACGCTTACGGCGTCAGATCCTGCCATCGCAAGAAGCAGGTCAGCATTTATTCGGAACGTAGACAATCCCATGTCTATTTCTAAAAGTTGAATTGCTTTTGCTCCCGCTCCAGCCAACTCACGAGCTGGCAAGGTCAGTTCAATCACCGAGCTGGCAGAGGCTGGCTTCACTGTGATTCTCAATACTCCATTCTGCATTGAGCCAATTGCTTGTTGCAGAATCGCTGAGGATACCTCTGCAATAGCTTTACCATTCACATCCGCTGTCACGGAAAGAGTAACTCCATCTGCGTTCACAGTTGGTTCCGGTTGTTTCACTGGTTTGAATGTCGTTGAAGTTGAAGTACCGCCCGATTCTGAAACCTGCGATTCTGCCATAATCTCAATGGACATCGTGCCTACAACACCAGAGCCATCTTTAGCTGCCGCTTTCACGGTTACCTTGCCTGCTGCAATTGCAGTGAGCAAGCCGGTATCCGTAATAGATGCTCGCTCAGTAGCTGATCCATCCTCATTCACCACTGACCAGCTCACTGCTGGATCGGATGCATGGTCCGGCAGGATTACAGCTACCATTTGCAGGGTTTGCCCTGACTTGATTTCGCTCACATTATCTTTGGAGGAGACTTTTATCTCCATGACGGATATAGGAATGACATGAACAACCGACTGTGCCTCATGCAGGATGTCAAATTCAACATCTGTGTTGGATCCTCGGAAAGAAATAAATCCAAGCGGCACGGCGATTTCACGGGTTGTCTTCTTCGCTTTGAAGATCATTTCTAAGAATTCCGCATCATCGGTCAGGATATTTCCTGCCTCCGTTCCAGCTACACTAACTGTTATTAGACCTGGACTGTCCTCATTAATATGAGTGATGCTGAATCCGTCTGGCAAGGTCTGAGCGGATACGAATTCCACACCAGATACGTCATATGCCATGGTAAAGTCTACAGCATACACTTCCTTGTAGACGGAGGTAGTAACATTTGTAAGCCCTACACGGTAAGTGAAATCCTGTCCTGCCGCCACTTTGACGGGTCCGTTAAGCGTTGCAGCGGGCAGATTACGGGCAATCTCATCTTGTCCGCTGATCTTAATCTCTAGGCTTCCGGATACTCCACTTCCATCTAGAGCTCGCGCCGTTACTTGAACGCTACCGTTCTTTCTAGCTGTCAGCAAGCCCTTCTCATCAATAACCGCTTTATCCGTTGAGGTTACCCCATCTGCTTCAGTTACCGTCCAGATAACTTTAGGATTCGTCGCATTTTCTGGAAGCACAGAGGCTTGCAGCTGCAAGGCACTGCCCTTCGACTCAATGCTGCTAATTCCATCTTTACCCGTTACAGTAATTGAAGAGACATGTACCGCAGGTATCTGCTCTTGTCCCACTAAAATCTTGGATTGCTGTGGATTCCAGCCATCACTTCCACCAAGCACAGCTTCAATCGTATAGGCAGCCGCCTCTTCTGCTGTTAATTGTTTGGACCAGCTGTAACGTGAAGCTGCATTAGCACCCTCTCCGTAACCTAAAAACTCAGAGAACCGTGCAGTTTTGGAACGACCTTCATACCATTCATGCCAGCCAGTAGCACGAATATGAGCTCCCATCTCCGTATTAATGAAGGTAGAGCTGCCGTATTCTCTCCATGGCCGGCCCAAATCAACGGTTCCAGCAGCAACGCCCTCACTGGCAGTTAGTCGATTATTGATGAACACATAACCAGGCTTACCCGTTGCCGTGGAAGGCGCAGTAACATAGCCAGCACCCGCACTTTGAATCACATTATTCTCGAATACGGCAGCGGAATTACCGAAGATAAAGTCTACTGTACCTTCAATATGGCTGTCGACGAAATAGGCTCTTCCCTTATCTGCGAACAGGGTATCCTGATATCCTAGAAGCTTAACATTTCTGTACACTCCCCGGTCTCCTTCAGCATATAAAGCGACTGCCTGACCGGCATCCCGCCCAGCACTGTTCTCAACCGTCATGTTCTCCAGTGTGAAATCAGTTGCCGCAACCTTTAATGTATAGCTGCCGCTGGTGCCCATTTCTTTACCATCTGAGCCAATGGTTTTCGCGGAGTCACCGTTAATAAGTACGGTACCTTCCCAGCTCTCACCGATGATACTAATATTCATCTTACTAGAAGGTACAAGCACCTTCTCCTTATACGTGCCGTTCTTCACTTTAATAATCGTGGTTAGGGCACTATTATCAGGTGCTGCTTGAATAGCGTCATTAATCGTTTTATAATCTCCTGTCCCATTCTGAGCAACAATAATGACAGGAGCTGGAATTCCCTTGACCACCTCGGATGGAAGACTGGCACCCTTATCACCGATGGCGATTACCGCATATTGATAGGCAGTCCCGTTGCTCAAGCCTTTATCGGTATAATCGGTTGCTTCGATGCCGTCGGCCACGACCGCATAACTGCCACCGCTCTCCGAGCGTAGAATTTGATAGCTGCTAGCTCCATCAGCTACATTCCAAGTCAGATGGATATCAGTGTTGCCAGGCTCAGCACTAACTCCTTGTGGAGCCTGCGGCTGGCCGGAATTCTGGTATGGAACCGCTGAGGCAACAGCTGAATCTAGACTACTACGGGTACCATTTATTGCTTGGAATTTGTAATAATACGGTGTTCCGTTTACGAGCCCACTATCAGTAAAGCTTGTGCCTGATAAATCAGACCCGAGCACTTCATAAGGACCTTTCGCCGATGTGGCACGTTTGACAATATACTGGTTCGCCTCCTCAATCGCTGGCCAGCTTAGTTTCATTACACTGTCACCAGCTTCAATGGAAACCACAGGCGTTCCCAAAGGAGATTGCGGAGTAGCTTCAACAGGCGCTGATTCTTTTCCCTCTCCGGCCACATTGGTTGCAGATACGACGTAACGGTAGGTTTGCCCGTTGGCCAGACCTCCGACGCGGTAAGTTGTGCCGGCGATTTCTTTTGCCACGAGTTCATAGCTGCCTGAAGTCTCATTCCACTTCTTGATGCTGTAGCTAGCTGCATTCTCCACAGCATTCCAGCTGAGATCCAGCTGAGTATTCCGACTTACAGCCGCGAACGATTCTGGCGCAGGCAATTTCACCGCCAAAGCGGATGGGGTAATACTAATTTCATTGGAATTTCCCGATTCACCAGTCGGCGCCATCGCCGAGATAACATAATAATAGGTAGTTTCGTTGGTAACTTCAGTATCAATATATGATGTCTCTGTAATAGCGTTGGCAATAGTCTCATAAGGCCCCCCGCTCTTAAGACTTCTCTTAATATTGTAGGAAGTTGCCCCTTCAAGAGCAGGCCAGGATAGCTGGGCTGCTTGGTTTCCTGGAAGTCCAGTCAGTCCAAGCGGTGTTTCAATCGGCTCAACATAGATCTTTAAATTATCTAAGTAATAATTTCCTGAGCCGCCGCCCGGTGTCTTGGACAAAATACGCCCAATGCCATAGCTGGCGAAATTCGTGGTTGTGAACGGAAAAGAGCCCGCAGGCTGATCATCGATATATACATCCACTTTATCGTTGTTCACATCCACCTTTAGCTTCAGGTTATACCATTGTTTTAGGGAATAAGAGTTCATCAGTTGATGATACTGGCTGCTCCCCCTGCTCATGGTTAGCGTATATTTACCTGTAGCTTCAGGAAGCGTTGGCTTTCTGCTCTCAATGGAGAATGCCGTTTTGCTTCCATCTGTACTCTGGGCCTGCAGGAACACCGAGGTTCCCGATTCTGTCACAAACATAAAGTCAGTGTCAATAACGAGTGCACCCGTAATTGGCGCGAATTTGCGGATAAACTGCACGCTGCCGTTCGCACCATCGAACACATTCAACACTTGATCTGACGTATTCCCCTTACTGTCAGACGGTGTGGGAGATACAATAACCTTTTGAATTTCAGTCTGTGGATTTGGAGTCACATCATAATACTCTGGTGTCACACCCACAGCAACCTGTTCAAAGTCTTCATCCACATAATACACATTACCTGCTTCACCTTCAGCCGTAGCGCTGGCCTCATCGGAATCAAAGCTTTCACCAAGCTCATTCACAGCACTGACCACGTAGTAATAAGTTTTTCCGGAGCTGAGTCCGGAATCAGTATACAGGCTATCTTTAATTTCAGTATTGATCGTCTTGTATGGACCGCCTGAAACCTCACTACGTTTAACACTATACGACTTGGCAGAACCAACATCCTCCCAATTCAGCTTCACTTTTTCCTCACCTGCTGTCGCTGTAAGACCACGGGGCGCAGTAGGAAACTGATCACTAAGCGGTTTCAGCTCCACCTCACTGAAGACAGATGCATTATAACGATTAACCTCGTTATCTACCTTAGCGGCATCGGCTGCAAGACCAAAATAAACCGTATCATTCAGGTCAAGCTTCACCGTGCCTACCTTGCTCCATGTTACTTTATCCGGCGATACCAGACCTGTCACTTCATTACCAAGACGAACCAGCTTCACCCAATAAGGTGTATTGATGAAGCTGTCCGGTTCTGTTTTTACCACCTTGGCTCCTGTGGTGGAGCGGGTAATCATAACTCCCTTCTTGCCATATTTGACATAAGGGATTGCCAGCATTGTCATTTTAGAGTTCTCATTGAGATTATCACGAATCATGACACCTGCTTTTGCATAATCGTCAGTTCCCGTTACGGAGTCGATTCTAGCAATAATTTCACCATTGCCTGTCAGGGTTTGATAAGCAAAATGAAAATTATCAACAGCCGTTTCGCTCTCTGATGTTGCTCCGATAAGTCCAGCCGATTTGAGCGTAATCTTCCCGCTATCCGGATGAAGCGTAGTCACTCCCGCTATCCCTGGATGGCCAATATCCACCGAAGTCCAAGGAAGAACGGATCCAGACGTGTTGACATGAATAGCCACGTTATCAGATTGTGTCTTGAGACCCTTATTGTCTATAGCCTGAACAACGAGATAATAGGTACCATCCTGCACATTGTTCCAATCGAAACTATAAGGTGCTGTGGTAGCTTCGGCTTGCTTCACACCATTAACGATAAATTCCACCTTAGCAATACCATCACTATCACTTGCAGAGGCTGTAACCTTCACATTGTTGCCTGACTCTATGATTTGGTTATTCACAGGATAATTGATAGCGGTTACAGGATTGTCTGTATGCTCATTCCCTGCTTTTCCCAAAACAATCAGATCATTCAGATACACTTCTAGATTCGTATAGCCCTCCGCAGATAATGTCGTCTTCTTACCATCCTCAGAATCGGTAGGGTCTAGTCCATTAGCAATCTCCCAGCTGTCATCCATACCGTCATGATCCATGTCGATTACATTGGAAGCTGTCTCTGTATAGTCTGGGTAACCGCCTATTTCAATAGGTGAATTAATATGCTGTCCAGTGCGATTCTTCACATCATTAATGACCCGCGCATCGTAAGCATCACGCCTTGGCAAAGTGGCACCAGCATCCGCCATTACATTTGCGTAGGCTTCTTCCGCCGACACTGCCGTATATGGGTTAGGCATCTTTGCCGGCTCCGTAAGCTTAGAGATATCCGAATACTTTTGCACACCCTTCCAGTTGTCTTCAGTAACCTTCGGATTACCATCCATGATGTTCCCATCTATAAACAACCGGGTTTCTGGAGATACTTCCCCAAACAATTGATTTTTTACACTGGTGTAGGTGTTTGGACCATTTTTATAATAATTGTTAGTGATATTATATCGATAATCTTCCGCTCCACCCCCATAGGTAGAAGCGAATCCCCAGTTATAGATAACGTTATTAGACATTTCCGTCAGGTCCACCAATTTGGTCACCGTCGGCAAACGGGGGTTGCGGCTGGTGCTATGAGCAATCAGATTGTGAAGGAAACTGGCATTTTTGCCACCCCAGATTCCTCCGTAGCCGTGACGTCCCTTCTGGTGTGTCGTCATCAGCATACTTTCAGCGGATATCGACCATTGCACAGTAGTATTCTCGTTATCATACAGACTGACCACTTCATCCACCGACCAGCTGAATGAGCTATGATCGATAATGAGATCCTTATGGTACCTTGATCCAAAAGCATCATCTTCACTAGCTACCCGGTCGCCTAACCGGAAACGCATATAGCGCATAATAATATTGTCAGCTTCAACAGAGGTTGTGTAGTCGGCAATTGTAATTCCGTCACCTGGAGCCGTTTGCCCGGCAATCGTCAGATTTGAGCCAGTAATCTTGAGGGATTCCTTCAGATGGATGGTTCCCCCCACTCGAAAAACAATGGTCCGATTACTTTGGCTTACCGCATCGCGGAAGGAGCCGGGGATCGGAGTTTCCTTGATACCATAATCAGCCAACGTCGTTACTTCATACACAGGTTGAGCTCTTCCGCCGGTTACATATTTGCCGCCGCCTTCCGCGCCCGGAAAAGCAGGAAGCGCTTCCAAAGAAGCGGCCTCGACACCACCAAATGGCATACATGTTGCAAGAAGACTCGCAACCAGCGCCCCGGATAACCATTTTCTCTTCATACAAGACCTCCTAATATCTATTGGAATAAGAAGGGGGCCCTGTCCTCAGAGCAACCCCTTCCTTAGTAAAGCCGTGTGTATTATTCCTTGCCCTGATAACGGAAATATGCGAAATCAGCACTGCTGCCACCGAACTGCTGCATATCATGCGCCGCAATGCCAACAAAGTTCCCAGTGAAGCCTCCCGACAAAAAGCTGATATTCTGCGGATCGCCAAGTGGCTTCCACTCCGTATCGTCACCCTTAAGATAAACAAATTGCCCAGTCACTTCCTGCACCTCAACCGCGATCCGCACTGTCTCCCTTGCATTTAGTTCAATCATTACAGGCTCCGCAGTGAATTCATCGCGCTGACAGCGCATTAACCGCAGCACCTTGCCACGTCCTTCTTCATGGCTGATATACGCATAAAGATAGTTATCCTCATTCAGGTATAACAGTAGTCCTGCCATCTGCAGATAAGTATTCGGTTCATATTCAAGCGCTGTTTCAGCGCGGAAGCTTATATCCATCTGGCGAATAGCCAGAATATGATGCTCAAACAGACTCTGCACGGACTCCCCGGCCCTGATTCTTAACCAGCCCGGTCTTTCAGCAAGGGAACACCAGCTTTCATTCCTAGGAATCCGCAATGTATTCCAGTTCTTTTTCAATTCTGGGCCGTTAAAATCATCCTCAAATTCAAGCGTCCGCACTTGGTTCAGGAACTGTGTTCCTTTAGGTGCTGGTACCTTGAGCTGTGGTGTATTTCCGCCTGAGGTTAGTCTTAACCAGCCCTCCTCATTCCAGTGCACCTGCTGAACGGCAGTCTCTCTCCCCAGTATGGCGTATTCGCCTTCAAGGGGTCGCGTACACAAATGGGCCATATACCATTCACCTTCTGGTGTCTCTACCAGACTTCCATGGCCTGCACATTGAAGCGGCAGCTCGGGATTATCCCGTGAGGTCAACATCGGATTGAGCGGATCCACCTCATACGGACCAAGCAGCGCCTTGGAGCGCGCTACGGTTACGGCATGCCCCGATCCAGTGCCGCCTTCTGCCGTAATTAAGTAGTAATAACCTCCCCGCTTGTAAATATGCGGCGCTTCCGTCTTCTTCAGCGGCGTGCAATCAAAGATTTTCACAGGTTCACCTATTAATTGGCACTGCTCTGGATCGTACTCCTGAATTACAATCCCGCAGGACTTATTGCCTTCCGTAATCCGGTAATCCCACAGCTCATTCAGCAGCCATTTGCGCCCATCCTCATCATGGTACAGAGATGGATCGAACCCGCTGCTGTTTAGGTATACCGGTTCAGACCAAGGTCCCTCAATACCCTCCGCAGTGATCAGATAGTTATGACAGTCTTTAAAAGGCCGTTTGGTGCTCTTAACATCGGTATAAATCAGATAAAACAAACCGTCATAATAACTAAGCTGTGGAGCCCAGATACTGCAATTTTTCGGATTTCCCCGCAGATCTACCTGATGAGTCAGAATATCTGTGCAATGCTCCCAGTCTGCTAAGTCCGCTGATTGATACACCCTCACACCGGGCAGCCATTCAAAAGAAGAAACAGCAATATAGTACATCTCCCCCGCTCTTACAATACAAGGGTCAGGATTGAAGCCTTTTAATATGGGATTGTGAATAACTCCAGTCTGAATATTATCTGTAATCATCTTCATACTCCTTCCTATTTCCATACATCCGCACCCTTCACCCTAAGCAAATCTGCGGTCTATCCTGTCAATTATCAGTCTGTCTGCTCACTTAGATCTTCCTGTGACGGGATAACGGTTACCTGCTGCACTAATTCTTCCACTTTACGGGTGTTTCTCGATTGGCAGCCGGTGATATCTACCGTTTCTCCATTTTCAATATAAAAAGCCGGTCCTTCATGATTCTCGATCGTCACTTGGCGGAAGCGAATATCTCTTACGTTGCCCAGATAAAACCCACGGTTGTTCATATCCTGGATTCCTGACATCATGGCTGGACGACCAGGGATTGCATTCTCTGCCATGGAAATATCAATATCGGAAAAGGTAATTTCTGAAATGTATTGCTCCGCAAGGCCGTAAAGAAAACCTGCAGCCGCGTGAACATTCCGAGCAGTAATATTAGCAAAATGAATCCGTCGGAAGCAGGGGGTCTCCTCCGTCACCGGATAAGGATTCTTATCCCATACATATTTGTCCTTACCACGTGGTCCGCAGAAATAATAAAGATTAAGAATAAACGGACAGATCACGTCCTCCATCACGATATTGCTGACACGAATATCTTCGACAACACCTCCGCGCCCGCGTCTGGACTTCAGCCGAATGCCGCGGTCCGTCTGCTTGAACACGCAATTGCTGATCACGATATTACGGATATCTCCGCTCATTTCGCTTCCCAGCACCACACCGCCATGACCATGAATCATCGTGCAGTTAGTTATCGTGATATTCTCGCAGGCAACCCGCTCCTTCGTATCCTCCGTCCCTGCTTTAATGGCGATGCAGTCATCACCCACATCGATATTGCAGTTGCTGATGCGGACATTCACACAGGATTCTGGGTCAATACCGTCTGTATTAGGCGAATCCGCCGGATTATAGATCGACAGATTATCAATCGTAACATCATGGCAACAGATAGGATTCACAGTCCAGCTTGGGGAGTTCACGAGTGTCAGATCTCTGAGCGTGACTCTACGGCAGTTGTCGAAGCTGATAAGCTTCGGGCGGGGATACAGCAGTGAATCAGGAGAATTCCGATGTTTATCCCACCAAGGTGCGCCCCTTCCATCCAGCTTGCCTGCACCTGTAACCGATACATTCTCTAGATTTATTCCAAAAATACATGAAGCATGGACGTTCTGCTTCACACCCTCCCAACGGGAATCCACCACCGGATAATCGTTAGGATCAGAGCTGAAGCTAAGCACAGCTCCAGGACTGAGCTTCAGCTCAATATTGCTTTTCATGAAGATAGCACCCGTCTGATAGTGCCCGGAAGGAACATAAACTGTTCCTCCCCCTGCCTCGCTTGCCGCATGAATGGCACTGGCTATCGCTTCCGTTGAAGGCTCTGCACTATTAGGATGCGCTCCGTAGTCATTTATATTGTAGATAGACATGTGCTTCACTCGCTTCCTTTCGTCACGACGGGACGCTGCAAATATTCATATTCTCCACAAGCCAGGAGAAATGCGCCAAGCCCCTTCTGATCATTGGTTACGATCGGTTCACTGATATAATAGGCGTAAGTACCATCTCTCCGGTCCTCACCACCGAGTCCAGCGACCTGGCAGTTTTTATTCAGGTTAACCCAGCCATTTTTGGTTTCCAGCACAAATTCAGCAATAAGACCTTGATAAGCACGGTCAAGAGTCTCGAACCAACTATCATCGAGTACACCAATCCGAATGCCCTTAGCCATTGCATAGGTGATCATGCTAGAGGCGGAAGCCTCCAAATAATTGCCTTTACGGCCGCCCATGTTTACAACCTGATACCATACTCCAGCATCCGCATCCTGAACCTGACGAAGCGCTGTCAGCGTATCTGTCAGTATACGTGCCACGATCTCATAATCCGCGTGTTCCTTAGGGAGCATGCCGAGTACATCCACTAGCGCCATCACATACCACCCCAGCGAACGCCCCCAAAAGTTCGGAGACAACCCCATTTCAGGATCGCACCACGGCTGTACCCGCTTTTCATCCCATGCGTGAAACAGGAGACCCGTCTCAGCATCCTTGGTATGACGCTCGCACAGAATAAATTGCCGGGTCACATCGTCCAGACCCTTGCCGCCTTCATACTCAAGTAAATACTCCAGATAGAAAGGAGAGCCCATATACAAGCCATCCAGCCAAATCTGATAAGGATATACATTCTTATGCCAAAACGCACCTTCTGAGGTTCGAGGATGCGTTGTTATCTGCTTTCTTAATAAATCTGCAGCCATTTTATATTTCGCTAACCCAGTTTCTTTATGGAGCACAAATAGGATCTTTCCGTTATTTAAGTGATCAATATTATGTTCGCTCAGGCGATATCCCTTCACAGAGCCGTCTTCCTCAATAAAATAATCCATATTATCTTTGATGAATTGATAATATTTAACCTGCCCGGTCTGTCTCCACAGCAGCTCAAAACCCTTCAAGATGACTCCATAATCATAAGACCATTTTCCATGATATCCGTTATCCTCATATAATCTTGGCGTTCGCTCCATAATCGAATCTGCCATTCGAACACCCCAGCCCATACTCCTAAGTGCATTGTTGTCTTTCATTTTTTCCTCCTGTTTGAATAGATATGGTCCTAAACGCAGCCTCCCCATTTAGGACCCCTCTACTATTTTCTTAGAATATAGTCTGTAGTACTTCTTAAGGATTTACAGCTTTATAAGCAGCTTCATATTCAGTAATGATTTTGCTGCCGCCGGATTTCTTCCACTTTTCAACCTCAGCTTTAAATCCGTCCAAATCAATTTTGCCTAGGATATATTTATAAGTGGCATCTGTCATAATCTTTTGCAACTCAGATCCTTGAGTAGAATAGGTCTCAGATTCCAGAGAGTAAGCAGGATTCAGTACAGCATATTTAGCATTCTCAACGATCAGCTTATCAGCTTCAACTTTGAGTGGATCAGCATCATGGATAATGAATCCATTCTCTAATGGACGAGATGCCGAAAATGGCTGAACTTCTTGCTTCCAGAGATCTGTATCCTTAATCGTAACCGCTTGTTCTCCATCGATTGTATAGTGGACATCCTTAATACCATAAGTCATCAAGCCATAGACATCTTCATTCATAAGATCATTAACAAATTTCAAGATCCGTCTTAATTCATTTTCATCCTTGACTTCGGATTTCGGGAAAGACAACAGTCCCCCAATTCCGTTATTACCAGCCCAAATGGCGCGATCCGCTTCATTACCGGTGGAAGTGATATCGTTAACCATAACCAAATCCATACCATCCTGTATGCCTTTAGACAGATTCAGTAGGTTCTTGCTGTCAAACAAGGCACCCACATAAATTCCAGCCTTTCCTTGCGCAAAATTCTGCTGCTGATCTGTTTTAGCCGTCACAGCGAAATCCTGATTGATATAACCACCATCATAAAGAGTCTTCATATAATCCATGGTCTTGACATAAGCCTCTGTATCGAACTCCGGTGTCATTTTACCCGCATCATCTACACTCCAATAGTTCGGTGTTCCAAAGTATGAGCCCAATGTCTTAAATGCTCCATATACAAGATCGCTGCGGTCCATGAAGCCTGTGGTATCCTTTTTGCCATTACCATCAGGGTCTTTTTCGGTAAACGCTTTCGCAACTTCCATCAACTCATCTGTTGTTTTTGGAACCTGCAGTCCAAGCTTATCCAGCCAATCTTTACGGAGAACAACGCCGTTTCTAGCCAAGGACTTCTGGAAAGGAACCCCGTACAGCTTACCTGCAATCGATGCCGATGTACGTGTATCCTGTGAAATTTTAGCCAAATTCGGGAACTCATCAAGATAAGGACTTACTTCCCAGAACATACCGGCCTTCAGTGCATTACGTACAGAAGAGTTATCAAGAATAGTCAGGGTAACGATGTCTGCTAGGGAATTCGATGCTAATGAAGTATTAATACGTTCTTCTTTGGAAGGATCCGGAATCCATGAGAATTCAATCTCTGTATTCGTCAATTCTTCAATTTTGTCCAGAATAGGACCCGTTGGTGTTGTAGACGTTTGTAAAATGTTCAGCCAGCTAATCTTTGCTTTAGCATCTAGCACATCTGCAGGTGCAGCAGTTGTTTTAGCCGTTGAATCCGTTCCCCCATTTGAAGAATTTGACTCCTTCGCGTTATTGCCTCCTCCGCATGCAGTGAGTACTAACCCGCTACACAACATTAAGGCTGCAATTTTTTTGTAATTGCGATTCATCAACATTACCCCTTTTACTAATGTATTTGTGTTGTATCTTCCACCTCTGCCCTTAAGGCAGAGGTAAGAATTCAGCATACTGTGAAGCCTAGTAAACACCATCTTCGCCGATTTTTTTGGCCAACTTGTTCGACAGCATAACGAGAATCAAGCCAACCACACCCTTGAACAGACCCACTGTCGTACTGAAACTCAATTGTCCGTTCTTTAAACCAGCTGTATAGATATAGGTATCGAAAATTTCTCCAACTTCGCGGTTCAAGGAATTGATCAGCAAGTACATATGCTCAAAGCCCAGATCCAGCGTGTGGCCAATCTTCAGAATAAGCAAGGTAATAATGATTGGGCGAATTGCCGGCAGAGTGATATGCCATGTTTTACGCAATCTTGCCGCTCCATCCATCTCAGCTGCTTCATATAACTGCGTATCCACTACGGTAATGGCTGCCAAATAAATAATGGTTGACCAACCAATTTCTTTCCAAATGATCTGTCCGATATACACGGTACGCAACCACTCAGGAGAAGTCAAAAAGCTGATCTTCTGCATCCCAAGGGCCGCCAACATCTCATTCAGCACCCCTCCATCCACATTCATAAATACATAGGAAATGGAGACGATGATAACCCATGACATGAAATGGGGGATATAAATAATCGTTTGAATGGTGCTCTTAAATAACTTGTGCTGAACTTCGTTAAGCATCAGCGCCACTATAATAGGTAGCGGGAAGAAAATAACAATGTTTAATGCAAACAAGATAAGTGTATTACTCAATAGCATAAAGAAGGTAGGTTCTGTAAACAATCGGACGAAATGCTTAAACCCTACCCACGGGCTATCCGCTATACCCAGAAACGGCTGATAGTCCTGAAATGCAATGATAAGACCGCCCATAGGCAGGTACTTAAAAATAACAAAATACAAAAATCCCGGGAGTATCATCAGATACAATAACTTGTTTCTTTTTAAACTCAGCCAGCTAGGCCCCGTTCGCTTTTTTCTTACTGGATTAACTTTCGTGTTCAGCATGGTGACGTTTGCCTCTTTCACCTGATCGGCCTCCTTGATCGCGTTTCTTTACGATTCCCAGATTACGATCATTCGTCCATTACGTATATAATCATCAGATACTGATACTCCAAGAACCCTACAGCTATAAGGTTTTCCAGGCCCGTGCATCTTATAGTGATTACTACAATACATAAAGATCATCTATGCCTTATCACGCTTTTTCCTCCCAAAACAAAGCCCAAGCTAATGATTATATACGGAATAACAGACCCCTGTTAAAGTTTCAATGAAACGATTACAAGGAGGATATCTGCATGTCGCAATCATCTTTTAAAAAAGAAAATATGGGTAGCCGGCTGTTTACTATTGTAAATACCACACTGCTTACACTCATTGCCCTAGCCTGTCTTTTACCCTTTGTCAATGTGTTTGCCAGTTCCTTTGCTTCAACACAGGAGGTAGTAGAAAAAAGCTTCATCCTGTTCCCGACGACATTCTCTTTGGATGCTTACCGTTATATACTGTCAACGCCTACTATTTTTAAAGGGCTTGGCGTATCCATCGGTGTAACCTTAGTGGGTACAGTTGTCAGTATGGTTCTTACCTCTTTAATGGCTTATGGATTATCTAGAAAATATCTATACGGAAGAGATTTCATCAATTTCGTAATCGTGTTCTCCATGCTCTTCAGCGGGGGAATGATCCCTACTTTCCTGGTAGTTAAATATTTCGGATTAATCGATTCCTACTGGTCCATGATCATGCCTGTTGCGATCAATGCTTTTAACCTGATCATTATGCGTAACTTCTTCCAGGCGCTGCCGGAAGGGCTAGAGGAATCAGCCAAGATTGACGGCTCTAATGATTTTGGTGTATTTTTCAAAATCATGCTTCCGCTGGCGATGCCATCTATCGCGACCCTCTCCTTGTTCTACGGGGTAGCTTACTGGAACACTTATATGAGTGCAATTTTATATATGACAGACTCCACTAAGTGGCCTATTCAAGTCCTGCTGCGCCAAATTGTTATCGTCGCCAGCGGGATGCAGGGAGATAATGCTTCTGTTGATATTATCCCACCTGCTCAAACCATCAAAATGGCGGTTATCGTAGTCGCAACCGTTCCAATGCTGCTCGCCTATCCTTTCGTACAAAAACACTTCACCAAAGGAGCCCTGCTGGGTTCTGTAAAAGGCTAAAACATTGCAGCTGCACAAACAGCCAGCCCCGGTCTCCCGGGGCTGGCTGTTTGTGTTCAGCGCCTTACTTCTCCTGTTTCTGGGTTCGGTATACACCTGGTGTTACATGTTCTTTTTTACGGAAGGATCGAATAAAGTTCTGCGGATTATGGTACTGCAGCCTTTCAGCAATCTCTTTAATGGTCATATCCGTTTCCACCAGCCACTTCTTAGCCATTTCCAGACGATAGTTCATTAGATACTCGCTAAACGTCATCCCGTACTCTTTTTTGAAAATACTGCTTAAATAGTTCGGACTGTAATGGAGGCGATCACCAATTAATTCTAGCGTTAAGTCCTGATCAAATTCCGAGCGGACAATCACCGCAATTTTATCGGATAAGAGGCGGAACTGACGGTCTGTCTTCTCCTTAACGCTGGTCACCATCGGATGGATAACTTCTTTGACCAAAATGCGTTCGATCTCTTCCGGATTACGGATGTCTAACAATCGGTGATACAACGTAGAATTGTCCTCTGTCAGCAGAACCTCTACACCCAGCAGCTGCTCCAGCTGAATCAGATTGTTGACGAAACGTATTAATGTGACTTCGAAATTCAAAGGGTTCTTACTGTGCTTCATCATTTCCCCGAGTAATGGATACAGAGAACAGGAGACTTGTTCTTCATCTCCAATCCGAATCGCGTCAAATAACTGGGACTCAAACTCAGACGGATAATGCAGTAGAACTGGACCCGAGATCACCTTCGATATATCCTCATAGAAGATGATAGACTCTTTGCCCAGATTTAAACGATGATGCAGCGCCTGCTTACTCATCTCGCAAGCTTCCCTACTAAACAATAAATTATCATAAAAATTGCTGATTCCAACGCTAATGGATAGTTTCAGGATTTCTCTAGCTGTTCGAATAATTGTCTTGGCATAGTCCAGTGCTATTCTCCGGTTCTCCTGTTCATTCGCTCCCTCAAAGATCAGGATAGTCGCTTGTGTACGGTCATTTAATAAGATAGGAATCATCCGCCTCTCCTGCGGAATCAGCTCTTCCACCAGTTTGTTAACCGCTACAAGCAGAAGATCCTTATCACTAGCCTGCCGTTCCCCATAGTTATCCAGCTGTATTAGCAGCGTTGCGTACACCGAATTCTGTGACAGCTCATAACCGAAACGAGGCAAACCCAGATTAAGCTCTTCTTGGGATATCCGGCTACGAAACAGATTTAGAATAAACTGAGTTTCCAACTTAGGCATCTCAGACTCAATCAGACCCTCTAGGCTTTCTTTCTCCGATAAGATGGTATCAATCGAATTAATAATCCAGTCTACCTCATTCTTAGGCTCTAGCTCCGCATTGGCAGGCAATAATCGGCGCTGAATCTGCCGGAATGGCTTGGTGAAATACAAAGAGATCACATAAGCGACTACCGCAATCAACAACGTAATAAGCAGTACCATCATCACAATCCCGAATCGTGTTGTCTTTAGTGCATCAGAAATTTCTGATTTATCCAAAATAGTTACGTAAATCCAATTATTATAAGAAGATTTAGCATAAATAGCTTTTATCGATTGGTGATCAGCCCGCTCCATGGCAATCGTCCCCAATTGCCCCCCGCCTCCAGCAACATTAGTGATATGGCTAAGTTGATTATTAGTCAGCAGGGACTTTCCAGTTTCCGACTCATATAAAAGCTCACCCTCCCGGTTAAGAATAAACACCGGTGTGTTTCCTTCGGTCTGAAGGGTGCTCTGCAAGGTCTGAAGGGATATATCAGATAAGGCAATCGCCTGTTTGGTCTGTGAGAATACCGGCAGGGTATTTACAAAGCGGATACCCTTATCCGTCTTAACCCAAAACAACCCCCGGCTACGGTTATTAATATAGCTCTCATAAAGTGTCCTGCTCTCTTCTTCCGTTAAATGTGAAAGCTTACCATTGGAAATCTGCCATTTCTGCTCCAAACTGATTAGAGAATAATTAACAAAATCCATCCCCATGCTGGCAATGTAGTTAAGCTGGGAATTAATCTCGCGATACTTCTCAAAATCCTGCTCGGTGATCGGATTTTGCACGACCTCCCTGAAGGAACTGGTGGTACTGTAAGTATTAAAAGCGTATTCGATGGTCTGAATTTTCTGTTCCAAGGTGTTTTTAATTTGAGTAATTAAACTCTGTTTATCATCCGCTACTCTTTCATTTACCGAATTAATCGTCGTCAGATAAATATAGCCACCGAAGCTAATAACCAGGCCAATTCCCAGCACCAGAATAGGAACAAAAATCTTGTAGAATATCCTGCCTCTTTTCATGATAGACTCCTTAAGCATGTAATTATTTTCAATTATAGCGCTTCCATTAGGTTAAACCAAATGTTTTAAATGTGTATAATCGCAACCCTATTTTTATAAAAAATAGAAAACAAAAAAACAAGGCAAAAAGCGCTTCATCAAGCCCAGTGCTCAATGAAGGTTTTTTGCCTTATATTATAATGATTTTATTCCCTATCCTTATATTTCAATCTCTTCCGTTGAATCCGAAAGACCGCCACTCTGCACGCCATTATTATTGGCTACCGCAAGAACATATACTTTATATTTAACACCCTTAACAATTAATGCACCATTAACATCTCTTCTCGAGGCTACAATTGTAGGATTCGTTCCGTTAGGCGTTATCGACGTATAATACGAGGATTTCACCTCAATTGCTTCCGCTGAACCAAAACCTTGTTTGGACGGAACCACCAGAATTCGATATTCCGAAATGTTAGACTCGTTAGAGGAACGGTTGAAACTTACTAGTATTTTACCCTCATCCACACTGTACGTTACATTGGTGACAGAGGTTACCGGCAGCTTAGTGGATAAAGTTATGGCATTCGACTCTGAGGACAACACATTAGTGCCTGAGTACTTGCCGCTGCCAATCGTTAACACATACACTCTGTAACTGATTCCACTCTTTATTAAATTTCCGTTTACGTCTCTGGCTGAAGAATCCAAGACTTGACTGGTATTATTTCCTGAAGTGCCTACCGCTGTGTAATTGGAGCTAGAAACCGCATTTGCCTGGGTTAAACTAAAGCTGCTGTAATAGGAAGTAGGTACAATCAGGATTCGATACTGGCTAATGTACGTTTCATCCGTGGCATGGTTAAAGGATACTTTTAAATCCCTGCCGTCTTCGTAATCATTAACGTCCCTTACATCCAAGCTCGAAATAGGAGCCAATTTGTAATCTACATTCAACGTAATTAAAGGTGAACCAGAAGAAAGAACATTGCTGCCCGAGTAATTCCCGCTTCCGACTGTTAATACATATACTCTGTAATTGATTCCACTCTTTATCAGGTTACCGCGCACGTCCCTTGATGACGAGGTTAACACTTGATTGGTGCTGGATCCTGTTGTGCTCACTGCTGTGTAGTTGGAACTGTACACATTATTAGCGTCAGATAAACTGAAGCTATTGTAATAGGAAGTAGGTACAACCAGGATTCGATACTGGCTAATATACGTTTCATTCGTAGCGTGGTCAAAGGATACTCTTAAATCACGGCCATCATCATAATCATTTACGTCACTTACATCCAAATTGTAGACAGCACTCACATTGTAGTCAACAGCCAACGTAATTAATGTTGACTCCGTTGAGAGAATGTTGGTGCCCAAATTCTTCCCGCTTCCAATCGTTAACACATACACTCTGTAAGGTGTTCCATTCTTAATCAAATTACCACGCACGTCTCTTGCTGACGAGGCTAACACTTGACTGGTGCTAGATCCTGTTGTGCTCACCGTTGTGTAGTAAGAGCTGGAGACATTATTCGCCTCAGATAAACTAAAGTTGTTGGAATAAGCTGTAGGCACAACTAGAATTCGGTACTGGCTAATATACGTTTCATCTGTAGCGTGGTTAAAGGATACTTTTAAATCCCGGCCATCTCCAAAGTCACTAACGTCGCTTACACTTAAATTAGAGACATTGACCGAGGACAGCGTAATCGCAGATGAAGCAGCAGACAATAAATTATTGGCTGTATTACTGCCACTATCTACACCCATAACAAACACACGGTAACCAACTCCCGTCTTAATGAGGGCTCCATCTACATCCCTCGCTCCAGACGATAAGATCTGGGTGATATTGGAACCTGTTTTGTTGACCTGTGTGTAATTTGAACTGCTAACAGCATTTGCTGCCGCCAAATTAAAAGAAGAATAATTAGTAGCTTTGACTACAAATATCCGGTAAGAACTCACCTTGGATTCATCCGATACCTTATTAAAACTTACGGCTAAATCGCGGCCATCACTATAATCGCTCACATCACTTACTTGTACATTACTTGGGGCAACGACTACAGTATTAGTATTAAGCGATATAGTCGAAGAACTATACGAGAGAGCGCTGGTATTATTGCCTTTGCCCACTGCGAAAACATAAGCTACATAGGTTTGATTACCTTTAATGAGGTCACCATCCACATCCCTTGAATTTGCGGTCATTCTAATCGTAGGATTAGTGCCTGTAGCTAAAACAGTAGAATAATTGGCGGATGTAACCTTTTGTGCAGATGAGATATTAAAAGTGCTCCAAGCCTTTACAATCATTACCCGGTAATGATCCACAAGAGCTTCATTAGAAGATTGGGTGAAGCTGACCTGGAGATCACGGCCGTCACCGTTATCACTTACATCCTTTAACTGTACATTCGATGCCGGATTTACAGTTCCAGTTTTACCGCCGGAAGTCGTTATGGTCACCACTTTGGTACTTGGATTCCAACCCACATCATGACCCAATGACTCACTTACAAACCGTGTAGGAACCATCGTTCTTCCTTTCAAATTCTGACCCGGCACATCTAGAGTTACAGCTTTATTGTTAATCGTGGCTGTCTTTGAGCCAATCTTTAACATAATCGTTGTATCATCTTTAGTTGCAGTTACAGTTTGTGTTTTCTGATTCCACTTGATGGTGGCATTAAAGGCTTCAAAGATTGCCCGTAGGGGTACCATCGTCCGTCCATTTACCATCACCGGTGCTTGATCTGTGGACAATCGAACCCCGTCAATAAAAATACTGATGGGCGCAGTAGCAGCTTTCACTGAAGATTGAAACATCATCGGCAAAACTAATAAGCCCACTAAAATAGAAATCCATAACTTCTTCACAGATTCACCCTCCTGGAATGACGAATACATTTTTTTCCTAACCTTTTGACGCTCCTACTAGGATAAAAGTTTCACGCTTTATGGTTACAATATTTTAATCTGGAACCCGTTCCTTCGATCCGCCACAAACCGCTCTGTAAAAAGAAAAAGAAAGCGCAGTGTGCGCTCTCTCCTTTGTGTTATTCGCTGATACTTTTATCCACATTTTTCTTCGGAATTCCATCCAATCCGTACTCCCAATCATAAGCATCAAAAATTTTTCTCGCTACAGGTGCTGCACTGCTAGATCCAAATCCGCCTTCAGGAATAACTACAGCTACAGCAAGCTTTGGATTTTCACGTGGTGCAAAAGCTATAAACACTCCGTTATCACGGTTTATGTTTTTACTATCCGTCTGTTGTGAAGTTCCTGTTTTACGCGCAAAATCATAGGGGAAATCACCGAAGGCACTTTTAACGTCACTGTTCATCCCTTTCTTTATCTCCCGCCAATAGGATTTATCGAAAGTAGTCACTTCATCAAGCACTTCCCGTTTGAATTCTTTGATAACTTTACCTTTGGAGTCCGTAATCTTGCTTACTAGCTGTGGTTTGATTCGTTGCCCTTCATTGGCTAGTGTAGCCGCATATTGCGCCAACTGAAGAACGGTATAACGTCCCTGCTGCCCAAAAGAAGCATAAACAAGTGCCGACTGAACTGAACCCGCTTTAGCTTCAGCTTTATAATTCAAATCACCCAAGTATTCCCTTGGTAAACCTATCCCTGTTGGCACACCTAGACCGAATTCTTTCATATATGTGTCCCATACCCCGATGCCCTTAGACTTGTATTTTTCGTACAATTTTTTTCCGATCATATCAACCATATATACGTTTGAAGATTTTTCAATGGCTGTATAAGGATACAAAGAGCCGTATACATGATTGGATGAGTTCCTTACATTAGTCTCATGTCCTTCCCTACCAAATGAGGTGATCCCTTTATCTTGATAAGTAGAAGAAGTACTTATAAAGCCCTCTTTTAAGCCAATTAACACACTCAATGGTTTTATGGTCGAACCAAGCAGCACGGTGGATTCAAAATTATGCCCTGATCTTCCCGATGAGTATGGAGTTATCGTTCCATTTTGGTAATGCTTTTCAATTTTTTTATACACCTCTGGAGAGATCGAACCCGTAGCCCAGCTGTTAGTATCATAGTCAGGCATACTTGCCATAGCAATAATATTACCTGTATCCACTTCCATGGCTACAGCGTAACCTGTTAAAGCATCAGGATGTGTTTCTCCCTGAACGGTGTGTGAATGTAACCACTGAATCTGATCTTTAATGGCTTCTTCGGTCTTCAGCTGAATTTTTTTATTAAGGGTAGTCCAGATAGTGCTTCCTTTAACCGGGGGTTCAATACTTACAATTTTTTCTGCCATATTCTGCGGATCTACGGAAACTTCCTTATAACCATTCTGGCCCCGAAGCTCTTTCTGGTATTGCAGCTCTAAGCCATCAAAGCCTACTAGCTCATCCTCTTTATAGTTAAGTCCAGGGTTCTGATTATTTTTCATCGCCTGAAGTACATCCTTATAAAGATCTAAACTAGTAGAGGATTTAAAAAATTTCACGTAACCAACAGCTTGTACAGCCACCGTATCGGTATCATAATGCCTGCTGCTTTCCTCTATCACTTCTAGGTTTGGATATTCGTTTTTGTGTTCTAAAAAATAAGCGATTTCTTTCTTAGTTAAACCTGATTTAATTCTTCGTGCTACATAACCAGAGAGTTTTTTTGAATATAAATCCATAGACTCAAGGATCTCTTCTGTGGTTAGTTTTTTTTCATTAGGAGCACCATAAGTTTCGAAGGCTTCTGCTAACTTGCTGGCGAGTGCCTTTGATTTATTATTTGCCTCAGCAGTTAAGGTAACTTTTTTCGTAGTTTTATCTGTTTTTGTTGCGGTATATTCCTTATCCAAAGTAAGGTACAAAGATTGAACGGGCGTTGAGTATGCCAATTTCTCACCATCAGCAGCGAGGATATTCCCTCTCAATGCCGATAATGCCACTATTTTCGTATCCCGATTAGCCTCAGCTTCAGATAACGTAGGTCCTTCGACAAATTGCAAGACCGCAAGGCGTAGGATAATCACACAAAAAATAATAAAAGTGCTAAAGAAAAAAATATTGATTCTTAATTCGCCAGAGTTGTTAATAGTTTTGCTGCCGTCTTGTACACCTTTTCTGTCGAAGAGCCTCACATAATCCCACTCCTTATTTCCAAAATTCTACAACATAAGATTAAAGTATAAACTAGCAAACGGAAATATACAAAATTAAGAATAATAGTTAAATAATTGTTCACAAATCGATAATATCCAATTAAAAAAGCAGCTTTCCCCGGTATGGGAGAATCGCTGCTTTTTGTTTATGGGCGTTGGTGGCCTGCACCAATAAATTCTCAACATTCGCTGAGGCTTAAGGACTCAGATGACGTTATATGCGGATTTTTAGCCTTTGGAGCTTGGTTTCGGACTCCAATGACGTTATTTCATAGGAAGAAGGGCAAATCGGGTGCTTTTCATGCCAATAGCGACTATGCGGTCCGTTGTCACTTCAAATGCGAAATAAAACTGCGTTTAAGGTCATCTGTGTCCGATAGCTGTAGCGTAAGGGAGGGAAATCTTAATCGAATGAAACGATGTTTGAGGCGTTCTAGATGGAGTAAGCTCTAATTAATCAGGGGGTGCCCCAGCAGCCATTTTACGGCTGCTGGGGCACCCCCTGATTTTTTCTTATAACAAAATCTACACTTTTCTAACCTGTGACCGGTACATTAGAAACAAGAAATACGGAGCCCCAATCAGCATAATAATAAGGCCTGAAGGGATTTCTTTCGGCGCCATTATGGTTCTTCCGAGCGTATCGGCAATGACGAGCATCAAGCCGCCAAGTAATCCTGACAAAACAATCGAGCGTCTCGTATGATGACCAATCATCATCCGCACCGCATGCGGCGCCATGAGTCCGAGAAAGCCAATTGTTCCCACACTTGCAACGGCTCCCGCTGCAAGCAAAACGCCGATAATCATAGCCCAAAGCCGCGTTCCTCGAACCGGCAAGCCCAATCCTGTTGAACTCTCGTCACCAAATGCCAACAAATCGCATTTTCGGCCCAAATAGTATGCAATCGGAACAAGTACAAGCAGGAATGCAAATAGGATGTAAAATTGATTCCAGCTTCGTCCATAAGTCGAACCCGTTAACCAAATTAAGGAGCTACTGCTCCATAAACTTCCTTTGACGATCATGACCTGGATTCCCGCAGAGGCAATAGCAGAGACTGCGATTCCAAGCAAGATCAGAACCGATGGATTCAAGGACCTGCGCCAGGCCATAAAAAAGACAAAAGCAGCAGCCAGTGCCCCACCCACGATTGCGGCAAGCGGAACTGCAAATACCGTCAATGCTGGCCAAACGGTCATTACGGCCAAAGCACCAAAGCCAGCCCCTGAGGTCACACCAATAATAGAAGCATCTGCCAATGGATTTCGAACAGCACTTTGAATCAATACACCACTGATTGCAAGTGCGATCCCTCCTGCAGCCGCTACGAGTGTACGGGGAAGCCGTAAATTCAGCAGGACGGAATAGGATTGATCCCCCCTATGGAACAGACTACTTAGCAATTCACTGATCGGTATTTTTGTTCCCCCAAACGATAAGCTTACGAGGATAATAACAATGAGCAGCACGGTCATAACTATAGCCGTCGGCACAAAGCGCAGACGCAGTCCCGCTCCACCGATACTCATCGATGATTGGCCAGCGCCTGAGCCCGATATATTTTTCATCTTGGTGAGTACCAGCCAAATGAGCCACGGGGCTCCAATAATCGCCATAACTGCACCTACAGGCATTTCACCCACACTGCTTCGCACTACACGCGCTAGCGTATCCGCTGCCGTGATGAGCAAGGCTCCCCACAACGCGCTTGCAGGAATGAGCAGGCGATGCTTGCGAATCCCACTAAGTCTGACGAGATGGGGAGCCACTAAGCCGACGAAGCCAATCGGTCCAACCACGCTGACTACAACCGCAGCCATTAATACCGATAGGCCAAGTCCTGTCGCCCGAATTAACCCTACTCGCTGTCCAAGTGAACGAGCGGTTGACTCATCGAGCTCCAGCGCATCAAATTGTCTGCCGGCAAATATCGCTGCCAATAGCAGCACTACGACAAAAGGCCAGGCATATATAACACCGTCCCAATCCAACTGGATTAGGGAACCTGAACCCCATAAAAACAGATTTTGTGTTTCTGTTCTTTTAAAAATATGTATGGCCGATGTAAACGCTCCGAGCACCATGGAGACGATCATACCTGACAAAGCCAGCCGAACAGGTGTGGCTGCCTTGCCTCCACTCAATAAATAAGCGGCTAAAGCAGCAAGCAGTCCCCCTGCAACTGCGAGCAAAAATGGAAACTCATGCTGCAAAGCAGGAAAAGCTACCATACCAAGCACGACCATAAAGTATGCCCCGGCATTAATCCCAAGTGTATCTGAGGAAGCAAGCGGGTTCTTCGTTATAGTTTGCAATAATGCCCCAGCCACAGCCAGAGCAGCCCCGGCCAGCAGACCAATAACTGTACGTGGCATGCGGATATCCCAGAGCAGATTATGTTCCATTATATCTTGGCGATTCAGCAAACCATCTATTACAGTAGCTGCAGGAATCTTGGCTTCCCCAAAGCCCAAACTTAAAACGAACAGAATGAAGAGGACGGCAAAGCCGCCCCCAAATATTCCAATGATCCGCCAGTTCATGCCGATAGAGGCTTCTTTGCTACTCTTTTCGTTCATAACCGCACTCATTTCGTTAATGTATTTACAACTTCATCCACGATAACTTTGGAGGAGATCGGACCGCCGAACACCCAAGTAGTACTGCTCAATCCGAAGGTGCGATTCTCTTTTACAAAGTTAAGGCCATTCCAAACGGAATTATCCTTCAGTTCTTTCGTGAAAATATTATCATCCTCTTGGACGATATAGATTAGATTTGTATCCTGAACCGCAGGCAATGCCTCAACTGTAGAGGTACTGAATCCGTAAACTTCGAAATTTTCGGGTTTCCAGTCGTTTTTCAGACCGATCCGATCCAAAGTTTGTACCGCAAGTGAATTATCTGTAAAAAGACGCATCGTTGCTGCATTCTGGTAGCTGTATGCTTGTGTCAGTACATAGTTCAAGCCTTCTTTGCCTGCATCAGCCAGCTTTGCTTTTGCATCTGCATAATGTGCATCCAAATCAGCAAGAACCTTATCGGCTTCTGCTGTTTTACCTACTGCCGCTGCAATTGTTTTGAAAGTATCTTCCATCAGTGTGTACTGATTACCTTCTCCTTCATTCGGATACAAGCCGAAAATCAATGTTGGAGCGATACTTTTAAGTTGATCATAAATTCCTTCATGCCCACCCGTATTGGCAATAATCAGATCAGGCTTTAATGAAGCAATTGTCTCCAGATCTGGCTCGTCACGGGAACCAACATCAGTCACGTTTGCATCAAGTGGTGCTTCAGAAGTCACATACAGCTTATAGTTTTCGTTATCTGCGTTACCTACTGGCTGCACTCCCAGTGCAATAACATCCTCCGTAAAGGTCCATTCCAATACCACAACTCTTTGCGCAGGTTTGTCCAGCGTAATCTCACCTTTAGAATCCTTTAAAACAATAGGACCGCTTGTAGATTCACTGCCCGCGTTTTCAGCAGCTGGTTTGTCAGTTGCTCCCGCGTTCGATGTTGAATTGTTCTTTTGGTTAGTACCACAGCCTGATACGACCAATATAATAGCAATAACCATAAATAAACTAATTAACCTTTTGTGCATTTGCTTTATCCCCCTGGATTCAACGTTCGAAGTTGATTCCATGATAACCGTTATCAATCTATTGATAATGATTATCACAGAAAACATATTAGTAATCTTATACGCGATTCTCCCGAAAGTCAAAGTTAAAATTTAAGGCTTAACCGTCCCTACTCCATGATCTGGTTTGTAATTCTTTCAATGTGTATGGTCAGATACAGCATTTCATCATTTGTTAACTCCCGATTATATGTTTTATCAATATAGATTTTAATTTTCTCAACGCTTGCGAAAGCTTCCTTATACTGCTGCTTTACCAAAATAAATAGGCCATTCTCATTATCAGGAGGTGGAGTACCGTTGATGAGACGTTGTGCAAAAAATTTCAAATGAGTGATAAAACGGTAATAAGCAAGGGACTCCTCATCGTACTCTAGCCTGAAATGGCGCTTCACGATATTTAGGATGTCGTTCATGATCTTGGTGATATTCACCATGTTAGGCATCTCTTCATTTAGTTCTGCATTCACCAGATGGAGCGCAATATGTCCGGCCTCATCTTCGGGAAGTCTGACTCCGAGCTTGGAATGTATAATTTGAAGCGCAGCTTTCCCAACCTCATATTCTTCTTTATAGAATTTTTTGATTTCCCAAAGCATGGCGTTTTTAATCTTCATCCCTTTTGAGAATCTCTCCAGCGCAAAACTGATATGATCTGTCAGACTAACATAAATACTGTCATCCAGCATTTTACCGAGCTGCAGTTTGGCGAAGTTGATAATCTCTTCTGAGAGCTCCATGTGCTCGATTGGAATCTCGGAAAGCAGCGTTTTTAGCTTATCTGAAAGTTTTTGATTGCTTAAAGTGAATATCTTTTCAATTTTATCTTCTTCTAAAAAGTCTCCACGTTTTTTCTTAAAGGCCAGTCCTCTTCCCATGACTACTAGTTCAAAATTTTGGTCATCTATGACAGTAACAACATTGTTGTTTAACACTTTTTCGATCCGCATATTACAGCTCCTTACCTTTTCATTTTTACGAAGCTAGCACTTTTTTATAGTATTCTATAATAAAAAATCGATCTCTAAGTAGCAGTACTAAGAGATCGATTCCATTCATACCTTATGACTCTTCAATAGATCACACTACAACAGTCAGCAGATCTTCACCCGGTGTAATAGCTGTTTTATTGGTACCAATCACATCACTATAATTAGCCGTATTGGTAATAATTATCGGCGTTGTGCATTGATAACCTTCATTTTTTATTTGTTCAAAATCAAACTCAATCAATAGATCACCCTGTTTAACTGTTGCTCCTTCTTGCACTTTCACATCAAAGTATTTACCTTTTAGCTTCACGGTTTCTATACCGATATGAATCAAGACCTCAACACCCTCATCCGATACTACCGCAATACAATGACCTGTTCTGAAAATAGTGGATACAACTCCACTTACCGGTGAATAAAGCTTACCTTCTGTGGGTTCAATTGCAATCCCCTTGCCCATTGCTTCTGAAGCAAAGGCAGCATCATCTACTGAGGTTAACGGGATTACGTTACCAGCCAGAGGGCTTACAACGGTTGAACTTTTAACGGCGTGAGGGAGGATAACCTCGCTTTTTTCAGTATTCGTTTTTTCTTCTACAATATTCACTTTCTTTTTATCTTCATAACCAAATACCATGGTAATTACCATAGCCAATACAATGGTCACTCCTGCTATAATCGCTTGAACGGCCAGCGGAGAGAATGCAGGAAGACTTAATACGCTGACAAATGCGAAGACTTCCATCTTCACTTTGAAAAGACCACTAAGTGCTCCACCTACTCCGCCGGCAATGGTTACATAAATGAAAGTCCGTTTGTAACGAGTCAGCAATCCGTAAATAATAGGTTCTGTTACACCGGAAAGCGCGCCTGGTATAAATGTACTGCCGGCCAATGTTTTCAACTGTTTGTCCTTTGTTTTCAGGAAGATCCCCAACGCTACACCCAGCTGAGCGAAGATGGCCATGCCGGCCATTGCATATATCGGATCTCCACCCTTAGCAATATTCTCAAGAATAATTGGCACAAGTCCCCAGTGCAATCCGAGCACAGTCAAATACGTCCAAGCTATTCCCACAATTGCTCCCGTAACAATACCGCTTTTCGTACTGAGGAACAAAATAGCGTCTCCAATTAAATTCCCTACATTCACGCCAAACGGTCCGAACGCTAAAATAGTTAACGGCACAATCACAATCAAACATATCATAGGGACTAAGAACATCTGCAAATCCTTGTGTATAAACTTTCTTAGCTGCTTATCCAATAAAGCGTATATACAGATGGCGATAAAAATCGGAAACACGCTTGATGAATAGTCCGAAATTACTAAAGGAATACCTAAAAAATGTGGAGATTCAACACTTGCTAATCCCGTAATATTAGGCTCAAGTAAGGCCGCACCGATACTACCACCCACATAAGCATTCACACCCAGCCTAATCGATAACGTAATCCCTAAGAAAATGGGTAGAAAATAAAACACGGCATTACTAGCGCCGGCTAATACTTTGTAAGTTTCGCTATCCGCACTTAGAACATGTAACGAAGCAAGTACGGTTAATAGCGCTTTCAACATACCCGCACCTGCTAAAGCACCAATCAGAGGCGAAAAGCTTCTAGAAATAACATCAAAAATCAAAGTCCCTATAGGTTTCTTTACCTTGTTCTCGCCAGAGTCACTGTTAGGGGATATGGATTTGGCAATTTCTTTATACACATCAGCAACATGGGTACCCACTATAACTTGAAACTGTCCCCCTTTGCTAACGACCCCAATAATCCCTTTCATTTTCTCCAAATTTTCTTTATCAGCTTTTTGCTCATCGTTAAGTGTGAATCTTAGTCGCGTGGCACAATGAATCACATTGTTAATATTTTTCTCCCCACCGACAGATTGAATAATGTCTTTACTTAGCTGTTCATAACTCATTTTTATACACCCCTCTGTAACAGATCAATTAATCACGGATATCAGGGAACACAAAAAAACCTAAATCACATCTATGTACGAGTGAGATTATCCCCGTAATCATAAATGAAACTTAGGTTTTGCCTGCTATGCAGTAGCAATCCTGATATCCGATTAATTTAATATTTACAAATTAACATGTTCAATTAATGATGTCAACAATAAACCAGTGTCTGTATAATATTGGATAAAAAAAAAGGCCCTGATAGATCAAGAATAACTCGATTATCAGGACTTTTTTTATTAGAACAGGCTTTGTCCGTTGGATTCAATTACTTCTTTGTACCAGTGGAAGGACTTCTTACGGTATCTCTCCAGTGTACCTGAACCATCATCATGACGATCTACATAAATGAAACCATAACGTTTCTTCAGCTCGGCGCTTGTTGCGCTAACCAAGTCGATGCAGCCCCAGCTTGTGTATCCCATAACTTCCACGCCATCAGCAATAGCTTCTGCTACTTGAACCAAATGATCTCGCAAATAATTGATCCGGTAATCGTCGTTTACGATCTTCTCACCGTTCCCGTCTACAACCAGCTGATCGACGGCGCCAAGGCCATTTTCCACGATAAACAGCGGTTTTTGGTATCGGTCATAGAATATATTCATCACATAACGCAAGCCCTGCGGATCGATCTGCCAACCCCATTCGCTCGCTTCCAGATACGGATTCGGTATCCCACCCAGCAGGTTTCCTTCTCCTCTGATCTGTTTCTCCGGATCGGCTGTTTCACATGTGCTCATATAGTAACTGAACGATATGAAATCCACGGTATGCTTCAGAATTTCTTCGTCCCCTGACTCGAAATGAATGTGAATTCCATTTTCCTTAAAGAACCGTTTCATATAGCCTGGATAATAACCTCTGCTATGAACATCCGCAAAAAACATATTTTTGTGATCACTTTGCATCGCCTTGATCAAATCGTCCGGATGCGGAGTGAGCGGATAAATTGGCATGCTCAGCACCATGCAGCCTATTTTGAAATCAGGATTGATCTCATGGCCGATCTTCACCGCTAAAGCACTTGCAATGAACTCATGGTGAATGGCCTGATACAGATCCTGCTTACTCAATTTCTCCAATGGAGTATTGATTCCGCCACTCATAAATGGGAACTCTAGGATAGAATTGATCTCGTTGAAGGTCAGCCAGTATTTAACCTTATTCTTGTAACGATTAAAGATCGTTCTCACATAACGCTCGTAAAATTCCACCATCTTACGGTTAACCCATCCATCATACTCTCGTGCCAAATGCAGCGGGGTCTCATAATGGGAGATCGTAACTAGCGGTTCAATGCCGTATTTATGACACTCGTCGAACAGGTCGTCGTAGAACTGCAAGCCTTGTTCATTCGGCTCCAGCTCGTCCCCTTTCGGAAAAATCCGTGACCAGGCAATAGACGTCCGGAATACTTTAAAGCCCATTTCCGCAAACAGCTTAATATCTTCTTTATATCGGTGATAGAAATCGATACCAATTAACTTCATGTTATCGTCGGTAGGAACTTCTGTAGGCGCAGACTTAATGCCATGCGGCATGACATCTTGGGTAGACCAGCCTTTGCCATCATCCTGATACGCCCCTTCAAGCTGGTTAGCGGCTACAGCCCCACCCCATAGGAATCCTTCTGGAAATTGTAAGTTCATATTTCTTCCCGCCTTTGCTATTGTGATAGTATAGGTTTACTGCTCTAATCCGAATCCTAAACCTTGGAACGCGTTACATGTCAAGGATTAATCTTGCAAAGGAGATAAGCCGATGTCCACACTTGACGAAATTGCTAAGCTGTCGGGCTTTTCCAAAGCTACGGTATCCCGAGTCCTGAACGATTCTCCCCATGTCAGCAAGAAAACTAGGGAGAAAATTCTCGCCATTATGAAAGAGACGGACTATGTTCCCAATCGGAATGCCATATCTTTATCCAAAGGCCAAACCCAGCAAATCGGCATGATTACCTTAGACCTCAACGAGCTTATTTTGTGCTTCATGAACAGCTTCGTCGAAATTTCCGGCCGTTACGGATACCAGACGATTATTTATACCACCGGCGGTGATAAGCAAAAGGAACTTCAGGCCTTCGAGGATCTCAAACAAAAAAGAGTCGACGCCCTGCTTATTCTGACCGCTGTTAACGATAAAAATGTCATAACTTCCTACTGCAAATACGGCCCGATTGTGTCTTGGCAACGCATGGACCATCCTGAAATACCGTCAGTTGCCATGAACCAATATGACGGATATGCACTCGCTCTAGAGCATTTGATAGAGCGGGGTTATACGCGTATCGCTAATGCTTTTGGCCGCCCAAGCAGCATAAATACCCAGAGTAGACGACTAGCTTATGAGCAAATCATGACCAAATATAATCTTCCCATTGTTGAGAAATGGTATTACTCCACGATTTATGGAATCCGTGACGGAGAGCAATTGGTGCGAACCCTAATTGGACAACCCGATCAGCCGGATGCCATTCTGTGCTCCAATGATTTGGTGGCGGTGGGCGTTCTGAGCGAAGCACGTAGACAGCAGCTGGAGGTGCCCCGTGATCTAGCCATCATTGGTTTTGATAATTCGGAGCTGTCACAGACACTCGGAATTACCACTGTTCGGAATCCGATTGCAGGACAGGCGGAGAACGCCTTTCTTCTGCTGGCTCCAACCCTGCTTGGACTGGATATGGAGCTGCAGCCCCTATCGTTCCAACTGATCGAACGGGAGACAACATAGGTTGCCCATTCCCAGAAGATTACGACTGTACATTCCATAAAAAAAGTAAAATTGTATTGAAAATATGATGAAGATGGGTGTTTTTTATGACAAATAATGTATTGAATCCTAGGGTTGATAAATTTTTAAGTAAAGCGAAACAATGGCGGGAAGAATATGAGCAGTTGAGAACGATCGTGCTTGATTGCGGGCTGACCGAAGATTATAAGTGGATGCATCCATGTTACACATTTGATGATAAAAACATAGTATTAATTCATGGATTTAAAGAATATTGTGCGCTTCTCTTTCACAAAGGTGCCTTGTTACAGGATCCCAATGGGATTCTAATTCAACAAACAGAAAATGTGCAGGCAGCGCGCCAGATTCGGTTTACGAATGTGCAACAAATCGTTGAAATGGAAGCTGTTCTGAAAGCCTACATTCAAAATGCCATAGAAGTTGAAAAGGCGGGTTTGGAAGTCGAATTAAAAAAGAAAGAGGATTACCTCATTCCTGAAGAGCTTCAGACTAAATTCGCTGAACTTCCTGGCTTAAAAACTGCTTTTGAAGCCCTAACGCCTGGACGGCAAAACGCATATATTTATCATTTTTCTCAAGCCAAACAATCCAAAACCCGCGTATCCCGAATTGAAAAATTCATCCCGCAAATCCTTGAGGGTAAGGGATTAAATGATTAGCGTTGCTGACAATGAGTCAATTAAGCCTTAGGGTTTATTGGCTCTTTTTTTAAATTGTCTTCTTTTAACTGCTTGTAATAATCCTCAACAAAGGCCTTGAACTTTTTAGCGACATTAGTCATGTACCGGTTGGTATACCATGAGATTTCAATGGTGCGGGTACTTATGGGTTCTTCAATAGGAAGAAGCACAACAGAGGATCCTTGAGAACCCCCCCAAGTTACAGCGGGGATAAAAGAAACCCCTAGTCCCGAACGGACTAGACTGCGTACCATCGAAGGCTCATCGCATTCATAAATGATACGCGGAGCAAATCCGGCGGCGTGACAGAGAGAATCCGTCGTTTCGCGCAGCTGCTTGCCTATTTTCAAACTAATAAAACCGTCTTCCGCGAGTTCATTCAGACGTACACTTTTACGGGTTGCGAGCCTGTGCTCATTAGGAACCGCCAGCAGGATTTCTTCCGTTAATACCGGTGTGGACACTGTTCCTGGAATCTTGAGCGGAGTAGAAGAAATACACAAATCAAAAGCCGGATAACGTGAGATCTCCTGATCCTGCTGCAATAGCTTGAATTGAGCTTCCGGGTACTTCTGACGAAATAATGTGATCATATCCGGAAGCAAATAGGAACCCGCTTGGATAAAAATCACTACAGTTCCTGTCGGTCGCTCAGACAAGTCCAATAGCTCTGTTTTCCCCTCCTCTAACGTTTGTAGGGCTAAATCAACTTTCACAAGAAACCGCTTTCCATATTCATTTAATCGAATGTATTTTCCTGTGCGATCAAACAATTTGACGTTTAATTCGCCCTCAAGATTTTTGATCATTTTACTTATAGCAGGCTGTGAGATTTGGAGTATTTCGGCTGCTTGGGTCATATTCTCAAGCTTTGCAACCGTTTGAAAGTACCGAAGCGAAAGTAAATCCAACGAACCCACCCTCTTCTATAACCTTAGAGTTATGTATTTTATATATAATAATATATTTTTCATCATCATAGCAGAACACTATAATAAAGAGAATTAAAAATACATAAGAATCTGCAGGAGAAAGGGGAACTATAAATGAGCACACGAGAACCCATGGAAGAAATTATTACAGTCTCCAGCGGTCAGCTTAAAGGCATACGTCTGCCAACACTTGGGGCGATCGCATGGTTAGGGATTCCTTATGCGGAACCTCCCATAGATAAGCTCAGATGGAAAGCACCGCGTGAGATAGAACCTTGGACAGGTGTATTGCCTGCATGCCATTTTAATAATAGCAGTGTCCAATTCATTCAAGGGGAACCTGGCGGCAGTGAAGATTGCCTCTTTTTGAATATTTGGCGACCGGATCATGCCGAGGCAGGCTTACCCGTATTCGTCTTCCTCCACGGCGGCGGAAATATTGGGGGTTCGGGACGGGATTTTCAAGGTGGAGAATTGGCGTGTAAGACAAATAGTATAGTGGTTACAGTGAACTACCGTTTAGGAGCAATGGGATTTTTCCGGCATCCCTCACTCCGAACCGGGGACCCCTTGGATGACTCAGGAAATTACGGTCTCCTCGATGTTCTTCATGCGCTAAAGTGGCTGCACAATAACATTGTTTGCTTTGGGGGAAATCCAGGGAACATAACATTAGGGGGCCAGTCTGCAGGTGCAAGAAATGCATTAGCTGCTTACCTTTCACCTCTGGGCAGAGGGCTCTTTCATAAGCTTTTTATTATGAGCGGAGGTTTAACAACGGCTGTTACGGAGCAAAGCGAAGAAAAAGCAGATGACATTTTAACAGAGTTATTAATAAAAACAGGAATGGTCAGCACTCAAGGTGAGGCAAGAGTATGGATTTCCACACAATCTGCGGATAAGATTTCCGCCTTCCTATTTCGTCAGAATGCCTTACACTTTGTCGAAATCATTCGTGAGACGGGGCTTCAGATGGCTGCTTTTCCCCATTTGATCGAAGATGGCACGGTCATTCCTATTGGTGGCTTCGACAATCTAAATAACCGCGATCACCCTTCCCTGCCGATCATCCTTGGCAGCACTGCCAGCGAATTCTCCGAGTTCACTTTATGGGATACTCATTTCTTCTCCCTAGTGCAAAAGGAAGAGTTAGCCGGAAATCTGGAAGAAAAGAAGCTCTATGAAGCTGCAGTCCAATATGGGAGCGATCTGTATGCAGAATTTAATGTAGAGCAGACTACAGAGATATTATTAAGTGCGATTCCGGAGATGCCCATCTATGCTTACCGCTTCGCCTGGGGGTTAAGAGACGGAGTGATCGATCCTTACATCCGTTTTCTTATGGGTGCCCCGCATGGTGCAGACATCCCCTTCTATACAGGTGACTTTTCCAGTGTCCAGGAAAGATTTCCTGCGGATGTAATTTCCGAGCATAACGAGCCTGGGC
The DNA here is from genome assembly GCF_037963265.1 of Paenibacillus sp. FSL H7-0943. NCBI lineage: Bacteria > Bacillati > Bacillota > Bacilli > Caryophanales > Paenibacillaceae > Paenibacillus > Paenibacillus sp. FSL H7-0943. The sequence goes on from NZ_CP150148.1 coordinate 5,950,775, forward strand.
GTAACATGCTCTCTTCCCTAATGAGGGACTATTTACGGTATTTCCTATATACCGGTAATCCTAATGCTGAGGGACAACCTGCTTGGCAACGATACACCTCTAATCCCCGGTCTGCGGAAATTCTCTGGTTAGATGCTAGCCAGGATCAAACTATTGTTCAATCCGTCTGCAAACTTGTAAAAAAAGATATCCTGTCCCAAATGGACAATGATCCCCGTTTAGCAGCAGAACAGCGCAATTGGCTAAAAAACAATTTATTTGCGGGACGTTTTTTCTGGTAAGATAAATGATTGTAGAATTCACGTAGAGGAAGGAACATGCTGTTGTGCTAACTTACTTACTGCTCTTAGTCATCGGGCTAGCAGCTGGCATTTCCGGTTCATTGGTCGGACTTGGCGGCGGGTTCATCGTTGTGCCTGCGTTGGCTTTCCTTTTTCCTGATATGGAGCCTTCACATCTGGCTGGAACATCAATGGCGATGCTGCTTTTCAACTCCATCTCAAGTACTTATGTGTACGCAAAGCAGAAGAGAATCGATTATCAAGCAGCGCTCACCTTCGCCGCCGTTTCGATTCCGGGTTCAGTAATAGGTGCACTCTTTACCAAGCAAATGGGCGGGAGAATGTTTTTCGTAAGCTTCGGTATTTTCTTAATCCTTGTCGCTTTATTGCTCTTGTTCAAGCCGAACAAACCCATCCATTGGCCTTTCAAACCAACCGTGAAGCGAAGCTTTTCCGATAATAGCGGTGCTCATTTCGAATATGCTTATCATATGCCTACCGGCATAATCATCAGTTTTCTTGTTGGCTTTGTAGCAAGCCTATTTGGGATTGGCGGCGGGAGTCTTATGGTTCCGACAATGACCTTACTTCTCGGCTTTGCCCCCCATATCGCTGTTGCAACTTCTATGCTTCAAATTTTCCTGTCAGCTATCGTAAGCACCACAACACATGCCTTTTTATTGAATGTTGAATGGTTTATGGTGTTAGCCCTAGCACCTGGCGCAATTATCGGCGGTCAAATTGGCGCACGCCTGGCAAAACGCCTTCCTGCCAAGCTGCTTTTAAAGCTATTAGCCGTTTTTCTCATCATCGTTTCGCTTCGTTTGATGATGAAAGGGTAGGTCATTATGTAAAAAGTCCTGATGGATCAAGAGTTTCTTGATCCTCAGGACTTTTTTATTGTGACTGTGGGACTGATTCCTTGATATCAACGACATTTCAAATTGCAAGGCAGAAACGGATCCCTTCTTCTATCATAATTTAGCCCCCTATAAATAAGAGACTTGGCCAATCCTATCGAATTTTAAGTCTCTTCAGGATTTCTTTAGAATTCCCCCACCTAATTCCTCAGTTTTTTTAGTTAAGATTTCTGTATTGAAGTAAGCGAAGGAGGTGGCATATTGGCCAGTAATACCGTCTTAGAGCTAATCAATCAGTATGGATATCTGATTTTTTATCTTGCTTTCACGTTAGGCCCTTTTGGAATTCCAATCCCTAATGAAATTACAATCCTCACTGGAGCTACCCTAAGCCACATGGGGATTATCAATTCCTGGATGACTTATTTCTGCATTTTATCAGGGCTATTAACGGCCTTTACGGTTGCCTACTTTGCAGGTAAATTCTTTGGGCAAAAGCTGAAGTGCAAATTTGAAGCTAACAGACATTTTAAAAAAGCAGAGCAGATTCTAAAAAAACGCGGGCGTACAGCTATGTATATCGGCATGTTTATTCCAGTTGTACGTTACATCATTCCCATGTTGATCGGGCTCAGCGGTACAAGCTATAAACGATTTGCCCTTATTTCATATCCCAGTGCTTTAAGTTGGACCTTACTGTTCTTTTTTGTAGGAACGTACTTTGGAGATCACATCCTATCAAAATTAATAAACATCTAAATCAATTCTAAAATTATGGAGGAATTCCGAATGAGCTTCAATGAAAAACTCTTATTTTTAAGAAGTTTTATTCATGATCCAAAACAGGTAGGCAGTGTTACCCCGAGTTCCCGGTTTCTGGCACACAGCATGGTTAACCAAGCCCCTTGGCATGAAGTTAAAGCAGTCGCTGAACTTGGATCAGGTACAGGTGCAATCACCCGTGTAATCAATACTAAGGTAACTAGTACAACGAAAGTGTTACTATTTGAGATGGATAAAACCATGAGGCATAACCTGAAGACAAGCTATCCGGACTTTTCCTGTTATCATAATGCTGCTAGTTTAGTAGAAACAATTAAAGGTTCACATATTCATCAGTTAGATTGTATTTTTAGTGGGCTGCCCTTTTTCAATTTTGAGCCCGAATTAAGAAATACATTGGTTGAACAGATCTACCAATCCCTTAAACCTGAGGGATTATTTATTGCCTTTCAGTATTCACTTCAAATGAAGAAGCAACTCTCCGAATATTTTAATATTGATACAATAAAATATGTGCCATTTAATTTCCCTCCCGCTTTCGTCTACGTCTGTCGTAAAAGGGAAACATAATAAAATAAATATAGAAGAGGGGCAGCGTCCATTGAATACAATTCTTGTTGCAGATGATGATTCTGAAATTCGAGATGTGATTCATGTTTACTTAAGAAATGAAGGTTACCAAGTGCTTGAAGCTGCAGATGGTCAAGAGGCGTTGAGTACAATACAAACAACATCCATTCAACTGGTTATCCTGGATGTCATGATGCCTCAAATGGACGGTATCACAGCCTGTCTCAAAATTAGGGAAATATCAAATATCCCAATTATTATGCTCTCAGCCAAGCAAGAGGACATTGATAAAATCACGGGTCTAACTACCGGGGCAGACGATTACATGATCAAACCGTTTAATCCACTGGAACTACTGGCCCGTGTAAAAGCTCAGTTACGGCGTCAGTCCTTAATTGGAAAGGAAGAATTCAACTCTCTGCTTATAATTAAAAACCTGATCATAGATAAAAATAAACATTCCGTAAAGTTAAATGGAATTGAAGTTTCATTAACTCCACTAGAGTTTGCGATTTTAACCCTGCTTGCAAGCCGGCCTGGGCAAGTTTATAGTTCGGAGCAAATTTACGAGAGTGTATGGAAAGAGCCTTACGGATATTCTGACAATACCGTAATGGTTCATATTCGTAACTTAAGAGAAAAATTAGAGGAAAATCCAAGAGAACCTCTGTATATTAAGACAGTCTGGGGAGTTGGTTACAAAGTTGATTAAAATCATACGAAATCTACAAATAAATAAACGCATTCAATCCAATATCTTAATCAGGATGGTGTTGAGTTTCATAATTACCATTGCGATAAATACCTCACTTAGCATCTTGTTATTTCATTTTGGAAATGCAACAAAATTGGATTGGGTGTTCAATTTTCTTGCCTACCTTCTTACTCCGATGTTTTTCATTATTTTCGTTATTACATTTTTTACATTGACCCGGCGAATCGTCAAAGATTTAATTGCGCTGGAACAAGGACTTCAGATTATATCCGAAGGTAATTTGAGTTATCGGGTAAATGTTGTGCGCCAAGATGAACTAGGACTGGTGGCTTTGAACATCAACCGGATGGCAGAGCGCTTAGAGCAACAGATCATCAAGGAACGCGAAATAGAAAAATCCAAGATGGAGATGATCACGGGGATTTCACACGACTTACGTACCCCTCTTACAAGTATTATCGGGTATATTGAGCTTTTACGTACAGAATCGTACCAAGATAAAAAAGAATACACACGTTTTATTCAAAACACCTATAACAAGGCGCTTCATTTGAAGAAACTCCTCGATGATTTGTTTGAATATACCCGACTTAATTCGGCTGACTCCCGTTTAAATCTGGAGAGAATCGATTTGTCGCAGCTTTTGAATCAATTGTTATTCGAATTCGAACCGATCGCTCAAGAAAACAATGTCCACCTTATAAAAGAGATAGATAAGAATCCAATCCTCACCTTAATCGACAGTGAGAAAATAGCCAGAGCCATAGATAATCTACTTATGAACGCCTTAAAATATTCCATCAGCCCGGGAAGCATTAGCATACGAATTACAACTGATTCTGAACACTGTACCATTGAGATTGAAAATAAAGGAACTCCCCTCTCACAGGATCAAGAAAACCGTCTATTTGACCGATTTTATAAGGTTGACCACTCAAGAAAAAGCCAGGGAATTCAAACCGGAGCAGGACTTGGTCTTTCGATAGCTAGGAATATTGCTGAGTTGCACAAGGGTACTTTAACGCTTAAACACACTCATGACGTCTTCACATTCCAACTGAGATTGCCTTTCGGAGAGGATTGCTAATTGATTATGTCTGAATACTTACTTTTCTTACAAGGCTTCCTCAAAGATCCAAAGCGGGTAGGAAATATTCTACCCAGTTCGCAATTATTAGCCAATAAAATAGTCCAGTCTGTACAATGGCATAATGTAAATGCCGTTGCAGAACTTGGAGCTGGTACAGGTGCTATTACACATCTCATGACATCACAATTAACGAATTCTACAAAAGTGCTTTTGTTTGAGCGGAATAAAAAAATGAGAGAACACTTAAAAGCAATTTATCCGGAATGCATTTTCCATTCCAACGCCAGCTACTTACTCAAGAAATTGAATCAGGAAGGCATCGGTGAGTTAGATTGCATAATTTGCGGATTACCATTTTTTAATTTTTCAATTGAAATGCGTGACAAAATCCTACATCAGATTGTTAAGTCACTTAAACCAGGCGGAATTTTAGTTGCATATCAGCACTCGCTGCACATGAAAAAAAGATGGGCTAAACAACTACTTATTGAGAAAATTGAATTTGTGCCTTACACTTTCCCTCCAACATTCGTATATATTTGTCGTAAAAAAGAATGACACATGAATATTCGGAAAACAGTAATTTCTAAAGAATGTATAAGTATTGAGAATGGAAATGGCCAGGCTTATGTGCAGCCAATACTGTTGCAGGATTATAAAAAAGTCCTGATGATCAAGATTATCTTGATCATCAGGACTGAATTTACTGTGAGAAAACTACGTTCCAAACGGTGACAAGATGACTTACAACTCACACCACGTTACAAACGGTGACAATTTATCCCCGCTGTCTCATTCCCTCAAACAGCAAAATCGTCGCCGCCATTGCAGCGTTCAGCGATTCCGCGCGGCCTGCCATCGGGATGATGATACTCTTGTCCACGAGTCGCGCCGTTTCCGGCGAGATGCCTTTTCCTTCGCTGCCGATCAGCAGCCACTGGCTGCCCTGAAAATCGTGCTCATAGCATGATTCTTCGCCCTGCAGCGAAGTGCTCACCAGCAGCGCCCCATTTTCCCGGGCCTGTGGCAAAATCTCACTTAACTCTCCCTCTACCACCGGAAGATGGAACATCGAGCCCATCGTGGAACGGATGGTCTTCGGATTATAGAGGTCAGCACAGCCTTGTCCGAGGATCACTCCGTCTGCTCCCGCTGCATCCGCACTGCGGATGATGGTGCCGACATTGCCCGGATCCTGCACGCCGTCCAGCACAACCACAAGGCTATCCTTCTTCGCTAGGATAGCTTCTACAGCCTGCTGTTCCTTCCGCACGATGGCGAACACCGGCTGCGGCGTATTGGTGCTGCTGCATTTTGAGATGATCGCCGCCGAAACGCCAATCACTTCCATTCCCTGAACGGCCTGAAGCAGCCCCTTAAGTTCAGCAGGCATTCCTTTGTCGAGGTCATAAGCAAGGCATTCCACATCTGCTTCAGCCAGCAGTGCTTCTTGAACCAGATGAACGCCCTCTACGATATATTTACGAGCCTTGTCACGATGTTTTTTCTCCTGTAACCCGGCCCACTCTTTAACCCGCGTATTTTGCGGAGACATGATTTCCATAAAGTCTTCCTTTCTTCTGCCTTGCCATTTATTCTTTGTTCCTACTGATACGCCATCTCCAGCTTCGTCAAATTATCCTTATGCCCAACAATAACAAGGATATCGCCATCGATCAGGCGATCCTCTGCACGGGGAGAGATGTTCATTTCTTCACCTTGGCGGATGGCCATTACGTTGCAGCCAAATCTTGCGCGGATGTCGAGCTCCTGTAGATTTTTTCCGAGCATCGGTCCGGATACCTTCATATCCAGAATACTGTAGTCCGGCGACAGCTCAATATAATCCAATATATTAGGCGAAGCAAGATGATGCGCAACCCGCATTCCCATATCCCGTTCAGGATAAATCACCTTGTCCGCACCAATTTTGCTTAATACTTTGCCGTGCAGTTCACCTTTGGCTTTTGCCAGAATTGCAGGCACACCCAGGTCTTTTAGGATAAGTGTTGTCAGGATGCTAGCTTGTATGTCCTCGCCAATGGCTACAACCACCACATCAAAATTGCGAATACCAAGGGCACGCAGCGCCTCCTCATCCGTGGAATCTGCAGATACGGCATGAGTTACAATACTTGAAATTTCCTGTGTTCGCTGCTCGTCAGCATCAATCGCAAGTACATCAAACCCCATGCCGCTGAGCGCCTTAGCAACACTAGATCCGAAACGCCCCATACCGATGACGGCATATTGTTTTTTGGCCATGTCTATGTACCTCCCGTAGCATTCTATATCTCAAACAGTATAGCATAAGCCAAGAAGAAACGTCATTGCCGTCCTTATGGATGACAACCGTTTCTCGTAGGAATATAAGGATGATATATATGTGTCAAACTTATACTATCTTATATTTGGACAAAAACTTGAATTTCCAGCACCTTTGCAGGGCACATTATAACGAGGTCAATATCACTATATTTTCAAAAAAGGAGGTACATTATGCCCGTTACCATTGACTTGCGCCAGGCGATTATTCATAAAGTGCACGGTCAATCTGAAGAGGATTTACGTCATATGATTGAAGGCTCTGTGGACGGTCCGGAGGCAGCACTCCCGGGACTTGGCGCCGTGTTCGAAATGATCTGGAAGGATTTAGATCCCGCTAAGCAAGATAGGTTGGTTACCATGCTACATGATCACCTGGAGACTATTACCCCTGGGGATATCACATCGTAAACTGACCGCAACTAGTCAAAAACCTCCGCTCACCATGGTGTAACTTCACCTATGGAGGCGGAGGTTTTATTATTACATTCAGAAAGTTATAGCGTCCTAATTATAGTAATGCTTTTGGAGCCATTTCCAGGAATTTAGCTGTCGGGTTCTTATCCATCGCTGTCCGCATAGCATATTCGTTCTCGAACAACACGACAAAATTGCCCTTCTTATCCGTCACCAACGTTGAGTTGATTCTGAATTTGCTCGCATCCGGCTTAGTTTCATCTACGATCCAACGTGCAAACTGGTACGGCATTCTCTGCAACTGAACATCCACACCATATTCACCCTTCATGCGGTACTCAAACACTTCAAACTGCAGTTGTCCAACTACGCCAAGCAAAATATCGTCAAAGTTGACCGTGCGGAACACCTGGATCATGCCCTCTTCAGTCAGCTGATCGACACCCTTCTGGAACTGCTTCGATTTCAATGCATTTTTAATACTCACTTTAGCAAAAATCTCTGGTGAGAACGTTGGCAGCTCATCGAATTCCATATCTCCTGCTTGGCTCAAGGTATCACCAATTCTAAAAATACCTGGATCAAACAGACCGATGATATCTCCCGGATAAGCTTCCTCTACGATATCGCGGTCCTGCGCCAAAAATTGCTGTGGTTGCGCCAGCTTGATATCTTTACCGGCACGTACATGCTTCACGCTCATACCCCGTTCGAATTTCCCGGACACAATACGCAGGAAAGCAATCCGGTCACGGTGAGCCGGGTTCATGTTCGCTTGAATTTTGAACACATAACCAGTGAATTTCTCATTCGTTGGTTCTACTACCCCTATAGTACTGCGGCGTGGTTCAGGCTTCGGTGCCAGATCCAAGAAATTATCGAGGAAAGTCTGTACGCCAAAATTGTTGATCGCACTGCCAAAGAACACAGGTGTGAGTTCACCACTTAATACTTTTTCATAGTCAAAAGCATCGCCTGCTACATCCAGCAGCTCCAGATCCTGACACAGTTGATCATGCAGATACTCTCCAGCCATTTCACGAATGATTGGATCACGGTATCCGTCAACCTTTTGAACCTTGATTACGGAATGATCGTCACCTTGGAATAGCTCTACCTGATTTTTCATCCGGTCATATACGCCGCATAGCTCACGTCCACTACCGATCGGCCAGTTCATTGGCACAGAACGAATACCAAGAACCTGCTCCAGCTCTTCCATCAGATCAAACGGGCTACGTCCTTCACGGTCCAGCTTGTTAATAAAGGTAAAGATCGGAATACCCCGTTTAGCACATACCTGAAACAGTTTGGTGGTTTGGGCTTCCACACCTTTTGCCACGTCAATAAGCATGACCGCACTATCCGCTGCAGTTAGGGTACGGTAGGTGTCCTCACTGAAGTCTTGGTGACCCGGTGTATCCAAAATGTTCACGCGATGATTCAAATAATCAAACTGCATCACGGAAGACGTTACAGAAATCCCCCGCTGCTTCTCAATTTCCATCCAGTCACTCGTCGCATGCTTATTCGCTTTACGGGCCTTAACCGTTCCCGCCAGACGGATCGCGCCACCGAATAACAGCAGTTTCTCCGTTAAAGTTGTTTTACCCGCATCCGGGTGGGAAATGATCGCAAAGGTTCTGCGTCTATCCACTTCCTTTTGCAGCTTCTGATCTATTGCTTTGTTCATTACACATATCCCTTCATATATAAAATTCCTGCTTCTGCTTCAATTACACTGGGGTTCATCAAATCGGTGCTCTGCTCATTGTTCATACCCCTTCATTTCTGAATGAATAGCTCTTAGGTCTAGCTCCAGTCCGCTTCAAGTGAAAGCATCCTCTAAAGTATATCAAAATCCGGCAGACATTATCTACTAAAAAGCGCGTGCCGCAAAATATCTCCCAAATGGTCTGGATTATGATCCCCACATATCATCGCTCAAGAAAATAGATGTATTTCCTACACTTACTTGAAGTATTAGCATTTTCATTAGCCTTTAGTTGCATTTGATGCAATTAAAAATAAGTTGTGCACGCTTTTCCGCCTTATCCGGTGATTATAGTTGCAGAAAATACATCTAAAAGACTAATCACATCGAGATAAGCGATTTTAATTGTACAAAGTGCAGTTATTAGAAAAGTGCCCAGATCCCCCGAACACCGTCTGAAGTCCGATCTTTTAGATCTTAGCATTACAAAAAATCTCCCTGCATCCTCTGCAGGGAGATAGCATTAACTCAAGGTTTAGTTATTCTTCAGCCAAACCACATTATCTTCATCTTGGCCGTTTACAGGCCACCAATGGAAACCTTCTTTAGCAAGCAGTTCATCTGCTTCCACTGGACCCCAAGAGCCAGCAGGATAAGAAGATAAGTCGCTAGACTCTTCGCTCCATGCTTTCGCAATACGATCCACGAATGACCATGCCGAGGATACCTCATCCCAACGAGTGAAATAAGTGGAATCGCCGCGTGCGGCATCATGTAGCAAGCGCTCATATGCTTCAGGAGAATTGATTCCAACCAGGCAGCTCTGACAGAAGTCCATAGCCAGCGGTTGAATCTCAGACTCTGAACCCGGTTTCTTGGCATTAATCTTCACATAAATGCCTTCCATTGGGTTCACACGGATTACAAGGAGGTTAGGCTCAAGTTTATGCTTTTGTCCCAAATAAACGTTGGTTGGCATACCTTTGAACTCAACTACCACTTCCGTCGTCTTCACTGGGAGACGTTTACCTGTACGGATGTAGAAAGGAACTCCAGCCCAGCGGAAGTTATCTACAAATACACGGGCAGCAAAATACGTCTCTGTATTCGACTCAGGATCAACCTTATCTTCCTGACGGTAAGCAGGAAGGGTTTTGCCTTGGTGTAAGCCTTGAATATATTGTGCTCTTACGACATTCTCACGCACCTCATCAGATGTCGCATAAGGACGAAGGGAACGAAGTACCTTCACTTTCTCATCACGAATATCTTCTGCGAGCAGACGGCTTGGTGGTTCCATAGCAATCATAGTCAGCAGTTGCAGTATATGATTCTGGCCCATGTCCCGTAAGGCTCCCGCATGGTCATAGTAACCACCGCGTTCTTCTACACCTACGGTTTCGCCAAGTGTAATTTGAATATTGGCAATATGTTTATTATTCCAGAGCGGTTCGAAAAAAGCATTAGCAAAACGAATCACTTCGATATTCTGTACCATTTCTTTACCAAGATAGTGGTCAATCCGGTAAATTTCCTCTTCTTTGAAGACCTGACGAATCTGTTCGTTCAGCTGTTCAGCCGACTCCAGATTATAACCAAAAGGCTTCTCAATTACGAGGCGATTCCAACCCGTACTATCCAGCATCCCGCCAGCTTTAAGATTGAAGGAGACACTGCCGAACAATTCAGGCGCCAGCGCAAGATAGAACATCCGATTGCCCGGAATACTGAATTTCTCTTCAAGAACTTCAGTTTGTGCTCTTAACTCGCGGAAACCATCAATATTGTTAATGTCCAGAGATTTGTATTCGAAATGCTGAACAAACTCATTCCATTCGCTTTCTTCTCCCGCTTTGTAACGGCAGAATTCAAGGATGGATTCCTTCACATCACTTCTAAATTCTTCCTGAGTACGCGGGCGCCGCGCCACGCCAATTACCGCAAAATCTTGTGCCAGCTTACCTTCACGGTACAAGCTGTAAATCGCCGGGAAAAGCTTACGCCGGGCTAAGTCTCCGGTTGCCCCAAAGATAAAAAAGACAGCACCGGGTGTGTGCAGTGCATCAAGGGTTTGATTTTCAGCCATGGCTCCTCATCTTTCTGTATGTAATATAGTTTATTGACATGCTCAGCGTCGGTACTAACATAAGGTGAATAACGACGTTATGTCATTTTAGCATATTCCTAAAAAGGATGCTATCACATTCCTGACAAATACTCTCGGGATTTCGCAAATTTCAATTAATATTTCTTATTATTAACTATATCTGCGCTTATATAAGAGAAAAATGTCAATATTCGATGGTTATTAAAGGAAAGCCTATAGTTACGCGGTTTGTCCCCTTCTGATCTTCATGATGCACTGCGATTTGGGCAGAAACTGACTGATTTCCACTCATCACAGAACGATTCAAATTAGGAATCGAATACGTACGGCTAACCGTTGAGATATCCTTGTAGCTTTCTCCTCCGGTCACAGCTTCAAACCGGTCATGCATCAATGACTCCGTCTGTGCTAGAACTTTTTCAGGTGCTCCCTGTTCTTGCGCGCTTCCTTGAAGGGATACATTCCATTCCACCTTAATTTTATTCTGTTCAAGAATCATACTTACTTCACGAGCAGCCGCTTGAAAGCCAGCTTCATTTTGCAGATCAGCCGTATCTAACGTTACAATCGCATAACTGTTGCCTTCACCAAGCTCACTCCAAAATAAGGAGAGCCGCGATTCATATGGTTTTACAGCTTCTGTACGATACGTCATATGTCCATCTTCCTCAGTACCTGACGGTACATTCAATCCGAGACTTGTGCTTAGCTTAGCAACTTCGGCAGACAGATCCGCGTAATTGCTGCTTTCTCCCTGCCACTTTAACACTAAACGCAGCGGTGAATCAGAAACGGTTGTTTCTTTTCCGAGATCAATTAAGCTCACAAGAGCATGATTCAGTTCGGCTCCTGTTGAAGCTTGGTTATCGCCCTCATCAAGAACGGGTGAATTCGCTTTAACACTTTGCAGATTAACTAGCAGAGCCGCAGCGCAGCACACGATTATCATTATAAAAAAAGTCCCTTTTTTTGTTCCGTTGTTCAGCTTCATCTTCCGCATATGTCATTCTCCCTTCGAACCTCTCTAGCAATCTACTAGACAGTATGTTCGAATTAGGAGATTCTATACCTGAAATATCCCCACCAAGTGAGGGTTTATACTTCGATGCGTACTCAAGTACTTTGCGGGAGCACCAAAACACACTTTCTTGTACAATAAAAAGGACTGAAGCAGAGGCTTCAGTCCTTTATTGTTATTCAGCTAGTCCATTTTTATATGCATAAATTGCTGCTTGGGTCCGGTCTTCCACGCCCAGCTTCGCGAGAATATTCGTCACATGAAATTTCACAGTTTTGATTCCAATAATTAGTTGATCGGCAATATCCTGATTGGATTTACCTTGCGCCAACAGACGTAATACTTCCATCTCGCGCTCCGTAAGCTCTTTATAAGCAGGTGATTCTCCTTTTGCATTGTTTCTAAAACGGTTCATCATTTTAGAGGCCACCTGTGACTCAAGCACGGACTGTCCTCTTGCCGCAGCGCGGATCGCATCCGCCACTTCACTGGCCCGCGAAGTCTTCAGCAGGTAACTAAAAGCACCCGCTTCAATAACAGGATACATCTTTTCATCGTCCAAATAGCTTGTAAGAACAATAACTTTGATCTCTGGGTACTGCTTCATCAGCTGTTTAGTCGTTTCTATGCCATCCATCCCATCCATTACGAGATCCATTAAGACCACATCGGGATTGTACTCCTGAGCCAGCCGAATACCTTCTTCTCCACTTCCAGCTTCACCTACGACCTCAATTCCATCCTCGGTACCTAAAACAGCTGCTAGTCCGATCCGTACCATTTCATGATCATCTACGAGTAGTACTTTAATCGCTTCCTCCATCTCCATGGTTACTCTTTCCTCCTATTATTCATTGACTAACGGAACGGTAATCTCAATACGCATCCCTTTACCCGGAGCGGTAATGAACTGAATGGAGCCTCCGATTTCATTAATCCGCTCCTGCATGTTCGACAAACCATAGGAAGCTTGTTTGGTGTCGTCCATCTCAAAGCCGATCCCATCATCACGCAACGTCAAGCGAACTGTATCTCCCCGTCTATGCAGCCGGATTTCCATTTTTTCTGCTTTCGCATGACGAAGTGTATTAGAAATCGCCTCTTGGACGATACGGAACAAGTGATTCTCTACCCCTTTTAACAGCTGCACATCAGGGTCCATTTCAAATACAATTTCGATTGGAACCTTGATCTTAAGCTCCTTGATCAATTCCTGCAGACCTTGTTCGAGGCCCTTTCCTTCCAAATAAACAGGTCTCAAATGCAGCAGCAATGCCCTCATCTCCGATTGGGCAACGGCAGACATTTCTTCTATAAGCGCAATTTGCCGCTGGGCTTTATCGAAATCTTTCTCCAAGGTCCGGCCCACCGCCGTGGCAGTCATGGAGATTGCAAATAGCTGCTGGGAAACAGCGTCGTGCAGTTCACGCGCAAGCCGCTGCCGTTCCTCCATAATAGCAGATACCCGCGCCTGCTCCGCAAGCTTCGCGTTATTCGTGGACAACCGCTGCAGCGTCGTCACTTGATTCTCCCATTTGCCGCTAATCCGGCCAAGCTGTTCTCCGAGCCTTCCCAGCTCATCATCACCTAGATCCGGCATGGACAGCGTCAAATTCCCCTTTTCCCATAATACGAGGGTCTGCCTAAGACGTTCCAACTGCCGCTTCACACGAAAGCTCTGATAAAAGCCATAACCAATCCCAAAGCCCATAGGCAGAAGAATTAGAGTGACGGCTGTCCGCACGCCAAATTTCCAGCTTTCAAAAGGCTTCAAATAGCCATATGTATACATGACATACATTATCACAAGCAGCATGACCAAAGAGAACAGAGCCCCCTCACCCATGCTGCGTGATATCATGTTTTTGTTCTTTTTTTCCATGCGGGGGACTCTCCCTTCTCTATCAAGCTTTTCAGGATAATCGTACATCTAGATCTCCCATTAAATAAGAAACACTAAATTTCACTTTGTATTCACTGCTGTCATAATTAGCTGATTTCCAATTCAGACGGTTCAACATCCCTGTATCTCGCTGGTTGCCGAATTCAATGGACCCAAAGAGCACAAAAGCTTCAATTTCCACGCCGTAATCATCGGACAGGTTAATGTCCATATCGCCAAAAATCCCTTGAAACAGCATGACCGTTTCCTTATGATCCGCCATAGCTAATGAAAGATCCACATCGGCCTCACCCAGTACATGCCAAGAGCTAAGGCTGTGCATCACCCAAGGTGAGCGGTCCCAGTCAAATCTGGATGAAAAGTTCTGCTTCTGCATAAACCCTTCCTTACGCTGTACTCTTTTGGATTTGGTAAAAAACATCCCAAGTGAGATTAAACAAATCCCCAGCACGAGCACCAAATGGTCCAGCAAAAGCAATACAGCACCTATCCCGAGCAGTTTATAGCCCTGCTTTACTTTGCCTGATGTCGTACGGTAGACTCCCAGCAGCAGGAACAGAAGCGCGACAATGGAGAAAAAGCCGAGCCATCTACCAAAAATCATCATGCAGCCAACAGCAATCAGTCCGATGGCAATCAAACGGTTTCGTTTATCCATTTCGCACCTCCTAAAAGTTTTGCGAAGCAAAACTCATTTTATACTATCGGTTAGATATCCGTCACTATGATGAGGAATATTATCACCGTTAAATATTATAGCTAGCCGCTATAAAAGCCATATCGGTATGGAGATCCATACCGTATGGCTTCTTCTTGTCCAGCATATCATATCCGTCCAAGTTTTAGGAACAGGATTTATTGTTCTTTTTTGTTTAGAGAAGGAGCCGCGGGTGTATCATTCAGCTTGTTTTTCAGTAGTGCCAATTGCTCATCCACTTTCAGTTGCTTCTCAACATCAACGGGTTTGCTATAAGCAGCGGATGGGCTGTAAGGTGCACGCATTACATCTGCTTCAGCCTCAAGCTGCATAATTTTCTCTTCCATCCGGTGGAATCCGAGTGATGCACTGCCACTTTCAATGGAATGTACGCTGCTGATTTGCGACATTTGTTTTTTAGCTTTAGCCATTTGAGCACGGGATACAAGCTCGTTACGTTTGTTGCGCAGCTTGTAGAACTCATCCTTCATGTCATGCAGTTGTTGCACTAATTCCTTAGCGTGTACTTCAGCTTGTGCGTGAAGATCACTGTACTCCACTTGCTTTTGGTCAAAGTAGATTTTTTCTTCCAACAGCTTGCGAGTTACTTCTTCTTGGCCATTTTTCAGTGCCAGTTCAGCTTGTGATCCACGTTGTGCAGACATTTTTGCTGCTTCTTCCACACGTTGCTTCATACGGCGTTCGTTAGCCATTTGTTTAGCAACTGTTACTTCTGCTTCGTGAATTTCAGCCTCCATATCGCGCAGATATTGGTTAAGCATTACGATTGGGTCCTCTACCTTATCCAACAAGTCATTTACCGACGCTTTTGTCATATCTTTAATTCTTTGAAATACTCCCATGATTTACAATTCCCCTTTCTCATATTTAGACAGTTTTTGTTTGAGTTCTTCTACTTCTTTTTGCAAAGCCTTCTTCTCAATATCCTTCATCATCGCATCCAAACCGGAGTCCGGTGCGGAATAAGCGTTGTTCTTCTCAAAATTAGGATTGTAATTTGGCTGGCGTCCATAAGGTCCATATCCGCCAGTAGCTTGTGGTCCGTGTCCATGTTCCGGTCTGCCTGAGTAGGGTCCACCGAATGGGCCACCCGGTGCCCCAGGCCCTGGTCCAAATGGATTATAATGCGTCGGTTCCTTAGGAATGACCATTGCTGCAATGAAGTATACCGGAATCACCGCACCACCTGTAAACGGAATGCTGACCAGTAATAGAATCCGGAATAACGTGGAATCAATACCGAGTGTCTCAGATAATCCACCTGCAAGACCCGTCATCACTTTATCTCTTGTTGAACGATACAATCGACTCATAGCGCTACTCCTTTCCACCATTGTTCAGTTTCTCCTTTAGGCGAGCCATTTCTCTTTCGAGTACGGTCGCTACGGTCTCACCCGCTTGCACCGCATATTCCTGTCCCATGCGCCGCAAATCACGCAAGCTCTTTGCTTCTAATTCCCAATCCGACATCTGATCTTCCAGACGTCCGAACATTTTGGGAACATCACCACCATTGCCATAAGCACTGGCTCTTTGATTCATCCGTTGCTGCAATCGCAGCGACTCCATTCGTGCCGAATAATACTGACGTTTGCTGTACACCGTTTGATACTCTATTTTCAGCTCATTCAGCTGTGCTTCAAGTTCAAACAAGGATTGCTTGCTCTGTTCTAGCAGCCCGCTATATTGCTCCAGTTTTTCCTCGTGAATGATCTTTTCTTGTAAAGCCAGCTTCGCGAGATGATCCTCGCCTGCTTTCAGTGCCAACAACGCCTGCTCTTCACGTTTGTTTCTCATGGCAGTTGCTTGGTTCACTTGCTGCTGCAATTGCTTCGTGTGGGAAGCATATTGCTGGTACAGCCTTTCAGCTTCACTGATTTCCTCACGGGTTGAATGTAGAAATTGATCAATTAGTTTCACGGGATCTTGGCTTTGCTCCAGACGTTCGTTTAGATTAGCTACAGTAATATCCCTCATGCGACGAAAAACACTCATGATCTCCTGCTCCCTCCCTGCTTCTTGTTTAAGTACATTGCTTCTTAATAAGTACCCTTGTTACTTCTGCCCTTTAATGCTGATACGCCCCAGACGATCAACGCCACTCCTAGAAGTGGTCCAATGATCCAGGAAAGCTTCGCGATCAGGGACATCACACCAATGAACATCAGTACCCAACCAATAATCTTGCGTCCGCTCTTAATCCCGTAGTACCCGAGAACAACCAGCAATACCGGGAAAAGTAATCTGAACATTCCGTGGATCAGAGGAAGCGCAATGCCGAGCAGCATAACCGCACCAATCACAATCAGTACAACCGCTAATCCGTTTCCTTGTCTTCTTTGCATTTTTTCTCACCGCCTTTCGTTGTCCTTAACCTTATAGCCTTATTCTAGGGTAAATCGCAGACTTTCAAAACAGACCAACGACGGTTTTTCGTACTGGACCTTAGTCGAGGTAGCTGTACGACTACAGACCACTGTTGGGCTAGTTGTAGGTCATAACCAACCTTTGCACATATAAATGGGAATGCTACCCATCAAAAATTGAAAGGACACCACCCTATATAGGTGATGCCCTTTTGAACTTTCCTTTAGGGTTAACTATGTGGCTCTTTATCAAAAAACCTCGCTCCGTAATCTTTCAATAATAGTCTTCTTAGATATGCTGTGGTAACACAAAACGGGTACTACAATAGAGACCAGCATAAAGGGGATTATACTAAGTAAAATAGGGGTTAATGTAAAAGCCCAAGTAAAATAATCAAGTTCTGCTCCCATTGCGGGTACTAGGGTAGTATTTGCCAAGCTTCCTAGCACAATCGAAAACATCAGCCCTAGGAAGGCATACCCGCCCCCCTCAAAGATAAGCATTTCTTTTACCTGCTTATCCGTCATGGCTATTGATTGCAGCATGGCAATTTCTCGTTTTCTGGTTAAAATAGAAGTTTGCATGGAATTTATGAAATTCAGAATCCCAATAACACCTAGCAGAATACAAAATGCACCTCCTACCACCTCATACATAAAGATTAAACTACGAAAGGTTTCTCTAGAAGTATTCTTCGAATAGAAATCCAATCCGGTATCCGTATGTAAGCAATAGTCCTCCAGCCATTTTTCTGTCTGAGTTAAATGTTCATCATCTACGTTAAAGATTGTATACATTGGCAGCATAGAATCTGCATGGGCAAGCAGTTCATCCGAAGGCAACAAATACTCTAATCCTATATCATAATATGCCACTGAGTGAATAGCTCCCGGAAAATCAACAATGGCAAGCACTTCATATTCCTTTTCCTTTCCGTTTCCAAAACTCACTTTAACTTTATCTCCCGGATGATAAATGCTGCTTGTACCATCTAGGAATTTCTTACAGTTAGTAACATAGATTCCCTCTCCGTTCTCCCAGCGTTTTTGATCCAAAGCTCCTTCCTTTACTTGAATCATCTGTGCCGGCCACTCACTGAAACCAAATGTATTCACTATTGATCTCCGTTTCACCATTTCCTGAGAACTCAGAAATTCCTCTTGGTCCTTTTCATTCATCAAGCCGACTTCTCTTTTCAGCGCAGACATTGCCTGATCACTTAAATTTTGTGTTAAAGGGAGTACATAAACATTACCGCTATTTTCAAGCCCGTCCAATGACTCTACTTGTTTTATGAACTCATTGCTTACACCGGAAGTATCAAATGGAGGCGAATTATTTATGATCGAAGTATCAGCAACCGTAAAGTCCGAAACAGACTGAAACTCAATGAACTTATTAAAATCAAAAGAATGCACAAGACCATAAGTACTATTAAGAATAACCAAACTAAGTGTAAAAGAAAACGTGACGATGATCACTTTTCGGGGGTTCCTCTTTAAATTAGCCATTGCTAGACGAACGGATGTTATTGGTTGAGCTTTTTTCTTTTTTCTTCTTAGTTCTCCCGCCTGTTTTCCTTCAACATAACTTAGAGCTTCTATTGGAGAAACCCTTGATGCAACCTTTGCTGGCCCTAAGCAACTTAATAACACTGTGCAGAGGCTGAATATAGCGGCAATAGCAAAAATAAGCGGGTGTACACTTGTTACGACGCGCATATCTTCACCAAAAATATCGATAATAGCCGGAACAAGAAAACGACCGATCGTCCAACCTATCACTAGTCCAAAAGGAATACCGATACAAGCAAGATATATTGCCTTATAACGAACCATTCTTTTGATTTGTTTTGAGGTTGTCCCAATGACTTTTAATAAACCATAAGATTTAATTTCTTGTGCAATTGAAATATAGAATATATTGTAGATTAACAAATATCCAGCTAAGAAAATCACTGTGATTACAAGGAAACCTAGAAGTATATTTTGAGGTTCAGATCCTAGAATATCATAAGAAGCGTTAACAGTTATTTGACCATCAAAATCACTTCTGCTGGCAAGTTGTTCAGATTTCGTTTCAATATCCCACGTATTCGAAAACCAAAATTGACTGTTGATATAGCCTGAGTACACATTGGGACGGTTGTTCCATGGTTCAGTTGCCACAGGAGCTATTAAATCTGCATATTCACGAGAAAGCCAAATATTTTGACGCCAAGAGAGCGGATTTCCATCCCAAATTCCACAAACGGTAAAGGTATCTGTTATTGTTTTTTCATCTGTTTTGAAGGTTAACGAAATAGATTGACCTAATGTATGGGGAAGACCCAGCGCATCCAATACCAAGGTGCTTACACTTATGTCTTTCTTTTGCTGTGGCATGTTTCCAAGCTGTGGTAAGCTATACGCCCATTTTGCATACTTTTCCTCACCATATCTCACTTCTGTAGGTAACTTAGAAAAGGCAGCCCCCTGTGCATCACCGATAAGAACCGAATAGGAGATGTCCTTAATCATTAAATCTGAAGAGACTCTTTTATACTCAGGCATAGACATTTGATGAAATCCACCATGAGCATTGCTCCCCGCGATTCTCATCTTGTTGTCTTTCATTGACTCTAACAAACTCCCTGCAATAGTAAATACACTGGTGAACATAATCGCAGCCAAGGCTATTGCCAGAATAGCAAAATAATTTTTGCTAGATTTAAGAGAGCGCTTTGCCAATTTTTTCATAGTTTTTCCACTATTGTGTTTCAAAGTTCCCACCTCCCTTGCATTATTATTCCGCTTGTCTTAGCTGTTCAATAACACTTGAACGGGAAATAGATTTGTACAACAAACCAGGAATTATAGAACAGATCAACAAGACAACCCCCGAATATATGATTAAAGAGGTAACCGGATATCTAAACACTCCATAGCCTATATATTCATGCAATATATTAAAGACCAGATAACTAATGCCACTACCCACTATTAATGTAAGAACAAAAGCAATTAGAGCAAACCATATTCCTTCAAAGGTGATCAGCCATTTAATCTGCTTCTTCGTCGCGCCAATAGATGCTAGAACAGCAAACTCCTGTTTTCTGGATACAATGCTTACTAATATAGTGTTAATAAAATTCAAAACACCGATGCTGCTTAAAATGATAATGATAACAATAGAAAGATTGGAAAAAGACTGCTTTAAGTCAGCAAACGCTTTTGCCTGTTCAATTTTTGAGGTGCGTGAAATGCTGCTGTCTCCGCTTGTAAGGAGTTTGACCTCATTCAACACATCCTGTTCTTTTCCTTTTTGCGCATTAATCTTAATAGAGTAAATCACAGCATCAGAATGATATTTGTTGATAACATTATTTGACACAATTAGCCATGGAGCAGCACCACTATTCATAGCATCACGTTCAAACGTCATTTGACCGCCAATTTTCACCTTATAGCTCTTGTTGTTGTCAATTACCGTAAAGGGTATCTGTACACCTATTGGA
Source organism: Paenibacillus sp. FSL H7-0943 (assembly GCF_037963265.1). Taxonomy (NCBI): domain Bacteria; kingdom Bacillati; phylum Bacillota; class Bacilli; order Caryophanales; family Paenibacillaceae; genus Paenibacillus; species Paenibacillus sp. FSL H7-0943. The sequence continues at coordinate 5,971,139 of NZ_CP150148.1, forward strand.
ATGCCATTCCCATTAATATCAGTTACCAATGCTATCTTCCCTTTGGAAAAGTCGCTTAAATTAATCGGGTTCTTAGCAGTACGGTTATACTCCTCCAGTTTTTTATCATCAATGCCGATCAATAAACCCCAAAAGTTAGTTTTAGGATCTTCTTCATAATGTTTTTTATCTCTGAGTTCCTCATTCACACCTGCACGAAATTCATTGTAATTTCGCAGCCACTCACCATGAGTACTATCTGAATAATGCTGGAAAATAGATACTACCGTCGTTCGTTCGAGTTCACGGATCCCGTTTACTGCGGAAATTTGCGACAGCAACTCAGGAGTAAAGTGCTGCTCCTCTGTTGGATTAAAACTGGCTCTGGTCATTTGGTTATACATAGCAATGTCGTATTTAACCTCTGCATTGATGTATTCCTCCGCACTGAAGGATTTTAGAAATGTGGAAAGCACCACAAGTGCAGTGCTGCCTAAGAAGAGCGTTAACACAACAAAAAGCAATCTTTTTTTACTACGGAGTATATTTTTTAACGACATATACGGTATTTTCGCGCCATGTCTACCTCTTGATTTTTGTTTTCCGGATTGTGTATCAGTATGTTTCGACGCTTCCATCGGAGAAATTCTCCCTGCCTTCTTTGCAGGTGCTCTATAGCTTAAAAATAGAGTTAACGCTGAGAAAAATAGGGCCAAGAGCAATACCCATAAGTTGACTTGCCTATCTATGGATGAGAAACCCTCATACGAAGATAAGGCAAGCGGCACTACGTAAAATGAAAGCCCCCATCCCAACAGCATCCCCACAGGCAGGGCAAAAAAGGCTACTTTAGCAACACTGTAATAGACAATTTGCTTGATTTGCGCACTAGTCATTCCCAGCATTTTCAGCAGCCCATAAAATCGTACGTCTCGAGTAATAGAGATATACGCAACGTTGAAAATAATAAGGTATCCATCAAACATAAAAAACAAAACCATTATTACTGCAACCAGTGAATCCTTGACATTCATATTCAATTTACCGTCATATGAAGGAATCAACTGCTGATTTCCATCCAAATCAATGGAGGCTCGAATCTGCTCGATTTTATCGTGATAATGTCTGGTATCTTTAAATAATAACCCTACAAGATTCGGCACTTCCTGCGGATGTTCTCTTAAAAATGTTTCTGAAAAAAAGACAATTCGATTGTTTTCAGAATTGATATTTGCCGTGTCCTCATAGAATCCAGACAGAGTAAAGGGAAGGCTCTGAACCTCTGCGTCGCCGTTTTTTGAAATATCACTGATAGCAACAGACAATGAAACCTCCATTCCAGTCTGCGGCTTTGAGTATCCCAACCTATTCAACAGCCATGTTGACATCATGATTTCATTGCCTTTAGCAGGATAGGTACCCTGCATATTATCTACAAGTGATCCGCTATATTCCTCCCAATTTGTAGAACTGATCATCTGTATATCAATCCCAGCCTGTCCCTTATTATTGACAAGTGATCCCATTTTGGTTTGAATATTCATTTCAGGCTTTAAAATATCAAATTTACTTAATAAATCTAATTGATTCTGTGTTGGACGACTCAAAATAACATTAGCACTTGTCCCGGTTTCTTTCATTTCTTGATGTTTAGATAATTTCAAGTAACTGTAAAATGTGCTGCAAGCTGCTGTAATCAGAATGGTCGTAAGAATGATGGCGCATGCCAATATAATATTTCTGGTTTTGTTTGCCTTATAGTATCTCTGAAATAATTTTCGGATGACGGATGAAGAATGATTTCTATACATTTTTTCCCTCTCTAATCCACGATTTTCCCATCCTCCATACGGAGAATCCGATCAGCACGCAAGGAAATTTCGTTGTTATGTGTAATCATAATGATTGTTTGATTTAGTTGGTGACTAGTCATTTCCAGCAGCTTGATTACCTCTTCACTTGTTTGACTATCCAAATTTCCAGTGGGCTCATCGGCAAGGATAATAGCGGGCTTCATCGCTAAAGCCCTTGCAATTGCTACACGCTGTTGTTGGCCCCCAGACAAATTGTTGGGTAAATTATTCAGCTTCTCCTTCAGTCCTAACATCCTTACAATGATGTTCACATACTCCTTATCCACCTTGTTTCCATCAAGTTCAATCGGCAGAACGATATTCTCGTAGACATTAAGTATCGGCATTAGATTATAATTTTGAAAAATGAACCCGATATTTTTACGTCTAAAAATCGTAAGCTGATCACTGTTCATCTTTGACAGTTCTTTCCCATTCACTTCTACGGTGCCAGAGGTAGGATTATCAAGGCCCCCGAGCATATGCAGTAGCGTAGACTTACCGCTGCCGGAAGTCCCAACGATAGCCACAAATTCACCTTGCTCCACACTCATTGTTATGCCATCCAACGCTTTGACAGGGTTTGGTTCACTACCGTAATACTTTCTCAAGTCGTTAGCTTTTAATATACTCATGCACAACCCCTCTATTTCTTTAGAATATCTGATTCTTCATGTGTCATACCGTCGTGAAATTTCTTGCAATACCAATAACTAGAATAAATAGTGTATGCTTCGACATTTTTTTCCAAGATCAATGTTATTCCAAAAATTTACTATTTTATATAAAAAAATTCGTTTACAATGTTTTTTTTGAGGACTATACTAACTATTTGTTCTAGAAAATTACATTTAATATACAATAAAACATTTTTAAAGATTATAAAGAAAAGTCCACTTTCAACTGTCTACTAAATAAAAATCTCGCTTTCGAATAAATCCCGAGAATGTATAATGATCAAATAAGAAACGAAGGAGAATTACTATGAACATACTGATCGTTGAGGACGACCGTAGTTTAAATAAAGGGATCGCTCTCACTCTTTCTCAAAACAATGTCATGATCCATCAAGCCTACGATATTGCCGCGGCGGAGCATATTTTCACAGTTAACCCTATTGATCTCATCATTCTGGACATCAATCTGCCAGACGGCAGTGGGCTGGATTATTGCGAGCAACTTCGCAAGATCTCACGCGTACCCATTATTTTTCTAACCGCCAATGATATGGAGTCCGACATTATCACCGGTTTTGCATTGGGGGGCGATGACTATATCACCAAACCATTCAGCCTAATGGTGCTTCGCGCCAGAGTAATGGCAGTGCTCAGAAGAACGGAATCGCTAGGGACTGGAAAAATAACATTGGGTCCGTTAGAACTCGATTTTGAGAAACTGGAGTACAGCAAAAATAAACAATCGCTCCAGCTGAGCAAAACTGAGCAAAAACTGTTGCGGCTGCTGGTGACGAATACGGGCAATATTTTGACCCGAGAACAGCTGATAGACAAGATCTGGAGCAAGGATGCCGAATTTGTGGATGAAAACGCATTGACAGTAGCCATCAAACGGCTGCGTGCTAAACTTGAGGATGACCCGGCAGCGCCCAAATATATCAAGACCATCTACGGACTTGGATACATGTGGACTGAAGGGCAAAAACCATGAAAACCAATAGCCCACCTGCTAATTTCAAGCAAATTCATAGGCTCTTTTTACTGATCATCCTTATACTAGTGGCCTGTTTTATCGGCAGTATAATGTTTCTGTACGGGTTCGACCCCACTCTGCTCCAACTGACTTCTCTATTTATCATCTGTATATTAGCGACAGGAGCCGTATGGGTCTGGTTATGGAACCGCCAGATCGCAATCTATATACAGACCTTGGATACTGCGATTGAACGGGCTATACATGACCTGCCGCCACTCACTAACTATGAAGAAACCGCTCTGTCTTCGATGGAACATAAACTAAAGCGGTATATAGGGATGGCTAAGGCGAATGAACGAAATATCCAAACAGAGAAAAACAAAATAAAAGAGCTGATCTCGGATATCTCCCATCAAACCAAGACCCCCCTCTCTAATATCATGGTATTCAGTCAGTTGCTCGAAGAGATGCCCGGACTAAATGAGAATGTCCGGCACTACATACAGCATATTAAAGCGCAGTCAGATAAGTTGGATTGGCTGATTCAGTCTCTAATCAAATTATCACGTTTGGAAACAGGAATGATCTCCCTACAGCAGATTGAGGCGAAACCGCTCATACAAACTCTGACGCAGGCTTTATCCCAGATTTATGCACAAGCGGAAAACAAACAAATTACGATCAATATTGACTGCGGGACACACATCTTAGCCTGCCACGATGTCAAATGGACAAGTGAAGCACTATTCAACCTGCTCGAGAATGCTGTGAAGTACACACCGCATAACGGACAAATTTCCGTTCTTGCTGAAAGCAACGAGATGTTCACCTGTCTCCACCTTACCGATACTGGACTTGGAATCCCCAGCGAAGAAATCCCTCACATCTTTAAGCGGTTTTACCGAGGAAAGCAAGCGCGTGAATTCGAGGGGGTCGGCATCGGGTTGTTTTTGTCCAGAGAGATTATCACGGCGCAAGGCGGCCATATCAACGTCATTTCTGAAACTGGAAAAGGTACAACTTTCTCTGTTTACCTGCCCCAGCGCTGAAATAGAATGTGTCATTATGGTCAGAATTCAGACACTCTCCTGTCAGATTGATTTGCTACCCTTAAATCATGGACAAACAGATCTCATTGGAGGGGAAGAGTTATGCCGATTCTACAGACTGAAAATTTAAAAAAACACTATGGAAAGGTTGGCGCAAGCGTTAAGGCTTTGGACGGTATATCACTGTCAGTGGATAAAGGGGAGTTTGTCGCCATTGTCGGCACTAGCGGCAGCGGCAAAAGCACCCTTCTTCATATGCTTGGTGGATTAGATCGGGCAACAGAGGGCAAGGTTTACGTGAACGGGAATGATATTTTTGCGATGAGTGATGAGAAGCTGACCATTTTTCGGCGCAGATCGGTGGGGTTTGTTTTTCAGAACTACAATTTGGTACCCATACTAAATGTGCGGGAGAATATTGTGCTGCCCATTGAACTAGACGGTGGCAAAATTGACGAAACTTATCTTGATCTAATCATCCGCACTTTAGGCTTGCAGGAAAAGATGAATACTCTACCTTCTAATCTGTCTGGCGGACAGCAGCAACGGGTGGCAATAGCCAGAGCATTGGCGACCAAACCTTCAATCATCTTAGCAGATGAACCTACAGGTAATCTGGACAGCAAAACAAGCCAAGAAGTGCTGATTTTACTTAAACAGATGAGTGAAAAATTCAACCAAACCATTGTGATGATCACACACAATGAACAAATTGCTCAAACTGCTGACCGTATTATCCGTATTGAAGATGGCGTCATTTTCACTGGACAACTCCGTAGCTCCGGAGTGAGCCAGCCATGATCAGCACGAATAACCATAAGACCATTGCTACTTTAGCCAAAAAAAGCCTCAAAGCCAACCGTGCTCGCAATTTCACTATCATCTGTGCCATCGTACTGACTACGCTTTTGATCACCAGCGTGTTTACCTTGGCGCTCAGTATTAACAAATCGATGCAACGCGCACAAATGCAGACTACCGGCAGCGATTATCATGGAAGCTTCAAATATCTGAATCCTGCCGAGTTGGAGAAGCTGAAGAATCAACCATCCATCAAAGAGTATGGCGTCTTCCTTAAGGTTGGCGATATAAGCACCAGTCTGTTCAAGAATCACCGGGTAGAGGTCCTTCGAATTGACGAGAATTATGCCAAACACGGTTTTATCAACTTTATAGCCGGCGGACTGCCCTCCCAAGAGAATGAAATCGTCCTAAATACTTGGGCGCTTGACTTGCTAGGAGCAAAACATGAGTTAGGCCAGACTGTGAAGCTGGATATAGACATTGGTGAAAAAGTCATAAGCCAAGACTTTAAGCTCTCCGGATATTACGAAACCGATCAAAATTTGGCGATGTCAGGATTGGCTTTTGTATCCGAAGCATTTACACAGAAGAACATTTCCCATATTGACCCGGACATCTCTGAGGCAACGGGTTCTTATGTGAACACCGCAGGTCTAGGGGTGATGTTTAATAATTCTTATAATATTGAACAGAAGGTACAAAAGATTTTGACGGACACCGGCCTGGATGTACCTTATGGTGTCAATCCGGCTTATACAAGTGTTTCTCTCTCCGATAATCTACTGAATATCATTCCTTATGCAGTTGTCATTCTTATCACCATGCTGAGCGGCTATTTACTAATCTACAATATCTTTTTTATTTCCGTCGTGCGGGATGTCAAATTTTACGGGCTGCTAAAGACCATCGGTACCACACCCCGACAACTGAAAAAGATCATCTCCATTCAGGCCCGGTCACTTTATCTCGTCGCATTGCCTTTTGGATTGGGGTTCGGGTATCTGCTAGGTCTGCTGATTCTCCCTATGGCCTCCTCATTTTTAAACGGTTCTACTGATAATGTCTATTCTGCTAGCCCGTGGATATTTATTGGTGCAGCAGCATTCTCGTTTATGACAGTATGGATCGCCGCAAGCAAACCGGGCCGAATGGCTTCGCGAACCTCGCCGGTAGAGGCTGTAAAATTTGCCGGAGTCAGCAGCGGTGGAAAACGGAATGCCAAAAAATCAAAACATGGCGCAAAACTTCACAACATGGCGTTCTCCAACCTGTTCAGAAGCAAAAAGAAGCTGATCCTGATGCTCTCTTCACTCTCCTTGAGTATCATCTTGTTCAGTACCATTTTTACAGTAATTTCCTCACTGGATGTGAATAAATATCTACGTGCCTTTATCTCCGGTGATTTTGTGGTTCAGAATGAAGTGCTAGTCAGTATTACAGGACCTCGAGACGGTGATCCATATAAGCTTTCAGAGGAATTCGCCAACAATCTAAGTAAAATTGACGGTGTAGAAACTGTTGATAAGGTTTACCACAGATATGTTCCATCTCCTGTCGATGATGCTGTCCGGGCTATTTTGGAGCCAATGGCAGCTGCTGACCCACATCCTTATCTTCTCTCCACTTTAGATAAGGGGGGGATGGTCTACAATCATTTATATGGATTAGATCCGGGCTGGTATGATCTTGTGGACAAGGATATTATTGAAGGGGAGTTTAACAGGCAGAAGTTTGCTTCAGGAAAATATGCGGTCATATCTGAGGCCATGTTTATAGAAGAAGATAGCTACCGCACCTATTATCATCCTGGAGATACAGTCACTTTCGAGAAGTCGGATAAATCTTATGAAGTGATGGCAGTAGTAAAACATGATGCAGTATATGCTGCCACAACAAAATCTTACTCTATGTTAGGTTACAACATCTTCCTCCCTGCTTCGGAGCTGCAGAAGGAAATGCCGAAGGGTACAGATCCAGCCAATATCGTTTCAGCCACACTACATGTCGATCCGACTAAGCTGGACCAGGTAGAACAAGTGGTCAAAGCTTTAACAGATTCAACTGATGAATTAACTTTAAAATCAAGGGAGGATTACAAGGATGAGCTCGGTGGATTCATTCGCATTTTTCAAACCGTCGGGTATGGGCTTAGCCTGGTCATTGCTCTAATCGGGGTGCTGAATTATATCAACACTGTACTCACCGGGGTAGTCTCCCGCCGGAATGAACTTGCCATGCTGGAGAGTATTGGCATGACCAAAAAGCAGCTAAAACGTATGCTGATCCTTGAAGGATTCTACACCGTTTTGCTAACCGTCCTCATAACCTCAACATTAGGTGTATTGCTGACCTATAACCTTTCCAAAAGCATCACGGATAATATGGCCTTTATGGTATTTCAGATGAGTTGGCTGCCGTTTATCCTCACCGTTCCTATTTTGTTAATTCTCGCTTACACAGTGACACTGAGAGCCTATAAAACGTTATCCCAAGCATCCATTGTGGAACGGCTGAGAGAAGCCGAGTAATGTAAGACACACCTAAATACTCCTATTACAAAAAGGGCAGCCCGGTAAATATCGCCGGGCTGCCCTTTTTTATAGATCCATATTCAGCTTATTTAAACGCAGGCAACGCAATATCCGCGTAATTATCCTCAAGGAACTTTTTCACTTCAGGACCGCTGATCCGTTTAGCCAGCTTTTGAATGGCGTCAGAGTCCTTGTTATCTTCACGTGCCACCAAAGTAATTGTGAATTCGGAATCTTCGCCTTCCGTAATCAGTGCATCTTTCTTCGGTGTCAATCCTAGTGGGCTCGCATAAGCAGGAGTCATGGCTACCAGATCGCCATCATCAAGCATACGGGCCAGCATTAAGAGATCGACTTCTTCAAACTTGAATTTTTTTGGATTTTCAGTAATGTCTGCTTGTGTGGCTTGAATGCCTACGCCTTCTTTTAGCTTAATAAGATCAGCTGCAGCGAACATTTGCAATGAACGGCCGATGTTAGATGGATCATTAGCCATTACAAGCGTAGCCCCTTCAGGAAGATCAGCTATAGTCTTATAACGTTTGGAGTATCCGCCATAAATAGCGTCATAAACAGGCTGTACCTCTACCAGATTAGAGCCTTTGCTTTCATTATATTGCTTCATATAAGGAACGTGTTGGAAAAAGTTAGCGTCTACTTCTTTATTAGCCAACGCCTCATTAGGCTGCACATTATCAGAGAGAACAACGATCTCCAGATCAATGCCATCTTCCTTCAGGAGCGGCTTCACAATATCCAGAATTTCTGTCATAGGTGGGATCAGTGTAGCGATCTTTAATTTGGTTAACTCATCATTACTACCTTTTGCAGTATTGTTCTCGGCTGCTTTATTAGAGCCACAACCCGCTACGACCAATACCATTAATGTAAGCACAAGTATCATTGATTTTTTCATTAGTACTACTAACCCCCAGTTTATATATTGAACTATTTTGTATTACCGCTTATCCAACAGCCTTGCGATAGTCCCCCCGGTGAACTGAACCAATTGGACTAATACAATCATCACTAGAATGGCATAGATCATCACTTCCGTCTCAAAACGCTGATAACCATAACGGATAGCGAAATCACCAACCCCTCCCCCACCAACAACTCCCATCACGGTCGAGAAGGAGATAAAGCTAATTGTAGAAGTAGTAAGTCCAAGGACTAGACCCGAACGAGCTTCCACATACAGAAATTTAAAGATCAAGCCCAGCTTCGAGGCTCCCATCGATAATGCTGCTTCAATGACCCCTTTAGGAACCTCCAGCAACGACTGCTCCACTAACCGAGCATAATAGGCAATAGCGATTATAGATAATGGAACCGCTGCTGCAATCGTACCAATGGCGGTCCCGACCAGGAAACGAGTGACTGGAATTAGCGCAACGACCAGCAGCAGGAACGGAAAAGAGCGGATAATATTAACGATACTGTTGAGCACCAGAGACAACGTTGTATTCTCATAAAGCTGCCCTTTTCGGAAAAAAAACAACAAGGTACCCAGTGGAAGCCCCAGCAGCACGGCCGCTCCAACAGAAATACCAACCATCACAAAGGTTTCACCAATCGAATCCCACATCTGTGCCTGATATTGAAGTACACTATCAAACATGATCTTCCCCCGCTTTACCAAGAATCTGATCGCGGTATGTCCCGGTACTGGCTGCCGCTGGACGGAATTCACCGTCTTCACGAGAGAACGAATCTACAATGCGCCCTTTTTCCATCACCGATACATGAGTACATATGCTTTTAACAACATCCATCTCATGCGTAACAATGACAACCGTTACTCCAAGACTTGAATTCACATGCTTCAGCACGTTCAAGATATCTGTAGTGGTTCCAGGGTCCAGGGAGGACGTTGGCTCGTCACACAGTAATATTCCCGGACTGTTCGCTAGCGCGCGGGCAATCGCAACACGCTGACGTTGTCCTCCGCTGAGCTGTGCCGGATATTGTTTTGCCTTATCTGCCAGTCCAACAAAATCCAGACACTCCTTCACACGCTTCATTCGTTCATGCTTTAGGACATCTGCCAGCTCCAGCGGGATCGAAACATTCCGCTCTACAGTGACGTTATAAACAAGATTAAATTGTTGAAAGATCATTCCAATCTTTTGCCTTGCTTTACGCAGTGCTTTACTAGGCATTTCGGTCAGGTTGTGGCCATCTACGGTAACCGTTCCCTCATCCGGCTGTTCCAGAAGATTCATCAGTCGCAGCAGCGTAGATTTCCCCGCACCACTCTCACCAATGATCCCATGAATGGATCCCTGCTTTACCTCCAGCGATACCTCATCTACAGCCTGATAGATGCCTTCCTTCAGCTTGTACCCTTTACTTACCCGACTCAGCGACAGTATTAGAAGCTCCCCCTTCCTTTCCCTTATATAATGAACCTCCATCAAGTGAGACATTGTATTACAATTTTCTAAAATCTGTTTTATTAAAAATCTCCTTAAATAATAAGACATTTCTTCTGCTGTGTCATCATTTTTCTTTAAATGATATACCAGGAAGGTTGATGAAAACCTAAACCCCCTTTATACCGGGCTCTTTTTACACATTTATTAATAAAATAAAAAGGGTTAGCAAAGATAATCCTTCCCTCTTGAAATCATGATTCTCCTATTGCCCCACCACTAAACGCTCCACTGTTAATATAGCCATATTTGGTTTTTTTAAGTGTATGAAATGCAGTTAAAGCTACATTTGGTTCGTTGGAGTGTGATTAAAGACCTGCTGTTACACAAAAAAAGATGTCTAAGCCAATAGCTTAAGACATCCCATAATTCATATAGTAATCCCTGAATCCCTGATCTATCGAGTCCCATACTCGCTAAATCTTTTATGCCTTTTCGCCAAGCTCTCTGCGAATCTTCAAGAACACTTGGTAGCTGCGTTCCGCACATTCCGAAATCGCTATCGGATGAAATCCGGGCAGATCGGCATATAACGTATCGTGAAGCGGTTCGATCCATGAAGCCGGCAACTTACTTGCTCCAAGCTTCGCTCCCATAATTGAGCCCACAGTAGCCCCGTTACAGTCTGTATCCATTCCACCATATACGGAAGTGACAACTGTTTTTTCAAAGTCATTCCCGCCATAAACAAGCGACGCAGCTACAAGAGCAGCATTATTATTTGTATGGACTGCATCATAGTGGCTAAAAGTATCCCAAATGTTACGAACCAACTCCCGCTCACTTTTGGCCTTCTGCGCAATATCTATCCCCCGCAAAACATCACTGGCCAAACGACTGGTACGCGGAATCTCACTAAGGCCTATCTCTAGGATCCGTTCATTATCCTTCTCTGCAAAAGCTGCCGATATCATCGCCGCATTCAACATCTCACCGTAGATACCATTTTTCACATGTGAAAATGAAGCGTCGCGCCAGCCTAGTTCTGCCGCAAGCTCAGGATAACCTGCTGCGCCATAAGCCAGTCCATCTGCGCGTATAGCGGCACCAATCCACTCGCGGTAAGGGTTTAAGTGCATCCGCACTCTTTCCTGCCGCACCAGCCAATCCGCAGGCTTCTCGCCATGCAGATGAGAGGTCTCCTGCGCAAAATTCATATATGACTGTGTCTCCGCCGTGCACACCTGACTATATGTTAAATGTGTATGCCACAGCTTTCCGATATCCCAAGAATCCCAGTTCAGACCCTTCTGCTCCAGCAGCATAAGACCCAGGACAGTGTAGCGAATATCGTCATCGCTTTCCATATACTTGATCGTCTCGCGGGTACTCGCATATGTCCATTCACTTAAGCCAAGACCATATTCAGCCTCTGCCCGTGAATGCCCAGGCGTATAGCCAGTAATTGGCCAGGCGTCCGCACCCTGAAACCATAGCTCAATATTCTCCCAGCCCGAACGGCCATCTTTCCCATAGAGATAGTCCCAATACTCCAGCGGTTTCCCAAGTGCGCAGCCGACACTTCTACCGAGCCAGGCTCCATAGAACTTATCTCTCCATTCTGCCTCGCTCCAGTCCGCCTCAAGCTTACGTGGACCTTCTGGACGTAGTTGACGAATCTCCTCCAGAGAGGATGGCTCTTGATACGGAAAATCCTCACTAATCGTAAGCTCCATTAGCTCATTGTATACCTGCATCAGCTTGAGCTCATCGGCGCCAGCAGCCGCTAGCTTATCCGCGAACCCATCAATCTCGCAACCTTCTTCTCCACGCTGAGCAATTTCAAACTGCACGGTCTCTTGAAGTCTCTCCCATCCTGCCATAGGCTACTTCCCTTCAGCCGCTAGCAGCAGCTCTTGATCAAGCTTTTCCAGTGAATCAAAGATCAGCTTCATAAATGCTTCCCGGTCAACGCCCACCAATACTTGTACATTCGCTGGACGATCCGTCTTTTTCCGTCTGTCTGCAACTGTCATTCCCCGCGTCAGCTTGCCTTCGGTCTCCACCGTTACATATAGATGCTCAGATTCAAATAGTTCCGGATGCAGCAGCCAGGCAACAGCACATGGATCATGCAGCGCACTGCCGACATAGCCCATTTTTTTACCGTAAATCGAATAGAAATCCAGCAATTCTCCGACCATAGTAGACACTGGTCCCCGCTCTTTCAATGCTAGGATCTCATCTTCAAAAATAGCAGCCTTATCGGTCACATCCAGACCACTCATTGTGATCGGAATCCCCGACTCAAACACAATACGGGCTGCTTCAGGATCTACATAGATATTAAACTCCGCAGTAGAGGTGACATTCCCATACGAGATACCTCCGCCCATCAGTGAGATTTTTTCAATTCTGTCTTTAATCTCTGGATAAGCCGTGATTAGCAGTGCAATATTTGTTAAAGGAGCCATCGGCACAAGCGTAATCTTCTCCTCTGAAGAACGGATGATATTCAGCATAAACTCCACAGCACCCTGCTCTACAGGGCGAAATTTACTTGGGGGCAAAAGCGGGCCATCCATGCCCGATTCACCATGCGCTTCCTCACCTGTAACAAGCTTGCCGAACAGTGGGCCAGCAGCCCCTTTAGCTACAGGAATGTCAGCATTCACGAAACTGATCACCTTCAGAGCGTTTTCCGTGATTTTATCTAAAATTTGGTTTCCACCAACCGTTGTAATCCCGCGCAGATCTAACTTCTCCGAATTTGCTATGGCAAGCAGTATCGCTATTGCGTCATCATGCCCTGGATCGCAGTCAATAATAATAGGTGTTGGCATAGTTACTCACTCCTTGTCTGTGTATCAATCATTTCAATCGCTATTTAACTAGCGGGCTTTTAAGTTTTTTATTCTTTTTTCGTGTCTCAGATACTGCGTAGATCACAAGTCCAATTACTGTGGCTACATAAGGAAGAGTGGCGATTAGCTCCGCAGGAATCTTTAACACCTGTAGCGCATTCGACAATGCATCTGCAGTACCAAATAATAAAGAGGTCAGCGCCGTGCCTACGGTAGTACTTCTTCCCATCGACTCAGCGGCAATGGCAATCCAGCCCCGGCCAGCGATCATATCGCGGGTAAACAGTGACAAATACCCCATCGACATATAAGCACCGCCTAAACCGGCAAAAAATCCGCTAAGCAGCAAAGCCATATACTGTATTTTTACAACACTTACACCCACGGATTGAGCCGCATGTGGATTTTCACCCACTGAACGAATGCGCAGTCCAAGCGGTGTACGGTTTAATAGATAGTAGACAACAAACACAGCCAATATAGAAACATACGTCAGTATGTGATGCCCCGATAAAATAGGTCCAAGCACCGGGATATCCTTCAACAAAGGAATCTGGACACTAGGCAGAACTTTACTCGCCAGAGAAGTGGAAGAACCCTTGTCGCCACTAAGCAGATAGAGGATAAACACAGTGCCTCCCGAAGCGAACATATTAATGGCCACACCCCCGAGAATGATATGTGTTTTGAATTTCAGGGTGAAAAAAGCTAATATTCCAGCGATCAATGTTCCAGACAACACCGCCCCAAGCAGACCTACCCACGCGCTATGCGTATAGCTGCTTATGATGACACCCGCTAAAGCGGCAACAAGCATAATGCCCTCCATCCCAATGTTAATGATCCCTGCACGATTGGAGATAAGTGCGCCGAGCGCAGCGAACAGAATCGGAGTCGTCACGCGAAGGACAGAGAACGCAAAGTCAGTTGTAAAAATCACATCAAACAAACTGTTCACGCTTCCTTCGCCTCCTTCAAGAGCATCCGATTTTTCCAGAACTTCAGAAATTGCTCAGCCGAAATCAGAAGAATGATAATTGCCTGTATAATTGAGATCATCTCTGAAGGTACATCAGACAGACGAGCCATCATGTCAGCCCCAATTCGAATGTACGCTAGGAATAATGCAGAGCCGATTACGGACAGCGGATTATTTTTGGCTAACATCGCTACAAGGGCACCATCCAAACCATAACCAGGCAGTGACGTCCATTGGAAACGGTTATACATCCCCAGCACTTCTACGGAGCCCCCCATACCTGCGATAAAACCTGCAATCAAGTGGACGAGAATAATAACCTTGGCTGTCTTCATACCGGAATAACGGGCAAAGTCCCGGTTGATGCCTGTCATGCGCAGCTCATATCCCCATTTCGTTTTGTATAGGAATAGATGAGCTGCAATAATAAGCACGATAACGATAATAAGACCGGTATGAATACGGGTGCCCGAGACCATTTTACTCAGCAGTGCCGTTTTCTCGAATTTGTAGGATACATTGGCAAAAGCTTTAGCATCACGCAGATGATAGTTCAGTAGGTATAGCCCTACTCCGAACAAAATATTATTGAACATTAAGGATGTAACCAACTCATTAGCATTCCATTTTGCCTTCAGAATACCAGGTATTGCCGAGAGCAACGCTCCTACAATTGAACCTGCAGCAATAGCTACCATCGGATGCAGCCAGCCGTCCAGCGTTAAATGAATAGCCAATACGGAAGTTACAACACCGGAGAAATAGAAAATCCCTTCAGCTCCCAGGTTGAACATATTGGCTCGAAACAACAAGGATACTGCCAACCCAGTGAACATGAGCGGAATCGCCATCTCAATCACATTACCAATATGACCTTTACTGGATAACGGCTCTAATAGGAATATACCAATCGTCTTCACAGGCTGATTACTGACCAAAGAGATGATCAGAAAGGCAATAGCGAGTGCAATAACGATTACCGCCGATGTCCGAATGTACTCAAAATATTTAACTTTAAACATGATTTACGGCCCTCCCGATGTGCTCCTCGTCCTGCCGATGAATCCCCAGCATATAAAGACCTAATTCTTCCTCACTAACCTTAGATGGCTCCTCGAAAAAGGCAACAATCTTACCCTCGTACATTACTAACAGACTATCGCTGATCTCCAAGATCTCATTCAAATCTGCCGACACTAGCAAAATCGCGCAATCGTCTGAACGTAATTCCAACAACTTTTGATGTATGAACTGGGCTGCGCCTATATCCACACCCCGTGTCGGCTGTTCTGCAATAAGCAGCTGCGGTTCAGTCGAACACTCTCTAGCTACGACTACCTTCTGCATGTTACCACCTGACAACATTCCTATGGGCTGAGAAGGTCCTGAACAGCGGACTTTAAATTCCTCTACAAGGGATACTGCTAGCTTGGCAATTCGTGAGCCATTCAAAAAAAGACCTTTATTCATTGCTTTTGTACGATACTGAGTAGATAGCAGATTATCAGCTATGCTTGCTTCACTAGCGATCCCTTGCCGCATCCGATCCTCCGGTATATAGGAAACGCCTAGCTTACGAATATCCAAAATATCCGATTCACGGATATCCTTTCCCTTCACTAGTACAGAACCCTGACTTGAGACACCTCTCAAGCTACCTGTAAGAGCTTCAATGAGCTGTGTCTGCCCGTTACCTTCTACACCAGCAATCCCAACGATCTGCCCACCACGTACCGCAAAATTGATATCTGACAATAACGCTTTACCATCTGCATCATTCACACCGAGTCCCTGCACCGTTAGTACTGGCTCACTAACAGCCAGAATCTCTTTGTCATATTTCAGCACGACATCTCTGCCGACCATTAACCTCGAGATTTCCTGTTCTGTCACATCCTGTGTTTGAAAAACACCTTCACTACGGCCGCTGCGCATAATCGTAATTCTGTCGCAAATCGCTTTGACTTCCTTTAATTTGTGCGAAATAAAAACTATCGTATGCCCCTGTTCCCTTAATTGCTTAAGCTCGCGGAACAATTCCTCTGTTTCCTGTGGAGTCAACACCGCAGTTGGCTCATCAAGCACCAGAATTTTCGCACCACGCAGCAGCGCCTTAAGAATCTCAACCTTTTGCTTCATCCCAACTGTAAGATCCTCTACTTTTGCCTTTGGATCCACGGCCAGATTGTATTTCCTTGCGGTCTCTTCCGTCATGCGCACAGCCTCGGCATAATTAATGCCAACTCCTCTGCGCGGCTCCATACCCAGCACCATATTCTCTGCCACCGTAAAAGAAGGTACCAACATGAAATGCTGGTGGACCATGCCGATACCTCTATCAATGGCGTCCTGAGCGGATTGCAGCTTTACTTTTTCACCCTTGATATAGATCTCGCCTTCACTTGGCTCTTCCATGCCGAACATAATCTTCATTAAAGTCGATTTACCAGCACCGTTCTCACCTGCAATCGCATGTATTTCTCCCTCACGTAAAGAAAAATGCACGTCTTTATTTGCAACGACGCCATTGGGATATACCTTGGTAATTCCCCGCATTTCCAGCAGAGCTGTGTACATAGGTCTCAACGCCTTTCAACTTGGAGGTCTGCAAAAATATACAGCTGGAATTCCCCTGACTAGAAGAATCTCCAACTGTAGGTTTATCTCTATAGAGCTGATCTTAAGGTTTAAAGCTTAAGGCTTAACTGCGTTACGAATAGCTTCTACCTCTGCGGTTTCCATCCCCATCGCATTATCCACTTTAATTTCTTTATTGATCAGCTTTTGCTTCACTTCTTCAACCTTGGCCTGAAGATCAGCCGGGAATACATTTTTATAAATATCATTCTCAGCAATACCTACACCATCATCTACAAAGCTCAATACATCACGTTTGCCCATTTCTAGCGTACCCTCTTGCAATCTCTTCACTGCACCTAGAATAGCCGTATCAATCTTTTTAATAGATGAAGTAACGATTAGATTTGCTTTTTCACTATCTGTATCGTTAATCAACATTGCCTGATCGGAGTCTACACCGATTGCATATTTTTTCTTCTCTTTAGCTGCGTCAAAGATCCCAAGACCTGTACCCCCAGCCACGTTAAAAATAACATCCACACCGGAGTTATATTGAATTAGAGACAGCTCCTTACCTTTTGCCGGGTTAACAAAATCACCAGCGTACGACACAGCCACTTTTACATCAGGATCAACGTACTGAGCACCTTGAATGTAACCGACCAAGAAAGCATTAATCCCCGGAATATCCATACCGCCCACAAACCCAATCACATTCTCAGGGGTAGCATTCGGCATATCCGATTGTGTAGCTAATGCTGCTACTGCACCTGCCAAGAAAGATACTTCATTTGTCGCATAAGACATGTTGTACATGTTATCTGGTGCTTCATCGATGTCGGTATCATAATTAATGAATTTTTTGTCTGGATACAATTCTGCCGTTGCATTAAACATCTCTGTAATTTCAGAACCGCCAGAAATAATTACATCCCAATCCTCGGAAGCGATATCGTTAAATGTAGGCTCCCATTTCGTTTTATCAACGCCCATTTCAACAACCTTTGTTACTGCACCAAGTTCATCCTTAACCTTTTGCAAGCCGTTATTAGCGGAATCAAAAAATGATTTATCCCCAAGTGTCCCCGGAATCAGCAATACAACCTTGAGTTTATCCCCTGCACCTGTTTCTCCGCCTTCGTCCGCTTTGGATCCAGTATTCGTTGAAGAACCATTATTGGACGTGTTATTCCCACATGCTGTGACCAGAACCATCACCATTAATAACAACAAAGAAAGAACTTTTTTATTCATTACTCTATTCCACCCCTAATTTTAGTTGGTTAGTAATCCGCAGAATCCCATCTTCACCCATTGTATAATTCACGGTTCAAATGGAAATTCTCTTTTTTCCAAATAAAGTATCATTAAAAGTAATAAATTTAACGTTTAGGCTCAAAAATAGCAATAAAAATACCATTATTATTAATAATCCGCTTTATTTCCGAACGAGATGGCCAGTCAGGTTGCGAACTTTCGGATTTATTGATACGATCATAACAAATATTATTAAAAATAATTATATGATTTCGGTCATAGTTTTGTACGATTCGGCTAAAACATAAGTATTGGAGGATCATCATGGATCGTGTTCTATATATTGTAAGTGCCACACATGAGCTAAATACTTATATCCCTCCACACCAGCATGAATGCTACGAACTAGTCTATTATTTACAGGGGGTAGGGACAACCAATGTTGGCCCACGAAGTTACCATTTTCGCTCCTCTTCTTTCGCGCTTGTGCCACCCAATCATAAACATGACGAGCACCACCGTGAGGATGCAAATGTATTATTTGTAGGCTTCCACTCGGAACACCCTAATATGAGTAATCTGCTCGGCGTATATGAAGATGATAAAGATCAGACCGTTCTTCAAATCCTGCTGCGAATGAAAGCAGAGTTTACACGCAAGCAAGACGGATTCTCTGAGCTTCTAAACCTACAAATGAGCGAGATTACCGTCCATCTTATGAGGCTTCTTAGTGCCTCTGGATATCAATCCCCAACAGAAGATCGAGTACAATATGTCCTTAATTATATGAATGAGCATTATCGCCATAAATTGTCCGTCGAAACACTATCAGAAATGTCCGGATATAGTTACGATCGTTTTCGCCATCTATTTAAAGAACGTTTCGGGTCTTCACCCCTGCGGTATTTGCTGTTAAAACGCCTGGATTATGCAAAATCTTTATTACGTCATACTCAGATGCAAATCTCTGAAGTATCTGCTGCTGCAGGTTTTGTGAACGATGCCCAATTCTGCAATATGTTCAAACGAGAAATAGGTCTTACCCCGCGAGCATTCCGCATTAATAATCAATCAGGTTAATCACTAATCAGATTAAAAAAAGCCGTTGAAATAGAGAAACTCTCTATTCAACGGCTTACTGCTGTAAACCCAAGGACATAAAGAAAAAAGGTTTGTAAGATTGCTTATGAAAGCATTCTTACAAACCTTTTTAAGATACCGGCGAGAGGACTCGAACCTCCACGGTTTCCCACTCGATTTTGAGTCGAGCGCGTCTGCCATTCCGCCACGCCGGCACATATGAACTAAATGGAGGCGCCACCCAGATTTGAACTGGGGATAAAGCTTTTGCAGAGCTTTGCCTTACCACTTGGCTATGGCGCCATGAAAACTTGGAGCGGACGACGGGAATCGAACCCGCGACCCTCGCCTTGGCAAGGCGATGCTCTACCGCTGAGCCACGTCCGCATAAAATGGCTGGGGATATAGGATTCGAACCTATGAGTGACGGAGTCAAAGTCCGTTGCCTTACCGCTTGGCTAATCCCCAATAACATTTTAAAGTAAAATGGGGCGACTGATGGGTCTCGAACCCACGAATGCCGGAACCACAATCCGGTGCGTTAACCCCTTCGCCACAGTCGCCATATTAAGTTGATATTGTTGCCATTATTCATTTTAAAGTAAATGGGGCGGCCGATGGGTCTCGAACCCACGAATGCCGGAACCACAATCCGGTGCGTTAACCCCTTCGCCACGGCCGCCATATTAAACTTTAGAAAGAACTTGGCAGGGGCAGCAGGAATTGAACCCACACCAACGGTTTTGGAGACCGTTGTTCTACCTTTAAACTATGCCCCTAAAAACTGGTGGAGGATGATGGATTCGAACCACCGAACACTCACGTGAGCAGATTTACAGTCTGATGCGTTTGGCCACTTCGCTAATCCTCCAAGGATGGTGCCGGCGAGAGGACTTGAACCCCCAACCTACTGATTACAAGTCAGTTGCTCTACCAATTGAGCTACACCGGCATGGCACTCATTCTTTTGTGATGATAAATGGTGGCTCGGGACGGAATCGAACCGCCGACACGAGGATTTTCAGTCCTCTGCTCTACCGACTGAGCTACCGAGCCATGATGAAAATGGCGGAACCGACGGGATTCGAACCCGCGATCTCCTGCGTGACAGGCAGGCATGTTAGGCCAACTACACCACGGTTCCAAAAGATATAATTGCTTAAGTTAATTGGTTGCGGGGGCAGGATTTGAACCTGCGGCCTTCGGGTTATGAGCCCGACGAGCTACCGGGCTGCTCCACCCCGCGTCAGTAAGAAAGTGTTATGGTGGAGGCTGAGGGGATCGAACCCCCGACCCTCTGCTTGTAAGGCAGATGCTCTCCCAGCTGAGCTAAGCCTCCATAAACAACAATTGTTATTGTACCAAAGTCCACTAGGATAAATCAAGTGAAAATTTGGTGACCCGTATGGGATTCGAACCCATGTTACCTCCGTGAAAGGGAGGTGTCTTAACCCCTTGACCAACGGGCCATACTAATTAAAAATTTGTGGCGGAGAGAGAGGGATTCGAACCCTCGAGACGCTTGTGGCGCCTACACGATTTCCAATCGTGCTCCTTCGGCCAAACTCGGACACCTCTCCATATGGCTCCCCGAACAGGACTCGAACCTGTGACAACTCGATTAACAGTCGAGTGCTCTACCAACTGAGCTATCAGGGAATATTCATACCAGGCTTAATCGCCTGAAAACTGAATCCGAAACGAATCTGCATCCTACGTATAGGATAAGCCCTCGACCGATTAGTATTGGTCAGCTCCATGCATTGCTGCACTTCCACCTCCAACCTATCTACCTCGTCGTCTTCAAGGGGTCTTACTAATTGGGAAATCTCATCTTGAGGGGGGCTTCACGCTTAGATGCTTTCAGCGCTTATCCCGTCCGTACGTAGCTACCCAGCCATGCTCCTGGCGGAACAACTGGTGCACCAGCGGTACGTCCATCCCGGTCCTCTCGTACTAAGGACAGCTCCTCTCAAATTTCCTGCGCCCACGACAGATAGGGACCGAACTGTCTCACGACGTTCTGAACCCAGCTCGCGTACCGCTTTAATGGGCGAACAGCCCAACCCTTGGGACCTACTTCAGCCCCAGGATGCGATGAGCCGACATCGAGGTGCCAAACCTCCCCGTCGATGTGGACTCTTGGGGGAGATAAGCCTGTTATCCCCAGGGTAGCTTTTATCCGTTGAGCGATGGCCCTTCCATGCGGTACCACCGGATCACTAAGTCCGACTTTCGTCCCTGCTCGACTTGTAGGTCTCGCAGTCAAGCTCCCTTATGCCTTTGCACTCTGCGAATGATTTCCAACCATTCTGAGGGAACCTTGGAACGCCTCCGTTACTCTTTAGGAGGCGACCGCCCCAGTCAAACTGCCCGCCTGACACGGTCCCCGTACCCGGTAAGGGTACTAGGTTAGAACCTAGATACGATCAGGGTGGTATCCCAACGGCGCCTCCACCGAAGCTTGCGCTCCGATTTCTACGGCTCCCACCTATCCTGTACAGATCGTACCCAAATTCAATATCAAGCTGCAGTAAAGCTCCATGGGGTCTTTCCGTCTTGTCGCGGGTAACCTGCATCTTCACAGGTATTAAAATTTCACCGGATCTCTCGTTGAGACAGCGCCCAAGTCGTTACGCCATTCGTGCGGGTCAGAATTTACCTGACAAGGAATTTCGCTACCTTAGGACCGTTATAGTTACGGCCGCCGTTTACTGGGGCTTCGGTTCATAGCTTCGGGTTACCCCTAACCACTCCCCTTAACCTTCCAGCACCGGGCAGGCGTCAGCCCGTATACTTCGCCTTGCGGCTTCGCACAGACCTGTGTTTTTGCTAAACAGTCGCTTGGGCCTTTTCACTGCGGCCCCCTCGTGCTATTCACACTACCGGGGCACCCCTTCTCCCGAAGTTACGGGGTCATTTTGCCGAGTTCCTTAACGAGAGTTCTTCCGCGCGCCTTAGAATTCTCTTCTCGCCTACCTGTGTCGGTTTGCGGTACGGGCACCTTCTCCTGGCTAGAGGCTTTTCTTGGCAGTGTGAGATCATGACCTTCGCTACTACAATTTTCGCTCCCCATCACAGCCCAGCCTTAACGATGTGCGGATTTGCCTACACATCAGCCTCACTGCTTAGACGGACATCCATCAGTCCGCGTCACTACCCTCCTGCGTCACCCCATCGCTCATAGCGGATTACGGTGGTACAGTAATTTCAAACTGTTGTCCTTCGACTACGCCTTTCGGCCTCGCCTTAGGTCCCGACTTACCCTGAGCGGACGAGCCTTCCTCAGGAAACCTTGGGCTTTCGGCGGATCAGATTCTCACTGATCTTTTCGTTACTCATACCGGCATTCTCACTTGTGTAGTGTCCAGCGCTCTTTTCAGTACACCTTCAACCCCTACACAACGCTCCCCTACCCCAGATACATAGTATCTAGCCATAGCTTCGGTGGTGTGTTTAGCCCCGTTACATTTTCGGCGCAGAGTCACTCGACCAGTGAGCTATTACGCACTCTTTCAATGGTGGCTGCTTCTAAGCCAACATCCTGGTTGTCTGTGCAACTCCACATCCTTTCCCACTTAACACACACTTGGGGACCTTAGCTGATGGTCTGGGCTGTTTCCCTTTTGACAATGGATCTTAGCACTCACTGTCTGACTCCCGGCAATAAGTATATGGCATTCGGAGTTTGACTGAGCTTGGTAATCCTTGCGGACCCCGCACCCAATCAGTGCTCTACCTCCACTACTCTTATACCGAGGCTAGCCCTAAAGCTATTTCGGGGAGAACCAGCTATCTCCGAGTTCGATTGGAATTTCTCCGCTACCCCCACCTCATCCCCGCACTTTTCAACGTACGTGGGTTCGGGCCTCCAGTGCGTGTTACCGCACCTTCACCCTGGACAGGGGTAGATCACACGGTTTCGGGTCTACGTCCACATACTAATTCGCCCTATTCAGACTCGCTTTCGCTGCGGCTCCACCTTCTCGGCTTAACCTTGCATGTTAAACGTAACTCGCCGGTTCATTCTACAAAAGGCACGCCATCACCCATTAATAGGGCTCTGACTTTTTGTAAGCACACGGTTTCAGGTTCTATTTCACTCCCCTTCCGGGGTGCTTTTCACCTTTCCCTCACGGTACTGTTTCACTATCGGTCGCCAGGTAGTATTTAGCCTTAGCAGATGGTCCTGCTGGATTCATACGGGGTTTCACGTGCCCCGCACTACTCGGGATCCGTCTCGGAGAGAACACAGTTTAGGCTACAGGGCTTTTACCTCTATCGCGGGCCTTTCCAGACCTCTTCGCCTACCATATTCCTTTGTAACTCCATGTGAGACGTCCCACAACCCCTAAGAGCAAGCTCTTAGGTTTAGGCTGTTCCGCGTTCGCTCGCCGCTACTGACGGAATCACTATTGTTTTCTCTTCCTCAGGGTACTTAGATGTTTCAGTTCCCCTGGTCTGCCTCTACATTTCCTATGTATTCAGAAATGAGTAACTGCGAATTACCACAGCTGGGTTTCCCCATTCGGACACCCCCGGATCAAAGCTTGCTTACAGCTCCCCGAGGCAGTTTCGTTGTTCGCCACGTCCTTCGTCGGCTCCTGGCGCCTAGGCATCCTCCGTGTGCTCTTATTAGCTTAACCTTGATTCTTCCGAAGAAAAATCTCACTAATAACATTTACTTGTTTACACAAGTTGCTAAAAGATGTTCTAAAACGCAAATTCGTTTCGGTATCCAGTTTTCAAGGATCAAGTCTTACTTGAGAGCTTAAACTCTCAAAACTGAGCAACGAGTGAGTAACAGGCCTAAACCTGAGTTTGGAAGCTGAGCTTCCGATTTGAATGTTCTCATTGCAGAGAACGATTCTCCATAGAAAGGAGGTGATCCAGCCGCACCTTCCGATACGGCTACCTTGTTACGACTTCACCCCAATCATCTACCCCACCTTCGGCGGCTGGCTCCCTTGCGGGTTACCCCACCGACTTCGGGTGTTGTAAACTCTCGTGGTGTGACGGGCGGTGTGTACAAGACCCGGGAACGTATTCACCGCGGCATGCTGATCCGCGATTACTAGCAATTCCGACTTCATGCAGGCGAGTTGCAGCCTGCAATCCGAACTGAGACCGGCTTTGATGGGATTGGCTCCACCTCGCGGCTTCGCTTCCCGTTGTACCGGCCATTGTAGTACGTGTGTAGCCCAGGTCATAAGGGGCATGATGATTTGACGTCATCCCCACCTTCCTCCGGTTTGTCACCGGCAGTCACTCTAGAGTGCCCAACATTACTTGCTGGCAACTAAAGTTAAGGGTTGCGCTCGTTGCGGGACTTAACCCAACATCTCACGACACGAGCTGACGACAACCATGCACCACCTGTCTCCTCTGTCCCGAAGGCCGCTGCTATCTCTAGCAGATTCAGAGGGATGTCAAGACCTGGTAAGGTTCTTCGCGTTGCTTCGAATTAAACCACATACTCCACTGCTTGTGCGGGTCCCCGTCAATTCCTTTGAGTTTCAGTCTTGCGACCGTACTCCCCAGGCGGAGTGCTTACTGTGTTAACTTCGGCACCAAGGGTATCGAAACCCCTAACACCTAGCACTCATCGTTTACGGCGTGGACTACCAGGGTATCTAATCCTGTTTGCTCCCCACGCTTTCGCGCCTCAGCGTCAGTTACAGCCCAGAAAGTCGCCTTCGCCACTGGTGTTCCTCCACATATCTACGCATTTCACCGCTACACGTGGAATTCCACTTTCCTCTTCTGTACTCAAGCCACCCAGTTTCCAGTGCGACCTCAGGTTGAGCCCAAGGTTTAAACACCAGACTTAAATAGCCGCCTGCGCGCGCTTTACGCCCAATAATTCCGGACAACGCTTGCCCCCTACGTATTACCGCGGCTGCTGGCACGTAGTTAGCCGGGGCTTTCTTCTCAGGTACCGTCACTCCGGTAGCAGTTACTCTACCGGACGTTCTTCCCTGGCAACAGAGCTTTACGATCCGAAAACCTTCATCACTCACGCGGCGTTGCTCCGTCAGGCTTTCGCCCATTGCGGAAGATTCCCTACTGCTGCCTCCCGTAGGAGTCTGGGCCGTGTCTCAGTCCCAGTGTGGCCGTTCACCCTCTCAGGTCGGCTACGCATCGTCGCCTTGGTGGGCCGTTACCCCACCAACTAGCTAATGCGCCGCAGGCCCATCCCTCAGTGACAGATTGCTCCGTCTTTCATTCTTCTCTCAGGAGAAAAAAGAA
The DNA here is from genome assembly GCF_037963265.1 of Paenibacillus sp. FSL H7-0943. Lineage (NCBI taxonomy): Bacteria > Bacillati > Bacillota > Bacilli > Caryophanales > Paenibacillaceae > Paenibacillus > Paenibacillus sp. FSL H7-0943. Next base: position 5,996,392 of record NZ_CP150148.1, read on the forward strand.
ATTATCCGGTATTAGCTACCGTTTCCGGTAGTTATCCCAGTCTGAAGGGCAGGTTGCCTACGTGTTACTCACCCGTCCGCCGCTAAGTTATTTTGAAAGCAAGCTTTCAAAATAACTCCGCTCGACTTGCATGTATTAGGCACGCCGCCAGCGTTCGTCCTGAGCCAGGATCAAACTCTCCAATTAGTATTGAAAAGAGCGATATGCTCATTTTGAAACATCTGACGAGAAAATTAATTCTCTAATTTTGGATTTCACTTGCGTGATTTCCTACTCACTCGTTGTTCAGTTTTCAAAGATCAAGCTGTTTATTTCGTCGATGTGTTGTTCAGCAGCGACCTTTATAATATATCACAGCGTCCTCGTTTTAGTCAACCTTTTTTTTAATTTCTTTTTTTGGTTGTCTTTCGAATGTTTTCGAAAGCACATCTCTGTGTCAGAGGGACGAGTTATAATTTAACACATGAACAAGGAAAGAGTCAACCATTAATTTTTCTGAATAAATATGAGCGTTTCATATTAGTAAACAAACAAAAAGAGAGTGCTCAGCCTCTCCCTATCCTTGCTCATCTCTCTATAATTAAACATCTTCTACTGTATCTAATTTATCTCTATAATGTATAGCGGATCGCATGCCCTTCTCCCTCGTGAACATCAGCCCAAGATGTAATCTCTCGGATTAGCGAACGAGAAACCAGCTTTCGTAAAACAAGGGGTAGTTCAGACTCTAATTGACTCAGACCTGAATGCTGCAGTAATTCTTTAATGCTCCATGCTTCCTTACGGCTATTCAAAATATTAAAGAGCAATAGACAACAGTCCGTCATTTTGGACATAATCCCAAATTCACATGCAAGAAGCACAAGCTCCACACGTTGCTCTAAGGTCTCAGTACTGACCGTTAACTCCTCATAAAGTTTATGAACAGAGGTATTCATGCTTTTAACCTGCTCCCAAATAGCTGGCTCGGGGAAAGCACCCACTTCACTCACTTCTATTCTTGCCCAATGGTATAAGGCTATCAATACACAGTTGTAAGCATCCATAATAAAGCCAGCCTCTATATAGCGCTTGGATTTCACATACATATGCAAAAAGCGAGCAAACTCCATAAATGCGACCCGTTCCTTGATCGGTCCTTCAAATTGCAGTATCTCGCGTCGCATTTCCTCTAGTATTCCCTTGGGGTCCCAGATCACTTCCCCCCTCATCAAACTGATAAGAAGTTCGTTATTATCCCCTGCCATAACAGCCTGCTCCAAAGCAAAAAGGCCAATATGGACTGACTGGGTCCGTTGGTCACCGGCAATGGTATGGCGAACAATATGCTCTCTATCCTGTTCTTCATGCAAAACTAACACTACCATATCAAAATCTTGAAGAAGTGCGCTTTGAAACGGAATATCCCCATTCTGCCGCAAAACGACCGCTCCTAAAACATTCTCATCAAACGTTTCTCCACTCAACAAAGTTACATTGGACAGTTCCATGCTTCCCTCCATTAAATTTGGCGATTTTGCGTCCAGTCAGTTATAATTCAGTTATAATTATTATTCTACATATGAAAGACAGTTCCTTCTGGACAACCCAACTATATTTAGTTAGGAGCAAACACTCATGAAGTTTAAAACGGCTAAGATCAACGCTTTTCGCACATGGGGATTACTGCTCACAATGCTCGGAATGGGACTTATGGTTTTGGGTACAGCGGGCATCGTGTTTTGGGGCTCAACTGGAAAAGTATTCGCTGGAATCGGTCTTGTAATCGGTTTAATCTCAATGATGGCAAGTCTTGCAATCTATTTCTGGGCTGGGATGCTGTCAACTAGCGCAGTCCAACTGGAATGCCCTGAATGTCACAAGCTGACCAAAATGCTGGGCAAAACAGACCGCTGTATGTTCTGCCATACCATCCTTACTATGGATCCAGCTGAGGCCAATATTACTGCGGAACAACTTAAGAGTCAGCAGCTTAATCAATAAAACACATCTTACAGAAGCTTATTACTAGCGATTTATAATGCGATCAAACATTTGCTTAATACAACAAAGGGGCCCCCGTATTGGGAGCCCCTTTGTTCATTATAAATGAAATAATAATTACTTATGAATCCCTTGTAATGCCTCCCACGCAGACGGATTACTAAAGCTGCGATTCCATGAACCAATGCCACCAAGCCCTAAAGACTTAGCAAGCTCAACTCTAGCTTCTAAAGAAACTTTGTCTTCGATCCATATTTTTTTAAGAGCGCCATCCTCCTTATACTCAACGTAATTCTGCCCTGCTGCCTTATCAAAGGTTGGGGTCAGCTTCTTCTCTTTAATAATTTTTTCAACGGCATTCATACTAACCGATTTAGAGCTTACTTTGGTCTTGCCATCCACCTGGGCCTCAGTCCAGATTCTAGTGTACAGTGGAATCCCTAGAATCAGCTTCTCAGGCGGCACATCGTCTTCCTCTATGATCCGGCTTAACGAGCTTTCTACCCACGGCAGAGACGCAACAGAGCCCGCTACAGGACTAGCAGCCCAATGCTCGTCATAAGCCATAACAATAAGATAATCAACTACTGAATTAAGAGCTCTACGATCAAGGAATGCTGACCACATCTCACTGTTAGATTTAGGGGTTACGTCTATGGAGACGATTAAGTTTTTGGCTTGAGCCATAGGTTTTAGCTCTCGCATAAATTGTGTAACATTCTCCCCGTCTTTCGTATATACATTCTCAAAGTCAATATTAATTCCATCCAGCTTGTATAAATCTGAATACTCGAGGATCTGTACGATCGCGTTCATCCGCTTCTCATAGCTCGACAATGCCTCAGTGGTTATGTCTGGTTCAAAGCTATTGCTGAGCAGCCCCCATACTTCCAAACCGCGCTCATGGGCCCACTGCACATACGCACTATCAGCCTGACTGCGCACATTCCCATCACCATCTATGATACTGAACCAAGTCGGGCTAGCCACGTTAACGCCCGGAAGCTCACCGAATGTACTTGGGTCAGGTTTGCGTTGATAAACAGCTTCCCAATACAAATTCACTGACTTCCCTTTCCAGCTTCGTTCTGCCCGTGAGGGAGTGGTGCTTTTGGGTTCCACTGTCTTTTGACCGTCTGAGATAATATCACTGGCCTTGGCATAACCCGCATAACCGCTGCTTAACTGCACATACAGCCAGTCCTCATTTTCCTTATTCCAAATACTCACGATGGCACCTGGGGACATATCGGCCACGATGGGTGCGTGAATCGAGGCTTCGCTGCGAAGAGCGACTGTCTTATCACCTGCTTCACCTTTCACTTTCCCCAGCGGTACACTCTCCCCTGCTGTCATTAACAGCACAGCCCCGGTAGTCGTATCCTCTTGAATCTCAAACCCATACAGGTCTTCTAAAACATCCGCAGGAAGATAAGTTATCTTTTCCTTAACTTCAGGTGCCAGCCGTAGCTGCAGCGGACGATTGTTCAGACTAGCATTGGTTTTATCCTCTTGCATATATAGAAGTTCACTTTCCGTTGATAAGATGACCGATTTAGTCTTTTCTTCATAACGAATAGATGAGTCCACATGTTCCTGCAGTAATGGTAGAGGTAAAAGCATGCTATCACCGGTCCCTGAGGCGGAATATCCTGTTAGCTCTCCTTTTACGAAGATAGGATGTTCTAGGCCTTTCCAGTCTGGATCGATGTGCTGGCGATTTGGCAATACAAAAAACACAACCCAATAAGCTGCTGCCGCAATGAGCAAAAGTCCAAAAAAGCGTCGGAAAAGACCTCCGCGCTTTTTGACGCGTTTCTGTCTATATCTTCTGTCCAAAATATATCCTCCAAATATTAGATGATTTTAAGTTAAGTCTAACAATACGATTATAACATCCACTTGGTTCCGGATAACCAGTATAAGTTAGTCATTTTCACTATATTTTGTTATTTCGAAAAAAATAAAAACGTGAGTCCTCCGCTTTCGGATTTCACACGTTTATTGTGTAGCTTGGCTATACGCCCTTAAGTCAGTAGTATTCTGTCTTATTGTTGCTTCTCTCTGCAACATTTGCAAACTCCATGCAATTCCATACGCAAACCCGTAATTTTGAAGCCCGTTTCCTGCTCTGCATGTATCTCTACATCATGAAGCGAAGGATAACTAAAATCTTCAATCTTACCGCATAGCTGACAGATGACATGATAATGATCAGATACATTGGCATCAAAACGACTGGAACTATCCCCGTAGGTCAACTCGCGAACCATGCCGGCTTCCATAAACATCTTGAGATTATTATATACAGTTGCTACGCTCATGCTCGGAAATTTCGGCTCTAGCGCCCGGTATATATCGTCAGCTGTAGGATGATTCATTGCTTCCATCAAATACGTAAGAATCGCATGACGCTGGGGCGTTATACGGACACCTGTTGTCTTTAATTGTTCCAGTGCATGTTGTACTCCACTCCCCATTACTGTCACCGCCTTTTGAATTTAAAAATAAAAGAAATACTTTTTAAGATTGTAAGACCGATTTTTCAATATTGTCAACGAAGTCTATACATTATATTTATTATTATATAAGAAAAATTACTTTTTTCAATATTTCCTAACATTTAGATTGCTATTTCCTTCAACATGAAGCTTGAACTCGCCGGTCCCCACTTCACCTGATACTTTTTTCTTATCAATTGTAAGTTCAGGCAAATCTGAAGTAATATCTCCATATCCACTGGATCCATTCACTGTATAGTTGCTTAACATCGGTAAATACAATTGAATGTCACCAACTGCGCTATAAATGTCCCAATCTCCAGCGACATCAGAAGAGCGAATATCAATGGTACCATTTAGAGATTCGGCATGTAGCTTGGATCTGGCTCCATCAACCTCTAAATTACCGTTTTTGGTAGTAATATCGATATCATTGCTATTTCCGATCGCACTAATATTGCCGACAGCCGTCGATAATTTCAAAGCACCGGTAACATCCCAAGCATTCATATTGCCTCCGCTCGTTGTTAAATCAACGCTGCCTTGAACAGATCTGGCACGGACAGCTCCATTCAGTGTTTTTCCCTTAACATTACCAAAGATACGATGAAGGATCAGCTCTCCATTCCCCGTTTCCAGAGAAATGTCTTCAATGGCTTCTACATTCTGCAACGTGATCCCGCCATTCATAGTGCGAACATCGAGGTTAAAGCGGCGATCCTCCGGCAAGTAAATATCTAAATCCATGCGTGGCTGGCGTTTACCGGATTCTCCATAGGCCTTGCTATTCGAGGTGATTTTTATGTTGGGCCCTTCAACAACGTCCACAAAGGACTGTTCTGATATAGCTTCAGCCATCGGCCCATCCAACTGATCTACCCAAACTGTCGTCGTAATTTGAATATCATCCACTGGAGCACGGTGTAATAAAATATCACCATTAATACTATCAATAGATATTTTTGCTGTATTTAATTCCACCGGAACAATTAGCGGGGCTTTCTGATATTTGCTGCCTTTAGCCTCACCATAGTCCACTGCAGCTGCCGTCAGGTTTAGACTGACATTTTTCCATAGATATAAATAATGTTCTTGCTCTGCAACAATAAATACACTCGCAGCTAGCAATATAGCAGATAAAAGTCCACGTAAATCCAATCTGATTCTGGTTCCCTTGGCTGAACGGTTAGAGAAGATAAACATCAGCAGGAACTCAATCCCCCATATCACCGGGATGACTGGCCACCACTTCAAGAGCAGGAGCATATAGTCAGTTCCCTCTCTCCAATCCAAAAACAAAGGAACAGAAATAGCTATCAGTAATATAGAAGCCGTATATCTTCCCACGCGCCGCTTGCGAGGTTCATTGTCTTTACGCTGCACAACTGCTCTGGCAATTTCTCTAGCTCCTATAAATAAGCCACCGCATACTAAAATGACAGACACGGCCATTTCGGCATAATGTTCAATAAAGAACTGGAGCCATGTTGGTTTCTGCCGGAACAGAATAAGCAGGGCGCCCCCTAAGAGCAATAAGAGTCCAAAGGATATCCCAGGCTCGCTGACGATACTACGACGTTTAGGAGCCTCGTTTGCTTTGGTCACAGGAATAGCAAGATCATGATCCTCTGGGAAGCGAAGAAGCCTGTCCGCTAATTGCAATACGTCATACACGTTATAAAAATAGATCACTGGAATAATGAGCGCAAGTAAAATAAGCAGTGGAACATTGATCTGCATCCCGATGGATGAGAAATACAATAAAGCTGAGATATCCAAAAGAATTAGAAAGATGAAGGTGATCCCTTTTCGGAGAAGCCCAAAATACAAATGCCCCGTCCCAGGGATGAGTGCTGCCAGCAGTCCAGCAATAAATTTACGTTTGCGGTGGCGCCGCTTCGGACGCGGAGGAATAATCCTCTTCTGTATCTCATTTTCCTTAGTCTCTATATCAACAGAACCTTGCAGTTCTTCCTGCTCTGGGAGCATTGCAGAGTCATGTTTCATTTTGGACTCCTCCTTTCGTAAATAGTTGTCTATGAATATCTTTTTTCAAAGAGAACCACTCCGATGAAATTCAATCAATTCAACTCCTGGAGCGACTTCCTCCACACCGGTAGGCAGAAAACCATGTTTACTGTACAACGAAACGGCAGGTGTATTCTTTTTGCCTGTCGACACAATGAATTGCTCCATCCCTGCAAAATGCTCAAATACATATTCCAAAAGATGGCTAGCGATACCTCTACGAAAAAAGTCCGGCCCCACCATCATTCGTGTAATCGTCAATTTGCCAGGAGATTCTTCCTCTACAGCAACAGCACCCATTAGTTCCTCATCTTTATCGAAGCAGCCATAAAAACCCTCTTTAGAGCTGCTGAGCATTTCTCTCGTCTCCATCAGAGGTGGTATTTCACGAAAGCCTATAAGTTCAGCTTCCAGTCTATAGGCCTTATGCTGAAGACTCCATAATTCATTAACGGTGCTTTCATCCTGCAGATTTAGCTTGTTAATTGTATTCATCCTAACCAGTCCCCTTATATGCCGCTAAGGGCCTGCCGTTGCCGACAAGCCCTTAGCTTATTACATAAGTATATTACCCCAATTATAAACGCCTTTGGCGTCCTTTTATGGACGACAAGCGTTTAGCTGCTCAATACCTCGATGAGAAGTTTATTAGCAAGACCCGGATTCGCCTTACCTTTACTTTCTTTCATGACTTGTCCGACCAGGAAGCCGATTGCTTTCTGTTTACCCGCTTTATAATCTTCCACTGATTGCGGATTGGCGGCTACGACTGCTTCCACTATCCCTTTAATGGCACCTTCATCGCTGATCTGCACCAGACCTTTTTCCTCAACGATAACAGCTGGCAGTTTACCGCTCTCTAGCATTTCTTTAAATACTGTTTTAGCGATTTTGCTGCTGATGGTTCCGGCTGCAATCAGCCCGATCATCTCGCCTAGCCCTTGTGGTGTAATTTGTACCTGCGACAACTCCAGATTATTACCATTCAAATAGGCAAGCAAGTCACCCATAATCCAGTTAGCTACAGCCTTGGCATCCTGCGTATAGGCAAGACATCCTTCGAAAAAGTCCGCTAACAGTTTAGAGGATGTAATGACGCCTGCATCATAAGCTGTCAGGCCCAGTTCCCCGCTATAACGTGCTTTCCGAGCATCCGGAAGTTCTGGAATCGTTGAACGAATGGATTCTTTCCAAGCATCATCAATATGCAGAACGATCAAGTCCGGGTCCGGGAAGTAACGATAATCATGCGCTTCTTCTTTCCCGCGCATCGATAATGTTTTCCCTTGTGCTTCATCCCAGCGGCGAGTCTCCTGCACAACAACTCCACCATCATCCAGGATCTCAGCCTGACGATATTGTTCATACTCCAGTCCACGCAATACACCGCGGAAGGAGTTCATGTTCTTAAGCTCTGCTCTAATGCCGAATTCCTCTTGTCCTTCTGGGCGTAGACTGATGTTCGCGTCACAGCGCATCGACCCTTCTTCCATCTTGACATCGGATACGTCACAATACTGCATAATCGCACGGATTTTCTCCAAATAAGCACGAGCTTCCTCAGGGGAGCGCAGATCAGGTTCGGATACGATTTCGATAAGGGGTGTTCCCACCCGGTTAAAATCGACTAGCGAGGCAAATCCGCCATCTACGTGCGTAAGCTTACCTGCATCCTCTTCCAAATGAAGACGAGTAATGCCGATCCGTTTGGTCTCTCCGTTAACTTCAATGTCGATCCAACCGTTCAGGCCGATAGGCTGATCAAATTGTGAAATCTGATAAGCTTTTGGTGAATCCGGGTAAAAATAGTTCTTGCGGTCGAATTTGCTAACATCACCAATGGTGCAATTCAGCGCCATCGCTGCTTTCATTGCGTATTCTACCGCTTGTTTATTGAGCACTGGCAATACGCCGGGGTGACCCAAGCAGACAGGACAGGTATGAGTGTTAGGTGGGGCTCCAAATTCAGTGGAGCATCCGCAGAAAATTTTGGAGTTGGTATGAAGTTCTACGTGAACTTCCAAGCCGATGACGGTTTCGTATTTAGACATAAGTAATCCCATTCCCTCCTTTACTACAGCTGTGGACGCTGCTTGTGATGATCTGTATTTTGTTCAAAAGCATGAGCGACACGCAGAATCGTGCTCTCGTCAAATTCCTTACCGATAATTTGCAGACCTACAGGCATGCCTTCCGCAAAACCACAAGGAACACTCACGGCCGGAATACCCGCCAAGCTTACAGGAATCGTGAGAATATCGTTCAGATACATGGTCAGCGGATCTTCAGTCTGTGAACCCAATTTGAATGCTGTCGTTGGCGCTGTTGGGCCGATGACCACATCATATTTTTTAAAGATGTCATCAAAGTCCTGTTTAATCAAAGTACGCACCTTTTGTGCTTTTAAATAGTAAGCATCGTAATACCCGGAGCTGAGTGCATAAGTACCCAACATAATACGACGTTTGACCTCAGGACCAAAGCCGCGGCTGCGGGAATTAAGATATAGATCAAGCAATCCTCCGCCTTCATCTACACGAGCGCCATAACGCACACCGTCAAAACGCGCAAGGTTAGATGAAGCTTCCGAAGAGGACAGCAAATAGTAAGCTGCTACTGCATATTCTGTATGCGGTAATGAAACTTCCTCCCAGACAGCACCCATTCCTTCCAGCACTTTAAGTGCAGACAAAACTGTCTCACGCACAGAAGCATCGACACCTGCTCCCAAATATTCCTTAGGTACAGCAATGCGAAGTCCGGATACATCACCAGTCAGTGAACTCAAATAATCAGGAATTTCTACTTTAGCAGAAGTAGAGTCCTGGGCATCATAACCGGCAATCGCTTGAAGGACATAGGCAGAATCCTCTACATTACGTGTTAATGGTCCAATCTGATCGAGTGAGGAAGCAAAGGCTACCAGCCCGTAACGTGATACAAGACCGTAAGTAGGTTTGAGACCTACAACACCACAATAGGAAGCTGGCTGGCGGATGGAACCCCCAGTATCCGAACCTAGTGAGAAGAACACTTCGCCCGCAGCTACTGCTGCAGCAGATCCGCCACTGGAACCGCCGGGCACACGCTCTAAATCCCAAGGATTGCGTACAGGACCAAAGCTTGAGTTCTCATTAGATCCGCCCATTGCGAATTCATCCATATTTAATTTACCGATCGTTACGGCATCTGCCTGCTGCAGTTTAGAAGCTACAGTAGCGTTATAAATCGGCTGGAAGTCGCTCAAAAATTGGCTGGCACAAGTTGTGCGCAGGCCTTTAGTTACAATATTATCCTTGATTCCGGCAGGAAGACCAAACAGCAACCCACGTGCTGCTCCGGATGCCAGTTTGTCGTCCAAAGCGCGTGCAGTGCTACGAGCGCCCTCCTCATTCAAGGTCAAAAATGCATTTACGTTCTTATCCCGCTCAGCGATAATCGCCAGCGATTCTTCAGTCAGTTCACTGACCGATACCTCTTTAGCAGTTAACATGCGGTGTACTTCAGGCAATCGATTTTGAAACAGGCTCAAGATTCTTCCCCCTTTCTAATTATGTAGTTATTCCAAAACAGCTGGAACCTTGAAATGTCCGTCTTCATCATCTGGAGCGTTAAGAAGTGCTTCCTCTTGCGTAAGGCTATCCTTCACAACATCCTCCCGCATTACATTGCTGACTTGCAGCACATGCGTGGTCGGCTTTACATTCTCCGTATCTAGCTCATCTAATTTCTCGGCATATTGTAAAATAGCATTCATTTGTTCTGTAAAGGTTGCCTCTTCTTCCGGGCTCAGCTGCAGACGAGCCAGCTTGGCCACATGCTGCACATCTTTAACGGTAATGCTCATAAGAAAAATCCCTCCTGTTTAAAGGGCTAAAGCGCCCGGATAACGTTTTTAATTATATTGTAGAAGCTTGGACAATTCAATGATGGGCTGTAAAACAAACGCTCCTTTATCAAAGTGAAGGGGATTCCTACACATTTTAAAGGAGCGTATCGTTAGTATATTCATAGAGAAGGGTTTTGACAGTCAGTGATTTCACAGCATTTAGCAGCGGTATGACAAAACAAAAAAGCCGGCTTGCGCCGGCCTTCCTTAAATCCAAGCTCGAAGATTCACTTGTTTGATGAAATCCGCTTGGGACATGCTTTCGCTTGACGTTGATTCCGTCTCTTCTATATCCATATCTTCACCGTTCATCAAATGATGGAACAGCTTCTCATTGTACGTGGACAAAGCATAATCAATCAACGCTTCATGCGTTGCTCTCTCAGCCTCAGCTACTAATAAATGTTCTTCCGCCTCAATGTCCTCAGCCGGAACATAAAAGTTCCTATTAGCCTCTGGTACACGAATAACATAGTCAAACGCATTATCGGGATTGCGGTCGTAAGCAATTAGGTAGCCGTATTCCCCGATAGGAAGACTCTGCTCGAAAGCGTCCGCAACAATGACAATCTTCTCTCCTAAACGCAGCATCGCCCTACCTCCTAACCCCAAAATCTTTCAAGATTTTGCTTGTTTCAACAGTCTACTAAAAAAAGATAGAACTGTCTAGTTGAAGGCTGGCCGATCCTACAAATTCTATGAAAATATACTATATTTAATAAAAATATAACTTATGGTTCAAGCGGGTAAGTTATTCTTCCTTGTCAAAAGTGCAGCACCCACTAAACAAATCAAGATCAAAATAGCTGCTGAAAGATAGGGTCCAACCCTGAAGCCTTCTCCAGCCATAAGAATTCCAGCCGATAACCCGGAAAGCCCCGCAGGTGCCCATTCAAACCATGAAGGTAATAAGCTTTGGCCTAATGATAATCCTGCCATTAGCGCCAATGCTAAAAAGGCGGCAACTGGAGATTTTAAAAATCCACTAAACAACAACGTAGCTGAGACAGCACATAACAGCCACAATCCATATACTCCAGAAGCTGCGATGACATCTCCCCAAGATAGTGAACCAATCAACTGCTCCGTGTAGTAAGCCGCCCCCGCTGCACCTAATCCTAGAGCAACGATCAACAGGGTCAGCTGCGCTGCCCATTTAGCGAACACTATTGCGGCTGGAGAAACCGGCCTTACCAGAATTAATTCCATAGTTCCGCTATAGCGCTCACCGGCTAAAACATTCATCGCGCCAAGCGCCAATACTAACATTCCGAACGTTCCGTACTGTCCCAGAGATTGCGCCATCACAGCTGCGGCACTCGGTATTTCATACCCCTCTAGCAGACCTGGGGGAACATCACCTGAAGCTTTTAATATTTCCGGCAAATAATAAGTAGTTAACGGCTGCATAATACCTAATAGGATAAAAACGACAGGTATCCAGATTAACTTATAACTGCGAGCCATTTCGAGCATTTCTTTGCGATAAAGGACCCAGGCGCTTCTCATACTCCCACCACCTTCATAAATAAATCCTCTAACGTGGAAGAACCCGCTTCAAATTGCAGTAATGGAATTTCGAGCTGCGCCGCTTCTTGCAGAATCGTCCATCGGGCCATGTCTACATCGTTCACATTAAAAATTGCCTGATCTCCGAACAACTGAGTCTCTAGTACAAACGGTTTGGCAGCAAGAGACTCCAGCCACTGAATAGCTTTTTCTTGCTTCTCTGTACGTAAACGAATAACAGGAAGGCTGTATTGTGTACGCAGCTGTGATAAAGACCCCTTCTCAGCAATCAAGCCATGATTCATTAAAATAATATCATCGCAAATTTCTTCTGCATCATGCAGCACATGTGTAGAAAAAACTACAGTTGTCTCTTCACGTATCTCCCGCAGCAGTCCCATTACTTCTCTGCGGCCAATCGGATCAAGTGCAGATACAGGCTCATCAAGCAACAGCAGACGAGGCCGGTGCACAAGCGCCTGAGCCAGACCCAGCCGCTGCTTCATCCCACCGGAGTATCCACCAATCCGGCGACGAGCATCACCTTTAAGCCCTACACGCTCGAGCGATTCCAATGCCCTGCTGGTTGCGTCTTTAGTTCCCATTCCACTAAGCTTTGCAGCGAAAACAACATATTCATGTCCAGTCATCCAACCATAAAAAGCTGGGGACTGTGGCACATATCCTAATCCTCTGCGATATTCGGCTCCAGGACGGCTCCCCTCAAATGAAATCATTCCAGAGGTGGGTTCTAGCAGCCCTGCCAGCATACGAAGTGTGGTCGTTTTCCCAGCACCGTTAGGCCCCAGTAAAGCGACGCACCGTTCTTTCTCAATTTCAAAGCTTATATCATTTACGGAAATATGCGCCCCATAGCTTTTGCGCAAATTCTTAACTTGAAGGAGTGACATCAGACATCTTTCCTTCCTATTGTGAAATAAGCTACGCTGCCTAATATATTTCCGCAAATAATGATAATAATCCACATCCATTTTGGACCACGAACGTTATCCGCTTTGGCCAGAGATATCAGACCAATAATAGCAAGCAAAGCCTGCAGAATAATTAACGGCATGATTAAACCCCATTTTACCTCTTCCATGAAGTACCACTCCTTGTAATAAGATGAAAGGAACGAGCTTTTTACTAAAGCTTCACAACTGCTTCTTCCGTCTACGTCGATCAGGAAGAATAACAACAAGTAAGTAGACTAATGCGGGTGACGGAACTGTAGTAATCGCCCATAATCCCCAGAACCAAGCTTTTTTCCCTCGCCGTCTTGCGTCCCGGAACAGTAAGGTCCCCTGCAGCATTAACGCTACTGCTATGCCAAACCACAACCAAAGAGGCACATCCTGCAGCTCATTCATTCTTGTACACCTTCTCTATTTCTTCTGATCCTGGCGATCCCTAAGCCACCCAGTCCTACAATAGGAATGATCGCCTGAATAATCCAATAGATCATTGGCGCAGAAGTGAGAATGGATAAAAATGCGCAGATCAGGATCAATGAGACCCCCCAGAATAACAGTAGTTCTTTGCGTTCCCTTCTCTTTCTCTGCACAGCTGCATCAGCCATTAACCACTCCAGTTCCTGTAACGAAGGTGGGGTGAGGTCATCATATTGCGCATCCAAACGTTCAAGCTCTTCAGTAAGCTTGTGCAAATACAGTTCTGGCTCCTTATCCTTCTCCATCCTCATTCAGCTCCTTTCGCAATTGGTTAAGACCAAGGGACACACGCGATTTGACCGTGCCAGAAGGAATTTGCATGATCACACCGATTTCTTCATAGCTATAGCCATAATAATGCTTCAGCAGCACAGCTACCCTCTGAGCAGAGGGTAGCTTGGAAATGGAATCAAGTACTTCACTCCATTCTTCCCCCCTGCTCTCAAACCGCCAACGAATCGAACGGGTGCCCTGCGCCTGCTGTTCCCGTTTCTTCCATTCTGCCTCACGTTTCCAGCGCCGCTTTCGATCGATAAATATTCTGGTGGCTATCGTAATTAACCAAGAGGAGAACGAAGAAGAACCGTTATAGGTATTGATTTTTTCCATACATCTGACCATCGTGTCCTGTACAAGATCCTCTGCCAGCAACGGATCCATAGTCACTTTGAGTAGATATTTGAACAGAAAAGTATAATGTTCTCGCAGCAGTGAAGACAGTGCTGAAGTATCTCCCTGCTGTGCCCGTCTGATTTTCTCCAGCGCCTGATCGCTCATCTGCCCCTCCATTCAGGATTTCGTTCTTATTTGTAATACGATTATGTATAGTGATTCGTTCAATGCGCTTTAATTTTATTTTTTGAGCTCCCAGAGCTTACGCCGCCATGGCTGAAGCAATCCTGCTTCAGCAGGGAAATGCCAAAAAAGAGGCGTTCTTCTAGGCTCGCCTCCTGAATTCACTGGTATTCTCCCATCCTTATTCTCAGATTGTATGTCCCTGCGTTCGATGGAAGTACAAAAACCGCCCTTTCTAGAACATTCTGAAAAACATCGGCATTTACTGCTGCAAAAACTAGTCCATTTCTCCTTGGAGTCATACCATCCGTAATCCAACGGGTAATATATATTCTTCTCCAATCTATTTCCCCCCATGCTTTTAAACCTATATGTAGACAAAAAAAGAACGCAAACCGGGATTAATTCCGCAGTCTGCGTGCTTCGCGAGGTTAATGTTACATTTAATTAACAATATTGTAGTCCTTTTGTATCCCTTTGTCTATCAAAAATTCCTCGATTCTTGTCAGTTCTACTAGAATGATTGTTTATTGAGGGATATAAGGGTTACGAACTTTTTCAAAACCGATGGTTGTTCGGGAGCCATGACCTGGATAAACCTTCACTTCATCATCCATTTTGTACAGCTTGCCACGAATAGAATCGAACAAATCACGTTCCCTGCCACCAGGCAAATCGGTGCGCCCAACTCCCATCTTAAACAGCACATCTCCAGAGAATAAATCATTCCCGCATAGGAAGCTGACACTGCCCGGAGAGTGCCCAGGTGTATGGTACACGCGGAAGGTATGTCCGATGAATTGCAGAACTTGTCCTTCTGCCAGATCATATTCTGCAGGATCTGTAGTTAAAGGAGATGAAACATCAGGCCACATCAATGAACCATTTAGCTTAGGGCTGCTGAGCCATTCACTCTCTAGTGGATGTAAATAAACAGGGCATTTCTTAGCTTTACGAATTTCGTCTACGCCGCCCATATGGTCAAAGTGCGCATGCGTCAGCAAAATAGCCTCGATCTCCATCCCTTCAATACTCCGCACTAATGCCGCAGGATTCATACCGGGATCAATAATGATACCCTTCGTTGGATCTGCACCTGTCAGCAAGTAGGCATTGGTCTGAAGAGGACCTAAATTAAACGAACGTATATTTAGCATTGGTCTAGAATCCGGAAATCAGACTACGCAGCTCTTTTGCGATAACTGCTTGTGATTCCGTTCCTTCCCCATAAGCTTGCCCCATAGCCTTACGTACTTCTGCGATTTTGCTGTCGTAATCAGCGGCCTCGCGATCAGGATTCTCACGTTTGAACTCTCTCATTAGGCTCTGCACATGCTCTGGACGAGGACCCCAATGTCCAAGCACATATCCGCCGGTATCTGCAAAGATCACAATCGGAACAGATCTTCCGCCCATGGTCAAGAATTCATCCATAAGCTCCTGGTTCTCCTCCAAAATGAATACTTCTGTCTTCATTCCGGCAGTCTCCAAAATACGGAATACCGCAGGGACATTACGAACTACATCTCCACACCAATCAGCGGCAAGGATAAGTACTCGCAAATCATCACGATGGTTCAGGCTTTCAAAAAATTCCTTGTCACTCTCATCTTCCCAAGAAAACTTCTCATACCAGGATTCAAAAGCCTGCTGGTTCTTCGTCATGCTTTCTACAAATTGGCGCGGTGTAAGACCTTTTCCAAATTTATGAGCTACATTCGGTTTCATTTTGCAGTCCCCCTCTTCTTGGATTTAAACCACTTATACACAAAATAAATGATGATTAGTGCTAACGCTACGAGAATAATTTCGTTGGTATACTTAGCTGCTACCTCGTCAATATCTTCCCACTTATTCCCCAATGTCATACCGAGATATACGAACAAAGCACTCCATGGAATAACAGCAAGTGTAGTCAATAAAGTGAACTTACCTAAAGGCATACGAGAAATCCCCGCTGGAACGGAAATGGCATGGCGAACAACGGGAATAAAGCGTGCCGTAAAGATTACGCCTGTCCCATATTTATTGAACCACTCTTCCGAATGATCAATATGCTTTTTTTGGATAAGAATATATTTCCCGTATTTCTCCAGTACAGGCCTGCCCCCATAACGGCCAATCCAATATACAAAGATCTGGGCAATCACTCCGCCTATCGTACCAAACAATACTGCGCCGAAAAAATTAATATCTCCACTCCATACCAAGAAACCACCGAAAGCCAATACAATTTCACTAGGAATAACTTCAATCATCAGTCCGATCATAATCCCAAAATAACCAAGACTCTGAATCCATTCAAATAATGTCGAGATCAGATCAGAAATAAAATGCAAACGTGCTCCTCCTCCCTTTTCCGCAGAATATGGCTACATGTATCAAGCTAATCGCCTTTGGCATCTTTATAAGACACTAAGCGTTTAAGCGAGTGAAATATAAGAACATAAAAGCATAGATACTAATCTTATACTTTCTTATATTTTTAAAAGCTTTGCCGCTCTGCTATATTTTCCAGTTTCTCTTAGCCTATTCTAGCACAAGCAACCTTATCACTTCTACTTACGCGGCAAGCAGCTTCCATCTTCCAACCATACTTAAAAAGAGTTTGAGTAATAGGCATAAACAAAAAAGGTGAACAAATTCCACCAATAAAGGGAAAATGAACACCTTTTTATCTGCGCTCAATCAATAAGCCATCCAGCCGGCATCCGCCGTTATCACCGATCCATTCAAAAAGCTTGCAGCATCTGAAGCTAAAAATAAAGCTACTGAAGCAATCTCACTGCTCTCCCCTGTCCGTGGCATCGACGCCATACCTTCGCCCGCTTTTTGACTCCCAAAAGGACTTGGATCAGACAGATCAATATTTGTCTTTACCCCGCCCGGCGCTATGGCATTACAGCGAATTCCAAGCTTAGCGTATTGAAATCCTATATTTTTGGTCATCCCGATTACAGCATGCTTAGAGGAAGTATAAGCCACTCCCGCCCGCGAGCCCGCTAAGCCGCCAATAGAGGCTACATTGATGATACATCCGCTTTCCTGCGCCATAAAAATCGGCAAAACCTTACGAATGGCTCTCATCGGACCGGTTACGTTGACCGCAAGCACCTGTTCCCACAAGTCATCAGTGATCTCGTGCGCTGGCGTCATTTTATCCATAATTCCGGCATTATTAACAAGGATATGAAGGCCTCCGAACTGTGTGGTTGCGGCATCAATCATTCGCTGTGTGTCCTCTTCCTTCGAGACATCAGCCTTTACGGGGTAGACGACTCCGTGTCCCTCACCCTTTTCCGCCTTTTTGGCTACCGCTTCTACATTCGCCAGATGGATGTCCGCAGCAATCACTTTAGCACCCTGTCGGGCAAAAAGCAGAGCAATCGCTTCTCCAATCCCCGATCCTGCACCCGTAACAACTGCGACTTTATTGGTTAGTATCATATATCCGCTCCTCTGCGTCGTATGTTCGGTGCATCAAGGAATGCATGCCCTTCGTTAGTATGAACAGGAGGAGGCTTTGGACGGTCCTTAATTTTAAAGATTCGGTGACACTTTTACACACGCTATTGCTAAGTGAATACTGCATTGACAGCTATTAAAACAAAGAGCTATTATATATTTAAATAATTATTTAAATATCGAAAGGCAGGGTGGAATATGAATGAATCCTTCAAAGCACTAGCTGACCCTACCCGTCGCCAAATCATTCGGTTACTAAGGGAGAAAGATCGAACCGCAGGTGAAATCGCAGATTTTTTCAACATGTCTAAGCCAAGCATTTCTCACCATCTGAATGCGCTGAAGCATGCCGATCTTGTACAGGATGAGCGAAAAGGACAATTTATTATGTACTCGCTAAACACAACAGTCCTCGAAGAGGTTCTCGGTTGGTTATTGGAGCTCACTGGGACAGGTAAGCAAACGGAGACGGAGAGTAAATCACTGGACGGAAAGCAGCAACATCAGGATATCGATTCCAAAAAGGAGGCGGATTAATGATGAAAGATTTCAAATGGAGATGGCAGGATACCCTCATCGTAATATTAGGTTTAGCTACATTAGCCTACGCTCTGATCAATTACAGCAAGCTTCCGCAGGAGTTACCGGCACAATTTGGAATTACGGGTAAGGTCAACAGATACTGGGACAAAAATATAGCTATTTTTGTGTTCGGAATCTTAGGCATTGTGCTCCCGCTGATCATGCAGTTCACACGCAGCATCGACCCTAAGCGGGACAATTACAAAAAATTCGAAAATGCCTATGCCATGAGCAGACTTGCTATTGGGGTGCTTTTTAATCTAATGCTGGTGCTGTCGATTGCTTACGGTCTAGGTAAAGATATAAACGTTGGGAAGATCGCCATAGGAGCTGTTGGAATTATGTTTATTGCTCTTGGCAACTACATGCCACAGATAAAAGATAATTACTTGTTTGGGGTTCGTACAGCCTGGACGCTCGCCAACCCCGAGGTATGGCGAAAAACACATCGCCTATCCGGGATAATGTGGATGATCGGTGGCCTACTTATTTTTGCAGGAGCCTTTTTGAGCGGAGCCTTGTCTCAGCTTCTTATTATTACGGCACTCGTACTTGCAATTATCGTGCCCATTCTCTACTCCTGGATGATTTCACGTCCGCTAAAATCGTAAAGCCAACATACTAAGCCGTCGACTCAAGTCGTCGGCTTGTTCTGTCATTTGGAACTCACGGTCATTATGTTGCCCTCCTTTATTAGCCTCCTCTTCTGCCAACCTTCTATATTCCAGAAGAAGTTCATTCCCAGAGGCGACGCAGACTAAGCCTTCCTTTCGATTTCCTTCTGCAAGCTTTTTTTGCCCCATAAGAAACATCCCTTCAATCGCCTTCATCCACTTGGCATTGTTGTACTTATCCAGCCTAAGGCTCTGGCCTATCCAATATAACGCTGCCCCCGGATGGTCACTGCTCATCCATCGTTCAGCCAGTTCCCAGCTTAAGCTGGCATTCTCGGGAGAATACAACAAACTCTGCCGAAGCAGACTCACGCTCTGTTCACCCGAGAGCAGCCTAGATAATGCTATAGCCGTTCGAGGTGACCGGGGATTCCACCCCAGCGATTGCTGTAGCAGCTCTACCTTCACCGAAGGATCCACCGACATAATCGCTTGTCGAAAGAACTTCTCTCCTTGAGCGGCGTGAAAAGATAGCACCCCCAGCAGAAGCGAAAAACAACATACCGTAGTTCCGATTAGTTGGCGAAGGCGGATTTGGGGCGATTTCTGGGGTGTGGGGTAAGCGATTAGCGGATTCGTAGGTGTAGTGACATTGGTGAGCGGGTTCGTAGATGTGGATTGAGCAATTAGTGGATTCGCTGGTGTAGAGTGAGTGATCAGCGGATTCGCTGGTGTAGTGACATTGGTGAGCGGGTTCGTAGATGTGGATTGAGCAATTAGCGGATTCGCTGGTGTAGTGACATTGGTGAGTGGGTTCGTAGATGTGGATTGAGCGATTAGCGGATTCGCTGGTGTAGTGACATTGGTGAGCGGGTTCGTAGATGTGGATTGAGCAATTAGCGGATTCGCTGGTGTAGTGACATTGGTGAGCGGGTTCGTAGATGTGGATTGAATTGGCAGCTTGGTCTCAGACTGAGGGTGGGTTAGCGCAGATTGATGTTTCTGCTTATCCTCAGCCAGAGCAAGCGCTGGCAGCCAGAATAGCAGCAGCCAAAATAATCCGTAGCTCCAGTCAAAATCGACGACGCTGTGTAAGACGATGACCAGAAACGCCGGCAGCAACCGCGGCGATTTAGTAGCCAGCAGCCAGCCTGTTGCCAACAGCATAAGGAGTATGGCTGCAAGACCAACGAATCCTAAGTTCAACAGGATGTCGAGGTATCCATTATGCACCTGGCTGCCTACATAAGGGCGAGATTGGGCGGCAAGGTAGGCATGCCGCCAAGTCTCACCCCCACGTCCCAGCCAAGGTGCCTCTACCGCTAGCCGCCAGGCGTCGCGGTAGAACAGCCCGCGAGCGGATACCGTCGATGACGGTCCGGTGATCCGCTCGCGCACGTGCAGGAGGACGGCGATCCCCGCCGCCGTCCAACCCGCCGCCGCCAATGCCAGCATGGCGGCTCGGGCAGTGCCCGCCGCGCTGCGCTGGCGGCGGCACAGCCACAGGCCGGCTAGCAGCGCGCCGGCCCAAAGCCCGGCCAGCAACAGCAGGCCGGGCACAGGCTCTACCGCCAACCCGGCACGGGCCAGTTGGCGGTAGAGTAGCGCCGCGGCAGCCACGGGCGCGGCGCCAGCAGCAAGAAGCGGCGCGATTAGCTGCCGCTTCCAGAGCAAGACGGCGGCGCAGGCGCAAGCCGCCGTCAGCCATGCGCCGCGCGACTCGCTGAGGAGTAGCGCGGCGGTGTACGGGAACAGCGGCAGCAAGCGCAGCAGCGCGGCGGTCGTGCTTCCCGCTTTTCCCTGCTCCGCTTCCACGCCTCCTGCCCCTTTGCTCCTCCGTTCTGCTTCTGCGCACTCCATCCCCAGCCCAACACTTCTTGCTCCCAACATATTCACGCTCTTTTTTGGCTCCCCGTAATAAACAGCAACAACAAATAGCCGTTCCAGCAGAAAAACAGCCATCACAGCACCAAAAGCATTCGGATATTCCATCAATCCTGCTAACCTAACCCCTGTGGCGCTCACTTCCGATGAATTGCTGTAGGCGACAGCGAAAGGCAACTTTACCACTCCACAAACAGCCAACAAAGCGCTCATGCTCAAAAACATACCTACCATAGACCAAGTTACATTTACAATCCGCCGCCCCACCCGGTTCACCGCACAAAAACAAACCAATAATGCAAAGCTAGCATACAAGCCCCACCGCAGCATTTCATTCATAGTTCCCTGGGAGGAAAGCGGCTCGCGCAACCAATGAATCACATAAAGCGATAGAATAATTAAAGGGACGCTTAATAATATTCTTAACGCTTTATTTTCTCCGCTAACTTCACTACCTTCACTACCTTCACTACCTTCACTAACTCCATTGACTCCCGTAATACCACTTACTGCACCTCCCCCACTTTTTCTCCATGCGCCAACCCCAACAAGATAATAAAGCGAGCACGTACAACACAACACAAACCATAAAGTTAGAAAGGGATACATCTCCTCAGTAAAAAACAATCCCCGCAACAAACAAGCACCCACCCCAGCCGCTATCACTAAGGCTCCACAAATATATGCGGTTAATGATTCCAGACTCCGGTCTTTTTTAAAACGCCACATTTAGATACCCCTGTATTCGTTAATTTATCTCTATCCTTTCCACATTTCACTAATACAAGACTAGAACGCAAAAAGACGATACCTCTCCACAAAGGAGCCGTACCGCCCTAACCATTTGATCGCACTAGCTGTAAAATCCGAATTCCCATCCAAAAAAACTATATAGTTGTAAAAAGTGCAGCTATTCCCGTGCTCTCGCTGCTTACTTCCACTTTAATTGTACTTTCTGCAACTGTTTTTCAAGAATCCCGCCATATGCGGGGTATTGTTCGTTTTTAAGTGTACAAAGTGCAACTAAATTACTAAAACGCAGCTTCAGAGCATATTTAGTTGCACAAAGTACAACTAAACCAACTCACCATTAGATCGCACTAGCCGTACCGTCCTCATCATTGGATCACACTAGCTGTAAAATCCGAATTCCCATCCAAAAAAACTATATAGTTGTAAAAAGTGCAGCTATTCCCGTGCTCTCGCTGCTTACTTCCACTTTAATTGTACTTTCTGCAACTGTTTTTCAAGAATCCCGCCATATGCGGAGTATTGTTCGTTTTTAAGTGTACAAAGTGCAACTAAATCACTAAAACGCAGCTTCAGAGCATATCCAGTTGCACAAAGTACAACTAAACCAACTCGCCATTAGATCGCACGAGCTGCAACGTCCTAACCATTAGATCACACTAGCTGCACCATCCAATTTCCCATTAAAAAAGCTATATAGTTGTAAAAAGACAACTGATCGAATTAGGCTGCACCTATAAGTGCCCATTCTACAGTCACCGTTCTACCATGCTACAGTCCTACCGTCCTACGCTTTCTACCTTAATATCCTCTACCCTTCTACCGAACTCTCAGTAGGAAGCAGATCGGCGCATACGCGTTCGAGGTAGGGTTTTGCTCCCAGAAAATCGCGGAATGCGGTGTATTCGCGCCATTTGACGGAGTTGTCCCCGGCTGAGCTCTTAACAGCACGAATCAAAATGTTCTTCGGTGTATTCTCCAGATCGATGAATTCCAGCAGCTGGCTGCTATAGCCCATCATGTCGAGCAATTTGGCGCGAATGGCGTCTGTAGCCAAGGCGGAAAAACGTTCTTTCAATATGCCATGCGAAAGCATAGGGCTCATTACTTCATTTTCGATTTGTGCGAATAATTCATGCTGGCAGCAAGGCACAGATAAAATTACAGACGCTCCCCAACGTACTGCTTTTTCAAGGGCAGCATCGGTAGCTGTGTCACAAGCATGAAGTGTGATCACCATGTCCACCTGCTCCAGCTCATTATACTCGGCAATGTCACCCACGAAGAACTTCAAGTGATCATAACCGATTTTGGCAGCAAGTTCGTTACAATGCTCAATCACATCTGCTTTTAAATCTAACCCAATGATATTAAGCTCCCGCTTCTTGCGAACGGTCAGATAGTGATACAGCGCAAAGGTCAAATATGATTTTCCACAGCCAAAATCCACAATCGTCAACGGTCGGCCTGTTGGCAGATCGGCAAGCACGTCCTCTACCATCTCCAGAAAACGATTGATCTGCCGAAACTTATCATATCTTTTGGCCAGCACTTTACCTTCTTTATTCATGATTCCAAGCTCCACCAGAAATGGCACAGGCTCTCCATCCTCCAGCACATAACGTTTGCGACGGTTGTGAGCTAGATCCGGCTCTTCCTTTTTACTTGGAGACTTGGTTAGGATTGATACTTTGAATTTCTTACTAATAAGCACCTGATAATCGGCTTCTACTGTACACAACAAACCTTGCCGATACGTTTCTCTAAATAAAAGAGATATTTCTTCCGCCGCTAACTCTGCGGGTACGTTGCGATGTTCTACCTTTGTACCAATATAGGACGCAAACTGATAATGCAGCTTCCCCTTTAGTTCAACAGGTTTAACCTGCACTTTGGTACAATTTTCGCCTTTATAACGTACTTGACTTAGGGTAGCCGTAATCAAAGTACGGTCATTAATTAGTTGTTCAATTAGAGCTGTTAAAGATTCCACAACGCACATCTCACTTTCGGGATTAAAAATGGAGAATCTATGTCTCCTAACCATCATCGTTCATTATATCACGTGTTAACAAGGGGCGTTCCTTGTTCTAGCAGGGCTTAACATGCAGCTCACCACTAACTATAGTTAATGCTCGCCCAGACAACTTAATCTCGTCTTTACTTACCTCTAACTGAAGCAAACCTCCACGTTTCGAAGCTTGATAAGCGGTCAACTGCGTACGATTGAGTCTATCCGCCCAAAAAGGTGCCAATGCAGTATGCGCTGAGCCTGTTACCGGATCCTCATTCACTCCTACCTTCGGCGCAAAAAAACGTGATATACAATCTATACCTTCGATAGAGCTTTCTGCGGTAACCGCGAAACCTCTCCCTTCAAGTCCGGATAAAGCTCCGAAGTCAGGGCTGAGTTCGCGAACCCGGGCTTCCTGATCCAGTCGTACAAGCACATTGTCAGCATATCGCATAGTTTCCACCACATTCGCTTCTGCAATACCAAGCGCTGCTGCGAGACCTGAAATTACAGGAGAGGGTTGAAGCTGATAAGGCGGGAAGTACAGAGAGATCAAATCTCCTGAACGAGAAGCTCTAAGCAACCCACTGCTTGTATAGAACCTAGCTTCCATGTCAGGCGCTAGCAATCCGCTCTCCCATAGTACATGCGCACTTGCTAGAGTCCCATGCCCACACAGCTTGACCTCAACTTTAGGTGTAAACCATCGCAAGCGATATCCATCTTCCTCTGGCCAGAGAAAAGCTGTCTCTGACAAGTTCATTTCCGCTGCTGTCTTCTGCATATAACCTTCATCGACGGGATGCTCCAGTAAACATACCGCCGCAGGATTGCCTGAATAAGCCTGTTCTGCAAAAGCATCGATAATATATAAAGGGATATTCATCGTATTCATCAGGTTCCTGCTTCCTTTCGTATCGCTGTTACCCTGCCCCACTCTTTTAACCCCTGCTCTACTTCCTCCAGAGGAAGGGCACCTTGTTCCAATTCTGCAGATGATTTGAGCAGCAGCCGATTGTACAGCTTATCCCCTTCTATTACAACATCTTCTCCTTGCTCCCACAGCCGGTAGAGGCTGTCCTCCGCTTTACTATATCGTCCTACCGACTCCATATACTCCAACAGTAACCGCTCCGTTTTAGACGGGAGACGATAGGCCTGCACATCCTGCAAGAGTTCATCAATTTCCTGAGTCATATGCAGCAGCTCCCTGTCTGCTCCATGAAGATCCGCGTACAAATATAAGTGTAAAGCTCTCATACTTCTAAATAATGCTGCATCCTTATCGCCATTTGCCGCATAAATGCTGCCTTCTTCCTTCAGCAGTTTGGCCAGACCTTGAAGCTTATCGGACTCAACCACACCGCCAAAACGAAACATATCTATGATATCTTCTACAGATAGTGAATTTAAAAGACGTGAATTCAGCGGAAAATGCCGGTTCAACAGCTCATCGATTTCCCATAAAGCTTCTGTCGTCTTCCGTTCCTGCTTCAGAGAAAATACCTTGGCAACCATCGCCGTCATATCTTCGATCATCCGGACAATATAGTCTCTTCGAAACATGCAATTCCTCCTTTTCCGTACTGTGGTAGCAAAAAATTCAGGACTCAGACCACTTAAGTTATTCTATTGATTTATCTTAAACCATTGCCGAATTCTATGCCAGTTAAGGAGAATACCAGATCATTAGATAGTCCTTAAAAAAACAGGCAGCACACGCCATAATGGCGCCGTGCTGCCTCTTTGTAGATGATTTTTTATACGCGGCTATTGTCTAAAACGGAAGCCTGAACAAAATCCTTTATGATCTCGGCTAATCGTTCAGGAGCTTCAAAAAGACTCATGTGGCCTGCACCCGATATCGTTGCTTGCGTTATATTCGGTTTATCCGCAGTAAAGGTTCGTTCAGCAGGAATCAATCCATCCTGCTCGCCAGCAACAAGCAATACCGGCAACGTAGTGGCCGTAATTACATCCCGTCGATCTGGACGCTCACGCATCGCCAGTGCAGCTCCTGCCGCTCCTTGTGGAGGCGTTTTGTAGCCGATTTCTTTAGCGCGCTCCAGCAGCTGTGGAGATGCAGAAGCGGTTGCTTCAGCAAACAATCCTGGTACGAAGCTGTCTACGAAAGGAGTAATCCCTTCATTTTGAATCGCGCTGACACTCTTCAGTCGTTTTTCCTTAGCTTCTTCACTATCTGGATAAGCAGTAGAATGAATTAATCCAAAGCCTTTCAATCGAGAAGCATAACGCTGAGCAAACGATAGCGTAATATATCCGCCAAGCGAATGACCAAGCATGATGCATTCAGCAATCTCCAGCGAATCTAACAGACCCAGAACATCATCTGCCATTTGTTCAATACTATAAGGTCCTAACGGAGCTTCCGAAGCTCCGTGACCACGTAAATCGGGAGCAATCACTCGGTAGCCGCTGCTTAAGACAGGAATGACTTGTTCCCAATATTCAGCGCTTCCACAAAAGCCATGCAGCAATACAATAACTTCGCCTTTCCCCTGATCACTGTAGCATATATTGCTTCCGTCACAACGAACTCTTTCCATGGCTGCTTCCCTCTTTCTAGAATACTAAGATAATGTGTCTAATATCTATTATTAAGCAAAACAGCCCGCCTTGAAACGGACAACTTATTTTTAAGTGCCCAATGGGTACTACTGGAGTCCGAATCCTTTTGCTGCCGCTATAGCGATATGTTCTGCCATAACCATCACTCTATGCAGTGGAGTGGTCTGCAACGTTCTATAGGGTTTCGGGCCATTCATATCTACAACGGCCGCCAAACTATAGTGACCTACGGCTGGAAGATTTGCCCCCACCGACTGTGCAGGCTGCAGTGGCTCACTCGAAACGAAGTAATATCCAAGCGCGATCGGAGGACCCAGACAAGCATCTACCGCAACTACAATATGCCCGGAGGGAATCTCAGCCACTCTGGCCACCAAATTATCTGCATCGCAAGGAAACGGCAACGTACCGATTACATGTCGGAAGCCATGTTCCACAAGTTTGCTGCCCGTCAACGGACCGAGTGCATCTCCTGTAGACCGATCTGTTCCAATGCACAGGAACGTGACTTCCTCGGCGGAATGCAGAGCAGCTATTTCCATGAAAAAGGACACTAATCCAGCATCGTCCATTTTAATGCGTTTTCCGCTTCCCTGTTCTCTGATTGCCAATACATTTCCTCCCTTCGATGATATTTTTGATCTCATGCCTTTAATTTAACATGATTTCAGGGAACCCGACAAAAAAATGGTGGTCAAGCTGCTAAACATGGTAAAATACATGAATCAGTATACAGAGAGGATGTTTTAACCTAATGGATTTAACAAAGCCTAGTCAGGAAAATGTTGAGTATATGATCGAGGCTATCAAAAACAAATTAAAAATGGCCAGTGCCGCGGCGATGCAAGCCTCCGCTTTTTCAGTAGATCATTATGAAGATATCTATGATGTATATGAGGTAGCCATGGGCAGCGACAGACTGAGTATTTCTCAGGTGGAAGCACTCGTCTCCGAACTCGGCCGTCTACGTCATAAATAATAGTTCTCCCTACACAAGAAGGAACAATGTTGCCGTCCTTTAAAGATGCTACCGCTTCTCGTAGAAAAAAGCCCTTCGCTGCGCATCCAGAAGATGGATTCGTAGTCGAAGGGCTCTTTTTATATGATCCTACTTTATGAAATTAAGCTTGAACTCGGTATCCGCATGGCCTACTCGTGTACCCCCGTCATTGTAAATCACGCCTGAAAATGCATTTCGCAGCTTTTCCATAGTATTTTTCTGACTATAACCAATTTGATTAAAAATTCCCTGTACAATAAGTCCCCACTCTTCTTCCGACCCATCCAGAATCTTGAAAGCAATCCCCAGTCGCTCACGGCGTAAGCCGAAGCAATAGACACCCTTAAATCCACCCTTAGCAATAATATTATCATCTTCCAAAAGAATAGAATCAAGGCGACCAGATCCAGAAACCATCTCCGGATAAGCATTCATTGCCGTTGTAATAGTAGTAACCGCTTTGCGAGTAGCTTCATCTGCAATCAAATCGGGATTGGCTAATTTCAAATAGGCCGTCGCCAAGGCGGTCAGAGGCAGAGCAAATACCGGCAGCCCGCATCCGTCCGTACCTAAACCGATACTGTCTGGGGCCACACCAGCCATATAAGCAATGGTGTCGATAATCTCACGCTGCACCGTTTGCTCCGGCTGTGAGTATTCTTCAAGCGGCAAACCTTTGAGCTTACTGTAAGATAAGATGCCCATGTGCTTGCCCGCACAGTTATGATAGAACTTTCTTTTGCCCGCACCACGAATGGCGTTCTCCCTGCTGGAATAATCCAGCGGGTAACTCGTTGCACAGATCATTTGTTGCTCATCGATGCCAATCTTGGAGGATATGCTCTCTAGCGCAGCTACATGGTAGCTCTCTCCCCGATGAGAGGCGGTCATCAGGGCAACCTCTGCGGGTGTAAAGCCGTAATGCTCTACAATCCCCCCACGTACGCCTGGAATAGCCTGAAGGGGTTTAGCAGCTGAACGGGTGAACGATACAAATTCCGGATCACCTGCATACCCCTTTAAATTTCCGTTCTCTCCTACGATGGCAATATGCCCACTATGGACACATTCCAGCAAATCCGCCCGATACTCTCGTACTAATACGGTTTCCATGATTTCTCTCCTCTTTTAACTAGATGCTCTATAACTCACAAGGACTTATTAGTATTCACATTTAATAAATGCTAGAAAATAACCCCGTGCTCCGGGATTTTTCAGTACTCTACAAACTCCCTTAAGTGTTGGTTCCATGAGGAATTCTACTCCTATTTTCATTATTCTTCAATCCTGTCCCCACCAAGAAGATTTTAGAAACCGGATAAAATATAAAAAACCGCTTCCTTCTCAGAATCTTGATCTCTGAGTAGAAAGCGGTTTTTATGGAATTCAGCGTAGCCTCACAAGGGTAGCGCAGTTCGTCTTATCCTTTGCTTGCACCTGCGGTCAGGCCATCCACCAAGAAACGCTGTAGGAAAATGAACAGCAGCGTGACTGGGAGAGCGACCAATACCGCTCCGGCAGCGAACAACGTAAACTCGGTTGAGTTACTTTGGTTCACCATCCGGTAAAGCCCAACGGCGAGCGTTCTTGTATCCTCCGTGCGCAATACAAGGTCGGCGAATATAAAATCCACAAAGCAGCCGTTGAAAATCATAAGGCTGGCATAGGTGAGCATCGGCTTAGATAACGGGATCATGATAGAAAGAAATACTTTCATATGACTCGCCCCATCCATTCGCGCAGCATCTTCCAAGCTTTTAGGAATCGTATCAAAAAAACCTTTAGCCACAAAAACATTCGTGATAATAGCACCGCTGCTGTACACGAGCACAAGTGCCCAATGAGAATTCAGTAGCCCAAGTGTGTTCAGCAGCACGTAAACTGCAATCATAGCCATAAATCCCGGAAACATCTGCAGAACTAGGAGCGTGGTTAGTGTAGTTTTTCTGCCCGTAAATCGATAACGAGAAATGGCGTACGAAGTCAGCAGCAGCAAAAAGGTGCCGAGCAGCGTAGACAACGCCGCAATCTTTAGCGTATTCATGAACCATAACAAATATTTAGTTTGCTCAAACAGTTCCTTGTAATGAACAAAGGTGAAATTCTTAGGAATCAATGAGTCACTGAACAAACTGTTTCCTGTTTTGAAAGAAGACATAATAATCCAGAAAGCTGGGAAAAGACTAATAAAACTGAGCACAATCAGCAATAAATGGCTTCCAAACGTTTTTAACGCTTCCGTCAGTCTTAGCTTCATGCAATCATATCCTCCTCTTTAAAGGATCGCGTCCGCCGGTAGCTCCAGATGGAGAATGTCGCGACCATCAGGAAGATGACAATCCCGATGACAGAAGCAAAGCTGTACTGTGACTGGTTCAGCGCCAGTTTATAAAGCCAAGTCACCAGCAGGTCAGTGTGGCCCGCGTACTGGTAGTTAGGATTAACCGGTTCTCCGTTAGTCATTAGATAAATGACATTAAAGCTGTTAATGTTGCCGGCAAACTGCATAATCAGGATAGGTGCGGTTGCGAACAATACCATGGGCAGCGTAATCATGCGGAATTTATAAAATGACCCAGCACCGTCTACTTCTGCCGCTTCATACATATCCTTCGGAATTGTTGTCAGCACCCCAAAGGCCAGAATCATGGTCACCGGAATGCCGATCCACATATTAGCCAGAATTACAGTGACCTTAGCCCAGAAAGGATTGGTTAGCCAGGCCACACCCTCCAGTCCCAAGGCTCTTAAATAACTATTGATCGGTCCGAATTGATTATTGAACATATTGCGCATGACGAGCAGAGAAATCATATTGGGAATAGCGAAAGGAACGATCAGAAGTGTGCGCCAAAGCTTTTTGCAGCGGACACGGGGCTGGTGAATAAGTACTGCAATGAGCACACCTCCAATGTAAGTCGTCGCAGTAGCAATAACCGCCCAGATCAAGGTCCAAGTCAGCACTCCACCGAAGGTGGAACTCCAGACATCCAGACTAAGCATTTTATTAAAATTACCGAAACCCGCCCAGTCTACCAGATGTGCTGGCGGTAAAATCGGGTCGGCATAGTTCGTAAACGCCAGTAGCACCGAAAAAACAAGTGGTAATATCGTCAGAAAAACCACGGCCACAAAGGGAATCGCGAGGACAAGATAGGCAAAATTCCTCCGCCCCATAGCTCTGAGCGATTCAGCGAATGAATGAATGGGTTCTTTCCGGTCCCGTGCAGCTCCAACTAGGAATGCATCTCTGATGTTCAGTAAATGAAAAGCTGTATAAAAGAGCAGCGCCAGCAATGCCATTAGACCATTGATCATCATAAAAATGGAGTGATCGCCTTCCACCATCCGGGTTAATTTGCCTACCTTGACCATACGGCTTGGAAATTCACCAAGCGTAATTAAGCCATGCAAATGTCCCATCAGATCATGAGCAATATAGTAGATTCCAGCAGACCCCAGCAGCAGGAATACCAATCCTTTCAGCCACTGCCGGTTGTAGAACTGGCCCAGTCCCGGAATAATAGCCGAGAGTAGCGCTGCGCCTGTTTTTTTCCTCATGGTTAAATCACCTGCCCTTTACTTCGACTCCAGATCGGCCTGAATCGTGGTTACAGTCTGATCCAGCGTCTGTTTAACATCAAGATTTGAGTCGTTCCACAGGGACACAAACGCTGCTTTTAGGGGTTCCCAGACCGATTTAATTTCTGAAACGGAAGGCATTGGAACGGAATTTTGGAATTGCTCGAAGAATCCCCCAATAATAGGGTCATCTTTGATTTCCGGCGCTTCTCCAGCCTCTATACTCGCAGGAATCGCTCCCGTCATCTCAAAATTCTTAAGCTGATTCTCCTTATTGCTTGCAAAATGTGCGAACAAACGGCCTGCGACCGGATATTCCGTATATGAGTTGACATAATACGATTTGACCCCGGAGAAAGAAAGACTGTCTTGACCGTCAGGTCCCTTTGGAAGAGGCGCCACACCCAGGTTAACATTTTCCTTAAACGCCGCTATGGACCACGGCCCGTCGATATTCATCGCCAGCTTACCTTCTTGGAACAACTGTGTTTTCACGTCATAAGTGATATCTCCTGCATTCAAAGGCAGAATTTTTTTGAGGCTCTGCAGAAACGTAAACCCTTTGATAGTGCCTTCATTGTTCAATCCAATATCCTTGAAATTCGTATTGTTGTCTCCGTAAATATATCCGCCGAAGCTGCCAATAAACGGATAGCTGTAATATCCGACGAATTCCCACATGATTGCAAATTTGTTTTCCTTCGGATTGTTATACGTATCTGCAAAAGCAATCACATCATCCCACGTTTTAGGAGCGTCAGGAATCAGGTCCTTGTTGTAGAACAGCGCATAGGTTTCTACCGATTTAGGATAACCGTAAAGAATGCCATCATAAGACGACGCCTGAACGGCTGTTGCCACCATCGTTGATTTGGTTTCTTCCTCAAAAACATCATTTGGCAAAAGCAGCCCTGCTTTTACGGCTTGCCCGATCTGGTCATGGGGCAGAGTCAACACATCTGCAGCAAGTTTAGACGGACCATCCGTCGCCAGTCTTGCGCCTTGATCACCACCTGCCATTTCCTCAACTGTGACGGGAACACCATATTCTTTTTCGAAATCAGCAGCAACCTGCTTCATGTACTCAAGCTGCTCCTTGGCTTCCCAGACCATCAGTTTGGCCCCTGCTTCTGGTTTCATTTCCTCATCGTTGGTATTCTCTCCGGAAGTATTTGTCTCATTTGTGGTTCCCCCCGGCTCGTTCACTGCGGAATTTGGACTCGAATTCGGCTTTGATGCGGAGTTCCCATTGCCTGAACCGCATGCGGTGACCGTCAAAGTTAACAGCAGGCATAGGACTAAACTAAATGTTACCGCTTGCATTTTGGAACGTTTACTCTTCTTCATTTGCTCATCTCCCCTTCGTTCATGAGTGATTAAACCTAACCCGCATTGAAAAAAAGCATATAAAAAAGGTACAACCTCATTTGCACAAAGTGCCGAGGTTGTACCTTTCCAGGTAACAGTGCCTTTAATTTGAATGCGTGTTATGAAAAATCAAGTTCGTTCGCCCTCATTCTATAATATCCATAATTTTGATTGCAATCAGAGTATAAGTCCAAAAAATACGGTTTAACAAAGTTTATCTTATCTTTTCTTTTATTTTCTCTTTATCCCTACCACATACTAAATATTCCATATTGTAAATTATTGTGAAATAACCTCTTGCTTTACTCTTGAGGGTTATGGTAAGATGCAGACAAATTTAAAGGCAATGAAACCGCCAAGGGTTCAACCTCTGAAAATCATGAGGTTGGCCCTTTTTTGCGTTTACATGCCCGAAAGGATGGAAAATGAGTATGATTCAACCGGAAGCCGTTTATCACCGTATGGGACAAAATTGGTCATATGCCTACGATGAGTCTACACTTCATATTCGCATAAGAACTAAGCGGGACAACGTATCACAGATCGATCTTTTCTGTGGAGATAAATTTGGCTGGGACAAAACGCATGAGGTCATTCCAATGCAGCGCCTCGCTTCTGACGGCTTGTTCGATTACTGGCAAGCCTCCGTCCGTCCCGTTTACCGCAGACTCGCGTATTACTTTGCGCTTTATGACAAAGACGAAGTTCTTTATTTTTTGGAAAAAGGTTTTTATCCAGAGCCACCTGCTGTTGTATATGAGGGCTTGTTCGACTTTCCATTTTTGAATCGTGAAGATGTGCACTCTCCTCCATCATGGGTGAAAGATGCAGTATTTTATCAAATATTCCCGGAGCGTTTCGCAAATGGGGATCCCACCAACGATCCGACAGATGTATTGGAATGGGGCGGCACGCCGAGTCCTCGGAATTTCTTCGGAGGGGACTTACAGGGTGTACTAGATCATTTGGATTATCTCTGTGAATTGGGCATCAATGCTATATATTTTAATCCTTTATTTGCGGCAACCACCAATCATAAATACGATACAAAAGATTATTACTTGGTCGATCCTTATTTTGGCACCAATACATTGCTGAAAGAGCTTGTGGACTCCTGTCACTCCAAAGGCATCCGTGTAATCCTGGACGGTGTCTTTAATCATTGCGGCCATACCTTCCCGCCATTTGTTGATCTGCTCGCGAACGGGCAATCTTCACGTTATGCGGATTGGTTCCATGTACGCGAGTGGCCACCACAGGTCATCGACGGAATTCCCACCTATGACACCTTTGCATTTGAGCCTATCATGCCTAAGTTCAACACTGAGAATCCTGAAGTCATAGAATATCTACTGAATGCAGGCCGCTATTGGATCGAGGAAATCGGTATAGACGGCTGGCGGCTTGATGTCGCAAATGAAGTCTCCCATTCGTTCTGGCGGCAATTCTGCAGTACGATCAAAAGCATTAATCCAGAAGCCTATCTCGTAGGAGAAATCATGCATGATTCCTTGCCGTGGCTGCTTGGCGATCAATTTGACGCCGTTATGAATTACCCGCTAACGAATATTCAAATTAATTTTTTCGCTCACGGACAGATCAATGCTGCACAATTCTCTCAGTCGGTTGCTACTATGCTAGCGAATTATCCGCAGCAAATTACGGAAGCCGCCTTTAATCTGCTAGACAGCCATGATACAGTTCGTTTCCTGACACTTTGTGGCGGTGACATCAGGAAGTTAAAGCTGGCCGTTTTGTTCCAGATGACCTTTCAAGGAGCACCCTGTGTTTATTATGGCGATGAAATCGGCATAGATGGCGGATACGATCCGGACAACCGAAAATGTATGGAGTGGGACTCCCAGAAACAGAATCAAGAATTGTTCGAATACTATCGCTGGACGATCAGCCTTCGTAAATCTCATCCCGCATTCCGGAGCAGTGGATTTAAAGCGTTGGAGATTCCGGGTTATCCAAAGCTGCTTGTATATGAGCGGTGGGACAAACAAAGCCGGTTCATAATCGTATTGAACAATGAAGATGTTATGGCCGAAGTCATCATTCCTGTAACCGGAGCAGACACGATATGGGTAAATCTAAAGACGCAGAAGCGGACTGAAACCTCCACATCCCAGCTGCATCTGAATCTGCCTGAATTCGGCTATGCGGTACTCCAAGCCGTTAATGATTAATCCGTAACATTATAAATTCAATCGTGGAAGGATGGAGACATATGCTGCATATCACAGCCTGTCTTCGTCCTTCTTTTTGCGCATAAACAAATCTTGATAAAGCCTTAAAAACGCGGTTTATATGACCTAAAGCCCTCTAGGTTACCGTATCCTCCCTTAAACTCCCGTAATCTCTCCCTTGCTCTTCAACTGTTTCAGCCCATACGCCAAAGTTTATATACGAAGTAAGATAAATTATAAGGAGTGATTGGTGATGAGTAACGTAGAACATGAAGTAGAGAACGGAAGCAGCTTATTAAAAGGTATCTTTATTGGTAGCTTAATTGGTGCCGCAGCAGCCCTGCTATTTGCACCGAAGCCTGGTCGTGAAATGCGCAGTGATCTGTCAGATAAACTTTCTCAAGCTACAGACAAGACCAAAGAAGTTGCTGGTGCCGTAACTGACAAAACCAAAGCTATTGCGACAACAGTTGGCGAAAAAGCAACCGATTTGGCTAGTACGGTGTCAGATAAAGCTTCTGATATCTATACCACTGTCAGTGACAGCAAACAGCAAATTGCCGCCACTCTTCAAGAGGCTGGAAGTAAAATTGGTGAAACTGTAAGTGAAGCCTCAAGCAATGTAAGCTCGGATGTTAAAGACGCTTCTAAAGACGTAGCTGACGAAGCCAAAGCATCCTCTAAAGAGGTTGCCAATCAGGCTAAGGATGCGAAAGAGGATGTAAAATCCTCCTATAAATCCAATTACTAATCTGCGGCATCATACAGCTATCACTTTAACAAACAACAGCCAGCTGACCGCAGCTGGCTGTTGTTTAGTTACACCTTTATTCACATCAGCAGATACAACTAGACATTTAATTAATGCCCGTTCGGGCTATAGAAAGCAGGGATGGCGCATGGCAGATTCAAATAACCAAACAAAACCTTATGAAATTGATGAACATCCTTTCGAGTTGCGACATGAAGTGAAACGCTTAAACAGTCGTCTTGATAAGATCGCTCACTCACTGGAAAAATCAGAATTCAAAGACATTCTCGACAACTATTCAGATCCAAAAAAAAGAATCATCACAAACCTGATGGCCGGTATATCTCGGGGACTTGGACTATCTCTCGGAACATTTGTAGTCCTTGGTTTATTAGGCTACATTCTTAGTCTTTTTCTTAATGTTCCAGTAATCGGAGAGTATCTTGGCGAAATTAAAAAATACATTGATGCTAATAGCTAACCGCAAGACTATCGATCTATTCCCCAACTATCGACCGCTTCCCCCGCTTGTCCGTCTAATCCTCTAGGTTGGACGGACAAGCGGGGGAATAAGTCTACGAATACAAATAAAGGACATGCGGGTCTCCAGTCAGCGGAGAGAGGCATGTCCTTATCGTCGAAAATGTATATTACCCATACAGGAACTCAATAGGAAGAGTTGGCCATAATCTGCTTTAACTTCTCAGTGGCCCGCTTCTGTATGCGTGAAACGCTCATCTGTGATACCCCCAGCTTCTGGGCGATCGCCCGCTGGGATTGTCCATCTTGGAACGCTAACAGCAGCACCTGCTGCTCCTGTTCCTTCAATTGACCTAGTGCTTGTTGCAAATCCATACGTTTCTCTACGGTCTCGTAATCATTTGCGTCAGAGCTGATCAGCTCGCCTAGTGTAGCTCCTGTCTCCTCTTGAGAAAGGGGCGAGTCTAGGGAGACGTAATGATAACATTCTCTGCCCGCCAGTACTTCTACAGTTTCTTCAACAGACAAATCAAGATAATGAGCAATCTCATCCACCGCAGGCGAACGTTCCAGCTTCACTGTTAGTTCGTCAATCGCGTGTTGAACAAGTGCTCCCTTTTCTTTAATCCGTCTAGGTACCTGTATGTACCAAGATTTATCACGCAGGAAATTCTTCATATGTCCAATCATGCTTTTCATCGCATAGGGCTCAAAAGGGATTCCAAGGCTAATATCATATTGCTGTAATAACCGGATGAGCGCCATTTGCCCGACCTGATATAAATCCTCATACAAGTCGGGGCGGTTGCGAGAAATTTTTCCAGCAGCCATTTTTACCATAGGCTCATATTTCTGAATCAGCACTGTTGCGCGTTCATTATCCTTAGTCTGCTGATATTCCCAAATTTGGGTGACTGCTTCATTCATGGACTCGGGGGGAGTCACCTTATCACTCATACCTTTTCCTCGCTAAAGTTAAGGTGCTTCTTCAAAGTTACTACCGTCCCTCTTCCGGCCTCACTTACGACGCTCACGTCATCCATCAACGCTTGCATTAAGTAGAACCCTAAACCGCCGACCTGAACGTCACTTAACTCTTTATCATGCAGTGTCATACGCTCACTGGACGAGTCTTCCAAACCGTCAAAGCTCTCCCCCTCGTCTTTGACTGTAATGGATAGGGCACTTTCACCCACCTCAAAGATTACATCAACCATTCCGTCTTGTTGTCCATAGGCGTACAATACTGAGTTGTTACACGCCTCTGATACAGCTACCTTCATATCTTCAATATCTTCGTAGGTGAAGCCCATTTTTGAAGCAATACCATATAAATTCAACCTAACAATATCCACATACTCTGCGCTAGCCGGCAGCTGAAGAATTACTTTTTGCACATCATCACTCATTCTTTGTTCTATCCTTTCCTAGTGGGAATTCTCTTGGGAGGCAAAAAACTTGGTAATACCAGTCATGTCAAACAGCTTCTGAATTTGGGGAGGAACATCCTCAACCATAAACTTAACGTCCATACCTTGTCTTGATTTCAGGATCGAAAGTAGAATACCAATACCCGTGCTATCGATGTATTTTAATTCTTTAAGATTTATTACTAAATCATGCTTCGTATCACCTACAAGCGGCTCCATTACCAAACGGAAATCGGAAGCAACGGACAGATCAAGTTCACCATTCAGGAAAACCGTACATACACTTTCTTTTGTCTCTGTCTTAGCGTGAAACTTATTACTTTTATGCGTGTTCATAGACGATCTCTCCTGATAAATATTTTCTATATTAATAACCTCATAGTCCTACCTTTGAAACAAATAACATTAAAATATAAACTAGTAAATCTTGGGTTACGCCTGAAAAATAGATGTATCTGGTTCAACCATCCGATTATCGCTGCTAGAATACCGAGAGATAATCTGCTTAATACTACTCATCTTAAGTGGCTTGCTGATATAGTCATCCATTCCTGAGGCTTTACAGCGATTCTGGATGCCATCCATGACATTCGCAGTCATTGCAATAATAATAGTCTTCTCAGCCGCCGGACCGCCTTCTCGACGGATTTGAGCGGTTGCCTCCAGACCATCCATTACTGGCATTTGGAGATCCATAAAGATAAAATCATAGGGCTGCTTAAGCGCCATTTGCACAGCCTGTTTCCCGTCCTCAGCCATATCAGCTTCATAGCCGAGCTTATCTAGCATGCTAACCATCAGACGCTGATTGATAGGATGGTCATCTACAACAAGGATTCGGCTTCTGCTCTCCTGATTAAGAAGAAGATGAGGCGATTCCTCTTCTTGATAACCTCCTGTCAAATCTTCTCCAGGTACGGATGCTTGTATCGTAAAAATAAAGGTAGCTCCTTTTTGCTCCATGGATTCTACCCGTATTTCTCCGCCCATCATGCCTACAAGGGATTTACATATGGCTAAACCAAGCCCTGTCCCCCCGTATTTGCGTGTCATTGAAGAATCCAGCTGTGAGAACGGTTGGAACAATCGGTCGCATTTCTCTGGAGAAATACCAATCCCTGTATCCATGATCGTGAACTCGACTTCTACCTTGTTCCCAGATGTTTCTTTGATGGAAGCGACTAAATAGACACCGCCTTGATTCGTAAATTTAACTGCGTTAGCAATCAGATTAATTAATACTTGGCGTAAACGGGCCATATCTCCATATAAAAGTCTAGGCAACTTCTGATCGATAAAATAAGCGAGCTCCAGGTTCTTTTTTCCCGCTTCCACCGAAAAGAGGCTGAACACCTCTTGAATACATGTGCGAAGTTCGAACAGCTGCTCTTCGATTTCCATTTTACCGGATTCCATTTTGGTGAAATCAAGAATATCGTTTATCACCGTAATCAACGTGTCTGCACTTTTCCGAATGATCTCGGAATACTCCTTCTGCTCAGGCGCAAGGTCAGTCTCCATTAATAAATCAATCATACCCACTACGCCATTCATTGGTGTACGAATCTCATGACTCATCATAGCCAGAAATTCCGACTTCGCTTTGGAGGCGATCTCCGCCTCTTCCTTAGCCTTTACGAGCTCACTATTTATGATTTCCAGTTCTTTCGTCTTTTGCTGCAGCAGCATGGTCTGAGTCTGATGTTTTTTGCTCGTAATATACATTTCGACAAAACCTTGTATCTTAGACTTCAGAATTTGTGGAATGAAGGGCTTGACCATATAATCAATAGCCCCTGCAGAATAGCCCGCGAATAAATGCTCCGCTTCCTTACTATTCGCAGAGATAAAGATAATCGGAATTTCCTTTGTTTTTTCTCTGGCTTTAATCAACTTTGCGGTCTCGATCCCATCCATACCTGGCATCTGCACGTCCAGTACGATGACAGCAAAATCATACCTTAACAAACACCGCAGCGCTTCTTCGCCGGAGGTGGCTTTGACTAGCTCATAATGCTGGCTTTCAAGTACCGCCTCCAGCGCCAGCAGATTTTCAGGACGGTCATCTACTAGTAGTATATGAATTGGTTCTTGAAACCCCATAGGACCACCCTCCTTCATGCGTTATTTTATGTTACGGTATATTTTTTCTACTCTGTCCAAAGACTCATAACAATCGCTGTACTTCGTAAAGTGAATGGATTCTTTAGAGCCTAGAACAAGTATTCCAAAACGACTTAAACTTTCATGAAACAAGCCGTGAACATGATCCCGCAGCTCATCATTGAAATAGATCATCACATTGCGGCAGAAAATAACATTAAACTCATTAAAAGAAGTATCTGTAGCCAAGTTATGCTCAGCGAATATAATGTTTTTGCGTAAATATGGCTGTAAAATAACCGAGTTATACTTCGCTGTATAGTATTCAGAGAATGCCCGGGTACCTCCCGCCTCCAAATAATTCTTAGTGTATTGCTTCATTCTGCTAATATCATAGACGCCTTCCTTAGCCTGCTGTAAAGAACGCTCATTCATATCTGTGGCATAAATCCGAGCCTTATCGTAAAGCCCTTCTTCATGAAGCAGGATGGCCATAGAGTATACTTCTTCACCAGTGGAGCATCCAGCATGCCAGATACGAATATAGGGATAAGTCCTCAACAACGGAACTACCTTCTGGCGAAACGTTAAAAATAACCCCGGGTCCCTAAACATTTCGGTAACCGGAATGGAGAGACTATAGACAAATCGTTCAAAACAGGCACGATCATGCAGCACCTTTTCTTGCAGCGCAGATATGCTGTGTACATTCTCCGCATGCACATGATGCCAGATACGTCGCTTCAAAGAAGGCAACGCATAATTCCGGAAATCATATCCATATAAACGGTGTACTCCATCAAGGAGCAGCTCGATCTCAATTTGCTCCAACTCGTCACTTCCTACCATAACGGGCTGCTCCTCATATCCGTGTTCTATCGCTTTCATTGTTATCCCGACTCCCTTATTAACACACCGTAATTCTAGTCATGTTAGTTCTTAAAAAGGTATTACCCCAAATTTGAGTTTACGAATACAACCAGACACGCATTAACGAAAGAAGTTGACCTGTTGCGATCGGTTTCTTCATATAATCAGAAGCTCCCGCTTCAATACATTTGGCGCGATCCTCTTTCATTGCTTTGGCGGTAAGCGCAATAATAGGCAGTTTCTGATATTGCGGCATTTCACGGATTCGGCGCATAGCTTCATATCCGTCCATTTCCGGCATCATCATATCCATAAGCACGAGATCAAAATCTTCTTGCTCTACCAGCATTTCTAGCGCTTCACGTCCGTTCTCCGCAAACTTCACTTCCATGTGGTATTCTTCCAGTACACTAGAGAGTGCAAAAACATTACGAATATCATCATCGACGAGCAGTATTTTCTTCCCTTCGAATAACTCTTCTTTGTTATGCAGCTTCTGCAAAATTTTACGTTTATCTTCCGGAAGATTGGCTTCTACCCGGTGCAAGAACAACGTTGTCTCATCCAGTAGTCGTTCCGGAGAACGAACATCCTTGATAATTATGGATTCAGCATACTTGCGGAGCTGTGTCTCTTCTTTGCTATCTAAATCCTTACCTGTATAAATAATAATAGGAAGATCGTTTAATTCCTCATCATCACGAATCTGATCCAGCAGTTCAAAGCCGTTCATATCCCCAAGCATAAGATCCAGAACCATACAATCATATCTCTGCTTGCGCAGCTCCATCAGTGCCTCGTTGCCGGTTGATACTGCTGTGATAGCTACATCATCATGACCGATCAATTCCATAATGGAACGACGTTGAATCTCATCATCTTCTACAATCAGAAGGTACTTCACTGTGCTGGACGTATAATTCTCAATTTGTGAGAAAGCCCGCTCCAATGCTTCTCTTGAAGATGGTTTTCTTAGATACGCCATAGCTCCCATCATCAACCCTTGCTTCACTTCATCGTTCACAGAGATAACATGAACAGGAATATGACGGGTCTGAGATGCACTTTTCAGCTCTCTAAGGATGGTCCAGCCGTCCATTACAGGCAGCTGTATATCGAGAATGATCGCATCTGGCAAATAAGTTTTTGCCATCTGTAGTCCAATATCGCCTTGAAGGGCTACTAAGCCTTTAAATCTGCGACCACGAGCCATGTCTAGCAAGATTTTCGCAAAGCTTTCATCATCTTCAATAATAAGCAGGACTTTGTCATTCGCCGTCAAATTGTCACGGTCATCCTCAATCGTCAGTTGTGGAAGGGGTACATTAACGGCTGCTGGCACTAAGGTTGGAAGCATGTCTCCAATATATTCATCATATGTTGAATCCTCTTTGGACACAGCAGCTTCTATTTCTGCAGGTTGTTTACTGTAATTTGCCTTCACCGGCAAATACAAAGTGAAGGTACTGCCTTGTCCCTCACGGGATTCGAGCACAATAGCTCCACCCATTATACGAACCAATTCACGGCTGATCGACAATCCCAGGCCCGTGCCTCCATATTTACGGCTGGTAGTTCCATCTACTTGCTGGAAGGCTTCGAATACAATATCTGTTTTGTCAGCCGGAATACCAATGCCACTGTCCTTCACAGCAATAGCAATATATTCATTATCACTCGGCAGATTTAGTGGCAAGAGATTACTATCTGCCGGGCTAACTGAAAACTCGATAAAACCTTCGGTTGTAAATTTAAAGGCATTGGAAAGCAGGTTTCTTAAAACCTGCTTCAACCGATGACTATCGGCAATTACGCTATCTGGCAGCGGCTCGTTAAAGGCTATCCGTAAGGAGAGTCCTTTTTTGATCGCCTGCGGAGCAAAATTCTGCTTCACAAAACTTTTCAGCTCAGTCAGTTTAATTTCTTCATGATTCAGTTCCATTTTTCCTGCATCAACCTTGGACAGGTCTAAAATTTCATCAATCATCTTAAGCAGGTCAGCACCTGACATATAAATCGTATGGGCAAATTCAACCTGCTTCTCCGTTAAATTACCATCCTTGTTCTCGGTAAGCAGCTGGGACAAGATCAGCAGACTGTTGAGCGGCGTCCGCAATTCATGGGACATGTTCGCCATAAATTCCGATTTATACTTACTAGTCACGGATAATTGCATAGCCTGTTTCTCTAGCTGAACCTTAGCATGCTCAATTTCATCTTTTTTCTCCTCGACCTCCTGCACTTGTTCCTCTAGTGCACGAGTCTTGGCGACGAGTTCCGTATTGTAATGTTCCAATTCCTCCTGTTGACGTTGCAGCAGTTCTTCTGAACGCTTAAGTGCGTCCGTCTGCTCTTCCAAGTTCTCATTGGAACGACGCAGTTCTTCTTGCTGAGTCTGCAGCTCCTCTGACTGACATTGCAGTTCTTCCGTAAGTGCTTGTGACTCACGCAGTAATTTCTCTACAATCAGACGACGACTAATATTATTGAAAATAATGCTTAAATTATTCGCAAGTTGTTGCAGCAAATCATTTTTCAGACTGCTAAATGGCTGGAATGAAGCGAATTCTACTACACCGAGCAGCTCGTCTTCAAAAATAAGCGGATGAATGGAAATATATCCTGGCTGTGAATCCACAAAGCCGGATTTCACGGAGATATAATCTTCAGGAGCCCGCTCCAATCTGATTGGGTGCATATCAAGCGCACTTTGTCCTACAAGCCCTTCTCCAATCAAAAAACCTTCCTTTGGTTTCTTATCGTTATCTACTGCATAATAACCACTGCTTCGTAAAAAATCGGGACGATTAGCATCCTTCAAATACACAGCTCCAAACTGGGCTCCGAGCACAGGGGTGAACTCGTTGATAAAGGTCTGTGAGACCTGATCCAATGAGCTAACCCCCCGGAGAAGTTCTGTCACCTGAGCAACATTTGCATTCAGCCAGGATTGATCATTCTGTGCCTGTGCATAAGCCTGTTCCATTTGCTGTTTCTCTTCAAGATCTAACGCCATTTTCTTAAAGACAAGGGCAACCTCACCAATCTCATCTTTCGAAGTAACCTTTATGCGCCTTATGGCCCGGATTCTGCCGTTGCCAAAGCTGGTAATCATCATCGAAACGACATTAAGTCCCCGCGTAATGCTTGGAATGATCCATAGAACAACTCCAAGTCCAAGTAATAGACCTACAATCATCATCAAGATGACCATCTGAGTAGAGCTTTGATAGGCATCTTTAGCTTTTGCGCTCTCTTCATTCATAATAAAGGCATTATAATCAGAGAGACTGTTCAGAGCATTTAACACGGCATTTTGAATCGCTTGTCCCTCTGTGTTAGAATACGTACTGGCATTCTGGAAATAACCAGCTGATAACAGCTTCAATATTTTTTCCTGATAATTTAGATAGATCGTATAAGAATCATCAATTTGATTAACGATCTGCATCTCTTCAGCGCTAGTCATTGATTCTTTTATTTTGTCGTAGTGCTCATTCGCCTTAGCTATTTTTTTATCAATCTCTTTTTTTTGTGATTCTACCGTTGATGTATCCGCACTTAACATGGTCGTCGTTAATATGCGCGCCATATCATTCACTTCTCCACGCATACCTGAAGAAGAGCGCCCCTTCATATATCTATCCTGGTAACCCTCAAGCTGACCATTCATATAATCCAAACGATCGTATCCAATCATAGTAAGTGCCAGCATAATCGCCAGCATCGCACTAAAACCAATTAAGAGTTTAGCCTTTATTTTCATCCTCATTCTGTTCCCTTCTTCAGTGAGATCCACACTATACA
This sequence comes from Paenibacillus sp. FSL H7-0943, assembly GCF_037963265.1. Taxonomy (NCBI): domain Bacteria; kingdom Bacillati; phylum Bacillota; class Bacilli; order Caryophanales; family Paenibacillaceae; genus Paenibacillus; species Paenibacillus sp. FSL H7-0943. The sequence goes on from NZ_CP150148.1 coordinate 6,040,029, forward strand.
TTTGTCATCGTCACGCTCTTTAGGAACATCAGCATTGAAAAAAGCAGCCCGTATAGTTTCTTCCTTCCATTCATGCTCAACATTTAAATGCTTAATCATAAACTTCAGCTGCTCTTCCTGTTCACCCTCAACCAGCTCCAGCAGACCATCTGTATAGAGAACCAAATGCCCTTCATCTTCGTAGGTCAAGCTCTGAGGCTGAATATCAATCCGTTCAAACAGGCCTACAGGGTGACAATTACTTTCCAGCAAGACCGGAGTCATAGCTGCGCCCTCAAAAAATAGCGCAGGTGGATGCCCGGCGTTAACGTAGTCAATACGCTTTATACGAGTGTCGATCACAAGATAAATCGTCGTAAAATAATATTGAATCAGCTTTTTCTCAATATAAAGTTGGTTAAACCTTCGATTGAGTTCCTGAATTACCTTTTCCGGCTCTACATAGGTAGTTACCGTATCCTTTAATACTGACGCAAGGAACATGCAAAAAAGAGAGGACGATATACCGTGTCCCATAATGTCCAGGAGGATTACGCCATATCGGCCATCCCCTAGGGGATACCAAGCATATAAATCACCCGCCAATTCAGAGGAAGGCTGATAGATAGCATGCACCTCGAAATTCTCTTCCTGCAGGGGTAGGCTGAGTACAGCATTCTGCACGAGTGCAGCCAGTCTCAATTCCTCCTGAATCCGCTGATCCCGTTCCTTATGCCAATCTTTCTCACGTTTCAACCGCAGAGCAAGCCGAATCCGGGCCATTAGCTCCACTTTATTAATAGGTTTCGTAACATAATCTACTGCACCTGCATCCAGCGCTTCGGCCAATTTCTTAGAATCGCCTACAGCTGTAACCATTATTATTGGAATATCCTTAAGATGTTCGTATTGCTGCACAACACGACATGCTCCGATCCCATCCATTTCTGGCATCATCATATCCAGTAAAATCAGATCAATATCTGACATCCGGGGACGTCCATCTTCACTCCCCGAACCGATTCCAAGCCGTTCCAGCATCTCTTTGGCAGAGGATGCGGTTACGAAATTTCGGTAATCTTCTTTTTTCAGGATTTCACGGATAATGATAACATTAGTCGGATTGTCATCCACGATTAAGATTCTCATCATCTTCACCTCACACGAGTAGTATTACGACCGTAAAATTCTGCAAACCTATTAACTATATCATACGCTATTTTACAGTGTTATTTCTATTTTCATAATATGTAAATATAGTCATAGGATCAATTTACGTATTCAGCAAAGTAACCTCCAGCCCCACTATACCTAGTGGGGCTGGAGGTTACTCTATTCTAAAGACAGCCTATGTTTATTAACCAATTTGCTCAAATATGAAACACATTAGGAAGAAATACTATCAAATAAATCAATTCCTTCAAATTCACCCGCCAAATTTCGATATATTTTGAGTGCATTATTCCCTCTCAGGTATACATCCCCATCTTCGGCTATAAAATACGGTTTGCCCAAAGTATCTTGCAGATTATCTGTTAAAGGATCGATTTCTACGCCATCTACATGTAAACCGAACTGCTGTGCTTGCGGAGGTGCAACATGTACATAAAGTACAACACCCTCGCCCACACCCACTGTCACATCTGCGTAGTGGTACTCCACTGTCTCTAGCAATGGATCATTTGTCACCGCAAGCGGATTGCCTTTGGTCAGAAGCAGTTCTTCCTTTGTGGTGTATAAAGCAACACCTTGCAGAGAATCAAAGTGATTTATATATGGGCTGGATGCTGAAGCATGTTCAAATGCGAGAACCGACTTAGGTTGTTCAATAAAAGTAGAGATAGGCGCCAACTGTGGAGACGCATCAAAGTATGGGAAAAGAAGACCAAATAAAAGGATCATCATGTTCATGTTGTGTCCCACCTTTCTTATCTGCAGCCACCGATTACAGAAGCCTTACTATCTTATGCTTAATGACGAAATTTTTTCCAAAGAGTTGCAGCTACGTCTACACCTTTTAGCACTGTAGCTATTTTTCCCGGTGACTTCTCAGCATAAATGGCATCATAGGAGTTAACAGTACGTTCTTCAGCAGGAGTTAACGGAGCTTCTTTTATAGAGACTTCCTTACTCTTCTCCTTCAGCTCACGCGATTTACGATATTTCTCAATCACTGTGACTGACACTTGTTTGACCGTTAAGGTCAGCTCATTCATGACATCACCCAGATTCTTGACTGAATCGATGACTGGGTCAATCTTTTGAATCTTATGCTGTACATCAGCAGTGATTTCATTTGCGTGTCTGACCGTCGTTTTCACTTCATAAGTAAGCTCATCCATCGTCTTCTGTACTTCCACCAAGGTTTGGCTGACTTTGTCGAGTGAATCCTTTGCCGACTTTAAGGTTTTAATTAAAAAGAAAACAAGTACTGCGAATGCAATTGCGACGAGAGCTACACTAAGTTCAATGATCATATTCATAACCCCTTCCATATCTCATAAATATCGGCTAATCAGCCTTGTATACTGCATAGTTACCCCTGGTCCCATAAGCCGAAACATCTTGTCGAGCGTTGTCAAGAGTCCCTCTTCCCTTTTGTTTCAAAATCAAAGTCCCCGTTTATACAATGACTACATTAATCAAAAAAGGATAGGTGATATGTAATGTTAAAATGGTCCGCAATACTACTTGTAGTCGCAGTAATCGCCGGAATCTTTGGTTTCTTCAACCTTGTAGCTGCCGCTGCTGGTCTTGCTAAGATTTTGTTCTTCGTCTTCCTGGTTCTGTTTGTAATTTCTCTCTTCACGGGACGCAGAGGTAGATCTATGTAGTAGCCCCTCCTTTTAATGGTGTGACTGTCGTATCCCTCCCATATCTATCCATATATCTTATTCATCATGCAGAAAGTATAGGTCATTCCTGTACGGATGTCACTTGAGAAAATAAGAAATGTTGAATGGGTGGTTCATACCGCATCATTTACGTTTACTAGCATATTAGCAAACAGCGCTTTTGGAAAAAAATACATCCAACCCCCACTAGGAGGAACCAAACATGAAAAAAATCGCCAGCCTTACAGTAGCCTTAGGACTTATGGCTTCCATTGCTGCTACAGCTTCAGCAGCTGAAGTAACTAACACTACTACGGATCCTGCAACCGTAACTGGAAGCACTTACAGCAATTCTTTTGAAACCATTATTACTCCAGCGGATATGATTCCAGCAACACCACAAATAGTGCTGACCGAGAAAACACCTTTCTACTTTTCCGTCGGAGGTATAATTCCAGCAGGCTGGCTTGGCGTTCAGACTCTTGATACAACAGGTGAGGTCATTTCGGACACTTGGGGTAATGAATGGAGAGAAATTTACACTTGGTTAGGAAAAGCATGGGTTAAGGTTCCTGTAACAGCCAACGTGATCTTACCTTAATTATCAATATGCGAAAAAAGGGTGTCCCAAGAGCCAAGAAAATGGCCGATGGTACTGCCCTTTTTTTATGTGGAGAGTACATATTCTGAACAGATAAAACAGGAAGAGCTACCCCCTCAGTAGAGAATTCTACTAAAAGGATAGCCCTCTTGCGCGTACGCCCGCCATCGTTCACCCGTCACAAACATGCGATGCTGTCGCTTCCTGCATTTTTCATATATTTAGCGAATGACCGAACCTCCGTAGAGAAAACGATTCATCCAAGAAGCGCTTAGTTTATCTACTCTTACCCCGCCTGAAGCAACGGAATAAGTTTGTAGAACTTGTCCATCTCCTAGATACATAGCAACATGCGATATTCTAGCTGTAGATTTGTCGATTCCCTCATAAGCAGAAGCAGAATTCCCCTTATAATCCATAAAGAACATTAAGTCGCCGCGCTTCAAATTGGAAATAGACGTAACCACCGTACTATTCGACTTCACCCAATCTCCCTGTTGACGGGAATCCGCCGGCAGTTTGAGATTGGCAGCATCCATAAAAATTTGCCGGATGAAGTCCGAGCAATCAAAGGTGCTTGTGTCATTTCTGCTGGAGCCATACTCATAAGGCGTTCCTAGATATCCCATGCCCGCAGCAATTACCCGTTCGATTTGGGCTGAAGCCCCCGGTGTTGTTATAGGTGGATTGGGTGTAGGTGTAGGTGTTACAGTTCCAGACCCCCCACCGTTTCCTGAAAGTGTACTATATTGTTCACTTGAACTTATATATCCGATGCTACCATCCGCCGCTTTAACTTGATACCAGTAACTGTTAGGCTGTGCCAGAACTTCTACTTTTTCTCCCTTATTCAAAAGCTTCATTATTTTCCCGCTTGTTGAAGGTGAAACTCGAAGATTCACACCATACTTAATGGTGCCAGTTTGTGCCGATGGTGTCGTTACTGAAGCAGAGGATACACTGATATATTTATCTCCTGCACTTGTATAACCCACTGAACCATCAGCCGTTTTTACTTGATACCAATAGCTGTTAGGCTGCGAAAGGATCTGCACTTGATCTCCCTTTTGCAAGTACTTCACTATTTCTCCGTCAGTAGAAGGGGTGCTGCGAAGGCGAACACTAGCCTCGATCACACCTGTTTGAACGGCTGAAGCTGCTGTAACTGAATTAGATGAACTTGAGGCTGCCGCTGCTTGTCCAGGAGCAGATACTCCTAAACCTGCAACAATTGCAGCAGATACTAACAAAGATGCTGTAATTTGCTTATGTGATTTGATCATACGTTCCCCCAAATTCCATGATGAGATTTCAATAAAGGATTGTACTACATTATTCCTTTATGCCCTCATTATAGGCTTGCCCGGGATTTGGAACATGCTCCAAATTTCACATATAATCATGCCACTTTATGGTAACACACAGGTCTAAAGTCTCGATTTCTCCTTGAATATGTGTGTTTTTTCCTTAATATAGCATTTCGCGATTTATTTTTTAGGTTCCACGTGCACCTGCACATTCATAATATTATGCATTTTGCTCATTCTTTCTTCGATGGAATCACTTATTTCATGACCTTCCGTCACAGAAATATTCGCATCCACTTCCACTACAACATCCACATGCACATGATTACCATGAACCCGTGCCTTCACATCTTTAATCTCTTCTACTCCCGGCGTTCGAGCAATCGTACTGCGTAGATCCATCAATTTATCTTGATCAAAGCCATCGGTAAGCCGATAGGTCGAATCACGAAAAATATCCCAAGCGGTCTTGGAGATAATGAGTCCGACAAGAACAGCTGCTGCGGAATCAATCCATGGCAAACCAAACTGTGCACCCACAATCCCAACTGCGGCTCCAACACTGACCATTGCATCAGAAAAATTATCCTTAGCCGCTGCCATAAGTGCCCCACTGTTAATTTGTTTGGCCAGTCTTTTGTTATATATGTATACCCCCATCATAGCTACTGCACATACAATAGCCACCCCTGCCGACCAGAGCTGCGGCGTTTCTTTTGTACGATCGAAAAAGGAACGCACCGCCTCCACAATCACTTGAAGGCCCACTACCGCCATGATAAAAGAAGCCAACAACGCCGCTACGGTCTCTGCCCGGAAGTGCCCATAAGCGTGGTCAGAGTCAGGTGGCTTCCGCGAAATCCGTAACCCCACCAGTACAGCTATGGATGCTACGATATCTGTTAAATTGTTGACCCCGTCCGCAACGAGTGCGCTAGATGCAAATAAATAACCACAAACCAGCTTAAATGATGATAGGATGAGGTAAGCCGCTATGCTCACCCAAGCTCCTCGTTCACCTTTACGTATATCTTCGTAAATATCAGTCATTCTTGGCTCCCCCTCTTTTCCCCGATTATTTAAAATACGGAAAAGAATTCTTTCAATTATTCTTGCCCTTGTGGCAGCATTTAAAAACAATTAGAATAAAGTGTAAGGACTTGCTTCGAAGGAGGTTATCATAATGAGCGAAAGCAACGATAAAGGAAAAATCAACTTAGCGGAAGCTATCCGTAAAAAACTGGAACAGAAGAAGCAACAATCTTCCTCCAAGCCTGGATCCACATTTCAGGCCGGTTCCGCCAAACCGCTAAAAAGCCAAAATAACAAAAAGCCTAACAACCAACGCCGTCGTACTGGCGGATCTTAGTATTTACTTATACTTAAACATAAACGGCTGCGAATCCCTCGGGGAAACGCAGCCGTTTATACGTTCGTCCTGCCTGATAGGATGGATTAGAACTCTTCAAATTCATAATTGCTTCTCTTTAATGTACGATTAGCCAGCTGAAAACATGCGCTTTGGGAAACCTCAAGGGCTAAAGACTCCTGTCTTGGAAACCCCGCATACACCCCGTAGCATTCTACTTGTTAATAACTTTTCAAAATTGAAATTATAAAGACAGCTACCCTGATCCTAAAAGGATTAGTGTAGCTGCTTCATGGATTCCTCCCGCATAGCGGAAATTAAATATTATACTTCTACAGGATACATGCGCTGGCGCATTTCCTTAATTTCTGGATTCTCCAAATATTCATCGTAGCTCATGGAGCGATCAATTACACCTGTAGGTGTAATCTCGATGATGCGGTTAGCAATGGTTTGGATGAACTGATGGTCATGGGAAGTGAATAGAATCGTGCCATCGAAATCGATCAGCCCGTTATTCAGTGCCGTGATGGATTCCAGATCCAAGTGATTGGTTGGTTCATCGAACACAAGCACGTTCGCGCCGTTGAGCATCATTTTGGCCAGCATACAGCGAACCTTCTCGCCCCCGGACAGCACACTTGCTTTCTTCAGTGCTTCTTCTCCGGCGAACAACATACGGCCCAAGAATCCACGCAGGAAAGTTTCGTCCTGATCTTTTGAATACTGGCGTAGCCATTCTACAAGATTCATTTCCACACCATCGAAATAGCTGGAGTTGTCTTTCGGGAAATACGCTTGAGTTGTAGTTACTCCCCATGTATATTCGCCCGCATCCGCTTCTTGCTCACCCATGATCACATCAAACAGCAGTGATTTAGGCTGGGAGTAAGGGCCTACAAAAGCAATCTTATCCCCTTTATTTACTACAAAGCTGATTTCATCAAGAAGCTTTTCACCTTCAACCGCTTTGGACAATCCGCTGACTGTCAGCAATTGTTTACCCGCTTCACGTTCTGGTTTGAAGTTAAGGAACGGATATTTACGGTTGGACGGACGAATGTCGTCCAGGGTAATTTTCTCAAGTTGCTTCTTACGTGATGTCGCTTGTTTAGACTTGGAAGCATTGGCCGAGAAACGCTGGATAAATGCCTGCAATTCCTTGATTTTATCTTCCTTCTTCTTGTTCGAATCACGCTGCAAAGCTTGCGCAAGCTGACTGGACTCATACCAGAAGTCGTAGTTGCCGACGTACATCTGGATTTTGCCAAAATCAATATCCGCAATATGCGTACATACTTTATTCAGGAAGTGACGGTCATGGGATACGACGATAACAGTACCTTCATAGTCCATGAGGAAGTTCTCTAACCAGCCAATAGATTCGAGATCCAAGTGGTTGGTAGGCTCATCTAGCAGCAGGTTATTCGGACGGCCAAACAAGGCTTGCGCCAAGAGTACCCGTACCTTTTCATTGCCGCTCAGTTCGGCCATTTTTTTGTCATGCAGTTCACGCATAATTCCGAGACCAATCAGCATGGCAGCTGCATCTGGCTCAGCATCCCAGCCGTTAAGCTCAGCGAACTCACCTTCAAGCTCTCCTGCACGCAGGCCATCCGCTTCTGTGAAATCGGACTTCGCATAAAGCGCGTCCTTTTCTTTCATAATTTCATAAAGACGTGTATGACCCATAATTACGGTCTCAAGTACCGGGAATTCATCATACTCAAAATGGTTCTGTTTGAGTACTGCGAGACGTTCGCCCGGTGTAACATGTACCTCACCGGTATTTGCTTCGATCTCACCAGACAGAATTTTCAGAAAGGTTGATTTACCGGCACCATTGGCACCAATCAAACCGTAGCAGTTACCAGGGGTGAATTTTATGTTTACATCTTCAAAGAGAGCGCGTTTTCCGTAGCGGAGTGTTACGCCGCTTGTGCTAATCATTACGCATTACCATCCTTTTCACTTAGGGTTTCGGCTCATTATAGCATAAATAGAGAGCAAAAAGCCCGTAAAATAGCCTTTTCAGCTGTTCTCTCCAATACTAAAGTTATTCCAGCTGCTGTACAGAGGTCGCCAGTTAGGAGGAATTTTTTCAATTATTGTCCAGTTATGCGATTCTTGGGTTGTATAATAAGCGTTTCGCCATAGCTGAGCGTACGGATTCGTTCTTCAGAAATACCCTGTTTAAGCCGGGCACTTTCCATCCGATCCAGCGCTTCCCGGGCCGTATCATCAGCAAGTCTATAGGTGCCGTAATGCATCGGAATCATGGTCTCCGCTCCAACATCTACAAATGCTTGTATAGCCTCTTCAGGGGTTACATGCTGCGAGGTCATGAACCACTCCGGTTCATAAGCTCCAATCGGCATGAGTGCAACATGAAGCTTATAGCGGCTCCCAATCTCCTTAAAACCCGGAAAATAACCGCTATCTCCTGCGAAATACAGGTTAGGAGGCAGCTTGTCGCTATCCGATTCGATCGGCTGCAGAATGTATCCTCCCCAATGAGAAGTATTCGTGTCCCAAGGCGTTCTCCGCGTCCAGTGCTGAGTCGGCACGAAGGTAAGCTTAATTTTACCTAGCGTATTTTCCTGCCACCATTCCATTTCTATGCAGTTATGAAATCCTTTGCGGAGCATCTTTCGTTTCAAGCCTATAGGAACAACAAGGGTTGTCCCTGCTCTATATAATTTACGGATAGAAGCCATATGCAAGTGGTCATAATGAGAGTGAGAGATCAGAATCAGGTCAATGGGAGGCACTTCGCTGAGCGGAATCCCGGGTTGCCCCAATCTTTTCTCAAAGCCTAGTCTTCTCGCCCAGATTGGATCAGTAATGATATTCATCCCTTCATATTGAAGGAAAAACGTTGAATGCCCAATCCACGTAATGGTGGTCTCCAGGCGATTCTCCGCCAGATAAGCTAACCTCGGCGGCGTACTTGGCACTACATATGAATAATCTTTTTTCTTCCGTCGACGTTCCTCCCGCCACTTACGAAACTCTTTAAGTGTTTTATCGGTACTCACATTGTCGAGGTTATTGTAGCGAAATTTAGCCATAGAGCACCTCATCTTTAGAAGTTTGCAGAGCATGCTTTACTTTAGCGAATATAATACAACTATATTGAACGGCAGAGTATTTTGCAAAATATACAAGTTACTTGGTAATGGTGCGCCCTTTTTCCGCAAAATATCTAAGTACCCTTTTGTGTTTCACGCCAGAAATGAGATAATATGTGTATAAAGTATGGCGGTGCATATACCGTTCAAGGGGGAGCTACGTATGAAGATTACTTTTATTGAACCGACTCCAAGTCCAAATACGATGAAGCTTCATTTGGACGAAAGTCTGGAACCTGGAATTCGCAGAACCTATACACCAGAAAGTGAACGTTCCGCACCTGCCTGGGCACGCGAAATGTTAACGATACCGGGCGTTATTAGCATCTATCATGCTGCTGACTTTGCAGCGCTCGAACGCAAGGGCAATGCGGATTGGGCAGCGATTCTAAGAGAAGTTCAGAACCGCTTCGGCAACAGCGAAGGCTTAAATGACGATTGGAATCTTGCCGATGAGAACGCTGGCGCTCATTTCGGCGAAGCTCAAGTCTTCGTCCAGATGTTCCGCGGAATTCCGCTGCAAATCCGCGTTAAGACCGGCGCGAATGAAGAGCGCATCTCCTTAGCAAACCGCTTCACGAAGGCGGTTATGGATGTGGCTAGCGCCGTGATGATTAAAGAGCGTAAGCTCACTGATTACGGCGTGCGTTATGGCGAGCCCGCGGAGATTGCACGCGAGGTGGAGCAAGAGGTCGAAGCGGCGTATCCGCAGGAACGCCTCGACTCTCTCGTGCAGCAAGCCATTGCGCACGGCGCTGAAGGCGAGTTCGTCGAGCAGAGACGAACCCGCAGTCAGGATGAGCTGCTGCGAGACCTGAAGCATGAGGATTGGCGCGTGCGTTACGCCGCGCTGGAGGATCTTACGCCGACGGCGGAGCTCCTGCCGGAGCTTAAGGCGGCGCTGCACGATCCCAAGCTGCATATTCGCAGGCTTGCGGTCGTGTATCTAGGCGACCTTCGCACGCCTGAAGCGATGGAGCTGCTCTATGAGGCGATGGCAGACAGCGCGCCAGCCGTGAGACGTACGGTAGGCGATACGCTGTCCGACATCGGCGATCCTGCCGCCACGCCAGTGATGACGGCAGCACTGACAGATAAGAGCAAGCTTGTCCGCTGGCGCGCAGCTCGTTTCCTCTATGAGGTGGGCACATCCGATGCCCAAGAAGCGCTGTCGGTTGCGGCGGAAGATCCGGAATTCGAGGTTGGACTTCAGGCCAAAATGGCTTTGGAACGTATCGCTTCCGGTGAAGCAGCGGCGGGTACCGTTTGGCAGCAAATGTCAGAGCGTCGTCGCAGCTAACATTCCCTACCGGATTTTGTCATTGCTTGACTTGCGAACTTGCTTTATACTAATTCCTGTTGTTTATAAATGAATGAAGTAAAGATAGCCTCGTCATACTAAGATGAGGTAGAGGTCGCGGATATAAAGAGTACGCGCGTGGAGACGTTAGAGCCGTCTATGAATCGCGTCGAAAGGAATATCTGCCGAAGTCTGCACTGTCGCTCTTACAGCGGTGCAGGCTGGGGCCGTTGCCGAAAGGCACGGAACTGTCACATTGTATAACCTGCATAAGCAGCAGGTCATAATGTGTTGCGCTATCTTCACAGGGAGTATGATGCGGAGCTGTATAGATGGAAACCGCAGATATAGTCTGCGGTTTCTTTGCGTTTACAGAATTTGTATATTTAGTGTTTGTCCATAACCTTATGGAGACCACCAAATACACTCTCCCGCTCTGCGGGAGGAAGCAGCTCAGCACTCCCCGTTCATGAATTGAAAGATTAGATCATAAGGAGTGTCAAATCATGCAGGGCAAGCAGCAAAATCTAGCACAAGGCAACGTAAGTAACCCGCCTGAGCTAAAAAAATCATTTAAAGCAAGGCATTTGACTATGATTGCGCTTGGAGGATCTATTGGTACTGGACTCTTCCTGGCCAGTGGTGGCGCTATCGCTTCAGCCGGACCCGGTGGAGCACTTCTAGCCTATACGGCTGTTGGTGTTATGGTTTATTTCCTCATGACCAGTCTGGGAGAGCTCGCTACCTATTTACCGGATTCCGGCTCATTCAGCACTTACGGCACGCGTTTCGTCAGCCCCGCTTTTGGGTTCGCCATCGGCTGGAACTTCTGGTATAACTGGGCGGTTACGATTGCAGCAGAATTGTCTGCCGCCACCGTCATTATTAAATATTGGTTCCCGGACAGTCCCTCCTTTCTCTGGAGTCTCGTGTTCCTGCTGCTGATGTTCGGTCTTAATTTCCTGTCTGCTCGTGGATACGGAGAATCAGAATATTGGTTTGCCATTATCAAAATTATTACTGTTATCGCCTTCCTTATTGTCGGAGTTTTGATGATTTTCGGAATCATGGGCGGAAAAGCCGTAGGCTTCAGCAATTTCCAGATCGGGGGCAGCTCGTTCCACGGTGGCTTCTTCGCTTTCGTCGGTGTCTTTATGGCTGCGGGATTCTCCTTCCAAGGCACCGAGCTAATCGGTGTTGCAGCAGGTGAGAGTGAGAACCCTCGCCGTAACGTACCTATTGCTATTCGCCAAGTCTTCTGGCGTATATTAATCTTTTATATCCTCGCTATACTAGTAATCGGAATGCTGATTCCTTACACGAATCCAGATCTGCTGCGCGGTGGTATTGATGATATCGGAGTCAGTCCGTTTACGATCGTATTTAATAAAGCAGGACTTGCTATTGCCGCATCCGTCATGAATGCTGTCATTCTCAGCTCCGTATTGTCAGCCGGGAACTCGGGAATGTACGCCTCCACCCGCGTCCTGTACGCTATGGCTAAGGATGGAATGGCTCCACGTGCTCTAGGCAAGCTTAATCGCCGCGGTGTTCCTGTTGGCGCTTTGCTCGTGACCACAGCCGTTGGTATGTTAGCCTTTTTAGCATCATTCTTTGGTGATGGTGCTGTATACAACTGGTTGCTTAATGCTTCCGGTATGTGTGGATTTATTAACTGGCTCGGCATCGCTGTCTGCCATTATCGTTTCAGACGCGCCTTTATAGCTCAAGGTCATTCCCTTGATGAGCTGCCTTACCGGGCTAGATGGTTCCCGTTTGGGCCTATATTTGCCTTAGTACTTTGTACGGTAGCCATCCTTGGCCAGAATATGGGTGCCTTCTCAGGTGGAAACATCGACTGGTACGGTATTGCCGTTTCCTATATCAGCCTGCCATTATTCGTCTTGATTTGGGCCGGCTATCGCTTCTTCCGCAAGAGTAATATTATTCCTTTGGATAAATGCGATCTTAGTACTCACCCAGAATAAATAGACTCCTCAAAAAGGGATATCCAGAAGCCTGAAAGGCTGCGGGATATCCCTTTTTATATAAATCAATCTAGTATATTCAACTCCTGATTTTACTTAGCCCTTTGCCTATTCCCAAGTCACATACACTTTTAGATCACCCGTATTATCAAAAGAAGTGCTAGAATAAGATACTTCCTCTAGTCCAAGTTTATATAACTCCTGTAGATCATTCTTCAGCTGGGTTCCACTACCGTCATAGCGGAATAATAAAGATCCCTCTCCTGAAGCGACAGCCTTATTCGCCAGCTGAATTAAATCTGCTGCTGAACGCACAATCCGTTCCTCGGCATACAGCTCATAATTAAGGTCCTTCTGAAGCTGCTTATACACCCCGGCGCTCTGTCCTCCACGCTCTACAAGTGCTGACAAGGTCTTATAATAGGCAACCGAGGCTGCCGGATAAGACTTCGTCCAGCTATGGTCCTGACGCATTTGGGCATCAGTCTTCAAGTAATACGCGGTGCTTACTACGCCGGCTTTATCAGGTGTCGGGTCATCCCAAGTTGTGTCGAGATGATACCATCTCCCTTCGAGCAGCACTAGATTCCAAGCATGAGACTGGCTGCGTCCTCCCGGCTGTTTTGCAGTGCCCTCAACGATTTTATTACTGAATCCCGCTTCCTTGAGCAGCTTATAGGTCAACAGCGAATACCCTTGGCAAACGGCACTGCCACTCTTCAGGCCTTCATAAGCCGTATATTTACGATAAGAGGTATCATACTTCAGACGCAGCACCACCCAGTCGTGGATAGCCTTAACCTTCTGATGATTATTCATGCCCGGTGTAATGATCTTCTTGAGCGTTGCCTTTACTTCTTTGTTCACAAAAGCGGTCTGCTCCAGCGTTTCCAAGTATTTCACTTCTACCGTAACCTTTACAGAGCTTTTGCTCCCTCGATAAGTGTATCCGTAGCTGTCTATGATGTAATACAAATAGGGATCGCTATTCATCGCTTGATCTAGACCCGTTTGTATCTGTGTTTTTAAATTCGAGGTTTTCCCCTCATAAGTAAAAGTGATAGTCTCTCTACGATTATTCATCGCACCGGTTAGCTTCTGGGCAATTTCACTCACAGAACGAACGGTCGGTGAAGTCGTGGCCGCATAAGCATGCCCCCAGGTCCAATACAATGTCGGGGGAATGGCTGCGCAAATAATCACTCCTCCAAGAATGACTTTTGCCAACGTGAAGCGTTTTTTCCACATAATTATTCTGATCCTCCGGCTCCTACAGACTTATTCAAAACCCTCCATTTAATAGATAATGAAGACTTGGGCAAAAAAAGACTGTTCTCTGTAGAATAATTCTACTCTGAGAACAGCCTCTAAGCCAGATCAATATGAATTATTTCTTTAGGGGTGTAATGAGATAGGTCTCTCCTATTACTGTTTCAAATTCCAGCCCCGCTCCTTCAATCTGTGTACCATCAGGTTTTTGAATGAGCAAAGGCTGGTGTTGAACAATTCTGCAGGATCGGCCATGAGTCGAGGTAACCTCTGCCCTAGTTAAACAGCCCCCGCTCCATTCTATAGTCATGACAAAGCCACCACGTGCCACCAACCCTTTCACGCTGCCTTCAGACCATTCCTCTGGAAGAGCAGGTAATAGTTCCAGACCCTCCTGATGACTCTGCAAAAGCATTTCTGCTATTCCGGCTGTAGTGCCGAAGTTTCCATCAATCTGAAACGGAGGATGATTTCCGAACAGGTTCGGCAAACTGGAATCTTGCAAAATGCGACGTAGACAGCTAACCGCACTCTCGCCATCCTTCAGACGCGCATAAAGATTAAGCAACCATGCTGCGCTCCAGCCTGTATGGCCACCTCCGTGTTCTATGCGTTTCTTCAGTGTTAAGGCTGCCGCCTCCGCTAGCTCTGGTGTGGAGGAAGGGCTAATTACGTTCCCAGGGTACAGGTCATACAAATGAGAAACATGACGATGCCCAGGCTCTTGTTCAGCAAAATCCTCATTCCATTCGCGGACAGTTCCGTCCGGTGCGATCCCTTGGTGGGCAAGCTGTTTCTGTTTCTGCATAAGCTCCTGACGCAGCTCTACATCGGTATTTAAAATGTCAGCAGCCTGAATGCAGTGCTTGAACAACTCAGCGATAAGCGATAAATCCATAGCTGAGCCAGCCGAGACACTGCATGGTGTGCCGTCAGCAGTCAGAAATACATTCTCTGGCGAGGTAGACAAACCTGTCGTCCATCTTCCATCAGGCAGCTCTACTAGCCAATCCAGACAAAACAATGCGGCTCCCTTTAGTATGGGATAAGCTGTGCGCAAATAGTCCTCATCTGGACGAAAAGCGTAACGCTCCCATAGATGGCGAGAGAGCCATACCCCGCCCATCGGCCAAAAAGCCCACATCGCCTTACCGTCTGATGGAGAAGTCATCCGCCACAAATCGGTATTATGGTGTACTGTCCAGCCACGTGCGGCATAATGAATACTCGCTGTACGGCTGCCAGCCACGCTAAGCTCCGTGATAAAATCTATTAAAGGTTCATGGCATTCGCCCAATCCGCATAACTCGGCTGGCCAATAATTCATTTCGGTGTTGATATTTGTCGTATAATTGCTGTTCCATGGTGGCTGAATATAGGGATTCCAAATACCCTGCAGATTCAGAGCTTGCGTCCCCGGCCGTGAGCCAGCAATCATCAGGTAGCGGCCATACTGGAACAGCAACGCTTCCAGTTCAGGATCTGCCTGTCCTTCGCGGTATTGTACCAGGCGCTCATCAGTCGGAAGCTCTCCTCGGGAAGCAGCAGATGCAAGCGTCAACTCCACACGGTGGAACAAGGATTGATGATCCTCTAAGTGGCGTTGCTTAAGCTCTGCGTATCCTTTAGAGGCTGAAGCTAACTGCACTAGGCACAACTCCGCTGGCAGCTTGCCACCGCTTCCCGGCATCCGGTCATACCCGGCATAATCGGTTGCCGCAGCCAGACGAAGGGTAATGGAGTGCGCGCCAGAAATCAACAGCGAGCCGTTCTCCGCTACACAAGTCCCACCTTCCGTCTGGATCTCCATAACCGCAGCAAAACTTATGCCAAGCCCCTCTTCATATAATACGGCACGCGGGTGATCCCCTACGTAGTTATCAGCCACATGCGACGGGGCACGGCCAGTCATAATCAGCATGCCATCCGGAGTAATCTCCGAGTTGAAAGGATGTGGTGATGCCAGATCCGCCCAGAAATCTGGGAGAGTAGCTTGGCCCTCCCCCCCCTCAGCACGGATATGAAGAGCTATAATGTCATCCGGTCTGCTGGCCAATACTTCACGTACGATCCTTACACCACCGGCAGTATAGGTTACCGTAGCCAACGCCTGATCCAGATCAAGCTCTCTCCGGTAATCCTCTACAGGACCTGCAAAATTAAACTTCAATCGCAAATCTCCAAGCGGTTGATAGGATTCCGTCCGGCTGCCTAACATTTTGGCGTCCACCAGTGCTTCTGCTTCCTTGTATTTCCCCTCTGCAACTAGCTGTTTAGCTGGAGCCAAATGCCGCAGTGCCTCATAGTTGGCTTTATCCCGCGGGAAACCTGACCATAGAGTGTCTTCATTTAATTGAATCCGTTCTTCTTCGATTCCACCAAAGACCATGCCGCCCAGCCTCCCGTTACCTACGGGCAGCGCCTCTTCCCATACAGCCGCCGGCTGCTTGTACCATAACTCATGCCGTCCGGAGTTCTTGCTCTCTCCCATGTATATTCCTCCTGTCCTGTTATTACCGGTGAAAAGCAATCAGCGGGAGGCCCGGACTTTCGTTCGGACTTCCCGCCATCTTCATGCTTTTATTGGATTAGACGAAATTTAATAATTAATCATTCCAAAGTTTCACGCGTTGTTTAACCAGCTCTTCACGCAAATCTTCAGCTTTCGTTACACCAGCTTTATCAAGCTCAGCCATGTAAGCATCCCAAACTTTATCGAAATCAGCTGGTTTAGACAAGATTGCTTCTGGGATCCGTTTCCAACTGATATCCTTCAGCTTGTTGTCAAGAACGACAATTTCGCTATCCCCAGGAATCGTGATGTTCCATGCCGCGCCCCAAGGTTTAACTTTGAACTCATCTTCACTTGGGAAGAGGTCTTTCCAAGTTGTTGCTTTGTAAGCAGCAAGTGTTTCTTTTTCAACCGCATTGTAACCTACAGTTACTTGCTCAGGGAAACGAGTTGTGTAGTAGTTACCAGATGGATCCAATACACCGTCGCCATAGTGAGCGCTCAGCAATGCATAGTTTGATCCGACATTACCCAAACCAGTTTCTTTTTGGAAGTTGGTAGTGTCATTATATTTACGGTCGTTCACATCTTCAGGAATGACACGTTTGCCATCAACAACATTGTAGTGTTTGCCTTCAATACCCCAGTTAACCAATACTTGACCTTCGTCGGAAGCTAGGTAGTCCAGGAATTTAATCGCACGAACTGGATCTTTAGCATCTACGCTGATCCCAATTCCGTTACCACCCATGAAGCCTGTAGGCCAGAAGGAGGTTTCTTTGTACTCCTCAGACAAGGTTACAGGATAGTGTCCATAGCCTTGATCCAGCTTGCCTTCAGCTTTCAATGCTCTTTCTCCATCGCCATAACCCCAGTCTTGGTCAATCAAACCAATAACGCGGCCGGTAGCAATTTTAGCTTTGTACTGATCATACTTTTGAACGAAACTTTCTGGATCAAGCAATCCGATATCGTTCATGTGGTTGAGCCAGCGGAAATATTCTTTTTCAGCCGGACGACGGAAGTGATAAGTTACTTCTTGGGTGTCGATATCAATCGCATATTCACCATCGTCAGGAGAACCAGTAGTAATAAATGCTGGGTTAGTTACTGTAATGTACATGTACCAATCATCTGCATTCAGAGTCAGGCCGATGTTTTTGTTACCATTTTCATCCGTAGGATGTTTTTCCAGGTAAGCCTTGATTACGTTCTCATAATCTTGAACAGTTTTGATTGCAGGATATCCAGCTTCTTTAACAGCACGGTGCTGTAGTTCAAATCCGCCACCAGCATCAAAATATTTGTTGTCCACACCTGCATAGGTAGGGATGGCATAAATCGCGTGATCATCGTCACTGTAACGTGAACGTTTCATGCCTTCTTCGCCCAATACTTTTTTGATATTCGGAGCATATTTTTCAATCAGGTCTGTTAGATCAAGCATTGCGCCTGCATCCACCAGCTTACTGACATCAGTCTTAGCACTGATCAAATCCGGATATTCGCCGCTCGCTGCGATCAAGGCTACTTTTTGTTGAGGATCACCAACTGCATATTCAGCATTTAGGGTTACTCCCGTTTTTTCCGTAATCACTTTACCAACTTCATCTTGCATACCTGTCCAGTTCGGGTTAGGGTCTGCACTGAAGAAGGTCATCGTGAGCGGGGAAATATCCTCAGCCGCATTGGTCGCATTTCCAGCATTAGTTGCATTGCCGCCTGTATTTCCAGCTGCAGCATTACCATTGTTGCCATTGTTACCGCCGCAGCCTGCAAGCACACCGAGCAGCATAATAGAAGTGAGCGTTAATGCCGTAGCTTTGGCTTTTATCTTTCTATTACTTCCCATTAAATAAACCCTCCTTAAAATTGTTTATCTATCGTATCACAGGTGAAGACCTGTTAATACTTTACCCAGCTTGCCAAAAGAAAACGGATACACAATAGGTTTTAAGCATAGGGGAGACTAAGCTCCCCCGTTAAACTGTGATTAACTCTTCACAGCACCAAGTGTCATACCTTTAACAAAATACTTCTGAATGAACGGATAAACCAACAGGATCGGTACGGTTACGACAATCGTAATCGCCATTTTGAGCGACTCCGGCGAGACCTGATTGGAAGCCAGCGAAGCAATGTTGGAGCGGTAGTCGCCTCCGTTACCACTTGTTGTGGTCTGTAGAACCTTCATCAATTCATATTGCAATGTGGTCAAGTTAGGGCTTGAACCATTGTACAGATAAGTATCAAACCAAGCATTCCATTGACCTACTGCTAGGAACAGCGCGATCGTTGCTAGCGCTGGCTTCATCAATGGCAGAATAACGCGGAAGTAGATAGTAAAGTCATTGGCTCCATCCAGCTTCGCCGATTCCTGCAGCGCATACGGCAGGCCGTCGATGAAGGAGCGGATAACGAAGACGTTAAAGGCACTAACCAGTCCAGGCAATACATAGACTGCAAAGCTGTTCATCATATGCAGATCCTTGATCAGCATATAGATTGGAATCATTCCTCCTGAGATATACATGGTCATTGCCAAGAATGTGGAGACAAACTTGCGACCTGCAAAGTCAGGGCGGCTGATCGTAAACGCCAGCATCGAGGCACTGATCAGTCCGAACAAAGTACCGATAATTGTCCGCAAAGCGGATATTTTAAACCCGGTGATTAATCCGGAGAAAGTGAAGATCTTTAGGTAATTGTCCCAAGTAAAATCCCGGGGATAGATGGTCACTCCACCGCGCACACTGTCCACTGAATCATTCAGTGAGATGGCAAGCACGTTCAAAAACGGATAAATCGTGATTACAACCACGAACAGTACTACAAAATATACAAAGAAATCAAAGATCCGGTCTGACCATGACTTTCCGGTGATAGCTGAATTTCCCACTGTAACGCTCTCCTTTCATGAAAAGGGCAATTTACTGCCACGATTGGGTAGAAGGGCCTTCTGTGCTACAGAAGGCTCTCTTTTGTTGTACGTTTGAAGATTCCATTAATCGTAAACAGTAGAATTACACTGATCACTGAGTTGAATATATTGATCGCAGTACCGTAGGAATATCTCGCCATGCCCAGTCCGTATTTCAGTGAATACAAGTCTAGCACTTGAGAATAGTCGGTAACGAGGTTGTTTCCGAGCAAGAATTGCTTCTCAAAGCCGATATTGAGCAAATTACCCACCGACATAATGAGTAGTACAGTAATTGTTGGGCGAATACCCGGAAGTGTAATATGCCATACCTGACGAAGCCTGCTGGCACCGTCTACCCGGGCCGCTTCGTACAATTCAGGCCCAATACCTGCGATAGCTGCAAGGTAGATGATGGCGTTCCATCCGGTCTCTTTCCAGACATCCGATAAGGTAACGATTCCCCAGAAGAGATGGCCCTGGGCCATAAACTGGATAGGTGCGTCTATGAATCCTATTCCTAACAAGATATCGTTTACAAGACCATTTTCACCAGATAACATTTTAGTTACAATCCCCGCTGCAACCACCCATGATACAAAGTGGGGCAAATACGAGACTGTTTGAGCAAATCTTTTAAAGAAGCCAAGACGCACTTCATTGAGCAATATTGCAAACGTTATTGGAAAGATAAATCCTGCGACTAAGCCCATTCCACTCATCGCCAGCGTATTACGCAGCGCCAGAAGGAATTGCGAGTCACTGAACAGTGTCTTAAAGTGTTCAAAACCTACCCATTCTTGTTCAAAAAAGCCACGTGCGGGCTTGTACTTTTGAAAAGCCATCGTCCAGCCCCATAACGGGAGATAACTGAAGACGAATGCCCAGATCACAAAAGGTATCGACATCATCCATAAGTACTTTTGATTCTTAAAGCTTCTCCAAAACCGTCCTCCTGAAGCAGGCTTTTTGTTGCGTGTTCGGGTATCCGGCGGGATTTGAGAAGTTACTGTGTCCGCTTTCATAAAGCCCCTCCTCTCTATGTCTATATTCTAAATCTCTGTAAGCGATTGCAGTACCCTATAAATTCGACCTAAAATCAGGTGAAAATTAGAGATTTAGAGCCAAAATAAAGCGGATACATCGTTGAAAACACTGAAAACAAACATGAATTTACTGAAAATAAAATTAAGTGAAATTATTTGATTTCATAAATCAATACGATACTTAATCCCCTGTCTATTTCACACAATTAATACTTCATCCCATAATTAAAAAACGCCCCGAGCTAACGTTCTATAAGTGAACGTGGCCGGAAGCGAAGGCGCGGACTGAAATGACCTTATTTAAGCAAATTGCACATCTTATTGGGTTAGGCGGACTATAAAGACCTTATTCACTTAAAAAACCACCTTTTGGAGAACATTTGCAGCTAATAACGTACATGGAGTCCGATAAATCGAAATTGGACTCGAAATAGCCCAAATAACGACTCTGGAGTCCGTCATACCCGCGAATGAAAACTATAATATGCTCTCAGATGAGGCGTAACAAGTATACCCGTAACCCCTGCCCTGCTCCTCAACGAAAACCTCCGTATGGTTCAATTAAAATTAATTACTTTAATATCATCTTATCTAGAAAATATCACCTGATACATCAGTACTTCAACTATTTCAGATACATATTCCTTATACGCACATGCCGAGTCGACATTATCTGTTGTACCTGCAATTTCTTTTCCTAAAGGAGGGTAATAGGAGAGCAATGAAAAACAAAAACATCAAGACATTATTATTGATTATCGCCGCAGTATTATTGACACTAAATTTATTTCAATTCAATAACAACGTAAGCCATAACAGATTAATGAATAGGCTGGACCTGAATCTGACATCAGAACTCGACGGTCTAAGAGTGGAATTAGAACGATCCTCAACACCAAGCATTCTTGCTGTAGAGCAAGCGAGTAAAGTTGCCGCCCTTTCGACGTATTCAACATTAGGGTTCGATTATGGATATACCTTGGAAACCAGAATACATGACAAATATGTACAAAATGAACCTTTTAAAGAGATGGATCAAATTCAAGCGTTACTTCTGGCCCTTCTAAAGGACCCTGCAAATCTAGAATTGCAGCAACGATTAGATTTATTATTAGTGAAGTAACTTTAATGTAAGAAAAAAAATCCACAGCTAAAGCTCAGGTTATACCTGAACTGCAACTGTGGCTTTTTGGGCTTCTATTTTAGATGTTTTTGCGAAAAGAACTCGGGGAGAGCCCTACATATTTACGGAACTTGGCGTTGAAGTAATCGGGGTTCATGTACCCTACTTTCTCGGCCACCTCATATACTTTCATGCCTTGCGCTAGGAATTGCTTCGCCTTCTCAATCCGCACTTTGTCCACATACGTATTGAAGTATTCCCCGGTAGTGTTCTTGAACATTTTACCTAGATATGCGCTGTTGTAATTAAATAACTCGGATAAGGTCTCAAGCTTAAGGTTCTCATTGTAACGGCGGTTGATTAGCTCCGTAATTTTTTTGATCTCATTCCCTTTGCTGCCACTGGACATTTGATCGGCGATCTCCGCCATGAAATTAACGGCCTGCTCTTGCAGGTCTGCCAGATAATGACTATGGTAGAGCTCACCGATCGGCGGGGAATGCTTAGCGGCATTGCTGCGAATCTCTGGATAGACCGGTTCGAGACGGGCCAACACCGTACTGAGAATCCGCACAAATGTATCTTTGATCTGCTGCTCCTCACTGCCCGCAGCCAGTAGCTCCGCACAGATCGTATCCACCAGCGGTTCAATGGCCGCGCGGCTTCCGGTTTCAACAGCAAGCATTAGGCGGCTCTCCGCATCCTGCCCTTCTTCGGTGTACGCCTCCGCCACTCCAGGAAACAACATACCGGAGAGATCGGCGCTGATCAGAATCCCTTTGCGGTAAAAGAATGCCCGGCGCAGCAGTTCACGCGCCACTTGAAAAGACTGTGCCGCCTCTTCTGGTCCAGCTACAGGGCCTCCCGTTGCTGCGCTGAAGTTGTATCCCTCGCGGCAAATTAAGGAAGCAAGCTCTTCCATCAGCCGCTCCTGTTCCTGCTTTCCTGGCAGCGGCTCTTGCAGCAGGAATCCAATATATGGCGGCATCGTGAAAAACATCCGCTCTTCACTGCTGCCAAAATACTGTTCTACCGCGGCCTTAACGGCCCGCTCCCCTTCCTCACTGCCGCCCGCAGGCGCGAGTAATTCGAGTAGGATCACTTCGACACGGTCTGATTTAAGACCCAGTGCTGCCGCCTGCTTAGCAGGATCATTCTCCCCCTCCTCCGCAGTTGAAGGCTGCAGCAATGTACGCAGCAGGCTTTCGCGATTACGGGCAGGCTCCTCTTCATTCCAGCGGCTAAAGCGATCTTCCTGAGCGATCGTGACTCTGAGTTCCTCCAAATAGTTGATTAGCTCTTCCTCATCCACCGGCTTCAGTAAATAGCCGTCAATGCGGTAAGAAATGGCTCGTTTGGCATACTCAAAATCCGCATGACCACTTAAAATTAGCACATGGCTGGTCGAGCCTTCCTCGCGCAGCTCACCGATTAACTCCAGCCCGTCCATACCAGGCATGCGGATATCCACCACAATCAGTTCCGGATAAAAAATATGATATTTCTCCTGAGCTTGCAAGCCGTTGGCGGCCGTAGCCACCACCGTATACCCTAGCTCTTCCCAAGGGATTAGAGCCCGAAGGCCTTCCCGCAGCTTTGGCTCATCATCAACAATCAATACTTTGATCATAGATTTATGTCCTCCATTGGAATACGAAACGTAATAGATGTTCCTTCATTCATCCGGCTTTCGATATTCAGTCCATATTCAACACCGTAGGATAACTTCAAACGGTCGTGTACATTGCGCAGCCCGATCCGTGCCTCTTCCTGCTCATCACGAACCTCAAGGGTATAACGGATCTGCTCCAGCTTGTCCGGAGTGATCCCGGCTCCATTATCGGTAATGGTAAAGACCGCATGATTCTGCTCACGCTTGATATTCACCGTAACCATTGCTCCATCCATCGTGTTGTCTAACCCATGAATCACCGCATTTTCCACAAGCGGCTGCACAATCAGCGGCGGGATGTAGAGTGATTCGACGGCAGGGTCTACAATAAATTGATATTTCAAACGATCCTCATAACGGAATTGCTGAATATCCAAATAACAACGAACCACTTCAAGCTCCTGGCTAAGCAAAATTTTACTTCGGCCTACCTCCAGATTACTGCGCATCATTTTGCCAAGAAGACGCACTACCCGTGCAATCTCCACTTGCCCTTTCATATGGGCCTCCATACGAATAGATTCCAGCGCATTGAACAAGAAATGAGGATTGATCTGGCTTGCCAGCATTTTAAAACGGATATCATTCTGTTTCTGTTCCAGCAGACTGTTCTGGTCATTAGATTCCTGTACCTCGTACATCAAATCGTTAATACTCCGTACCATAGAATTGAACTGACGAGCTAACAGGGCAATTTCATCTTTGCCATCAATTTTTAATGAAGTGTCAAAATCACCCGTACTAACGCGGTTAATATGTCTGCTTAACTGCAATAATCGACGTGAAAATAATGAAGAGAAACTATATATGATTAAAAAGGCCAATAAAACGCTTACGGCAATCACGGTAATCGAAAGCTTAATCACCCGATTAGGTTCTTTGACTATACTATCAATAGAAAAAACAGAAATAATTCGCAGGGCGTTACGGCTGGCTTGTGGTTTAAGTTCTTCTATCACTATTTTGGAGGCTTCACCATCTACTTCTGCCTCATAGCTCCCGCTTCCTTGCCCCAAAAGCTTTGTATCAAAAGAAACATCTGCCAGTTTCTTTCCTGTCCGATCGCTCCGGTTCGCAGCAATGATATTATCCTGATCATCCACGATCATGGTATCAAATGATTCCTGGCTCAGAATCGAGGTTAGCTGGTGACTGTTTACATTAATAACGAGCACGCCAATTTTACTGGAGCCCTCCAGCTCGATTTTGCGGACAAGACTTAAATAATTCCGCTGATCACGCTCATCCTCTATATATTCCCAACCGACGAGGCTATCGTACCGCTGTGCTCTCTGATACCACTGGCTCTCCTTAATGGCAGACGAAGGATTGATCAGCTCCCAGTTGTTAAGCAGCGTAGCATTATCAGTGTATAAACGTATGTTGGATATGTCTTTATATAATCTTAGGTATTCACGCATATCAGTGTAATCCCGATAAGCCTCAACCACATCATAAGTGCTTACATACTGGCGTATGGCGAGTTTTTTCAGCCGGGCATCATTGGACAATCGATACGCTATATCTTGCGATACACCGATGACTTCTTCTGTTCTTTTTTTTACCCGATCTACGTTAATTGAAGCTTGCTCCAGTGCGTTCTCAAACGCCATGGTCCTCATCTCAATCGTAAGATAACCACCTACCAGTAATACCGGTAAAAGTGTAGTCAGTAAAAAAGCAAGCAGCAGCTTATTGCGGATTTTGATGTCATTCAGCACCTTAACAAACCATTGAAACATGGCCTTTCGCCCCCCGAAACCTTCACTATCTCATGTACAGGCTGCCACTACCATGGAGATATTCCATACTTTACAGAAGAAAAATGAAAACGGCAACATTTTTGAATATTGCCGTTCATCACCTCTATAAAGAAGATGGTCTTTAAAAAGGCCTTCCGCCAGATGCGAAAGACCTTTTTTATATCAGACAGATTGATAAATGGCATTTTATTGGCGATATGCAGCCAGCTTGTTATTCAATTCGCGGGTCTGGCCGTAAACTTCCTGATAGAGGTTGAATAGACCATCATAGATTGCCGTTTGTTTCGGATCTGGTTTATATACATCAGCAGGACGGATAAACGCTTCTGCACATTCCGCAAGGGATGTGAACCATCCGCTTCCATAAGCCGCCAGCATAGCTGCTCCCATTGCCGGACCCTGTTCACTTTCCAGCTTCACGATGGATGCATTGAAAATATCAGCCTGCATTTGCAGCCAAGCCTCATTTTTAGCTCCACCACCAATTGCAATGATCTCTGTAATCTCTTTGCCTGACTCACGTACAATCTCAATGGATTCACGCAGTGAGAAGGTAATGCCTTCTAATACTGCACGTGTAAAATGCGTCAACGTATGCCCTGAATCCATACCAATAAAGCTTCCGCGAATATTCGCATCTGGATGTGGTGTACGTTCTCCTACAATATAAGGTGTGAATAACAGGCCGCCGCTGCCAGCTGGAATAGAGGAAACTCCGCTTAACAGCTCATCAAAGCTTTTGTCCGCCGCAAAGGTTTCTTTGAACCACGTAAGGCTATGACCAGCAGCTAGTGTAACCCCCATAATATAGTAGGCATCTTTTTCACCATGGTTAAAGAAATGGACTTTACCTTCGAGATTCAAATCTTTATTGCTCTCATAAGAAAGAACTACACCAGATGTACCAATACTGCACATGGTCCGGCCTTCTCCCAATACACCCGCTCCGAGCGCGCCACAAGCATTATCTGCACCACCAGCAAATACCTTCGTTGAAGATAAAAGACCTGACGCTTCAGCAATGTCCGGCAATAAAGTTCCAGTCTGTTCAAAGGATTCTACCAATCTAGGACAAAGAGAAAGCGGAAGTTCAAAAGCCTCTGCGATTTCTGCACTCCATTCTTTAGAACCTACATCCAATAGCAACGTTCCGGCAGCATCGGAGTAATCCATTGCATAATCACCCGTCAACCGATAACGAACATAATCTTTTGGCAGCAGGAACTGATGAGCCTGTGATAATACTTCTGGTTCATTCTCTTGAACCCACAGAATCTTAGGCAGTGTAAAACCTTCCAATGCTTTGTTTCTGGCGATATCGATCAACTTCGTTCCAAGCGTCTTCTCAATCTTACGACATTGTGCAGTAGTACGGGTATCATTCCAAAGAATAGCTGGACGCAGCACTTGCCCTTCTTTATCTACCAGTACCAATCCGTGCATTTGTCCGGAGAAACTTAGACCGTCTACTTGAGACGGGTCTATGCCTGATACTTCAATCAGACGGCGCAGGCTGACCAGCGTGCCCTTTACCCAATCTTCAGGATTTTGCTCACTCCAGTTCGGTTGGGGTCTGCTTAGCGGGTAGGACTCGGAATGCTCAAAAGCCACCTTCCCCTGCGGGTCCACTAGAACAGTCTTCACTGCACTAGTCCCCAAATCAACACCTATAACGTATTTCATTCTTGACCTCCTAAAAGTTTTGTTAGCATAGACTTCATTGAATTACTTCGAGCAAAACTTACTTCGTAAGCATCTTGCTTAGTTTTTACTACAAAAAGGGGGCTGCCGAAGAATGCTCTCTTCAGCAACCCCCGTTGCATTTGTTCAAACTCGACTCAAAGCCTAAGCTTCAAGCTCCCTATAAGGACTACTCAGCCAAGATGTATTGGTTAAGGGTAGCTCTCAGGTATTCTTGACGTCCGGATTGGTTAGGACGTGGGTTCTCATTGTTCAAAGCATATTCAGCCAAAGAAGCCAATGTTGCTTTACCGGAAACGATGTCTGCACCAACGCCTTCTGTGAAGCTGCTGTAGCGTTTGTCAATGAAATCTTCGAATACGCGATCTTCGATCAATTTAGCAGCAACTTTCAAACCTTTTGCGTAAGTATCCATACCAGCGATGTGTGCCAAGAACAGATCTTGTGGCTCGAAGGAAGGACGACGTACTTTAGCGTCGAAGTTAATTCCGCCTTTGCCAAGACCGTCATTCTTCAATACTTCATAAAGAGTAAGTGTTGCATCGTAGATGTTTACTGGGAATTCATCAGTATCCCAACCAAGCAGTGTATCCCCTTGGTTAGCGTCAAGTGATCCAAGCATGCCATTAATACGAGCTACACGAAGTTCATGTTCAAAAGTATGACCTGCAAGCGTAGCGTGGTTAGCTTCAAGGTTCAGCTTGAAGTGCTTGTCGAGGTTGTATTTTTGCAAGAACGAAATTGTTGTTGCTGCATCGAAATCATATTGATGTTTAGTAGGCTCTTTTGGTTTAGGTTCGATCAGGAATTGACCATCAAAACCAATTTCCTTAGCGTAATCTACAGCCATGCTGAACAGACGTGCAATGTTATCTTGTTCAAGACCCATATCTGTATTCAGCAATTCTTCGTAACCTTCACGGCCGCCCCAGAATACATAGTTGCTTGCGCCCAGACGTTTACCAACTTCCAGACCTTTCTTCACTTGTGCTGCTGCATGTGCGAAAACATCAGCGTTAGGTGTAGAACCTGCACCGTGCATATAACGCGGGTTAGTGAACATATTAGCTGTATTCCACAGCAATTTCTTGCCGGAAGTCTTCATGCCTTGTTCAAGGATATCAACAATAGTGTCGATGTTGCTGTAGAACTCACGCAAAGATGCGCCTTCTGGTGCGATATCTACATCATGGAAGCAGAAGTAAGGCAGATCCATCTTGTCCATAAATTCGAATGCTGCTTCAGCGCGAGCTTTAGCTTTATCAAGACCACTCAATTTGTCCCAGCTGCGAATTGCAGTTTCAGCGCCAAACGGATCAGAACCGCCAGCAGTTAATGTATGCCAATAAGCCATTGCAAATTTCAGATGTTCCTCCATAGTTTTGCCGGCTACGACTTCTTTAGGATTGTAGAATTTAAATGCATAAGGGTTGGTGGAACGGCTTCCCTCGTAAGAGATTTTGTTCACTGTCTCAAAATAAGCCATTGTGTAATCCTCCTCATATTGTGCTACGCTAGCAAGCGTTTACAGCATCATCTTAACACATCTTTTTGACTTTGTATATTGGTTAAACAAAGTTTTTTTATAAAATTTCCGCCTCTTTAAGTCTCCCTTGTCTATCCGTTTAATATTCAAAAAATCCAACAATCATAGATTTCCTCTTTTCTGCCGATGTATTGCAATTTCCAGCACATCACTCTAGACTAAGTGGCATACAACAAAAGGGAACTATGCTAAAAAGGATGTGTGATTCGTGAAGGTTACCGGAGATCAGGCGCTGGTCAAAAAAATCAATAAATCGATCGTACTACATACTATTCGAAGGAACTCTCCGCTCTCGCGCGCCAAGGTTTCAGAGATGACCGGACTGAATAAAGCTACCGTATCCAATCTGGTGGCAGAGCTATGCGCTCAAGAATTAGTGACTGAAGTTGGACCAGGTCAATCCAGTGGCGGCCGTAAACCGCTAATGCTGCATTTTAACAGCATGGCTGGCAGCGTAATCGGCATAGAGCTGCGAGTGAAGCAGTTGACAGCCGTCTTATGTGATTTAAGTGGTGGCATTCTTTTCGAAAGCGATTTCTCTCTGGATAATCATGCGCTGCCTTATGTACTGGAACGGATGAAAAAAATAATCTCAGACTTGATTGATAAAGCACCTGAATCCCCATACGGTATCGTCGGCATCGGAGTAGGTGTCCCCGGGATGGTGGATGAGAACGGGGTTGTTCTTTTTGCTCCCAACCTTGGCTGGGAAATGGTCGACCTGCGGGGTATTTTGGAGGCGGAATTCGCGGTTCCAGTCACTATTGATAACGAAGCTAACGCAGGTGCACAAGGTGAACTGAACTTTGGGGCGGCAAAAGACGTTAGACATCTGCTCTACATCAGTGCGGGTTCAGGGATCGGATCCGGTATTATTATTGGCGGAGAGCTGTACAAAGGTGCAAGAGGATATGCCGGCGAGACCGGACATATGACGATTGAAGCACAAGGCAAGCCGTGCAGTTGTGGGAGTCGTGGCTGTTGGGAGCTATATGCCTCGGAGAAAACCTATGACCATTCCGAGTTCTCCCTCCCTGCTCATACTACACAAGAACTGGTTCGTTATGCAGCCGCTGGACAAGAAGACGCCTTGCGCCACTTCTCATCTATGGGTGAATATCTCGGCATCGGAGTAACGAATCTAATCAATAGCTTTAATCCAGAGCTGATTGTCATCGGTGGAGCCTTATCCGAAGCAGAAGCCTGGTTAGGGGAGCCCCTTCGCCGGGTTGTAGCCGAGCGTACACTTCCTTATCATAAGCAGCAGCTCGAGATTACCTTCTCCAAGCTGGGCAGCCGAGGCACGATGATAGGCGCGGGGTTCTCTGCAGTTATGCATTTTCTAGGCGATATTCGGGTGACCGTTTAAGGTAGTCTAATGGACAACGTTTTGCGGGACAGTTTCACGGGTGAAATTCAAGAGCGGATAGAATTGACGTAAAATTGCCGCATTTAGGTGGATCAAAAGTGCAGTAAAAGCAACTTAAATCCTATATAATAAAGGATAAGTTAGTGTGACATTTATCACTACAACCCCTTTTTTGAAATGGAGAGCGAGTCCATGACCTATGTTGATACGTCTGATATCTCGGCACAGATGTTCATCACTGTGTTGCTTTTTCTGCTCATTATTGCCCCTTTGATCAGTCTCGGTGTGCTCCGTTTTTTTCAAGCCAAAAAGAAATCAGGGTTCATTCTGATCGGCAGCGGTGTTGCTGTATACGTCCTATTTCAGATCATTACCTCTTTCACTCAAGCTTAAATTGAACTTTGCGATTTACATCATAAAAAATAGCCTGCGCATATTAGCGTCAGGCTATTTTTGTATACTTAGACCACAAAAAGATCACCTCCAAAATGGAAGCGACCTTTTGCAATTTCCTCACAGAAATATATTTAATTAAACAGTCGCCAATGCTTTGTCGAACTGAGTTTTATTCATCCCCACGATTTTGTGCTCACCAATTACAGTTACAGGAACAGCTCTCATTCCCATATCCCAAACCTGCTGCGCGTAATCATCATTCTGCTCAATATTACGCTCTTCATAGGCTACGCCTTTTTCACTCAAAAAGCTCTTCACCTGACGGCAATGTGGACAATTTGTTGATGTATATACAATTACATTTTCCATCATTAGACCTCCTATGGAAGATTACAGTTATGTTACAGAATAACCGCGCTATGTTCCAGACTTTCAATGTATTTCTCAGCATCCATAGCTGCCATACATCCACTGCCTGCTGCCGTAATTGCTTGTCTATAACGGGTATCCTGCACATCACCACAAGCGAATACGCCTGGGATATTAGTTTCAGAAGTACCTGGGTTAGTCATGATATAACCTTCAGTATTAGTTGTGATTTGTCCACCCAAAAATGCAGTGTTAGGATGGTGGCCAATCGCCACAAACACTCCGCTTGCTTCAATGATTTCTTCTTGTCCGGTCTCATTGTTCAGCACTTTTAGTCCACTCACGCCTTTGTCTCCAGAAGTTACTTCCAGAGGAGTACGATTCAGGCTCCAAGCTACTTTAACATTATCGCGAACGCGATCCTGCATGATCTTGGAAGCACGTAGCTCTTCACGACGGTGTACCAGCGTTACTTTGGAGGCAAAACGAGTCAAGAAACCCGCTTCCTCAAGCGCAGAATCTCCACCGCCAACAACCACGATCTCTTTATTACGGAAGAAGAATCCATCACAGGTAGCACAGGTGCTCACACCGCGTCCCACATTATCCTGCTCGCCTGGGATACCGAGGTATTTTGCCGTAGCGCCAGTCGAAATGATCAGGGTATCCGTCGTAAGAACACCCAATCCTTCAACATTAAGCTTAAAAGGACGCTCTCCAAGTTCTACACTGTTCACCCAACCCGTACGGAATTCCGCACCAAAACGTTCAGCTTGTTTACGCATATTATCCATTAAGTCTGGACCCATAATTCCATCAGGAAATCCCGGGAAATTCTCCACTTCTGTAGTGGTGGTCAATTGTCCGCCAGGTTGAGGTCCTTCGATTACTAGTGGGTTCAAATTGGCACGAGCCAAGTAGATAGCAGCAGTCAACCCCGCCGGTCCGGTTCCAACAATTATTGATTTATACATATCTATATCCTCCTTGAGTTAGACGGCAGTGACGTCGCTTCTTATTTAAAATAATTATAATGTAGTCTTAATTATGCTAACTGAAAGCAAAAATGTCAATAAGCCAGACTCCCTCAGGGAAAAATCATTTGTGAACAATTTAATTTTTGGCAATAAATAATACACAGTAACTTCACTGACCACTTACCGCAGCAATCGCAGCCCATTAAGAATAACCAATATCGTACTGCCTTCATGACCGATCACGCCAAAAGGAAGGGCGATGCCCTGCACAAAGTTACTGATCATCAGAACCGCGATTACTGTTACAGCAAAAATCATATTTTGCTTCACAATACGCTGTGAGCGCCGTGCCAATGAAATGGTCGAGGCGATCTCTTCAATATTATCATTCATAAGCACTACATCGGCGATCTCAAGCGCTGCACCACTGCCTTTCATGCCCATTCCCATACCAACAGTCGCTGTAGCCAGAGCAGGCGCATCATTCACACCGTCACCCACCATCACAACATTACCGTGCTCTTCACGAAGCGCCTTAATATGCTTTACTTTATCCTCTGGTAAAAGGTCGGCAAATACTAAATCTACTCCGGTTGAAGCCGCAATAACTTTTGCTGTAGCTTCCCGGTCACCCGTAAGCATAGCCACTTTAATCCCCAGCTCCTGCAGCTTCCGCACTGCGGCTTCTGCTTGTGGGCGAACTGTATCCTGCAATGCAATCATACCTGCAATATGCTCACCGTCCAAAATAATGGAGACAGTCTTCCCCTCTTCCGCCAACTGCTGCCGTTTAGTTCTCCAGAATGCAAGCTCAGAATTCATCGCAGATGAAGTCAGCTCATCCAGTAAATTGGACTTTCCAATTTTCCAGAGATGCCCGTCAACTTGACCTTCAATTCCCCAGCCAGTGATGGTTTTACTTTCCTGCACTCCCCGCAGCTCCAGATATTCTTCCTCAGCTTTACGCACAATGGCTTCCGCCAATGGATGGCGTGACATATGCTCAATGGATGCGCTAATCGCCAGTAATTCTTCCCGGTTGTAGCCTTCAGCTGCAATAAAGTCTGTCACCTGCGGAGTCCCCTCTGTAAGGGTCCCTGTCTTATCAAAAGCTACAACAGAGGTCCGGGCCATATTTTCGAGGTGGACCCCTCCTTTAAATAAAATCCCTTTTCGCGCACTTTTGGAAATGGCCGACAGCATCGCAGGCATAATCGATGAGACCAACGCACAAGGCGAGGCTACTACAAGAAAAACCATCGCTTTATAAAAGGTTGCGCTCCAGCTCCAGTCCAGCAAAAAGGGTGGAAGGAAAATAAGAGCCACAGTCGAGGCAACGACTACCCGTGCATAGATGG
Source organism: Paenibacillus sp. FSL H7-0943 (assembly GCF_037963265.1). Classification (NCBI taxonomy): domain Bacteria; kingdom Bacillati; phylum Bacillota; class Bacilli; order Caryophanales; family Paenibacillaceae; genus Paenibacillus; species Paenibacillus sp. FSL H7-0943. The sequence continues at coordinate 6,072,559 of NZ_CP150148.1, forward strand.
CTTCCAGTCTTTTAATGAATCGCTGTGAGTTTGGAACATCCGACTCTGCTTCTTCTACCATCTTAATGATCTTGGAAAAAAGTGTGTTCTCTGCTGATTTCGTTACTTCAATATAAAGTGGACCTTCTCCATTGACCGTACCTGCGAATACTTCGCTGCCGGCACATTTTTCAACAGGCACTGACTCTCCTGTAATGGAAGCCTGATCTACTGCCGATTCTCCTCTGTACACCTTGCCATCTGCAGGAATAAGATCCCCTGGACGTACAAGCAACAGATCTCCAATTACTAACTGATCGATAGCTACCTCGTTCATGCTTCCTTTCTCAATCCGCATGGCTGTGGCAGGTTTCAAGGCCATAAGTGAGGAAATATCCTTCTTACTCCGTTCCATCGTATAGCTCTCTAAAGCTCCACTAAGCGCAAAAATAAAGATGAGCATAGCACCTTCATTCCAGTACCCAATGGTAGCCGCGCCTAGTGCGGCCGCAATCATCAGCAGGTTCACATCGAGATCACGTTCTTTGACGAGCGTCTCAACGCCTTCTTTGGCTTTGTTCCAGCCACCAATGGTATACGAAATAACATAAAGTACTATAGAGAAAACTTCTGACCAGCTGCCCATAGCCCAAGCAAAAAGCATAAGTACTCCGCTGCCAAGCGCAGCCTGCATCTCGGAGTTGCTGAGCATGGCTCTCAGATCGAACCGGCGTTTTGGAGCGCCTGGTTTCTTCATGCTGCCGGAGATTGAGGTTTGCTGGGGTAAATGTTTTGATGTTGCTTGCATAATAATCACCATCCTGAAAGTTTTGTGTAGGATTACTTCATTGACTTCTCTTCGCAACAAAACTTGCTTCGGGAGCATACGTTTTGTTTTGTCTAAATGATAATGAGAGCCATTCTTAAGACCCCTAAAATGACACATGCTGCCCCGGCTTAGCCGGGACAGCATGAATGATAACTATGAGTAGTGAGAATGATAATCATTGTTGCAACAGTACAACTATATTTCCTTAGTGCAACTTATATTTTAATAATACCACCTTGAACGAAAAAGTAAACCCTACCTTTTGGGCTATTCGTCATAAATTTAGAATAACTTTTTCCTATCTTAGCTGCGTATTTTATTTAAAAGCTCGGATAGGACTTGCTCTTCAACTGGCGTCGAATAAGCTCCACCTTCAAAAGACTTCATCGCTCCAATTCCAGCTTGGAACACAAACCGTATACGCCCTTTGCGAACCTTTTTATCCGTATACATCTTATCAATCAGCATTCTATTTGTAATGGTTGCTGGTATTTCAGTCGGAAGTCCCGCCTTCTTCAACAAAGCAATCACACGCTGAGTTTGATCTGGCGTTACATACCCCAACTGTTCTGCCAGCTGCACCTGAACGGCGATTCCAATCGCAATAGCTTCACCATGTAATAATTCATAACCACTTAAAGCCTCTAACGCCCGGCCAGCAGTATGCCCCAGATTTAGAATTTGTCGCAGGTTGCTCTCCAGTTCATCCTTTTCCACCACGCTGTACTTGATCTCACAATTATGAAAAGCAATCCGTTCGCAAACCTCTCGATCTAATACAAGTTCGCCATCTGAGGAGACCACTCGCTCCATATTCTGTTCAAGAAACTCAAAAAAGTCAGCATCCGCGATGCAGGCATGTTTGATTGTTTCAGCCAAACCACTACGAAGCTCACGTACCGGAAGCGTTTTCCAAGTGGCTAGGTCGATGTAGACCTTTTTAGGCTGATGAAAAACACCAATTAGATTGGTTGCAACTGGTGTATTCACGCCCGTTTTACCACCAATTGAAGCATCCGCTGCTGCTAAAAGGGTAGTTGCATAGTTCAAACTTGGCACTCCCCGACCAAATGTTCCAGCCAAAAAACCTGCCAAATCCGTTACCGCTCCACCTCCGATGGCAAGGATACAGCAATCCCGTCCATAAGAACGGCTTAATAGCCGGTCCTCCAGCTGTGCCTTCGTTTCTCGGGTTTTAGACTTCTCTCCAGCAGGGAAAGAAAATAACTCCGCTTGAAAATCATTCTGATGCAGTTGTTCTAACAAGGCTTGTCCATACAGGGCTTCAACTTTTGAATCTGTAACAATCGCGAATTTGCTTACATTTTCGACAATTCCATGTTTCAAATCCTCGATCAGAGCGCCAAAAAGACCTTCCCCAATCTCAATATCGTAAGAATGATCTACGACCTTTTGCAGGCCAACTCTAAAATTTGTAGACATCTACAGCACCCCTATTCAGCAAGATGCTAATAAAATTCGAGCCTTCACTGTCATTATCCTGTTTATGTAAAATGTAAGGAGAAGCTGGAAACGTATGTGGATGTTCAAAAACTAATGTTGCATGTATCTATTGGTGATAGTCCAGAGGATTATGTACCTCTTCCTAACGAATAGCGTCTCTGGTGTCCGAAACTACGCTTAAAAAGCTAAAATCAGGCAAATAGCGTCATCTGGGTCCTTAAGCATCGGGGGTTGAGGAGTGCAGAGGTTAAGTGCAGAGGTTAAGTGCAGAGTTTAAATGCAAAGCATGAGTGCAAATTAGTTTAAGTGCGGTGGTTGGGCACAGGGTGGGAGTGCGGAGGTTGCATCCAAAGCATGAGTGCAGATTAGTTTAAGTGCGGAGGTTGGGAACAAGGTAGGAGTACAGGGGGTTGAGTGCGGAGGTAGAGCGCAAAGTATGAATACGACACGAGTGATGAACGTATGATGCAAGTTGCTCGCGTATGTTGCTACTATCGGACTCAGCTGACCCTAATCGCTGATTTTAAACACATTTGGTATTCTAACGGACTCCATTGCAGCTATTGACCTGAAAAGAACCAAATATGTACCTCTTCCTAACGAATAGCGTCTCTCGTGTCCGAAACCATGCTTAATAAGCTAAAATCAGGCAAATAGCGTCATCTGGGTCCTTAAGCATCAGGGGGCGGAGGTTAAGTGCAGACTTTGAGTGCTGATTAGTTTAAGTACGGAGGTTGAGTACGGAGGTTGAGCGCAAAGTATGAGTACGACACGATTGATGAACGTATGATGCAAGTTGCTCGCGTATGTTGCTACTATCGGACTCAGCTGACCCTAATCGCTGATTTTAAACACATTTGGTATTCTAACGGACTCCATTGCAGCTATTGACCTGAAAAGAACCAAATATGTACCTCTTCCTAACGAATAGTGTCTCTCGTGTCCGAAACCATGCTTAAAAAGCTAAAATCAGGCAAATAGCGTCATCTGGGTCCTTAAGCATCGGGGGGGCGGAGGTTAAGTGCAGACTTTGAGTGTTGATTAGTTTAAGTGCAGAGGTGCACGATTAGTTTGAGTGCGGAGGTAGAGCGCAAAGTATGAGTACGACACGAGTGATGAACGTATGATGCAAGTTGCTCGCGAATGTAGCTACTATCGGACTCAGCTGACCCTAATCGCTGATTTTAAACACATTTGGTATTCTAACGGACTCCATTGCAGCTATTGACCTGAAAAGCACCAAATATGTACCTCTTCCTAACGAATAGTGTCTCTGGTGTCCGAAACCATGCTTAAAAAGCTAAAATCAGGCAAATAGCGTCATCTGGGTCCTTAAGCATCGGGGGGTGAGGAGTGCAGAGGTTAGTGCCTAGTTTGAGTGTTGATTAGTTTAAGTGCTGAGGTTGAGCACAGGTAGGAGCACGGAGTTGAGGACTGGGTTATATATACGCTGTTGAAGCAGGTAGCTAACGACCAAAAAAACAAAGCAACGATTCTCCGATAACCGGATAATCGCTGCTCTGAAGTCTTTTTTCGATTCTTATATGAACTGCACCGTATCGTTCAGCAGAAAAAGCTTACTGCCTTCCCCCGGCGGCAGTATCCAGCGTTTCTCGCTGCCTGGCGATCCAGATTAGGCAGGCCGCTCTCAGCAGCGCTTCGGTCCGCTGACCGGCGCTGCAAAAGATCCCGCTGAGCCCGATCTGATACAGATCGGCCAAAGCCGACGCCGCCGGTGTCCCCGCGGCGAGCACCACCGCCGCCGGCTTCACGCTCGTCACGGCGGCAAAGATCTTCCCCGCCGCCAGGGCGAATTCCTCCGCGGCGGTCTCTTCCGGCGCGTGTTCGCCCGCCGCGCCGTCCAGCACTAGGAAATCGGCGATACGCGCGATTTCCGCAGCGGCGGCAGGCTCCACATCGGGCGCGATCAGCGCCCCGATGCGGCATGCCGCCGCATAAGCGTGGCCGAGTGTCTGATCGGCCACGTCTTCGATGAATTCGCGCTTTGCGGCGAATTCGGCTGCGCTTGCGGTGTAGGCGACCAGCAGGTCAAGGCGGCAATCGCCGCCTTGCCGCTGGCTCTCCGCCACCGCAGCGAACAGCGCTTCGAGCTGCGCGTCCTGAAGCGCGGCAAGCTTGGCGGGCTGCGCCACCGCAAGTGACTCTGGATGCAGCAGGGTGACCGCTGCCCATTCGCCATCCGGCGATTCGAGCAGCTCGGCAACAGCTGCGCGCAGACGATAAGAGATTCGCTGTAGAAAGCGCGATGTTTGCAGTTCATCCTCGCTGGATAACCAGTTCTCATAAAGACAGAACAGCTCTGGTTCCAACAGCCATTCCTCACTCCGTATCAAACAAGGTCCCGCTTGAACAGTCCTTGTTCCTTCCCGTCCAGCAAGACGTTCTTCTCTTCCTTCACGCAGCACTAGGAATGTCGATGGTTCCCCCGGCCGCTTAAAATAAGACCGCTTCAAAGGCTCAATGACATCCCTCTGCTCTACTCCAGCGATAAATTCTGCGGCAGCGGAGGCTACGGATCCAGCTTGGCTCATTTCCATTCCCACAGTCCGATCACCAGCCTTATACATGAACTTGAACGGGCGCTCTTCACTACTCCGCAAACCATCCTGCTGACGTTCACCCTTCATCCTCGCACCCACCCTTTATCTTTGGATTGCTGCCGGTATGCCAAGCTATATAACATAAGCGACCGACATTTCATTTACCTACCTCACTTATAAATACGGGAGCCACACCTGAAATATGCAAGCGTTGCCAAATCTGATGAATATTCCAACTTTTTTAGGCAACAAAAAAAGCATTACCGCAGAGCAGTAATGCTTTTCGAAATATAAACTTCTATTGTTGACTGGCAGCAATTGCTTGCTCCAGATCATAGATAATATCATCAATGGACTCCGTCCCGATCGACAAACGCAGCAATTCCGGCGTTACTCCGGCTGTGATTTGCTCTTCATCCGACAGCTGTGCATGAGTTGTGCTCGCTGGGTGGATGATCAATGACTTGGAATCCCCAACATTCGCTAAATGAGAGAACAACTTCACATTCTCAATCAGCTTACGTCCCGCAGCACTTCCACCTTTAATACCAAAAGTAAGGATCGCACCTTGGCCTTTAGGCAAATACTTTTGCGCCAATTCATGAGATGGATGCGTAGGAAGTCCCGAATAACTTACCCATTCCACATCTGAATGTGCCTCCAAATATTGCGCTACCTTCAGCGCATTCTGGCTATGACGTTCCATCCGCAAATGAAGAGTCTCCAGACCTTGCAGCAGCATCCAAGAGTTGAACGGAGAAATCGCCGCCCCTAAATCGCGAAGCAATTGAACGCGGGCTTTAATAATATAAGCAATCGGGCCCACCGCTTCCGTATAAACCACTCCATGATAGCTTGGATCTGGCTCCGTAAGACCTGGGAATTTACCGCTTGCCTTCCAATCAAATTTACCGCCGTCAACAATAATCCCGCCAATGGATGTACCATGTCCACCGATGAATTTGGTTGCCGAATGGACAACAATGTCCGCGCCATGCTCAATCGGACGCAATAAATATGGACTTGGGAACGTATTGTCTACGATGAGAGGAATCCCATGTTCATGGGCGATCGCTGCAACTGCCGCAATATCCAGAACATTTCCCTGTGGGTTGCCGATTGTTTCTGCATACAAGGCTTTGGTCTTATCTGTAATCGCAGCACGGAAGTTCTCAGGATTATCCGAATCTACGAAATGTACCTTAATACCAAGCTTAGGCAGTGTTGTCGAGAATAGATTATAAGTTCCGCCATATAGACTTGCTGCAGATACAATTTCATCCCCAGCGCCCGCAATATTTAGAATGGAAAAGGAAATAGCCGCTGCCCCGGAAGCTGTAGCAAGCGCACCTGCCCCGCCCTCAAGTGCTGCCACACGCTGTTCAAATACATCCGTAGTTGGGTTCATCAGCCGAGTATAAATATTACCGAATTCTTTAAGCGCGAACAGATCCGCTGCATGATCAGCATCACGGAACCCGTAGGAAGTGGTCTGATAAAGCGGTACAGCACGTGAGAAAGTAGTTGGATCAATTTCCTGGCCTGCATGGACAGCCAAAGTTTCAAACGACAGCTTGCGATCTTCTGACATAGGTATTTCCTCCCCTATAATTAAGTATAGAAATGATTAACAATTTTGAATTGTACCCATTCTCTCACAAACCACGTCATTTGAAAAGAAAAAAATCTCATTATTCCGGTGTGAATTATTGTACTTTGGTCAAATGCTTCTGCTAGTGTCCTCTACCTACTGGATAACGCTTTCAATATAAATTATAAAAACCTCAAACTTATGTATAAAACACAATCGCTAATCAAGCTGATCGGTTAATAGCTTGAATCAGGACAGCGGCGAATGAGCTTGTCCTCCTCACTCGCCGCTTCCGATTCAGCCCTTCGGCTTAGTAATTGCTTTGGCTTGTTTCGCCTTTAGCAATCGCTACACCACCGCTAGTTCCAATACGGCTTGCACCTGCTTGTACCATTACATGTGCATCTTCTGCACTACGTACACCACCGGAAGCTTTTACACCGATATTAGGTCCAACTGTAGCACGCATAAGCGCGATATCTTCTTTCGTTGCCCCGCCTGTAGAGAATCCAGTGGATGTTTTTACGTAATCTGCTCCGGCCTCAACAGATAGCTTGCAGGCACGAACTTTTTCTTCTTCCGTTAACAGACAAGCCTCAATGATGACTTTTGTCAGGGCTTTGCCGCGCGCTGCATCTACAACAGCTGCAATATCACGTTTAACCAACTCATCGTTGCCATCTTTTAATGCTCCGATATTGATGACCATATCCACCTCGCCTGCACCTTTAGCGATAGCATCGGTAGTCTCGAATGCTTTGCTCTCTGTTGTCGATGATCCCAGCGGGAAGCCGATTACTGTACATACTTTAACCTCAGGCGTATCTTTCAGCACTTCATGGGCAGTAGCTACCCAAGCAGGGTTTACGCAAACAGAAGCAAACTTATAAGTTTTAGCTTCCTCCGCCAATTTAATAATGTCTTCTTTCCGTGCATCTGCTTTAAGCAGTGTATGATCAATGATCCCCGATAGTGTAATTTCGCTCATTTTTATTATTCCTCCATGATTTGGATAGTAGTTTTTTTCATCTCTGTAATCATACCAATAGAACTGTGCTTTGCAAAGCAAACAGGGTGGGCATGCCTACCTCAAACCTTAATTTGTGCAGATTTTATGGATTTTAAGTAGTTTATCATTCCCTAAATTATCTTTTTAAAAAAATAAAGGTTTAATCCCCTAAACTTTCCCAATTAAAAATACGATAATAGTCTTAGATAAATAGGTTTTTTTATCCTATTCATCAAAATTTTTCTTAGATAAAACTTAGGAGGAGATTAATCAAAAATGGGAAACTTCAATTTCGCCACAAATGCTACAGATCAAAAACTGAATGTACAAGTCGAAGGAACTATGTCGCCAGAAGATGCAGGACGTTTCATTAATGAGTACGACCAAATCATAAGTGCATTCGACCCCAAACAATATGAGATCATCCTAGATTGCAAGACATTGAATGTATCCTCAAAGGACACACTTCCCATGCTTGAGCAATGCTACATACTGTATAAACAATCCGGATTTAAAAAAGTAACCTTTATTATTGCCAAAAGCCCTGTCCTAAAAATGCAGTTAAGCCGAGTGGCACGGGCAACGAAATTAGAAAATTACGAAATTATTGAAGCATAGGAGGCGCCACTTGGGACATATAGCGATTCGCCAAGCTGCTTATTACCACCCAGAGCATATCGTAGATAACGAATATTATCTGAAGCATTTTCAGAGTATGGGCAAGGACATCAAACGATTCCTAGAAGTCATGGGTCGCGACCGGAGATACATCGTAAAAGAACAGAGTGAAAATGCTCTGACGATGGGATTAAAGGCTGCCCAAAAAGTGCTTAGCGAAGCGAATTTGCAAGGTGAGGATATGGACATGATCATGTTCGCTTCACAGACGCCAGAGTACACCTATCCTACCAATGCACTTCTCCTACACCGTATGCTTCAAGGTAAACACCGGACCATTACGCAGGATTCCAATGCTAACTGCGCAGGAATGGTCTCCGCCGTGGAGCAGACAAGTCGTTATATGCAAGCCAATCCCAGCATCAGGTACGCACTCGTTGTAGGAAGCGACTACAGCTCAGTGAACTGCAATACAGATGATGAAATTACTTACCCTAACTTTGGGGACGCCGCAGCAGCAGTGATTCTAGAGCGCAGCAGTGAGCATGCAGGCTTCATAGATTCCCTTTATTACACCGATTCTGAAGGCTCCGAGAATATTATGTTCCCGGCCTGCGGCCTGTCGAATATTTATCAAGAGGGTATGACCCCAGAGCAGATTCGGATACGGTGGACCCCTTTTGACGGTACAGTGTGTGTGGATGCGGCTATAGCGGATATGAAGGAGCTTCTCTCACGCAACGGTCTGACTACGGATGATATCTCTGCATTCTGCCTTTCACAATTCTCACTGAAAAATATCGAGCTCATCCAAATCGGACTTGGGCTAACCGCAGAAAAGTTCATTTATGTAGGCGACGAGTTCGGCTACACAGCCACAAGCAGTCCTTTTATCGCCTTTCAACGCGGAGTCGAGGACGGACGAATCAAACGTGGCGATTATGTCTTCTTTTGGTCAGTTGGCGCTGGCTGGCAAATTCCTACGATGCTTTATCAATATTAATAGCATAAAAAGCCCTACTTCTATAGAAGTAGGGCTTTTTCATCAGAGGAGCAGTTGTTGATACACTATGGGCTGTCCTTATTGCCAAACCCGGAATTATATAAGGTAAAATAAGGAGCTTTTTTGCGTACGAGCCACTATCGGACTCAGCTGACCTTATAGGCAGCATAATTGCACATTTGGGAAACTATCGGACCCCATAGCCGCTATTGGCATAAAAAACACCAAATCCGAACCTCTACCTAATGGATAGCCCCACTGGAGTCCGAAGCCATGCTCCTAAGCCTTAAAACTTACAAATAACATCTTCTGAGTCCGTAAGCGTAAAGGGATAATAAATACTCTGTTGAAGCAGACAGCTACGATCTCAATCACAGAACAGCAAATTGTGAAATAAATCAGAAACCCAATAATGGATTATTTAGTCAGAGATTGAACATCCACAAAAGGTGTGGCTCCCCCTGTTACAGATGGCAACACGCCGTTCCATTTTTCCAGCGCTTTCTCCTGAACTTCAATTTGCTTCAGCTGCACCAGCTCAGGTGTAACCTCTTGCTTCTTAAGTCTTAAAGATTCAGCCTCTGCTTGCGCCTGGGCGATTTTTTGCTTCGCTTCAATCTCAATCCGCCGGAGATCATTTTCGGCCTTCAGCGCCTGCTGCTGGGCGACCTGCTTTGCTTCAATCGACTGGTTAAATGCCTCCGAGAATTTAAAGTTAACGATGTTAATATCGTTGACGATCAGGTCATATTTTGCCAGCCTAGCGGTTAAGTGCTCACTAATCTCACTAGACACTACATCACGACGCGTAATCAAATCCTCTGCTGGATATTTGGCTGTCACTTCTTTAACGATTTCTTGAATGGCCGGATTGATAATTACACTATCAAAATTACCTCCGATATTGTTCATCAGATTAAAGGCGGAAGCCTTATTTACGGAATAGTTCACCGCCACATGTGTGGACACGGGCTGAAGATCTTTTGAAGAGGCTGAAGTATCGGTCTCCGCCTTCGTTACCTGTGTATTGACCTGAATCACCGTCTGAATAAATGGAATTTTAAAATGAATGCCGGGTGACAATGTATTGTCATTTAATTTACCAAAGGTTTTGTATAAACCTACATGCCCATATTCCACAGATACAAAAGAGTTCGCGCCGATCAACAATACAATAAGCACCGCTGCAATACCGGTGACTATTTTTCCCGGACGCAGCTGTTTCAATTTCGGATTCATTTGCATATTCATCCAATACCCCTCCTAGATTATGGATAATCATTCAAGCTTAACCGTCTATACGGAGGTTTAGGGTAAATGGTCGCAGGAAATATTTCAACAGCAGTGGTCATGGCGTTACCGCTCTGGGATCAGTCCTTCTACGGTCAACCGGAATTTCTTGCTCTGCTTGTCCCCGATATTAGAAGCTTCATATATTCCTTCATCCGTTAGCACCACGGAGTCCGCCTTTAAAGCATCATTAACAAAAGTTATCTCAGCGTGATCAACATTCCAGCGGTAAATATAGGCACTCATTGGATTTCCATGTGCGGCTACACCCTCAAAAGATCCATCCTGATCAACATCCAGCTCTTTGGAATGTCCGGTATCAATTTGCAGCAAACCCGAGGGGTTACCTCTCTCGTCGATTAAATAATAGTTACTGAGCGAGTTATTTGCTCCTAGTCCTCCGGTGATTTTTAACACCTTTTCGCTAAACAGCCGCACTACTTCTACCTTAATATCCTCCGGTTGACGATAATTATAAGTTCCTATCGCTCCTAGACTGTATTGTCCTTTGGAAGTAGAAGTTCTGGCATACACATAGTCTTCGTCACTAGCCATCGTATACACACTCACTTCGACTCCTTCAAAATCTTCCAGCTTCTTCTCTGTAATCAAAGTTGCGCCTGTGGGTGGAGCACTTAGTTGAGAGACTATGGGTATTGTATCCACTAGCTTCCACTCCAGCTTAATGAGGTTAGCAGCGGTGTTTGTTGGCTTCGGTCTTGAGATGTGGTAGTCGTTAGCCGATTGAGCGGGGGATGGGTCCACCTGATGTTCGCAACCTGCCAGCAGATTCATTAGAAGCAAGGCTGTCAGCGTAACGGATTTATGTAAAGGAAACATCCTTGATCACTTCCTAACCTCTTTTTAAAAATAAATCTTTCACTAATCATAGATGAAGTTAGGCATTCAAATGTTACTTTTAGGAGGCGGGAGGGTTAATTTATTGTCTTTTGAGGGTATGCGCCGATCAAACAGCTAAATTGGCATACAAAAAACCCGCATGAAATGCGGGTTAAGGTTAGCTATCCAGAATCAAGAGCCTAGCAGTTCACGCGCCAGTAGTCGGTAAACCTCTAGCCGTTTCTCCTGCGAATGTGGGATGCTGCATATCATTGCTTCTTGGAATCCATATTGTGCTTGTTCTTCTTGCAAACGTACGGCGATGTCTTTAACCGCACCAACTAAATGAATCTTGCGCCCTTCCTTGATTGACATCCGGTCAATTTCCGATAGCGAAATGTTCTGAGCTTCTTCTGGTGTCAGCACCTGAGTAATCCGGCCCTTACTCATCATCAACCGAAAAATATCCTGCGGCAATGCTTCATACTCAGCTTCTTCCTTCGTTTCTGCTGTGGTCACCATATAGGATACACTGATCTCTGGTTTGTCCATAAAGATAGAAGGCTGGTAGTTATTCCGGTAATGGTCCAAGATCTCATTACTCATCGCACCATTAAAAAATTGTGCGAAGGAGTATCCGACTCCCATTTGTGCAGCTTTTCGCGCACTATTGCCGCTCGAGCCTAACAACCATACTTCAGGGAGCGCCACCTTCGTTGGAGCAGCGAGATTTTTGGCATATAGCTCATCTTCCGGAATCTGATCACTAAGCAGCTGCATGGTAATGCCAAGCTTGTCATACATATTATGCAGCATTAACTCACGGCCTTCAGATAAAGCGTACATGGCGCTTGTATCGCCACCAGGAGCTCGTCCCACACCAAAATCAATTCTCCCCGGGGAAAAAGCACTTAACGTTTTAAATACTTCAGCCAGCTTAAGCGGAGAATAATGCATCATCATTACACCGCCGGTGCCGATTCGAATACGGTTGGTCTTGGCGGCTAAACGGGCAGCCGTTACTTCCGGAGCTGAGCTAGCAAATGTATTTCCGCCATGGTGCTCTGCCATCCACATTCTGCTATATCCCAGCTCATCTGCTAAAATAGCGAGTTCTTCTGCTTTATTCAGGGCACCTTCCGCAGTGTTGCCGCTTGTCACGGGTGCCTGATCCAATAGGCTTAATCTCATGCGAATACATCCCTTCTTTGGTTAGATGACCATTTTATTACTGACCCATTCCTCTAGGGCTGCAATCTTATCTTTGAAGCGTTCACCACGCATTTCCTCCGACAACGAAGCAATAGTCTCCCGCTTTAATACGGCTTTCCAAGAGGATTCAGCTTCTTCCATCAGATTCGATAACAGGCAGCAGCTGTCTTCTTTTTCTAAATCCAACATATCTACCAGAATACCATTCGATGAATACAGCGACTGCTGGCCTTCCACCGCGAGGTAAACATCATATACACGAATATCTTCAGGGCTTTTCTTTAATTTAAAACCGCCTTTAATGCCGGGAACAGACGTGATGATGTCTGCGGTTACCAGCTTTCTTAACAGTTTCTGAAAATAGGTCGCCGATGCTCCGAGCTGCTGGCTAATCGCTTCCCCAGACAACACCGCCTTATCCGGCAGCATGTTGAGTAGAACCAGTGCATATACCGACTGCTCTACCCCTGTTTTCATATGCATGTACAGCACCTCTATTTACGTAAATAGTTTGATTCAAACTGTAGATAATACCATCCGCGTATAAAGCGGATAAACATTATCCACTTTATATTTTATATTATTTTAAACCCAAAGTAAAACCTTGCTGGCCTTTCTTTCAGTTAATATCTGCTATAAAAAAAAGATCGCGCATATAACGCAATCTTTTTTCATATGGATAATCCCACCCGCTGAACCAGCTGTGAGCTCTGGTCATTAAGTCCGGTAATGGTGACTTTTTTGCCATGCTCGGCGTATTTGCTCATCGTCTTCGCTATGGCATGGACAGCGGATTGGTCCCACACATGGGAGTGTGAAAAATCGATAATAATATGATCCGGATCGCTATCGTAGGCGAATTCATGAATGAAGTGGCTTGTCGTGCCGAAGAACAACTGGCCGGATACCGCATATGTTTTGGAAGAGGTTGCTTCCTGAACAGTTAGGCGGATCGAAGCTATTTTCCAAGCAAACGTTAAAGCACTTAGCAGAACTCCAAACAAAACCCCAATAGAAAGGTTGTCCGTAACCACTACAGTGACCACCGTCACAATCATAACCAGCGCATCGCTTAGCGGAACACGGGTTAAAGTTTTGAGTGAGCCCCATTCAAAGGTGCTGATACAGACCATTATCATTACGCCGACGAGCGCGCCCATCGGGATCTGCTTCACCACATCGCCAAGTACGATAATTAAGAATAATAAAAAGATCCCTGATACAAACGTGGACAGACGCGTGCGTCCTCCTGACTTCATGTTAACCATCGATTGGCCAATCATCGCACAGCCTGCCATCCCTCCGAAAAAACCAGTGACTACATTCGCAAGCCCCTGTCCCTTCGCCTCTCTGTTCTTATCACTACCTGTGCCCGTAATATCATCTATTAAGGTGGCAGTCATCAGGGATTCCAATAGCCCAACTACAGCCAGCGAAAGTGAATATGGCAAAATAATAAGCAGCGTATCCAGCGTAAATGGGATTTGCGGGAGATGGAATAGTGGCAAAGTTGCTGTAATATTCCCCATATCGCCTACGGTTCTTACGTCCAGATGAAGAGCGATGCTAAGAATAGAAACAATAACAATCGCTACAAGTGCTGAAGGTACGGCTTTGGTAAACCGAGGAACCGTGTAGATAATAAGCAAGGTCAGAGCTACCAGTCCGTACATCACCCAGCCTTGTCCTTTAAAATGGGTAAGCTGTGCCATAAAAATCAGTATCGCTAGCGCGTTGACAAAACCCGTCATGACCGGCTGTGGCAAAAACGTGATAAACCGCCCCAGCTTTAGCATCCCCATCAATATCTGAAACACGCCAGCCAGTACAGTTGCCGCGAACAGATACTCTATTCCGTGTTCTAATACGAGACTTCCGACTAACAGAGCCATAGCTCCCGTAGCCGCCGAGATCATTCCGGGTCTGCCTCCGGCAAGTGCCGTTACAATCGCAATGCAAAAAGAGGCATATAAACCAACCATCGGACTTACTCCCGCCAGGATCGAAAAAGCGATCGCTTCAGGAATCAGCGCAACGGCTACGGTCATCCCCGATAAAATATCGGTTCGAGTGTTAGAAAACCACCCATTATTTAAGGTAAGCTGCTTCAAAATCTATTTTCCTCCTGTGACTATTAAAATGTGTGGATTTTGTCAGAAAAGACCCGGGGCCGGTGCAACGCTAATGTTGCTTATTGTACTCGACCCACCTTCACCTTCACAAAAAGATTAGTTAGACTTGTAAGCGCTTATACACCTCATTTTCTAGCGAATCCTTAAAATATCATGCAAATTCTATATTTCTAGATTACCGGTACAATCCGGAAGCCTTCACTTCATTAAAGAAGGTGTTGAATTCATCAATGTTCAGCTGCTGAGCGGCATCAGACAATGCGGTTGCAGGATCAGGATGCACTTCCACCATTATGCCGTCAGCTCCAGCTGCGAGTGCGGCTTTCGCACATGGAATAAGGATGTCTTTGCGGCCTGTCGAGTGAGTTACATCAACCAATACTGGCAAATGACATTCCTGTTTGAGAATTGGCACTGCTGAGATATCAAGCGTATTGCGGGTCGCTTTTTCATAGGTACGAATTCCACGTTCAATCAGCATGATCTGTGTGTTTCCACGAGACATGATGTATTCCGCTGCATGGATGAATTCATCGAGTGTGGCAGCCAATCCACGTTTCAGCAGTACCGGCTTGTCGACTTCTCCGACCGCTTTTAGCAGCTCGAAATTATGCATATTACGTGCACCGATCTGGATGATATCCACATAATCAAGTGACTCTTCAATATGTCTTGGATCTACAATTTCGCTGATGGTCAGCAGTCCATATTCATTTGCTGCTTCTCGTAATATTCTTAAACCGTCCATTCCCAGTCCTTGAAAATCATAAGGTGAAGTCCGAGGCTTGAAGGCACCACCACGCATTACACGTACTCCGGCTTTTTGCAGGGCGGCAGCTACGGTGCGAGTCTGTAGTTCACTTTCCACGGAGCAAGGACCGGCTACCATCAGTGAAGAAGCACCGCCAACCGTTACATCTCCCGGCAGAACAATCACTGTATCCTCTTTGTGGCTCTTTCGGGCTACCAGTAAAGTTTTTTTATGATCATCTGTTTGTAAGTCCAGAGAAGCTGAGAAAATTTGTTTGAAGAGGCTACGGATCGTCCCGTTAGTGAAAGGGCCTTTGTTGCTCGCTACGAGCTTATCCAGCATCTGTTTTTCCCGTTCTGGATCAAATTTAGGGACACCTTGTTTTTCTTTAACTCCTCCAATCTCCTGAACAATCTTAGCCCGCTCGGAGATCAGCTCCAGCAATTGCCCATTAATTTCATCCAGACGACCTCTAAGAACATCCAATTCCACGTTACTCATTACCCTTCCACTCCCTCTTTTTGTTATAATTTGGAACGCAAAAAGGCCCCCCGTCGCAAGGGACGAGGAGCCGTGGTACCACCCTTATTTAGAATTAACCCGAATACTAGCACAAAGGAATAGAATCTCATATTCCCCTGACTAAGAATTAATTCTGTCTTTCACCCGGTAACGCGGGGCGCGGGCCTCCCTACTCATACCTGCCACAACCTGTGACAAACTACTTCAGGGGCCGACTCGGAAGTGAACTTCGGCATTAATCGTCTCATGAGGGTGCTCTCAGTCTCCGGCACGCCTTCCCTGTTAAGATCCGCTATAATGCTTACTCTCTTCGTCATAGTCCTTATCTATGTCAGCGCGGCTTTTGCGCTGGTTTCTGCTATCTTAATCAAAAAACGTTCCCGATGCAAGATAATAATGGAACGCAGAGTAGCTTTAACGCAATAAATTTTTTTGACTGATCCATACCCATTATCTATCCTATTCCAACCTTGCAATTACGGTTCCAATTCCTTCAAGCTGAATTGTTTGACAGCGATAATTGAATTGTTTACAATTTAATTATTATAAATATTTCCTGTTCTTTTTCAAAAAGCATAGATAACTGAAGGGATGTAGCAGCCATGAGCATTTATCAATATTCAGCACGCAGTATTCGGGGAAAAGATATCGAGCTAGAGCAATACAAAGGTAAAGTGCTACTGATAGTGAATACAGCAAGTAAGTGCGGATTTACCCACCAATATTCAGATCTGCAAAAGCTTTATGAGCGGTACGAGGAACGCGGCCTCCAAATACTCGGCTTTCCTTCCAATCAATTTGGAGAGCAAGAACCCGGCAGCAATGAAGAGGTTAATGTATTTTGCCAAATCAATTACGGGGTAACCTTCCCACTCTTTGAAAAGGTTGACGTAAAAGGCGAAGCTAAACACCCTCTTTTCACCTACCTGACAGAACAGGCTGGATTTGAAGGGTTCGATATCAACCATTCTTCAGGAAAGCTGTTGCAAAGCATGCTTGAAGACAAAGATCCAGAGGCTCTGAACAATGACGAAATCAAGTGGAACTTCACTAAATTCCTGATTGATCGCGAAGGCAATGTGGTCACTAGATTCGAATCTACGGTGGACCCGCTGGATATTGAACCAGCTATCGAAGCCCTGCTATAAGTTTCTAATATATGAAAAATCCGCCCAGCTTTCGGGCGGATTTTTTGGGTTTAAGCATCTGCTTAATCATGTACGGTACTGCTCGGTAAATACTTCAAAATAAGGAGTCGTGTCCCTCTCCGCCATCGAACCATTCGCACCAGGTCCCCAGCCGATTTCAGCACGCCAGCTTCCCAACACACCTGACTGAATCAGCGCCTCCTCATTTACACCGATCAGCTGATCCGCCTGTGGTGCCACGTATAAAGCATCTACTGGACAATAAGCTTCACACATGAAACAGGTCTGGCAATCTTCCTGACGGGCAATGACCGGAATCTTCCCCTGCATTTCGAATACGTTCGTCGGACATACTTTCGTACACAGCTTACAACCAACACAACGCTCCAAGCTGATTAATTCGATCATATCGCTTGCCCCTCCTTCAGCGCATTCAGTTCATGAGCATGGGGCACAGCCTCTGTACTGACGCTTATATGTTGAATACCGGATAAGATCAGCCGGTGAGTCTGGCGCGGATCAAGCTCCGGATATTCCGCTAGCTTTTGCAGTCCGCGGGTCTCTTTCCGGGCGAGTGCCGCGGTGTACATCCACCTGCCGACCGCGAGCATAGCCGCGGCTTCACGTGATTGCACGATGCCCTGAACGCTGGCAGGAGCCTGCCCGTTCAAATAGGGCATCAAGGCATTCAGCCGCTTCAAGGCTGAAGAAATGCCCGGCTCGCTGCGGAAATAATTGATCTGCAGCGGCAAGATTTCACGCTGGATTGCCGCGATTAGCGGCTTCACCTCCAGCGTTTCCGAGGCATCGGCGCCAGCCGCCAGCCCGTAGCGTCCCGCTGCGGTCAGCTTGCGGCTGTTCGCCTGTCCTCGGCAGGACAGCGCATGCTGCGCGGCTCCCTGTCCAGCCCAGCTTCCGCTGCACATGGCCCAGGAAGCGTTATAAGCCCCGCCGCCGGAGATGGCGCCGGTCACTTTCTCGCGAGATGCGGCATCTCCGGCCGCATAGAGTCCGGGCACGGTCGTCTGGCAATCCGTGCCGCTCAAGCGCAGACCCCCAGTGCCGCGCATCGTGCCCTCATAGCGCAGGGTAAGCGGGAATTTCTGCTTAAACGCATCAATTCCCGCCCGCTCCAGCGGCATAAAGAAAATCGGATGCGCTTTGCGCAGGAAATCCTGTTTCTCCGCGGTGTCTGCCAGATCCAGCGAAGCGTAAACCGGACCCTTCAGCATCAGCTCAGGAATGCTGCCAAAGGTCCGATCCCCTCTATGCAACGGATGACCGTCCGCGTCATAGAGAGTGGCCCAAGCCAGCATGCGTCCACGTGTTACGGTTCCGTCCGCAAAGCTTGGCGCATATTGGCGGCTGAATTCCATACCCGAAAGATCAGCTCCCACCTCTGCGGACATCAACAATCCCTCCCCTGTCAGCACGTTGCAACCAAGACCTTTGCTGAGAAAAGCACAGCCGCCGGTAGCCATTACAACGGCATTTGCCTTCACTTCCCAAGACTCTCCTGTCAGGCGGTTGATCCCACGCGCTCCACCAACACCGTGTTCATCATGAAGAAGTTCCAGCGCTGGTGACTGATCAAGAATTGTGACCCCTGCTTTGCGCACAACTTTTCGCATAATCCGCATATATTCTGGTCCATGGAGATGGGTACGCAGTGAGTTTCCTTCTTCATCCTTCGGAAACGGATACCCCCACTGCTCCACTTGAGCCAGGTTCTGCTCTACCTGATCCAGCACCCGGTGAATCCAAGCATTCTCCGATAAATATCCGCCGGCCTTAAGTCTGGCCTGCACTGCCTGCTCCCGCAGCTCGGCAATGGGAGGAATAACTAGCAACGTTGTTCCTCCCGGTGCAGTTGCGCCACTAGTGCCCAAGTAGCCCTTATCCGCCAGGACTACCTTTGCACCTTGCGAGGCTGCACTCCATGCCGACCACGCCCCAGCAGGACCTCCGCCAAGCACGAGGACATCCACTGTCATTTCCTTCTTAAGCTGCGACATATTTTTTCCTCCTACACCATTAGCTGAGTTAGTTGAACTTAAAAATCACTAAAGGGAGGAGTGGCGGAGAGGCGGCCGAAAGTCCAAACATTCACCGCAGTCACTCAATTACCTTTACAGAAGAATCTTAAGTTCAATTAAAGCAACCTTTAAGCAACTTATTTCAGCTGCCAATCGCTAATATTGAAGTCTTTTTTCGCTAACTTCTCTTCGACGAGGAAGTTTTTGGTACCGTCCAGCAGCTTTGTTCCTTCATCAGTGAACGCAGTATCCTTGATATCACTAATCGGATTCACTTGCTTCGCCAGCTCAGGCGTTGTATCTCCGATTTCAGCCAGAAATTGATAATACTCATCTTCATGCTGCTTCAAGTCTGCCAAGGCTTTCTCTCTAGCTTCATTCCATACCTTCGGAAAATCAGGGAATTTCGCCAGATAATCCTCAGACACAACTGTTGCGCTAGAACCAAGCAGGTTCGGGTGCTTCGAGGCATCATCCAAGTGAGTGTAACCTTGGTCAATCAGCTTCAGCGCAGGAACACCTAGATTTGTTGTAGCATCTACATCTCCACGGGCTAAAGCTGCAGTAGCATCAGGAATGAGCATATGCACGAGTTTGTAGTCGGTCACGCCTTCTTCCTGTAGTAATCCAACTACATAACGGTGCATGAAGGAGCCTTTTTGAATCGCGATAGTTTTACCTTGCAGATCTTTCACCGTCTTGGGCCCATCCTTCTTGCCGATCAAATAACCAATCGTGTTCGCGGAAGATTGTGAAATCAGACGGGTCTTGGCTCCAGAAGCGTAGGCAATAATAGCAGGTGTATCTCCAAGGCTGCCGATATCCAGCCGACCACTAATCAAGGATTCTGTCTGATCCGGACCGTTTGGAAAGCCAGTAAGCTTCACTTCAGTAATGCCGTATTTCTTCAACTCTTCTTGAATAATCCCTTTATAAAAGCCCCAACCCTCTGCACCGCCGGGCACATTCAATTTGTTGGAACCGATAAACCCAAAGTTCAATACCGCTGGAACATTGCTCGTGCTCGTGGCCCCTTCTCCCGCCTTCTCCGTATTTGATCCCCCGGAGGCAGATGCTCCATTGCCGCCCGTATTATTTCCGCAAGCCTGAAGCACCAGCATGGCCATCATAATTGTAGTTAAAAGTGCAAACCGAATCTTCCTAGAACGTTTCCCTTGAATCTCTCTGTACGCTTGTTTCATTGTTTCTCCCCCTAGGTTTATGCTATTTATTTAAATCTTGATCCAGCTCAGAACCCTGCCCTCGACGCCAATTTATACATAAAGTCATGGCTTGCCACCGGCTGCCTGCCCTTACCCCAGCCTACTTTTTCACGATAACCGCCAAGTAGTTTCTGCTCCTGAAGTTCCGCTTCTGTCACACCAATAATATTCTCAGAGTCTGGTGCAACGTAGAGAGCATCGACAGGACAATACAGCTCACACATAAAGCAAGTCTGGCAATCACTCTGCCGGGCAATAACAGGAATGCCATCCTCTACCCGTTCGAAAACATTAGTCGGGCAGACAGATACACATTGGTTGCACTCTACACATCTGGCAGCGCTGATCACCTCAATCACGATAGAACACCCTCCTTAGCCACGGCTTCCGTCTTCACCCATACCTGATCTAATCCGCCACTGATCAAGCGGTGATGCTGGCCATGATCTGTAGCCTTGAAATCCTCACGCTTATGCATGCCTCTCGTCTCTGTACGAGCAAGTGCAGAATTGTACATCCAGCGGGCTGTTGCGGTCATGGCTTCGGCTTCCCGTGCCTTGACCCCTTCTGGCGTACGCTGAATTTCGCGGCTTCGTTGCTCTTTCCACAATCCATCCAGACGATCTAGTGCAGACGTCAGCCCTTGTTCTGTCCGGAACAAATTGATATCATACGGCTTCACCTCAGCCTGTACAGCAGACACATACTCTGCTGTTTGGGCTGCCACTCCCGGCTTCACTTCCTGATGCACCAGTGGTGATGATGATAAGCCGACTGGACTACGCTGCGCAGCGTGCGACCCCAGACTCTGTGCATAGACAGCAGCTCCTTCACCAGCAAAAGAACCTGAAGACATCGCCCACGCCGCATTATGGCTGCCACCGCCAGTAAAACCTCCGCAAATCAGCTCGCGGGTAGCCGCATCTCCTGCCGCGTAAAGTCCGGGAACACCTGTGCCGCAGCTTTCATCTGTAATATGGATGCCACCCGTCCCCCGAACCGTGCCTTCGAGCCGCAAAGTAACCGGAAACGCATCCTTGAACGGATCAATTCCCTGGCGGTCAAAAGGAAGGAAAAAGTTCGTCTGCGCCACCCGCAGCAGCGGTCTTAAATCCTCTGGTGCCCCATCCAGCTTGGCGTACACCTGATTACCTGCCAACAGATTCCGGGCAATTACAGAACGGCCTTTCTTGGAACCGGCTCCCTCCACAATGCTTCCATCCTCATAATAAAAGCTGGCATAGCTGTAATACGCCGTCTTGGTCACCGAAGAGAACGTAGGGCAGATCGCATAGGCATTGGAGAATTCCATGCCGGACAGATTCGCCCCAGCCTCAGCAGCGAAGAGATAACCATCTCCGGTCAACACGTTGCAGCCAAGTGCCTTGCTTAGGAAGGCGCAGCCTCCGGTAGCAATAACGACTGCTCCTGCCTGAACAGTCCAGGTTTCTCCACTCTGGGTATGAACTCCAGCCGCTCCAGCTACGCCATGCTCATCTGCCAGGAGTTCCAAGGCTGGGCTGTGATCTAGAATTTTAACGCCTGCCTTTTTCACCAGCCTACGCATTAATTTCATATATTCCGGTCCTTGCAGACTTCTTCGGAATTGATTGCCCTGCTCATCTACAGGGAATGGATAACCGGAAACACCCAGCTTGTTCATATTGGCATAGGTTTGATCCAGCACCCGGTCCATCCAGCGAGATTCAGCCAGCTGCCCGCCAAGCGCATAACGACTTGCTTTTGCCTCTTTCCGGAGCTTCTCATCCGGCTTCACATACCAGACTCCCGTTCCCGACGGTGCCGTTGCCCCACTTGAACCGCAGTACCCTTTATCTGCAAGGATTACTTTGGCCCCCTTCGCTGATGCAGTAAGGGCTGCCCACGTTCCTGCCGGACCTCCTCCGATAACGAGCACGTCTGCCACCAAATTCACCGATCCTTTTTTCACCGATCCACTCATATGTTCAAGACCTCCTCAGTTTGTTTAGCCTTCGTAACTATCGCGCCAGAACAGGAACTTTCGTTCAATAATCCGGAACAAGGAATCGATCAGCTTACCGACAATTGCGAAAATAATAATGCCTACGAATACAACCTCTGTATTAGAGTTCTGCTTCGCTTCATTGATAAGAAACCCAATACCTGACTGTGATCCAATAAGCTCTGCTACAACCAAACCAATCCAAGCTACAGCCAGCGACAACCTTAGCCCTAACAAAATTCCAGGCAGCGCCGCCGGGAGTATAAGCCTGCGCAGCTTCTGATATGGACTGAATCCCAATACACGAGCTACTTCGATCAATTTATTGTCCACATTGCGGATGCCCATAAACGTATTAATATAGAGCGGAAAAAATGAGCCTGTCATAATGATCACAACTTTTGACATCTCTCCAAACCCGAACCAGAGAATAATGAGCGGCGCTATAGCTAAATGGGGAACAAGCCTAAGCACTTGTACGCTAGGATCGAGCACATATTCTACACTGCGAAACAAGCCAGTCAGTACGCCGAATAGAAGACCCAACACACCTCCAATAAGAAATCCGATGCCCGCCCTACCCATGCTGACACCCAGATGATGAGTTAACTCTCCAGTAACCAACAAGTCGGTAAAAGCTCTTGCAATCGAAAGCGGGGTCGGCAAAAAGGTTGCGGAGACCAGCCCCGTACTCCCTGCCAGCTGCCAAAGGACTAACGTCACCACCGGGATAATTGCACCCATTCCCCAATCAGAGAGCAGGGGTTTCCATGCAACTTGTATTGCAGGTTTCTTCGGTGTCTTCTTGGATAAAGGAGCTGTGCCGCTGCTATCCAGCGTTTCTCTGGCTCTTTTAGTATTTTTGATAATAGCTTCTACTCCATCGCTCATGGTGCATCCCCCTTTTGTTTAATGAGCGTTCAAGGTTATCCGCGATAACTGTCTTGCCATCTCAACAACCGTCGTTCAATGTAACGAACAATGGAATCACTCAACAATCCAGCTACGGCAAAAATAATAATTCCCACGAACACCACTGGTGTGTCCGCGAATTGACGCGCGTCGGACATCATGTATCCAATGCCTGAGGTAGATGCAATAAGCTCTGCCACTACTAACCCCAGCCAAGAAAGCCCTAGAGAGAGACGCACTCCAAGAATAATGTTCGGCAGCGCTGCTGGAAGTACTAACCTGCCAATCTGCTTCAATCGGCTGAAGCCAAGTACCCGGGAAACTTCGAACAGCTTGTTATCCACGCCGCGAATTCCCATGAACGTATTGATATAAAGCGGGAAAAAAGCTCCCTTAGCAATCAATAGCACCTTCGACTCCTCACCGATCCCGAACCATAAAATGAACAGCGGTACTACCGCCAGACTGGGAATCATGCGGATCATTTGCAGGGAAGGATCTAACAGCTTCTCCGATCTGCGGAACAGGCCTACGAGAAGTCCTAACAGCAGACCCAGTCCACCACCTAGCAGGAATCCAGAAAAGGCTCTGACCAAGCTGATTCTAAAGTTCGGCCACAGATCGCCTGAAGCCGCTAAAGTTACAAAAGATTCCGCAATCGTATACGGCGTAGGGAACAGCATCTCCGAGATCATTCCATAATGCCCGAGCGTCTGCCACAGAATTAGCACACTGCCCGGCAGCAAAAGACCAAGTCCTAGTGTTGCCACCTTTCCGGGTCTTCCGGAAGTTCTTATGGCTACAGCCCGATTTGTCATACTTTGAACCCACCTTTTTTCAGCTTTACAATCACTTTAAATAAACAGAAAGAGACCCTCGAATGTTAATGCCTTCGAAAGTCTCCATGGGTATGGTCGACCTATTTTATATTCCGGCTCCGTCTGTAAGCTCTAGCTCATCTACCTTTTCAAAATAATTCAACACCTTCAAACGCAGCTCTTGAAAGGAGGTCGTTGTTTTTTTCCGTGGATACGGTAAATCTATCGGTACAATTTTACGTATTTTCCCGGGACGCGGCTCTAGAATCACTACCCGATTCCCCAAGAACACAGCCTCATCAATATCATGTGTCACAAAAATCATGGTTGTTTGGTTAGCCCGCCAAATGTCCAGCAATACCGTCTGCATATGAGCCCGAGTGAATGCATCCAGTGCACCAAACGGTTCGTCCAGCAGCAGTATTTTCGGATTGCGCAGAAGTGCACGAGCTATTGCCACCCGCTGGGCCATCCCTCCCGACAACTCGCGGGGATAAGATTTCTCAAATCCATTTAACTTCACCAGATCAATCAATTCATCGACCTTCCGCCTAACCTCCTTGTTCCCTAGCGGTAAATCAGAGGCAATATTCTTCTCAACGGTAAGCCAGGGAAAGAGGCGATGCTCCTGAAAAATAAAACCCTTATCGATCCCAGGACCCCCAATCTCCGCCCCTTCCAGGGTGACACTGCCAGTGTACCCGCTATCCAGACCGGCTACGATGCGTAATAGTGTACTTTTTCCACAGCCGCTGGGGCCGATGACTGTAATAAATTCGCCCTCCTGTACATGGAGATCTACATTATGGAGTGCTTGAACATGACCACCGGCAGACTCAAAACGTTTATTTAGGTTCGAAATAGACAGCAACGCTTCTCCCACCTTGACCCCTCCTTTAATCTGTATGGACAAAAAAACAGAGGCATTGCGTTTTTAACATTCGCAATACCTCTGTAGGAACAGTCGGCAATCATTATTCAAAGTAAATCAATTGGAATTATAATATTTAAAATATCATCGATTTTATAAGCTGTCAACAAAAAACAAGCCCTTTTATGGAACAGAAGTGGAGTTATTTCTAGTGCATAAGTTAGAAAAGCAATGAATTTAATCACTTTTAGTAGGATGAAAGTATTAAAAAACTTTGCTTTTGCGTCGATATAATGAAGTAAGCTTATGACAAATTGGTTCTAAGGAAGGGGCTTTTGCTTGAAAAGCATATCATTAAAATGGGGAGCAACACTTGTTGCCCTTAACACCTTGTTCGGTGGTACTCTCTATGCATCTGCAGCTGAAATCACTCCACCGTTCTCCGATTTAACCGAAATACAACAGACGAAAAGTGCCGCAATCCTCGAGGCTGCTCGTCTAGGATTGCTTAAAGGCGATCCCAATGGACAATTCAGACCCACTGCGACTATGACTCGCCAAGAGCTGGCAGCCATTTTAGCGAAGACCTTAAAGCTAGATTCCTCAGTGAATTCCGCTTCTTCCTTTAGAGACGTATCTGATTCCAGTTGGAGTGTCTCCGCTATTGAGGCTGTTAAAAAGGCAGGATTTATGGAGGGTGATCTTACAGGTAATTTTAATCCATCCAGACCTGTAACTAGAGAAGAGCTTGCAGTTATATTTGTACGTGCCATCCGCGGAACTGGAGCACAAGGCGGACAAGCCAACAAGGTTAATGACGAATCCACAATCAGCAATTGGGCAAAAGAGTATACTGATGTCGCACTACGTCTTAAACTTATAGACTCTCCCGAAGATATGTTCAGCCCCAAAGGTACTGTTCAGCGGCAGGATATGGCTTCTTTTCTGCTGAATATTTTTAAAGAAGAACAACAAACTGCAACGATCGACAATATAGATGGAGATTTCGTAACGATCAATGGCACGCCTTACCTCATTGAAGGTACACTCAAAGAATTAATGGGTGATAGCAACCATGATGCTTTAAGAGGAGCTGTCCTTAAGTTCAATTCCTTGAATCGTCATGTAGATGGTTTGCAAGAGCTTGAAATTGTACAAAAAGGGGTTCAACTAAATACCTCCGGCTTTCCCTCCGGTTCTTTGCTCAATATTTCTGGAAATGATGTTGTTATTAAAGGCAATGTTACCGGTGATTTAAAGATTAAAAATGGCGTTTCGAGTATAACTTTTCAGGGCCAAATTGGGCAGATCATTGTGGATTCTATAACTCCAGTTACTATTCATGGTAGTGGGTCCCTGCAAACCTTAAAAATAGTTGAAGGCGGCGCTAGGATCACCATCGATCCCTCCTTGTCTATTCAAAATCTGCAGTTGCCTGGCAACAGTCTGCCTTCACATTTCATAACAAATTACACAGCCATTCAAGATAATATCCAAAAGGTTCAAAATGCATCAGGAGCCGTTGCTCCTGCATATACTTCGTCCACGTCTGCTAACGCCGTGAGCGATCCGACTCCTGAGCCTACTCCCGTTGCGACTCCTAGTCCTTCTCCGGCGCCGACTCCGAGCCCTACTCCCGTAGCGACTCCTAGTCCTTCTCCGGTGACGACTCCTGAGCCTACTCCGGTGACGACTCCTGAGCCTACTCCCGTAGCGACTCCTAGCCCTACTCCGGTCGCGACTCCTAGTCCTACTCCGGCGATGACTCCTAGCCCTACTCCGGTCGCGACTCCTAGTCCTACTCCGGTGACGACTCCTAGTCCTACTCCGGTCGTGACTCCTAGTCCTACTCCAGTAGCGACTCCTGAGCCTACTCCGGTCGCGACTCCTAGTCCTACTCCGGTGGCCACTCCTAGTCCTACTCCGGTGGCGACTCCAGTAGCGACTCCTAGTCCTACTCCGGTGGCGACTCCTAGTCCTACTCCAGTAGCGACTCCTGAGCCGACTCCGGTCGCGACTCCTGAGCCTACTCCGGTAGTGACTCCTAGTCCTACTCCGGTGACGACTCCTAGTCCTACTCCGGTGACGACTCCTAGTCCTACTCCGGTCGCGACTCCGGTGAACCATGCACCAGTCGTGCAAAATAATATTGATCCAATATCTGCTCTGATCACAAGTGGTGTCCAAAACGTCGACATCAGTAATGTGTTCATTGATCCGGACGACGACCCGCTTACATTCGCAGCTGCATCCTCTGACGCTAGCGTTGCCACTGTATCTGTAAATGGGAATCATCTCAACCTTGTGCCGGTCGATTCAGGTACAGCCATGATTACAATAACAGCAATGGACGGCCAAGGTGGCGTTAACACTGCTACCTTTGTATTCACTGTAACGTCTAATCAGCCACCAATTGCAATATCTGGAATCACTACTCAACTCTTAACACCAGGTATCACGGCACCACGTACATTTGATCTGGCCCAGCTTTTTCAAGATCCAGACAATGACATGCTTACTTATTCAGCTTCTATAGATAACGTAAATGCTGGTACACTTAGCCTTAATGGCAACACTCTGACGATAACTCCGGCAGCTAATAGTTCAGCGAGTGGTTTAGTGACCCTCACAGCAACGGATGATAAAGGAGGTTCAACTACCTCAACTTTCACCTTGATTACAGCCCAGCTTGTAAACAACGGCTTTGTGCCAATAACCACCAAGCAAGGTGTATCCAATATTTCCTTCGATATTTCCAAGCTGATTCCTAATCAGAGTCAATTTAAAGTGTATACAGAAAGCAGCACAGGTTCATTGAGCGGACCTGTAACTCTGAATGGAGCTATATGGAATGGTCCTACAAGTCCAGGAACGGTATGGATAGTAGGTTCTGATGGCAAAGCGGTTGTATTATCTATAAGTGTGGCTTCACAGGGTAACTCCGAGCTATTCTTCTCAGAGTATCTGGACGGCGGTGACGGCAGAATCGCAGTTGAGCTGTACTATAAAGGAAATGGTAATTCCGCAGGAAAAGCAGAAGGTTACACCCTTGAAGTCCACCAATTTATGAAAGCCACCCAAACCAAACAGGTTTATTCCCGGCCATTATTTCCTGTATCTGTAGCAATGCCTTATATGTTTATAGATTCTACTTTTGGGGACGCATTTGATTTAATGAATATCTCCTATTACAATGATGAGCTAAGTCTATATAATCCAAAAACATATAATATTACAGCATTAGTACTGAAGAAAAACGGCCAAATCGTAGATGTTCTCGGTGACCCTACCTCAACTCAGCAATTCCTCTCCACAGGTGGAACTATTGTCCGTAAATCCGGTATATACACTGGATCACAGCAGTATTCACTTGAGGGCGAGTGGAATCAATATCCCAAAGGAACTTACCAGTATTTCGGAAGTCATACTCCTTAAGCAGCCCTTTCTAATGAAAAAACAAGCAGGCAGTGAGCCTCCAGATATTGGAGAATCAATGCCTGCTTGATTATCTGCATTGCGTAGCGTTAAGTCGACTTTGGGTAAACCTCGGAATAACTCCTCCGGATCCCCCGTATATTTTAATCGCCGAATCTAGATCAAATCTTTGATTTAGTTGCATTCTGTACACTTATTTCGTATAAAAAAGGGGTTGTCCTAAATATAACTGTATTCTATACAATTAAAATCCAGAAAAACCACCTTTAGCTGAGGAAATCATGAAAATAAGTGTACTGAATACAGCTATTTTTGGGGGACAATTTATTCGATGAGTTATAACTGTACAAAATACACTTATATGCTCCCACCGTAACTTCAACATATGTCACCGCTTCAAAATCTGCATTTTGCCTCCTCTTGTTACTTATACTCCTGCATCTACTTCCACTACTCCCACTACTTCCGCTACTTCCTCTACTTTCTCTACTTCCTCTACTTTCTCTACTTCCTCTACTTCCTCTACTCCTTCTACTTCCTCTACTTCCTCTACTTCCTCTACTTCCTCTACTTCCTCTACTTCCTCTACTTCCTCTACTTCCTCTACTTCCTCTACTTCCTCTACTTCCTCTACTTCCTCTACTTCCTCTACTTCCTCTACTTCCTCTACTCCTTCTACTTCCTCCACAACTTCTACCTGCCGTTTCAAAATATCACTTCAAGCATATCGCTCCCCCGGCTCTTAGTAACGCTGCTTACATCAGATATCTTAAATATAAATACACGCTGGAGATCACAATGGATAACAGCATTAAAGGAAATCCGACCTTCAAATACTTCATGAATGTAATCGGGTACCCCTCTTTTCCTGCCAAACCCGCTACGATCAAATTAGCACTCGCACCAATCAATGTGCCATTCCCACCCAGACAAGCGCCTAAAGCCAAACTCCACCATAACGGCTCCAAATTGCTGATCCCCATATTGCCCATCTCCTGAATCAGCGGGATCATAGTTGCTACAAAAGGAATGTTATCCAGAAATGCCGAGGTAATGGCGCTGACCCATAAAATCATCATTGAGCTCATCAGCACATCACCATTCGTTATTTCAATCGCTTTTGCTGCCAGCTCTGCAATCACACCTGTCTCTACAAGCCCTGACACCAACACGAACAGTCCGATAAAAAAGAAGATCGTAATCCATTCCACGCTGTGAAAAGCTTTTTCCAGCATATGTTCCCCTCCGGTCAGCAGCAGCAGTAAAAATGCACCAGCCAACGCAACCGTAGCGGACTCCAAATGTAATGCCTGATGTAAAAAGAACCCGGCAATCGTAATTGCCAGTACGATCAGACATTTTCGCAGCAGCTTATGATCCGTAATCATTACCTTCTCGTCCATGTCCATGATGCTCTGCTGCAATTCAGGTGTAGTTTTAATTTGTTTACCGAACATCAATAACAGCAGCGGGATATACGCCAAAACAATGATGATAATCACGGGTGTCAGATTGCTAATAAAAGCCATGAAGGTCAGCTCCTTAACAGCACTGCCAATCATGATATTAGGCGGGTCTCCGATCAAGGTTGCCGTTCCGCCTACATTAGATGCGATAATTTGTGACATCAAAAAAGGCAGCGGATGTATGCGCAGTTGTCTTGTAATACTGAAGGTGACTGGCACCATAAGCAGCACTGTCGTCACATTATCCAAAAAGGCTGAAGCCACTGCGGTAATCACAAACAAAGCAATCAGTATTCTCTTCGGCTTCCCCTTCGCCAACTTAGCTGATTTCACAGCTGCGTATTTAAAGAGACCCGTCTCAGCGGTAATCCCTACAATCATCATCATCCCTACAAGCAATCCTATAGTATTAAAATCGATGTGCTGTAGTGCCGTCTCCTGATCCACAATGCCCATCGCTATCATGACGATAGCTCCTAACATCGCCAGAATGGTACGGTGAATCTTTTCGGAAATAATAAGTCCATAAATCAGCAGAAAAATACCTATCGCCCAAACCGCTTGCTGTTCCATAATATCCCTCGGTCCTTCTATGTAATTTCGTTAACTTACAGTCTACTCATCCTATAACCTTATTATCATAAAATAGATTTGTATTTTTCGCACTGGGATTGTGGAATCATTCCACTAAAAAACGACCCTGCCGGATGTTTATCGGAGAGCCGTTGTGGATTCGATTATTTCATTTTCAGAGCCTGAGGCTCCTTGAAAGCAGTTAACTTCCCTTTACTCTGCACAATAATCATCCCATCCTCCAGCAAGGTTGGGCCGAATACTCTACCAGATGTTTTGAGCTGCACGATCGGTTTGGCGGTAATTAGATCAATAGCAACCAATTTCCCATCGGTCTGGGCAACATACATGCCATGTCCGAGCAGATCGAAGCGGGCAATCGGATTGCTGATTCCTCCGTACTGGAACACAGATTTATTAGACATTTTAACACCATAGATGCTCTGTTCGTTACTAAAAAGAATTCTTCCATCATAAGGACCCGCCGCGTAGGATAACTTAGCTCCGATGGATTCATACGAATAATTATCTCGTGTTACGGCAGCTGGATCAACATTTACTGGGTAGCCATAGACTCCTTTTTGTCCCCCAATATATATCCTGTCCCCAATGATCCAGGCTCTGCCTCCGCTAGTCATATATTCTTCTTCTGGTTTCGGATGATTAGGATCTATATGAGCGGGGTTATACTCTACAGCCTTTACAAGCTTACCTGTCTTCACATCCAAATGATCGAGTGTCGTCAAAGGAAGAGGGTCTACCAATGTAGCTTCCCGTTGTGAGATAAGCGTAGTCCCATCTGCTGCAATCGGAAGACTATGATTACCACTATTCCAAAGCTCTTTACCTGTTGTTCGATCAAACGCATGTAAAATGTCATACGTATATGCTCCGGATTCTGAGTTTTGAGCTAGCACCAGATTCCCCTCAACCATAAATGGTTCAAACAGCATTTCGCTGAAATTATCGCGCCACTGCAACTTGCCATCTTTCAGATTGTAGGCTTGAATATCGCCATTAGCAGCAAATAGCTGCTCTTTATCAATTACCAATTTACTAACACCTTTACTGGTCGCCGATGAGCTCCATTTATTTTTGCCCGTAGCCGCGTTAACTGCATAGATCGTACCTGCCTCCGAAGTGACGTAAGCCACGCCATCCTGATAGAGCAGCGGCGTTTTTAATTTGGAGCCGTATTTCCACATTACTTTTCCAGTCTGGACGTTAATCGCTAAAAGCTGACCCTTTTGAAGGATAAAAGCTTTGCCCGCGCCAACTGCAACAACACCCTTACCCATGATATAATCCGACGGTACATCTTTCAAAGCTGGCAAATCCATTGTTGTTGACCATTCAACCTTCGCAGCAGGCAGGTTTGCATAGTAATCATCACCATTCGAGCCTATAAAAGAGGTGTGTGGATCAACCGCAGCTGCTTGTACCGGATTTACCATAAGCAATACCCCTAAACCAATAACTGCAGTACGAAGATAAGATTTCAATATTGTTCCTCTCACCACCAGACTCCTCCTCATATAAGTAACTGCCTCATTTGGATAGCTTCTTAAAATCAAATATAATAGTATTGGACGAGCAGGACATAACCATTATGGATTATTATTCCATTTTGTCAAAAACAACAGAAGAAATCAAAACATTTACTCACAAACTTACATTTTGTAAGTCATTGTGTTATAATAATCACATTCCTCCATACACGGACAGGCTTTAGCAAATATATGAATAACAAGGGGTTTGTGAGCATGAGTAACGAAGCAACCGCAGCACCAGCATCCGATTTTGAATTTGGTATCTATACCTTAGGAGACATCGTAGCGGATTGTCATACAGGGAAGAAGATCAGTCCAAAACAACGTCTCGACGAAGTTGTAGCTGCAGCTAAGCTGGCAGATGAGGCGGGACTTGATGTATTTGGTGTAGGTGAGCATCATCGTCTTGATTTTGTAATTTCTTCGGTGCCAGTGGTGCTGGCTGCCATTTCTCAGGTTACTAACAGAATTAAACTAACGAGCGCAACAACCGTATTAAGCACCATTGATCCTGTACGGGTGTTCGAGGATTTCGCCACACTTGATTTGCTGTCGAATGGACGTGCAGAGATTATTGCGGGGCGTGGTGCTTTTGTGGAGTCTTTTCCGCTCTTCGGGTATGAGCTTGAAGATTATCACCGTCTATTCTCCGAGAACATCAATTTACTCTTGGAGCTTAACAAACATGAAGTTATGAACTGGGAGGGCTCCTTCCGTTCATCGCTGAAGGATTCGGAGATTGCTCCACGTCCATTGCAAGAGAATCTTCCGCTCTGGATTGGTGTAGGCGGTTCTCCAGAAAGTGCGGAGAAGGCCGGGATGCTCGGGACCGGAATGGCTATCGCCATCCTAAGCGGCAGTCCAGAGCCTTTTCAAGAGCTTGCCGCAACCTATCGGCGTGCCGGAATTCAAGCAGGACATCCACCTGGGGATCTAAAGATTGCGATCACTAGCCACGGCTACATTGCTGAAACCTCACAGCAGGCGTTGGATGAATATTACCCTTACTACTATAGTTACCGTAACTCTATCAGTCCAAAACCGGGTCAAGAGTACAAGGTGTCTCGTGATGACTTTGGGCAATATGTATCTGCTGATAACACGATGGCTGTAGGCAGCCCGCAGCAAATTATCGAAAAAATTCTCTATCAGCATGAGCTGTTCGGTCATAGCCGCTTTATGACTCAGCTCGATATCGGCGGCCTTCCTTACGCTAAGGTAGCTAAAGCCATTGAACTTTTGGCAACAGAGGTTGCACCTGTCGTACGGCGCGAGATCGCCAAGAAGAACAGCCGTTAGAATGGAATACCAAAAAGGGGCCCTCAAGCCAACGGCTGAGGCCCCCTTTTTATAAAAAAATCACGCAAAGGATGGTTTATTATTATCTACTTTCCCGCTGATAAGCTTCTTATATTCGTCGTCTCCGCCGTCCAAAGAAGGTGCAGTATAAATCTGAGCTGAAGCTGGCTGCTGAGCAGAATGACTCGAGCCTGCTTTTCTTTTGGTGCTTTTGTCATCGCCGCCTGCACTCCTGCTCCCACCACTCGCAGATCGGAGAACAGCATCGGATAAGCTGTTAATACCTTTTATTCTCTTCATGCTGAATCCTCTCCTACTAAATGATTGATGGTACGGAATAAATCCTGATTATTCCCAACTACCGCCTTAAGATCATCTGCAGATAATCCATCACTTCCTGAGAAATGAACGGAAAGAACATACTTCTTACCTAGAGGATAGCATAGGATATATACCTCTGCAACTTCCGTGCGTTGAAAAAAAGTCCATTTACTCGATAAAAATGCATCTACCACACTAGGCTGCTTCTCATTCCCTTTCGTTACAGACAAGGGATAGGAGTGACCACGTCCGACATTCCCCCCCACCTGAACAAGTTGTTCCTTCTCTTGTGCCTGCCAGATGGCTGCACCGATTACACGACAATGCTTCGGAGGTAAAAAGGAATTGCGTATCGCCTCACTAAGTGCGTGATATTTATCTCCATTCTCGGAGATGGTCACATTACTATTATATTGCCAAAAAAAATGAAGGATACTTTCCTTGCGCCTTAAATCCATCTTTAGCTGCTCTAAATCTTTAAGCGGGTCACGGAATCTTCCACGTTCTTGAATACTATCAATAATCTTACCACAGCTCACATCCACAGCAGCCGTAGGATTATCGTGATGCACTTCATACTCTAAAGATGTAATTCCCGCTAAATCAGATAGCAGATGATATTCTTCTACATTTTCTCCAGGGATGAGATCATCACGCGCAGTTACCTGATCAGGCACTAGACAAAAAACACGGCTGCGCCGTAATCTAGCCCAAAACAAACCCATTTCAAACCCCGTATTATCGCGGGTCACATAATAATATTTACCACGGATTTTGGCGACATCATCTGGCGAGAACACAAATACGGCAAAATCGCTCTCATCCAAATTTCGCTCCAACGCCTCCATAGTGTATTCATTCGCCCGAAAAGCGTTGGCATACCAAGGATGCACTTCAGCATCCCTCTTCAGCTGCTCATGAATCGCTCTTGCATAACGTATAGACTCCCTGGAAGATCCAATGAATAGCTTTGGTTTAGTCACGGCAATGCTCCTTCATCCTCTTTCCCGATATGTAATAATTATACAAGTCTTTAGACCACCAGAAAAGAGGCCATATTCTCAAAAAATATTATTCTAAACCTCGTAAATTGGGTAATGAATTACGACTACTCTCAAAAAGCGAGGATACTATGAACAAAATGATAGGTGTCACCCTGCTCACAGCTTGCCTTTTGGGTATAGCAGCGCCACAGTCTGCTGAAGCAAAGACAGCAGCGGGAAGTTATACCGCACAGGTATATGCGAGTTCTTTAAATGTACGCGATGAACCGGCTAAGAATGCAACTGTTGTAGGATCAATTAAGAATGGGGCTCGGGTTACTGTGACTGATGAGCAGCATGGATGGTTAGAGGTTAAAGCGGGGAGCACCTCTGGCTGGGTAGCGGGTTATTACCTAAAAAAGGTGAACAGCAACTCCCTGCAATCCAGCGCTTCTGGAACGTCTATTGCTACTAAAACCAATACTGCCTCGTCAACATCAGCCAATACTTCTAGTAGAACTTCAAAGGCTACAGTCACGGCTGATTCTCTGCGCATCCGAAGTGGCCCAGGAACTCACTATAAGGTGCTCGGTTCTTTAAAAGCCAAGGATACAGTCACTCTCCTTCTTCATCAGAACGGCTGGGCTCGAATTCGCACAGTCAGCGGTGAAACCGGTTGGGTGGCAGAGCAGTATATCCGAAGTGGAAGCACATCAAGCAGTACAAGCAGCGTAAGCACCGTCCAGCATAAAGGCGGACTACGAGGAAAGCTGATCGTCATCGATCCTGGTCATGGCGGGAGTGATCCGGGCATGCTTGGCACTACATATAACACCATGGAAAAAGATTTGAATCTGCATACTGCACTTTATGTCCGCGATGCTCTTGTTGCTAAAGGAGCACGGGTAGAGATGACGCGCACCCGAGATGATCAGAAGCCGACGTTAGCGCGTCGTGTTCAGATGAGCCAAGCCCTGCGTGCTGATGCTTTTGTAAGCGTTCATTATAATTCTTCACCTAAAAATGTGTCCGGAACGTTGACCTTCTTTTATTCAGAAGCGGATGATTTGAAGCTGGCGC
This sequence comes from Paenibacillus sp. FSL H7-0943, assembly GCF_037963265.1. Classification (NCBI taxonomy): domain Bacteria; kingdom Bacillati; phylum Bacillota; class Bacilli; order Caryophanales; family Paenibacillaceae; genus Paenibacillus; species Paenibacillus sp. FSL H7-0943. The sequence continues at coordinate 6,108,059 of NZ_CP150148.1, forward strand.
GGGCGATTGAAACCCGGCTGGGGCAAGGCATCGGTCTGAAAAGCAACGGGTTGTCCTTTGGCGATTATCACATCCTAAGGGAGAATCGGATTCCAGCTACCTTGGTTGAGCTTGGATTCCTTACCAATCCTACAGACGAGTCCATTGTCCGCAAGGCCTCCTATCAGAAAAAAGCGGCTAAAGCCATCGCTGAAGGCGTTGCGGATTATTTTAAATAACTGGCTGGAACAACACTCCAAAAAAAAGCCCGACCCATGTATCTCTCAGGTATGATCTGAGGAGATCTGTGGGTCGGGCTCTTTTGACTGCTTCCTTATACGAGCATTTGATAGACCAAGAACAAGTTCAACGATACAACCAGACCGGAGATAATCCAGCCCAGAGTGGCTGTCATTTTGCGATTCACTAACCCGCCCATAATCTGGCGATTGCTTGTAAACACAACCAGCGGAATCAACGCGAACGCAATCCCAAAGGACAGGATCACCTGACTGATCACGAGCGCTTTGGTTGGATTCACACCAAAACCAATGATCGCTAGTGGCGGTATGATGGTAATCGCACGGCGCAAGTACAGGTTAATTCTTTTGTTGATGAAGCCTTGCATAACCACATCGCCAGCCATAGTCCCTACGGAGGAACTCGACAGTCCCGCAATGAGTAGTCCCAACCCAAACGAGATCGCCGTTACTGGCCCAGCTAAGTGACCAAATTGTTGAAACGCGACATCCAGATCCTCAACCACGAGACCATTTTTGAAAAACAATGCCGCGGAGACAATAACCATAGCCAGATTTACTGCACCTGCGATAATCATCGCAATAATAATATCTATAAATTCCAATTTGAAAATCTGTTTTTTCTCCGATTCATTCACCCCGACGATACGGTTCTGTGTAAGTGATGAATGCAGGTAAATCGCATGTGGCATCACGGTTGCACCTAGAATTCCTGCGGCCAATAGGATGCTGTCCACCCCTTCAAACTTAGGTGTAAACATGCCTACGGCAACTGCTCCCATATCCGGTTTAGCTACAATAACTTGAAAAGCGAAGGCTAATACGACTATAAGGATCATCGCAGCAATCCCTGCCTCTAGGGAGCGGTATCCCCGGCGTTGCAGCTCTAAGATAGCAAATGAGCCCACCGCAGTAATCAGTGCTGCTGGCAGCATGGGAATATCAAATAAGAGATATAGTCCTAATGCCGCCCCGATAAACTCTGCCAGATCCGTAGCTATAATCACTAGCTCACTTTGAATCCATAAGAAGATAGATACACTCTTCGGAAAACGATCATGAGCGATCTCAGGCAAGTTCTTGCCTGTCGCAATCCCCAGCTTGGCGGATAACGCTTGGATTAGCACAGCCATTAGATTAGAGGCCACGATCACCCACAATAAGAGATATCCATATTTGGAGCCCGCCGTAATATTGGTGGCAAAATTACCTGGATCCAGATAAGCAACAGCAGCGATAAAAGCTGGGCCTAGAAAAGGAAGTAATCGTTTAATCCCTTTGATCTCCCCGTTAAGTACGGCTTGTGCTGAAACCGAGTTCTTATGTTGTTTTATATGTGGTTGTTCTACTAAAGTTTGTTCGAGCATTTCAATTCCTCCTCTTGCCCTGAAAAAGTTGTCTATATACACGAAAGTTTCCCCTGTGCAACTTATATTTAAAGTATATGCTTATTTCTGAAAAATGTAAACATGTTTCATATGGAATTTTCATTTACTTGTTCACCAACGACTAGGCACAAAAAAAGCTGGACGATGATCAGGAATTACCCGATCTTCGCCCAGCTTAAGCTGCTTATGAATTTTTCTTCCATGTGTCCTTGAGCGGTACTATCCGGTTCAGCACCAGCTTATCTGCCGTGGTATACTTCTTATCCAAACAGAAAAATCCGTGCCGGATCAATTGAAATTTATCTTCTGGCCTTGCGTTGCCCATTGATGGCTCCAGCAAACAATCCTTCAGGATCGTTAAGGAATCTGGATTAAGATACTCGTCCCAGCGCTCACCGTCTTCTTTAGGACCGTCGTTATCTTTCAGCAGACGCTCATATAGATGAACATCAGCCTTGATAGCATGGTCTGCCGATACCCAGTGAATGGTTGCCTTAACCTTCCGTTCATTAAACCCGCTTCTGCTCTTCGTTCTCGGATCATAGGTGCAGCGAAGTTCTAGGATTTCTCCTGTAACTTCATCCTTGATTACTTCATTGCACTTTATGAAATAAGCACCCTTTAGCCTTACTTCGTTCCCCAAAGTCAGCCTGTGGTAACCTTTTGGCGGCTCCTCCATGAAATCTTCTTGTTCAATATAAAGGATCCGTGAAAAAGGAACCTCTCTTTCTCCAAGTGACTTATCTTCACTATTATTCTCAATCGTCAGCCATTCATTATGATCTTCAGGATAATTAGTAATGACCACTTTTAAAGGCTTAAGAACAGCCATCACACTTGGAACCTTTGCCTTCAAATCTTGTCTAAGCGCATGCTCTAACATGGCAATATCCACAATGGTGCTATTTCTGACAAAGCCAATTTCCTTCACAAAATTCCGGATACTCTCCGGCGTAAAACCTCTTCTGCGTAAACCGCGAAGCGTAGGAAGTCTCGGGTCATCCCAGCCATCCACATAATGGCCTGTAACCAGTTGTCTGATATACCGTTTACTCGTCACAACTCCGGTGATGTTCACCCGTCCAAACTCTCTTTGCTTAGGAGCCTCAGGGATATCCAGCTCATTCAATACCCACTCATAGAGCGGCCGATGATCCTTAAATTCAATCGAGCATAAGGAATACGTAATCCCTTCGATAGCATCTTGTATAGGATGGGCAAAATCATACATCGGATAGATACACCATTCGTTACCCGTTCTATAATGCTCCGCATGAATGATTCTGTAAATCACCGGATCACGTAAGTTGATATTAGGTGAGCTCATATCTATTTTAGCTCGCAACACTCTGGCTCCCGTTGGATAATCTCCAGCTTTCATCTCCGTAAATAACCGCAAATTCTCTTCCACAGAACGCTCCCGGAACGGGCTGTTTTTTCCCGGCTCCGTAAGCGTCCCTCTATAGGCTGTCACCTCTTCAGGTGATAAATCACAGACATACGCCTTTCCTTTTCGGATTAACGTAACTGCGCTATTGTATATTTTCTCAGAATAGTCTGATCCATAAAAAATATGGTCCGGTGGATAGCCCATCCATTGAATATCTTCGATGATGGCATTTACATACTCCAGATCCTCTTTTAAAGGATTGGTGTCATCAAAGCGCAAATGGAACTTCCCGCCATACTTTTTCGCAGTCGTATAGTTCGTATGAATAGCATACGCACTGCCAATATGCAGATACCCGTTAGGCTCCGGTGGAAATCTCGTGCATATATCTCTACTGTAAGTCCCTGCTTCCAGCTCTTCTTGAATCCATCTGTCGATGTAACTCACTGATAATACTTCCGGTTCCTCGTTCATTGGTGTTACCTCCTGTTTATAAGTGATATCCGCCTGCTTAATCTGCAAAATAAAAAGAACCTCACCTCCAAGACTTATGGTCTTGGGGACGAAATTCTCGCGGTACCACCCCAGGTTCATTAATATGTCGCCATATTAATCTCATCAAGTACGGCAAAACATCTTGCGCAGTGCTTATACTCTAGCTCTATAACAGGAGCTCCCGTCATACCATCCCCTTAGTCCGGTTCCGATATGCCGCTCAGAGGCTTGTTTCGATAAAATCCCCCTTACCCTGTTCTCATCATCCAGGGCTCTCTGTGAAGGAATGATTTCATGTACTCTTCTCGTCATCGCGTTTCATTATTTTGTATAGGATACCAAAAAGATAACCCTATGTAAATGTGCTTATTCCTCGCTCAGCGCCGTTAGAAGCTCCAATACTACTTCATTGTCAGGCTCTACAGCCAAAGCTCTACGCGCGTATTCCAATGCAGCAGCTTCAGCTCCTAGCTCGTAGTTACAAATTGCCATGCTATAAAGCACTGATGCCAATGGTTCTTCCGTGCTCGCATGCATGGAGCGTTCTAAGTAACCCAATGCTTCCGCAAATTTATCCATTTCATACAGCAGCAACCCCGCATCTAGCGACAGATCATAACTCTGTTCCATCGGATAATAGCCCGTCCACATCAACTGTATACCTCGCTGTAGATCCAGCATTTCTTCATCACTGGCACCCAGCAGCAGCTCCGAAATTTGTTCAGCGCTATGGATAAACCATTCAGCATCATACCCACCCAAACGCCAAAAGGCCAAAATTTGCTGTAGCCCCATCGTACCTAATTGCTGATCCATCCATTCCTTCATACTAAAGAAATCATCCGGGCCAAAACGTTCTATAAACCGCTTGTAACCCAGCCGAGTGTTTGTATAGCTCAGCGGTGTTGGTAGCATAAGAATACAGCCGATGTTCAGGTTTTTATAGTGATGACTGGTGAATATTGAATGCGCCCCTTTTTGTTTCAGCACATGCTCTATCGCATGATAATTCGCGGTCAAAGAGAAGCTTCCGTGATGAATCAGCAATGGAGGTTCTGCAAATTCCCAGTTCTCTAAGCGATGGTCTCCCTTATCCGCTGTAAGCAGCACGAATCCCTCTGTAGAGAGCCGCGCAAGCCGCTCCAGACAAGTAAGCCCCACAACCGGAAAGAGTATATGTGAATCCTCCAGCTTCTGCTGATAAAGCGTTATAACGTCATGAAAGGGATAAGTCTCCTCTTCATAACTAGCCGCACGCCGATAATGGTACTGCGGGATGATTTTGCCGAGCGCATCGGAGGGGTTATCCGGATCAACTTCCGCCGAATACTGGATCGAAACCTTACATTCATATATTTTTCCTTCATCCACATAAATTAATTCTTGCGGAATGCTGTCAAAAAAGTAATTTGCCACAATCACCAATGGCTGCTGTAAATCACCCGGCCGAATGCTGAGCTTAGCGTGTACTAAATGTAGTTCTACATCCTGCACAGCATCAAAACGAGCGAAGTCCAAAATACCCTGCTCTACGTAAGGAAGTAGGCTCGGGTGCTGCTGCCAGCTGGATATATTTTTGGAAGGCAAATCACTCATCACATAACGAAAAGGAGGAAGAGGAATATCTGCGTAGTCTACGATTTCACATAACTTTTTAAGCACATGGAAGGCTAACCGGCCTGCTCCCGCTCCAAGTTCTAGAATCGTAACGGTCTCTGAGAGATGCCCTTGTCCAGCCCGGTCTTGCAGAAATCCAAAGATCATCTCTGCGTATGCTGTCGCAATCATAGGGTTACTCGTGATGTACTGCGGGACCTGATCATTATTCCAAGCCTTTAATCCCTGCTCTTCATAATATGTTCGTTGCAATTCCCAAATCGGTGCTTCGCTGAAGCGATATTGCTGTTCTTTGTTACCTGTCATCTGTTTCTTTACCCGCTCTCTGTCTAGCTTGTTGGAATAATCTATAGCAATTGCCTTATTGCGCTCTCAATGTGCGTGACCTGAAAATGACGTATTCAGCCTCTGTTGGAATGGTAACGGAAAATGATAATAATGCCGCCTTGGAGGTTGAGGAATCAGGTCCTTTCAACGTTTGATAAAAAGAATTCCCCTTACTGTCCACACTCACCAGCTCTAATTCCGCGTTTCCTTTAGGGATGATGAATCCGGAGGTATTTTGCACGCCTAAGGTCAATCTATATTCTTTCCCGGATTGAGCCTGCGTTAGCATAGTAGGATATAACGGATACGGATGTGCTGTCGTTTCGAGTGGATAAGGAGCAAGCGCACGATCTGCCTCAGGCTTCACCCATTCCTCCCCTTTTCTGGCTCCAATGCCAAGGGTTAATTTATTCACATTATTAAATTGCACTTCCCAGCGAAAAGACTTAAGCCCTTCTAAAATGGGGGACGCCGGAACAAACAGAGTGCCATCCTTTATCTCTGGAGCAACGCCTAATGAATCTACGGTCTCCCCATTAAAATCTGCCTCTAGCTGCCCTGCTTTAATATTTCCTACCGATCGGTCCAGCAGTGAAACAGTAATACTCTTGCTCAGAGCGTCATAGAGCAAATCTGCGCCAATCGCATTGGAGAAGGCTCGAATCGGCACCATTAATTTACCTGCTTTGAAATAAGGGGCGAGTTTACCTGGAAAAAGCACGTAATATCCCCCGTATGACAGTGGCATTACCTGTGTCCCTAACTGGACAGCTGCCGACACCGATGTAGGTGTAACCGCAGATCCCGCGGCGAACATAATCACTAATAGACCTATTACGTAAGCTTTTATTTTCCCTAATCGTTGTAAGGACTCCTTGATGTGAATCATCACAAACCCCTCTCCAGTTCATCTAGAACCTTAGCCTCTATTAGTAATAATCAATGATGACCCTACACATGTCAACTTGTACCACTTCTGCTATCCATCATAAAAGACAGCATTCCGCATATATTTTCATTGAACTCTTAAGGAACAAGAAAGGAGAACATCTTATGACTTCTGCTGGACAGGATTCGGCAAACAAAACAAACATCCCCCAGCCCATCCGAAGCGATGGCACAGGGGGATTAGATAAAGGACCCCGCGATGTTATGCGGGATCTTGAGAATCCGGATATGTTCGTACCTCCGGTGACTGATGCGGGCCTGGTTCCCAATTTGAAATTTTCTTTCTCCGATGCGCATATGCAGCTTAATCATGGTGGCTGGTCCAGAGAAGTAACCGTCAGAGAACTCCCTATCGCAACTACACTGGCAGGTGTGAATATGAGCCTGACCCCCGGTGGAGTACGAGAGCTTCACTGGCATCAGCAAGCGGAATGGTCTTATATGCTGTTAGGCCGCGCCCGGATTACTGCTGTGGATCAGAATGGACGGAACTTTATAGCAGATGTAGGACCTGGTGATCTATGGTATTTTCCGCCGGGTATTCCTCACTCTATACAAGGTCTTGAAGAAGGCTGTGAATTTCTCCTTGTCTTCGACGACGGAAGCTTCTCTGATCTGAATACCTTGTCTATTTCCGATTGGTTCGCCCATACGCCCAAAGAGGTACTTTCAGCTAACTTTGGAATACCTGCCGAGGCCTTCGACTCCATCCCCACTGAACAGGTTTACATTTATCAGGATCAAGTTCCCGGCTCATTACAAAGCCAAAAGGTGCAATCGCCATATGGAGAAATTCCACAGAGCTTCAAACATTCGCTGTTGGCACAGCCTCCATTGAAGACTCCTGGCGGGAGCGTCAGAATCGTTGACTCCAGCAACTTTCCGGTCTCCAAGACCGTGGCTGCTGCACTGGTAGAGATTGAACCTGGAGGAATGAGAGAACTCCACTGGCACCCCAACAACGATGAGTGGCAATATTATCTTACCGGAAAAGGACGGATGACTGTGTTTGCCGGAAACGGTGCAGCACGTACTTTTAATTACAGGGCTGGCGATGTTGGGTATGTTCCTTTTGCATTTGGACATTATATTCAGAATACAGGAGAAGAATCGTTGTGGTTCCTCGAAATGTTCAAAAGTGACCGTTTTGCCGATGTCTCTCTGAACCAATGGATGGCTCTCACTCCCCATGAATTGGTTCAAAGTAATTTGAACGTTGGGCCCGAAGTGATCAATGCCTTACGGAAAGTGAAATGGCCAGTGGTGAAATACCCTAAGTTAAAAGAATAGGTTAATTCCTCCCTTTGCTTATTCACCCGTCTCCGCAAATTGTTTGATTCTTTTACCAATCTGGTCACGCACATGCTGGAACACTGCCCACTTCTCTTCATCACTCCCTTGCGCTTTTGCCGGATCATCGAAGCCCCAGTGTTCCCGTTTGACCTTCGGAGGGGTCATTGGACATTTATCCGCAGCATCTCCGCATAAGGTAATGACCAGATCGGCATTGTTCAGCAGATTAGCATCAATAATATCCGAAGTCTGGCCGGAAATATCTATGCCTACTTCGCTCATCGCTTGTACAGCTTTTGGATTTAGACCGTGAGCTTCAATACCTGCACTGTACACGCTCCATTCTTTTCCTAGATATTGCTTAGCCCAGCCTTCAGCCATTTGACTTCTGCAGGAATTCCCTGTACATAAAAAATAAATCGTTCTCTTGTTCATCTTGATCTTCCCCTGTCCAAATTAGTTAATCAACAACCACATATAAAGACCTAAAAGCGTAATAAATAACGTTGGAATGGTTAAAATAATACCTGTCTTAAAATACGTTCCCCAAGAAATCTTCACGCCTTTAGCCGAAAGTACATGTAGCCACAGCAGTGTGGCGAGTGAGCCAATTGGAGTGATCTTCGGTCCTAAGTCCGAACCTATAACATTCGCATATATTAAAGCCTCTCTAATGATTCCAGTGGTATGCGTCGCATCAATGGCAAGCGCGTCAATCAGAACGGTAGGCAGATTATTCATCAGCGATGAGATCAATGCAGCTATGAAGCCCATACCCATCGTTGCGGCAAATAAGCCCTGATCAGCAATAGACCCAATCATCTTAGCAAGCAAATCCGTCAGCCCAACATTTCGAAGTCCATATACTACGACATACATTCCGATAGAAAAGAACACAATCGCCCAAGGCGCTCCGGTAATCACTTCTTTCACCTTGACGTAAGGGCTTCTTCTCGCGAGAAGAAGGAACAAAATAGCTATGATCCCCGCAACCACAGATACCGGAATACCCAAAAATCCGCTGACAAAATATCCTACCAAAAGAACAGCCAATACAATCCATGACAGCCGGAACATTTTTTTGTCTTTAATCGCCTCATGCGGATCTTTTAGCTGTGAATCGTTAAAGTGCTTGGGAATACTTTTGCGAAAAAAGAAATAGAGCACCACGATGCTCGCCACAAGTGAGAACAGCGTAGGTATGATCATCTTGCCTGCATACTCCATAAACGTAATCCCGAAAAAATCCGCTGATACGATATTGACCAGATTGCTGACCACGAGCGGCAATGAGGTGGTATCGGCAATAAAACCGCTGGCGATAATAAACGGAAATACTTTTTTCTCATCAAAATGCAGCGCCCTTACCATCGCAAGCACAATAGGCGTAAGAATCAGAGCCGCTCCATCATTCGCAAAAAATGCAGACACTAACGCACCAAGAACGATGACATACACAAACATTCGTCTGCCATTCCCGCGGGCAGCCCGCGCCATATGTAAAGCAGCCCATTCAAAAAATCCGATTCGATCCAGAATTAAAGAAATCAGAATAATAGCCACAAACGCTAAAGTAGCATTCCACACGATCTGCGTTACATCCAGAACATCATTAAAGCTGACTACCCCAGCTAGCAAAGCTATAATCGCGCCACCGCAGGCTGACCATCCAATCGATAAATTACGGGGCTGCCAGATTACAAGGATTAAAGTTACTAAAAATATAAGGATAGCTACAATAGCCAAAGTGCCATCCTCCTTTTACTGCCAATCCACATCTTTTTCAACACTCCTATATAAGCATGTGACTTCAATCCAACATCATTATATAACTATATAGTTATATATAAGTCATAAAAATTCTTACCTGAAATTTAGTCGCAGCATGGCTCTTTAGCCTCTTTATTCAGTTCAGCCAATATCGATTTGGAACTAGGCATCTGTTGAAGAACAGCTTTAAGATGTGGTTTATCCTCGACATTTAACGAATAATGTACCCACTGTCCCCGCTTGCTTTCCCGAACGATTCCTCTACTTTTCAATTTCCGTAAATGCTGGCTAATCGCCGGCTGGGAAATGTCAAAGATATCAACGAATTCACACACGCACCATTCCCGCTCTTTCAGAAGAGAAAGCATTGCCAATCGTGTCTTATCTCCGAACAGCTTCAAGTCTTCAGCAATTTCCGTTAGTGTCTGCATTCCTTCTCTCCTCCTCTTGAAAGTATATAAGCTAATACTTATATTCTAGTGAATCTACCAGTCGGAAGCAAGAGTTAATTTTTAGCGGGCTATCGTCCACTCATGCTCCAACATACTGAACATCAAAGAATCCCGCCATCCATCTTTAATAAGCAAAGCATCCCTTAATCTTCCCTCATAGGTCATACCTATCTTGGTGAGTACCTTGGATGATCCACTATTTCTAGGGTCACAGGTCGCATATATTCGATGTAGTTGCAGTTCTTCAAAGCCAAATTTCAACATTCGTCTGGCCGCTGCTGTAGCGACTCCCTGTCCCCAGGCATCAGGATGGACAATATAGCCGATTTCACCGCTTCTGTCTGTATGGCTTCTAATATTTAATTCAATCATGCCGATCAAATGTTCAGTTCCTACTGCAACTATGGCTTGCGCGAACCGAGTTCTGGGAACTTTTTGAGAGTCTTCTAGTGCTTGGTTCACAAATGAAAGGGTCTGATCAGCAGTATTTGGACCCCAAGCTTGAAAACGGCATACACGTTCTTGTGAACAATAGGTATGAACATCTTGCCAGTCCGTAAACTTCAGTTCGCGTAAATAGATAGGATTTCGCTCTAGCATCATCATCTTCCCCTCAGCGTTTGCCTTAAGCTTCAGCCTGTTAACTATTCATAGGGTTGAGAGACAGGGATCGAGACGATAAACTGGGTTCCTTCCCCAACCTTGCTCTCCACTTCTATTTTACAATCATGCATTTTTAGAATTTTTAAAACAATGGATAATCCAAGTCCATTCCCTTTATGAACGCTGCTCCGCGCTTTATCCACCATATAAAAACGATCAAAAATGCGGGGCAATGCTGCCTCTGGTATGCCTTGACCAGAATCTTTAATAGAAACCTTCACAAACTCTATAGAACGCTCGATTTCGACATGAATGATACCTTCTTGGCTTGTATATTTTATAGCATTATTGATTAGGTTTTGCCAGACTTGATCAAACAAATCTTTATCCACCGTAATTTCGCAGGGCAATAAATCCAATTCTATCTGAATGTTTTTCTGTGCCCATTGTGGCTCCGCCAGAACGATCGCTCTTCTTAACTGTTCATCCAGCTGAAAAGTGGTGAGATTAACCGGATGATGTTCTGAATCAAGCGAGGCTAATCTAAGCAGATTGTCACTTAGGCGGGATAAGCGCAGCGTTTCCTGATAAATAATATCCAGATGTTCTTTTTGCTCTTCTATTGGAACGACCCCATCTTGCAGCGCTCGAGTAAACCCTCTAATCGACGTAAGTGGAGACTGCATTTCATGGGACACATTGCTGACAAAATCATCACGAACTGAATCTATCTTTTGCAGCTCACTAGCCATATGATTAAAGCTTTCCATCAGTTCACCGAACTCATCTTGATTTTTATACGTCAATCTAACAGATAAATCCCCTGATGCCATTTTCTTAGCTGCTTCCGTCAGACGTTTGATAGGCTTCACAATGAATCCGGACATCAAGAGAATCAGTAAACTTCCGATGACTAAGACCGTTAGAAGTGTAAAAAATACGTTGCGTCTGAATGTGATCAAGCTCGACGAAAAATCAATTTTAATGATGAGCGCAGCTTTCTCCTTATCTACGATGGGAATGCCAACAATAGCAACACCAGACTTATCATTAAGCATCACTGCGTCTGTGGAATCTGGCTTAAATAGAGCGGCAACCTTCTCCTTATCCACTGAAAAAACAGCATCACTCCACTCATTCACTCTCACTTTCGCAATATCGACACCATATTTATTGAGTAGTTTAGTAAATGCCTGTGCTTTTTCCGGATCATCGATTAGGGTAAGCACTTTGGCTACGTCTCCAGCTACTCTAATGAAGATATGGTTTGGGGTCACATTATTTTCGGAAAACCGTACATTTAGCAAAAAAGAGATCATTAAGCTGACGATCACAATCCCAATGAACGTAATGACAATACGCAGACGAAGGCTTTTTTTCAACATTTAGGCCAACTCCAGACGGTATCCAAGTCCTCTTACCGTAGAAATAATTAGCTCGGGAATCGATTCCAATCTTTCTCTCAGACGTTTGATATGCACATCTACCGTACGCTCGTCGCCTTCATAATCGACACCCCAAATATTTTCTATGAGCTGAGAACGCGTGAATATTTGCCCTGGCGAACCCGCCAGAGCAAATAACAACTCACATTCCTTTTTCTTCAACTCCACCGTTCTCTGAGCCGCAACAACGGTCAAATTTCCCAGATCAATCATCACTGCGCCTAATTGAATCACACTCGAGGAGGTTAAATGATATCTTTTTAATAATGATTTTACACGCAGGACCAATTCTATGGGATCAAACGGTTTGACTAAATAATCATCTGATCCGGCATTAAATCCTCTGACTTTGTCCTTAGATTCTCCTCTAGCTGTAACCATCAGAATTGGAATATCGATATAAGATCGGATATCTTCGGTCAATTCAATACCATCTACATTTGGCATCATCACATCTACAATCACCAAATCGATCTTTGTATGCGCTAGAATGTCTAATGCCTCTTGACCGTCTGCTGCTTCCACTACGGAAAATTGGTTTTTTTCAAGATATAATCGTATTAATCTACGGATATGAGAATCATCATCCGCCACTAGAATCGTGTTCATCTCTCAATTTTCCTCTCCGCTAACCTATTTATTCATATCGTAGAGATTCCATTGGATCCAGTTTGGCAGCCTTAGAGGATGGCATCAAACCGGCGATAATACTAATCAGGGTACTCACAACGATCCCAAATAACACATAATAACCGGATAGATTAATAAGTTTCACTCCAAAAGCATTGTCCAAGAGAATATTTAACACATAACTAATGACAATGGCAAAGAGTACCGCAAAGATACCGCTGAATACACCTAATAAAGCTGATTCAGAAAAGAATATACGTTTGATATCTTTTTTCCTTGCGCCAATTGCCCGAAGAATCCCAATTTCCTTAGTCCGTTCCACTACACTGATATATAGCACAACCAATATCATGATCCCTGATACGAGAAGTGAAATCCCGGCAATACCAGAGAGAACTATAGTAGCCATATTCACATAAGTTGTGATTCGCTCCATGATTTTTGCCGATTGAGAACCTGAGAATCCAGCATCAACAGCGGCTGCATTAATATCATTCACATATTTCATATCGGTTGCAAAAGCATTAACTTGAATTGGACCTATTGTAATCCCCTTGTCAACATACATTTGCTCCAAAGTCTGCGCTGGAAGATAACCCGTGGGTTGCATTTGCGCTCTTGGATCAGTGCTTTCATAAATACCAGAGATAGTGACTTCTTGTTCCAATGTGATCGGTTTATGCTTAGCATCCATTTCATTAATATATAGATAAATCGATTTCCCTACTAAAGACTCTGGACTGTCATTTCCACTTAATTTACTTGCCGTTTTCACGGGTAATAATATCTCTTTGCCCTCTGGAAAAGCCCCTGCGGTAATCGTCTCTTTAGCAAAAGCATCCGTTAAGGTTGTTAATTGTGTAAGACTAACCGTCTGATCTGCATAAACCATAGTAGATTTGCCCGAAATGGAAGTGATGGTTTCTACATAATCAACATTTGGAATATTTCGGATGGTTTCAATATCGGCAGCCGTAAACGTTTCGCCGGGCAACATCATTGCCTCTGGACCTTGCATGCCTTTAGCTTCTTCACTGGGTTTAGTTATATCCACGAGTAAAGGATCCATACTTGAATTAATTTCGTCATTCATATAGTTCGTAATTCCATTCCCTAAGGAAAGCATCAACAGTACGCTTAAAATACCAATAGACCCACCCAAAGCTACCAATACATTACGTTTGGCGTTGAGTTTCATGTTCTGCAGAGCCATTTTAAAAGATGCAAATAAACTGAGATTCCGGGATGACCCCTCTCCTCCATCGTAACTAATCAAAGAGCGGTCCTTTAACTGAATATCATCTTTAATCCGTCCTTCTTCCACCTTTACGATACGGGTACCAGAGTCGGCTACTTTCTGTGAGTGGGTCACGGTAATGACCAATATCCCTCTTTTGGCTATACTGTCCAATAAGGCTAAAATTTGATCGCCGGTATCCTTGTCCAAGGCCCCTGTAGGTTCATCTGCCAAAATAATATCAGGATTATTCGCTAGCGCGCGGGCGATGGACACTCTTTGCTTCTGTCCACCGGACAGCTGATTGGGACGTTTTTTCAGGTGCTCTTTCAAGCCTACCTCAGTCAAAATATCTATAGCACGTTTATTACGGTCCTTCTCACTGGTATCCGTCATCTGCATCGCCACTGTAACATTCTCCAAAACTGACAGATGCGGGATCAGATTGAAATTTTGAAAAACGAAACCAATATTGTTCTTACGATAATCATCCATTTCCTTTTCGGTCATCGTGCTTAAATTCTTTCCGCGGACAAGGACCTCGCCTTCATAATCGGAGTCCATTCCCCCAATGATGTTCATCAGTGTGGACTTTCCGCAGCCAGACTCACCTAGAATAGAGACGAATTCACCTGTCTCAAAGCTTAGATTCACATCATGGAGTACTGGCACCTTTTCTTTACCGTACAAAGTATATGATTTCTTTACATGTTTAACTTCTAATATTTTCATTTGTTTCTCTTCCTCTCCTGGTCATGCTCTATATCTCTTTTGATGTTTCATATCCTAACAAATTTGTGTGAACTGATAATGAACTGGATAGCCACATGGAAGAGTCAGAGCTACAGCAGATATTTAGGTTAAGCAATATAAAAAGGCGAATTCACACTCAAAATGAGTGGAACTCGCCTTTTCTATTCGACTTATTTTCAAAAGAAATTAGTGCATGAGGTGATAAGCTAATCCTCCAACTTGTTTTCCGGCGTAATAAACGATGTCTATAATCACCACTGTTAATATAAATTTCGAGAGCAGCGGATATTTCTTAAATAAAGGCTTTATATTTTTCTCTATGTACTCCATTCGCGCGCGCCTCCTTTCTTAAGCTAGTGCTCTTTTTCGGATCAGCCTAATCTGGCCTCTATGATTGATTTCATCCTCAAAAACGTGAAACCACATAAAATAGTAGTTCGCAGGTTTGTTATGCCAGAATTCCTCTTCAGTATATAACCAATTATCATCGACGGTTGCGAATAATTCATAAGTCTTTTGTCTAACTTCATTTAGGCGATCTAAATAATAGCTCAGGTCATTTCCCTTAATATTGGCTCGTCCTTCGTCGCCTAAATTTAATGCTGGTCCCCATCTTGTTAGCTCTTCTTCAGACAAATCTCTTTGCTCAAACGTTGCCACTTGATATGCATATTCTACAGCAGCGTAGTGCAATAATAACGCTCCAATAGAGTTACTCTGAGCATCCAATAAATAATCCAGTTGTTCCACAGTTAGACCCTTAACGGCTTCTAATGTTGTATATCTTGCATAGTTCATCATGGATAAAAGTCGGCTGATTTGCGGGGAGTAACCTGGGATATCTGTAATCAAAAATATTTGGTTCATGTCAATCATATGGATGTTCCTCCTTGATTTCTTCAGAATAATACTCTAAATACCTGAATGGTTCAGAATTATGAATTACAGGTAATGACGATCAAGATGCAAAAGTGAGGTGCTTAACACCATGAATAAAACTAACAAAACTATGTATTGGGTTGTATGGGCTTCAACTTAGAAAGTCTCCATCCTAACAAGACCTAGTCGCTTCCCTTCCACTATAGCTTCGGATCTGGAATGTACACTAAGCTTCTCAAAGATTCTCGTCAGGTTATACTCTACAGTCCTTTGTGACATTAAAAGCTTGCTGGCTATGTCTTTATTGCTTTTTCCACTAGCTACTTCTTGGAGTATTTCCTGTTCTCTTTGATTAATGGACACTTCTTCAAGCAGCCGATTATCCCGGTGATTAGAAATCTTGATATCATTTCTTCGTAGCTGTTTAAGTAAAGACACCGGAATGACCGCCTCATTCCTTAGTGCACAACGAATGGTATTTAACAACTGTTCTCGGGAAGCTGTTTTAGAGATAAATCCTGTGACCCCTGACTCCATCAAAAGATTATAATGAGCACTGATCTCATATCCGGTATAAATCACCACTTTAGATTCAGGATCACGTTGAACGGCTCTTTTGGCGAATTCAAGTCCGCTGATCGTAGGCATGTTGAGGTCGCATAAGATCACATCAAATTCTTGTTGCTCCAGCCTATCCAAAGCTTCCATCGCTGACAAAACAAAAGTAACCTCCATATCCGCGTCCTGCTCAATCATAGTTTTGGTTCCTTCTCCGACTGAAGGATGATCATCAACCAACAAGATACGTATCATCGTCATCGCCTCCTCTGTGCTTTTCTTCTACAAAAGCCATTGTCGGTAAATAAATAATAACCTCCAGTCCCTTCCCTTTCTCCGAGGTAAAAGTGCACTCCCCCTCTAAGCTAGCAACACGTTCTTTGATTCCAGACAGGCCCATATGCTGAAAAGATTCCCTGATATCAACTATATTCATGCCAATCCCATCATCCTTATATCGAAAATAGAGGTGCTCTTGCTGGTCCAGCTCAATTTCAATCTGATTCGCCTTGGCATGTTTCCCGGCATTCCGCAGGAGCTCCTGTACTATTCGATACAACGCAATCACCAGGTCATCACTTAGCTCACCAATCGGACTGGATGTAAAAGTGATAATGTAGTTGGACTGCAGCTGGGCATACTCAAACAATAGTTCCAGTGCCTTCACAATTCCGGTCTCTCTTAGCAGCGGTGGACGCAGTTCATTGCAGGTCTCCCTAATCTGATATATCACATCCAGAAGTCCCTCTTTAATCTGAAGCAGCTCTGGCAAAATATCCGCCTCAATATCATGATCGGAGATCAGTGTTTCCAGCTTGCGAAGCCAAATAAGCTGATCCTGAAGAGCAGAATCATGTAAATCGGCCGCCAGCTTTCTGCGTTCTTTCTCTGATAAGTTAAAGATCAGGCGTAGAACCCATGGTGCTGCATGTAGCTCTTTTTTCATCTCTGCTTCAAGGTCTTCAATCAAGCCTTCAATAAGATATAAATTCTCATAGACAATACTCGCATAATTTGCGAGGGTATTTAACCAGTTAAGCTCATCCGAATTAAGCTTTGTATGGTTCTTCTTATGATCAATCCAGAGGAGATGAATTTTTTTTTGGTGACGTCCGATTACGAGTAAGATCCCCTGTTTGAGTTGAACTACTTCTCCTACCTTAAAAACTGGAGATTTCGATACAAATTCTATGTTGATCTCTTGGCCCGAATTGTCGACTATTTGTTCGAGGTTACTCATATCCTCATCTCTCTCAAAAAAAGCAGACCGACTAACCGGTAAAATCTCATTGATTTCCTTGTGAATTGCAGCCTCCAAATCAGCCCGCTTCATAACCTTGGAGATTTGCTTCGAGAATCGCTCCAGACTACCTTGATAATGATAAAGCTCACGGAACAGTTTAGGCCGGAAATAATAATCTATTTTCTCCTTAAAGAATAAAAAGATTGTAATAGATAAATATACAACCAAAAACATCTGAATCCATTTGATCCAATCATACTCTTGCCTGCTCTGAATGATCGCAAGTACGGCTACAATCATTAGCGCCGGAAAAAAAGCAATTAATAAATAATATTTAAACCGATTAAAAGCGAAATCAATATCAAATAGTTGCCTAGCCGTCAGCAGATAAAAATAAGTAACTGGCATCAAAAACAAAAAGATCGTAGTAATTTCGTAAGGAATCAGGTTGACCCCAACAGCAATGGGTGCAGCTGAGAAGAGAACAAACGGTGTAAACGCAAGGATTTGTCCGGTAAGCATAATTTTAAACATCGATTTAAGCGCTGTGCTTCGATAAGTAATGTATAAATATAGCAGCTTAAATATGCTGTAAAAAATCCCAAAAATAAAGAACCCAATAATAATTAACCTTATAAAGGAATACAAAGATCTATCCCAGGAGTAAACCATTAGACTGGAGGTGGAAAATAGGCTTAGTAAAATGACCAGGCCATAGTATATTTTGATTACAGTAGTAGATAGAACTAATACATCAAATCGTTTCAGATATACTTGGAGAAAGTGAATAAAAACCAGTGGAATTAAAGGCAACACGCTACCCATCGCGATTCTACCTATAAGATCAGATCTACTTGAGGCATATCCCGCAAAGTAAGTTATTCCGACTAATAAAAAGAATAAAATCAGCAGCTCTGCTGAGCGATCCCCGCTTTTCCTGCGGTATAATAAAAGGCTTAACACTGCCAAAAAAACAAATGTCGCTCCAGGGACTACAAGCTGGGTAAACGTATGATAGATGGAGGACTTATTCTCAATATCATAATGCAAAGCAAGTGGAGCCCCCCCTTTGGAGTTACGAAGAAGGTCAACGGATTGAACCTGAGTTAAGCTTCCATATCTCACAGCTTCATCCACTTTATCAATCGGTTTCCCATTAACCCGTAATAAGATATCCCCTTCCCTTAAATTCTGTTTATACCCTTCGCTTGAAACGTCTGCCTCAGCAATATAATATTGCCCTTCTTCATTCTGCTCCAGACCAACGCCAAGCAAGATGTTAGAGTGAATGACCCACACAAAATGAATAATAAGAAAAACAAAAATGCAAAGTAACCCTGATATGAATAACTGGCGGAGTTTTACTGTCATTTCAAATCCCCCGAACGAACAAAATTATACATATCTCTATTCTTATTTGGTATTCCCCTACCATTTTATATGAATCACACAGGAAATTATATACTTTTATGCATGATATTCCTTATCCTCTAAATATCCGCATTGAATTATAGCTCTATCCTGGCTTTTTGCTGCTTCACTCTGTGGTTTCGATTCAGAATCCATATAGCTGCGCAACCATATAAAATCACCGGAACCCAACCACTCTCCCCGGCTACATACTCCAACATAGGTGAAGAACTGACAGTAATATTGTGCAAAACACTATCTACAGCATTATTAGTTCCGTGTAAAAGCACTGCCGGCCAAATACTACCGGAGGTCAGACGCAGTTCATTTATAATGATGCCCGCAAACATAACAGATAAGGTAAAGAGCACCACCACGAGCCAGCGGCTTCCAGAGGAATGATAAGCACGCGGCCCAAGAATCGCCGGATAATGCCATATAGCCCAGATTAAGCCCATTGTTACACTAGAACTTACTCTTCCCATCCATTGAAAACGCGGGAGCAGCCAACCCCTCCAACCGATCTCTTCCCCCAAAGCAGATAATGAACCAAGAACAATGTAAACGAGCAAATATATAGCAGTCTTGATCCATGAATCTGGAGAAATTAAGCTTGAGTTCCATCCCATCCAATAGACAGCATATCCCGCTCCCAGTGAACCTAAGGGAATAACTAAAGCCAATATGTATTCTTTGCCTCCCCTAAATTTGAAGCCCAACCTTCTCCATCCCTCAGCACTGTATCCATCTCTCACAATCAGAAACATCATGATACATACTGTGAAAAAAGGAGTAAATCCATACAGACCTTGCGCCGATTCCGGAAGCAGCAACATCCCTAACGCCATCGCCCATACGATAATAATAAATAGAAGAGATTGTTTCTTGTCTGAGAGCAATATTATCACCTACCCTTTTTAGATATAAGGAACTATATCTTCCTATTTAATCCAATTGTATATAACCAGGCAGGACGTTTCACCGAAAACAACGTTCGTTAAAACCACAATTCTTTTGCGGTACTGCTTATCTGTATGCCGCAAAGTCTTCAGTAAGGTTGTCCTAAAAATAGTGAATTGGTGAGCGATGTGCGATGTGCGATGTGTGATGTGCGATGTGCGATGTGCGATGTGCGATGTGCAGCGTAAGTGTAAACTAATTAGGGAAATACTCCCTGAAAATAGCCGATTTTGGCTCTAAAAGGACGGAATCAGGGAATTCCTCCCTAATAATCAGGGGGATTTCTTTATTAGTTACTGAATCGGCCAAAATTCAGGGAAGTTTTCCCTAATTATAAGTCTGATGAACAAAATTCTCTGAATTTTAGGGAGAAATTCCCTAATTACTGTATAAGTGCTTCACTTATTGCATCATTTGGAGCATCATTAGGTACGCCCCATGATTCAATTGGTTATCAAATAAAGGATGCTCCGCCGTAACATTAGAGATCAGGTGGCTTTACTTTTGCCCCTAATCTACTGAAGCAAACAGTAGTTGACCAAAAATGCAGAACAGCGATTCCCCGATATTAGGAGAATCGCTGTTCTGTTTGACTTTTATGGTTTTGGGCATGAACGTTTTGGGGACAGCCTTTTTCTAACTATACGTTATCTTAATAGGTCCACCAGTTACCAGACATAACGATCATCGAAAACAGCTTGATGCTGTCTTCATAGTAATCTTCTGCAGCACTGCTTGCTGTGTGGCTCCAGAGAGAATTCAACCAGCTTTGGTAAGTTGATGAGGTCATCGCACTGACTCCAAATGGAGCATAGAAGGCACCGCTATTGTAACTTCCAAATACGGTTCCGTTTAGCTTGTACCCATCTTTTATACTACCAGGTGTACTGCTTACTTTAGTCTTAATCCAGCTATTCATCTTATTGAGCTGCGTAAGCGCCCTGCTGTCTCCAGTAATCAAATAATCTGTTGCGATCCGCCATGGGGTACGACAAGAATTGTAATTGTAATTCCCGTCATTGGCATCCTCAAGGAAATTCGCCGCAGCAGGTTTATACACACCCCCAGAGTAAACTACGAAATCAGGCAAGAGCCCAGTGCTAGAGCTATAACCCGTATAAAGGCTATTTATAATCGTGTACGTTTTATCGATAACATTCGTCCAGCGGGTATCTCCTGTAGCCTGTTGGAATGCTTTTAAATGATTTAGCATGAAATCAGAAGGTCTAGTTGCCGTATTATACGAGCCGCTATTCGCCCAGTCACCTAGACGGATCGTCCACTGTGTCTGGTTAATCTCATTGTCCATAATCGCATTAATGATATCTTTTGCAGCTTGTAAATAATTGATCGTCCCACTACTTCCCCACTGCTTGTCCGCAAGCAGCAATGAGAACGCTATATCCATATCTCCATCTGTAGCAGAGTCCTCGCCTTCAATATTTTGAAAGCTGCTGTTTTGCTTCCAGGACATCAAATAAGGGTTAATTGCACTTGGGTGAGCCTTGTAATAATTATATAAGCCGTCAAAATAAGTCTGAGCATTGCTGTCATAACCAGCCATCAAAACTGTGAACAACATCCCGTAACCATGTGCTTCAGATACCGTTTCTCCATCTGAATTATACTTAACGTAATATTTGCCAGTGCCAGCTGGTTTGAGATAGGCCGTTTTCCACGCATCCCATTTGGTCTTCACTGAATTATCCATACTGGTCTGGGTTACATTGTTTGGCTTGATAGATCCACTCGTGTAGGTGGTATGTTGCGGAAAAGGTTTGTTCACTGCTGCAAACGCGGAACCGGCAGGAAGAATACTAATTACCAAGCATACGACAATAAGGCTTTTCCAACTCAACCTAAGCTTTGCATCCTTCTTCATCATTCATTGCCTCCTCTTCAATTGTGGTAATAAATTTGAAAGAAAACAGCAAGCTAATTCGTATTCGCTATCATTGTAATACAGAATATGGAATTAATATATAAGCAATTCCATTAATAGATCATTAGTACTATATATCTGAGACTTAGATTTGTTCTCACTCCTCAACTAAAAAAAGGATGGTTCCACAACCAACTTCATTCATGGCTGTGCAAACATCCTTTAGATAAAAATCCATTCGCTATTCTCGTAATTTATTCAATTTGAATCGATACGCAATGTATGGAAGACCCGGAAAGACCAACATACAAAGTGTGACCACTACTAACACCAGGCTGATATTCCTCACGATCTCAGGTAACCATCCATTAACGCCCAAGATCGCTAGGAAGATAAAAGCAATCAAAGCTATAAGCAATGGCAAGGCTACTTTGCCCATCGTTTTCTTTTCACGTTCATATTTGTCAATGAGGGTCCCTGTGTCCGAGTAGATAGGCGCCGTACCTGCAGCTGCCCGAAAGATATGAAACCCATTTCCGGCAGAACAGACATAAGTCCATCCGGCATCTTCAAAAATCAAATAATACTCCTCATCGACATTTGTGTGATAATCTACACTGTACTCAAGATTCTGAGGATCTCCCTTTCTTAACTTATAACCCAAAGGTGCAAAGCTCTCCAGGAGCCAGCCCCCTTTGGCATACTTACTCAATTTCTGCATATCTCCTTTTTCAGTAAAAGCTAAGCCCCCGCTGGTCACATATTTTGTATTCTTCATGCCTATTCCCCACCTTTTATTTGAGAATTTGTTCTGCATGTCTAATCATTTCTTTTCGGCGCTCTACTTCTTTTCTTAGCAATCCAATCCCTTTTTCCGTTGCAATATACGTTTTTCGTTTGTCGTCCTCTTCTTCTTTATACAGCTCAATAAATTCAGCCGCTAGCAGCTTCTTAATGGTTGTATACATGGAAGCAGGCCCAATTGAAAATTGATTGTTCGTCATCGTTTCGATTGATTTCATAATCAGATATCCGTGTTTGGCTTCGACTAAAGACAAGAGAATATAAAATGCAGTGTCTGTGAGCTCTCCCATTTCCAATGAGTCCGTTCTTGACACTTAATCACCTCCTCATATGTATCATTAAAAGATATATCATTAAATGAACTATATCTTTTAATGATACACTTGTCAACTGCTGGCATAAAATTAAAACTACCTTCTCATACTAGGTGAAGAATATGGAGGTGAATGTCATGCCCAAAAATAGTGCCAATCCCAAAGAAGCTCCAGGAAAACATCAACCAAGTAAGAAAAACAATGCGGAGAATAACAACAATTTCAATGAAGCCGCTCAGATGGTGAACATCGATAAGGCTGCTGATTATGTGCCCAGCTTAAACGGTGTCTCCAAAACTGATGTTTAAGCTATACCGCTAATAACTTCTTCAAACAAAAAAACACTCCTCAGATTTTTCTGAAGGAGTGTTTCAATCCGTAGCAGTTTCATTTCAAGCTCTCTAACTCAGCAGTCACTTTTTCAATTAAGTTCACGAAGGAAGCCAGCTCTTGAGAGCTTTTGACCTGATCCTTGGAATACATGGAGTTGTGTTCCGATTCTTTTTTCACCTTGGAAAGGGTGGCATTGATATTGTCGAGTTTCTGGTCAATGGTTACCAGTGAATCCTTTGAGCGACGGGCTAGCTTACGAACTTCATTAGCCACAACTTCAAAACCTCTTCCAAACTCCCCAGCTCTGGCTGCTTCAATAGCCGCATTTAGGCCTAAAAGATGCGTATGATCAGCCACTTCTCTAATCATCGTACCCACTTGATGAATAGACTCCACCTCTTTGTCCAAATATAATACCGTTTGATGCGTTTTCTCTTGATAATCAGCATTTTTACTAGCTAAACTTTCTATCGATTCACTGCTATCCTTTAATTGAACCATCAAAGATACCAGCTCCTGAACGGCTGAACTCACTCCTGTAAGCAGGTGATTTTGCTTCTCCAGCAAGTTTTCTATTTTTGCTTTTTCATCCACTTCATAGGCTTCAAGAACGAGCTGTGAATCGAGATTAAACATCTTGGTTAAGGCATGAATAACAGGCTTCCATTCGTTTGGTAATATCCGTTCAAAATAAGCAGTAGCCAAATCCAGATATAATATGTACGTCCCCAAATACCAATTCGTTGTTAATCCAATACGAGAATGGATTTTCCCGATAAGCAAACGTCTTTCAATAAATGCTTCATCGATCACACCAGCGGCCATAGATAAAAAATACCACTGCTGTGTTTCTTTCAATCGATCCAGTGTACTGTGCTGCTCAATGATGTGGAGCAGTTCTGGCTCCATCGTCATCTGTTTATACAGCTCCTCAACCAATGAGCTAACGATTAAGTTGAATTCTTTCTCCTTGCTTTTTAATAATTCTAAATCAGCCTCAGTAATCCCTATATAGCTAACTTGCTGGAGTCGTTCTGGACTAAGATTGATCATACCGTCGTTAACATCCCTCTCATAACTGTTTATTTTTCTCAGCCATCCCCTATGCATCTATATCTCTTGATTATAAAGGTATTATTTCAATAAATTTTAACACTATATTTACCTATATTGCTTAATAATTTTACAAAACCTCACTAGTTGCCCTTAGATTTGGCTTCCTATTCATGAATAAAGGGCTGCCGCAGCAGCCCTTTCAGTTTCAAGCTTTAATTTACGCCGCCATTTCACGGCAAACTTTTGCACAAGCAAAACAAGCTTCTGCACATTGCTGGCAATGTTCATGATCATGCTTTTGGCATTCGTTGCCGCAGGCTTCACAAGCTTCTGCACAAGCTAAACAAATCTCTGTTGCATATTTACTGTTCATCGACATGGCATGAGCTGCAAACTCGCATATATCTGCACATTCACGATCCAGGCGAATGCACTCCTTCATCATCCCCACATGATCCTCATCCAAACAAGCTGAGTAACAGTGATTGCAAGCTATCATACATTTTAAACACTCATCGATACACTCTTTGTAGTTTTGATGTGCCATAACACATTCTCCTCTCAATTCATTAATTAGGATAGTCCCCTACTCTATATATACCCAATTTAAGCAAATAAAAAAGGATTCCGAGGAATCCTTCCGATTGATCAATTATCTAATTAATTTATTAATGGTAACTAATAGTTCATCCAGTACCTCGTTCTCACCTTCCTGGATACGTTCCACTACACAACTTTTCATATGATGCTCCAGCAAAAGCTTGCCCACGCCGTTCAATGCAGATTGGACCGAGGAGATTTGATGCAGCACATCATCACAATAGGTGTCTTTTTCAATTAACCCTTTTAGCCCTCTAACTTGACCTTCAATTCTATTTAGCCGGCTAATCAAATTCTTTTTAGTTTTATCTGAGTGATGACTTTTCCGCTCATCCGTACTGCATGATTCATGCTCGTGAGTCAGATTATCCATGCACCGATCACCCCTTTCCTCGTATTTTTATTATACTATAGCCCCCCTATTCTATTCAAAAAATAAATCATTGATTAGATTTTCAATTCTTCATGAACTATAGCTGAAGTTTCAACCTGAATGGTTGTATGTTGAATTTTGAAATGATCGGCAATTAACCGAATCGCTTGCTGCAAAATGCGTTGGTCATCTGCTTCCTCTTCAATTAAGATATGACAGCTGAGTGAATCTAATCCCGAAGTTATGGTCCATATATGCAGGTCATGGACATTTTTAACCCCCTCAATGCTTTCGAGGATTTCCTTTACTTCAGCTGGATTAATTGTAATCGGGGTGCCTTCCATAAGGACGTGAACGGTATGTTTGATAATTCCCCATGCCCCTCTAAGAATCAATAGAGCAACCAGTACGCTTATGATTGGATCAGCAACATACCAGCCAAAAATCATCATGATTAAACCGGCAATAATTGCCCCTACTGAACCTAAAGCATCACCAAGCACATGGAGATAAGCACTACGGAGATTAATGTTATTTTTCACATCCCCTTTTCTCATAAGCGACCATGCACTAGCCACATTGGCTAAAAGACCAATACTTGCGATCAGCATCATAGATCCGCTGGCAACTGTCGGCGGCTCAAAAAACCGCCCATAAGCTTCTACAATGATAAATCCAGCAACTACAAATAAAGTAACTCCGTTTAAGAGTGCCGCCAAAATTTCAAATCGATGAAAACCATACGTTTTGTTCGGAGAAGCAGGTTTAGTTGCAAACCAGACCGCTACTAGGCTTAATGCTAGAGAGCTTGCATCGTTTAGCATATGCCCACTGTCCGATAACAGGGCTAAGCTGTTAGTAATCAACCCACCAAAAAACTCCAAAAACATAATTCCAACCGTAATGATCAACGCAATCAAAAGCCCTTTTTTATTTCCACTAGGATCAAAATGTTGATGCCCGTGAGAGCCATGGGAGTGACTGTGTCCTTCATGAGTGTGGTCGTGGTTACTGTGATCGTGATTGGACTGTTGCCCGTGTACATTCTCGACCTGATGATTGCGTTTGTTCTTCTTGTTCATCATGCTTAACCTCCTATTACCTTCAGCTAGATAGTATTCGTAGCCCTGCGCAGTTACATTCAAAAGCTCCAGTTAATAATAACATATGAGCATGTGTTCATATGTTATTATTAACTGGATTTTTCTTCTTGTCAATAAAAAAGCAACAAATGATTGTCTCTGACCTAATAAAATAAAGAGGACCCTCCGCAGCTCTTCCTGCATGAAGGATCCTCTCGAATCAGAACCGTGTATTAAATCAAATCTGATTGTTGCAGCAATCTTTGGATGATAGCCGCAACTTCTGCTCTCGTAATGAAGGCTTGTGGGGCAAGTACATTTCCGCTTCTGCCCGTGATGATTCCTGCTTGCAGGCTGTCTGCGATGCCACTCTTCGCCCAGTCTGATGCTTCATTCGCATCCGTGTAAATGCTCAGCAGCTCGCTTGCTTCTTTGGCAGGAAGATTTGTCTTCAAATCGGTAATCACCATAGCTTTAGCAATAATACTCATCGCCTGTTCCCGAGTAATCTTGTCTGTTGGATGGAACGCTCCATCTTCAAAACCGTTGATTAGCTTATAGGAGTAAGCTGTCTGCACCGCATCATTATACCAATCTGAGACCTTTACATCCGTAAAGGATGTTGTCCCGCTTTCCAACTTCAATCCCAATCCACGTACGATAATCGCCGCAAATTCTGCACGTGTAATCTCCAGATTAGGGTTAAACAAATCGTCGCCGACTCCATTAATAACCTTACGGGAAGCCATCTCATTGACAATGTCCTTAGCCCAGTGGGTAGCGACATCCTTGAAGTTCTGTGGATCTTGAACTACAAAATACGTACTGTTCGTTAAACTGTGTATTTTCGCAAAGTGTTTGCCATCAATGGCAACAATCTGTGTGGGTACATGGCGGAACGTCCCCCCCGCTTCAAGCACTAGCCCAGTCGTGATCTTCTTAAGGTCTACACCATCCGCTAGAGGAATAGTTCTTTCCACATAGGTATTAAACTTAGTGAGTTCAACAGTTTTCCCAGCGTAAGTAACCTTCACCGTGAAATCTAATGGCTGAGCTACCAACGTTAGTTTTTCATTGGCTGCCAACATTTCTATTCTTTTCAGTGCATCCGCAGTCGGAACAGAAATTGAAATTTGCACCTTCACATCTTGTAGAGCAATGTCTGTGCCAAACTGTTTTGAAATTGCACTGATATCAATCTGTGCTGCTGATATTGTATAAGTACCTTTTGGAGTACGAATGATTAGCAGCGCCTGCTTCTGCTCCATATCTTTGATGATTTGGCCATTAAGCTCGCCAATAATCACATCTGAAGTCGCAGTCACAGGGATAGTTATAATTGCATTCTGGTCTTCCTTTTCGATACGTTGCTCTATTTTTGCCTGATCTACAACAATCGTGGTAACCGTCTGCCCGTTATGCTCAGATATCGTTGCTGTTCCGGCATTTTCAACCTTACCGTTCACCAATACCTCAACCATGCTGCTAGATAGTGTAGCTGTAGCTGTAGCAGTGGATCCTGCTGTTGCAGTTGGTGCAGTTGTTGAAGGTGGTGCAGTCGGTGTTGATGTCGGTGATTCTGTTGGCGTTGGTGTTGGTGTTGGCGGTGTAGGTGTAACCTCAACCTCCGTTGATGACTTCGGTGTCACGGAGTTCGAAACTTCAGAAGCTACACTACTACCAGCGCTATTAATCGCTTTAACTGTAAACGAATAAGTGGTGCCATTCGCTAGACCTGTTACCTTTATTGGACTTGTTGCCCCAACCGTTACGATATTACCCGGAGAAGCAGTTACCTCATAATTCGTAATTGGAGTTCCCCCGTTCGAATCAGGAACTGCAAATGTCACAGTCGCCTCGCCATCTCCCTCTACCGCTATTAAGTCCGTAGGTGCAGATGGTGATGTTCTTGGTTTCGTGCTGACTTCGTTAGAAGCTGCACTCTCCCCGCCCGGATTAGATGCCTTAACTACGAAATAATAAGATTGGCCATTAGTTAACCCTGTCACATCATAGTTGTAGACAGATTCGCTTACTGTAGCCACTTGGGTCTCATAGATTCCGGAAGTGATACCTTGATATATAGTGTATCCAATCGCACCCTTCACCGGATCCCATGTTAAGCCGATGAGGCCATTACTTGCCACAGGTGAATGAAGTATTGGCGCGCCCGGCGCTGGAACCTGAGGCGTTCTAGTTACTTCATTGGAAGCCGCACTGATATCATCAGGATTAACAGCTTTAACAATAAAATAATAAGCAGTTCCATTAATTAATCCTACAGCATCGTAACTGTTCTCAGAGCCACTTATAGTAGCTACCTCAGCTCCATAAACACCTGAAGCTGTAGACTGATATACAGCGTAACTATCGGTACCATATACGGGACTCCAAGTAATACGAATATGTCCGTTTCCTGCTGTTACAGACTCAATACTTGGCGCAGCAAGTTCAGGCCAGGTAAGGTCAATAACTGCACTAGTGATCTCTGTAAGTCCTGTCGCATCAAATGCCAGTTGGGCTCCTGTGATTCCAGCTGCATTCGTAGCTCCCAGATCCGTAAAGGAAATGAAGCCCGCTACTGCCGTCAACGTCGTATTCCCCGTCAACGTCCAGCTTCCAGTGTCCTTCTTCGACACAGTAACTACCGTACTGTTGTCGCCAATATTCACATTCCCAAACTGATCCAGCAGCGTTATCACTGGCTGCTGCGCGAAGCTACCGCCATTGGCTTGCGGGGCACTTACGCCCGTGGTCAGCTTCATTATCGCTGTGCTACCTGCGACAGGTGCAATGTTCAGCGCTGTTGCTGCTGGCGTGGCTACGCCTGCTTGGCTGAACACAACCGCTTGCGCGCCAGCTTTGTTCAGCTTCAGATCCACCTGTGCTACACCCTCAACGAAATCAACGTTGATCTTGCTCGGTGAAGCTGCCAAAGCGGTGATTCCTAAGCTTCCGTACGTTCCATCCGGCGCAACATCATAACCCGTTACCGTCACTTCTT
Source organism: Paenibacillus sp. FSL H7-0943 (assembly GCF_037963265.1). Classification (NCBI taxonomy): domain Bacteria; kingdom Bacillati; phylum Bacillota; class Bacilli; order Caryophanales; family Paenibacillaceae; genus Paenibacillus; species Paenibacillus sp. FSL H7-0943. The sequence continues at coordinate 6,137,144 of NZ_CP150148.1, forward strand.
TCGTTCCGGTAAACGTTGTATCCGTATTGCCCAGCGAGTTCTTCACAGTCAGCGTAATGCCATTATCTACACCTACAACTGGTGTCAAAGTCGCCGCTGAGGCAGTGATGCTTTGCGCTCCCTGTGGTTGTGGAAGATTCACGGTAGCGCTAGTGATCTGTGGAAGACCTGTCGCATCAAATACCAGTTGCGCTCCGGTGATTCCAGCTGCATTCGTAGCTCCCAGATCCGTAAAGGAAATGACACCCGCTACTGCCGTCAACGTCACATTCCCCGTCAACGTCCAGGTTCCAGTGTCCTTCTTCGACACAGTAACAACCGTACTGTTGTCGCCAATATTCACATTCCCAAACTGATCCAGCAGCGTTATCACTGGCTGCTGCGCGAAGCTACCGCCATTGGCTTGCGGGGCACTTATGCCCGTGGTCAGCTTCATTATCGCTGTGCTACCTGCGACAGGTGTAACGTTCAGCGCTGTTGCTGCTGGCGTGGCTACGCCTGCTTGGCTGAACACAACCGCTTGCGCGCCAGCTTTGTTCAGCTTCAGGTTCACCTGTGCTACACCCTCAACGAAATCAACGTTGATCTTGCTCGGTGAAGCTGCCAAAGCGGTGATTCCTAAGCTTCCGTACGTTCCATCCGGCGCAACATCATAACCCGTTACCGTCACTTCTTTTGTTCCGGTAAACGTTGTATCCGTATCGCCCAGCGAATTTTTCACGGTCAGCGTAATGCCATTATCTACACCTACGACAGGTGTCAACGTCGCCGCTGAGGCAGTGATGCTTTGCGCTCCCTGTGGCTCTGGAAGATTCAACGCTACACTAGTGATCTGTGGAAGTCCTGTCGCATCAAATGCCAGTTGGGCTCCGGTGATTCCAGTGGCATTCGTAGCTCCTAGATCCGTAAAGGAAATGACACCTGCTACTGCCGTCAACGTCGTATTCCCCGTCAACGTCCAGCTTCCTGTGTCCTTCTTCGACACAGTAACAACCGTACTGTTGTCGCCAATGTTTACATTCCCAAACTGATCCAGCAAAGTAATTACTGGTTGCTGCGCGAAGCTGCCGCCATTAGCTTGCGGAGCACTTACGCCTGTGGTCAGCTTCATTGTCGCTGTGCTGCCTGCGACAGGTGTAATGTTCAGCGCTGTTGCTGCTGGCGTGGCTACGCCTGCTTGGCTGAACACAACCGCTTGCGCGCCAGCTTTGTTCAGCTTCAGGTTCACCTGAGCTACACCCGCAACGAAATCAACGTTGATCTTGCTCGGTGAAGCTACCAAAGCGTTGATTCCTAAGCTTCCGTACGTTCCGTCCGGCGCAACATCATAACCCGTTACCGTCACTTCTTTCGTTCCGGTGAACGTTGCATCCGTATCGCCCAGCGAATTTTTCACGGTCAGCGTAATGCCATTATCTACACCTACGACAGGTGTCAACGTCGCCGCTGAGGCGGTGATGCTTTGGGCTCCCTGTGGCTCTGGAAGATTCAACGCTACACTAGTGATCTGTGGAAGTCCTGTCGCATCAAATGCCAGTTGGGCTCCGGTGATTCCAGCTGCATTCGTAGCTCCCAGATCCGTAAAGGAAATGACACCCGCTACTGCCGTCAACGTCGTATTCCCCGTCAACATCCAGCTTCCTGCATCCTTCTTCGACACAGTAACAATCGTACTGCTGTCGCCAAGGTTTACATTTCCAAACTGATCCAGCAAAGTAATTACTGGCTGCTGCGCGAAGCTGCCGCCATTGACCTGCGGGGCACTTACGCCCGTGGTCAGCTTCATTGTCGCCGTGCTACCTGCGACAGGTGCAATGTTCAGCGCTGTTGCCGCTGGCGAGGTTACGCCTGCTTGGCTGAACACAACCGCTTGCGCGCCAGCTTTATTCAGCTTCAGGTTCACCTGTGCTACACCCTCAACGAAATCAACGTTGATCTTGCTCGGTGAAGCTGCCAAAGCGGTACTTCCTAAGCTTCCGTACGTTCCGTCCGGCGCAACATCATAACCCGTTACCGTCACTTCTTTCGTTCCGGTGAACGTTGTATCCGTATCGCCCAGCGAATTTTTCACGGTCAGCGTAATCCCATTATCCACACCTACGACAGGTGTCAACGTCGCCGCTGAGGCGGTGATGCTATATGCAAGAGTAGGTCCTAGGTTCAGGGTCATTTTAGTGAAATAATCCCCCACGACCTTAAAGTTAGTACCATCGTAAATAATGCCATTAAGATTAGAGGTAAGATCAGATGTTTCCTGAGTCCACGTGGATCCGTCTGCCGAGGAGAATAACTCCCCCTTCAATCCAACAGCCAGAAAACTTCCATTACCAAAGCTGATATTATTTAGTGCGCTAGCTGATATTGTAACCTTCGTAAAAGTTACCAAATCTTCTGTGGTTAGAATTACTGCCTGCTGGCTAAGTGTATCTTCTCCAACCAGAATATAAGCTCTACCATCATAGGCAATTCCCTTTAAAGAAGTATTGGGGAACCCAATCTCTAAGGGCACATTCCACTGTATTCCATCTGATGATTTTGCGATAACAACGCTCTCTTGCTCATAAGTAGTACTATTGTATTTCATCCCAAGAGCTACAAATTGATTATTCAAGTAAGCTACTGTATTAAATGCAAAATCCCCATTTTTAAATCTCTCAGTCCATGAGGTTCCGTTAACTGAAGAATAAATTCCGCCATAATCGGAAACAGCAACGTACTGATTTGTGCCAAAAGCAACGCCAGTCAGATTGTCCTGCACTCCGGTATCTGTCATAGTCCAAGTATCACCGTTGGTCGAGGTCACCACTTTGGCGTTAAGATTGTAGTTTTCTTTATCTGTAACCGCAATAAACTTCCCTGCTCCATAAGTGACCGCATTCATTCCCGGCAGCTTGGAGGGTGTGACATCGTTCCATACTGCGGAGCTATTAGATTTGTAAATAGAGCCATATTCCCCGGATGAGACGGCAACATAATTGCCATTACCATCCTTAGCAATACTTTTCAGATTACCGCTGACATTACTCCACGCCGATAGATCAGAAGAAACCAGTAAGCCGTTGCCCCCTGAAGCAACATATTTGCCATTTCCGTAAACCATATTGTTCACCATCATTGTTGTATGGGTATCCGAAGATGTCCACTGGGTGCTGTCCAGCGGAGCCGCAGAAGATTTATAAATTACACCCTGCCCAAACAACAAATAGCTCCCATTTAAAGAACCTCCCCCATAAAATTGCTTGTTATCCCATGAGGCATCAACGGTCCAATTAGCACCGTCTGTAGAGGTGAATACTTTTTTAGCATAAGGAGTCACGATATAACTAAAGAAACGATTATTTAAATAGATTACATTCGTAACATAAGGCCAACTAGAATTATAGTGGTTGATCACAAGATCGGTTAAGGTGACCGTTGTCCAATTGATCAGATTCGTTGAGGTATAATAGACAGCATTGTTAGCAGAGACCACATATTTGTTGTTGCCATAAGCAATATCTGTTAAGCTTTGCATTCCGAATATTGCATTGGTAGAAGTGATTCCTGTGTCTGTCCAGTTAATGCCATCCGAGGATTGTAGTAGAGTTACATCATAAGAAGGTGGATTGGTGCCAGGTTTATATACTGACTGCCATACAAAGAACTTTTCATTGACCGCTTTCAACCTTTCCGGTGTGATAGCTAACGTTTTTTTTGTCCAATTTTCACCATCGAGTGAATTGTAAACTGCCTTTTCGCTACCATCAATAGCTAAGAACAGCCCATTAGCGAACACAATAGAAGTTAGTTTGGGGTTCCCCGCCTTTTTTGAGATAGACCAATCTACGCCATTTGATGATGTAGATATCCCTCCTTGGCCCACCGCTACAAAAACATTGTTACCAAATGCAACACTGCTCAAATTTCCAGCTGATGTGGAGCTTTGATCTATGATATTGCTATTGCTGGGTGCTGCATAAATTACTGCAGGCATAAACAGAGAACTGACGATAGAGAATACTAAACTTATTGCTAATAAAAGATTGCCACTCCGCTTAATCACAATTTTCCCCCTTTGGCATTACACCAAAATATAAATACTTCCACCATATGGAGATTAGATGTCTTTTCTAAGATTTGTAGCCATTTGGTTTGATTTTTATATCGGTATAATCCGAGAGAATTATTACGAATTTAACATTAAATTTTGATTAAAAACAACAATAATTTACACGCTTCACCTATCCATTTCCACAACCTTACAAATGAGAAAAAAACCTATTAAATATCAGGACTAATCCTGAATTTAATAGGCTCTCAAGCTTTTGCTCGTAGAACTTTTTAAGCTGCTTAATCTTTTTTATTAAATAGAAATCGCTGCTTCTAAAGCTACTTCCATCATGCCGTTGAAAGAATTTTGTCTTTCTTCTGCCGTGGTTACAGCATGAGTAACTAATGAATCAGAAATGGTAAGAATACATGCAGCTTGTTTACCTAACACTTTCGCATTATGGAACAACGCATAACTCTCCATTTCTACACAAACACAGCCATGTTCATTGTAAAATTCATTAACTCCAGGCACATTGTCTTCATGATAGAATACATCGCTGGAATGAATTCTCGCCGTCAGAACTGGCTTGTTAATACGTGTAGCCGCTGCTTCAATGACTTCGTTCAATTCTTTACTTGGCAGCTGGATATCTCCTTCTACACCGCTTTGCACATAGGCATATGTAGATTCACTCCACGCGCTATCCGCCAACACCACGTCAAATAAATTCAATTTATCAGTGTATGCTCCAGCACTACCGATACGAATGATGTTTTCCACACCATAGTTTTTGTATAGTTCATAAGAATAAATACCGATACTTGGCATTCCCATTCCCGAACCCATTACCGAAACCTCTTTGCCTTTATAAGTTCCTGTATATCCAAACATATTACGTACCGTATTAAATTGGGTTGGGTTCTCCAAATAGGTTTCTGCAATATACTTCGCTCTCAAAGGATCTCCTGGCATTAATACTGTTTTGGCGATTTCACCATTTTGTGCTGCATTGTGCGGCGTTGACATAATTTATTCCTCCTATGTTGATTACTCATTACTATCTTACTATACCATTCATGATTTTAAATATACGTTTAAAATTTTCTTTTATTGCGACAAAAATACTGCTACTGAATCTCTTTTTATAATTTATTAGCAAACTCATTAAGTTTTTGGGACATTATCTTTATTTCCTCAATAAATGTAGAAGTATGCTGAACAGATGCCGCCTGTTCTTGGCCGATAGCTGCTATCTTCTCTATCGAATTAGCCATTTGATTCGTAATTCCCTTAATCTGTAACATGGTTTTATTTATGTTTTGCGTCGAGGCGACGGTTTCCCTTGAAAATTTCCGGATTTCCTTGGCTACGACTTCAAAACTTCTACCTTTCTCACCTGCATGCGCTGCTTCTATTGCAGCATTCAGCCCAAGTAAATTCGTTTGATCAGCAACCCTGTTTATAATGGATAGGACTTCTGTTGTATTCTCCACATCTTTTCCAGCCTGCTGAGATTGAATGAGTAGTTCCTGAGAGTGATCCGAAAGCGAACTTACGCCATAGGAAATATTATTAATTTGCTCATTGGCTTGGGATAATGATTCCGAGATTTGTTCTACAATGGCTTTTAATTCACTTTGTCTTCGAATCTGAACTGCAATCCCGCCAATGACTTGTCCCGTTTGATCGTGAAGAGGTGTCGCTGTACCTGTAAACTCAAATCCATAAAAGTGGGCTGGAACATCGGACTTCAAGGTACGATTCTCTTGTATCGCTAAGTAAAGCGGTTCTTCTTTGTGTAAAGGTTGTCCTTCGTTAATGTTTAAATTTATGGTGTCGCCAGGAAAATAAGCAACGAACCGTTCCAAATCACATATCGCTATTGATAAATCAGCGGGGATAGATAATTTTATAATTGGTATAAGTGAGATAAATTTGTCTAAAGATTCAATGTTGTTAATCACAGAAATATAGTCTCCATTCCAGCAAAACGTTATTTATAGCGCACCAAGTCTAACCAGATTATGCCTTGCAGACATGCATTTAATCTAAATCCTTAATTTTGCTTAATTCATATTTTAGATATGTATTCGCGAAAATCTTCATAAAATCCTCCAAAAAAGTTTACAAACACCCATTTCTCTCTCACAAAAGATAAAAAAAGCCCCCACTTTGTGAAAAGTGAGGGCTTTCGTTCTCTTGCTGTTACTAATAATATCGATTAGTTACGGATCAGATAATCAAATGCTCCTAGCGCTGCAGTTGCACCGGATCCCATCGAGATAATGATTTGTTTATAAGCACTATTAGTGCAGTCACCAGCAGCAAATACTCCTGGTAAGCTAGTAGCACCATGGCTATCTACAACAATCTCACCTACGCGAGTACGTTCAACTGTGTCACCTAGCCATTCTGTATTTGGAACCAGACCGATCTGTACAAATACACCCTGCAATTCAACATGGTGAGTCTCTTCTGTCGCACGATCAACATAAGAAATACCATTTACCTTATCAGTTCCGGTAATTTCTTTAGTTTGCACGTTTTTAAGAACAGTAACGTTAGGAAGGCTATAGAGACGATCTTGCAGTACAGCATCAGCTTTGAGCTCTGGAGCAAATTCCAGAACCGTTACATGCTTCACTATACCTGCAAGGTCAATAGCTGCCTCAATACCTGAGTTACCACCGCCAACAACTGCAACATCTTTGCCTGCAAACAAAGGACCATCACAGTGTGGGCAGTAGGCTACACCTTTGTTCTTGAATTCAGCTTCACCAGGCACGCCCATATTCCGCCAGCGAGCACCTGTAGACAAAATGACCGTCTTACTCTTTAGAACAGCACCGTTCTCGAGTTCAACTTCAATTAAGTCATTTTTGTCTAGACGTCTGACACGCTGCAATTTCATCACATCAATGCCATACTCTTTTACTTGCTCTTCAAGTTTAGCTACGAGTTGAGGACCTTCAGTGTACTTCACACTAATAAAGTTCTCGATACCAAGCGTGTCGTTAACCTGTCCGCCAAAGCGTTCAGCAACAATACCTGTACGAATACCTTTACGTGCCGCGTAAATGGCTGCACTTGCACCAGCTGGGCCGCTGCCGACAACAAGCACATCATATGGAGCTTTATTGTCAAACTCTGATGCGTCCACACTGCTGCCCATTTTAGCTAAAATTTCTTCAACCGTCATACGACCACTTTCGAAAAATTCACCATTAAGGTAGACGCTTGGAACAGACATAATTTCTTTGCTTTCTACCTCTTCTTTGAATACTCCACCGTCAATCATCGTATGGGTAATGCCCGGATTAAAGATACTCATAAGATTCAGTGCTTGTACAACATCAGGGCAATTATGACAGCTCAGGCTAACATAAGTTTCAAACTTATATTCACCACTAATGCCTTTGATCTGATCAATTACACTTTGCTCAACCTTAGGAGCTCTTCCGCTAACCTGCAACAGAGCCAATACTAATGAAGTAAATTCGTGCCCAAGCGGAGTTCCGGCAAAGGTTACACCCGTATCTTCACCCACACGATTTACACTAAAGCTTGGGGTTCTAGATAGTTCGGTTCTTTCCACCGTAATCCTAGCTGACATTTTGGCAATTTCATCAACTAGTTCAGTCATCTCTTGTGATGCCTCGTCAGCGCCTGCACTGAGTTTCAGTACTACATCGCCTTCCAAGAGTTCTAGGTATTGCGCTAGTTGAGCTTTTATTTCTTGATCTAGTTTCATTTAGCTTTCGCTCCTTAAATCTTACCTACAAGATCGAGACTTGGTTTAAGAGTTTCTGCACCTTCCGACCATTTCGCTGGGCAAACTTCACCTGGATGATTGCGTACATATTGCGCTGCTTTAATTTTGTTAACAAGAGCGCTAGCATCACGGCCGATACCACCAGCATTAATCTCAACAGTTTGAATAACACCGTCTGGATCAATGATGAATGTACCACGATCAGCAAGACCGTCAGCTTCGATCAATACATCAAAGTTGCGGGAAACCACATGGGAAGGATCGCCGATCATAATGTATTTCACCTTGCCAATTGCTGCGGAGCTTTCATGCCATGCTTTATGTGTAAAGTGTGTGTCAGTAGAAACGGAATATACTTCAACACCTAGTTGTTTGAGGGTTTCATATTGGTTCTGCAAATCTTCTAGTTCAGTTGGGCATACGAATGTGAAGTCAGCTGGGTAAAAGCAAACTACACTCCATTTACCTTTGAAGTTTTCTTCTGTAACATCGATAAATTTCCCATCTTGAAATGCGCTTGCTTTGAATGGTAGTACTTCTGTTCCGATTAATGACATATTGTTTAATCTCCTTTGGGTTTAATTTATGAATAGAGTGGATACTATTTATAATTATTATAATTAACCAAATTAAGGCCTGTCAAGTTATTTATAATAATTCTAATATGATAATCGTTGTCAGTCGCTAAATGTTCATACAAATTCCTTTCTTTCGGATTTAAATACAACACTTTATCATCTGACTGATGCTCATTCGTGCTTATTGACTATTATGGTTTAGTTTACATGTTTTATGTAGTTCAATTTCTACAATTCGATGTCTTCTACTATTAGATTGATAATATTCAAGGATTCTTCCGCTACTGTTGGATTAGAATATCGATTTCCATTATAGGTGATCAGTGCTTTCCATAAAGCCCACCCTCTTGCTCTATTCCACGTTTGTGCATCCATGTTTAATACCTTTTTAAAGATTCTTCTACTAGCCTCATCAAAAAAAGTCCACGCCATTGCAGCATCACAAGCAGGATCACCCACCCCTAATATGCCAAAATCAATGACTGCACAAAGCTGTCCGTCTTTGACTAATATATTTCCAGGTGCGACATCACCATGAACCCAAACTGGTTCTGACTCCCATTCAGAGTCTAATGCCAGTTCCCAGATCTTTTTCAATAGACCTTCATTAAAAATATCTTTATTATGCTCAATCGCATTTCTAGATTCCTCATCATATACAGCTAAGGACCCACCTCTATAAAAATTATGCTCTCCGGCTAAAGGTCCCCCACTAGCATCAATAGACTGTAATTCAATTAAAAAGCTTCCCAAGTCTCTCGCAAATTGATTGAGATCATTAATGTTCTCATGGGATAAAGTCTCTCCCTCTAGCCAATTATTAATAGACCAAGGCCAGGGATATTCTTTGGTAGGTGTCCCTTTCGCTAATGGTGTTGAAATAGGTAACGTAAGTCCTTTCTTTAAAAAAGGTAACCATTTTTGTTCTTTCTCCACTTGAGGAACATAAGCGGCTGCACTTGGTAATCGCACACTCATCTGTTCACCTAAATGAAAAGTCCGATTATCATGCCCACTGAATTTTACAGGCCTGATCTCTAAATCGGACCATTCAGGAAATTGTTCATTTATTAATCTTGCTACTAAATCGACGTCTATAGTATGCATAAATATCTCCAATCATGATTTACAAGCATTATTTGGTTGTCTTAAATATTTTCTTGTGACATATGGTATGTGTAAGCTTTATATATTAGTTATAAAGTACAAAGAGAATATACTTTTTTATAGCTCGATATATATCAGAAGGAGATCTTTGTATATGGAATATGATAGCCTTATCAATGAAATTAAACACTCCTATCAAATAAATATAGAGAATATCAACCTTCATCGTGAGATGATCGGTAGGGTGTATTTTTTGCAGAACCAAGAGAAAAAGTATATGTTCAAAATATTTCGTAGCTTTAAAACGGATGATGCTCTGCAGACGGTTCGCATCCTCGATTATTTAAAAGCTAACTCATATCCAGCAGTTTCTGTGATTAGAACTGTACAGAATGATAGCCACATTATACTCAGTAGTCAGGCTGGCAGCTGCGTTGGAATACTATACGATTATGTCGAGGGAGCAACACCCGATGGTAAAATCGAGGCGAAGAGCATCGGGACACAGATCGGGAAACTCCATAACTTAATGGAGCGATACCCCGAGAAGCTTATCCGTAGAACAAAATTCGATTACATCGATGGTTATATCTCCAATATGCAAGATCTCCAATTTGACCCAGGAAAAATCCTTGAACTAAATCATTACGGCAATGAATTATGGGAACGTATCACAAGGCTTCCCAAAAGCTTTTGTCACGGTGACCTTCACACAGGAAATATGCTCAGAAATGAGTGCGGTGAATATATTCTTTTGGACTTCGATGATGCTTCGGGTGATTATCCGAGTATGGATGTTGCATACATGTGTGATGCTACCGATTTTAATCACTCAAATGAATCGATGTATGATCAAACCATGCGTTTGTACGAACGTTTTTATTCGGGTTATAGTACAACACGTACAATAAGTAGTAATGAGTTTAAGGCTCTTTTCGATTTTATTGCGATCAGACATTTTCAAATCATCTCAAGAATAGTGCAGTGTCAAGGATTGCAAAGTATATCCAAAGAATTCTGCGATGAACAATATAGTTGGCTTATGAAATGGCAAGAACTTTGCATTAAACACGGGTAAAAATACTGACGTTTCAATCTGTACTATATAAAATCAACCTCAGTACGGGTTCATCCCGAACTGAGGCTATTTTTGATAACTTATATAGGTTCTACTTCAGATAGGTTCCTGACTCTCCGATTCCACCACTACCGTTCAATACATACACCCGTGCATTTCCTTTCCCGGAGCAGTTGATTGTGATCACACCGTTGGTAACGGTTTTGGTATCACCAGTGACCGCATCCACATATGTTCCGTTAGGAATTCCGGTGAATGTTGCATTTCCTGAGATCGTAACCAAAGCAAAGCTATCGATTCCTTTGCTACTATCAGTGTATCTTCTTTTAAATGCCAAATCACCTGATACATTTTCTGTAGAATATTGGCCTTTTTGCAAAGCAGGAACAGCTCTTCTAATTAAATTAAGTTGTCTGATATGTTTCGCCAGAGGATAATTTAACGAGTCTGCAAGTGTGCCAGTAGCATTGGTATATTTACCGTAATCTTGAACAGTAACACTACCCTCAATATGATCGCCAAAGTAAGCACGGCCTGTTGTACTTAACGGCGCATTTGGACCTACATCGATGACTGATCCTTTTTTGAACTCAATTTCAGAACCATAATAGATCGCAGGTATTCCTCGGAAGGTGAACATCAGCGCGAGATTCTCAGCCCAAGTGTCCTGTGTGCCAGCAAATCTTTGATTTTCTGGTGCTTGGTCAGGTGCATAGTCATGAGAGTCAATATAAGTTACATTCCAGGTAGCATCATTATAGAATTGATCACCGCTTCTCATACTGAATGCTTCCTGAGCAGTTTTGAAAGCCCAGTGCATTGGAAAATCAATAACATCCATACCCGATTTCTTCGAATAATCAGGCGTATGATAAGTATTTCCTGTTAAAAAAGCATTGTTCGAGGTAGGTTGTCCTGCTGTAGTAGAGTTATCTGCCCACTCTTGTTCCACCGATAGCTTGTTGGAAGCGTAGTCATTTTGACCGTCACCTGGATAGGGTTTTGAGCTTTTCCAAGTATAAAATGGTGTTGATATCGCCGGAATTCCACTGTTCCACACATCTCTGTACCGAGTAGCCACTTCCCCAAAGACAAAGAAGTCTGAGCCCCCTCTTGTTTTCCATGCCGGCACAAAATATTTGTTAAAAATATACCGGCTTACATGCTTTACAGTATCGACCCGGAAAGCATCCACACCCATATCAATATATTGATTATAGCTGTCGATTAGATACTGATTCACTAGAGGATTCTCTGTGTTTAAGTCCACACAGTCTCCCGCAATCTGTCCTGTCTGGACGGTGTAAGACTCCCAAGAAAGACTTTTTTCCGTATGGTAAATATTATTGTTAGTCTCCGCAGTCTTCATTAAGGCAAGTCTTGCCTGATATTGCTGATCCGGGGTCATGGAATCATAGTTAGCTGGCAGCTTATCCGTAATTTTGAGCATGTTACTCACGGTGTCCGCCGCCGTTGGATCTTTTTTGAACATCGGGAACAGATTTTCTTCTCCAAAATTACCGGTATGATTGACGACAATATCTTGAATAACCTTTATCCCTCTAGCGTGTGCTGCATTGATCAAATCCTGATAAGATGCCCCTGCGGATTCATATCTTGGATCTACTTTTGCAAAATTTATTGCATGGTACCCATGATAATCATAACCGCTGGCATTCTGCACCACAGGTGTAATCCAGATGGCACTGAAGCCTAGTGCTTTAATGTAATCGAGCTTTTGAATCAGTCCTTTAAAATCCCCTCGCCAAGCTGGATCAGAGTCCGGATTTCCTGCCTTGGCATCCTCCCATGCATGTTCGTTGTTACTCGGATCACCGTCATAAAACCGGGAAGTGATTACAAAATAAATCGTATCTTCACGAAAATCGCCCTTATTACCAATGTTATAAACAAAACTCTGTTTAGTTTCATTTCCGGCACCATCGATCACAAGGAATTTTAAGGTTGTCGTCTTGTTAATCAAGATAGACGGTCCGGTAAGAGATGTCAGTGCATTGCCTGAAATATAGACTTTTGAACTCGTTGTTGGTTCCGTACCATTATCTGTGTAATATGCTGTGGTCGTTGCCGCCTTGTTGTCTTTTATATTAAAAGATATGGAAACCGCTGAGCTCGAATTCCCAACAGGCAGATTCGCAGTGATAATCGGAGCTTGCAAATCGGCATTCAGATCAATCACATAAGCAAAAGAGCCTACATTACCCGCTTGCCCTATAGAGTTAACGCCGAATGTTTTGATAGTCAAAGAAGAAGGTACTTGGATTGGAGTCGTATACAACGTTGAGGTTGTCGTAGGTGTTGATCCGTCGGTCGTATAATAAATTTTATCGCCGCTATTTGTACTGGATAGGGTCACCGTTTGGGCAGAATCATAGGTTTTGGGCACAGGCGAGACGGATATCACCGGAACCTTAGGAACGTCTGGATTGGCGTCATACCATACGTTATCTGAGTTATACCAGCCCTCTTTTACGCTGCGAGATAAGTCAGCCGTCTGTTTGCCATTGCCGTCATTAAAGATCAGGCTTGCCCCTGTAGCATTTGGAACAGTATAGCTATACCAATCGTTCCCGTCCGATTTCATCAGTATTCCCGGCCATGCTCCACTAGTCGGAACGGTTGCCGGATTCAGATTCCAGTAATGGATGCGGATCGCTGCATTCCAGCTTGCTGGTTTCTTAAAGTGAACGGTTAGCCCCGCTGAAGTAGGTGTAGGTGTTGGCGTCACTGTTGGCGTTGGTGTGGGTGTTATGGTAGGTGTTGGCGTCACTGTTGGGGTAGGAGTTACCGTAGGTGTTGGTGTCACTGTTGGGGTAGGAGTTATCGTTGGTGTTGGTGTAGCTCCGGCCGAAAGGGTCACATAGTCGATATTAATATTCCCGCTATCATCCGAGTCATATTTATAAGCAAGCGTGTTATTTCCTGCCTGTAAAGAGAGTGTTTCTGTTTGGTCTGCCCATGTATCCCAGTTGGTCAGGTTGGCTAATGTTGTCTGTGTAACCTTTATTCCATTGACATAAATGGACACTTTTTTAGCACTGCCGGATGCATTAGCATAGTGAAGCGTGGCATTATAGGACCCTGCTGCGGAAGCCTGGACGTTAAAAGTGGTGGCTGCTCCTGTAGTTGTATATCCATCAACAAAACCAGTGCCCGAATATCCGGTGTGATTCGTATTTACTTTTGCACCACCAGACAGGGATGCACTCTCTGCTTCGTATTTCCCGGCGACCGGAATAACAACCGTCCAGTTCTTCCCGCCGTTATTGTCCCAACTATCCGTTGGAGCCGTGATGTGATAACAATAAATTAGGGTGGCGCCTTCCTGAACGTTGAGGTTGGCGATGAACGTGGTTCCATTTTTGGTCATCACCGTGTCCGTAGTATTAGCCCAGTTATTCGTAGTCCAATGTAAGGTCACAGCTGCCGCTGTAGGATTGGTATAGGTGACTGTATGATCCGTATTGCTGGCCGATGCTCCACCCGATAAACCAAATAAACTAAAAATGAGTGAAAAAATAATTAACCACGAAATATAACGCCTGGATTGTTTGGATACCAAGTAAATAACCTCCTCATAATTTTAAGTGCAGCTTACGATTTTAAGCGCCATCGTGGGGTGCAAACGTTTGCAAAAATGAGAAAAAAAGAAATACTTGATAGGTTTGATCTCCTCCTTCAATGATTAATAAGGAAAAAACTCATTGTATGCGTTTACAAACAGCTCTATATCTGATGGATTTTCCTTGTTAAGATTATAGGCGCCAAACTTTTGCTGGTCAATGCATCTTTTAGGCTATAATTCAATCGTTTTCACTATAAGTTCCCTAAGATAGCAGGTAAATTGTTCAGGTTCTTAGCCAGCCAATTCATTTCTTTTGCAAAACGTTTTGGAGGTACACTATGTTTGTCCATCGCGGCATTAATCCACCACGGGCTTTCCATATACCACAACAACTGCAATGATTTTGTTAAATACCCCTGCTCCACCGTTCGTTCCTCACGATATCCGTCAATAAATGCTGAAGCTAGTGCTCCATCTAAATCTTCATCTAAAGCACATGACATCACTGCTCGCGCTACATCAAGCTGCGGATAATCATATTTGAACCGATCAAAATCTAGAATTGCAGACAATTGGCTATCTTGAAATAAAAGATTATCAACCCATAAATCACGATGTGCCCATCCAGCTACAAGTCCTTCGAATATTTCCGGATCTATTTCTTCAGTCGCTCTCAGTTGTATCTCTAGGTCAGTGATGAGTGAAGTTTTGCCCATTTCCTTTGATTGTTGTAGGAGTACATTCCAATGTTCTAAACGTTCCTCAGGGCTTTGGGGAATAAATTGTGGGGTTCTTTTCAAACTAAGGGTCCCATCATTTAATAAACGATGCATTTTACCTGTGGCACGACCCAAATCAAACATTTGAAGGATGTTAATTTTGCCCGGCTCTATGACACGCCCTTCACAATATTCCATAACCATAAACGTCTCTCCCATATCTGATTCCAATAAAACTTTATGGTTATAAGCCAACAATTCGGGACATGGGAGCCCCTGTAGATACAGTCTTTTCTGTTGAGAAAAAGCAAAGTTCAGCTCTTCTGGGTTATACAATTTATATCTTTTTTTGTTGTATTGTTTAAGTAGAAATGGTCCTGAATCCGTTATGATTTTCCATTTAAGATTTAACCAGCCACGTTTTATTGGGGTAGCATGAAGGACTTTCAATCCAAAAAAATGATAGAAACTATTACTTAAATCCTCTAAAATGGCTTCCTCTGAACGAATCGCTTCCATTTCATCAACTCCTATCTATTCAAAGTATAAAAGAAGAAGCCGCCAATGACGACTTCTTTTAGATATTTCTTTTTAGCAAAAAAAGTTATCTATAAATGAGGCTCCCGCCTTGGAGAAACTCTTGCGCCTTCTCTTGCATTCCTGATTCAATTCTCGTCGTATTACGGATATTATGAGAGATCTTCATACTGCAAAATTTCGGCCCGCACATGGAACAAAAATGAGCTGTTTTAGCGCCTTCCGCAGGCAATGTCTCATCATGATATTCTAGCGCTCGCTCAGGATCTAACGATAAATGAAATTGATCACGCCAACGAAATTCAAAACGGGCTTTCGAAAGAGCATTATCCCGGTCTTGTGCTCCTTTATGCCCTTTCGCCAAATCTGCGGCATGAGCCGCTATTTTATAAGTAATGACCCCTACACGTACATCTTCCTTATTAGGCAGGCCAAGATGCTCCTTCGGAGTTACGTAACACAACATTGCTGTACCGAACCAACCAATCATCGCTGCACCTATAGCAGAGGTAATATGATCATAACCAGGCGCAATATCTGTAGTCAGTGGACCTAATGTATAAAAAGGGGCTTCGTTACAGGTTTCAAGTTGCTTATCCATATTCTCTTTAATCAAGTGCATCGGCACATGTCCTGGACCCTCTACCATCACCTGTACATCATGACTCCAAGCTATAGCTGTTAATTCACCTAACGTCTCTAACTCGGCAAATTGTGCTTCATCATTCGCATCAGCAATCGAACCCGGACGTAATCCATCGCCTAGGGAAAAAGAAACATCGTACAGCTTCATGATTTCACATATCTCTTCAAAATGTGTATATAAAAAGTTCTCTTGATGATGCGCAAGACACCATGCCGCCATAATGGAACCACCTCTTGAAACAATGCCAGTCATACGTTGTGCCGTCAACGGGATATAACGAAGCAGAACCCCCGCATGAATGGTAAAATAATCAACCCCTTGCTCCGCTTGCTCAATGAGCGTATCACGGTACACTTCCCACGTTAAATCTTCCGCTTTCCCATTCACTTTTTCCAACGCTTGATAGATAGGCACCGTGCCAATAGGAACAGGAGAATTACGGATGATCCACTCGCGTGTCGTATGGATGTTTTTACCTGTGGAGAGATCCATTATATTATCTGCACCCCAGCGGGTGGCCCATCTCATCTTCTCTACCTCTTCCTCTATGGAGGAGGATACTGCGGAATTTCCTATATTGGCATTGATCTTCACTAAAAAATTGCGTCCAATAATCATCGGTTCACTCTCTGGATGATTGATATTCGATGGGATGATGGCGCGGCCGCGGGCTACTTCATCTCTTACAAATTCCGGTGCCACATTCTCACGAATCGCAACGTATTCCATTTCCGAAGTAATAATCCCTTTGCGTGCATAATGCATTTGAGAGACATTACGCCCCTTTTTCGCTCGCAAAGGTTTTCTATGGAGCGCTGGAAACACTTCCGCCACAGCTTTTCCCGTTGCATTCCCGTTATCTTCAGGCTTCACGGTTCTTCCTTCGTACGCTTCCGCATCCCCTCGTTCCTCAATCCAGCTTAGACGATTGGGCTCTAACCCCTGACGAATATCAGTATGAATATTAGCATCCGTGTAAGCCCCGCTTGTGTCATAGACATGAATTGGGGCATTCTCCTCTTCGCCGTCTATGCCCGCAGTTGGACTAAGTGAGATCTCCCGCATAGGCACCTGTATATCAGGCCGTGAACCCTTTACATACACTTTTTGACTTGCTGGAAAAGCTGATAGATTGATTGGATCGTTGTTCAATTCGCTTGTCATCTCAATTCCTCCTATAAGGTGATTTGATCAAGCGGAGACGGTCTACTCCCCACACATAGAAAAGGCCACATCTGTATAAGATGCGGCCTTAGAGTAGACAAATAGAAATAGAGCTCCATTTCCTCCGCTGGCATTATCCAGATCAGGTTTGACGGTCGATAGTTATAACTATCCTCTCAGCCTGGTCCCACCAAGCTCCCGTGACTATATAATTGCTACTTCAAAGTATAACCGAAAAGAGAGAATTATCCAAATCTACTCAAATGTGAGATCAATGTATACGTTAGTTTAACACCAATACCCCAAATCCTTCCAGAAGCACCTCGCCCGACAATGTTGTGCCGCTCAGTAAATCTGTTTTGGTCTCACGAAGATGGATCGTGACAGGAGTCTCACTATAATTAAGCAAAAAAGCATAACTGGAAGAAGCTCCGGTACGGACTTGCAGCTCTACCTCTTCTGGGAGCTCCAGCCAATCTGCTGGCGATTGTAGATCAATTAAATTTATGATCTCAGCCGCTGCCTGTTCATTAAATACGGCTCCGTAATACCAAACCTCACCCTTGCCGCGACGATTTTTAGTTACCGCCGGTTTTCCCGCATAATAATCAGAGGCGTAAACCGCCATCACTTCAACCGAAGCTTCCTCTATTTTGAGAATATCATTAAAGTCATCTGCTCCTGTAACGACTTCGGTCACGCCCGACCAGCTAATTGTTGTTGGCTGACGACTGCCCTTAACCATTGTGAATTCTTCAACTGTGATCCCGCATAGATCCTTAGCAGCACCTGGGAAAGGACGCATATAACATTGACCGCGCTCATCCTTATAGCCGGTTCTACAGCCGAAGATCAGTTTGCCGCCTTGCTGAACATATTCATCCAGCAGTGCTGCTGTCTCATCTGTCATAATCGCTGGGTGAGGATAGATAAGCACGTCGTACCTTGCAAGCTCCTCCAGCGTTGTTTTTTTGCGTAAATAGAGTACGTCATTCGGGATATGCTTCCGCTGAAGCGCCTTGTACCACTCCTTATTGCTCTTCCACATAAACGGGCCATGCCAAACATCGTATTCTCCATCCCACTCATTGTCATAATCACGTACAATAGCAATGTTAGCCTGATTACGAGTACCGACAAACGCATGACCTGCTGCTGCCAGCTCCTGACCGATCTGCCCCGCTTCCCGCACTCTCCGGTTAGGCTGATTATGATAGTCATTGATTCCATGCCAATAAATTTCATTGCCCATCGTAGCTGTCCGCCAGCGGAAATATAACACCATATCTGCTCCATGAGCGATCGACTGATAAGTCCATAACCGCATCTGCCCGGGCTTTGGAGAAGGCATATCCATCCGGTTCACCCAGCCACCCGGGCCTGACTGCTGCTCCATAATACAGAAATTCGGGGATATCGAACGAACAACAGATAACGACAGTCCCCAGCCTCTATCATTCAGCGGATTCCGCTCATTCGGGTCATAAAAAATAGTAGAGAACTGAGGATAGGAATCATAGCTGAAGAAATCCAACAGTTCATCCGTCATTTCATGGCTATCGAGATGCCCGAACAGACCGTTCGTGGTTACCCACTGCTTAGGGGCAAGTTTACGGATGATATCCGCTTGGTTTTTGGCAAAAGAAATTGTATTGTCCGAAATAAACCGTTTTTCATCCAATGCCTGATGAGGATTGGGTTGCTTCGGTACTGGAGTCGGACGTGGAAGATAGACCTGAGACCAGTCACTATAGCTTTGATTCCAAAAAACAGCTCCCCAGGCCTCGTTCAAATGCTCAAGCGTAACATATTTCTGCTGTAGCCATTCCCGGAAAGCCTTATGGTCACTCTCCGAATAAAATTCACTGATCTCACAGTTGAGCTCATTATCAATTTGCCAGCCAACTACACCCGGATGATTGCCGTAATGTTCAGCCATTTGTTCTGCAATACGCGCACACAGTTCCCGGTATTTAGGACTGCTGTAATTATAATGACGGCGCATGCCATGCTGAAGTGTAACACCTTCGTAGGTTACATTTAAAACTTCGGGATACTTATCAGTCAACCAAGCTGGAGGCGTCGCCGTCGGAGTACCAAGTACAACCTGAAGACCATATTTATGTGCTAGATCAATCGCCCGATCAAAGAGCCCGAACTGAAACTGCCCTTCTGCCGGTTCAAAAATAGACCAAGCAAACTCCCCCATCCGAATGATCGTAAAGCCGAGTTCACGCATCCGGCGATAATCGTCCTCCCACATGTTTTCTGGCCAGTGCTCCGGATAATAACAGACGCCAAGCTCGAATTTTTCAGTTGCGACAGGTTTCTTCATCATTACCTCCAAAGTATTAAAAATATGCTTTCAATATTATATAATTCTATTGTAGTATCAATGATAAGAGGTCTTATATAACAAAATATTGCTATCATATAACAATCTTGCGTTCATTGCCTTAATCCAACTTGCGCTCTGTTGCGCTACAGAAATGGGTGCTGCCAAACATGAAGAAACAATGGTATTTGCCGACACCGGCTTTTTCAAAATATGTCTCTTATCCTGAATTTTTGGGACATTACACTCACTTTCCACAACATACAGAGAGAAGAAGCGAAGGGTTTCTGGGGAGTTATAACCTGCATTTGATCTTTGGTGGGGAGGGTTATGTATTCCATGAGGGCGAACGTATTCCGATGAGTAGAGGACGAGGTTTTCTGTACCCCAAAGGGGCTTATCAGCAATACGGCTCTGACCCAGGCGAGCCTTGGGATGTCCGCTGGGTTCATTTTAACACTGAAATTGTCCTTCCCTTATTAGAAGAAGTGGACCAGTCTCGTGCATACCTGTTCACTTTTGATTTGGATGCTAAGCTGGACGAACTATTCGAGGAAATGTATATACTAAGCGCTTCCTACGTGATCCGTAGTGAGCCAAGACTATCTGCTCTGCTGTATGAGCTTCTAGTAAAATTGCTGCAGAACTCCGAGCCGCTTCACGGCTCAGTACCGCACGAGGTTAGGCAGTCCATCCGCAGTGCTGCAGATATCATCCATGTCGAATGTGCCAGCCCTTGGTCTCTGGAATCGATGGCAAGATTGACCGGGTACAGCAGCTATCATTTTCTAAGGCTGTTCCGGGTGGTTATGGGTAAAACACCTAACCGTTATTTAACCGATTGTCGGCTGGCTAAAGCCAAGCTTTTACTGGTGTCCACAGGACTCTCCATTGCTCAGGTTGCGACTCAGTCCGGTTTTGCCCAGTCCAGCTATTTCATTAAAGTGTTCAGAAGG
The DNA here is from genome assembly GCF_037963265.1 of Paenibacillus sp. FSL H7-0943. Taxonomy (NCBI): domain Bacteria; kingdom Bacillati; phylum Bacillota; class Bacilli; order Caryophanales; family Paenibacillaceae; genus Paenibacillus; species Paenibacillus sp. FSL H7-0943. Next base: position 6,157,655 of record NZ_CP150148.1, read on the forward strand.
TTTGAAGGCATGTCTCCTGTGAAGTACCGGCAGGCTTTTGGGGCGTAGAGGATCTTCCTTCAGTCCGTTGAGATTCAATCTTAGTCTCTTGGATTTATCACCCTTAAAGATCATCCTTAAGAGAAATTTCACTCTCAATATCTAAACTTATTGTTTCGGAATGAATCTCCCCTTCATTATCATTCCATGTAATAGATAAAGTGGTATTTTCATAATTTTGTCTATTTTTATTTAATTCGTCATACGAATACGGACCTGTTATAGACGCGATATCAGTGTTACTTAATATTGAAACGGGTCCATCCGTTGACCTAGCTTCATTTACAAGAACTGTTTCATCCTTATTATTATTGTTTTTTTCATTGACTTCATACTTATAATAGCTACTATTCACTAAAGCGCTTGGGTCTCCCTTGAACACTAACTTCCCATGTCCCCGTAAAATTTTATTAGATGAAATTATTATTTTGTAATCTAAAACATCCCATGTATCCCCTGTACCCTTAAGTGTATATACTTGAACACCAGTGTTTAAATTTGTTTCGACCTCTTTATTGAAATATAAATAACTCCATATCGCATTCGAAATAATAACCACAGCTACAAGTACTAGGATTAGTTTTTTCATATCTGCTCCTTTATAAATACTCCCCAGCCATTATTTATATCTTAAATTCCACTCCTTAGACCATTTCGGGAAAGCTTCTCCGGTCAATTCTTCGAGTGTATTCCCATCAATGGTATAAACCCAGCCCATATGTAATTCATCGAAATCAGGAAAACTATAGCCTCCTATCACTTGATCGTCTGCTTCTAGCAGAAAAATCAGGGTTTGTTTTTTTGTATTATCCTTCTTATTATCTAAGGGGTGATTTTTAACGATGAACTTACTTGTAGTTATTTCCTTGCCTATATAATCGACTGGATCAACACTTTGAACACTCCAGTATTGCATGTATGGCATTTCCGTCAGCAGTTTTTTATCTAATAAATATTCAGAAACAATTCCTTCATTACTAATGATCAGATAGCCCATATCGGTAATAAATTGTTCAGCTTTGCTATATTCTTTTTTTGAATTATCGCTAATTTGCTCCTTACTACATCCAAATAAAAAGATTAAGAATAACGGAACTATGATTGCCCTTAATTTGTTCATAGGTTCCTCTCCTTGGAGTGTTTATTATCTCCTTAATAGCCTCATAGATTAATCTTGTTGTATGAATTTAGTATCATCAAACTCTTTAGCGTCTTATAGGCTCTCCATTCCAACCTCGCTGTTTCACCGGGAGGCTCCCATGTTATCTGCCATCCTCCTTCATCATCCTGTTGGTGTTCTAATACTTTTAAGTGATCAAGAATGGTTTCATCAGAAAATATGCTGCTACAGTAAGAAGTGGGTGATGGTGAAAATTCTAGAGGAGAGAGTCCATAACTGTGGGATGCGGCATCCATACAAAAGAAGTTGGCAGTAATAAGCTCCTTAGATAATTTTTGAAATAATCCTTTGATAAAATCCGATTGAGGTAAGCTTTCCAATAAATAAAATGCAGTCAAAATTGTATGCGCATCGTCATATGCTTGTGCGTGAATATCTTCCAAACAAATTTCTGTCGCCTTATCAAGCCAGGAATGTTCTATCCCTTGCCACTTAAGAAGCCCGACAAGACCAGTAAGTCTGCTAAATGATGGCTCTGTAGAAAGAGGGTTACTCCAATGTTCTGCTCTTGGATAGTTTGCTGATGAAGGAAATATTGTTGGAATCCCTTTTTTTAAATCAGCATGCTTTGAAATATAATCACATGCTTTTTGAGAAAGTTCTTCGTCTTTTATGTTACAGTCATATAAAAAACGTAGTGCAAATTCCATGAAAAGTGGCTGACTACCGGGTACCCGTAAATCCGGCTCTATTGCATTTCCAAACCCACCATCTTCGTTTTGGTAGGCTGTTAGTGAAGTCACAACATTGCTCATTGATCCACCGTGGAAAATATATTCAAAAACCCTTCTTTCTAATAATCTGCCATGTGTCCAAATGAAATGGGCTGCTTTCTCAAAATCCATCTGTTCCCCTCCTCAAAATTTAGGCTAAGTATTTAAGTATTCAATGACACTTTTAATATAGGATTCAATCGGTTCCTTTGTATTAACAATATGTATTCTGACATTAGATGGCTTTTTAGCATTTTCAATAGTTTTTAGTAATGTCTCTTCAGAAGGCACTCTTTCAATCTGGCTAATCATTCTTTTTCTATTTCGCAGTCTATTATTGAGCTCATCATAGTCATTTAATAGACATTCTACATATTTATATTCCACATTATATTTCTGGGTCAGATTCAATCCTCTCTCTATCATTTCAGAGTATAAACAAGGGCTATCGAGTATAACATTATGACCTTGAGATAAGTGGAAATCTATCAAAGCCCATTCAATGTCATACGAAATTTTTCCAACTTCCTTGAACCCAATGTTTGCTCCAAGTGATTCCATAAGAGAAGACTTTACAATGTCGTGATCAAGAATTACAGCAGAAGTATGCTGCGCTATTACTCTGGCTAATGAAGACTTCCCTGATCCGGGGTATCCAGACATCTGAAGAAAAAACAACGAGGGCCACTTCCTTTCAGAATAGATTCTTATAAGCATATATCGATTTCCATATAAGCTCCTCATCCTTAATTCCTTCATGGACAAATAACTTTATTGGAAAAAAGATTCCTTCCATAATCGATAATCTAACGTCCTCCACAAATTGTGTGTACGTGTATGCGCTCCTGATTTTATTGTTAATTGAATGAAAATACAGATCAAAAATACGTGTAGTCTCCTCACTGCCATGAAACAAATCGTGGATAAATAACATAACGAGATCCTCGGTACAAAGCCCAACCTTCACTGCTTCAAGATCAATGATGCACGGCCTTGAACTGCTGAACATCGGATATAATAAATTGCCAACATTTAGATCACCATGGATGCATGTTGTATTTTGATATCTGGAGATACGACTAATATGTTTCTGGGCATTTTCACGCAAGCTAAGTAAACACTTCTCGTAAATACTAAACTGTTCTTCCCCAAGGTTATAAGTCTGGTGCTTTCTAAAATCCAGATAATCTCTCTCCAAATACGAAATATGCTTTAAATAATGCTCTATACTTTTCAAATGCTCGGGATGAGCTAACTCGCTTGTCTCCCAAGAAGCAGAATGAAACTGTGCGATCACATCAATAATGTTTGCTAATTTATCAGAATCAATAGGCACTTCCCAGTCTGCTAAATTGTTATGTGTCGGGGTCAGATCTTCCATCAACAATATACCTTCTTGTCCAACTGTATCATATTTATTAAAAAAGACTCTCGGAATAGATACATCCTTGGTAGAGTAATGATTGTAAATAGTATTTTCAAATGGGATATGATCTGACTTCGTAATTTTCTCTAATAACGACAAAACCTTATTGTCTTTCGTATACACTTCTATTTTATTGAGTGCTGCTCGATTGCGTATTTCTTGTTTTGTTCTTTTAATCTCAAGAATCTCAGGAATACCCTGACCTCTTAATAGCTCTAATAGTTGATCATCGTTTAGTGGCATTTTCATCCTCCAATCTGAATTGGCTCTCGCTTACAGTAGCCATTTGTCTCACTTCCATTTTTCATCATTCAGCAGGTTGAACTAACGTGTATAAATTCGCTTCCAACATTCCATCCACCTTCCAAAATATTGAATATTTCGTGCTGAGAATTCAAATAAAAAAGACAAATCACATATTAAAAGTGACTTGTCCTCTGGTGCTTCCACTTATAAATTTGCTTAAAATGAATTGAACGCTAAATAATATGTTTTATTTCCGCCAAAAAGTTGAACAGTCTGCCTTATCCAAAATATTAAACTCGATCATTTTTTCAAGTAATGAGAAATCAACTGGACTTTCCCACCGGATGCGTAACAACTGCTTGGTGTGATCATAACCTGCCTGCACAATTTCATCAGAAAAACGATTAATTCCTGCAATTTCAGGGGCAACCGCCAAATGATGTTTGGATACACTAAAACCAATAATAAAAGTATCGTGATCGGTAAACATAGGCTGATTCCACGCAACTTTTGGCTTTAAATCAGTAAATTTTCCAGCTACCCAAGCTAAAACCTCTTCCATTCTTTCCCGATGTTGCGGGTTATCAATCTGCGCTAAATATTCTGCAAATACTTCCATGTCATTCTCTCCTAACAAAATATTTTCGAATATTCTAATTGATGTTACGTCATTCCAATTACATTCTCTTAGCATAATAATTAAACAGGAAGATTCCTAAGGAGATTTGAAAAACAAAAACACCACATAACACAGTGACTACAGTTTGATCTACTCCCATTAAACTAAATACAACAGTTAGAGCCATTAGGATGTAAAAGTTAACAATATTAGTTTTCCAACCCGCTTTTTCTCTTATTCTTATTTTCCGTTCATCATTAGCCTCAATTTTACTCATTCTAACTTTCTCATCATTCTTTATTTTGTTCTGGGGCTTATTAAGCCATAACGAATACACCATATTTCCTACTCCAAGCACTGCAAGGACTGAACCCACACCAATGAGCAAACCGGAAATTCCTTTTAGCTTCTCGTCAGTTAAAATAAATCCACCCATATAAACCATAATAGCACCTGCAATTGTTAAGAGCACCCATTTACTTGCCGTTTTCATTACCCAGCTCCTCCTCGTAAATGAAAATATCTTCAATACTCATTTCAAAAAATCGCGCAATCTTAAATGCAAGAATGATGGATGGGTTATACCGGCCATTTTCAAGTGAACCAATCGTTTGCCTGGATACTTCCAATTTATCCGCTAGTTCTTCTTGTTTAATGCCCTTTTCTTTTCTAATCTCTTCAAGCCTGTTTTTCAATATCTTACCTCCTGAAGCAATTATGGAAAGTTAACTTTCCGTAAGAATAACATATTGGATTATACATGTAAAGCTAACTTTCCATCAGCTGAAGTTGATTGCAATTTAACCCGTGATCTTTATAGGTGTAATGATTTAGGGCACGCCTTGTTGATACTACATCTGTAGAATCGGGCATGAAAAAACGCCACCCGTTAACTCCCTAATAGGAGTACGGGTGACGTTGAGTGTTTCACGGGCGACAACTTATAAAAAAACACTTCAGTTAGCTTAGTCTGCCTCAAGAATATACCCTCCGAAAGTTTGCCTTTTGGATAAAAAAGTGTCATTGTCAGCAGAAAATAAAATATTAAGACTGTCTCTGTTTCATTGAACAAAAGTCTCCTGTTAGCTTAAACGACATTACACACCGAGTTTAGCATTGCAAGGTTGTCTGCTGGCGTAGATATGATTTAATAAGCTGTCGGCAGCTTCTTCGACTATAGATTCAAATTTTTCTCTTACTGACTATGGTTTATTAAATGAGCAATTTCTTTAACTCTCTCCATTGTAATTCCTTCTCTTTGTTCAACTGCAAGTGGATGATTCGTTTGTTCTAATTCTATTAACGGAACAGCACCAACCTCTTGTGTATGCACCATTGTCTTTAACGATAATGTAGTTATTGGATATATTGAAAGTTCAGTCGATAACCAACCAAAATAAGGTTCTTCCGTCTCCCTTCCTTCTACGTGCAATAATTCATTAGACTTCAGAAAGTTTTCTTCACTAAGAGAAACCCACACACTCCATATAAATTTCTCTTTGCTATCGATTATTGGTATTTCAATATGGCCTCTAATAAAGAAATGCTGTTCATCAATTACACAAAAATCTCTAATTAATTCTGTTCTTTTCTCTTCTGGTACAGTGTAAAAATAATATGGTGCTTCACTTCCGTAACATAAAGGAAGTTCACTTAATTCGTTGTTACAGTGAGGGCATTTCATGTTTTCTGCTCCTTATAGTTTCTCGCCGATTTCTTATAACGTCTTATTCGGGAACTTTGTGATAATTACATCTTTTGAGTATTCGCGAAATTACTGAGTTATCCTGCCCCTTTACTTCAATAAAAACGGCAGCTGATCCTCTGATCGGCTGCCTTCATGTTGCGATTAAACTATCGTGATCCGTTAGTTTAATCATATCAACTCTGAGATAAACATTGGTGTAGCTCCATCCTCTGTATTAAAGCCAAATTTATTATAGAAATCCACTGCATGAGGATAAGAAATTAATACTTTTGTTTTACACCCTTTATATCTATCAAGCATTATATTCATCATTTCCTTACCTATACCTATACTCTGATAACTCGGATTAATAAGCATATAATGAAAATATACCGTTAAAACACCATCTGACAAAGCATTTATTAAACCGACAAGCTTTCCTCCTTCCCAAGCGGTAACAATTGAATGAGACCCTCCGATTGCTTGTAAAAGCTCGTTTGGATACTTGCCAGACTCCCATTCTACCGAAAGAAATAACTCTTGGAGTGCATCCTTAGTGATATCCTCTTTGCTTGAAGCGTAATAAATACTCACCGCTATACCTTCCTTTCATAAAACTAACTACGGCACACATCTGTTTTAAACTCCCATATTTCGCTGGTTTTGCAATCCTTACGAAGCCATAAAATAATACCGACAAAGCAATTTCGAATTTATCAAAGTGAATAATCACTTTATTTACCTCAATGTACTATTAAAAATATGTATAGAAAATGGATTAACTGCAGTGGAATTTGTATTTATTCACATTAGAGAATTCATGAAAATACTTTTTTCACTTAAGCATACTATTCCTAAGACTTATAGCGTTAATCTGCCAGTTAGCTAAATAGATAACATTGAACTATAGTTAAATATTTAGCTAATCGGCGAAGTATAACGTTCTTGTCCTCAGCCTGGGGTAAGAAACGTGCTTCCTTAATCAAAAAAAGCCGCTAAATTAGCGACTTTTAATCAAACAATTTTCTTTTTCTAAACCCTTTCCTTTGTATTTAATCTAACATGTGCGTTTCTTAATGAACAGTTGTATCTGATAATCCCACTGCAATATTCCAGTCACAATAATGTTATGAAGAACAAAATCTGGACACACATCGTATTCCGTCTTTGCCCTTTCAAGTAAATTTTGTAATACAGCATTCTTATTCTCTTCGGTACAGTTTGCACACAGATAGTCCCCTTCTGGTAGCACAGTTAACCCCTCTAAAGACGGATATTTCAAGCAAACAGCAAATAACCGTGTTATTCCTTCAGTCGTGAACATTCCCGCCATATCTTCAAATAGAAATTGTGAATGCAGAGAAGTCTCAATTTGTTGATAGAAATGTCTGTGATAGTCCCATAAATTCTTAAGTGTGGGGCTTTCCATTTTATTCGAAAGCATAATTACCCTTTCCTCTATGTTTCTGACAAAGTAATTTTCACTTTGACTATAACCGTTGTGGAACTTATTTTCATAATGTAGATAGGCACGTTTAATTTTCGATTTTGCATACTGCAGACGAGCAATTTTATCGTCTGCTCTTTTTTCTGCCTGTTTTAGAAATTCAATTACTTTAGAGAGATCATTCTGCTGCAATATATCTTTAATATCCATTAAAGTAAGATCCATTGCTTTGAGCAGTTCAATGGTTTGCAGCTTTACGAGCTCCTGCTCGGAATAGTATCGATATCCCGACAATTCATCTTTATGGCATGGCTTGACTAATCCAATACGATCATAGTGCCGCAAGGTCTCACTGGTCGTCTCTACGATCTCTGCTGCTTGCTTAATTGTAAAATAGTTGTTCATATCTACCCTCTTGACCTTTTTGTAACACAAAAGTTTATGATGATTAAAACATATGCGACTGATAAACGCAACGAAATACAAAAATGATCCGATCCAACTCTTGCAACATATTTGGGTAGACTTTTCAAGATCATTATGTTCAACTCTAATACTTTGTTGCATATCGCAATTTTTTTTGCAGAGCAGCTTAGGATTGGTATTCGTAGGACTGGCTATATTAAAAAGAAAAATGATTTAACAAAGGAGCATTTTATAATGAAAAGCACTGCAAAAAAATTACTAACTACTATAGGCATATTGGTGACACTATTGATATCATTGGCAGGATGCTCCTCCCACCCCACTTCCATGGAGGAAAAAAATTACATCATCCCTGCCCAAAAGATTGATACCTTAACAATTGATGCAAAGGACAAAAAAATAACTATTCTCCAATCTAAAGATGAACAAATTCATATTGTTTACTATGAAAGTGAGAAAGATTTTTACAAGATTGATCTATCTGACGATAAAGAACTGTCAATGGTAAGTGACAGTAATAAGGAATGGAACGACTATATCGGAGGAAAAGACTCGCAAGTAACCAGAACTATTCAGGTATGGATACCTGATGCAACTTTAAAAAATTTGACTTTAAAAACATCAAATGAAAGTATTGTATTACCAACAATCGTGTTTTTAGGGACAGTGGAAGTAAACATAAATAACGGAAATATCCAACTGGACAAATTGAATGTAGGGACGGCTATAACCCTTGAAACAAAAAACGGAAATATTAGCGGTTCTATTCTAGGGTCATATGATGATTTCGCGATCTTAAGCAAGGTAAAGAAAGGAGATAGCAATTTGCCTGCCAATAAAGAGAATGGTTCAAAAAAATTATCTGCTTATACAAATAACGGCGATATTACCTTACAATTTTCTGAGTAGCCAGTAGTTAAATATTAGCTCGTATGAAGTCCGATACAATATTGAAAGGGATAACCCCTGTTTCACTTTTGAAACTTCTGGTCCTACCTCTTCGACTATTCCACCGGCCTATAACCGATAAAATATCCGTCTTGTAATGGAAAATCACCTTGATAAAGTTGTTGATCCGACCCGTAAATCGATTATCTTATGATGTACCCGAAGGCCAAAATATATAAGCTTGATAGTGAATTCCATCAAAATAAGGTATAAGCCGCATTACAGCGGCTTATACCTTCATGATTTTGTTTGACTGTTTTGAACCATCCTTTGGAACTGAATGTATCCGATGCATATAAAAAGTACTACTATCGATATAATTAAAATAATACCGTATATTGAATATTCAAACCTTCCTGCCAGTTAGCTTAATGAAGCATCGTCAGTCTAATTGCGTTTTCATCTGTTTCATTTAAGGTTTCATTTAAGAGCAACGAATTGGGATACGATTTAAGAAATGTTGATTCATCTACTTTTAAAAAAAACTCGCCTTCAAAAATTAGTTGATTCGTATTAGGCCCGATTTGATCTAAATTTCTTGCTATCTCCGATTCCTTAAAGATACTTTGTTTATCTGCTCGCAAGAACATGCCATGAGGTGTATATAGTTGACTATAATACCCTTTTGCGATTTTTGATTCTACGGATTCTACGTTTTTTACTGATTCTACGGATTCTACGGATTTTACGTTATTTGTTGAAAAATTAGTGTTAACAGGATTTTCAACTGTCTTATTTACGGTTTCCATTTCTGGATAGGTGTCTGCTTTTGAATTTGATATTAATGCCACTCCTGAAATAATAGTCACTGCAAAGGCTATTAAATATATTTTTTTAAACATATTATCCCGCCCTTTCTATACCAATAAATTATTTCCTACTTTAAAACATTATATTCACTTAAATGTTGAACGAATGGATAAGGTCCGTAAAGGAAAATATTAAACTATAAAATGTATTATTTTCCTTATTTTATTATACTACCTTTTAAAGTGCATGTGAACATCAGTTTACTATAATATTAATTTCCTTACGCAATAATCTCCAATTCTCCTCTATGTAATATTATGTTCTAATAAGTCTTTTAATGTGTAGTCTACATGGACACAGATCAATCCACTTACAAAGAGTAGCCGAAGTATGGTGAACAGTAATGATGGTTATATTCCTAAAAACTTGGTTATTAAATTCCAAAATCTAAATGTATAGTTTAGTATTTGGCATTGTATTAAAGTTACTGCAAACAAATCAAGAAATTTCACCCTAAATAACTTGAACTCATAAATTGGAGAAGCGCTAACTTTAATCTACACTTCACATCTTTAATGTCACTGGACAAGGATGAAACAGAATTTTTGGCACAAAAGCTCTCTTTTGCCAAACGCATCACCGGCACCGGCTATCCGTTTGAAAAGGATTCTTATCGGGCGCTCATTCTGGAGGAAATCCAGCGAGACTACGACCCGACCCAAGCAGTGTCGGACGACAAATTGCTGCTATGGCTGTCGCTGGCGACCGTCGTCCGCAGCTTGTGATCCCCTGATCCTACCGGAGTGTGGCGAAAACACGGCTACTGCTATCCCTGGAGCCGAGCTAATGTTGGTGGACGGTATTGGACACAACATTCCGCGGCAACTGTACAAAGTAATCGCTGATGGCATAGAGCGAACGGCTCATCGCAATTGATACGTGCTTCCTGAATAGTAATCAGCCGGAGTCCTGCGGCGTCCAATAGGACTGAGTAGACCCAGGGGCAGGGTTGTTAATCAGTATAATACAAGCGGTACTCTTGGAACAGTTGTTATACCAGATCCATATCATCAATTAATTAGGCTTCCTAATATAGACTCCATTTAAACGTATATGTGGTATCGATCGAAAAAGCGCCGGTTTCACGATAACATCATGAGCCGGCGCTTTTTTTCGTGGAGATTTTCCAAACAGAAGATGATCAGATTCAGAATCGAATTATTCAAGTAATCGTCACGATAGTTGAAAAAATTATTGAAGAGCAGGTGCTTCGGTATCCTGTCCTTTGTTAAACTATTCTCCCTCTATGAGGAATCACTTTTCTCTTGAATGCTCGTAATATCTTAGGTTTCTGATTTTATTCGTTCAGTGCAGACGACTTCATGGTGGAATCAAGTTGAAATCGAAGAAAATGTTGGGACGAGGAAAAGCGCAAATGAACATCTCCTTAACCACAGTCTGAAGAAAGTGGTTACCTAGGAAAAGTATGGTTGCACTTATGGATCTCCTCATTCCTTCATTCAACCTGTCCATGAGGTGGAGGTCAGATATGCTGCCCGACAGGATCTTCGTCCGTATGATAGTTTCGTTCCGACTCATCCGTGCTTCAGTTGTCTGTATCTCACTGTTTTGGTTCGAACGCTAATGAACTACTGTTTCGTTATGCTACCGTACTTAAAACATTGAATTGAGGGATATCCTGCCCGTTAGTTTAATAAAAAGAACGCTCCCGCTCCTTCGCTTGGGCTGCGTCCTCCTCATTATATTCCATTTCCAATTACCTATTAAAGAACGTACGCGGGTAGCATGTAGTGCTTAAACAGGGGACTTATCTTATCCAAAGCACTAAGAAAATACTTTATTTTCTCAGTCTAGAACTTTATTTTCTTTTGACAATAATCAACAGTTACATTCTTTTTTTCTAGCTACAAACAATATTTGACGCCTTCATTAAGCACCAACTCTATTATAAAAACTCAAACTTTGTTTTAAAGACACCACCTAAACACTGAGTTAAATGTCACCAGACACTCCATCAACATATTAACAAAATTAAATATCCTCGTCGAATAACCAGTTTAAATCAACATTAATTTCTTTCCTTAATTCTTTTAGAGTTTCGGCAGAGGGTTTAGTCTTTCCCTGCTCAATTTCACTAAGTCGGCCTTGTGAGATCATCTTCCCCCATATAAAAAAAAGATAAAGCCGCCCTGTATTTTCAGGACGGCTCTAGATGTCAGTGTTGCTGTTCCACGCTCATTTTTTTCTTAAGCTTTTCAAAACACAACTTTATTGCAATTTTGTTACTCAAAACAATACTTTAATGTTCAGAACAACAAATTAATGTAATTAGTCAACAACTGTACTTTTACATCACCAATTCTACTCCACAGTAACACTCTTCGCCAAGTTACGTGGTTTATCCACATCATGACCCAGCGCAAGAGAAGCATAATAGGACAATAATTGCAGAGGCACTACGGACAAAGCTGCTGTCAGCATTGGAAGTGTTTTAGGAATCACGAACACTTGATCAACTGATCTAAGCAGGTCAGTTAAATGCTCTTGGTGCGTGATTGCCAGCACATCTGCGCCGCGAGCTTTCACTTCTTTGATGTTGCTGACGGTCTTCTCAAGTACAGCTTCCTGAGTTGCCAGGGCAATAACTGGAACGCCTTCTTCGATCAGAGCCAATGTACCGTGTTTCAATTCACCTGCAGCATAAGCTTCGGAGTGAATATAAGAAATTTCTTTCAGCTTCAAGGATCCTTCTTGAGCAACAGCGTAGTCTACGCCACGGCCGATGAAGAACAAGTTTTTGTGCTCAGAAATTTGTTCAGCATAACCTTTGATCGCTTCTTTTTGAGCTAGGATCTCTTCTACTTGCTCTGGTAGAGATTGCATAGCTGCAAGAATCTTAGTAACTTGTGCTTCGGTTTGTGTACCACGAACTTCAGCCAAGTAAAGAGCAAACAATCCAAATGCGATCAATTGTGAAGTGTAAGCTTTGGTCGAAGCTACTGCAATTTCCGGACCCGCCAAGGTTACCAACACATCGTTTGCTTCCCGAGCAATAGAGCTGCCCACTACGTTAGTGATCGCCAATACGTGTGCCCCGTTAGCTTGCGCTTCACGCAGAGCTGCCAAAGTATCTGCAGTCTCACCGGATTGGCTGACTACGATAACCAAAGTTTCTGGAGTCACGATTGGTGAACGGTAACGATATTCCGAAGCGATATCATTTTCAACTGGAATACGAACCAAAGATTCGATCATAGTACGTCCTACCACACCTGCGTTGTATGCCGTTCCGCAAGCAACGACTTGAATGTTACGAATGTTCTTGATTTGTTCTTCAGTCATGTTCAGTTCAGGCAATACAACCTTGTTACCTTCGGCATTGATACGACCACGCATGGTGTCGCGGTAAGCCTTAGGTTGCTCGTGTATTTCTTTCAGCATGAAATGCTCGTAGCCGCCTTTTTCTGCGGTAACTGCATCCCAATCGACAGTAATCATTTCCCGAGAAATAAAGTTGCCTTCAATCGTCATCAATTCGACAGCATCTCTTGTCAGCACAGCCATTTCGCCGTCGTTCAAAATATATACGTTACGGGTATATTCAAGCAGTGCCGGAATATCTGACCCGATAAAATTTTCTCCTTCGCCAAGACCGATAATGAGCGGGCTAGCTTGACGCACAGCCACCAGTTTATCTGGCTCATATTCAGTCAGGACACCTAATGCAAACGCACCGCGCATGAACGTAATCGCTTTTTGTACAGCCTTCACGATATCTCCGTCATATTCGCGAGCAATCAGATGTGAAATAACTTCTGTATCGGTTTCAGAGACAAAGTGGCATCCGCCAGCGATCAGCTCTTCTTTCAGATCCAGATAGTTTTCGACAATACCGTTATGAACTACCGAGAACTTCATGCTGTTATCCGTATGTGGATGTGAATTCTCATCGGATGGTTTACCGTGAGTCGCCCAGCGTGTGTGTCCGATACCTGCGCTACCTGCCAGCGGGCTGTCTTCGAGCTTCGACTGCAGATTCGCCAAACGGCCTTGAGCTTTCACTACTTGCAGTCCTTCTTGGGTAAATACAGCAATACCAGCGGAATCATATCCACGATATTCCAATTTCTTCAAACCCTCAACCAAGATCCCCTGCGAATTCTGATTACCAATATATCCTACAATACCACACATTATAATTTCCCCCGTCCGAGTTATCGTAATGTGGCGGCATAAGGAAAGAAACGTGCCGTGCGGCATGTTTTTGAGAAAAAGCAAATATTCTGTTGTATTTTAGGATCAACAAAATAAACTGTCACTTACATTCTAATGTTCATGAAATGCACAGCCTTCTCCTCTGCCGTGGCAGAAATAACGTGTTTCCTTCTGATGCGCGCACACATGAATAATATAATTTGTTGCACCCATGAAAACGTTGTGTGAAAGGTCGCCCTTTCATTTTCCGTATCCATTTACGGCTCTGGTGCATCACCGGGAGGTCCCCGCCGAACATTTCGAACACCTCCACCTCGTCAGCTTACGTCTGCCGTGATCCGTTCAAGCCATAGCCTACATAACAAGTAAGCAGCTTTCCCTTCTCCCCCGCGCTAGACCAAGCTCTGGCGCTTGCTATTGCTAACCTCACAATCCCCGCTTTCCATCTAGAATGACACTTAATCTATTATATGCACCTTGTAGTACTTTGGCAATGGCACACCAACCTAAATTTTACAAAACCAGTTCAAACGATCCAATCCTAAAATAAAATAACACTGGTGCAACGAGTTCGAATCGCTCCCGCTCACTGCACCAGCCTTATAGTTAAGGTAATGGATTATACCAATTCGCGTTGAACTACTTCCACAATTTGATTCACATAAAGATCTAGATCTGACTTATCTGGTCCCTCTGCCATAACGCGGATTAGAGATTCCGTACCTGACGGACGTACAAGCACACGGCCATTGTCACCTAGCTTACCTTCCACTTCAGCGATAGCCGCTTCTATAGCCGGGTTATTAGGGTAGTTAGTCTTATCCTGTACACGAACATTAACCAGCACCTGCGGGTATTTAGTCATCATACTCTTAACTTCGCTAAGCTGTTTGCCTGTATCCTTAAGCGTATCTACCAGCTGAATAGCTGTAAGAATACCATCACCAGTTGTATTGTAATCCAGGAAAATAACATGTCCAGACTGTTCTCCGCCTAGATTAAAGCCCCCACGACGCATTTCTTCCATAACATAACGATCCCCTACAGCTGTCTTAGCAGTATTCAGGGATAATTTCTCGGTAGCTTTATAGAATCCGATGTTACTCATAACGGTTGATACAATCGTGCTATCCTTCAGCTTACCTGCACGGTTCATGGCATCACCACAAATACAAAGGATAAAGTCGCCATCGACTTCATCACCGTTATTATCAATAGCGATCAGGCGGTCAGCATCTCCGTCAAAAGCAAGTCCCAAATCGGCTCCATGACGCAAGACTTCTTCACGCAAAGTCTCTGGATGTGTCGAACCAAATCCATCATTAATATTCAATCCATCTGGCTCAGCCCCGATAGAAATAACCTCAGCGCCAAGCTCTCTGAACAGTCTTGGAGCAAGCTCATACGCTGCGCCATGCGCACAGTCCAGTACAACCTTGATTCCCTTAAAGTCCTGAGAAATGGTAGTTTTCAAATACTCCAGATAAAGATACTTAGCATCATTATCTACGATAACCATACCTAAACCCGAACCGATAGGACGTGGCAATTCATCTACCTCAGCATCCATAAGCTCTTCAATGCGCAGTTCAGTTTCATCTGTAAGCTTGAAGCCATCCCCACCAAAGAACTTAATGCCGTTATCCTCTACAGGATTGTGAGAAGCTGAAATCATGACGCCTGCGTCTGCTTTTAACAATCTCGTAATATAAGCAACAGCAGGGGTACTCACTACGCCTATACGGATTACATCGGCTCCAATAGACAATAAGCCCGCTATCAGCGCGGATTCCAATAAAGGACCGGAAATACGTGTATCCATTCCGATAACAACCTTCGGTTTATCCAAGTTACCCGCTAGTACATATCCTCCACAACGGCCAATACTATAAGCCATTTCTGCAGTCAATTCACGGTTTGCTACTCCCCGCACACCGTCAGTTCCAAAATACTTCCCCATTATTTTTCTCCTTTGAATACGCTACGTTAGCTTAATGTACTATCATATGAATTGCATACTATTTTGGTGTACCTCTGGGCTCAAAAGATTACGTCCCACCTGTACTTACAGGATTCTCGGAATTCGTACTTGTGTTAGCTGTGCCGTTATTCTCCGGATTGTTATCCGTCGGGACAGGCGTTGGTGTTGCTCCACCAGCCTCTCCACTATGCGTGGGCTTCTCCGTAGGTTCCACATCGCCTATAACAGGTTCAGAACTCGGCTCAGGAGTAGTCACACCCCCAGTATCTGGATGAGGCGTAGGGACTGGTGCTGCAGGCGATAGCAGCTGCACGGTCACAGTAAGTGGCACCCCTGCATTGGCTAATGCGATGAACTTGGGTAATGATACCCGCAAAGAAACCTCGTGAGTTCCAGCTGAAAGTCCGCTAACATCAGCCACAACCCCTATATTTTTCTTATCAAGTTGATCAAGTAAAGCAGGTGCACCCTTTAAGGTAAGCGCAATTTCCTTGCTTGAAGGATTAACAATACTTCCTTCCAAATCATCCCCCACGCCTTGGAGCTTGATGGGTACCGCCTCAATCGTCCGCTCAGCAATTTCTGAGATGGTTAATGAAACATTCACAGCTTCTGGCATAACTTTCTCCGTTCCAGCCAGTGCCTTCAGATCAACCTTTACTTGTTTCGTCCCCGCAGAATCTATTGCACTAAGGTCGACTGTAGCTTCATAAGCAGATAAAGCTTTTAAAGCCTCTGCTTGTCCATACACTACGACCGTTTCCTGCTCAGGGGTCACTTTGGATAATACGAGTGAATCTGGAAGTTGCCCAGTAAAGCCAATCTCCAGCGGCACACTCTTAAAAGGTAAGGTAATCGGCAATTCCACAGATACAGTAGAAGGCTCAATTACAGCATTTTTAATTTCATTTCCATTATTATCATAAGCGTGTAGCTTCAGCTTTTTTTCTACAAAGGTTTCGTTCTCACCGTTAAGCTCAATAGTCCCTTGTATCTTGGCTACCTTGCTTAGTTCATTATCCGCAAGTGTCACTTTTACAGTATCTGTAGGCTGCAAGACAGGCGTGCCTATTTGATAACCCGCTGCAGGTTTTCCCTTTGTAACCAATGTTATGGGAAAAGACTTCGTGTTTCGCGGTTCTACATGTACAGTAACCTCTTTAG
Organism: Paenibacillus sp. FSL H7-0943; assembly: GCF_037963265.1. Taxonomy (NCBI): domain Bacteria; kingdom Bacillati; phylum Bacillota; class Bacilli; order Caryophanales; family Paenibacillaceae; genus Paenibacillus; species Paenibacillus sp. FSL H7-0943. The sequence goes on from NZ_CP150148.1 coordinate 6,174,517, forward strand.
GATTCATTCTTACCAGAGATACACCTTTGGGTAGTTTATAGTAAAGTGGCAACGTGGTGTCCCCAGGTTCAACCTTACTCAGATCAAGCATCACTTTATAGTCATCCGAGAACTGAAAGGAGATATCGGAATTTTTACCCGCTACCTCCAGACTGACACTATCGACAGCCAAGGGTTCAAGGACATATTTGTCCTCGTCAAGGCCGGTCACTTCAATCTTCACATTCTCAATAGTTTTTGTTTTTATATCCACTGTTGTCTGTCCAGAAGGCGCAGTATCGACATGAACCATCGTAAACAAAATGATCCCAAACACAAGGGCTAGAATCTTATTGAAATTGTTATTGTTCATCCACTTATCCATGATTCTTGTCCCCCTTCCGTTTCCAGAAAGTTGAACCCTTCTCCTTCAGCGATGAACTTACACTAAGCTCTTGATGGAGCTTCGATATCATGGATTCTTCCTTAATGTCTCTAACGATCTGGCCATTGATGGCAAGGGAAATCTGCCCTGTCTCCTCCGAGACAATGACAGACACCGAGTCTGCAACCTCACTTATTCCTATAGCAGCCCGATGCCGGGTTCCCAGTTCTTTGCTGATAAAAGGATTCTCGGACAAAGGCAAGTAACAAGCAGCCGCAGCAATCTGATTTCCCTGCATAATAAGGGCTCCGTCATGCAGAGGTGTATTGGGAATAAAGATGTTAATAAGCAATTCGGAGCTTACCAGGGAACGCATGGGTATACCTGACTCTGTATATTCGTTTAGCCCCGTCTCCCGCTCAAAAACGATTAACGCCCCTATTTTTCTGCGAGATAAATAATTCACGGCTTTAATCACTTCGCCGATTAACTTACTGATCTCTTCGTCACTTTCTCCAGCCCGTCCGAAAAATCTGCCCCGTCCAAGCTGCTCCAGTCCCCTTCGTAGTTCCGGCTGAAAAATAATAAAGACAGCTAAGACCCCGAAAGTAAACATTTGATTCATTAGCCATTTAAGTGTATACAAGTCCAAGATTGTGCTTACCGCCCAAATCAAGACCAGAACCAGTATCCCTTTTAAAAGCTGAATCGCCCGCGTCCCGCGTACCATATTAAGCACTTTATAAATAATGTAACTGACGATTAGGATATCAATTATATCTTTAATGGAATCTTTCCATGTTAGCTCAGTAAAATAACTCATTGCCTAAAACCCCCGTCATTTCAAATTAGCTGGGTTTATGTAAAATGTCTGTTAGCTCTGTATCATATCTAGGTTATAACGTTCGGGCTTCAGTTGCAAGTTTAGTCCCTCAATCCTTTCCGAAACCACCCAATTTAAGGAAACAAAAAAGCGCCATCTTTCCGGAAAAAGAGGCGCTAATTAATATTCCTGCTCAAGGTAACCACTGCCCGCATTAACGGTAGGCAACTTCAGAGAACATGTTCGTCACTTTATACCAGAACCAGCTTACTGCCTGGTCTATGCTTTTGACTTGCCCAGAAATATGAGCTGTTGAAGCCTGATATAGAGATCCGTCAATGACTGTCACGTTGCCGTTCACTTCTCCATATACCTGTGCTTTACCGTTCTCTATGGTAAGGTCTCCGGTAATTATTTTGCCGGAAGGTACAATTACAGTATCCCCTTTGATGACCACTTGATCCAAATCAACACCTCTAACTACAAGTTGTCGGTCTGGACTCCAAAAAGTTACGGTGCTCATCAGCATAACGACAAGGAATAGAGATGCCGCTGTAAGTGCAGGGTGTCTCTTGATCCAGGTAATAAAGGCTTTTTCTTTCTTAGTCTTTGGCAATGAACTCATTATCCGGCTCACAAGATCATCTGAAGCTACAGGATTCTGATGCATTAGAGAGAACATCAACATATCTGTCTGTTCCAATTCTTTAAACTTTGCACGGCAATCTGGACAGGATAGAAGATGCTCCTTCAATTCCCTCTGCTGCTGTTCGGGCAAGTCGTCATCCAAGTAGTCATGCATCATAGAGACGGCCAGTTTGCATTCCATAGGAGCCAATCCTTTCATGAGTGCTATTTAATTATCCTAAGACAAAGGGTCAGGACACATAAGACTTGCTTAACTTACATACGTCGCTCTCGAAAAGATGTTTCATAAATAAAATCTATTTTTACATTTTTGGGCCTAATTTTTTACGCAAAAATTCACGACCTCGATGTACACGCGTCTTAATCGTGGTCACGGGCATATCCAGGACATCACTAATCTCCTGAAGGGACAGATCCTGCAGGTATCTCAGAATCATCACCGACCTGTATTTCACAGGCAGACTGTCAATCGCTTCATAGATTAGCCCCTGCGTCTCAGAGAGCAATAGTTCGGTCTCAGGTGTCACATTGTCGCTCGGAATCAACGAATAGCCATCAAGGCCCTCCTGATCGTTCATTTCAGCATCCAGCGAATAGGTTGGTTTTCGTTTACGCAATCTATCAATACAGAGGTTCGTTCCAATCCGGTAAATCCATGTGGAGAACTTCTGTTTATCATCATAACGATCCAAATTCCTATACACACGCAAAAAGGTCTCCTGAACAATATCCTCCGCCTCATGGCGATTGTTCAACATCCTGTAAGCTAAATGATATATTTTGTCTTTATATAGTTCCACAAGCTCGGCAAATGCCCTTTGGTCGCCCTTCAAGGCGAGCTTTGTCAATCTGCCTTCCAAATTCTCCACCTGTTAACTCCCCCAGACTTGCCGCCCTTGGTATTTCTTCGCAAATATCCACGGTACAAGCAATTAAATCGTAATTCAAGTTTGTGTAAAAATCAAGGATTGTATTGTAACCTTCTATGTAAACTGAGTTAATTTTTAGGAATAAAACACGGTGTGAATACGATAGCATTCCAAAGAATGTTGGACTTTCGGTCGCTGTTATCCTCTGATTTCCTGATTAGAAACCGCATATAGCGGTCGAAATCTGAGGATAAAGGCGAACGCTGGCGCTCCTACAGTTCCAAATATTCCCTACGCTGCTCCATCACCGAAGTAATAAGTGCCACGTTATTTACCTACGTTTACAACTCGGTTACTTGGGTAGGGCAATAAAGAACTATCGGGTATGACTCTCCAATATTTAGAAACAAGTAATGTTCACAGCAGCAATATACAGTTTATGATCACAACACTTGTATTAGGCAAAAAAAGTCCGCCCCAAATAGGGCGGACTTTTTGTTGTTAAGACTATATCAGCCGGTATTCCGAAGACCGGCGGCAATGCCGTTGATGGTAAGCAATACTTCGCGAAGCAGCTCGCTATCATCTCCATCAATTTCACGGAGCGCTCTAAGCTCAGATAGCAATTGAACCTGCAGGTAGCTAAGCGGATCAACGTATGGATTGCGGAGTCTGATCGACTCTTGAATCACAGGAACGTTATCCAGAATATCCTGCTGGCCTGTAATCTTCAGGATCAGCTCAGAGGTCAGATTAAATTCATCTTCAATCTGGCCAAAGATCCGTTGACGTGCTTCCTCGTTCTTGCCCATGCTGGCGTATTCCTTAGCAATGATCAAGTCCGCTTTTGAAATAGCCATTTGCAGCGTATCTATCAGTGTAGTAAAGAATGAGAAGTTCTCATACATATGTTGCATTATCTTCAGATTCTCTTCCTTACCCTCATAGAAACTCTGCAGTCCGGTTCCAGCAGCGTACCAGGCTGGGAGCAAATAACGGCTTTGTGTCCATGCAAATACCCAAGGAATTGCACGCAGATCTTCAAAACGGTCGCTGTTTTTCCGTTTGGAAGGACGGGAACCGATATTAAGCTCTCCAACCTCAGGCAGAGGTGTTGATTCTTTGAAATAAGTCAGGAAATCCGGATCACGGAAGATCAAATCCTGATATTTGTTCAGCGAGACCTCAGAAATACGGGCAACAATCTCTTCCCATTTCTCTTCATAAAGATCCGCTTGTGGCACTCTCGCACTAATTGCTGCTGTTACAAGCGCAGATGTCGCTTGCTCCAGACTGCGGTAAGCAATTCCTTGCATGGAGTAACGGGAGGAGATTACTTCTCCCTGCTCGGTAATCTTAATCCCGCCGCCAATTGTCGAAGCAGGCTGAGCAAGAATACTGCGGTTAAGTGGCATACCCCCGCGGCCGAGCGCTCCACCACGACCATGGAAGAACTTCAGCTTGATTCCGAACTTATCCGCTGTCGCTGTAATTTCTTTTAGGGCAACACGCAGTTCCCAGTTAGCAGTAACCACGCCGCCATCTTTATTACTATCTGAATATCCAAGCATGATTTCCTGCAAATCATTCATTGCTCTTACCGCATCACGGTAGATCGGCATATTGAGCAGTGTGTTCATAATTTGCGGTGCTTCATGCAAGTCATCAATCGTTTCAAAAAGTGGCACAGCTTGCAGGGTACATACAACTGTACCGTCGTTATCCTTGCGGAATAGTCCTACCTCTTTGGCGAAGACCATAACCTCCAGAATATCACTCGCAGCTTCAGCCATACTGATCAGATAACTGGTGATACATTGTTTGCCGTACTCTTCCTGCGATGCGAAGATCGTCCGGTAAACCGCCAGACACTCCTCTGTACTTTCAGTATACGTCTGGTAAGAAGAGGTCAACGGACGTGGATCATTCAGCAATTTCTCCAGCAGATCAATCTTCTCGATCTCCGTCAACTTAGAGTAGTCCGGCGAAATGTTCATCTTCGCCAAAATTTCTGTCATGGCATTCTCATGTTCTTGACTGTGTTGACGCACGTCAAGAGTTGCCGTATGGAATCCGAACAGCTCCACTTGGCGGATTAGCTTTTTAATATAAGTATCGGCCACATAGTCGGCGTAGTGATGCCGTAGACTGCGGTCAATGACATTCAAATCATCTATGAACTCCTCAGGTGTAGCATAACGCTCAGGAGTATCTTTTTTCTCATCATCTAAAACATTTTGTGTCTTAGAGATCATGTAGCTAAGCTTGATACGGTAAGGTTCATTGTCATTGCGCCATTCTTCCATCTTGCCTAGGTTAATGATCTGACGATCAGCTTCGATGGATTCTACTAGCTCAGGCGTCACTTTAACAATACTTGTGCTAAAGCTTAGATATTTCATGAGTTCACGCATAATACGCTGATATTCACGAATGGCCAGCTTACGCTGCATGCGTAAAGTCTGCGCAGTGACTGTTGAGGTTACCGAAGGGTTACCATCACGGTCTCCGCCAATCCATGATCCAAAACGCAAGTAGGTTGGCACATGCCAATTCTGTCCTGGATAATATTTGCTCAGACAGCGTTCAAGCTCTTGATACACGTCAGGCAATACATGGAAAATCGTCTCATGAAAATAGTACATTCCATTACGCACTTCATCGAGTACTGTAGGCTTGCGGTCACGCAGCTCATCCGTTTGCCAAAGCGTAATCACTTCATTCAATAACTTCTCGCGAAGCTGTTCACGTTCACGGAAAGTTAAAGTAGGGTTATCAAGACCCATAACATCATCGGATATCCGTTTATGAATATCGAGAATCGCACGGCGCATAGCTTCCGTTGGATGTGCCGTCATTACAAGTTCCAGAGACAATCCTTCAATAATCTCGTTGACTTCCTCATGAGAGAAATCACGTTCACGAAGCTCTTGAATAGCGCTTTCTATAGAACCGGGTTGTACTGTCTCCCCAGCTGAACGTTCATAGTCACGTTTACGGCGAATCCGGTGGTTCTGTTCGGCAATATTCACCAATTGAAAATAAATGGCGAACGCTCTTATTACCTGATGACGGTTCTCCGGATCCAAAGAATTGATTAACTCCTTAAATTCACTATGCAGTTCAGGTAAAAATAGTGAGCGTAGCGATTTACTGGTCTCGCGGATCTTCTCCACGATCTCTAGCAGTTCGTTACCGCCTTGGTGAACCAAGACCTCTCCTAAAATGTTCCCCAAGAACCGTACGTCCCGTCGCAGCAGATTGTTAGAGTTGCTTTTGCTGACGGTAGTCGTAAGTTCGGTCATGCTGCTCCCCCCATTCTCTTCCGGATCAATGTGTTAAGTTTGTCTGTCTAAATATCGTCTATTAAAGCTTCCTCATATCATACAATAAAACCGTTTGAAAATCTGCAACTTTTTTGTGCTGTAAAGCGACACAGCACCTAAGATTATACACCAATTTCTGAATTTATACAGTCCTTATATTTTATGTATTCTTTCATATATATAATGGCTCTATCGTATATTCTCTATGTATGCTTATATTCGGATTGTACGGAGCTGATCAATGAACAGTCCAATTAAAGGAGAATAATGGCGATCACGGTTATACGAATAATAAATATGTCTTTCAAAATTATAATCCGGAATGGCTCGGATTAGCAATCTTCCTCTGGCTACCTCGTCCTCCACAGCAAGGCGTGAAATAAATGAAACATGTTGTCCACTCATGAGCGATTGCTTAATTGCCTCCAGTGAATCGAGCAAAATATGCGGTTTTGATTCTTTTCCCTCTCGTTCAAACCATTTATCCGTCAACTGGCGTGTGCTTGATTCCTTGTCATGTAAAATAAAGCTCGCTGAAGCAATCATCGCTGAGTTTAAATTAGAAAATCCGGCAAAATCATGTGTAGGTGCAAAAACAAGGACAAGCTCATCCTCACATAAGGCTTGAGTATGCAGATCAGGCAGATAAAAAGATTCCGTAGACAAAATACCAAGATCAATCTCATGACTGGCAAGCATTTCTTTGATCACCGGTGAAGGCTTAACCGATAAAGAAATGGTAATCCCCGGATGCTGTTCGCCAAACTGCCCCAATATTTGTGGAAGAATATAAGTAGCTGGAACATAACTGGCGCCAATTTTCAGTGTCCCCCGACCTGCCTGACTGAACTCTTTTACCACCCGCTCCGCTTCCGCAGCAAGCGCATTGATTTTGATCGCATAATGAAGAAAAGCTTTGCCACTCTCCGTAAGAATCATTTTATCCATTCTGGATTCAAATAACTTCTCCCCCAATTGCTGCTCTAAATTCTTCAAATGATACGTAACGGTGGGCTGCTTTAGTCCGAGTTTATCTGCTACCGTGGTAATTTTTTTATGTTTATTCAGCAGTTCTACAATTTCCAGCTTCATTAGATTAAGGTTCATTCTCTTCCACTCCCTCGCCTTTTCCTAAACGGTAACATAGAAGAATTCTATGAATGTTAAAATAAATCGGCAAAAAAGTTAATATCACAGTTACATTCAGCAAATATAGCGGGAATTCTTTACCTTTACACTAAGAACAAGCTTAAGAACAGGCAGGTAGATAGAATGAAGGAAATTACAATCCACAGATTGGAAAAGAAATTCGGAGATGTGCATGCCTTGAAAGCTGCAGATCTAAAGATTCCCGCTGGAAGCTTTACGACATTACTCGGTCCTTCAGGTTGTGGAAAGACGACACTACTCCGTCTGATTGCTGGGCTGGAAACACCGGATGCAGGAGAAATTCTGATCGATGATGAGTTTATTTTTTCAGGCAGCAAAAGAATTAGCCACCCCATTCATCGCCGTAACTTTGGCATGGTTTTTCAAGATTTCGCCCTCTGGCCGCATCTGACTGTGTTCGAGAATGTAGCCTTCGGACTTCGAGCTTCCAAACAAAAAAAGAATTTACGGATTCGGGTACAGGAGGCGCTTCGATCGGTCAAGCTGGAGGGGCTGGAGCTGCGTTTTCCACATCAGCTGTCCGGTGGACAACAGCAGCGGGTTGCTTTTGCCAGAGCCGTAGTCATGCGCCCTCAGCTTGTATTATTCGATGAACCATTAAGTGCGCTGGATGCGGTCTTGCGAGATGAAATGAGGCTGGAGTTAATCTCCTTGGTGAAAAACATGGGCATTACAGCCCTGTATGTGACGCATGATCAAACCGAAGCGATGTCTATGTCAGATGAAGTAGTTGTAATGCAAGGTGGTACTATTTTACAAAGTGGATCTCCTGAGGACATTTATCGTAAACCGAGTCATCCTTTTGTAGCCCGCTTTATTGGTAAATCCAACTGGATCGTTCCGGATAAACAGATGCTGCGTCCAGAACATTTACGCTGGTCTCAGGAGAATGCTTCCTCTCTTCCTTTTACAGGGACTATTCAGCATGTGAGTTATATGGGGGATCGCTATGAGATCATTCTGGACATGGAGCACAATGGGACTTGGACCGCTTATCATGATCGGCGCCTACCTGTAGGGGAAAAGATTCAGCTGTACGCTTCAGAGCACCAGATCCATCATCTGAATTAAGCGTCCACTGCATGGAATGGCTCTATATGATGCTGTTCCATGCAGCAAGATGCACACAACAATATTAGGGAGGCAATTACATTGAATCAAATGAAAAAGACAAAAGGGTTAAGTTCACTTCTTCTAACAACTGCACTTGGTATTACTTTAGTAGGCTGCGGATCCTCGAACACCCCTGCGGCTAACGCAAGCAACAACCAAACCGATACTGCGGCGGCGACGCAAACTGAAGCCCCACAACCAACAGAAAAGACACTAAGCGGCAATCTTGTCGTTTACAGTGCAGGCCCTGAAGGTTTAGCCAATAAAATCAAAGACGGCTTTGAAGCCAAAACTGGCGTTAAGGTTGAAATGTTCCAAGGCACTACAGGAAAAATACTTGCCCGCATGGAAGCAGAAAAATCCAATCCGGTCGTTGATGTTGTTGTCCTCGCCTCTCTTCCGTCCATGCAAGGAATGAAAAACGACGGATTATTACTTCCATATAAAGAAGCGATTAATGCAGACAAGCTGGTTAGCGATTGGTCAGATATAGATGAAGGTAACTATTTCAGTTACAGTGCATCCGCACTCGGTATTGTCTACAATACCAAAAAAGTAAGCTCACCGCCGACCTCCTGGGATGACCTCAGCAAAGCGGAATGGAAGGGTGCAGTTAATATCCCCGATCCTTCACTTTCCGGCTCGGCTCTTGATTTCATGACTGGGTATTTAAGTGCTAAGGGGGACAGTGGCTGGGATCTTTTTAAACAATATAAAAGCAATGAAGTAGCTATGGCAGGCGCCAATCAAGAGGCACTTGATCCGGTGATTACCGGTGCTAAATCCGTCGTTGCTGCTGGCGTAGATTACATGGCTTATAAAGCAAAAGCTGACGGAGAACCTGTAGATATCGTCTATCCTGCTGAAGGAACAGTGATCAGCCCCCGCCCAGCTGCGATCATTAAGACAAGCCCAAATGTAGATAACGCTAAGGCTTTTATCGACTACCTTCTCTCCGATGAAGCGCAAGCCCTTGTTGCCAAAGCCTATTTGCTGCCAGGCAGAACTGACGTGAAGGCAGAAAATCGTGCCAATCTTGAAGAAATCAAAACATTTGATGTGAATTGGGAATGGATGAATGAGCACAGCGATGAAGTTTCCTCGACCTTCACACAAATTTTTAAATAAGCGTAATGAATACTAACTCTTTGCGCTCATTTAAATGGGTGAGCGGTGGACTGGCTTTATTTATACTAACCGTGCTCGTGCTGCTGCCACTCCTGCTCATTTTCTGGACCAGTATTTATCCAGAGGGGCATCTCGACATAGCCGCACCACTACGAACCATTATGGCGAGCAATGACCTAGTAGAGGTGCTGCTGAATTCTATCGGGCTTGGGGTAAGCGTTATTCTGCTAACTACGTTGTTTGCGCTGCCTCTAGCCTGGATTATGGCAAAAACCGACTTAGGGCGCCACAACTGGCTGGATGTCGTGCTGTTAATTCCATTTATGACGCCGCCTTACATTGGTTCTATGGGCTGGATGTTGTTTATGCAGACGGGTGGGTATATGGAGCAGTTTCTGCCCTCCTCCTCCGTGTTGACACCGTATTTCTTTAGTTATGGGGGTATGGTGCTGATCATGAGCCTTCATCTGTTCCCTTTCTTGTATTTGCTGCTGCGCAATGCGCTTTTGCAGATCGGGGGCAATCTGGAGGAAGCAGCCTCGGTTCACGGCGCCCCCTTCTTTTACAGATTTAAAAGAGTGATTATTCCTTTACTGCTCTCTAGCTATGGGCTTGGAGCACTGCTCATCTTCGTCAAAACCATTGCTGAATTCGGTACCCCTGCGACCTTTGGCCGCAGGATCGGCTTTTACGTGCTGACCTCTGAGATCCATAAATATATCTCCAGTTGGCCGATTGATTTTGGTAAGGCTACTTCACTAGCCTCCTTGCTGCTCGGAGTTTGTCTTGTCATGTGGTACATCCAAACTATAATTAGCAGCCGCTACTCTTACCGTCTGATCGGTGGAAAAGGAACTCGTACTAAACGTTATAAGAGTACAGGCATCGTAGGGTTTCTTAGCTGGGGTTATGTTCTTCTATTGCTTCTGGCATCCATCGGCATTCCTTATTTCTCTATCATAACAGCCTCATTATTGAAGCTTCGGGGAGAAGGTGTATCCTGGAGCAATCTAACCTTAAAACATTATGCAGAGCTGTTATCCCCGGGTTCGCAAGGACTTGAGGCCTTATTAAATAGCTTCACATTAGCTATCGTTGCTTCCAGTATCGCTGTTATTCTGGGGACTTGGTTTGCCTTAACGGTAGGAAAAGGGGCTACATTCAAGCAGAAAATTACAGATTTATTCAGCTTGCTTCCAAATACAGTCCCTGGAATTGTAATTGTAGTAGGGCTAATTCTGCTGTGGAATGCCCGCTGGATGCCTATCCCGCTCTATAATACCTACTGGATGGTTGTACTGACTTATGTCGTACTTTTCCTTCCTTATACTGTTCAGTATGTAAAAGCAAGCTATGGGCAAATCGATTCCTCTCTCATGCAAGCGGGACAAGTATTCGGAGGTAGTAAGCTGTATGTGTTCCGCCGTATCCTGCTTCCCCTCATCCTTCCGGGGATGGTGGCTGGCTGGATGATGACCTTCACCATTTCCAATCGGGAACTGGTAGCCTCATTACTCATTCTTCCGCCTTCAATGCAGACCTCGGCAACCTATATTTTTGCCCAGTTTGAACAAGGTGCGGTAGCGATGGGGATGGCCATGGCTGTAATTTCAGTAGGTATCACCACCATACTACTATTAGTCTTAGAATATTTAAGCCCAGATAGAAAGCGGAGACAACAATGAGCAGACTAACGATTTGGGGAGGGGCCGGAGAGCATGGCCGTTCCTCCTATCTTTTGCAGGGCAAGGATTCACGAAATGGCATCCTGCTCGATTGTGGCGTAAAAAAAGAAGGCCCAGGGGAATACCCCCTACTTGATAAGGATATTATTCCACATTTGCAGGCAGTATTTCTGTCTCATGCTCATGAGGATCATTCCATAGCGCTGCCCTTACTTTATAAACACGGATACAGAGGGAAGGTATGGACTACTAGATCCACCTCATTACAGCTTCCTGATTATTTCGAGGCCTGGGATAAATATGTGGCGGCTCAATCCGCCCCGCTCCCCTATGAGGAAACGGATAAAGAAGCTATTCAATTCAAGTATTTAGAGGAGCATGTCTCCCCTCAAACTTGGCTGACGCTTGCGCCTAACCTTCGAGTTCAATGGGGACGTAGCGGGCATTTAGCAGGTTCGGTTTGGCTGGTTATCCAATGGGACGGAAAATTCATATATTTCTCGGGGGATTATACAGAGGAGTCGCAGCTGCTCACGGCAGACACCCCAGCAATTATGGAAGCCGAAGCTAAAAATGTGGCTGATCTGTCCATTATCGATGCCGCTTATGGGGCTGATCCTGATGAGCAGCTTGTAAAATTACAGCAATTAGAGATAGCCATCCATAACACCTTGCAAAAAGGGGGCTCAGTCCTCCTTCCTGTGCCTATCCATGGCAGAAGCCAGGAATTGGTCGTATGGGCAAATGAATGTTTTCCAGATCATCAATTGATCGTTGAAGAAGTACTCGTCGCTCCTTTACGAGCATTAAGCGACAAGGTGGAATGGCTGAAAGAGGACGCTATTCAGCGTGTAAATGCGCTTTTTAACAGAAAAAACTTGTGTGTTGTATCTAATTCGGACGAACGCGCGAAGGCAATGCTGAATCTTAAGGGAGCTATCGTATTCACCAATGACGGGATGATGCAGTCGGCAAAAGCACAAGAATACTTTCAGCAACTCTCTGTTTCTCCAGACAACCATGTGATTTTTACGGGACATTTAGCGGCCGGAAGCTTTGGACATCGTCTTGTTGAGCAAGCTATGATCGGAGAATCTAGCAGCGTACGCTGTACAGTCTCACTTATCCGCTATAAAGTCCATCAAGGTTTGCCGGACATTCGCAAAATGCTCCAAACGATTCCCAGCCACCGGACAGTGCTCGTCCATGCTCCCAAACCACATATCGACCAAGTAGCTTCTATATTAAAAGGAGAAGGTTTCACAGGACTATATTCTTTACAACCCGGCAGCACGCTTTCGTTCTGAAACTTATTTATGTAATATCATGAGAAAAACAATGGGGCTCTTCCTTAGGTCTTTTTCAGACTTTTTGGAACAGCCCTTTTTATAATTCGTACCTATTATCCACTTACCCTTTCGTCGTGCCCGGGCGATCCTTAAAAGCTAGCTCAAACAACCCGGTTGCAGATAAGCCTGCAAGACCCCCAGCCCAAAGGCGAAGCACTAAATCAAGTTCAGTAAAAGGATACGCTACTACGCCGATGAACAAACCTATCAATAGTCCGATAATCGGTACTGCATTACGCGGGATGTTGATACTATTTTTGACCAACTGAACCAGTGCCAGTACGAATACTGCTAATATAGAGGCGAACGCCATAACATCATCTAAAATTGTTCCAGTTTCCATCCTTTTCCCTCCTTAGTGGCTACTTATAATCTCAACCGTTCGAGTCGCAGAATCATAACCTACCTGAGCACCCAGCGCTTCTGCAATAACACGTACAGGGACGTAGGTGATGCCTTTTTCAAGCACTCCATCTGCAACCTTAACCCCATTAACCTTTACGACAGCAATAACATCACTCTTCAATTCTTCCTCCTCCTTCCGATTGATGACCTTATACGCTGACTCAACCGCAGATGTTGAGGGTTTTGTCCCTGCTCGTAACTGTGTGAGTGTTAACCCAAACGCCATTTGAAAATGGGGGTAATCCTTGAAGCTTGTCCAGTCGCCTCCCCACTCGAAGCCCAGCCCTTTTGCCTCCTTCACAACCTCCAGCCAATCTGCGATCTGGTTGTTATTGCCGTCCCGGCACATATCCCATGACACACTCGATCCATTCGGCAGCAAAAGAGCAAAATCTACGGCCAATCCAAAATTGTGATAGCTATATCCGCCACGTGCATTGGTTACAATCGCTCCGGGCTTAGTGCGCCCTTGTGCATATAGAGCATCCTGCTCGGCAATTGTGCGAAGTCCCTGCGTAATGAGAATGGGGATGTTGAGTTTGTAACAACGTTCGATTAGAGCAGTAGCAGCGGAACGAACTACGGGGTGTAGGCCTGTTAGGTGTTGGGCTGATTTATTTTTCACCTGAGTTATTGTCAGCATGAAGTTCCTCTTTTCTGTCTATCTTTTTCAGATAAATAAATTGGTCGTATTTCCCGGAACGTGTCAGTATCGCTAATATGATAATTCCACCAGTTGTACCGAATTGGGCAATAGCCCAGCTATAATGAAGCCAAGTCAGCCCTGTTGCCATGTCCACTCCTAGTAATTCTGCCAAACGGAATAGTAGAACGATTAGCATATTGAATGTATAAGCCAATAAGAAAAAAAGCATAGCCAGCATAAACACGCTGACCACACCTTTTTGGAATCTTTCGTAAAAATATTGCCTGTGGCGATGAATAATGTATATTCCGCAGGCCGTAGTAGTGCCATATAGCACCAATAATAAAAATTCAATCATGTGCATCATGATCCCCTCGATCATAAACTAAATATTTGGCGAACCGGTTACGATCAATCTCCTCCTGAATTTCCTGCGAGACATTTTTATAATGACTTATGGTCAGTGTAACGCTGGTAGAGGCTCTGCGGAGCTCCATCTCTTTATCAACATGCCGGGGGAGAAGCAGCCGCCGAATCCATTGTGACAGCATTCCTAACTCCCCCTGTCTTCCGTATGGTCAATCTTCAGTTTCTTTAAGACGTCCAGTGTGGGCTGCATAAACTCCGAGCGCTCCTTATCCAAAATCGCTTGCAGACGATCCCGATCCTCCTCTGCCCGATCCAGCATTTCTCGCGGTACAAGGTTCCCTTTGACAATCGCACGCAATAACACCATCAGTACGATCATCAAAATGAAAGCAACAATATAAGCCAGCCCATACTTATCTGCCAGCGGCAGCAGCTTCTCCAATTGCGCAATATCCCCTTCGCCCATTCGTCTGCTCCTTTCTGTAATGATGTTGATGCGTAATAGCCCCCGGCACCACCGAGGGCACAAAAAAACACGCTCCTGTGTGGATGCGTGCTAATTATTTGGCTGATGAAGCTTGCTCAGTCGAATCGTTTTCAGCAAAATGAATATCTGATCGTTTCTCGATAATCTGATCCTTAACCAAAATCTCATTATCCGGCTGCATGTTATAGGAAGAAATGATATTCTCTATCGGACCCTCCTCACGATCAAAACGAGTGATGCAGGCATTGGCCATCAAGCGGAGTTTGGCGGCTGTCAATGAATCCATTGTCATGATTACAACTCACCTCCTTTTGGGTTTATATGCTGAGTAATTCAGCCATAATGACTTCGACATCTTGAAGCCTGTCTTGCAAAGTAGTATTCTCAGCACGGAGTTGCTCGAATTCGCTTAATTCTGGTGGTTTGTTAGCTTCTGCTTCTAGATATGCTTCCCACGCGGCTTCAAGCTCCGCTTCCGTTGGTTGCGGGGCAGCTAGGTTCCAGGCCGCGATGTATGGGCCACGTTCCTCTATTTCATAATCTACGCCCTCTTCTAACTCTTCGAGGTGTGCTGGACGAAGTATATAATGTACGCCTTCTATCCAATCTGCCTCTTCCGTAGTCTCACCAGGCGTCTGTATATGCTTCGTAAGCAAAGGTTCTTTAAGATAATTTACTATTGGGCCGTCGTCTCTCAAAGTGAAATCGACTCCCAACTGACTATCCGGAAATAGAAATAGCAAGTTCTTCATTAAATCCATATTTTAGTCACCTCCATTAGTTATGCAACTCTCGCAAGAGTGGCATATGTGTACTGAGAAGCCCATGAAACATTTGAATTGTGAAGAGCAACGGCATAGATATGAACACGGTCTCCTGGATTTAAAACCAAGGTAGTATTACCATTAAGGGTACAGCCCATAAGTGCAGTTGTGATAGCCCCCTCGCTCAATGTACAGTTTAGAACTCCGTTTATATAGATCTTAGTTGCAACACCGCTTGTAACACTCGTCGTAATCCCAAATCCAACCCGAACAGATAATTCATAAATCCCTCTCTCGGGCGCATAGAAACCGCCTTGTGAAGGTTCAGCTACTCCCTTCTGACTCATGTGCACACCGTTAAAAATAAGTTTTTTATCTACACCGGCAGTTAAAGGTACATCGCCACCGGCATCCATATACATTGCTGCAAAGGGGCGTGTATCAATCGTGTTATCTCCCCATGGGTTAAGTACACCCCAAGTTATGATACCTGCGTCAATCTGTTCATTTGTTGTGCCCGCGGGCTGACCGTCTTTTTTTGTTATTGTGCCACCGTCGTATGCTGAAAGTCCAATAGTATTTGAGGTCCCAAAACTATTTCTGGATATTACCGTTGATCCTTGGTTACTGACGATGCCTGCAGTACGATTAGAAGCTTCACAGCCGTAAAGTCGCAAACCAGAATGGTTACTGGCCTCGAATCCTCCAACGGAGTTTGTCTTGCCATCTGCTGATATACGGCAATATAGCATCTGAATAAATATCGAGTTATTAATAAGAAATCCGACTCTCGTTGTAGAAGTTGCACTGAATCCAGTTACAACTACTTGATTACTAACACCATAAAAGGTCATACTTTTAACCTTGAAGTTTGCGGCCGTCTCGTAGCTTGTTCCGCCGTTAAGCCATACTTCGGTGCCACCACTCATATCTGCAAAAGAGATATCTTCGGCGTACGTACCGGCAGCGACATTGATAGTGACGCTATGAAGAACATGTTTAGAAATACTGTTAATCGCCTTTTGTATAGTCCTAAATGCCCCACCCGCCGTATTCACCAATCCCGTATTATTATCATTCCCGTCCGTCCGTACGTAGTACGTAATATCTGCTGTCGTCTGCTGCGGAGTAGTAACCAACGGCGCCTTACCATTCAACTGCCCCTGAATCCCACTAGTTACCCCATCCAAGTACCCAAACTCTGCATTAGAGACCACTCCCGTTCCAATCTTCGAAGCCTCAATTCCGGCTGAAGCATTAACATCGGCGTTTACAATCACCCCAGCCGCAATTGCGGTCCCCCCGTCACCAGTACTTATAACATCCCCCGTGTGATTAGGATGCACATAATTATTCGCTCCTGTTGCAATCCCCGCCAGCTTTGTTTTCTCAGCTGCGGTG
The DNA here is from genome assembly GCF_037963265.1 of Paenibacillus sp. FSL H7-0943. NCBI lineage: Bacteria > Bacillati > Bacillota > Bacilli > Caryophanales > Paenibacillaceae > Paenibacillus > Paenibacillus sp. FSL H7-0943. The sequence continues at coordinate 6,191,064 of NZ_CP150148.1, forward strand.
TAGTCGTTCGTAGATAGCTGTTTGCCTGTTACTTTATCGACCTTGCCATTAACGGCATTGTCCAAAATGTCCATATTCCCGTTCAGATCGGCAATATCAACGATATCTGTTCCCTCTGGCTTTTTTAAGCCCAAATTTCCTGTGGTTTGCATATGTCACTCTCCTATCTATAAGTTCTTAATTCGTTCCATGTTTTACTGTGAGCACTCTCCCAAGTCAAAGCCTTAACAGAGTCCCACCAGGTATAGCTGAACACAAATTCATAAGCTAAATGCGCAGGTTTAATCTCTTCGATGATTTGAATCAACCCTGCCATATTTGGAGGAATCCCCAGTGTACTCACAAAATGAATCTCAAAACGGTACTCCTCAGGCACTTCCTTTACTTCAACCACTCCACCTGAAAAAGCTGACGCCGTCCGCTGAATCATCTCCGGTGTGGTCGTCCCATTTCCACGCAGCTTTGCCTTAATCATCTCTCGGCGTGTGGCATATGACTTGGATGAATCGATATTTAGTCCAAGCTCAGCTTCCCATCGTCCAAGGCTCACCGTTGCCGTTTCAACAAAAGCCTGATCCAGTACGTCTATAGTGCCCAGCTTCAGTCCACCAATTTCTAGCCCGATGGTCTCCTGAAGCTTCTCCATTTCGCGGACATCCTTATAATAGTCCGGCAAATACTGCATTAGATCAGGCGCCTCGACTTCACCCGGATGGCTCGAATCTTTATCTGCGGAATATTGCAATTCGCTGTATAAAGAGCTGCCGTAACTCATCCTCTACACCCCCTTCAGTTGATTCCAGGTTAGGGGGCCTTTGGGCAAATAATCATGTGTATGCGCCGCCGGAGGAAATACCACTGGTTTACCTGCTACCCCCGCCCAAGCTACACTATCCGCTTGTTGCGCAAAATCCACCTTGCCATTGTTATTCGTATCGTAAATGCTTTTCAGCATATCCCCGGTACTCTGCGCGGCTACCAGCAAGACATTACCAGCGGCAGAACCAATGTACAGCTTGCCACTGTCTGTACAATACCCAAGCTCACCAATAGCCAGCGCTCCAATGGCGCTTTCCAAGCCGCGGCGTATTTGAATCAATGTTTTTAGAGCCATTGTCCCGCCCCCTAGAATGTTCCGCCATCAATACTGGCTACGGTAAGTCTATTGCCATTCGCTGCATCATAAATGATGCTGCTTCCATCCACACTTACAACTACACCGGATCCATCTACGGTGATCCCTTTTCCTGCCGTAACCGCAATCGCGTCTGCAGTAACCGTGATTCCATTGCCTGCACCAATATTGAGTGTCACAACATCGGCCTGACCCCCACCAATTAGCCCGTTCCCAGCTGTAATGGTCTGTAGTGCACCACCGGTACGTACCCATGCGCTGCCGTTCCAGCTATAAATCTTCTGCTCATCATCGACGTAAGCGGTCCAACCGACGGCAGGAACATAAAATACCCAAGCGGCAGATTGGTATTCAACAATTTGATTCGTTTTGCCCGCCCATGCCCCGGTTGCCCCTGCTGGAATAATATATCGATCCCCCTCAACCGGACTGGCAGGTGGAGCCAGCAGGTTCTGGTCTTTTACCGACGCTTGCGGTTCGATGTTATGCTTAGCCAGCTCAATTTCATTTTTAATCTTCTGCGCAGACCACAAGTCTGTAATCGTAGTCCCTGTATCATTGATTGTCCGGTGCTTGGCCACATCATCAATGTGAGTCTTGATCTCAGCGGCAGTCTTTACGTTTGTGCCATCCGATACTTTATTGATATGTCCCGCACTAATATCCGCTTTAAGCACCTTCGCATAGGTTGCTCCATCAGCGATATCATCAATTGTACCTGTCAGATCGGTAAGCTTCTGCGCATTCACCCGCCGCCAAGCTGCCCCATCATCAAAATATAAATATCCGCTATTCGAACCCGTAGTCACGTAATACAAACGACCAACGGATCCTGCAACCGGACGCGAAGCTTCTGGCCCTGACAGCGCCCTGCCGACCATGGAATTGGACGTGCCGTCACCAATATAAACTTCCTTAGTATCACTGCAAAAACCAAGCTCGCCTGCCTTCAACACGCCATAACTCGTTAGCTCAGCCTTTGTACCCCGCTTTATTTGTATGGTCTGTGCCATTTTACACCTCTCTTCTAAATGATCCTCCGTCAATCTGGCCCTTGTTCTTATAACGCTCTATTTCAGTCTGGACAGCAGTAAGACTCACCTGCAAACCGTTAATATCCTCTGCTTCAACCGTATCGCCGGGAGTTTCGTAAGTCACATATACCTCAGGCACATCGGCAAAAATCTTAATCAACCGCCGCCAGGGCGCCTCATCCGGAAAAGACACAGTGAAATTGCGTAGCTCGATCCCGGAATACTGTGACCCTGTGTACACCGCAATGGTCTGATTATTAATATTGTCATGCGCTAGAAGACCACTATAAACGCCATTTACAAGCGGTAATCTCTCTTCGATAACATAACTGCTACCGTTTGCTTTTTTATTAAGTTTTTCTTGAAAAATATCAATTTGCTCTGGATAACCCATGCTACACCTCCAGTAGAACGTTGCCGAACAACGGTACTTCTTCTTCGTTCAACATCACATTGCCCGCTCCACTGTTCAACTTCAGCTCTGTGTAATCCGCAACTCCTTCAGTAGCAAGCAATAATGCCCCGATGACAGACTGACTGATATAGGTTGCTGAAAAAGCCTTCTCCTTGCGATATTTCTCAAGCATCACCTGAAAGCCTTGGTTTACAGCTTGCAGAGCATAGCCAGAAGCAAGGGTTACCTTGGCGCTTATACTGATGTTTTTGCCCGCAGCCGGCGCCACGGTCACAACAGCCCCTACCGGTGCTTGTCCCTCACCCGCTCCTGAGACCGGATCAATGTATTGCTGCACCTGAGCCGCCAACAGCTCGGATGCTGGTTTTTTTTCGGCGTCCACAATAATCACCTTCACAGTTTTAGGACCTTTCCATAATGGAAAAACACGTGCGCCTCCCACACCCGGAACTTGCAGTGCCCACTCCATATAGTGATATTTATTTCCGCTAGTAGCTGGGCGTCTGGCTGAATCCAAATAACGCTGGCGTAGCGCATCATCCGTTTCAATGTCCTCCCCAGGGATCAGAAGAGAAGCTATTTCTCCGCGCGCTAGGTCTGAGATATAATCCACTGGTAGTAAAGAGCCAAAATATCGATTTCCTTCTTCTCCAGCGGTTTCACTTTCCAAGCGATACACTCCAGGAGATAACTTCTCTACAGCCGTATAATTCAGCATTTCGAGTGAGAAGCGGCTGCCGAGTGGAACATCTAACAATCCTCCATCCGCCTTATAAAAAATCCCTTTCAGCTGCGCCTTGCTAGCTTCACGCCTTACAATGCCTGACCAGGAGATACTTCGCTCTAAGTACTCTCCGGTAGCCGTATCTGCAAAATACAGATTATTATTCACATCCAGCTCAATATACATCTGTGCCAACTCAGCGGCTGCTGGAGCCAACGCGTCATAAATGATGCTGCCCTCGCGTTTATCCAATCCTGATGGAATCCGGTCCAACATCCGCTCCAAAAGAGCCTCATACGTCTGATCCTCATACATCCTCATTCCACTCCTTTCTCAGCTGAAAATTTCCGTAACGTGTGACGACTTTACAGTCAAAAGTTAGATTATCTCCGGTAAACGAAACAACAATATTTTCTAAGCTAAGTATTCGTTCATCCTGAAGTAGTGCCTCACTAACGATACGTCTGATTTCAGCTCTAACCAGCAGCCGGTCCCTACCAAGCACCAACCGCCACTCTGTTCCGTAATCAGAACTGTAAATCAGATGTTCAAACCGATCGGTTCGCAAAATTTTTGCCGCTGCCTGTTGAACTGCTTCTAGTCCATCCGTTTGGCCTGTAATCCTTTTTCTCTCCCAATCCATTCGGTACGTAAGACTAGGGCTTTCCCCACGCTCAAGGTTGACCTCCCCCTCAAGCAAGGCCGTTATCGGTCCAGCTTTTCCAATCGCCGGGATCATATCGGGCTCACCAGCCGATCCAGAACAATGTAGCTTTGTCCGCCCTGCATTCGAACCATTAATACGCGGTCCCCACTCGCTAATCCTCGCCGAAGTATTACTTCTTTGCCCTCGATATCGATCTTGCTTTCCATTACCGATTCAGGCAGCACTAACGCATTCCCCGATAAAATAAACCGCTGATCCACCTGGATCTGCAAAGGAGCTGCCTCCGTTACCGTTCCATAAGAAAAAGCCACGGGATTTGTACTTCCCACGGCTCCTAGACTTGCTTTTTTAATAATATCTAACATCATTTCTACACCACCTTAATATCGAGGGACATGGTATGCTCCCCTCCAGAAATCTTATGGCTGCATTGGTCTACCAGAAACAATTGAGTCTCGAATTCATCCAATAGGACATAAATGAAATTGCCTGCTCTTACACGCATATCACCAATCGCCTGTACGGAGAGACTGAGCTTTTCACGGTTGTGCATTTTCAGTAAATTGTTTGCCTTCTCCTGAATTTGTGCAGTATTCGCTTTGTCATCAGCCTTCTGATACAAGTGCAGGATACCCCAGCGTTTCACATTATCCTTGTCACTAACCGGAAAGAAATCGCGTTTGCCCGATGCCTCGTTATCCTTGTACAGAAAAATCGTGTTGTACGTATCGTCATCAATACTTTTTTTGAGCGAATAATCGTACAGATAATGACCCGCTCCGAGCACCAGGTTAAGCAGCATAGAATCCGGTTTACGCAGCGTCAGCTTCCCAAAATCATCGTAAAAAGCCATCAACCGCCCCTTATACTGAAGCTCACTGCCGATGGCTCCCATAATGATGTCTAACAGCTTTTTGTCATCTTCAATTAAAGAAGGAATCCGGTACTCTGTCTCCTCCAGCACACCTGTCTTTAATCCGTAGTCCGTTGTTATTTTCTTGATCACATCACTAGCCGTAACATCCTGCAAAACATAACTACCATTGCCCAGCAAATAACGAATCTGATCATAGGCAGTCAGCTTAATCTCCTGATCCGAGCCCGTATCAATGCTGAACACAAATCCGTAAAATACATCCACATTATCTTTACTGAACTGAATAATATCACCATTGCTGATCCCGAACTTGGGGAGCTGATAGATTCCGCTGTCCACAAGCGTTAACTCTAGCGTTGACGGTTTACCTGACCGTGCGGTTTTCCAAGAAATATCTGAGACGATGCCAGAAATATCCCATAGATTTCCTTCTTTATTCTTCACTAGCAGTTCCATAACATCCTCCTACGGCAGCTTGATGACTTTACCGATGGGCAGCTTCTTCAGCTCACTATCCGGAATGCCATTAAGCTTCTGAATGACTTTGTACTTCGAGCCATCTCCTAGGTTTTTTTGAGCGATGCTCCATAGACTGTCTCCAGCTTTTAAGGTATAGGTAGTAGGCTTTGCTTTTTCATTGGCCCGCTTCTGTTCCGCCTTCACTTCACCTTTGACAACCTTCACAGCTACCGCCTGATAGAATACGTATTTTTTGAGAGATAACGAATATTCAATATCCCCTGACGTACCCGCACTAAGCTTCCAAGTGAAACCTTCAATGCTCATAGCCATATTCACAGCAAAATCAATTTCTAAAGATCTATCCTCACTAATTGAAGATTCCTCTAGCCATTTCTGCGGTTTGTTTAACTTCTTTTCATCCTTTTTCGTATCATCGGGATACCTCACACCGGAGAACACAAACCGAATAGGACGACGACTCTTCATCCATTTCTTAATAAGCTCCACATATTCAAAAGGCCTTTTCAATCCATCCTCTTGCACCAATACGAACGGATACCTTTGTGCCGGGAAAATACTTTCAATTGTGATCTCCGTAAGCTTCGGATAAGCAATCGTATTGATCTCACCCAGATCGATAATGGTATAGCTTTTTCCATCTCCACTCTCCTTGATTTCCAAGGTCTCTGGATTGACTGGCAGCCGGATTGCATCCTCCTGATTATTAAAGCCCAAAAAAATCCCGTACTCTTCCACGTTACGTATACACCCCCTGCGCCGTAGAGACAAACTCCTCGTTCAGCTTTTGCCCGATCTTGTTGATAATCGTATCAATGTCTCCGGCATTGTTAATATTCCCGGTCGTCACCTGCACCGTCGGCGTAAGCTCCACAAAATTCTGGATCGCCTGAATCTCGGCCAGCTCGCGCAGCATTTTCAGATCATCACTGGAGATGTCTACGGTGTCGTTGATGGAGCCGAGCTCGTTCACACGGTTGACGGTGTTCAGATTATTGCCCTGAGTAGCTAGTAGACCTGTTGAATCCAGTGCTTTTGTACTGCTGATCGGATTCAACATATCCTTCACTTTTTCAGTAGCATCGCGCCCTTTGTCCATCAACTTGTTCGTGGCATTCTTTCCTTTTTGACTGGCGCTATTAAAACTATCTTCAAGATTAACGTACTCGATCTTAGCAGTCTTTTGCTCTGGAAAATTATCAGCGGTAGGAGCAAACGCCTTAAAATTTTGCCGGTATTTATCGATCATATCGCTTGCTGCATGAGGAATTTCCGGCTCCTTCCTCTCAACTTTTAGTTCACTTATCCCCAATTCGTCGAAGAATGGAATATGACTTAAAGCCTCAATCATGGAATTGAATTTGTCTAGTACCCAATTGATTGCTTTTGCCATTACCTTCATGAATCCCCCGGCAAAGCCCTCTGCTCCAACTGTCATATTGTAAAGAACATTAAGGGCACCCATACCCAAATCATATAGCAGCTGCTTCATAAAATTGACCGCTTCATGAAATTTATTCACTATATAATCCCATGCAGAGATAGCTGCATTCTGTATAAAAATCCAAATGTTATCCATCACTGCGCTTAACCATCCAAATGCTCCCACTATAGCTCCAACGACATCCCCCGCAGAAATACCTAACATTTGAAAAATATAAATAAGAACAGCTATAACAGCGATAACCACTAAAATAGGCCAGTTTACTACCAACCATGCTGCTGCAAGCTGATAAGCGGCTGCTACAAGTAGAGCCACTTGTACGATCATAGCTACGAGATAGACAATGGCTATCGCTTCAAGAATCGGTTTAATCCAAGACCAGTTCTCCTGCAACACTCCAACCAACCATAATAAGCCATCCACTACCATGCCAATCACATTAGCAATGATCAGAAAGCCGTTAGCCATAGCATCTATAATCGGCATAAATTGGCCTGAAGTCAGCGCATTGTTCAAGGTATCCATCACTGGCCTTAGGGCACCCATCGCTTTCTCACCAATTTTCCCAAGTGCAACATCTGTATTGTCATTCAGCTTATTCCAGTCGTCGATATCTCCTGGTTGTGCCGCAGCTTTTACAGCTTTCTCCCCAAAAGACTTCACGGCATTAAATGGCTTTACCACATCAACTGTCTTGAGAAACTTCATAATTCTCGACTCAGGAGTTGGTGGGGATGGTGGAACCGGAGGTTCCTTTTTCAGATTAATTTTGGGCTTGGGGACTGGATCAGCCTTAACCTCCGGCTTTTTCTCCTCTTCTTTCTTTTTCTCCTTCGCTTTTAGCCCTTTCCACCACTCTACCTTTTTCGCCTCTTCTTCTTCAGCCTTACCTTTTTGCACACTTGGGGAGCTATTTAATGTTCGAAGCGCTAACTGTTGTGATTGCCCTGCTTGTTGGCTTTGCTCGATAACTATATCTCTAGAAACTATGACCTTAGGAGAAAGTCTCTTAAAGCCTTCAAGCAGCGTATCATTGATATCCTGCAAAGATTGGTTCACTAGATTCAGAGAACGGCTCATCTCATCGCTTGATCGCTTAACAACTACCTGCACTCCCTTGACCAATCGATTAACGATATCCAGATTGCTGTTCACACGAACACATTGTTTATTAACACTCTTCCAAATTCCCAGAGATTTCATCGGTAGCATTACGGCTTTAGATGCGTCTATCTTCATTCTCTCACCCCCTAACTATCTCTTCCTCGCCTTACTCCGTGCCTGATCCCGCTTCTCCTTCTCCACACGAACAGCAATCATCGCATATATTGCGGCGCGTTCGCGGGAAGACAGCTTCATCAGCTCATGGGGTAAAATGTGCAGCTCATGGAGGGCGTAATAAGCAAAATTGGCTTCACTATCGCCCTCGTTGATTAGTTTTTTACTTCATCCACCAGCTCGTTCATGTCCGTGCCAAAACCATTTAAGGCCTGCACCCGCTCACCCAACGCCGCGAATTCACCTGGTAGCAGCATTTTACGCAGCAGTGTCTCAGCGCCAAGTACGCCATAAGAACGCTGCAATTCAGCATTTTTCAGATCCGGATGCACTACACTTGAGGTCATCAGCTTCGCCATATAATCGTTAGGCTCAATTTCGGAGGTATACACTCCGTTTTTACCTTTGACTTTACGGGTTGCGGCCTTGCGGCATTCCTGATTCTCATCCTCAGTCATACTGCGCAGCTTCCAAGCTACCGCATTTCCTTCCTTATCCTTAAAACGCTGGGATACTACAAACTCCTCGGTCGTGTCACATGCTACATTTTGGGCAAAAAATAAACTTAATTCGCTCATTGTCTTCCTCCTAGAATTATTTATTTAGATACTTCTCCTGCTACTAGCTGCCAATAGACAGAGAAGAGACCCGTCGCTCATTCTACGTTCGGGTCTTGCTTGCTCCAATCTATCTAGTTGTCTTAATTAAAGCCCGGAACCTGCCGGAGCACCAAAAGCTTGCACAATCTGCACATCTTCAAAGGTAAAGCTAACTTCTTCTTCTAGAGCGTCTGACTCTGTATCGAGTGAGGCCATGATGACACTATCAAGGTTCACGCCTTTTAAAATAATACGTTGTGCTCCCACGCTGGACGATGGATCTTCGTTCGTAACCTCAATATCGAAGTACTGATCAACACCCGTATTCATATAATCGAGCATCATCTGGCGGAAACGACTAGTCATATAAAAAATCGTCATCGAACCGCTGCCCGACCATCCAGTCGCTTTATGCTGAACACCCCGGCGGCCCAGTGTTTTCACCTCTGCCTTTGTTTTTTCTACTGTAGCTTCAAGAGTTTTCACATAGAACATCTCTTCGGTTTGCGTACCAATCACAGCATAAGCACGGCCCTCCTGGCCGGAAATTGTATCACTAGCTTTTAAAAATGCCATCTTAAACCACCTTCACTTTCATATATACTTTTTCTACCGAATCTACCGGTTTCACAGCCACATCCAGCACGATACTATCACTATCTGCACCAGCCACAACTACAACATCTGTCTGCGCGTTAAAGCCCTCAATCGCACCCATATCCTGCAAATCATTCATATAAGTCGCACACTGTGACCAGAAAAGAGCACGGCCATCTTCATTATTCGCGACCTTACCGATATAGTAGTTCTCAAAAATACGCTTCATATCATTTGCAATTCCATCCAGCACGCGCAGTACACGATTTTTGGAGAATGCTTTGCCTTTGTCCGGTGAAAACGCGGTAAATGTATTGATATCCTGTTCCACCACAGCCCGTCCGCCACTGTAAGTAAAGATAAGCTCTCCTTTTAGCAACGCAGCTGTAGTCTCAGAATGGCTAAGTCTTACATCAGCATCCACCGAATCATCATAACCCTGATAAGTCAGCGATTCATTAACAGCAGCTGCTGCTGTAGCACCAGCTACCCAAGCAACGGCATTGACGTTATCAATCGTAGTTCCTTCGCTCAGTACTACCCCATTATTCACGCTAATCACACCTTCATGACCTGCAGCCGCATAATCGGATAGTACAGCCTGTACCTTTTTCCCTTCTGTATCCCGAAGCCGTCTCACAAAAGAACTGTAGAGTGCCTTCAGAGCACTATCCTGCGATACTAGACCCACTGTTTGGAATTCCTGCACCTCAAGAGCAGACAGGAAGTCACTATGTGCTCCATTCGTCACGGTTCCGTTAGCCCCCCCTGTAAGCGGCATGCCTGCAATTAGCTTCAAGCCTTCTGCACCATTTTTCTGGAATTGAACATAATCGTTCGCGACCAACTCTTCAGCCGTTCCGACCGTTTGCTTGTTCAGTTCGGTTCCATTAAGCAACGTCTTTACATCAAAAAGAGCAGCATTCTCTATATTTTTCTCAATCACAATCAAAAGATCATTTCCGCGTACACCGCCATATTTAGCTGTTACCTGAAGGCCGTTATTCGTGACTGCCGCTTTAACGCCTTCATTCAATCGATAGAGCAGCAAGGTTCCCGCCCGTTTCAGCGCTTCACGCACTGGCAGTAGAGTTGGATGTTCCAAATCCACTCCTAGCAGCTTATTCACATCATCCTGCGGGGTAATCTTCATGATTACTCCCGGCTCTCCCCAAGATAGGGCAAGCGCCAATGCCGTAATCCCGCTTTCTCCCATTTTGCCGATGGCACCTTGATTTGATGCTACATTTACGTACACCCCAGGGCGCACCTTATTTTGCGTTGTCCATGTTCCGCCTGCCATTAGTTCATTACCTCCTTATTTTTGAACAATCCCATAGATTGCTTTGCTTCTTCGAGCGTATAGTTCTTGCCATCCTGCAAAATAACGTTCAATATATCCTTTTCCCTCGGCGTAAAAAGTGAGGAATTCACAACCTGTTCCTTACTGAACCCATTCCCGTTACTCCCTTTAGTACTCATTTCAATCGTTCTCCTCCAATCATTTGTCCCATCTTAATGCTGTCAGGCTTGTCGTTTTGCAAATACAACATATAGTCAACTGTAAACAGCGGCCCATGTCCTTCAGTTCCAGCTTCCCAAGCTTGCCTAACTACACGAAAAGCTCCACCATCCTGCTCCATTCCTGCCATCGCCTCACTTAGCTTATCTGCCATTCTCTCAGCTTCCAGCAAATTGCCTTGCTCATAACGGATGCCAAAACGGTAGACCGCTAAATACCTCCCCTCCCGCTGCCGATCCAGTGTTGCTGAGATCAATCCGGGATGAAAATAAGCGGTTTGAGGTTTTTCTCCTTCTACATATACAGGCACATCAGGAAAATACCGTTCAAGTGTACTTGTAATGTGTTCTCGCAATTGTTGTACCGACATCACTCCATTCCTTTCTGATCTGCGACCGTTCGTCGATCCTTGATGGTGTTAACCTTCAACTGCATGAACATTAAGCAGACACCCCCTCAACTAGATTTAAGAAAAAAGGATACTATCCGAGGTTGGATAATATCCCTTCTTCATTAGGCAAATGCGAGAAGAATCTTTCACCGCTAGGTTGTTCTCATCACCCTTAGGGCGGAACTATTAGCAGAGCATTCATGCTCTTGCGGTGTTCTTTTGCTTCATTTGCCATGTTATAATCATACCCCCATATTATCCTTGCGGAGAGGGTAAACGGACGAGGTTTTGGCTAGCTTTGGGATGGTATAGAGCGGTTTTTTGGAGGTACACAATTGAAGACAAGCTAAAGAGCCTTCGACCCTCCTTTTATGGACGGCAAGCATTTGTGCGAGGATTATAAGGATAAAGTACACCCTGAAACTTATACTTTCTTATAATTCAAAAAAAGACCGCATCATCCGCTCGGACGATACAGTCTTCTTTACTAATCAAACTATTCTACTTCTATTAAGTAATACTCATTTTCTCTTTCTTTACCCTAGGCGCTGTTGTTACTAAAGTTTGCAGAGACAGTAAGCCGAGATCCGTTAACGCTAATGCCATCTTGTAAAAAGCCTTCGAGCGTATCTTCACGTAAGTGTCCTTACTTACCGGTGGATCAAACACATGATTGTAAATCGTATAATCGTACATCTCGTCTCTTCTCATATACCTTTCCCGTACCAGCTGCTGTTCTCTCGTATCGAGTCTCTCTACCACAGAGTCTATTGCGGAACAATAAGCTCTCCTTGCGGCGGGGATGTCCACATTATAAGAAGCTATCGCAGCAGTCTGATCAGTTACAGTGTTAGTAGGACCATGAAATCTTTCTGTGTATGAATAAGTTGTGCTTGCTTCCTTAGCTTCAAATGTAACGGTCTTAAAAATACGGTATTTCTCCAACATGCTCTCTATAGCGACCTGGGTTCGGCGACGGTCCAACTCTGGTAAAGTTGATATGTTCATCATTTATGCACTCCTTTTGGGTTTAACTGAATGAGATTTAATTTGCGGAATTTTCCAGCCCAATGTGATAAAATAAATCTTGTTCGTATTCTGTTCGTATTTTTTCTATAATATACCACTTCTTTACCAATCTCGTAAAACCCCGTTTTAGGCTGTTTTTATCGAAAAAGAGCGTATATCCCTCCATTATCTTGCCTTTTGGCAATAATATACGCTTTGTTGTTTACCTATTGGCAAAAATGGCTTATATTATTATCATAAGGTTACAGCCAATAAGGAGTGAGTTGAGATGAAACAGGAATTCGGGGATTATATGAAGCATCTTCGGGAAACAAAGGGACTCACCATTAATCAATTAGCAGTAGCTGCCGGAATCAGCGGTTCGCAAATTTCCCGGATTGAGAATGGATTAAGAGGGGTTCCTAAACCAACCACGTTACGCAAAATTGCTGAGGCCACTGGCGTCCCCTACGAGGAGCTAATGGATCAAGCAGGGTATTTGCAGGACCAGACTCTTTCAAGCGATGAGGCTGTCCCAGATTGGGCCACAAGCAAAGATAAAAGAGACTTTCGAAAAATGCTAGAGGATGATGGAGAGCTGATGTTTGACGGAATTCCATTAGACAAAGAAGATAAACAGAGGATAAAAGATGTACTAACCGGATTGTTCTGGGAAGCCAAACAGATGAATAAGAGAAAAAAATCCAAAGACACTAAATAACTATACTAACATGCTGCAGGTGAAGAACATGGATGAACTGATCAATAGTCTGATTAAAAAATATAAAACCAACTGCCCGTTCGAGCTTGCCGCAGCACTAGGCATTCAAATTCGTTTCATGAATCTGGGGACTGGCACAAAGGGATTATATTATCGAAAACTAAGAAGAAGGTTTATCGTCATTCATAATGAGTTGCCTGTAGAATGGCAGCGCTTCGTTTGTGCGCATGAATTAGGACATGATCGGCTTCACAAGGGGATCAATCGCTTTTTTCTGGAGGAAAGTTCCTATTTCTCTCCTGGGAAGCTTGAACGTCAAGCTAATGTCTTTGCTGTAAAATTATTATCTTCAGGCAGAAGCCCCGAACAAGAGGAATCATGGAGAAACTATTATCTACGGATTGGAATTCCACCGGAAGTCCGATTTTTTTTGGAGGAATAATAGAACATATGTTCTTTGGCTGTATTTATATGTATATTAAATACATAACAAAAAAAGCCCTTACCGAAGTAAGAGCTTTTGAGCAGCGATTAAGCTGAGTATCGGGATGACACGATTTGAACATGCGACCCCCTGGTCCCAAACCAGGTGCTCTACCAAGCTGAGCTACATCCCGTTACTATAAAATTATGGAGCGGGTGATGGGAATCGAACCCACGCTATCAGCTTGGAAGGCTGAAGTTCTACCATTGAACTACACCCGCAAAGGTGAAAATCGGGATGACACGATTTGAACATGCGACCCCCTGGTCCCAAACCAGGTGCTCTACCAAGCTGAGCTACATCCCGTTATAAATACTATAATTGCTTAATAATAAAATGGCGCGCCCTGAGAGATTCGAACTCCCGGCCTTTTGATTCGTAGTCAAACGCTCTATCCAGCTGAGCTAAGGGCGCAAAATTATGGAGCGGACGACGGGAATCGAACCCGCGACCCTCGCCTTGGCAAGGCGATGCTCTACCGCTGAGCCACGTCCGCAATAAGTGGTGCGCGTGAAGGGACTTGAACCCCCACGTCGTGAAACGCCAGATCCTAAGTCTGGTGCGTCTGCCATTCCGCCACACGCGCATGATAATAATAAAAGTGAGCCATGAAGGACTCGAACCTTCGACACCCTGATTAAAAGTCAGGTGCTCTACCAACTGAGCTAATGGCTCGCACTTGGCTGGGGATATAGGATTCGAACCTATGAGTGACGGAGTCAAAGTCCGTTGCCTTACCGCTTGGCTAATCCCCATTGATGGTACCTCTATGTTGCCCATAATCTCTTAGGAAGATTATGGTGGAGGCTGAGGGGATCGAACCCCCGACCCTCTGCTTGTAAGGCAGATGCTCTCCCAGCTGAGCTAAGCCTCCATATCTATGGGACCCTCTAAGGGTAAGTACAAGTAAAAGTTGGTGACCCGTATGGGATTCGAACCCATGTTACCTCCGTGAAAGGGAGGTGTCTTAACCCCTTGACCAACGGGCCTTGCAAATCTGTGGAGCTCTCAACCGGATTCGAACCGGTGACCTCTTCCTTACCATGGAAGCACTCTACCTGCTGAGCTATGAGAGCATGGCTCCCCGAACAGGACTCGAACCTGTGACAACTCGATTAACAGTCGAGTGCTCTACCAACTGAGCTATCAGGGAATATCCGCTTGGCAACGTCCTACTCTCCCAGGACCCTTCGGTCCAAGTACCATCGGCGCTGGAGGGCTTAACGGTCGTGTTCGGGATGGGTACGTGTGGAACCCCTCCGCTATCGCCACCAAACGGGCATTTACAGCGTAAATGCTCAGGCTTGATGCCTGAAAACTGAATCCGAAACGAATCTGCATTCTAAGTATAGGATAAGCCCTCGACCGATTAGTATTGGTCAGCTCCATGCATTGCTGCACTTCCACCTCCAACCTATCTACCTCGTCGTCTTCAAGGGGTCTTACTAATTGGGAAATCTCATCTTGAGGGGGGCTTCACGCTTAGATGCTTTCAGCGCTTATCCCGTCCGTACGTAGCTACCCAGCCATGCTCCTGGCGGAACAACTGGTGCACCAGCGGTACGTCCATCCCGGTCCTCTCGTACTAAGGACAGCTCCTCTCAAATTTCCTGCGCCCACGACAGATAGGGACCGAACTGTCTCACGACGTTCTGAACCCAGCTCGCGTACCGCTTTAATGGGCGAACAGCCCAACCCTTGGGACCTACTTCAGCCCCAGGATGCGATGAGCCGACATCGAGGTGCCAAACCTCCCCGTCGATGTGGACTCTTGGGGGAGATAAGCCTGTTATCCCCAGGGTAGCTTTTATCCGTTGAGCGATGGCCCTTCCATGCGGTACCACCGGATCACTAAGTCCGACTTTCGTCCCTGCTCGACTTGTAGGTCTCGCAGTCAAGCTCCCTTATGCCTTTGCACTCTGCGAATGATTTCCAACCATTCTGAGGGAACCTTGGAACGCCTCCGTTACTCTTTAGGAGGCGACCGCCCCAGTCAAACTGCCCGCCTGACACGGTCCCCGTACCCGATTAGGGCACTAGGTTAGAACCTAGATACGATCAGGGTGGTATCCCAACGGCGCCTCCACCGAAGCTTGCGCTCCGATTTCTACGGCTCCCACCTATCCTGTACAGATCGTACCCAAATTCAATATCAAGCTGCAGTAAAGCTCCATGGGGTCTTTCCGTCTTGTCGCGGGTAACCTGCATCTTCACAGGTATTAAAATTTCACCGGATCTCTCGTTGAGACAGCGCCCAAGTCGTTACGCCATTCGTGCGGGTCAGAATTTACCTGACAAGGAATTTCGCTACCTTAGGACCGTTATAGTTACGGCCGCCGTTTACTGGGGCTTCGGTTCATAGCTTCGGGTTACCCCTAACCACTCCCCTTAACCTTCCAGCACCGGGCAGGCGTCAGCCCGTATACTTCGCCTTGCGGCTTCGCACAGACCTGTGTTTTTGCTAAACAGTCGCTTGGGCCTTTTCACTGCGGCCCCCTCGTGCTATTCACACTACCGGGGCACCCCTTCTCCCGAAGTTACGGGGTCATTTTGCCGAGTTCCTTAACGAGAGTTCTTCCGCGCGCCTTAGAATTCTCTTCTCGCCTACCTGTGTCGGTTTGCGGTACGGGCACCTTCTCCTGGCTAGAGGCTTTTCTTGGCAGTGTGAGATCATGACCTTCGCTACTACAATTTTCGCTCCCCATCACAGCCCAGCCTTAACGATGTGCGGATTTGCCTACACATCAGCCTCACTGCTTAGACGGACATCCATCAGTCCGCGTCACTACCCTCCTGCGTCACCCCATCGCTCATAGCGGATTACGGTGGTACAGTAATTTCAAACTGTTGTCCTTCGACTACGCCTTTCGGCCTCGCCTTAGGTCCCGACTTACCCTGAGCGGACGAGCCTTCCTCAGGAAACCTTGGGCTTTCGGCGGATCAGATTCTCACTGATCTTTTCGTTACTCATACCGGCATTCTCACTTGTGTAGTGTCCAGCGCTCTTTTCAGTACACCTTCAACCCCTACACAACGCTCCCCTACCCCAGATACATAGTATCTAGCCATAGCTTCGGTGGTGTGTTTAGCCCCGTTACATTTTCGGCGCAGAGTCACTCGACCAGTGAGCTATTACGCACTCTTTCAATGGTGGCTGCTTCTAAGCCAACATCCTGGTTGTCTGTGCAACTCCACATCCTTTCCCACTTAACACACACTTGGGGACCTTAGCTGATGGTCTGGGCTGTTTCCCTTTTGACAATGGATCTTAGCACTCACTGTCTGACTCCCGGCAATAAGTATATGGCATTCGGAGTTTGACTGAGCTTGGTAATCCTTGCGGACCCCGCACCCAATCAGTGCTCTACCTCCACTACTCTTATACCGAGGCTAGCCCTAAAGCTATTTCGGGGAGAACCAGCTATCTCCGAGTTCGATTGGAATTTCTCCGCTACCCCCACCTCATCCCCGCACTTTTCAACGTACGTGGGTTCGGGCCTCCAGTGCGTGTTACCGCACCTTCACCCTGGACAGGGGTAGATCACACGGTTTCGGGTCTACGTCCACATACTAATTCGCCCTATTCAGACTCGCTTTCGCTGCGGCTCCACCTTCTCGGCTTAACCTTGCATGTTAAACGTAACTCGCCGGTTCATTCTACAAAAGGCACGCCATCACCCATTAATAGGGCTCTGACTTTTTGTAAGCACACGGTTTCAGGTTCTATTTCACTCCCCTTCCGGGGTGCTTTTCACCTTTCCCTCACGGTACTGTTTCACTATCGGTCGCCAGGTAGTATTTAGCCTTAGCAGATGGTCCTGCTGGATTCATACGGGGTTTCACGTGCCCCGCACTACTCGGGATCCGTCTCGGAGAGAATACAGTTTAGGCTACAGGGCTTTTACCTCTATCGCGGGCCTTTCCAGACCTCTTCACCTACCATATTCCTTTGTAACTCCATGTGAGACGTCCCACAACCCCTAAGAGCAAGCTCTTAGGTTTAGGCTGTTCCGCGTTCGCTCGCCGCTACTGACGGAATCACTATTGTTTTCTCTTCCTCAGGGTACTTAGATGTTTCAGTTCCCCTGGTCTGCCTCTACATTTCCTATGTATTCAGAAATGAGTAACTGCGAATTACCACAGCTGGGTTTCCCCATTCGGACACCCCCGGATCAAAGCTTGCTTACAGCTCCCCGAGGCAGTTTCGTTGTTCGCCACGTCCTTCGTCGGCTCCTGGCGCCTAGGCATCCTCCGTGTGCTCTTATTAGCTTAACCTTGATTTTTCCGCAGGAAAATATCATACGATGACATTCTCTTTGGAATCATCTCACTAATAACATTTACTTGTTTGCACAAGTTGCTAAAAGATGTTCTAAAACGCAAATTCGTTTCGGTATCCAGTTTTCAAGGATCAAGTTAAAAAAGTTATTCATTTAAAAATTTATGGTGGAGCCAAGCGGGATCGAACCGCTGACCTCCTGCTTGCAAGGCAGGCGCTCTCCCAGCTGAGCTATGGCCCCATAAAATTACTCTATAATGTTATATGGTGGGCCTTGGTGGACTCGAACCACCGACCTCACCCTTATCAGAGGTGCGCTCTAACCAACTGAGCTAAAAGCCCATATAACATATATAACATTGTGAATCAACCAATGAATTGGTTGTCCGCTTGGCAACGTCCTACTCTCCCAGGACCCTTCGGTCCAAGTACCATCGGCGCTGGAGGGCTTAACGGTCGTGTTCGGTATGGGTACGTGTGGAACCCCTCCGCTATCGCCACCAAACGCATACGAAAGAGACTTGCTCTTTCAAAACTGAACACGAGTGAGTGTTCGAACCCGAGGGTTCTATCGTGGAAGCTTAGCTTCCGATTTGAATGTCCTCATTGCAGAGAACGATTCTCCATAGAAAGGAGGTGATCCAGCCGCACCTTCCGATACGGCTACCTTGTTACGACTTCACCCCAATCATCTACCCCACCTTCGGCGGCTGGCTCCCTTGCGGGTTACCCCACCGACTTCGGGTGTTGTAAACTCTCGTGGTGTGACGGGCGGTGTGTACAAGACCCGGGAACGTATTCACCGCGGCATGCTGATCCGCGATTACTAGCAATTCCGACTTCATGCAGGCGAGTTGCAGCCTGCAATCCGAACTGAGACCGGCTTTGATGGGATTGGCTCCACCTCGCGGCTTCGCTTCCCGTTGTACCGGCCATTGTAGTACGTGTGTAGCCCAGGTCATAAGGGGCATGATGATTTGACGTCATCCCCACCTTCCTCCGGTTTGTCACCGGCAGTCACTCTAGAGTGCCCAACATTACTTGCTGGCAACTAAAGTTAAGGGTTGCGCTCGTTGCGGGACTTAACCCAACATCTCACGACACGAGCTGACGACAACCATGCACCACCTGTCTCCTCTGTCCCGAAGGCCGCTGCTATCTCTAGCAGATTCAGAGGGATGTCAAGACCTGGTAAGGTTCTTCGCGTTGCTTCGAATTAAACCACATACTCCACTGCTTGTGCGGGTCCCCGTCAATTCCTTTGAGTTTCAGTCTTGCGACCGTACTCCCCAGGCGGAGTGCTTACTGTGTTAACTTCGGCACCAAGGGTATCGAAACCCCTAACACCTAGCACTCATCGTTTACGGCGTGGACTACCAGGGTATCTAATCCTGTTTGCTCCCCACGCTTTCGCGCCTCAGCGTCAGTTACAGCCCAGAAAGTCGCCTTCGCCACTGGTGTTCCTCCACATATCTACGCATTTCACCGCTACACGTGGAATTCCACTTTCCTCTTCTGTACTCAAGCCACCCAGTTTCCAGTGCGACCTCAGGTTGAGCCCAAGGTTTAAACACCAGACTTAAATAGCCGCCTGCGCGCGCTTTACGCCCAATAATTCCGGACAACGCTTGCCCCCTACGTATTACCGCGGCTGCTGGCACGTAGTTAGCCGGGGCTTTCTTCTCAGGTACCGTCACTCCGGTAGCAGTTACTCTACCGGACGTTCTTCCCTGGCAACAGAGCTTTACGATCCGAAAACCTTCATCACTCACGCGGCGTTGCTCCGTCAGGCTTTCGCCCATTGCGGAAGATTCCCTACTGCTGCCTCCCGTAGGAGTCTGGGCCGTGTCTCAGTCCCAGTGTGGCCGTTCACCCTCTCAGGTCGGCTACGCATCGTCGCCTTGGTGGGCCGTTACCCCACCAACTAGCTAATGCGCCGCAGGCCCATCCCTCAGTGACAGATTGCTCCGTCTTTCATTCTTCTCTCAGGAGAAAAAAGAAATTATCCGGTATTAGCTACCGTTTCCGGTAGTTATCCCAGTCTGAAGGGCAGGTTGCCTACGTGTTACTCACCCGTCCGCCGCTAAGTTATTTTGAAAGCAAGCTTTCAAAATAACTCCGCTCGACTTGCATGTATTAGGCACGCCGCCAGCGTTCGTCCTGAGCCAGGATCAAACTCTCCAATTAGTATTGAAAAGAGCGATATGCTCATTTTGAAACATCTGACGAGAAAATTAATTCTCTAATTTGGATTTCACTTGCGTGATTTCCCACTCACTCGTTGTTCAGTTTTCAAAGATCAATGTCTCTCATTTCGTCGTCGTTGTTTATCAGCGGCGACCTTTATAATATATCACAGTGTTAAGCTGTTTGGCAAGTCTTTTTTTTGAAAAATCTTTTTTTCAATTTTTCTTGCCTTCCGCTTCCCTTTTACACAAGCAAAAGGAGCGCGAGATATAATTTATCATGAGCACTCCTTTTTAGTCAAGCTATTTTATTAAATAATCTGAAAACTTTATAAAACTGTAGCAATTCTCGTATATCTTCAGTGTTTATACTGAGAAGAACGCCCACCCCATGCATACTTGGAAAGCTCTTTCTGAGGAGCGAAGCGAGCATACATCCGGAATACAGTCTTATATCTATTAGCGATGGCGTGCCTGATATTTTGGTCCAAGCGCTGATCACTCAAATCTAACAGCATCTCATCTAGTTCTTTTCTCAAAACATAATCCAGTTCCTTGCATTCCTTTTCGTTAAACAACATTCCCAACATATGCTTGGCCTCCTTCATGAAGTTGCAATTAACACCTTCTCTAAACCCCCAAAACCTTTTTTGCATAATCAGTAAGTACATCTCATGGAGAAAGCTGCCTTAAGATCCTCTTACACTAGATTAACCGGAGTCCTCTTTTTATAACCATAATTATTAAAAATTCCCTTTATGGTTTCGTCTAGATTATATACTCCTTACCTTTAGGCAATCCTTGGATGAACGCCCTTAATGTTATGCTCTATTCCCGGAAGTTTTATGATAAAAGTGAAAAAGTAATTGTACTTTCAATAATGGCTGCAACAAATAACAGGATTACAGTCCATATGGAAGCCGTAAGTGTTTGACGCATGAAAGCAGACCAGTCTGCGCTTCTCTCCTCTTTTCTATCTGTAGATTGAAATAGACTTGAAATCACTTTTCCGCCAAAGTGCAGCCCAAAGGCACACGCGATAATGATTGCCGGAATCTCTATAATCCCGTGTGGCAGCAATCCTTTTACGATTAAATCGAACAAATCCTGTCCTTGCAGTGCGGATAAATGTATCAAGTAGCCAATTACCGCTCCGTTTATAAATAAGAATATAGCTGGCAATATGCCGAACAACGCTCCCAGGAAAATAATAACCACGCCCTTGATGGCGTTATTCAGAAATATAAATACAAAGAAGTTCCATTGCGGATTAGCGGTGTCTCTTAAGTTCCCACTGATCTCACTAAGCCCTTCCAATTGCTGAACCAATAGCTTTTCCAGACTACTTGTCGCTACCCAGCCAACAACCGCTCCTATTACGAAGAGCAGACAGGATAGCAGCAAAGCCTTGCGGATCGATTTAATATCTTTAACAAACGTGAAGAACGACAACATAAATACCTCCTGAAATTGTGATCTCTGTTTCTTAGGTCATAACCGTGCGGTACGAGCATACATTTAGAACAAACAAGCATTTCGCATGGGAGAGGAGCGCTGTCATTAATGAATTCTTTTTATGTATTCAGCGGCAAAAAGATCAAAAGGTTCATCTATATCTTCGCCGCTGTGCTTCTTGCTGCTGGAGTTGTCTATGTCGAGAGGGGTAATATCACCGTTTTTTCTGAGGCTGGACCTTCTGCCATTTACAGTGTGCCAACAGAGAAGAAGCTGATTGCCCTAACCTTCGATATTAGCTGGGGAGAAAAGAGACCCGAACCAATTTTGAAGGTACTTGAAGACAAGAAAGTGGACAAAGCCACCTTCTTCCTATCGTCACCATGGAGTAAGACTCACCCGGATATTGTAACAAGCATTAAAAACGCAGGATTCGAAATTGGCAGCCATGGCCATAAACACGTCAATTACAGCACTCTAAGTAACGAAGAGATTCGCACTCAGATCACAACGGCTCACACTGTGCTTACAGAATTAACCGGTAAAGAACCAAACTTAATTCGTATGCCTAATGGTGATTTTGACAAAAGAGTTCTGCAAGTGGCCAATGATCTTGGTTACAAAGTCATTCAGTGGGACACAGACTCTCTAGACTGGAAGAACATAGGTGTAGACAATATCGTGAAGCGTGTAACGACTAAAGCACATCCTGGTGATATCGTTCTACTACATGCCAGCGATTCCTGCAAACAAACTCACGAAGCTCTTCCGCAAATTATCGATGAGCTCCGCAGACAAGGTTATGAATTCGTTACCGTCTCTGAGCTGATCAGCCAAAGCAATGCAGAGGGTAAAGAGGTTCGCGACTCGGCCTCACTAAATAGCGCCTTACAGGATGCTGCCGGGCTGTAACGTTCCTCCCAATCTTAGGTACCGCAATAGATGTTGGTCTTATCCAAATATTAATGACGCGGGGAAATGAGCTCCGATATGTCGGGTGTGGGGGTATTCAGTTTCGGATAGCTCAGATCCAGACTCTCCAGTGTCTTTACAACGATGGATAAGGCCAAATAGTTGCGGTACCATTGATGATTGGCTGGTATCCAGTACCAGGGTGCTTTATCAATACTTGACTCCTTAAAAACATCTACATATGCCTCTTGGTAATCATCCCAAAACTCCCGCTCCTGTAGATCACTTGCGTCAAATTTCCAGTGTTTTTTGGGATCTTCAAGCCGTTCTTTTATTTTCTTAAGCTGCTTTTCTTTTGAAATATGCAGAAAAAGCTTGATAATTGTCGTTCCCTCTTCCACCAGCATCTCCTCAAACTGCCGTATGTAACGAAAGCGGCGCTTCAAATCATCCTTTTTCAAGCCCCCATGTACCCGCGGTACCAATACATCTTCATAGTGTGAGCGGTTAAATGCAGAGATGTAGCCTTTAGGGGGTGTCTTTTGATGCACTCTCCATAAGAAATCGTGAGCTTCTTCCTCCAGAGAAGGTTTCTTGAAGCTGGTCACTATAAAGCCTTGTGGATTAATCCCTGAAAAAATATGTTTAACCGTTCCATCCTTACCGCTGGAATCCATCCCTTGCAGAATTACGAGCAGTGAGTGCTTTTTCTGTGCAAAAAGAATATCTTGAAGCTCTGCCAACCGTTCCTTTAACTGCTCTGTTTTGGCTTCTGCTTCTTTTTTTGATTTAAAGTTACCTGTATCGTCCGGGTCCAGCTTGTTAAGCTGGATTTCATTTGTGTCTTTTATCATATAGCGCTTGATGTCCATATATTCCCCTCCTAAAAGTTTTGTGAGCGTTGCTACGCTTGTATTACTTCGTACAAAACTGCTTCGGAAGCATACGCTTAGTTTTGTGAAGCATGTGCATCATTGAAAAACTTCGTACAAAACTCACTTAGGAAGCATCTACTTAGTTTTGTGAGCGTTACTACACACAAAGAATCCGCTCTATTGTTCTTTAAGATTAACCTCCTCCAGCGGATTTTAATCGTTAGGATACATTCTAGAGCAAAAAACCCCGTTTTCTGAAGGCCAGAGCACGGGGTTCATGATTTGCTGAATTCGCCCCAGCCTTTATCCGGCTGCCGGCTTGAGAATACGGTGAAGCATCAAAATTTGGAATGCATTACAGGCGATGAGCGGAACAACAATAAACACTGTCGCACTATCAACACCTATACGGAGCACGCCGATAATTTCCACAATTGAAATAGCTGTCATAAAAAAGAGGGTTGGAATCCAAGCTGAGATGTTTGTACTTTTCACTTTGAAATAAGACACAATAATGGCAGCTAACAAAATAAAGATTCCTAATATTAGATCAGACAAGACACTTCTTTCCCCGCCAACGACGGTACGCAAAAAAATCAGTTCAAGCAATGCGAGCACAGAAAGCACCAGTTGTATGTATTTCCAAATTTTTGGCGGGAAAACACCATTGCCCATGTAATTTAAAATTAGATAAGCAAAAAAACCAAGTTGCGCATAAACACTGACAAGCATACCGTAGCCGAATAGTATCAGCGGGTATAAAAAGAAATCAGCGACACTTTTGAAATCAATTCGACCGTTCACGAATTGCAGTGCCAGACCTGCGATTACTGCTCCGCCCGCTCCTATTAGAAGGGTTGTCCAAAATAAATAAAACCATTTTTTTATACTCAGCCACTTCACCTCCCCTATGTCAGATTTATTTTACCAAGGATACCGACAAAACACCATTACATCAGCAACATAAATGTGTGTTAATGCGGCATAATACAACTGGAGAATCCTAATAAAGGAGGGCAGCGCCAATGAAATGGAGATTTATCGGATCTGTGGGTTTGGCTTTAAGCTTTGTTATGGCCTTAACGGCTTGCGGAAGTGAGCAGAGCAGTTCTTCTTCTGGTCAGGGCAGTTATAAAGAAATGAAGACCATGGTTATTGATATATTAAAAAGTGAAGATGGAAAAAAAGCAGTTGAGGAATCATTATCAAATTCCAGTTCTGGAGGCACCAGCGGAATGAGTATGAAAATGATGCCACTTCAAACAACAGAGGATATAAAAACCGCTGTTAAAGATACCCTCACTGCACCGGAATATCAAAAGGAAATCGAAAAAATTATGACTGATCCCAAGTTTGCAGGCGATTTTGCTAAAGCCATTCAATCACAAAGCAAAGAATTGCACCTGCAACTAATTAAAGATCCCACCTATCAAAAATCCGTCGAGGAAATCATGAAGTCTCCAGAAATGATGACCATGTTTCTTAATCTCACCAAAACACCTGACTACCGAAAGCAATCCATGAAGACCATCCAGGAATCTATGCAGACTCCATTATTCCGGATGGAGGTATTGAATTTACTTAAAAAGGTCGTTCAGGACGAGCTCGAACCGAAGGAACAGAAAAAGGGCGGCGAAAGCGGCGATAAACAGGAAGGCAGCGGCAGCGGTGGTGAAAGTGGCAGCGGTAGCGGCGATGATTCAAGCACATAACCAAAAAGAGGCCTTATCCCACCTAACAAAGTGGGACGGCCTCTTTTTATGCACAATAATTAGTGCTCATATTTCGCAATCAGCTTATCGGCGATATCAGCAAACAACAACGCAGTAGCTGTGTCTTCCTTGTATACGGAAGGTGAGAAATCCGGTTCAGAAATATGGTTGTCCGGTGCGCCCAATGGAACTTGTGCAAGCAGCTCGGTATGGAGTGTCTCCGCAAGCCGAGCGCCTCCGCCTCTGCCAAAAATATAATCTTTTTTACCGCAGTCTTTACACTCATAATAAGCCATGTTCTCAATGACCCCAATAATCTCATGTTCTGTCTGCAGAGCCATAGAGCCCGCTCTAGCCGCCACAAACGCTGCGGTAGCATGAGGGGTAGTAACAATAATCTCTTTGCTGTGAGGAAGCATCTGATGTACGTCAAGCGCCACATCACCTGTACCTGGAGGAAGATCAAGCAGCATATAATCAAGTTCTCCCCAGCCCACATCACCGAAGAATTGGCGCAGCATTTTGCCAAGCATAGGTCCCCGCCAAATTACCGGACTATTCTCACGGATAAAGAAGCCCATAGACATGACCTTCACTCCGAAACGTTCCACAGGAATAATGATTCCCTCTTCTACAACGGGTCCCTCTTCGATTCCCATCATATCAGGGATGCTAAACCCATAAATGTCCGCATCAATCAATCCAACCTTTTTACCTTTTCTAGCCAAAGCTACTGCCAAATTCACAGTAACTGTAGACTTTCCAACACCGCCTTTACCACTGGCAATGGCGATAAAGTTAACACCAGAGTTCTCATTGATTAATTCATGATCGTCAAGGCCAGCTGCATGTCCCTTAAGTTTCCCCGGTTCATCAACCAACGGCTCTTCCCCGGCACTCTCTCCGCGAAGCAGAGCACGTTCATAATCGGTTGCATCACGCAGCCGGATATGCACATTAGTGACTCCACCCGCTTCAAGCAACTCACGAACCCGTTGTTCTAGATCCATGCGACTTTGCTCTTCAGGATCCAGACATACGATTGATAAAGATATACGATCTTCTTTAATCATAATGTCACGGATCAGCTGTAGTTCCACAAGGCTTTTTCCGGTTTCCGGGTCTGTTATTGACTGCAGTATTTCCTGGATATGTTCCCTAGTCAGCATGGAAAGCACCTCTGTTTCCTTTCCGGAGGAGAATTCTTCCGGAGTTTTTGTCTATTATAGCATTACCCATCTCCTGATGAGTAGTCCCGGCTACTCGGAAGCATAACGAAGAATGCCACGATATATGCTAGTCGCTACCTTGCGTTGATAAACATCATCTCCGAGTAGAACTGATTCCTGAGGGTGCGACAAAAAACCGACCTCTACAAGGATCGCAGGTATTTTTAATGCTTTTAGTAGATAAACAGTATTTACAGTCTTAGCTACACGATCAGTATTCTCCAGTGTAGTCTTCAGCTCACTCTGTACAAACTCTGCGATAGCTTTATTATCCTTGTGATTGGGATAGTAAAAGGTCTGCGCCCCGCTCCATCGGTTCGAAGGCACACTGTTCATGTGAACGCTTATAAAAAGATCTGCGCCCTTCTCTTCAATACTTCTTACTCTTTGCTTAAGATCTTCAGTCTTGCGCTTAGAATAGCCCTTAGTGCCCTCCTGAGCCAAATCATAATCCCCTTCACGGGTCATTACAACAATAGCCCCTGCCTGTTGCAGGTAATCACGTAAATAAAGAGAGACCGCAAGATTAATGTCTTTCTCAATTAGCCCTTCCCGGCTAACTGCCCCTCCATCTGCTCCCCCATGTCCAGCGTCGATAGCGATCACTTTACCAGACAAAGGCAGACTCCAATAATTTAACGTTTTGGCAGTAGGCATGTCATACGCTATAATGCCGATCATTATAGCCAGCAGTGTCGCGCCCAGCATACATTTTTTGATACTGCTCCATGAGATCCAGACCGAGACTTTACTGTGTTTTCGGCCAGACATAACAAAGACCCCCTCGTCCCGATAGATAATACTCATCTATATGGGACAAGAAGGCCAAATAGTACTAGCTAACGATGATTAAGCTGTTACTTCTTGAGTCATGCCTTCAATTAGAATCTGCGCAACCTCAGGTCGCGTAAATTCAGGAGGCGGACATTGACCCTCCCGAAGCAAAGCCCGTACCTTTGTACCCGACAAAGTCATATGATCGTCGCCAGGATGTGGGCAGGTTTTACTGGAAGCCATATTTCCGCATTTTTTACAGAAGAAGCTGTGTTCAAAAAATAATGGAGTAATATCAAGTTCCTCAGCGGTGAAATTCGCAAAAATTTCTTGCGCTTCATAAGTTCCGTAGTAATCACCTACGCCCGCATGGTCACGTCCGACAATAAAATGGGTGCAGCCGTAATTTTTGCGAACCATAGCATGAAAAATCGCTTCTCTCGGACCAGCATAACGCATGGCCGCCGGGAAAACACCTAGAAAGGTACGATCCTCAGGATAATAATTCTCCAAAAGCGCCAGGTAGCTCTTCATTCGTACATTTGCCGGTACATCATCAGACTTCGTCTCACCCACTAGCGGGTTTAAGAACAGAGCGTCTACAACCTCCATAGCGCATTTTTGAATATATTCATGTGCACGATGAACTGGGTTACGCGTCTGGAAGCCTACAACTGTTCTCCAGCTCTTGTCTGCAAATATCTTACGTGTAGCTGAAGGGTCAAAATAAAATTCTCCGAACTTTTCTGGCTGTGGTCTATTCAGCACTGTAATTGGTCCTCCTACATAGATAGCCGGGCGGGCCAACAGCTTACTTACTCCTGGATGTTCAGGGTCTGTTGTTTTGAATACATTTTGCGCTTCAAGGTTTTGATCAACCGTATAAATACTCTCAATATCCAATAAACCGTAGATCTCGCCATCCTCTTCACCGATTAGAGATACCTTGTCTCCAATAGCTAAACCAGAGGCCACATCCTCTTCTACAGCAAGTGTTATTGGAATGCTCCACACTGTGCCATCTGCTAAACGCATGTTTTTGACTACGGAGTGATAATCTTGTTCATTCAAAAATCCAGTCAGTGGAGAAAATGCACCTACCGCAATTAAATCCAAATCAGATAAAGTCCAGGTGTTCACGGCAATCGCCTTATAATCACGTGCAAGCTGCAGTAATTCTTCTCTTTCTGTACCCTCTACTACACGGTTAACTAATGTTCCGCCATGCGGACGTATTGAAGTCATTATCGTCTCTCCTTCTGTGTTCTCACGGGGATAGGTCCTACTTGTGTAATCCGCACTCAGTCTTCTCTGATCCAGCCCAACGTCCAGCACGCGGATCTTCACCAGGCATAACCTGACGTGTACATTGCTCACAGCCGATACTTGGATAGTTACGGTCATGTAGAGGGTTATAAATTACATCATTTTCACGAATATAGTTCCATACATCTTCGGTTGTCCAATCCGCAATTGGATTAAACTTAACCAAACCAAATTTATAATCATACTCAACCTTTTTGGCATTAGCACGGGTAGGCGCTTGGTCACGACGAATGCCTGTAATCCAAGCTTCATATTGAGATAGGATACGAGTCAGCGGCTCTACTTTACGAATCCCACAGCATTGGTTAGGATCTACTGTCCATAACGCATCACCGTGTTGAAGTGCTTGCTCCTGCGGAGTGATTTGTGGAGACACTCGTACGAACTCCAGCCCGTATTTATCTGCCATCAAATCTCGGGTCTCATAGGTTTCCTTAAAATGATAATCTGTATCGAGATAAAAGACGTCTGTAGACGGACTAACTTTGTGAAGCATATCAACTAGCACTACATCTTCGGCACCAAAGCTGCAGGCAAAAGTAATGTTAGGAAATGTTTCTACAGCCCAGCGGATAATTTCCTCGGGTGAAGCAGTTTCTAATTCTTCGGCCTTAACTTTGATTAAATCTTCTTTCTCGAGCAGGTTCATTAAGGTATTCCTCCATCCAAAATATTAATCGTATGAATAAATGAGGTAAAAGAAGTAATAAAACCAACTAATTCTATATGAAATAGTATATAACTTTTACTGAGGAAGTCAATGCGTTTCAACCGTTAGAATTAGTAAATAGATGCAAAAAAAGCCCATTTCTTGTGGAAAGGGGCTAAACAACAAAAACCCTTAACCATAAAGGTTAAAGGTTTCTTATGTGCTTTTTTATCTCCCGTATTTTTCTAAGGCTTCTTTAAATATAGTATTTAACGCTTCAGGATACTCACCATAGATTTCTAAATCTTGAGAAGACTCTTCCTCAGACTGTTCCAATATCTTATTCACTTTTGGTTCACTCAAAGGAATTTTACCGTAGTAAACTCCTTTAACAAAATAAACATTAGGATCGGTTAAACTTTTATCTAAGAATAATAAATACTCTTCATTTTCATTCATTAACTGATAACCTTCAATTCCATAGATAAATGTTCCATCTTCTGTTGTTTCGATAGCTCCATTTTCTTGCACTGTAACTTCAGAGCCCTCTACAATATCTTGATTATCAGATTTGAAAATCTGATTAATCTTTATTGCAGATTGCGTATGATAATCAATCGTTTCATCAAATTCATTTTTATCGATAAATGTATTTATGACTTTAGCTTTTGTGCCTTTCAGTATCAATTCAGCCGTGTTGTCTAGCTCATTAAAATCACGATAACCAATAACTTTTGCTTCAGAACTGATAAATGCAGGAAAATTATCTCCCTTTACAGCTTTGTTATTGTTAATGAATCCTGCAGCACCGACAACCAATACGAAAGCCAACACACCTATTGAAAGAAACTTATTTTGTTTTTTCATATATTGACCCCCTTAATCAAATTGGTAAATATGCGCTATACCATCTTTATCATCTTGTACTGGGTAAGTTCCATATAACCAAGCTGGTCCAGAAAGCATAATGGACGGAACTGTATCTTCATGAGTTAAGCCTAGTACATGTCCCATTTCATGAGCAGTGGTTTCTTTTTGTCTATTTCCATCTACTGTCTTGAATCTTACCGTGTTAATTCTAACGATTGATGTAGAGGTTAGTGTACCTGAAGTAGAGGTTTGCGCATAAAATTGTCCAAGATCATTTGTTTCTGACGAAGCGTACCACTTTACGTCAGCAGCAGAGGCTGAAGTTGTTGAAGTAACGTTAATAGACAGTCTACCAGCAGTAAGACCATTCCACGCTGTACTTCCATGTATGGCAGCGGCATTGTAGCCAATTGATGATATAGAGGCATCAAGCCAATATTTAACTTGGTTAGGTCTATCCACTCTGTTTCCGCGAAGTACATAAGCATCTACCTGTGAGATAAAAATCGAAGCAACAACCATTAGAACGATTGAGGACAAAATAAATTTCCTCTTACTCAAAGAACTCTCAATTTCCATAAATTCAACTCCTCCTTTATAACCTTAAACGCCTATAATTGGAAAAAGTTTCTATGATTAAATAAAAAAATATTAATAAAAAAACCTATTCTCGAAAGAAATAGGTTTTTTTGGAACACAGTTCTAAATATAATTCTGTTCTGATATAAAAAAATAAAACCCTTGGCCATATGGCCAAGGGTTGAATTCTGTAGATATTAACGTTTCGAGAACTGAGGCGCACGACGTGCAGCCTTCAAGCCGTATTTCTTACGTTCCTTCATACGTGGGTCACGAGTCAGGAAGCCGGCTTTCTTCAATGCACCGCGATATTCAGGGTCAACTTTAAGCAATGCACGGGAGATACCGTGACGAATTGCTCCAGCTTGACCGGAAATGCCGCCACCATGTGCAAGAACGATTACATCGTAGTTGCCCAGTGTTTCAGTCAGGTTCAAAGGTTGTTTTACGATCATTTTCAGTGTTTCCACACCGAAATATTCGTCCATCTCACGTTTGTTAATGACAATGCGTCCTTCACCCGGTACAAGGCGAACACGTGCTACCGAATGTTTACGACGACCTGTCCCATAGTATTGTACTTGTGCCATGAAACTGTCCTCCTCTATTCTTATCCGCGAAGTTCGTAAACTTCAGGTTTTTGTGCTGCATGTGGATGCTCGGCGCCTGCATATACTTTCAATCTCAGCTTCATGTGGTCCCCTTGACGAGTCTTAGGAATCATACCATGAACCGCGAATTCAATTACGCGTTCTGGTTTAGTATTCAGCAGAGTTTCAGCATTAGTAACTTTCAAACCACCTGGGTGCATCGAGTGACGGTAGTATTTTTTGTTTTGCAATTTCTTACCGGTCAAGTGAATTTTCTCAGCGTTGATTACGATAACGAAATCTCCTGTATCAACGTGTGGAGTGAATTGCGGTTTGTGTTTGCCACGGATCAAAGCAGCGGCTTCGCTGGCCAAACGACCGAGTGTTTTGCCTTCGGCATCAATAATGTGCCAATTGCGTTCAACTTCGTTCGGCTTCGCCATATAGGTGGTACGCATGAATGTTTCCTCCTTGTTCTCGTACGAAAATCTTCTGTTTCGTATATCTTGTTTCTCATTGAATTACGATTATGTGAGTTAAGCAAAGCATTTTTTTGGCATTTTCTCGATCGGGGCTGTGGGATAGCCATCAAGAAAACACAACTTTTATATTACAGTATAAACATAACAAGTGCAAGTGATTTTTAAACATTTAGCCTATTAATCAGGAAGAAATTTATAGAAAAAACTATTCACTTTCAATCTCGTCATATTCAACACTCCACAAAGCTAACCCCATGGCCACAGCTGTTGGACCAGCATGTGATCGATCACATGCTGCCAATATTTCAGCAACCTTATCAGCAGGTATTTTACCTTCCCCCACATGGATCAAAGTCCCCATAATAATGCGAACCATGTGCTGAAGAAATCCACTACCCGTTATATAAGTATGGATAACTCCTTGATCTGATGAAGAGGGTCGGCACATACTGCGGTCTACTTCCATATGAGCTTCAAAGATCGTTCGTACATGAGAAGTCTTCGTAGACCGTCGTGATGCAAACGAAGTGAAGTCATGTGTCCCTATAATTTGCGTTAAGCCTTGCTGCATCGCAGGAATATCCAACTTCACTGGATGGTGAAGCTGCCAGCGCCGCTGAAACGGATCTGGAAACCTGTTGCCATTGATCGTGTATCGGTAAGTTTTACGCTTAGCCCCTCTACGAGAGTGAAACGTTAGCGGAACTTCCCTAGCCTCTGTAACCACGATGTCTTGTGGCAGCCGGGCATTAAGCGCTAGACACCAACGTTCAGTTGGGATTCGAGAGGAGGTTGTAAAGTTAAAAGGCTGGCCATAGGCATGTACTCCGGCATCTGTGCGGCCTGAAGCAGTAATCTTAAGCTTCTCACCTGTCAGATGGAGTATGGCTTGCTCCAGCCGATCCTGAATCGTATTGCCCTGAGGCTGGGTCTGAAAGCCATCATAATTCGTTCCGTCATAATTGACCTTCATCAATAGATTACGCATTCCGTTCTCCTTTTTAAACCGGTCAGCAGAACGTCGATCGAAGCACTGTCTGATCTTCTATTTGAAGAAATGGCTTCGCCGTCCCTAGAAGGACGGCATCCATTTTTCATATATAGAACTACAAGTCCTATAGGATCCTTAATTTCAAAAAAAAGAGCCCCTGCGGGAGCTCCTTCAATTGAACCAAGGTGATTCCCACGGTTATTAGTACAGCAGAGTCTTGCGCCTCTGCAGCACAATAACGCTGATATTTCCCCCATCTTTACTCCAAAGAGGGCTGGATGAAAGGGAAGCATCGGAAATCAATACTTGTGATACTACGCGCGGTCTACCAATTCAAGATAAACCATAGGCGCAGCGTCGCCACGACGAGGTCCTAGTTTAAGGATACGAGTGTATCCACCTGGACGCTCAGTGTAACGAGGAGCAATGTCAGAGAACAATTTTTGAATTGCATCTTGTTCACCATCAACAGTCTCGCGGCGAACAAATGCAGCTACTTGACGACGAGCATGAAGATCACCTTTTTTAGCTTTAGTGATCAGCTTTTCAGCGATAGAACGAACTTCTTTCGCTTTAGCTTCCGTTGTTTGGATGCGCTCGTATAAAAACAGATCCGTTACCATGTCGCGAAATAACGCTTTACGCGCACTGGAATCACGGCCCAATTTTTGGTATGCCATTGTGTTTTCCCTCCTTTACTAAAGCAATCTGCAGCTATTCTTCTGTGCGGAGACCCAAACCAAGTTCCTCAAGCTTTTCCTGAACTTCTTCCAAAGATTTGCGACCAAGGTTACGCACCTTCATCATATCTTCTTCAGTCTTCGTGGTAAGCTCTTGTACGGTATTAATACCAGCACGTTTGAGGCAGTTGTAGGAACGAACAGAAAGATCAAGCTCTTCGATTGTCATCTCAAGTACTTTTTCTTTTTTGTCTTCTTCTTTTTCAACCATAATTTCGGCGTCTTTCGCTTCGTCCGTAAGACCTACGAACAGAACGAGGTGCTCGTTCAAAATTTTGGCTCCGAGGCTTACAGCCTCTTCCGGTCTGATACTTCCATCCGTCCAAATTTCAAGCGTCAATTTGTCGTAGTTAGTCACTTGACCAACACGTGTATTGTCTATGCCGTAGTTAACGCGTGAAATTGGAGTGTAGATGGAGTCAACTGGAATAACACCAATTGGCTGATCGTCACGTTTGTTCCGGTCCGCTTGGACATAGCCGCGACCACGGCCTGCAAAAATACGCATATGAAGTCTCGCACCAGGTCCCAGCGTTGCAATGTGAAGATCCGGATTGAGGATCTCAACATCGCTGTCCGCACGGATATCACCTGCGGTAACGATGCCTTCCCCTTCAGCATCAATCTCGAACACTTTTTCCTCGTCTGAATGAATCTTCAGAGACAAGGCTTTAAGGTTCAGAATGATTTCCGTCACATCTTCCATTACGCCTGGAACGGTCGAGAACTCATGCAGAACGCCGTCAATTTGGACCGAAGTCACTGCGGCTCCTGGAAGCGAAGAAAGCAATATCCGGCGAAGCGAGTTCCCCAGAGTCGTGCCATACCCACGTTCCAGCGGTTCAACTACGAATTTCCCATAGGTACCTTCATCATTAGCTTCTACGGTCTCAATCTTCGGCTTTTCGATTTCTATCACGAGTTTACCCCTCCTTCAACGTCGCTCCTATATGAAACTGTCACCCCATCAGGTGCATCATGTAGTATGCCTAAACACCTATTATTAGCAGATGCGTCAGAATTATACCACATTCACAATACTGATTTCACTATACGCGACGACGCTTAGGCGGACGGCATCCATTGTGAGGAACCGGAGTTACGTCTTTAATAAGGTTAACTTCAAGCCCTGCAGCTTGAAGGGAACGGATGGCTGCTTCGCGGCCCGCGCCCGGTCCTTTAACCATAACCTCAACCGACTTCATGCCGTGCTCCATAGCTGCTTTAGCTGCTGATTCAGCTGCCATTTGCGCTGCGAATGGAGTGGACTTACGGGAACCTTTAAATCCTTGGCCGCCGGAGCTTGCCCAGGAAATTGCATTTCCGTGAGGATCCGTGATGGTAACGATGGTGTTGTTGAACGTGGAACGAATATGTGCCACGCCGGATTCGATATTTTTACGGTCGCGACGTTTGGTACGTACGACTTTTTTCGGTTTAGCCATTGTCTCTTATCCCCCCTTATTATTTCTTTTTGTTTGCTACCGTACGACGCGGGCCTTTCCGGGTACGGGCATTCGTTTTAGTACGTTGACCGCGAACAGGCAATCCACGACGGTGGCGAACACCGCGGTAACAGCCGATCTCAGTAAGACGTTTAATATTTAAGGAAATTTCACGACGCAGGTCACCTTCAACCTTAACCGTTTTGTCGATCGTTTCACGCAGTTTGCTGACTTCATCTTCCGTCAAATCACGGACACGTGTATTAGCGCTAATGCCTGTTTCATTAAGAATTTTCTGAGAAGTCGTTTTACCGATTCCGAAAATATAAGTCAAGGCGATCTCAACGCGTTTGTCACGTGGCAAATCCACTCCAGCTATACGAGCCATTTTACGCTACACCCCCTTCTTAACCTTGTTTTTGTTTGTGTTTCGGATTTTCGCAAATCACCATAACAGTCCCTTTGCGGCGGATTACTTTACATTTCTCGCAAATGGGCTTTACAGAAGGTCTTACCTTCATGTTAATTACCTCCTCAAAGTTTTGCGAAGCAAAACTTTTTTCGTAGTTCCCATCTATTTACGGTAAGTTATACGACCTTTTGATAAATCATAAGGCGATAACTGCACGACCACTTTGTCTCCGGTCAAAATACGGATAAAGTGCATCCGCAATTTACCGGATACATGGGCAAGTATTTGATGACCGTTCTCAAGCTCAACCTTAAACGTTGCGTTTGGCAACGGTTCAAGGACAGTACCTTCTACTTCAATGACATCTTCCTTAGCCACAGTTAGTCTCCTTTCTCATCAGCACTTATTCCGGTGGGTCCAGCATACTTCATGACTGCGAATCGCAGCTTTCCGTTTGTTACCCGCCCAGTTTCCTTCAAACTGTCCACAACCTCACTGCTGATGAAGGGTATGAGCTCAAGATGAAGAATATTCTTCTTCTTTGGCCCATCAAACTTACGTTTGTCTCCATCTGCAATGTATACAAATCTGCTATCAACAACTGCGATAACAACGGCTGCCTCTCCGGCATCTTTGCCTTTGAGAATTCTCACTAATTGACCAACCTGCGGGCTGCTCACAGTATTCAAGAGGAGATCACCTACGCATTCAGTTTTGTGAAAATTTCCATGCCGTCCGGAGTAACTGCTACTGTATGCTCGAAGTGAGCACATAGTGAGCCATCAACCGTAACGACAGTCCAGTTATCTTCCAGTGTTCTGACATGTCTCTTTCCTGCGTTTACCATCGGCTCAATCGCGAGCACCATACCCGGTTTCAGACGTGGTCCGCGGTCCGCTATGCCATAATTCGGAATTTGCGGTTCTTCATGCAGTTTTGCCCCAATACCATGACCAACATACTCACGTACGACTGAGAAACCAGCCTCTTCGATGTATTGCTGAATAGCATGGGAGATTGTAAACAAGCGCACATCCGGCTTAACTAACGCCAGTCCCGCGTACAAGGAGCCTTCCGTAACGTCCAGCAAACGCTGAGCCTCTTCGGAAATGCTGCCCACACCGTAGGTCCAGGCGGAATCACCGTGATAACCGCGGTACTCTGCACCGATATCCAGCGTAACAATATCGCCTTCGATCAGTTTACGTTTACCAGGAAATCCATGCACTAATTGTTCGTTGACTGAAGCGCAAATGCTGGCAGGAAAACCGTTGTAGCCTTTGAAAGACGGCACAGCATCTTGACTGCGAATGTATTGATCGGCGATTCTGTCGAGCTCACCCGTTGTAATGCCAGGCTCAATGGCCTGAGCAATAAGACGGTGACTCTCGGCAACAATTCGACCAGCTTCCCTCATAAAGGCAAGTTCCTGTTCGGATTTACAAATGATCATTACATTAACCCCGCATTAAAGACACGATTTCAGAAGTAACGACATTAATTTCGTTTTCCCCGTTTACCTGACGCAAAAGACCTTTATTATCATAAAACGCAAGCAGCGGCGCTGTTTTATTATCATACTCATCCAGGCGCTTGCCTACACTTTCTTCGTTGTCATCCGGACGTTGATATAATTCACCGCCATCAATGTCGCAAATGCCATCTTGCTTCGGCGGGTTGAAGATTAAATGGTAGGATGCTCCGCAAACGCTGCAGATACGACGTCCAGTAAGACGCGCCATTAGCAATCCACGGTCAACATTCAAGTTGATGACATGATCCAAAGAAGTGTTCAAACGGCTAAGAATATCATCCAGCGCTTCCGCTTGCGAAAGAGTTCTTGGAAAACCATCCAATAGAAATCCTTTTTCGCAATCGGACTGCTGCAACCGTTCTTCGACTATCCCAATGGTCACATCATCTGGTACAAGCAAACCTTGATCTATAAATGATTTGGCCTTCAATCCTACCGGAGTTTCCTGTTTGATTGCCAAACGGAAAGCATCTCCTGTCGAAATATGAGGAATACCAAATTCTTTAACGATTTCTGCCGCTTGTGTTCCCTTGCCTGCCCCAGGAGGGCCCATGAATAAAATGTTCACGATTTCTCTCTCCCCCCAAAAGTTCGCCACCAAGCAAGAAACAGCATAATAGGTGCCGGGAAGAATAAAAACTTAAGCTTCACCGGAACCTATCACCTATTTATTGATGAAGCCTTTGTAATGGCGTTTGATCAATTGGCTCTCGATCTGCTTCATAGTATCCAATGCCACACCGATTACGATCAGCAGTGATGTACCGCCAATACGAACTTCTTTAGGCAATCCAGATAAAGCACCGAAGAACATCGGCAGAACAGAGATCAAAGCTAGGAACAAAGCGCCGGACATAGTCAGACGAGACATTACTCTAGTCAGATATTTCTCTGTAGCTTTACCAGGACGGATACCTGGAATGTAACCACCATTCTTCTTCATGTTATCGGCCATCTGCTGAGGATTCATCTGCACGAACGTATAGAAGAACGTGAACCCGATGATCATCACTACATACAGAAGCATACCAAGTGGAGCATCGGTTGCTAAATACTTAGCAATCCATTGAGCCCAGGCATGTGTTGACCAGAAACTGGAGAGAACAACTGGGAACTGAAGCAATGATACGGCGAAGATTACCGGAATTACACCTGCCGCATTAATTTTCAATGGGATATGTGTATTCTGTCCACCGTACATTTTATTGCCGACTACGCGTTTAGCGTATTGAACAGGAATCTTCCGAATACCTTGCTGTACGAAGATAACTGCTGTAATAATCGCTACAATCACAATCAGCACGATAACGACTTTAAGAATATTCAGGAACACCTGATCCGGCTGAATAAAACTTGAGTTAGCCGTACTTGTGATATATCCCGGAATGGCGGCGACGATTCCCGCAAAAATCAGGATCGAAATCCCGTTCCCGATTCCCTTTTCGGTAATCTGTTCACCAAGCCACATCAAGAAAGAAGTACCCGCCGTCAAGATAATGGCAACCAGCAAGTAATCAGCAAATGTCGCATTCGGCATCATTTGAGTATTATATATCCGGTTAAACCCTATCGACGTAGCAAAACCTTGGATCAGGGCTAATATCACTGTACCGTAACGAGTGATTTGCGCCAATTGTTTTTTCCCGTGCTCCCCTTGTTTAGCCCATTCAGCAAACTTAGGAACAACATCCATCGACAGCAATTGCACGATGATGGATGCTGTAATGTACGGGTAAATACTGATCGCAAATATCGAGAAGTTTTTGAGCGCTCCGCCCGAAAAGGTGTTCAAGAGTCCCATCAAAGCGTCACCGCTCTGATTTGCTGTTTGCAGTACATCTTTGTTCACACCAGGAACCGGAACAAACGAACCGATACGGTAGATAATCAGAATGAACAAGGTAAACAGGATCTTTTTGCGCAAATCTTCAACATGCCAGATATTCTTAAGCGTCTTGAACATTAGATCACCTCGGTTTTACCGCCGGCAGCCTCGATTTTCTCTACCGCAGATTGAGAGAACTTATTTGCTTGTACAGTCAATTTTACGGTCAACTCACCGTTGCCGAGAATCTTGATGCCGCTTTTGGAATTCTTGACAACACCAGTTTCAAGCAACAACTGCGGAGTCACTTCAGTTCCTTCTGCAAAGCTATTCAGATCTTCCAGGTTCACAATCGCATACTCTTTACGGGTAGGATTGACGAAACCACGTTTAGGCAGACGACGATAGAGCGGATTTTGTCCACCCTCGAAGCCCGGACGAACACCACCGCCAGAACGTGAGTTTTGACCTTTGTGACCGCGACCGGAAGTTTTACCATTTCCGCTACTAGGACCACGACCAACGCGATTGCGTTCTTTGCGGGAACCAGGAGCTGGAGCAAGTTCATGTAACTTCATCGTTTGCACCTCCTTATGTTTGTTAATTTATGCGAGGCGTTTAGCCTTCAATTTCAGTTACAGATAGCAAGTGACTCACTTTATTGATCATTCCGCGAATTGCAGGACTGTCATTGTGAACCACTGTCGTGTTGAGTTTACGCAGGCCGAGCGTCTTAACAGTAACACGTTGTGTTTCTGGACGTCCGATTACACTACGTACGAGGGTAATTTGCAATTTTGCCATTGACGTTCCCCTCCTTAACCGCGCAATTCTTCGACAGATTTGCCGCGAAGTTTCGCGACCTCTTCAATGCGTTTCAGACGGGAAAGTCCCTCCAAAGTTGCATTGACCATGTTCATGGAATTCGAAGAACCCAGTGATTTTGTCAAAATGTCGCCAACGCCTGCCAATTCCAATACCGCACGAACTGGACCGCCAGCGATAACGCCAGTACCCTCTGATGCTGGTTTCAACAACACGCGTCCTGCGCCGAAGTGTCCAGTAACGAGATGGGGAATCGAAGTTCCTACGATTGGGATGTGAATCAGGTTTTTCTTGGCGTCTTCAATGCCTTTACGGATGGCATCCGGAACTTCGCCGGCTTTACCGATACCAGCACCGACGTAGCCGTTGCCGTCGCCCACAACAACAAGTGCACTAAAGCTGAAACGGCGTCCGCCTTTTACAACTTTTGCAACACGGTTAATGTGTACAACTCTTTCTGTCAGTTCTAAACTGTTCGGATCTACACGCAAGTCGTTAACCTCCTTTTAAGAATTATTCTAGAATTCAAGACCAGCTTCACGAGCTGCATCAGCCAATGCTTGAATCCGTCCATGGTACAAGTAACCTCCGCGGTCGAATACGACCACTGCATATCCTTTTTCTTTGGCACGCTCAGCGACCAATTGGCCAACTTTCGCTGCAGCTTCAACGCTACCGCCATTACCGATATTAGCGCTCAGATCTTTATCAAGTGTAGAAGCGGATACGATAGTAACCCCTTTAACATCATCGATCAGTTGAGCGTAGATGTGTTTCGAAGAACGGAATACGTTCAAACGTGGACGCTCAGTAGTTCCCTGGATCTTCTTACGAACACGCAGGTGTCTTTTGAGACGAGCCTTGTTTTTATCTTCTTTTGTAATCATGACTTCCCTTTCACTCCCTTCAGTTTGCCGTAAACAGCTTCACTTTAAGATGCACGGGGTATCTTACAATTAAGTTTAAACTGGTTATTTCTTCTTACCAGCTTTACCTTCTTTGCGGATGATACGCTCGCCTTCATATTTGATACCTTTACCTTTATACGGTTCTGGTTCACGAACGGAACGGATTTTAGCAGCGTATGCGCCAACGCGTTCTTTATCGATACCTTTAACGATGATCTTCGTGTTCGCAGGAACTTCGAACTCGATACCAGCTTCCGGTGTAATTTCAACCGGGTGGGAATAACCAACGTTCAGAACGATTTTATCTCCGGATTTGCTTGCACGATATCCGACCCCAACCAGTTCCAGAGATTTCGAGAAACCTTCAGTCACACCTGCTACCATGTTGTTGACAACGGAGCGGGTTGTGCCGTGAAGTGAACGATGCAATTTGTTATCCGACGGGCGAACAACGGTAATTTCGTTATTTTCAACTGTAACCTTCATGTCTTTATGAAGCTCACGAGTCAAAGAACCTTTTGGACCTTTTACTGTAATAACGGCGTTGTCCAAAGTGACATCTACACCGCTAGGTACTGCGATTGGTTTGCGACCAATACGAGACATGTGTTGCACCTCCTTATCTTGTGACGTTTATTACCAAATGTAGCAGACAACTTCTCCGCCAGATTTTGATTGACGAGCTTCTTTGTCGGTCATAACTCCCTTAGATGTGGAGATAATCGCGATTCCTAGACCACCGAGTACACGAGGCACTTCATTGCTCTTCGTGTATACGCGAAGGCCTGGTTTACTGATTCTTTTCAAACCAGAAATAACACGCTCTTGGTTAGGGCCGTATTTCAAGAAGATACGGATAATCCCTTGTTTGCTATCTTCAACGAATTCCGCATCGCGGATGAAACCTTCACGCTTCAAAATGTCAGCGATTTGTTTCTTCATAGTAGAAGCAGGCATTTCTACCGTCTCGTGACGCACAATGTTAGCGTTACGAATACGAGTAAGCATATCTGCAATAGGATCAGACATAGTCATGTGTGTAAACCTCCTTCCCGTTTATAAACTTCTTACCAACTTGCTTTTTTCACGCCAGGGATCTGGCCTTTATAAGCTAATTCACGGAAACAAATTCTGCAAATTTTGAACTTTTGCAGTACCGAATGTGGACGACCACAACGTTCGCAACGTGTATATGCACGTACTTTAAACTTAGGCGTACGTTGTTGTTTAACTTTCATCGAAGTTTTTGCCACTTAGCCTGACACCTCCTAAACATTTTCGGAGAAAATGGATTAACCGACTTTATTTTGCGAAAGGCATTCCCAGCTGACCCAGCAGCTCGCGGGATTCCTCGTCCGTCTTAGCAGTCGTTACAATAACGATGTCCATACCGCGGACTTTATCCACTTTGTCATATTCGATCTCGGGGAAGATCAATTGTTCTTTAAGACCAAGTGTGTAGTTACCACGGCCGTCAAAGGCTTTAGTGGAAACACCACGGAAGTCACGTACACGTGGAAGTGTTACGTTGAACAATTTGTCCAAGAAGTAATACATACGCTCTCCGCGCAGTGTTACTTTAACCCCAATCGGCATATTTTCGCGTAGTTTGAAACCAGCGATGGATTTTTTAGCTTTAGTGATTACTGGTTTTTGACCAGCGATCAACTGCATGTCATTAACTGCAGCATCAAGTACTTTGGAGTTTTGAACAGCGTCACCCACACCCATGTTGATGACAACTTTCTCGATCTTAGGCACTTGCATAACAGTTGTATAGTTAAACTTCTGCATCAAAGCAGGTGTAATTTCGTTAAGAAAACGTTCTTTCATTCTTGCTGCCATGAAGATTTAACCTCCTTTCTTAAGGGCTAGATTAGTCGATAATCTCTCCGGATCTTTTAGCAATCCGAACTTTTTTACCATTGTCCAAAACTTTGTAACCGATACGGGTTACTTTGCCGGTCTTCGGATCGATGTGCATTACGTTGGACACATGAATCGAAGCTTCCTGCTCAATAATTCCACCCTGTGGATTCAGCTGGTTCGGCTTTTGGTGTTTTTTCACCATATTGACGCCTTCTACCAGAACGCGGTTTTCACGAGGATAAGCAGCGATGACACGGCCTTTTTTGCCTTTGTCTTTACCACTGATCACAAGCACCACGTCATCTTTCTTCACGTGCAGTTTATTGTTATGGGATTCCAGAACTTTTTTCACTCTAGGCATTTATTACACCTCCTATAACTAACCTTCAACTTATTGGTGCCGTGTTTATTAGATAACTTCCGGTGCCAAGGAAACGATCTTCATGTAGTCTTTATCGCGAAGTTCGCGAGCAACTGGTCCAAAGATACGTGTTCCACGAGGGCTTCTGTCGTCTTTAACAACAACAGCTGCATTTTCGTCGAATGCGATGTAAGATCCATCTTTACGACGAACGGAACGTTTCGTACGAACAACTACCGCTCTAACAACATCACCTTTTTTGACAACGCCGCCTGGTGTTGCTTGTTTAACGGAACAAACGATCAAATCACCGATTGCTGCTGTACGGCGTCCAGTACCACCCAGTACGCGGATACACATCAGTTCCTTCGCACCAGAGTTGTCAGCCACATGCAAACGTGTAAATGGTTGAATCATTATAATTTCCTCCTTCCGGAAAAACTCTCTTGATTATCTTAGATGATAACCGCTGCTTCTACCACTTCAACTAGTCTCCAACGTTTGTCCTTAGACAACGGACGAGTTTCCATGAGTTTTACGGTATCGCCAATCTTTGCAACATTTCCCTCATCATGTGCTTTGAATTTCTTCGTAGACTTGATGCGTTTGTGGTACAAATTGTGTTTCTTATAGGTTTCAACAGCAACTACGATGGTTTTATCCATTTTATCACTGACCACTTTACCGATTAGCACTTTACGTGCATTACGTTCTTCACTCATTAGTTAGCCTCCTTCCTGAATACGGATCTGCGATCCGTCTCACTTAACTAATCCCAAGCACTCTTTGATGGATCACGGTTTTAGCACGAGCTATTTCCTTACGCACGTCACGAATCCGAGTTGGGTTGTCCAATTGGCCAGTTGCCAAT
Organism: Paenibacillus sp. FSL H7-0943; assembly: GCF_037963265.1. NCBI lineage: Bacteria > Bacillati > Bacillota > Bacilli > Caryophanales > Paenibacillaceae > Paenibacillus > Paenibacillus sp. FSL H7-0943. The sequence goes on from NZ_CP150148.1 coordinate 6,234,139, forward strand.
TGAAAACGGAGATTAAAAAGTTCCTCTTTGAATCCAGCGATCTTTTGTTCAATCTCAGCAGTGGTTAAGTTGCGAAGTTCATTAGCTTTCATTTGCTTCACCACCCAATTCTTCACGTTTCACAAACTTAGTCTTTACAGGCAGCTTGTGAGCGGCAAGACGCATCGCTTCACGAGCGATTTCTTCCGACACGCCTCCGAGTTCGAACATAATCTTGCCCGGTTTAACTACGGCTACCCATTTCTCAACGTTACCTTTACCACTACCCATACGAACCTCGAGAGGCTTTTGAGTAATAGGTTTATCTGGGAAAATCTTGATCCAAACTTGACCGCCACGTTTGATATAACGTGTCATCGCGATACGAGCAGCTTCGATCTGACGGTTAGTGATCCAAGACGGTTCAAGTGCAACCAGGCCGAATTCGCCGAAGTTCAATTCAGTACCGCCTTTTGCCATACCCTTCATGTGTCCGCGTTGTTGCTTGCGGTGTTTTACGCGTTTTGGTACCAACATGATTAGTTGCCTCCTTCCTGAGCAGCTTGTTTCTTAGCTGGGGGAAGAACTTCTCCACGGTAGATCCATACTTTTACGCCGATAAGACCGTAAGTTGTATGTGCTTCAGCCGTTCCGTAATCGATATCGGCACGAAGCGTATGAAGTGGAACTGTTCCTTCGCTATAACCTTCTGAACGAGCAATCTCAGCTCCGCCAAGACGTCCGCCCACTTGAGTTTTAATCCCTTTTGCGCCAGAACGCATAGTTCTTTGAATCGCTTGTTTGAGGGCACGACGGAACGATACACGACGTTCCAATTGTTGAGCAATGCTCTCAGCTACAAGAATTGCATCCAATTCAGGGTGCTTGATTTCATTGATGTTGATGTGTACTTTTTTGCCACCAGCGATTGCTGTAACTGCGCTGCGAAGTACTTCTACTTCTGCTCCGCCTTTACCAATAACCATACCTGGTTTAGCTGTATGAATTGTAACGTTCACGCGGCTAGCCGCTCTTTCGATCTCGATATGGGAAACAGCGGAATCCTTCAATTTGCCTTTAAGGTATTCCCGGATTTTGACGTCTTCCATCAGAAGAGTACCGAAATCTTTTCCTGCATACCATTTAGATTCCCAATCGCGAATAATACCGATTCGGAGTCCGATTGGATTTACCTTTTGACCCACGTGTTATCCCTCCTTATTTCTCAGATACCACCAGTGTAATGTGGCTCGTGCGTTTATTGATCCGACTTGCGCGGCCCATGGCGCGCGGACGGAAACGTTTCATAGTAGGTCCTTGGTTAACGAAAACCTCGCTAACGAACAAACTGTTCACGTCCAAAGAATAGTTATGCTCAGCATTCGCAATTGCCGAATTAAGCAACTTTTCAACGACCGGAGAAGCGGATTTCGGAGTGTGGCGAAGAATAGCAATTGCTTCCCCCACTTGCTTACCGCGAATCAAGTCAACAACCAGTTTCGCTTTACGAGCGGAAATTCGCACCGATCTTGCATGTGCTTTTGCTTCCATTGTTTAACCTCCTTTCAAACAGAGACCTTATTATTATCTTCTTGTTTTCTTATCGTCACCCGCGTGGCCTTTGTAAGTACGTGTTGGCGCGAACTCGCCCAACTTGTGACCTACCATATCTTCTGTTACGTATACAGGCACGTGTTTACGGCCGTCATATACACCAAACGTATGTCCGATAAACTGAGGGAAAATGGTTGAGCGACGGGACCAAGTTTTAACTACAACCTTTTTCTCAGCCTCGTTCAGTTCCTCAACTTTTTTAAGCAGGTAGCCATCGATAAACGGCCCCTTCTTTAAACTGCGACCCATGTGTGAATCCTCCCTTCATCCGGTTCTTCAAACCGCGAATCGACGCTTCGCGCTTTATTAACTTGCCAGAAGCGTCTTATTTAGTGCGGCGGCGAACGATATATTTATCAGATGCCTTGTTTTTCTTACGCGTTTTGTAACCAAGGGTTGGTTTGCCCCATGGAGACATTGGCGATTTACGTCCGATTGGAGCGCGACCTTCACCACCACCGTGTGGGTGATCGTTAGGGTTCATTACTACCCCGCGAACTTCAGGACGACGGCCGAGCCAGCGACTACGTCCAGCTTTACCGATTTTGATCAATTCGTGATCTTCGTTACCTACGGAACCGATAGTTGCACGGCATACGCTAAGGATCTTACGAACCTCACCGGATGACAACCGAACGGAACAGTATTTTTCTTCTTTACCAAGCAATTGAGCTTCTGTACCAGCTGCACGAACCAATTGTCCGCCTTTACCTGGTTTCAACTCAATGTTGTGGATAACTGTACCTACTGGAATGTTCTCCAGTGGAAGACTGTTACCAATTTTGATGTCGGCCGCAGGACCGGACTCTACTTTATCCCCAACTCTTAGACCTTTAGGAGCGATGATATAACGTTTCTCTCCATCAGCATAGTGGATCAAAGCAATATTAGATGTGCGGTTCGGGTCATACTCGATTGTAGCAACGCTACCTGGTATGCCGTCTTTAGTCCGCTTGAAGTCGATAATACGGTATTTACGTTTATGTCCGCCGCCATGGTGACGAACCGTAATTTTACCTTGGTTGTTGCGTCCCGCATGTTTGAACAGCGGAGAAAGCAACGATTTCTCTGGCTGGTTTGTTGTAATTTCTTCAAACGTAGACACGGACATAGCGCGTCTTGCCGGAGAGGTCGGTTTGTACTTTTTGATTGGCACTGTAGTTCCCTCCTTACTTCAACAGAGTATTATTCTACCGCTTCAAAAAATTCAAGCGGTTTGCTGTCCGGGCTAAGCTTAACGATGGCTTTTTTCCACTCTGGAGTGTAACCAGAATATTTACCATAACGTTTCAGTTTGCCAGGTACGCGCATTGTGTTCACATTAGTTACTTTTACTTTGAAAATAGCCTCGACAGCTTTTTTGATTTCGGTTTTGTTAGCACGGATATCCACTTCAAAAGCGTATTTCATTTCGCTCATGTAGTCGGAAGTACGTTCCGTAATCACCGGACGTTTGATAATATCACGAGGATCTTTCATTACGCGAACACCTCCTCTACCTTCAGAACTGCTTCTTTAGTGATGATCAGTTTGTCGTACGTCAGTACGTCAAGAACATTAATGCCGTCAGCCGCTACGAATTTCACCCCAGGGATGTTACGAGCGGAAAGTGCTACGTTATCATCATAGCTAGTAGCTACGATCAACGCTTTACGATCTACTTTCAGGTTGTTCAAGATTGCTGCGAATTCTTTCGTCTTCGGAGCATTCATTGTCAAGCTATCCAATACGATAATGTCATTCTCGAGTACTTTCGAGGACAAAGCGGATTTGATCGCCAAACGACGAACCTTCTTAGGCAGTTTCCAGGAATAGCTACGTGGTGTTGGTCCGAAGACAACGCCGCCGCCTTTCCATTGTGGAGAACGAATGGAGCCTTGACGAGCGCGACCTGTACCTTTTTGTTTCCAAGGTTTACGTCCACCGCCACGAACTTCAGAACGTCCTTTTACTTTGTGCGTACCACGACGTAGGGAAGCTCTTTGCATAAGCGCAGCTTCATGTAGAACGTGCTCATTCGGTTCAATACCGAATACTGTATCGCTCAGTTCCACTTCACCAACTTCGTTGCCACTAATATTAAAAAGTGTTACTTTTGGCATTTCATGTTCCTCCTTTCTTCAATAATTATTTCTTAACGGTTTGTTTAACTTTCACGAAGCTGTTTTTAGGACCTGGGATAGCGCCTTTAACCAGCAATACGTTACGTTCAACATCAACCTTGATAATTTCAAGCTTTTGAACCGTAATAGTCGTGTGACCCATATGTCCTGGAAGGCGTTTGCCCTTAGGAACACGGTTAGCTTGGATAGAACCCATGGAACCCGGTCTTCTGTGGTAACGCGATCCGTGTGCCATTGGTCCGCGACTTTGTCCCCAACGTTTGATGTTACCTTGGAAACCTTTACCTTTAGATGTACCAGTTACGTCAACAAATTCGCCCTCAGCAAAGATATCAGCCTTCAGCTCTTGTCCAACCTCGAGAGACCCGAGATCAACACCGCGAATTTCACGAACGTAGCGCTTAGGTGTTGCATTTGCCTTTTTGGCGTGACCCTGTTCAGGCTTATTGGAGCGTTTTTCTTTTTTATCAGAAAAGCCCAATTGCACTGCTTCATATCCGTCGATATTCAGGTCTTTCTTTTGCAGTACTACACAAGGGCCTGCTTCGATAACAGTAACAGGAATTACGTTACCTTCTGGAGTAAACACTTGAGTCATACCGAGTTTTTTTCCTAAGATACCTTTCAATGTTGACACCTCTTTTCTTTTCCTAAATTACTTAAAATAGAATTACAATTTGATTTCGATATCTACACCGGACGGTAGATCCAAGCGCATCAAGGCATCCACAGTTTGTGGTGTTGGGTTCACAATATCGATCAAACGTTTGTGAGTCCGTTGTTCAAACTGTTCACGGGAATCCTTGTACTTGTGTACCGCACGGAGAATAGTAATGATTTGCTTCTCAGTTGGTAACGGAATCGGCCCGGACACACCTGCACCCGAACGTTTTGCTGTTTCAACAATCTTCTCAGCGGATTGATCAAGAATTCTGTGGTCGTATGCTTTCAAGCGAATACGAATTTTTTGCTTTGCCATTTTAGTCCCTCCTTCTATCGCCCAATTTGGTATCGGACATACTCCGTGAAAATTTTCTGACCTCGTCCCCATGGCAAAGGGGCCGGGTGTGTCAGTAACCTCTCACATCATCGCAACGTCTCAGAACAACATTTATTATTATATATAATAGGCAGCAGTATTGCAAGCGAAAATAGAAAAACAACGCATATTTTTTTCATGCGCTGTTCTTCTACTATATATATGTTAAAGATTCTCTGTGGCAGACTTAAAAAACTCTGCGGAGGAAGCAGTCTGAGCCGTTGCTGTTCCGATCCCCTCAATGGTTTGGATTAAGGTTCTTATTTCTTCTTCCACTATTACAATCTCCTGTGTACTGCTACGCATAGCGTCTACAATATCAGAGAACAAAAGACTAGTCTCGACCGATTGGTGCTTCCCATTCTTAGTTAACTCCTGCACCTTACGAATCTCTTCTACAACCTGCTGAGTGAGTAGACCTGATTTATTTGTTAGCTCTACGATCTGAATTACAGTACTCTTAGTATCCTCTGCAAGCCGGCTAACTTCTTGAGCAACCACACTAAAACCTCTACCATGCTCACCGGCTCTAGCGGCTTCAATCGTTGCATTAAGTGAGAGGATTTTAGTCTGATCGGCAATTTCCCTTACTGAGTTCACAATTTTTTGAATTTGCTTAGAGGAATCGCTTAACTCAATGATCGAGTCTTCCATCTCGCTGGTGGTCTGATATATAAGATTAATTTGCTCAGTCAAATCACCCAAGTGTTCATGCCCATCTGTAGCTAATCCCTGTGACTCCAGGGCGGATGCAGCCGTACGTTGGAATGTTCTACTTACTTCATTGCTGCTTGCCACTAGCTGCTTCACAGCAGCATTAGTATCGATGCTATAATCTATCAATTCAACGCTAAACTCTGAAATTTTTTGTTTTAATTCATTTTTCACCAATAGATATTGCTCTTCCTTCTCTTTTATGTTCTCCTTCTCATATTCTTCTAGAACCAGCTGCTGCTCAAGGTTAAGGAGTTTGGTCACGGTCTGAACCACTCGAAGGCGTGTATTATCATCGTTTGTTTCATTATATATAACGCGTATAAATACGTTCTGAAGATTCTGAAAAGCAGATAAGTACCATTTGGGCTCAAGCCCTACTTTTTTATGAATATTAGCGATCAATAGACGCTTTGCTATGTACTCATCATCAACCTTTCCATTAAAAATCTCTAGAATATGCCCACGAAGAGTAGTTTTTAACCTGTCTATACTGCTATGCTCTAAAATAATAGCTTCAAGTTTATTTACGCCTAATACCGAATTGTAAAATTGATCAATGATATAGTCTATATTTTGCTCAACAACAGGTTTCACCCTGCGTAGTAAGTTCAAATCTGCTTCAGTTAGATCAATCATTCTCATCTGCTCGTTAAGCTCACCATGTCCATCCAGCTTATGAAAAGACTCTGCCACAGAATGATTCTGATCCTTGAAGTCTAAGGAATGAGAGGCAGGAGAATCCACATTATTATTACGTGCAGTTAACGCATGCATGAAGGAAAAAGGACATTTCCCCATATTACCACTCTCCCACAATTCCTATTATTTTACATTATTATTTCTCCTTCATTTTACTCTATCATTAGTATAATTGTAAACAATTGATTGTTGTAATTTGACGAATTATGTAGAAAAAAATCATATTGTTATGCTTTATTATCAATTGGTGTCGAATAATACATTATTCTCAAAAAAAAAAGCCCCTGATTCTCCGCAAGAAGAATCAGGGGTGTTTGTAATTCGGAATCTACCCGCAGATAGAAGTCGAATTATTATTTTTGGATAGAAGCTACGCTACCAGCACCAACTGTACGGCCACCTTCGCGAATGGAGAATTTAGTACCTTCTTCAATAGCGATTGGGGAGATCAGTTGTACGGTTACGGAGATGTTATCACCAGGCATAACCATTTCAGTACCTTCTGGCAAGTTGATGATACCAGTTACGTCAGTTGTACGGAAGTAGAACTGTGGACGGTATCCAGTGAAGAAAGGCTTGTGACGGCCACCTTCTTCTTTTGTCAGAACGTAAATTTGAGCAGTGAACTCAGTGTGTGGTTTAACGGAGTTCGGCTTAGCCAATACTTGACCACGCTCGATCATGTTACGGTCAACACCACGAAGCAATGCTCCGATGTTGTCCCCAGCTTGAGCGGAATCCAGCAATTTACGGAACATTTCTACGCCCGTAACTACGGATTTCTTAGTATCTTCGTGAATACCAACGATTTCGATTTCTTCTCCGACTTTAACTGTTCCGCGTTCTACGCGACCAGTTGCCACAGTACCACGGCCAGTGATGGAGAATACGTCTTCGACAGGCATCAAGAAAGGCTTGTCAGTTTGACGCTCAGGAAGTGGAATGTACTCATCGATTGTTTCAAACATTTCGATGATTTTTTTAGCGTAATCGCCATCTGGGTTTTGCAGAGCTTCACGAGCAGAACCACGGATGATTGGAGTATCGTCGCCTGGGAAGTCATACTCGCTAAGCAAGTCGCGAACTTCCATTTCAACCAATTCCAACAACTCTTCGTCTTCAACCATGTCGCATTTGTTCAAGAAGACAACGATGTAAGGAACGCCTACTTGACGGGACAACAGGATGTGCTCGCGAGTTTGTGGCATTGGGCCATCAGCTGCAGATACAACCAGGATAGCTCCGTCCATTTGCGCTGCGCCAGTGATCATGTTTTTAACATAGTCGGCGTGACCAGGGCAGTCTACGTGAGCGTAGTGACGGTTAGGAGTTTCATATTCAACGTGGGAAGTGGAGATTGTGATACCACGTTCGCGCTCTTCAGGAGCTTTGTCGATTTGATCGAATGCGATAGCTGCGCCACCGTAAGTTTTGGACAATACAGTAGTGATTGCAGCAGTCAGAGTCGTTTTACCATGGTCGACGTGACCAATAGTACCGATGTTAACGTGCGGTTTGTTACGTTCAAACTTTGCCTTTGCCATTTGAACAGTTCCTCCTTAATGTGGGGTTCCTTATATTTGAGCCGCCCGCATACCTGTAATCTTAGATGACTGAGTGTTTATACCCGGGACGGCAAGTTAAAACTGGTAATTATTCAGCGCCTTTGTTCTTTGCAGCGATCTCTTCCGCAATGGATTTAGGAACTTCTTCATAGTGAGAAAGCTCCATTGAGAATACGCCACGTCCTTGTGTACCAGAACGAAGTGTTGTAGAGTATCCGAACATTTCGGAAAGAGGCACCTTAGCACGGATAATTTGCGCTCCACCACGGGAATCCATACCTTCGATACGGCCACGGCGGGAGTTCAGCATACCCATTACATCACCCATATATTCCTCAGGAACAGTTACTTCTACTTTCATGATTGGCTCAAGCAGGACAGGCTTACACTTGTCTTTAGCTGCTTTGAGTGCCATCGAACCGGCAATTTTAAATGCCATTTCGTTGGAATCGACATCATGATAAGAACCATCTACGATGGTAGCTTTAACGTCTACTAGCGGGAAGCCAGCAAGTACGCCGTTTTTCATTTGTTCTTCAATACCCGCAAGTGCAGGAGCGATGTACTCTCTAGGAACCGAGCCACCAACAACTTTACTTTCGAATTTGCTACCAGTACCTGGTTCGAGGGGTTCAAATTCAACCCATACGTGACCGTATTGACCACGACCACCAGATTGGCGTACAAATTTACCTTCGACGCGAGCAGGTGCCTTGAACGTTTCGCGGTAAGCTACCTGTGGTTTACCCACATTAGTTTCTACTTTGAACTCACGACGCATACGGTCGATGATGATGTCCAAGTGAAGTTCACCCATACCAGCCAGGATTGTTTGGCCTGTTTCTTCATCAGTGTGAGCACGAAGAGTTGGATCCTCTTCAGTCAACTTTCCGAGAGCAACGCCCATTTTATCTTGGTCAGCTTTAGTTTTTGGTTCAACAGCGATCTCGATAACTGGATCAGGGAAGTTCATTGATTCCAGAATTACTGGATTCTTCTCATCACACAGTGTATCACCTGTACTGGTATCTTTCAAACCAACAGCAGCTGCGATGTCGCCAGAATACACGATGGAAATTTCTTGACGGCTGTTCGCATGCATTTGAAGGATACGACCAATACGTTCACGCTTGTTCTTAGTTGCATTAACTACGTATGATCCGGACTCAAGTACGCCTGAGTAAACACGGAAGAACGTAAGTTTACCAACATAAGGGTCTGTCATGATTTTAAATGCCAAAGCTGCAAACGGCTCTTCATCCGAAGAGTGACGAACAGCTTCTGTGCCGTCATCAAGATGTCCAGTGATAGCTGGAACGTCAAGAGGAGATGGCAAGTAATCAACAACAGCATCCAGCATAAGCTGAATCCCTTTGTTTCGGTAGGAAGATCCAGCAATTACAGGGAACAATTTAACTTCAACTACGCCTTTGCGAATTGCAGCTTTAATTTCCGGAATTGTAATTTCTTCGCCTTCCAAATACTTCATAGTCAGATCCTCATCAAGTTCAGCAACTTTCTCGATCAACTCGAGACGCAGCTCCTCAACTTTGGCCAAATATTCTTCCGGAATATCCGTTACTTCGATGTTTTGGCCCAGATCATCTCTGAACATGTGTGCTTTTTGCTCAACTAAGTCGATAATACCAGTGAAATCACTTTCTGCACCAATTGGCAATTGAATAGCAACTGCATTGGCTTGAAGGCGATCACGCATAGTTTCGATTACGTTAAGGAAATCCGCACCGATAATGTCCATTTTGTTTACATATGCAATCCGGGGAACGTTATAACGGTCAGCCTGTCTCCATACGGTTTCAGACTGAGGCTCAACGCCCTCTTTTGCACTAAATACACCAACTGCCCCATCCAATACACGCAGGGAACGTTCAACTTCAACAGTGAAGTCAACGTGTCCTGGGGTATCAATGATATTGATGCGGTGACCTTTCCACGCAGCAGTCGTAGCAGCGGACGTAATCGTGATTCCGCGCTCTTGTTCTTGCTCCATCCAGTCCATTGTAGCAGCACCCTCGTGTACTTCACCGATTTTGTGCGTACGGCCTGTATAGAAAAGAATCCGCTCTGTGGTAGTTGTTTTACCAGCATCAATATGCGCCATGATCCCGATGTTACGTGTATTTTTTAAGGAGAACTCTCTAGCCATGAAATGGATCTCCCTTCAAAATATAAGTTATTTGAATGACCTTTATCCTACCAACGGTAGTGAGCGAACGCTTTGTTTGCTTCAGCCATTTTGTGTGTATCTTCACGTTTCTTAACAGAAGCGCCTGTGTTGTTGGAAGCGTCGATGATCTCAGCCGCCAAACGCTCTTCCATAGTCTTCTCACCGCGGTTGCGAGAGTAGTTTACGAGCCAACGTAATCCCAGAGCAGTACGTCTCTCTGGTTTAACCTCGATAGGTACTTGATAGTTAGCACCACCGACACGACGAGCTTTGACTTCCAAAACCGGCATGATATTCTTGATGGCAGCTTCGAAAACTTCCATCGGATCTTTACCCGTACGTTCTTCAATCAATTTGAATGAATTGTACAGAATGCTTTGAGCGACACCTCTTTTACCACCCAGCATAATGCGGTTAATCAAACGAGTAACCAACTTGCTATTATACAACGGATCTGGCAATACGTCTCTCTTTGTAACTGGACCTTTGCGTGGCATGGATATCCCCCTTTCTTAAATGTTTATTATTCAGATATTGTTATCTTACTTCTTAGCTTTAGGACGTTTTGCACCGTATTTAGAACGAGCTTGCATCCGGTTAGCTACACCTGCTGTATCCAAAGCACCACGAACGATATGGTAACGAACCCCTGCAAGGTCCTTTACTTTACCTCCGCGAAGTAATACAACACTGTGCTCTTGTAAGTTATGTCCGATACCCGGGATATAAGCTGTTACCTCGAGACGGTTCGTCAAACGAACACGGGCATATTTACGAAGCGCTGAGTTTGGTTTACGTGGAGTCATTGTGCCTACACGAGTGCACACACCGCGTTTTTGCGGAGCGCTCAAATTTGTAGCCTCACGCTTGAGGGCGTTATACCCTTTTTGAAGAGCGGGAGATTTAGATTTTTCGATTTTGGCTTGACGGCCTTTACGAACCAATTGGTTAATTGTTGGCATGTTGTTGCCACCCCCTTCCTGAAATGATAGTCGATTCAAGAACTCTAAGCCCACAGACCCAGGCGGTTCATAAAAAGACAAATGAAAAGTTCTTGCCGCTGGTGTTCACCCCAGTACAAAAACATTTCTGTAGCTATTGTTTTAAGACGGCTGCCATCGCAGCGCCAACTTCTATTCCGCAGGCCTTGCCCAAATTCAGCATCGTATCCACATATGTGATCTTAACACCTTGTTTGTTACAAAGCAAAACTATCCTGGAAGTAAGCCTTTGATCTCCGTCCTCTGCCACATAGACTTCTGCGGCTAGGCCCAACTCTACCGCCTTGACGGTTTGTTTGGTACCGATCTTGACCTGAGCATCCTGTAGTCCTCTATCATCAGTCATTCTCTTTACCTCCAATGAACAAGGATAACATGGCTACTCACGCACCTTAGACATTTTAGCATTATCAATAGATGGTGTCAAGAAATTCAGCAACAATTTTTATAGAAATTATACACAGCAGAACACTCATGCCACACCTATGAGTAGGTATGACATGAGCACACTACCATGATTGCTAATTTATTCAGCAGGAACCGTCTCTAAAGATTCAAGTTCGCTTTCTGCATTTGGATCACTTAGCTTAACGTTACGGTAACGGTTCATCCCAGTACCTGCAGGAATCAACTTACCGATAATAACATTTTCTTTAAGTCCAAGCAACTTATCTACTTTACCTTTGATAGCAGCGTCTGTTAGGACACGAGTAGTTTCTTGGAATGATGCAGCTGACAAGAAGGAATCCGTTTCAAGAGACGCCTTGGTAATACCGAGCAAGACTGGTTTAGCAACAGCAGGCTCTTTACCAGACAAGATAGCTTCCTTGTTAGCACCTTCGTACTCATGAATATCCGCAAATGCACCTGGCAACAGACTTGTGTCACCTGCGTCAATGATACGGATCTTCCGAAGCATTTGCTTGATCATAACTTCAATGTGCTTATCATTGATCTCAACGCCTTGGTTACGGTATACACGCTGTACTTCTTGCAGAATGTAGTTTTGTACCCCACGGATCCCTTTGATACGCAGCATTTCTTTAGGGTCAATCGAACCGTCTGTCAGCTCATCGCCGGCTTCGATTTCTTGGCCTTCGCTAACACGTAGACGTGAACCATAAGTAATGGAATAAGTCTTGGATTCTGCTTCACCTTGAACCTCGATTTCGCGACGGTCTTTGGTTTCACGGATTTCCTTGATTACGCCATCGATCTCACTGATTGTAGCTTGACCTTTAGGGTTACGAGCTTCAAACAACTCCTGAATACGCGGCAAACCTTGAGTGATGTCATCACCGGCAACACCGCCGGTATGGAACGTACGCATTGTAAGCTGAGTTCCTGGTTCACCGATAGATTGTGCGGCAATAATACCAACTGCTTCACCAATCTCAACGTGTTTACCAGTTGCCAAGTTACGTCCGTAACATTTCTTACAAACACCATGACGGGCACGGCAGCTCAGTACAGAACGAATTTGCAGCTTAGTTACACCTGCGTTTACAATTGCCTCCGCTTTATCGGAGTCAATCAAATCATTGCGGTGAACAATGATTTCGCCTGTTTCTGGGTGACGAACAGTTTCGAAGCAGTAACGACCTTCAATACGGTCATACAGATCTTCGATAACTTCTTTACCATCCTGAATACGACTAACTGTGAAGCCTTTATCGGTTCCACAATCTTCTTCACGGACAATAACGTCCTGGGCAACGTCAACAAGACGACGAGTCAGATACCCTGAGTCAGCGGTACGAAGTGCGGTATCGGCAAGACCTTTACGCGCTCCGTGAGTGGAGATAAAGTACTCCAAGACGGTAAGACCTTCACGGAAGTTCGCCTTGATTGGCAATTCGAAAATCCGACCTGAAGGTGTTGCCATCAGACCACGCATACCACCCAGCTGAGTGATCTGCGATTTGTTACCACGCGCTTTAGAGTCAACCATGAGCATGATAGAGTTGAAACGGTCCATCGACTTAAGCAGGATGTTCGTAAGATCATCCTTAGTCTTCGACCAGATCTCAATAACACGGTCATACCGTTCGTCATTGGTGATCAAACCACGGCGATATTGGTTAGCAACCACATCAACCTTAGCTTCAGATTCTTTCAGGATGGTTACTTTTTCCTCAGGAACAATAACGTCCGACACGGCAACTGTAACACCAGAACGTGTGGAGTAAGTGAATCCGAGTTGTTTAATTTTATCCAAAATCATAGAAGTTTTGGTTGTGTGATAAGTTTCAAAACAACGAGCAATAATCAGACCCAGATATTCTTTACCTACAGCACTGGCTTCTGGAGCGGATTCAATCAGCTCACGAATGTTCGCGCCTTTTTCGTAGATAAAGTATTTCTCTGGTGTGCCGTGCAGCAAGTTAGTTTTGGTTGCTTCGTTGATATAAGGGAAACTACTTGGGTAGATTTCATTAAAAATGATCTTACCGACCGTAGTAATCAACATTGCATTTTGTTGTTCTTCCGTAAAGCATGTTTTGCCAAGTGCTTTAGCCGGAATAGCAACACGAGCATGAAGTCCTGCAGTTCCGCGTTGGTAAGCTGATACAGCTTCGTTAACGGTACGCAGAATCATACCACTACCCTTTTCTTCCTTGTTATCCATGGTCAAGTAGAAAGTACCAAGGACCATATCCTGGGAAGGTGTTACAACTGGCTTACCGTCTTTAGGGTTCAAGATATTACCAGATGCAAGCATGAGAATGCGTGCTTCCGCTTGAGCTTCTGCAGACAGAGGAACGTGCACCGCCATTTGGTCACCGTCAAAGTCGGCATTGTACGCCGTACATACGAGTGGGTGAAGACGAATAGCGTGACCTTCCACCAAAATCGGTTCAAATGCTTGAATACCGAGACGGTGAAGTGTTGGTGCGCGGTTTAGAAGTACTGGGTGTTCTCTAATTACTTCTTCGAGTACATCCCAAACTTCAGGACTTACGCGTTCAACTTTACGTTTCGCGCTCTTTATGTTGTGGGCAAGACCCTTATTGACCAATTCTTTCATAACAAAAGGCTTGAACAATTCTAACGCCATTTTCTTAGGAAGCCCGCACTGATACATCTTGAGGTACGGTCCTACAACGATAACGGAACGTCCAGAGTAGTCAACCCGTTTACCGAGCAAGTTCTGGCGGAAACGTCCTTGTTTACCTTTCAGCATATGGCTGAGCGATTTAAGCGGACGGTTACCAGGACCAGTTACCGGACGTCCCCGACGGCCGTTATCGATGAGAGCATCGACAGCTTCCTGGAGCATCCGTTTTTCGTTCTGCACGATAATATCAGGAGCACCGAGATCAAGCAGTCTTTTCAGACGGTTGTTCCGGTTAATAACACGGCGATAGAGATCATTCAAATCGGACGTAGCAAAACGGCCACCATCCAACTGAACCATCGGACGAAGCTCCGGAGGAATAACCGGAAGAACATCCATGATCATCCAATCGGGCTTGTTGCCGGAGTTACGGAATGCTTCAATGACTTCCAGACGTTTGATCGCCCGGTTACGGCGTTGGCCTTGGGCCGTACGCAGTTCTTCTTTGAGGAATTCCAGCTCTTTATCAATGTCGATATCTTGAAGAAGCTTTTTAACAGCTTCAGCACCCATGCCGGCTTGGAAACCGTAACCGTATTTTTCACGGTAGCTACGATATTCTTTCTCGGACAGAAGTTGTTTCTTTTCCAGTGGAGTTTCACCTGGATCCGTTACAACATAAGATGCGAAATAGATAATTTCTTCAAGTGATCTTGGAGACATATCTAGTGCAAGCCCCATGCGGCTTGGGATACCTTTGAAATACCAGATATGAGATACCGGAGCAGCCAATTCAATGTGACCCATACGTTCACGACGAACTTTAGCACGGGTAACCTCAACGCCACAACGGTCGCAGACTACGCCCTTATAACGGACACGTTTGTATTTACCGCAATGACATTCCCAGTCTTTTTGTGGTCCAAAGATACGCTCACAGAAAAGACCCTCTTTTTCCGGTTTCAACGTACGATAGTTAATGGTTTCCGGTTTCTTAACTTCTCCGCGGGACCATGAACGAATCTTCTCCGGAGAAGCGAGTCCGATTTTCATAAATTCAAAATTGTTAACGTCCAACAAGGAGCAACCCTCCTTAACCTAATCCTGATTTAGTACCGCTTTGCCCTCTTCTGACTGTTACATCAAAAGAGGGCGTGCGGTCCTTTATAAAATGGAACTTTTAAGCTCCAGCTTGATTATTCTACTCCGACTTCTGAACCTTCTAAATTGAGGCTTAGTTTGTCGCCTGACGTCTCGTCCTCATCGTCCAATTCTCTCATTTCAATTTCCTGCTCGTCACCGCTAAGAATCTTAACATCCATACCCAGGGACTGCAGTTCTTTGATCAATACCTTGAACGACTCAGGAACACCTGGTTCCGGTACATTTTCACCTTTGACAATGGATTCGTACGTCTTCACGCGACCAACCACGTCATCGGATTTCACGGTCAAAATTTCTTGCAATGTATATGCAGCACCGTAAGCTTCAAGCGCCCACACTTCCATCTCCCCGAAACGCTGTCCACCAAATTGAGCTTTACCACCCAATGGTTGTTGCGTAACTAGCGAGTAAGGCCCTGTTGAACGGGCGTGAATCTTATCATCAACCATGTGCGCCAGTTTGATCATGTGCATGACACCAACAGTAACTTCACGTTCGAAGCGTTCACCTGTACGGCCATCATACAGCACAGTTTTACCATTACGCTGCATACCTGCTTCTTCCATCGTATCAAACACGTCGTACTCACGTGCTCCGTCAAATACCGGCGTTGCAATGTGAATTCCCAGACGCAATGCGGCCATACCAATATGGACCTCGAGCACCTGTCCGATGTTCATACGAGAAGGAACGCCCAGAGGGTTAAGAACAACCTGTACTGGCGTACCGTCCGGAAGGAACGGCATATCTTCTTCTGGCAGGATACGGGCAACGACACCCTTGTTACCGTGACGTCCGGCCATCTTGTCACCCTCAGAGATCTTACGTTTCTGAGCGATGTAGACACGAACCAATTGATTTACACCAGGAGGCAGCTCATCGCCGTTCTCACGTGTAAAGACTTTAACGTCCACGATAATACCATCACTACCATGAGGAACGCGTAAAGAGGTATCCCGTACTTCACGAGCTTTCTCACCAAAGATAGCGTGCAGGAGACGTTCTTCTGCTGTCAGTTCAGTTACACCCTTAGGAGTAACCTTACCCACCAGAATGTCACCAGCGCTGATTTCCGCACCGATGCGGATGATTCCGCGCTCATCAAGATTGCGCAGAGCTTCTTCGCCGACGTTCGGAATATCGCGCGTAATTTCTTCAGGTCCCAGTTTAGTGTCGCGAGCTTCAGATTCGTATTCTTCGATATGAATCGAAGTATATACATCTTCCTTAACCAGCTTTTCACTTAACAGGATCGCATCCTCGTAGTTGTAACCTTCCCAAGTCATGAACGCAACGACTACGTTACGGCCAAGAGCAAGTTCGCCCATTTCTGTGGAAGGACCGTCTGCCAGGATATCACCCTTCTTAACAATGTCCCCTCTTTTAGCTAGAGGACGTTGGTTAATACAGGTACCTTGGTTAGAACGCATAAATTTGTGTAATTTATATTTAACGATATCGCCTTTAACTTCCTTGCCTTCGACAGTCTCAACGCGACGCAGCCAAATTTCATTAGCTGAAGAACGTTCGATAATACCGTCATACTTGGAAACGATACATACGCCAGAATCCTTAGCGGATTTATGTTCCATCCCTGTTCCGACCAGCGGAGCTTTTGGAATTAGAAGCGGAACAGCTTGACGTTGCATGTTAGATCCCATCAGTGCGCGGTTGGAGTCATCGTTCTCAAGGAACGGAATGAGCGCCGTAGCGACAGATACAACCTGTTTAGGCGAAACGTCCATGTAATCGACACGATTACTTGGCATCGTTGTAATGTTGTCTGAGTCTTTGTTGTAACGAACGATTACCATGTCTTCTTTAAAGGTGCCGTCTTCTTCGATCAACACGTTAGCCTGAGCAACTACATAATTATCTTCCTCATCAGCAGTCAGATAGTCAATTTGCTCAGTCACCTTACCAGTCTTCGGATCCACCCAACGATACGGAGCTTCAATAAAGCCGTATTCATTGATGCGGGCAAAGGTAGACAAGGAGTTGATCAACCCGATGTTTGGACCTTCCGGCGTTTCAATTGGACACATCCGACCGTAGTGACTGTGATGGACGTCACGAACTTCAAAGCCCGCGCGTTCACGTGTCAAACCACCAGGTCCGAGGGCGGACAGACGACGTTTATGCGTAAGTTCCGCAAGCGGGTTCGTCTGATCCATAAATTGAGACAGCTGGGAGCTACCGAAGAACTCTTTAATAGACGCGATGACCGGACGAATATTGATCAGAGCCTGAGGCGTAATCGCATTAGCATCCTGAATCGACATTCTTTCACGAACAACACGTTCCATCCGGGACAAACCGATACGGAACTGATTCTGCAAGAGTTCACCTACAGAACGCAGACGACGGTTACCCAAGTGGTCAATATCATCGGTATTGCCAATTCCGTGAAGCAAATTAATAAAGTAGCTGATTGAGGATATAATATCAGCTTGAGTAATATGCTTAACAGATTTGTCGATATTGCCGTTAGCGATCAGCTTAATAACCCGGCCTTCTTCAATTGGCGAGAATACGTCAATTGTTTGAAGAGGAATATCTTCGCTGTCCATAACTCCACCAGTAACACGGTAGTTTTTAAAGGCAACATTCTTTTCGAAATATGGAATCAATTCATCAAGCAGTCTACGATCGACCATTTGGCCGGATTCTGCCAGGATTTCTCCAGTAGAGTCGTCAACCAAAGGCTGAGCAAGACGTTGATTGAAAAGACGGTTCTTAATGTGTAGCTTTTTATTGATTTTGTAACGGCCTACATTAGCTAGGTCGTAGCGTTTTGGATCAAAGAAACGCGCAACCAGCAAACTTTTGGCATTGTCTAGTGTCGGCGGTTCGCCCGGACGCAAACGCTCATAAATTTCAATAAGCGCCTTCTCCGTGGAGTCCGTGTTGTCTTTATCCAGCGTATTGCGAATATATTCATCATTGCCAAGCAATTCCAGAATTTCGGCATCACTACCGAAACCGAGAGCACGCAAAAGTACGGTAACAGGAATTTTACGAGTCCGATCGATACGAACATACATAATGTCCTTAGCATCGGTTTCAAGTTCCAACCAGGCTCCGCGGTTCGGGATTACTGTGGCGGTGTAGGTTTTTTTGCCGTTCTTATCCACTTTTGTGCTGAAATAGACGCTTGGAGAGCGAACCAACTGGCTGACAATAACCCGTTCCGCACCATTAATAATAAAAGTGCCGGTCTCCGTCATCAGCGGGAAATCTCCCATGAACACTTCCTGCTCTTTAACCTCACCGGTCTCTTTATTAATGAGCCGCACCTTTACACGCAGAGGAGCCGCATACGTTACGTCCCGCTCTTTAGCGTCGTCAACCGTATATTTCGGTTCACCCAGGCTGTAATCAATGAACTCTAGTACCAAATTACCTGTGAAATCCTGGATCGGCGAGATGTCCTGAAACATTTCCCGCAATCCTTCCTCCAAAAACCAATCATAAGATTTTTGTTGGATCTCGATCAGGTTCGGGACCTCGAGTACCTCGTTAATTCTCGCATAGCTCCGCCGAGTGCGTCGACCATACTGAACAAGATGTCCTGCCAACTTTACTCACCCCTCATGTCTACTCACTTAAAAATTGATTGCGAACCCTTGTTTGGAACCGTATAATGGAACCATACTACAAGGATTCAGTCATAAATAAAAGAAAAGCCCTTATCGAAATCTTCGAAAAAAGAGCGCATTTATCCATGACCAAAATACTCCTTATCAAGTAGATTTGCCCAAAACGTACATATTATACGTCACCAAGCAATAGTTTATGCGCTATTATCTATTACCACGCAGCATTTGCTACGTTAGAGCATAGACAACCAACTCGCAAAAACTTGCCGTGCGGCATGCGCTAGCCGGGCGACAATATATTGCTTGACATTTCAGCAAACTAAAGACATGGAGCCTATCTTAATACTGACATTTTATAATAATACCATTATCACTATCACATGTCAATAACCTATTGTATTTTATTTTTGCGCTTTAATAATACGATAGCCTTTGTCTTTCCCCACTTCTTCCACCATTGAGAACAAGCTTTCTAGTTTTGCCACTGCGGATGGAGCGCCCTGCTTCTTCTGAATCACAATCCACAGATAGCCACCCTCATTTAAATGTTCATACGCATCTTCAAAAATCTTATGCACTACAGCTTTTCCTGCACGAATCGGAGGATTAGTTAGAATCACATCGAACTTCTGCTGCTCATTCAATGCGCCGAGCACATCGCTTTCCATTATCGTAACATTCCGGATTCCATTGTGCTGAGCATTCTCACGCGCCAGTTCTACCGCACGACTGTTAATATCAATCATGGTTACATGTCCTTTGGGAGCTAGGTATGCTGCACTTAATCCAATCGGCCCATAACCACAACCTACATCAAGCACCGCTGAACCGTCCGGAATTATCATAGCTTCAATAAGAACTCGGCTACCGTAATCGATGTCCCCTTTAGAGAATACACCGGCATCGCTCGTAAAACGAAAGCTTTTGCCTCTTAGTACGGTATCAATGCTACGTCTGTCATGACGTACTTCCGGCTGCTGCGAATAATAATGTTGCGACATCTCTTTCCTCCCTTTCCTATTATGTTAGCAGTTGGTATATACGCCCTACTAACTCTATTTATAAAACAAACCCCTTGAACAAGTTCAAGGGGTTTTCAGTAATAGAAGGAATTACTTCACTTCTACAGCTGCGCCTGCTTCTTCCAATTTTGCTTTAGTAGCTTCGGCTTCGTCTTTGCTTACTTTTTCTTTGATTGCTTTTGGTGCGTTGTCTACAAGATCTTTAGCTTCTTTCAAGCCAAGACCAGTGATTTCGCGAACGATTTTGATAACGTTGATTTTGGAAGCGCCAGCGCCTGTCAAAATTACGTCAAATTCGGATTGCTCTTCAGCTACTGCTGCTACTGCACCGCCAGCTGCTACTGGAGCTGCTGCAGTTACGCCGAATTCTTCTTCAATTGCTTTAACCAGGTCGTTCAGTTCCAATACGCTCATGCCTTTAATTGCTTCCAAGATTGCTTCTTTACTCATGATTGAACCTCCATTTTATATTTAAATTTATTTGTGGTATTGATTATGCTGCAAGAGTCAAAGGCTTACGCGCTTTGTTCTTCTTTTTCAGCAACAGCTTTAACTGCAAGCGCGAAGTTGCGCATTGGAGCTTGAAGTACGCTAAGCAGCATGGACAGCAAACCATCGCGGGATGGAAGCTCAGCCAGTGCTTTCAGTTGTTCCGCGTCAATGACACGACCTTCAACTACGCCGCCTTTCAATTTCAAAGCGTCGTTTTTCTTGGCGAAATCGTTCAAAATTTTAGCTGGTGCTACTGCATCAGTTGTGCTGAATGCGATAGCTGTTGGACCAGTCAAAACTTCATCCAATTCACTCAACTCAGCCGCAGCAGTTGCGCGACGTAGCAATGTGTTCTTCAGGACTTGAAACTCAACGCCAGCTTCACGAAGTTGCTTACGCAGTTCAGTCACTTGGGAAACGTTCAATCCACGGTAGTCAGCTACAACAGTCGAAAGACTGTTTTGCAGTTTTGCAGTAACGACGTCAACCGCGTCTTGTTTTGCTTGAATTACTTTTGCATTTGCCAATGTATACACCTCCTGAAAATTTATGTGTCGGCGTTCTTTCCAAGGAAAGCTTCACCGCTCCTACGCAGGCAGTAGAAAAGCCTCCGCAGAATCACGAAGGCTTGATAAAACGAAAGTTATACGAGCGAGCTCGTTACTTCTTGTTTCTATCACAACACCTCGGTAGGAAATTAAGCACTAAGGCACCTACTGTCTACGGTAAGCATATTCAAGGTTAAGATTGATACCTTAAGTTTCACAACTGTTATAGATTATCAAAATTGACTCAAAGAGTCAACCCTTAATTATCTGAAGACGGTTGTGTTCACACGAGCGCTAGGTCCCATTGTGGAAGAAATCGAGATGCCTTTAAGGTATACACCTTTAGCAGCAGCTGGTTTCGCACGGTTCAAAGCGTCGATAAGAGCTTTAAGGTTATCGTTCAATTGTGCAGCATCAAAGGACACTTTGCCGATTGGCGCGTGAATTTGACCTGCTTTGTCGAGACGGTATTCGATTTTACCGGCTTTGATTTCTTGCACAGCCTTGGAAACATCGAATGTAACTGTGCCAGCTTTAGGGTTAGGCATAAGACCTTTACCACCAAGCAGACGACCCAGTTTACCGACTTCACTCATCATATCAGGTGTAGCTACGCAGACATCAAATTCAAACCAGCCTTGTTGAATTTTGTTGATCATGTCTTGATCACCAACAAAATCAGCGCCAGCAGCTTCAGCCTCTTTCGCTTTTTCACCTTTTGCAAATACAAGCACGCGTTGTGTTTTACCAGTGCCGTGAGGCAGGACAACAACACCACGAACTGCTTGGTCTTGTTTACGTGGGTCTACACCCAGACGAACTGCTGCTTCAACGGTTTCGTCGAACTTAGCAGTCGCTGCCTTTTTCACAAGCTCTACAGCTTCTGAAGGCTCGTAAGTTGCTTCGCTGTTGATCAGCTTAGCAGCTTCTTGGTATTTCTTACCATGTTTAGCCATGAAAATGTTCCTCCTTTGTGGTGTTAGCGGAAATTCCTCCCACATACTTGCGGGTCACGAATGACCGATTCTTCGAAAACTACTAGTCTTCGATTGTGATACCCATACTGCGGGCAGTACCTTCAACCATACGCATTGCAGCTTCAACAGTTGCAGCGTTAAGGTCAGGCATTTTTGTTTCAGCAATTTCACGTACCGCAGCGCGGCCGATTTTTGCTACTTTTTTCTTGTTTGGTTCGCCGGATCCTTTTTCTACTTTAGCAGCGATGCGAAGCAGAACAGCAGCCGGAGGAGTTTTAGTGATGAAAGTAAAGGAACGGTCTTCAAATACTGTAATTTCAACCGGAATGATCAAGCCAGCCTGGTCGGCAGTACGAGCATTAAATTCCTTACAGAATGCCATGATGTTGACACCTGCTTGACCTAACGCCGGACCTACTGGAGGCGCTGGATTCGCTTTCCCTGCAGGAATCTGCAGTTTCACCATTTTAATAACTTTTTTAGCCATGAGTGACACCTCCTTGCAAAAATAGTGGTCTTCGAACGCCAATAGCGCTCTCCCACAAGAAACCCTAGCTTATGTTATATTTTCTCCACTTGAGTGAAATCCAACTCTAGCGGGGTTTCCCGTCCAAACATGTTAACATGCACTTTGATCTTGCTCTTGTCAGCCAAAATTTCTTCCACGGAGCCCACAAAATTCGCAAACGGACCAACCATAATACGTACGGATTCCTTGATTTCGAAATCAATCTTCGCTTTAGGTTCAACCATGCCCATATGCTTCAGAATTTGTTCTACCTCTTCCGGAAGCAAAGCTGTTGGTTTAGACCCTGAGCCTGTCGAACCAACAAATCCAGTAACGCCCGGAGTATTGCGGACAACATACCAGGAATCATCAGTCTGAACCATTTCCACCAAAACATATCCGGGGTAAACTTTACGCATAACGGTTTTTTTCTTACCGTCTTTGTTTACGATTTCTTCTTCCATAGGAACAAGAACGCGGAATATTTTGTCTTCCATGCCCATGGACTCAACGCGCTTTTCCAAATTGGCTTTGACCTTATTCTCATACCCAGAATAGGTATGAACGACATACCATCTTTTTTCCATATCAAGCCACCTGGGACCTCTCTAAATAATCGCTTCAATCACAGCGGAAATACCGATGTCCAGAACCCAGAAGTAAATAGCGACAACTACAATCGTACCGAGAACGATCAATGTATAGTTGGTCAATTCTTTACGACTTGGCCAGCGAACCTTTTTGAGTTCACTCCAGCTCTCAGTGAAAAAGGAAAACATAGACTTGAAACTACGTTTCATGCCGACTACACCTCCACAGACTATCTGGTTTCGCGATGAGGAGTTTGCGAGTTACAATACTTGCAAAATTTCTTCATCTCCATGCGGTCGGGGTGATTTCGCTTGTTTTTGGTAGTCGCATAGTTTCTTTGTTTGCAACTTGTACAAGCCAAAGTGATAATTACCCGCATGATGTGCACCTCCCGAGACGTCCTTCTAATTCACATTAGAAGACGCAAATATTGATCCTAAAAAAAAGCCGCGAATTTAGGCCTACCTAAAACACTTTAGCATAATGTCAAGGTCTGTGTCAACGAAAGAATTCCGTTCTGCACTGGGTAATTCCGGGTTTAGTAGTCATATGGCCGTACCCTGTCTTTGGGTCTATCTCTTCCTCACACTTCGCTGTCTTCCTTACCATTATGGGGTATTCCGTCTGTGTATAAACCTACCTTCAACGGCAACGACTAAAATCGGCTCAAATAGTAATTTATGGTGCAAGCACCTAATTCTATCCGAGTGATTTCAAAAAGACTAAAAAAAAGAACTCGATGTCCGAGCCCTCTCTTGTTCATTATATCATCAATTGTCACGTACTTCTAGATATCTTTCTAATTTCCTTTTTACTCGTTGTAGAGCGTTATCAATAGACTTTACATGCCGCTTAAGATCTTCAGCAATCTCTTGATAGGATCTTCCGTCTAAATACAACATCAGAACCTTGCGCTCCAAGTCACTTAGAATCTCCGCCATCTTATCTTCAAGACCAATGAATTCTTCTTGATTAATAATTAGCTCTTCTGGATCTAGAACCTGTGTTCCACAAATGACATCCATAAGTGTTCTATCAGAATCTTCGTCATAAATGGGCTTGTCCAAGGAAACATAAGAGTTCAGCGGAATATGTTTCTGACGAGTGGCCGTCTTAATAGCCGTTATAATCTGTCGTGTAATGCAGAGCTCAGCAAAAGCCTTGAATGAAGAGAGCTTGTCACCTTTAAAGTCACGAATAGCCTTGTATAGACCAATCATTCCTTCTTGTACAATATCTTCACGGTCTGCCCCGATCAAGAAATAAGAGCGGGCTTTAGCACGTACAAAGTTACGGTATTTATTAATCAAGTGTTCTAATGCGCCACTGTCGCCACCACGGAAAGCCTCGACAATATCTTCATCACTTATGAAATCATACTCAGACAGCATTATTTCCTTGAGGTCGACACTCACCAAGAATCCCCCCGGCTGCAACGCAAGACACATCGTTACTTCGCGAAATATAGGATCAGTATATATTATGTTACCTTCCACCGTCAACCGGAGTTTGTCCAAAATCAATCTAGAATAGCATAAATTGGAATAAAATATTTCCTGATTCTTCCTCGATCTCACTGTCTGCGCCATTTTTCCAACTTACTGCGCACATCGGGAGGCAGTTTGTCTTCCAAAGAATGACGAGTAGAACTGACACCGCCAGGTTCAATAGCTTTTTTTACTTGTTTCTGATTCTCTTCAATTTCCAGATGCAATTCCCTTGCCGAAATTCGCAACGCACCTTGTGCAAAAATAATATGCTGCTCTATAAAATCACTCGTAGCCACATAGATCTGCCGGCGCCGATTGCTATATTCCCCAACCAGTCGCTCAATGCATTCATCTGCGGTTTCTTTTTCCTTGGTGAAGTACACCTGGACCTTACCCTGGACAAAAGACCTTCCCAACCCCGGAACACGGTATGCATCAAAAACAGCAATAACTCTTCGTCCAGAGAAAGCCTGGTAATCTGCCAGCAAATCCATCAAGCGGTCGCGTGCTTCCTGCATACCAATCTGGGACAGTGCCACAAGTTCCGGCCAGCCACCGATCATGTTATATCCATCCACAAGCAGCACATCGCGCCAGTCGGCCATAGCTATCCCTGCTGTTGCCGGCGGCGTATCACTTCATACATAATGACTCCTGCGGCGACAGAGGCATTTAATGAATTGATCTTTCCGGCCATCGGCAGCTTAAGAAGTACATCACATTTTTCACGAATCAAGCGTCCCATTCCTTTATTCTCATTGCCGATTACAACAGCTACCGGACCCGTGAAAATATCGGATTGGTATAGATTCTGATCGGTATCCACGTCTGTTCCTACTACCCAGACTCCCTGTTCTTTTAGACGGTCAATGGTCTGACCCAGGTTTGTAACCCGGGCAACCGGAACATACTCCACAGCACCCGCGGATGTTTTGGACACGGTCGCAGTTATCTGAGCCGAACGGCGTTTAGGTACGATTACCCCATGTACTCCAGTACAATCTGCCGTCCGCAGAATCGAGCCCAGGTTATGAGGATCTTCAATTTCATCAAGCAAAATAAGGAATGCCGGTTCTCCTTTGGCTTCTGCTATAGCTAACAGATCATCCACTTCAACATAGGCAAATGGTGCTGCTTGTGCAACCACCCCTTGATGCTGCACGCCTGGTGCCAATTGATCCAGCTTACGCTTGTCCACATGCTGAATGACAATTCCCGCTTTCCGGGCTTCGGCAACGATGGGTGCTGTCAGATGCTTCTGGGCTGTCTCTGCAATCCAAATTTTATTTAATGTACGACCAGCACGAAGCGCTTCAAGCACAGAATGCTTCCCTGCCAATATTTCCTCTTCAGTCTTCAATTCTTCTTCCATGTTCACTTCTCCTATTTTCTATTTCGCCAAAGCCTATCACGGCTGTTTCAACATAAACTGTATACCCTTGTGCACAATTTCTTCTATTCTCTCCTGTTGTCCTGTGTAGTACAAGTGACCAATCAAGCACTCAAAAGCTGTAGCATGACGGTATTCAAGCACATCCGCGTTCTTAGGAACACTTCCCGATTTCGCATTTCTCCCCTGACGGGCGACATCCTTCTCCTCTTCCGTGAGACTAGGCTCCAAAAAGTTCAGAATTGCACACTGTGCTTTAGCGGATACCAGCCCTGTAGCAGAACGATGCAAATGGTTCGGACGCAAATTCGGAAGAGATACTAAATACTGGCGAACAGCCACCTCATAGATAGCATCTCCTACATAAGCTAGAACAATAGGTGAAAGTAGTCGCGCAGGTTTGGAAGGCTCATAAGGAAACCATCCGTTATCAAACTTGCGTTCCTCACTCATTTACGACGCCACCGCATTCCTTGTGGAGTATCCTCAAGCAATATGCCCAAGCGGCCTAATTCATCACGGATCTCGTCAGACCGGCTCCAATTCTTATTCTTACGAGCTTCAACCCGCTCGGCGATCAACCGTTCAACTTCTTCACTTGCAATTTCCTCTTCTAGTTCAGGCGTCAAACGCAGCACAGCATTCATTTCGCCAAAAGCTTGCAGTAATGCAGCAAAATCAGCAGGAGCAGCCTCGTTATTCGCAAGCGTATGGTTTGCCAGGCTCACCCAATCGAACATAGCCGTGATCGCATCAGGCGTATTAAAGTCATCCTGCATTCTAGCATGGAAATTGGCCACTATAGCCGACAGCTTATCATTAATCTCTGAGTTGACCTCACCTTGAGCACCATCAGCAGCGAGTTCAAGCCGATGTTTAACGTTACTCTCTGCAAGCGCGATCCGTTCAACGCTCTTTTCGGCAGAAGTCATAGATTCCTCTGAGAAATTCAGCGGGTTACGGTAATGGGTCGATAGCATGAAATAGCGGATAGCTCCTGCTTTAAAACGCTCACGGATGTCTTTTACAAGCCAGCCATTACCGAGCGATTTCGACATTTTCTCGTCCCCGATGTTGATGAATCCATTATGCATCCAGTAATTAGAGAGTGGTTTACCAGTCAGAGCTTCGGTCTGAGCGCATTCGCATTCATGATGCGGGAACTGCAAATCTTGTCCACCACCATGGATATCAATCGTATCTCCCAAGAACTCGCGCGCCATAGCCGAGCATTCAATATGCCAGCCGGGACGTCCGTCTCCCCAAGGGCTACTCCAGTGCACTTCACCAGGTTTGGCTGCTTTCCAAAGCACAAAATCCTCCGGTTTTTCCTTACGTGAGTCCACCTCAACACGGATACCAAACTGCAGCTCATCCAGATTCTGACGAGATAATTTACCGTAGTCTTCAAATTTTGAAGTGCGGTAATATACATCGCCGCCGCTTTCGTATGCGTATCCTTTTTCCTCAAGCTCTTTAATAAATCCAATGATCAGCTCCATGCTTTCCGTTACACGGGGATTCAAGGTTGCCGGTTTAACACCAAGCCCTTCCAGATCCTCACGGTAAGCAGCAATGAAAGTTTCCGCTACCTCTGCTACAGTAGTGTTCATTTCTTCGGCTTTGCGAATCAGTTTATCATCAACATCCGTGAAATTCGTAACATAACGCACCTCATTACCTAACTGCTCCAAGTAATTCCGGACCATATCAAAAACAATTATAGGTCTAGCATTTCCGATATGCATATATCCATAAACGGTTGGACCACACACATACATCTTAACTTTGCCCGGCTCCTGGGGCACAAACTGCTCCTTGCTGCGTGTCATTGTGTTATATATTTGTAAAGCCATCCTTATTCCAGCCCTTTCTGTTCTTCCGGATTCATTAATACCGGGATGCTTAAATTTCGTAGTCACCAATATACTGCTGAGCTTCTGCTATCCGCTGTGCGGTTTTTTGTTTATCTTCTGCGCCAAGCTTTTCCCTAATTTCTTCGATTTCTTTCTGCAAAAACCGCAGTGAATCGACAAGCGGATCAGGCATCTTCGTATGATCGAGCCGATCGGATACCCGTTCTCCATTACGTTTTACCACACGACCTGGATTCCCTACTACTGTACTGTTGTTAGGCACTTCACGCAACACAACTGCATTCGAACCTATATTTGAATTGTCACCAATACGAAAAGATCCTAAAACCTTCGCACCGGAACCAATAACTACATTGTTGCCGACCGTGGGATGTCGCTTACCTTTTTCTTTTCCTGTTCCTCCAAGCGTAACCCCTTGATAGATTATAACATCATCACCGATTTCGCAGGTTTCTCCAATAACAATCCCCATACCATGGTCGATAAACAGCCTATTTCCGATGACAGCTCCAGGATGGATCTCAACACCAGTCATAAATCTGCTAAACTGCGAAACCATACGAGCCATTGTATACCAGCGGCGTTTGAAAAAAGAGTGGGCGATCCGGTGACCCCAAATGGCGTGCAAGCCGGCATATGTGAAGACAACCTCGAACCAGCTGCGGGCAGCAGGATCGTTATCAAATACCGCCCGAATGTCCGACTTAATATGCTTAAACATCACGGTTCCTCTCTTCTTAACTTCCTTATCTCCTGTTTACAGGTACACAAGAAAGGTATTGTCTCCAGGCCCATCATCCTTATCATACATATGCGGTGAGTGTTCGCTTGGTTTGTTATCTCGTAGAAATATAAGACAAAGAGTATTGTATGAAAATTATTTTTGCTTATATTTAGACAAAAAACGCCCCTGCAGCATAATGCTGCAGAGACGTTTAACCGCGGTTCCACTCTGCTTGAACGAATCAAATGAGCCGCTATTGTAACAAACGGCAGAATTTCTTCGTTCCACTTGGCATCATTAACGGCGACGTTCCCGGCGCGATCTAATGAGCCTTAAAAAGGTCATTCAACCGTGCAGCTCACAGGCGCATGTTCTGCCCCGGACAAATGAATAACTCCCAGCCCGAAAGGGTGTCCCTTTCTCGGTTATTCTCTCTGGCAATTGTCTTCAATGGACGTACTTCTCCTGATCACAGCTATTATCATATAATTCTATCTTAGCGCAAAAGACAAGATACTGACAAGGGGGTTTAGTCGTATGAAATACGACCTTAAGCGCCCTTAATTTGTGATTTCAAACGTTCGATGACCCGGTTTTTGCCGAGCAAAGCAATGGTTATATTAAGATCACGTCCGTGCGTTTGTCCGGTCAGAGCCACACGAATTGGCATAAAGAGTGCTTTGCCCTTATGACCTGTTTCTTTCTGTACTTCCTTAATCAGAACAGCCATGTTGCTTGCACTGAAATCCTGACAGGCTTCAACCTTAGCCAGAAAAGCAGACAATACCTCAGGAACTTGGCTTTCAGCCAGAACCTGCGCTGCTTCCGTCTCTAACTCTAGGTGACTGCGGAAGAACAGTTCCGATAGCGCCACGATGTCAGAAGCTGCAGTCATCTGCTCTTGATACAACGCGACAAGGCTTTCCGCCCATGCTTGTTGCTCTTCGTTCAGCTCAGCAGGTATTTTACCCGCTTTTTGCAGATGTGGAATAGCTAGCGCAGAGATCCGTTTAGGATCAGCATGCTTAATATAATGATTATTCAGATGCGCCAGCTTGTTTTTATCGAATACAGCCGGGCTTTTGGACAAACGGTCCGCATCAAAAATAGAAATAAGTTCTTCTTTACTGAAGATCTCTTCTTCTCCCTCTGGAGACCAGCCAAGCAGAGAAATGAAGTTAACCAGAGCCTCAGGTAAGTAACCCAATTCATCATATTGCTCGATAAACTGAATAACGGATTCATCCCGTTTGCTGAGCTTCTTGTGGTTGTCGCCAACAATAAGCGTCATGTGACCAAATAAAGGTGGCTCCCAGCCAAGCGCTTCATAGATCATAAGCTGGCGGGGTGTGTTGGAAATATGGTCTTCTCCACGCAATACGTGAGTAATAGCCATCAGATGATCGTCAACAGCTACCGCGAAGTTATAGGTCGGAATTCCGTCCTTCTTCACAATAACAAAGTCACCCATTTCTTTTGTGTCAAAAGAAATACTGCCTTTTACGAGATCATCAAACGCATACGTACGATCTTCTGGCACACGGAAGCGAATGCTAGCCACTCGTCCCTCAGCTTCAAAAGCTAAACGTTGCTCTTCAGTCAGATCACGGTGTTTGCCAGAATAACGAGGCGTTTCTCCGCGGGCAGTCTGTTCTTCACGTTCCGCTTCCAGCTCTTCCTCTGTGCAATAGCAGCGGTAAGCCAAACCTCTGTCCAGCAAATCCTGCCAATGTACACGATATAAGTCAAGACGTTCTGTCTGACGGTAGGGTCCGTACTCTCCGCCAACATCAACGCTCTCATCCCAATCCATACCCAGCCATTTCAAATACTTAAGCTGGCTCTCTTCACCACCAGCGACATTGCGCTTTACGTCTGTATCTTCAATTCTGATAATGAATTTACCGCCTTTATTACGGGCGAACAGATAGTTAAACAGCGCCGTTCTGGCGTTACCTATATGTAAATGTCCCGTAGGGCTCGGTGCGTAACGCACCCGGACTTCATCCGTCATTGTATTCCCTCCGCTTCATATGGTTGAACTTAATTTACTACTTAGACCATCTCAAGATGATATCACATCTTGGAGTAGACAGACAATAGATTGTGCGGCAATTCCTTCGCCGCGTCCGGCAAAACCAAGCTGCTCAGTTGTAGTAGCTTTAACATTCACCTTGGACGGGTCGGCATTAAGTGCACGTGCAATAATCTCGGTCATTTGTGGAATGTACGGAGCCATCTTAGGCTTTTGGGCGATAATCGTTGAATCGATATTTCCCAGCTTATATCCTCGCTCACGAGCAAGTGCCCATACCTCTTCTAATAACTTCAAGCTATCTGCGTCCTTAAAGGCTGGATCTGTATCCGGAAAATGTCTGCCAATATCACCAAGTCCAAGTGCGCCTAGAATCGCGTCACTAACTGCATGCAGCAGCACATCTGCATCGGAATGCCCAAGCAATCCTTTTTCGTAAGGAATCGTAACTCCCCCAATAATACAAGGCCTGCCCTCTACCAGCTGATGCACATCAAATCCTTGTCCTACAGCGATCATGATTGTCCCTCTCCCCTGTTTCTTTCTGTAAATTCTGCATAATCCAAATCATCAGGTGTCGTAATCTTAATATTTCTGTAGCTTCCCTCTACCACAGAAACCGGAATCCCCGCACGCTCCGCCAAGCTGGAGTCATCGGTGCCCAGAAAGCCATCCCGCTCTGCCGCTGCATAAGCCTCCAGCAAATCAGAAAGACGAAAAGTCTGCGGGGTTTGAATCGCCCACAGACTTCGCCGATCCGGCGTAGACAGTACTTGTCCTTCATTATCCACCTGTTTGATCGTATCCTTAACGGGTACAGCAAGAACCGAAGCACCCATCTGCTTCGCTCGTTCGTAGCAAGCCTCAATTTCATTCGGCTGTACAAACGGACGAACACCATCATGTACCATTACCCACTGTGTCGTAAGTTTCAACAACCCTTTATGTACGGAATGCTGACGCTCAGATCCACCAGTTACTATAGCCTTAACCTTGTCCAGCTTATAGAGCTGTATCCATTCCCGGCAGCGTTCAATATCCTCTTCACCGGTTACGAGCACGATTTCAGAGATCAATTCGTGCTGCTGGAATACCTCCAGCGTATGAACGATAATCGGCTTCCCCTGCAGTAACAAATATTGCTTGCTCTCCGGAGTTCCCATTCGCGTTCCTCTGCCTGCCGCCACAATGACGACGCCCACACTGTTTGACATTAATCTGGCTCCTGTCTTTCACGTATAATCCCATCATAACGTGTTTGGCGGGCATTTCCAACCCATAGGACAGTCCCCATACACTTTATCTTCACTTATTGCGCTTTTTCCAAAAGTTTTGGCTTAGCAAATATCATTCGGCCAGCCGAAGTTTGCAGCACGCTAGTGACCAGAACCTCCATCGTAGTCCCGATATATTCACGTCCGCCTTCTACAACAATCATCGTTCCATCGTCTAAGTAGGCTACCCCTTGCCCATGTTCTTTGCCATCCTTAATGACCTGAACTACGATTTCCTCACCAGGCAGCACTACAGGCTTCACAGCATTCGCCAGATCGTTAATATTCAGAACGGAAACACCCTGCAATTCGCAAACCTTATTTAAGTTGAAATCATTAGTGACTACTTTACCTTGGAGTACCTTCGCTAACTTCACTAACTTACTGTCAACCTCAGAGATTTCTTCAAAATCTCCCTCATAGATCAATACCTTCACATCAAGCTCTTTTTGAATTTTATTGAGAATATCAAGCCCACGCCGTCCCCGGTTCCGCTTCAACAGATCCGAAGAATCAGCAATATGCTGGAGCTCTTCAAGCACGAATTCAGGTATGACAATGGTTCCCTCAATAAATCCCGTCTTACAAATGTCAGCGATTCTTCCATCGATAATAACACTTGTGTCGAGAATTTTATGTTCCTCAAGCCCGCGGCCTTCCGGCTCAGCCGCTTGACCCCAGCGTCCAGATGTCCACAGTGCAGCTAGCTCCTCTTTTTTCTCCAAACCGATCCGCAGCCCCAGATATCCAAAAGCTAACGTAGCTGGCACTTGCAGCAGCTGCCCAGCTTTCCCAAGCCAGATCATTGCAGGGTATAACAGGAGAGATAACAGAAGCCCCCCTGTTAACCCAGCTGCACTTGCAGCTAATTCATTCATTGGAATACGCGAACAGTAGTGAACCGCCTCCCGCAGTTTTGAACCTCCCCATTCCGCGCATAAAGACCCCGCAAACAAAAAAATAATGGCACCCAGCACTGTAAATAAAATGCTTCCTTCTACAGGTAAGCTTTCACCCAGCTTTTCCATCCCCTTGGGGAATCCTCTTTCGAGCGCATGGTATAGCGAAAAACCTGACCAAGCACCACATATTAAGGCAAAAGACAAAATCACTTTTTTCCACATAACCTAACGCACCTCCTTTTTATTCATCCTAAATGGATCTATTCCTCACCAGTATGTTCCAATTTTCAAGACGATAAACTTAGGGTAGCGCTGGAAATGCAAAAAGGCTTTGCCATCCCCCAGGGAAGACAAAACCTTTGGTCATAATTTATTCAGTTACCTTACCTTTTGGACCGATTAACCGTTCTTGGAATGATACACTTTATCCTCTGAACGACTACGACGACGATGACGGCGTCTGGCTGTCAACCGATCAATATTTTGCTTAAAGCCGTATAATGCATAAATTCCAAGTAAGACAAAGATCAGCTTAGCGATTTGCTCTGGGAACACAACAGCTACAGCCACTGCAACAACAATAACCACTGGCGCTCCAACCACCGCTTTTTTCGGCAATCCAATCTTTTTAAAATTAGGATATTTAACAGTGCTGACCATCAAATAGGATAAGAGCAGTGTAGCAACGATCATAAACGGAGCCGAAACATCTTTATTAAAAAGAGCTAATGTGGCCAGTACACCACCTGCAGCAGGAATTGGCAAACCGATAAAATAACCCGGAACCCCCGGACGAACATTAAAACGGGCTAAGCGCAAAGCACCAAACACCGGAAAAATCGCAGTTACTGTCCAGCCTAATGCAGAGTTCAAATCCTGCAGGCTTGAGACGTACAAAATAACGGCCGGTGCGACTCCGAAAGAAACGACATCAGATAAGGAGTCCAACTCCTTGCCAAATTCGCTTTCGCATTTTAGAGCGCGAGCTACTCGACCATCTAAGCCGTCTAACAGCATAGCAATAATAACCATGATAGCGGCCATGCTAATCTTACCGTCAAACGCCATCATGATACCAAACATTCCGAGCATCAAATTACCTATCGTAAAAAGACTCGGAATTGATTTTTGTATCATTTCTTCACCTCAATTTTCTAACTTTGGCCTTTAACGTCCCCAATATTACGTGATTGTATGTTATTTACATTTGCCTGTCAATAAGAACTTGCTTCTGTAAACGTTTGAGCCCATCCTGAATATTACGGGCCCGCACCTCCCCAATTCCGTCCACTTCATCCAATTCAGCTATGCTTGCGGACATCAAATTAGGCAGCATTTCAAACCGCTCCACCAGATTGTGAATGATCACATTCGGAAGCCGCGGAATTTTGTTAAGCAGGCGATAACCACGTGGAGTCACCACTTCTTCAGAGGTAATTGCCGTAGAAGAATAACCCAGTATACGGGCAATATGGTTGTCATCCATCAGATCATCATCGCTTATCCGTTTGAGACCGGCGATAATTTCACGGATTTTATCTTCCTGCTCTTCCTTAGCATAGTCTCTGTATAGAAGCCATGCTTCTTCCTCTGTATTTCCAACCAGTTCTTCCATCTGCATGCTGATCAGGCGTCCTTCGTTGCCCAATTCGTTGATATAGCGTTTGATCTCCATTTTTATGCGCAAAACCATCTCTACACGCTGGATAACACCCACTACTTCAGCAACGGTAACAATGCCCTCATATTCTGAAGCTGACAAATTCGTCAGTCCTTGCGTGAGCACTGCTTTATACTTCTCGAGTGTCTGAATCGCTTGGTTAGCCTTTGCCAAAATAGCCCCGATCTCTTTGAGTGCATAACGTATCGAGCCTTGATAAAGCGTGATGATATTGCGGCGTTGTGAAATGGAAACCACCAGCTTACCCGTTTGCTTCGCTACCCGCTCCGCGGTCCGGTGACGGATCCCCGTCTCGATGGATGAGATAGAAGAATCCGGTATAAGTTGTGTATTAGCATACAATATACGCTTTAAATCCTCACTTAGAATAATAGCTCCGTCCATTTTAGCTAGCTCATATAAATAATTGGGCGAAAAATCGCAGTTAATGGAGAATCCGCCATCCACTACGTCCATCACCTCAGGACTGTACCCTACGACAATAAGTGCCCCTGTCTTAGCGCGCAGCACATTCTCCAAACCTTCCCGAAAAGGTGTACCCGGTGCCGCCAGTCTGAGCAGATCATTCATATTCTCTAATTGGTTATATTCTTTCATATCCCTGTGCCCCCTAATCTAACGCGACCGATAGTGCATCTGCTACGGTACTGACGCCAATAATCTGGATATCTTGCGGGTGCTTCCATCCCTTCATGCTCTTTTCAGGCATAATCACCCGCCGGAAGCCAAGCTTTGCGGCCTCCTTAACGCGCATTTCCGCGCGCGAAACGCCTCTTACCTCACCGGTAAGTCCTACTTCTCCGAAGAAAACGTCGTAAGGTTTTGTTGAAATATCACGAAAACTGGAGGCGATACTAATAGCTACAGCTAGATCAATCGCCGGTTCATCCAGCTTTACTCCCCCGGCAACATTAAGGTATGCATCCTGATTCTGCAGGAACATGCCCATCCGTTTCTCGAGTACAGCGATAATAAGTGCCATCCGCTGGTGATCCATGCCTGTGCACATTCGCCGTGGGGAAGGGAAGTGGGTGGCAGCAACAAGTGCCTGAAGTTCTACAAGCACAGGTCTAGTTCCCTCCATACTTGCCACCACAGTAGAACCAGCCACGCCAAGCGGACGTTCCGATAAAAAGAGCTCCGATGGATTCTCTACTTCGGTAAGCCCCGCTTCACCCATTTCGAAAATGCCGATTTCATTCGTAGAGCCAAAGCGGTTTTTTACAGCCCGCAAAAGTCTATACGTATGATGCCGCTCACCCTCAAAATACAGCACGCAGTCCACCATATGTTCAAGCATCCGTGGTCCAGCAATAGCCCCTTCCTTGGTAACATGACCAACGAGAACTGTTGCAATTCCACGAATCTTAGCGATACGCATAAATCTTGTCGTACACTCCCGAACCTGGGTCACGCTGCCTGGCGCACTCGTTACTTCTGGCATAAATACGGTCTGAATAGAATCGATGACAAGAAATTGTGGCTGGATTTGTTCGATCGCTTCTTCTATGCTTTCCATATTTGTCTCACATAGTACATAAAGCTCCGTTGACAACGCATCGAGGCGATCCGCGCGCAGCTTAGTTTGCCTTACCGATTCTTCGCCCGAGATATACAATACTCGCAATCCCTGTGTTGTAAGGGCGTGCGAGGTCTGTAATAAGAGCGTAGATTTACCGATTCCTGGGTCTCCCCCTACTAGTACCAGCGATCCTGGTACGATCCCCCCACCGAGAACACGGTTAAGCTCACCTATACCTGTCAGTATGCGCGGTTCCTTGTCACTTTCTATACTTATGATCGACTGTGCCTTTTCTTTACTATGAAAAATAGGGGCATTCATTCCCTGTGTTTTGACTACGCTTTCCGTTTCCTCCACCATGGAGTTCCAAGCCTGGCACCCTGGGCATTTCCCGAACCATTTTGGCGATTCGTATCCACAGTCGGTGCAAAAAAATTTTGTTTTTGCTTTAGCCATTTGTTCTCCTTACGGTCCGAACTGTTTACAATTCGGATCATTTTCTTCTAATGAAAGTTTACCATTTCTACCCCTTTAACGAAAGGTCATTCGGTATTTGCATTAAATGTATATTTTAAATTGATCTATTTCCAATAAAAAAAGCTTCCGCTCCTCTATAAATAAGGAGCGAAAGCCTTGTTTATTTTATTCGGATTCTACTTCTTTTTCAAGCGCTGGCGCTACTGGAGCGTCCACTTTAGTCACCACAAGTTCTCCGCCGACCTCATCAATATTGAGGGAATCACCCTTTTGGATATTTCCTCTCAACAATTCCTCAGAAAGACGGTCTTCAATATGCTTCTGAATTGCCCGGCGCAATGGACGTGCACCAAAGGCTGGGTCATAACCTTCTTTAGCCAAGAATGCCTTCGCTGCATCCGTGAGTACAAAATCAACATCATATTCACGCAGGCGCTTGCGCAGCTCATCAGACATCAACGTAACGATCTCAGCGATATGTTTCTCATCGAGTGAGTGGAAGACGATGATTTCGTCGATCCGGTTCAAGAACTCTGGACGGAAGCTCTTCTTGAGCTCTTCCATAACCTTGCCCTTCATATTGCCGTATTCTGCTCCTGCATC
Source organism: Paenibacillus sp. FSL H7-0943 (assembly GCF_037963265.1). Taxonomy (NCBI): domain Bacteria; kingdom Bacillati; phylum Bacillota; class Bacilli; order Caryophanales; family Paenibacillaceae; genus Paenibacillus; species Paenibacillus sp. FSL H7-0943. The sequence continues at coordinate 6,270,998 of NZ_CP150148.1, forward strand.
CTGCACAGCCGTGAATCCAAGCGTTGAGTTCTTCTTGATTGCCTGTGCGCCTACGTTAGAGGTCAGAATGATAAGTGTATTGCGGAAGTCAACTACCCGGCCTTTGGAGTCGGTGAGGCGACCATCTTCAAGCACTTGCAGCAAAATGTTGAATACTTCCGGATGTGCTTTTTCAATTTCATCAAGCAGTACTACCGAGTATGGTTTACGACGTACCTTCTCTGTTAATTGGCCGCCTTCTTCATAGCCGACATATCCAGGAGGGGCACCAACTAAACGGGATGTGGAGTGCTTCTCCATGTATTCCGACATATCAATACGGATGACCGCATTCTCATCGCCGAACATGGCTTCAGCAAGCGCACGAGCCAACTCAGTTTTACCTACACCCGTAGGACCGAGGAAGATAAAGGAGCCCATTGGACGTTTCGGATCTTTAAGACCCGCACGCGCCCGGCGCAATGCCCGGCTGACAGCCTTAACAGCTTCGTCCTGACCAATCACTCGTTCATGCAGCAGAGCTTCCATGTTAAGCAGACGGTCGGTCTCTTCTTCCTTCAGCTTGCTTACAGGGATTCCCGTCCAGCTTGCAACAACCTGTGCGATATCTTCAGGTGTAACTTCAGAATCGGTGCGTCCTTGTTTTTCTTTCCACTGGTTCTTAGTCGTATCAAGCTCTTCACGGATTTTTTGCTCCGTATCACGCAGGGCAGCCGCTTTCTCAAACTCTTGGCTCTGAACAGCGGAATCCTTCTCCTTGCGGATATCATCCAAGCGCATTTCTAGTTCCTTCAGATTTGGCGGGATAGTGTAAGAGTGAAGCCTTACTTTAGACCCTGCTTCATCGATAAGGTCAATAGCTTTATCCGGCAGGAAACGATCCGGAATGTAACGATCAGACAGCTTTACAGCTTCCACGATAGCTTCATCCGTAATTTTCACACGGTGATGTGCTTCATAACGATCGCGAAGTCCAAATAGAATTTGTACCGCTTCTTCTGGGGATGGCTGATCCACCGTAATGGGTTGGAAACGGCGCTCCAAAGCTGCATCTTTTTCAATATATTTACGATATTCATCCAGCGTAGTCGCACCGATGCACTGAAGTTCTCCGCGGGCTAAAGCCGGCTTAAGAATGTTGGAAGCATCAATAGCACCTTCTGCGCCACCAGCACCGATCAGTGTATGAAGCTCATCGATAAAGAGTACGATATTCCCCGCTTGGCGAATCTCATCCATGATTTTCTTGAGGCGGTCTTCAAACTCACCGCGATATTTAGTACCAGCCACTACCGAGCCCATATCGAGCGTCATTACGCGTTTGTCGCGCAGTGTTTCTGGAATTTCATTATTAATGATCTTTTGGGCCAAGCCTTCAGCAATAGCTGTTTTACCAACCCCAGGTTCACCTATCAACACCGGGTTGTTCTTCGTCCGGCGGCTCAGTACCTGAATAACACGTTCAATTTCCTTGCTACGACCGATAACTGGATCCAGGTTGCCATCCTTGGCATAAGCCGTCAAATCGCGTGCTAGACCGTCTAGAGTAGGTGTGCTGACATTAGCAGGTGTTCCGCTATGACTGGATGCAGCCTCGCTGCTTCCCAGAAGCTGAAGCACTTGCTGACGAGCTTTGTTCAAGCTGATGCCGAGGTTATTAAGCACACGAGCCGCGACACCTTCTCCTTCACGAATAAGTCCTAGCAGAATATGCTCAGTGCCGACATACGTATGTCCCAGCTTGCGGGCTTCGTCCATCGACAACTCGATTACTTTTTTGGCGCGAGGAGTATAAGCAATGTTCGTAGGTTGTTCTTGGCCTCTGCCAATCAGTGTCTCCACTTCGTCCTGGATTTTTTCAAGACCCAGACCCAAAGCGATTAATGCTTTAGCAGCAATGCCGTCTCCTTCACGAATAAGTCCTAGCAAAATATGTTCTGTGCCAATATTGTTGTGTCCTAAACGAACAGCTTCTTCCTGCGCTAGCGCTAGCACTTTTTGTGCGCGTTCCGTAAATCTTCCAAACATCATATCTCCTGCACCTCCATGAATAATAAATATCTATATTAATGTTGTGTTCCCAGTGTTTCTCGGAGCAGTTTCGCCCGATACATATCCCGTTCAGTGGCGTTCATCTCGTCACCGAACATTTTTTGCAGAAATCCTGGCTGTGTCTTAACGTTAAGCTCATTAAGCACGGAAATCGAAGGGCCTTCCAGTATGCCAAGGTCAACCCCAAGTCTCACATCAGACAGCCGTTGTGCGGATTCTTTAAGCTCCATTAGAGCAGCGTAACACAAAATCCCATAAGATCTTTTCACTCGGTCTGTAATTCTCAAAGCGGAATCTACAAGCAGCCTTTCACGGGCATTTCGTTCATGCTCTATAATCTGGGTGACTACACTGTGAAGGTTCTCGATGATTTCACTTTCTGTTTGACCGAGAGTAATCTGATTGGAAATTTGAAAGATGTTCCCTACTGCTTCGCTGCCCTCACCATAAATTCCTCTTACAGTCAATCCCACTTGGTTCACTGCTGACAATATGCGATTGATCTGTTGGGTCATTACTAGTGCTGGCAAATGCAGCATTACTGAGGCACGCAGCCCTGTACCCACATTGGTGGGACAACTGGTCAAGTATCCTCTTTTATCATCAAAAGCGTAATTCACAGCCGATTCGAAGATATCATCGATGGCTGTCGCACGTTGCCATGCTTCTCTTACCTGAAGACCCGGGAACAGACATTGGATCCGCAGATGGTCTTCTTCGTTAATCATGATGCTGACCGACTCATCTTCATTTAATATCACAGCTGCGCCACGTGAATCATTAGCCAGATTAGGACTGATGAGATGTTTCTCGACCAATACCTTTTTATCCAGTTCATTCACTTCAGCAAGCTTTATTAGTTGAAAAGATCCGAATTCGGCAGCAGTTTCCCCATGAAACACAGGGGCCAGCAGCTCTAATACTTCTTCCGATTGCTCTAAGGAAGCAAGCATAGGGAATGGAAGATGCTCTAAATTACGTGCAATACGCATACGGCTGCTAATTACAATCTCGGAGTGACTGCCTCCCGAGCGCATCCAATCACTAAGCGCTTGTTCAGTAAATCGGAGACTTGACATGTCATATCCCCCCTATATATCAAAGACTTTACTCTTGTGCCATTTCTTTTTCAAGTTGGCGAATTTGATCCCGCAGCTCTGCCGCAGTTTCGAATTCCTCCTGTGCGATACTTTGCTGTAATTCCAGCTTCAATTCATCAATTTGCCGCTTGAACACAATTTGTGCTCCAGCACGTTTAGGAATCTTGCCTACATGCGAAGTGCTGCCATGCACCCGTTTAAAGAGCGGGTCCAGTGCACTGTTAAAATATTTATAACAGGAGCTGCAGCCAAAACGACCCAATTTGCTAAACTGCGAGTACGTCATTCCACAATTCTCACATTGCAGACTCTGCGTAGTCTTCGTAGCAGCCGTCTTTTCCTTACCGGCCCCTTCAAGATCAAGCAGACCGGACAGCAAGCTGTGAATGGAGAATCCTCCAGCAGTTCCCGGGATCAGTTCACCCTTCTCCCGCGCACAGCTCTCGCAGATATGAAATTCTGTCTTCTCTCCATTCACGATCTTGGTGAAATGGAGTGTTGCTGGCTTGACGCCACATTCCTGACATTGCATAAGCGAAAGCCCCTCCCTTATGATTGACAATTATTTGCCTAACAAAGAGATTAACATCGCCTTCATAATCTTGGCCCGAATCTCATCCCGATATGGAATCTTAACCGTTAGGCAATCCCGAGAAACAGCAGCGCGCATAAGACACGCCTCACGCTTGCTTAGAAAACCAGCTTCTTCCAGTTGATAAATCAACCCTTCGGCAGCGTTCTGATCTATCCCGCCACCTATAGTATGGTTTAAATGGGCATGCAGTGCCACGTTGGGCGGCAATTCAAAACGTTGAATACGAATATATCCCCCGCCACCACGCTTACTTTCCACCACATAGCCTTTTTCCAGTGTAAAGCGTGTACTAATAACATAATTGATCTGTGACGGTACGCATGAGAACTGGTCCGCCAGGTCATTTCGCTGGATTTCCACCGTACCTTCGGGACTTTCATGCAAAATATTCTTCAGATATTGTTCAATAATATCAGAGATATTGCGCATCACTCATCCTCCAGTGCTCTTTAAAGCTTCATAATATCGCTTGCGCCCGCATCCTTAATGACATTCATTAGTGAACTTCATTCATATAAGTCTGAAGAAAACTTCACAAATTCAGAGGATCGCACTGTATGTCATCAGGTGCGTTGACTTTGACTTTCTTTGACTTTTTAATATTATAACATATTCTGTGCTAATTCCAAGAGGATTCTCTTATTTTTCACTTTTTTCAGCGAATGTATTCGGAAATAAAGAACTCTCCCAGCATCTTTCGAAGGGGAGAGCCTAATTATTTTCTAAAAATGATCAAAAAGTGCAGTTTCAGCTTGCGGTATGATTTCTTCGAGCCATTCCAGAGCCCTCGGATTACCAGTCACACGTCCATAACGAGCCAGCTCTGCCGGGCGTTTATATCCAAACATTAGAATCGTCAGCGTACCAATCTCACAGCTTAAGTCAGCTGCATCCCGTTCACCCTCTATACGCAAGAAAGCTGCTGCTCCCTTTTCGGAGACAGTCCATTCCCACAACCCGTCATTCCATGGGGCGTATTTATCTTCAATATAGATAACCTGTTTCTTCTGACTGTTGTGACGCTTAAAAGAATAACTCTCCACGAATGCTTTAGCATTAACAATACGCGCCATAAAATAAGGATAATTCTCCTGCTCTATACGCGGATCAGGCAGCAAAAAGGGTAACATATCATCGGATGGCACCAGTTTTAGCGATGCACCGGTCACCATCGAATCGTGATTCGCAAGAAATGTCCACAGCCCCTGCCGGGCCTGTTCGTTCAAAAACACAAATTCATCAATGACCAGCTCTCTATTTTCTATCTTATATAGTACGTATCCTTCAGGTTCCCCAAGCTGTGAATAAAATACCGCAGTCTGACCTTCATCATCCAGAACAGAGTTTTCCCACCAGTCCAAATCACGCTTAAGTGTTCCGTTATATCTAACTGCAAAACGATTGTATAAGTTGTCCAATACTTCGATATCTATAACACCACGTCTTACCTTGCCCTCAACTTCAACCTTCTTGGGAAACTTGGCAACAGGAATGGAGTATTTCTTATATTCACAATAAACTTCCCAACCAAATTTGCGATAAAAGGGGATCAAGAACGGATGCAGAAAAGATAATGTCTGCCCCGCCTCATTCATCGTTTGCAGCGTATGCGCTAGGAGCTTTGCCACATGTCCCTGTCTGCGATTCTCTGGCCATGTCGCTACCCCTGCGAGCCCTCCCATAGGTACTAATCTACCTTGTATGTACACTTCGAACGGAAGAAGAGTAAGTTTAGCTTCCAAAGTACCTTCTTCAAAAGCACCCCATACGCGTTCTGCTTTAAATCTTTCCTTAGCATTCGCCCTTTTCTCACTAGGCAGCTTGTATTGAAAAGCATATTCAGATAAATCCATGCTTAGATCAAACTCTTCTGAGTGCAACTGTCTGATATCCACAAAACTCACCTCATCATTTATGAATTTACTTTTATGGTTAGTATAACAAGAGAGTGTATTGTGTGCGAATTATAAGGATATTTTTCGAACTTTTTTCAGTTATCCACAGCCTTAGGCAGTTTTAAAAATAGTCTTGTAATCTTGTTCTATTCAAGTTAAAATAATTATCCACTTATCAATCCCTCTATCCACATAAATATGACTATATCCACAGCAACCCGTGTATTACTTAGGTTTTCTGTTGACAGATCTACATAAATATGTACTTAATCCACACCATTTGGTGATTTTTTGCCTTTTAATCATCTATCCACATGTGCGTAAGTTTTCTGCAAATTCCAATGAATTATCCACAAGTTTTCCACAATCTATAATAGACGCAAAAAAGCCACTGTCGAGTTATCAACAGTGGTCTATTTGTGCTTGGCAACGTCCTACTCTCCCAGGACCCTTCGGTCCAAGTACCATCGGCGCTGGAGGGCTTAACGGTCGTGTTCGGGATGGGTACGCGTGGAACCCCTCCGCTATCGCCACCAAACATGCGTCTGTGAAACAGACGCTGCCGCGTGAAATTCAGTTCATCACCAGAAGTGACAATGAATTTCTAAGCGTATTTCAGGCTTGATGCCTGAAAACTGAATCCGAAACGAATCTGCATCCTACGTATAGGATAAGCCCTCGACCGATTAGTATTGGTCAGCTCCATGCATTGCTGCACTTCCACCTCCAACCTATCTACCTCGTCGTCTTCAAGGGGTCTTACTAATTGGGAAATCTCATCTTGAGGGGGGCTTCACGCTTAGATGCTTTCAGCGCTTATCCCGTCCGTACGTAGCTACCCAGCCATGCTCCTGGCGGAACAACTGGTGCACCAGCGGTACGTCCATCCCGGTCCTCTCGTACTAAGGACAGCTCCTCTCAAATTTCCTGCGCCCACGACAGATAGGGACCGAACTGTCTCACGACGTTCTGAACCCAGCTCGCGTACCGCTTTAATGGGCGAACAGCCCAACCCTTGGGACCTACTTCAGCCCCAGGATGCGATGAGCCGACATCGAGGTGCCAAACCTCCCCGTCGATGTGGACTCTTGGGGGAGATAAGCCTGTTATCCCCAGGGTAGCTTTTATCCGTTGAGCGATGGCCCTTCCATGCGGTACCACCGGATCACTAAGTCCGACTTTCGTCCCTGCTCGACTTGTAGGTCTCGCAGTCAAGCTCCCTTATGCCTTTGCACTCTGCGAATGATTTCCAACCATTCTGAGGGAACCTTGGAACGCCTCCGTTACTCTTTAGGAGGCGACCGCCCCAGTCAAACTGCCCGCCTGACACGGTCCCCGTACCCGATAAGGGTACTAGGTTAGAACCTAGATACGATCAGGGTGGTATCCCAACGGCGCCTCCACCGAAGCTTGCGCTCCGATTTCTACGGCTCCCACCTATCCTGTACAGATCGTACCCAAATTCAATATCAAGCTGCAGTAAAGCTCCATGGGGTCTTTCCGTCTTGTCGCGGGTAACCTGCATCTTCACAGGTATTAAAATTTCACCGGATCTCTCGTTGAGACAGCGCCCAAGTCGTTACGCCATTCGTGCGGGTCAGAATTTACCTGACAAGGAATTTCGCTACCTTAGGACCGTTATAGTTACGGCCGCCGTTTACTGGGGCTTCGGTTCATAGCTTCGGGTTACCCCTAACCACTCCCCTTAACCTTCCAGCACCGGGCAGGCGTCAGCCCGTATACTTCGCCTTGCGGCTTCGCACAGACCTGTGTTTTTGCTAAACAGTCGCTTGGGCCTTTTCACTGCGGCCCCCTCGTGCTATTCACACTACCGGGGCACCCCTTCTCCCGAAGTTACGGGGTCATTTTGCCGAGTTCCTTAACGAGAGTTCTTCCGCGCGCCTTAGAATTCTCTTCTCGCCTACCTGTGTCGGTTTGCGGTACGGGCACCTTCTCCTGGCTAGAGGCTTTTCTTGGCAGTGTGAGATCATGACCTTCGCTACTACAATTTTCGCTCCCCATCACAGCCCAGCCTTATCGATGTGCGGATTTGCCTACACATCAGCCTCACTGCTTAGACGGACATCCATCAGTCCGCGTCACTACCCTCCTGCGTCACCCCATCGCTCATAGCGGATTACGGTGGTACAGTAATTTCAAACTGTTGTCCTTCGACTACGCCTTTCGGCCTCGCCTTAGGTCCCGACTTACCCTGAGCGGACGAGCCTTCCTCAGGAAACCTTGGGCTTTCGGCGGATCAGATTCTCACTGATCTTTTCGTTACTCATACCGGCATTCTCACTTGTGTAGTGTCCAGCGCTCTTTTCAGTACACCTTCAACCCCTACACAACGCTCCCCTACCCCAGATACATAGTATCTAGCCATAGCTTCGGTGGTGTGTTTAGCCCCGTTACATTTTCGGCGCAGAGTCACTCGACCAGTGAGCTATTACGCACTCTTTCAATGGTGGCTGCTTCTAAGCCAACATCCTGGTTGTCTGTGCAACTCCACATCCTTTCCCACTTAACACACACTTGGGGACCTTAGCTGATGGTCTGGGCTGTTTCCCTTTTGACAATGGATCTTAGCACTCACTGTCTGACTCCCGGCAATAAGTATATGGCATTCGGAGTTTGACTGAGCTTGGTAATCCTTGCGGACCCCGCACCCAATCAGTGCTCTACCTCCACTACTCTTATACCGAGGCTAGCCCTAAAGCTATTTCGGGGAGAACCAGCTATCTCCGAGTTCGATTGGAATTTCTCCGCTACCCCCACCTCATCCCCGCACTTTTCAACGTACGTGGGTTCGGGCCTCCAGTGCGTGTTACCGCACCTTCACCCTGGACAGGGGTAGATCACACGGTTTCGGGTCTACGTCCACATACTAATTCGCCCTATTCAGACTCGCTTTCGCTGCGGCTCCACCTTCTCGGCTTAACCTTGCATGTTAAACGTAACTCGCCGGTTCATTCTACAAAAGGCACGCCATCACCCATTAATAGGGCTCTGACTTTTTGTAAGCACACGGTTTCAGGTTCTATTTCACTCCCCTTCCGGGGTGCTTTTCACCTTTCCCTCACGGTACTGTTTCACTATCGGTCGCCAGGTAGTATTTAGCCTTAGCAGATGGTCCTGCTGGATTCATACGGGGTTTCACGTGCCCCGCACTACTCGGGATCCGTCTCGGAGAGAATACAGTTTAGGCTACAGGGCTTTTACCTCTATCGCGGGCCTTTCCAGACCTCTTCACCTACCATATTCCTTTGTAACTCCATGTGAGACGTCCCACAACCCCTAAGAGCAAGCTCTTAGGTTTAGGCTGTTCCGCGTTCGCTCGCCGCTACTGACGGAATCACTATTGTTTTCTCTTCCTCAGGGTACTTAGATGTTTCAGTTCCCCTGGTCTGCCTCTACATTTCCTATGTATTCAGAAATGAGTAACTGCGAATTACCACAGCTGGGTTTCCCCATTCGGACACCCCCGGATCAAAGCTTGCTTACAGCTCCCCGAGGCAGTTTCGTTGTTCGCCACGTCCTTCGTCGGCTCCTGGCGCCTAGGCATCCTCCGTGTGCTCTTATTAGCTTAACCTTGATTTTTCCGCAGGAAAATATCATACGATGACATTCTCTTTGGAATCATCTCACTAATAACATTTACTTGTTTACACAAGTTGCTAAAAGATGTTCTAAAACGCAAATTCGTTTCGGTATCCAGTTTTCAAGGATCAAGTGTATAGACATAACAAATAGATGAAGTTTGTTGGTGGAGCCAAGCGGGATCGAACCGCTGACCTCCTGCTTGCAAGGCAGGCGCTCTCCCAGCTGAGCTATGGCCCCGCAAATTCCATCAAAACCGAACAAATGGATACACGTTAATTGGTTGTGGAAGTTAAACTTCCGATTTGAATGTTCTCATTGCAGAGAACGATTCTCCATAGAAAGGAGGTGATCCAGCCGCACCTTCCGATACGGCTACCTTGTTACGACTTCACCCCAATCATCTACCCCACCTTCGGCGGCTGGCTCCCTTGCGGGTTACCCCACCGACTTCGGGTGTTGTAAACTCTCGTGGTGTGACGGGCGGTGTGTACAAGACCCGGGAACGTATTCACCGCGGCATGCTGATCCGCGATTACTAGCAATTCCGACTTCATGCAGGCGAGTTGCAGCCTGCAATCCGAACTGAGACCGGCTTTGATGGGATTGGCTCCACCTCGCGGCTTCGCTTCCCGTTGTACCGGCCATTGTAGTACGTGTGTAGCCCAGGTCATAAGGGGCATGATGATTTGACGTCATCCCCACCTTCCTCCGGTTTGTCACCGGCAGTCACTCTAGAGTGCCCAACATTACTTGCTGGCAACTAAAGTTAAGGGTTGCGCTCGTTGCGGGACTTAACCCAACATCTCACGACACGAGCTGACGACAACCATGCACCACCTGTCTCCTCTGTCCCGAAGGCCGCTGCTATCTCTAGCAGATTCAGAGGGATGTCAAGACCTGGTAAGGTTCTTCGCGTTGCTTCGAATTAAACCACATACTCCACTGCTTGTGCGGGTCCCCGTCAATTCCTTTGAGTTTCAGTCTTGCGACCGTACTCCCCAGGCGGAGTGCTTACTGTGTTAACTTCGGCACCAAGGGTATCGAAACCCCTAACACCTAGCACTCATCGTTTACGGCGTGGACTACCAGGGTATCTAATCCTGTTTGCTCCCCACGCTTTCGCGCCTCAGCGTCAGTTACAGCCCAGAAAGTCGCCTTCGCCACTGGTGTTCCTCCACATATCTACGCATTTCACCGCTACACGTGGAATTCCACTTTCCTCTTCTGTACTCAAGCCACCCAGTTTCCAGTGCGACCTCAGGTTGAGCCCAAGGTTTAAACACCAGACTTAAATAGCCGCCTGCGCGCGCTTTACGCCCAATAATTCCGGACAACGCTTGCCCCCTACGTATTACCGCGGCTGCTGGCACGTAGTTAGCCGGGGCTTTCTTCTCAGGTACCGTCACTCCGGTAGCAGTTACTCTACCGGACGTTCTTCCCTGGCAACAGAGCTTTACGATCCGAAAACCTTCATCACTCACGCGGCGTTGCTCCGTCAGGCTTTCGCCCATTGCGGAAGATTCCCTACTGCTGCCTCCCGTAGGAGTCTGGGCCGTGTCTCAGTCCCAGTGTGGCCGTTCACCCTCTCAGGTCGGCTACGCATCGTCGCCTTGGTGGGCCGTTACCCCACCAACTAGCTAATGCGCCGCAGGCCCATCCCTCAGTGACAGATTGCTCCGTCTTTCATTCTTCTCTCAGGAGAAAAAAGAAATTATCCGGTATTAGCTACCGTTTCCGGTAGTTATCCCAGTCTGAAGGGCAGGTTGCCTACGTGTTACTCACCCGTCCGCCGCTAAGTTATTTTGAAAGCAAGCTTTCAAAATAACTCCGCTCGACTTGCATGTATTAGGCACGCCGCCAGCGTTCGTCCTGAGCCAGGATCAAACTCTCCAATTAGTATTGAAAAGAGCGATATGCTCATTTTGAAACTGACGATTCATTAATTGAATCTTTTTAAAAATTAACGTGTTCCATTTGTTCAGTTTTCAAAGAACTTGCTCCTAGCATTTCGACATTCAATGTCTCTTGCACAGGAATTAGAGTATATCATGTTTGTTTCTATCTTGTCAACTTATTTCTTCATCGCTTGTGTTTCGTATGTGCGATGCGTCGTAAGCACAAGAGATAATATACCATGCTGTCATTGAGTTTGCAAGCTTTTTTTGAAATAAAAAAATCATTCGTATAAATAACTTCGATACAACACAAATTGATACCATTCATCCATTATTTGTGGCTAAATAGAATTTATCGTATTCGCCAATCTTACCTTTTAACTATCAGTACAGAGAGGAGTCAAAATGAAGACCAAACCTACAGACGCTGCATCCACGGTAGACAGCAAGAACAAGGAGCAGCGTAATCTGCAGCAGGCAACGATTTATAAAATTTTGTTAGCTGTCAGTTTTGTTCATTTATTTAATGATTCTATACAGGCAGTCATTCCAGCAATCTTCCCTATTCTCAAAGATAATCTACTGCTCTCTTTCGCCCAGATTGGATGGATCTCATTCGCTTTAAATATGACGTCATCAGTAATCCAACCCGTCATTGGATATGCTGCAGACCGTAAACCCCGTCCTATATTATTACCACTGGGTATGTGCAGCACATTTTTAGGTGTACTTCTATTGGCTTATGCCAATAGCTATTTTCTGGTCTTATTCTCGGTTATCCTGATCGGATTCGGTTCAGCCACCTTCCACCCAGAGGGTATGCGTGTTGCTCATATGGCCGCAGGTCAGCGAAAGGGATTGTCGCAATCTATTTTTCAAGTGGGCGGCAATGCTGGCCAGTCCCTGGGTCCAATGCTTACGAAATGGGTGTTCATCCCCTTTGGCCAGATTGGTGCCCTAGGCTTCACGATCGTCGCGGCTGCCGGAATCGCTGTTCAGACCTATGTAGCTCGCTGGTATAGAGAAATGCTAGATGCCGGTTATACCTTTCATAAAAAATCAACAGCACGGGCAATCGACCCCGCCCGCCGAAAAAGCATACGAACAGCAACGATTATTCTTGTATTCCTAGTCTTTGTTAGGTCTTGGTATGGCGCTTCTATCGGCAGTTACTACGCCTTCTATCTAATGGACAAATATCAAATGACGCTGGATAAAGCCCAAATCTATATTTTTATGTATTTGGCTGCTGGCGCAGTGGGCACATTTTTTGGAGGTCCGCTGGCTGACCGTTTTGGACGGCGTAATCTCATCTTACTATCAATGGTAGGAACCGTTCCCTTTGCACTTGCTCTACCCTTTGTAGGTCCATTATGGGCGGCTGTATTGCTGCTGATTGGCGGTTTCATCCTTCTGTCCAGCTTCTCTGTTACCGTCATTTATGCTCAAATGCTATATCCGGGCAACATTGGCACAGTTTCAGGTCTGATCACGGGACTTGCTTTTGGACTCGGCGGGATCGGCTCATTAGTCCTCGGCAACCTCATTGATAGTATCGGGATTGCTAAAGTGTTCATCGCTTGCGGCTTCCTCCCGCTGCTTGGGTTTCTTGCCTTGCTGCTTCCTAGAGATGAGAAATTAGAAGAATGGGCGGCGCAATAACTTCTCAATGATCACTTAAGGCTTTACTCATTACTGTAGAAAATAGAGCGGCAGCCTTCCCGCTGCCTTCAGTCATGTAATTATCCTGATTCGTACGATCAAAACCCATCCATACCGCAGCTGTCCACTCCGAAGTATAGCCTACAAACCAAAGATCCCGATTAGCTTTCTTGCTCACGCCAGCCAAGTCCAATTGGGTCGTACCGGTCTTTCCCGCTACTGGTCTGTTCATCTGCGCTTTTTTCCCTGTTCCTTCATTAACAACATTGCGTAACATAGCCGTCATCGCTTCTGCGGTAAGCGGCGAGATTACCTGACGTGATTCAGAGGGATGAGTATACAAGACCTTCCCTTTTGAATCCGTTATGGAGCGCACCATATGAGCCGCATTAAATTTCCCTCCACTAGCAAAGACACTGTAGGCCTGGGCCATTTTTAGTGGAGAAACCCCATTATGAAGCCCCCCCAAAGCTATTGATAAATGATTGTCCTCCTCCGTCAGTACAATTCCTAATTTGGCGGCAAATTGCCGCGCAGAAGAGATTCCAACCTGCTTCAATACCCATACGGCTGGTGCATTGATGGATTTTTGCAAAGCTGTGTTCATTGTGACCTGACCTTGGTATATACCGTTCAAGTTCTCAGGCTTGTAGCTGCCATAAGCAACTTTACGGTCGGACAGCATACTATTCGGGTTGAATTTCCCGCTCTCCAGTGCAGGTCCATAATCAATGATCGGCTTAAAGCTGGAACCCGGCTGACGTGCATCAATAATAGCTCTGTTCAAATTGCCCTCGTTTTGATCTCGCCCACCAATCAATGCCACTACTTCTCCTGTACGATGATCCATTATGGTCATAGCTGCTTCTACCTGCTGATCTTTTCCGTCAGGTGGAAATGAAGCCTCTTTGAGAACGGCCTGCTCAAGTGCCTGCTGTGCTTTGATGTTCAAACCTGTAACTATAGTGTAGCCGCCTGTACGAAGCTCCTCTACGGATTTCCCTGTGATCTGAGCCGCTTCCTTAAGGGCGGCATCCACATAGTACACTCCGGCAACCCCATTTTCGACCGCAGCTGGAGGCTGATATTGTTTATTCATAGCTTCCTGCATTTGCCCATTCGTGATTAGTCGCTGATTGAACATCATCTTTAGCACTACATTTCTTCTCGTTTTGGATAATGCACTATTGTCTACTGGGTTATAAATAGAGGGGCCTTTAGGGATTCCCACCAGAGTGGCTATTTGCCAGATCTCCAATTTTTTCAGATCAGACACGCCGAAGTAACGCTTCGCTGCTGCTTTTACTCCATATTGTCCCCGCCCCATATAAATCTGATTGAGGTACAGCTGCAAAATCTCACGTTTCGTCAGTCGCTGCTCCAAGGCAAAAGCAATAGAGGTTTCATTTAACTTGCGCAGCATATTCTTATCTCTGTTCAAATAAAGATTGCGAGCAAGCTGTTGAGTAATACTACTGCCACCTTCTGATAAACTCATGTCCAAGATATTTTTCAAGAAAGCGCGTGATATCCCTTTATAATCGACCCCTTGATGGCTATAAAAACGGCGGTCTTCTACTGTTAAAAACGTATCTATTAATAAAGCCGGCATCTCCTCAAGCTCTGCTGTAAGCCTATAACCAGAGCTCGGTAGCGGAGTCATTCGTATAACTGTTCCATCTGAAGCTGTGATGAGGCTTGATTCTGGCAATTGCAGCCTCTCCTCATGCCGGTTAAGTACAATCCCCCCATACTGGTATACATAGAACAAAATCAAAAGCACCAATACCGTACTAATAACACTCACATCAAATAATAGGTACCCTACTCGCAATATCCGGGTGCGTGCATTCCATCTGCTCATGATTCGATAATCAGGTTCTCCAGGAACCGCTCCATACTGCGTACTTCATCATTCGCTGCTGCAAGAAGTGTATGTACTTCCGCCCCATCCTCTTCAACCTCACGGAGAGTGCGAAGTATCGCCCTAGTTCTTATTAATAAAGCTACTGCTGGTGTGTCTTCTATCCGCTTTGAGCTTGCACCTCTATCTGGAACTTCTATTCTTTGCATTCGATTGAGGTTAGCAGCAATTTCACCTATTTCTCCTCCAGAGAGAACCTTGATGTTCTGGGCGACTCCTTTATCTGCCAGCTCCGTGGTTCCCACCACTAGCGAGCGCAAATCATCAGCCATTTTCTGTGAACGAAGAACATACAGCCCACCGAAGACTAGAATAAATAGAAGGATGGCACTAGGGGTTTGACCCATATGATTAATAACCCAATGAATAAGCCGGACAAAAAAGGCTCCTGGTTGACCCGAATAATGAGAATACAGCAAAGCGACAGCCCGCTGGACAACAAAAAGAAAGGCAGCACTCAAAAGAGC
Source organism: Paenibacillus sp. FSL H7-0943 (assembly GCF_037963265.1). NCBI lineage: Bacteria > Bacillati > Bacillota > Bacilli > Caryophanales > Paenibacillaceae > Paenibacillus > Paenibacillus sp. FSL H7-0943. The sequence continues at coordinate 6,286,191 of NZ_CP150148.1, forward strand.
GCAACCCATAAAAATATATAAATAGCTGATACGAACCGTCCGAAGTTTTGGCATGGTAGTTCCCTCCTTGTGCCACAAGGATAACTTCCAAATCTTAAGAACCCGCCAGAGTTTTCTTAAGATTCTATGAAGAATGGGAAACGGGTAATAAAATCCGTGCGAAGAGATGTACTTTCTACATAAATAACGCCATTGTGGCGTTCGATGATACTTTTGGCAATCGCAAGTCCAAGCCCTGAGCCGCCTGTATGCTGTGAACGCGACTTTTCTGCCCGATAGAATCGTTCAAAAATAAAAGGGATATCACTTTCCGCAATTCTCTCTCCGAAGTTGCTAATTCGGACCACAGCATCATTTTCCTTTTTACTGAAACCTATCTCCAATTTTCCGCCGCTTCTGCCGTAACGGATCGCGTTAGTAATCAAATTTTCATAAGCACGTACTAATTCTTTAGGCGAAGCCTCTATCCATAACTCATCAGCAACGTCCTCGATTTCATAGATCATATCCGCCTTTGTTAGTTCAGGAACTGACTCCTCCGCCAGCTGCCGTATGAAGGCCTTCAAATCCAATCTCTGCATAACCAAAGGGTACTCTCCACTATTTACACGTGTGTATTCAAAAAGATCATCGATCAGTTTACGCAGCACCAGGGATTTGTTGTAGGCTATATCCACGTAATACCGGATTTCCGCTTCTTCCTGACATCGATCTTGTTCGATGTATTCCAGAAAGCCCAAGACAGAGGTAAGCGGGGTGCGTAAATCATGGGAAACACCTGTGATCAAGTCATTTTTCGCATTTACAGCTTTACGTTCCTCCTCTATGGAGTGCTGCAAACGCTCAGCCATTTCATTAATATTCTCAGCCAGCACACCCAGCTCATCCGTGGTTCTGACTTCAATTCTATGGGACATCCCGGAGCTTGTAATTTCTCGAATCCCTTTTGTGATCTCTTCCAGATACAGCACAACTTTACGAGTGTAGATAAAAAAGAATAATAAAAAGCTGATAATACCCGCTGCTGTCATTAGTGGCATAGAGCCAATATGATTAATAATCCAGCGCAGTATGCGTGAATAGGGAGCCGACTCTGAAGCCGGATTTAGATAGATCATAAAGTTGACGAGTTGGTACCCTGCCATGAGCAGCAAAGCGCCCGAAAGCACACTCAGCAAAAAAGCAAACATAAACTTCCAGCGAATCGTCGTTATATATTTAGAATTCAAGAAGCCTCACCTAATCCTTTCAGGAAGGTCCGTCTAATTTATAGCCAACTCCCCAGACGGTTTGTATATAACGTGGGCGTTTCGAATCGATTTCGATTTTGTCTCGGAGATTACGAATATGTACCATCACTGTGTTACCGCCATCTAAAAAGGGTTCATTCCATACCTTATTGTAAATTTGCTCCAAGCTAAGCACTTGACCTTGGTGTCTCGCTAAAAGCTCTAGAATAGAGAATTCCCGCGGAGTCAGTTTAATCTTCTGCTGGTCTACATACACCTCATGCTTAGACGTATCTATAGTCAGATCCTCAAAGCTTAGTTTGCTGTCGTTTCCCAACGTATTACTATCCTTATTAAATCCGTGATAACGGCGCAACTGTGATTTTACTCGTGCCACAATCTCCAAAGGATTAAACGGCTTGCCCACGTAGTCATCTGCCCCGAGGCTCAGGCCGGAGATCTTGTCCATATCTGTATTTTTGGCTGATAGTATGATAATTGGCATTTTCCGCTCTTCACGGATCTTCATACATGCAGCTAGCCCGTCCATTTTAGGCATCATGACATCAAGAATAATTAGATCAACTTCCTCTTTCTGCAGACATTCCAGCGCTTCCATTCCATCATAAGCCTTTAGCAGTCTATAGCCTTCATTACAGAGATAAATCGTTAACAGTTCTACAATTTCCTTCTCATCGTCTACTAACAATATCGTTTCTCTCTTCACAGGAAGGGTTTCCTTTCAAATATAGTAATAAATATCTATAGCCTATATATTAGCAGATCAACCGAATTTTTTTCTAAAAAAGAAACGTTTAGTTGTAATCCACGCAAAAAAGGCCCCTGCTCCTCTCGTACTTAAACGAAATGGAACCGGGAACCTTTTGGAATCGAATATAGTTTGTTACTTACATATCCAACAAGCGAATTAGCTCATCTTCATCCTCAATGACCTGAATGCCTAACTGCTGGGCTTTGGCCAGCTTACTGCCAGCTTTTTCACCAGCGATAACTAAATCCGTCTTCTTGGACACACTTCCGGACACCTTTGCTCCGAGTGCTTCCAGACGTTCAGCTGCTTCATCTCGGGTAAGCTTTTGCAAGGAACCGGTCAATACGACCGTTTTGCCACTAAAGAAGGAATCGGTACTAACAGGACGTGGTGCCTCAGGAGCCTTCGCTTCCACACCCAACGCCCGCAAGCGGGAAACATTAGCTACTACAACTGGATCTGCGAAGAAGCTGACAATGCTCTCGGCGACAATCCCACCAATGTCTGGTAACTCAGCGAGCTCCTCGGCTTTGGCCTGCATCACAGCATCCAGATCACGGAAATGATCAGCTAACATCTTCGTCGTTGCTTTACCAGTGTTAGGGATCCCTAACGCAAAGAGAAATGAAGCAAGATCTCTACCTTTGCTATCTTCTAAAGCTTGCAGCAAATTCTGTGCTTTTTTCTCACCAAAACGGTTCAGCTGTACAAGCTGCTCAAAGTTCAGTTCATACAGATCCGCAGAGTCATGTACATTAAGCTCATCATAGAGCTGACCCGCCGTCTTCTCACTGAACGTCTCGATATCCATCGCATCACGCGAAGCAAAGTGGGTGATCCGACTGATAATCTGCGGCCTACAATTCAGTTTATTGTTACAGAAAAGATGTGCTCCGCGCATTTCTAACGGATATCCACAAGCTGGACAGTCCTCAGGGAAAATAATCTCTCCACCGTCATTCTCCTCTGTTACCTTGCCGAGAATTTCTGGGATAACATCATTGGAACGGCGAATAAAGACCCGCGAACCTAAGGCGAATTTCAAGTTTTTGCGCTCAATATCACCCACATTATTCAGGGTGCAGTTCTGAACGGTAACTCCGGCAAGCTCTACAGCCTCAACCCGAGCCAGCGGAGTCACTTTACCTGTACGACCTACATTCCAGCTAACAGACTCCAGCACGGTCGTCGTTTCTTCGGCTTCAAATTTATAAGCAACTGCCCAACGCGGGAACTTGTCAGTATATCCAAGCACCTCACGGATTCTAAAATCCGTGATCTTAATTACAGCCCCATCAATGAGATAATCAAGACTCGAACGACTCTCCTCGATTCCAGCGAGCTGCTCAGTTACATCATCAAAATCATTGCAGTAGGTCAGGTATGGGTTCACTTTAAATTTGTTATTCCGCAGAAAATCCATCATTTCCTGATGGTCAGCGAACTCCGCGCCTTCTGCAAAGCCTACATTATAGAAAAAAGCGTTCAAACGGCGGTCCGCAGTAGTCTTCGGATTAAGATTACGCAGTGCACCTGCTGCTGCATTACGCGCATTCTTCAGCGGCTCTGCAGCCCTTGTATTATAATCAGCCAGCACAGACAGATTCATAATCCCTTCACCCTGAACCTCAATGGCCCCATCCTTGAAGGGAATCGTCAATGGAACGGATTTGATGGTCTTCACCTGTGCAAGTATTCCTTCGCCAACTACACCATTGCCACGCGTTGATGCCTGTTCGAGAACACCATTACGATAGGTTAAATTCAGCGTTAAGCCATCGAACTTCAGTTCTACTGCATAACAAGGATCAGGAAGAGGGGTATCTGGATTCTTAAGATTGTATTCATTCACTAACCGGAGCACCCGGGTATTCCAGCTGCGCAGCTGTTCAATATTCTGTGCTTTATCCAGACTCCAAAGCGGTGCCAGATGCCGATGCGGCGTGAAGCCCTTAAGCAGCTCTCCACCTACACGTTGTGTAGGCGAATCCGGTAGTACGAAGCCACTCTCAGCCTCCAGTGCTACAAGCTTGTCGTATAAAACATCGTATTCCTTATCGCTGACTAGCGGTGCATCCAGCGTGTAGTAGTGGTAATTATAGTTATTTAATTCCGCAACAAGCTCTTCCATCACATGCATAGCATCCATGCAGGTACATCCCTCCGTCAATAAGTTTCCTAAAGTTAGCGTGGTCTAAATATCCGTTCGTTAATCGTTGTCTGCTATTATTCCACTTTGGTAATCGGCGCAAACCCCGCAAGCAGGCGTTTCACACCCACGGGAGCCGGAAAAGCAATCTGTAGCTCCGTGTCATTCCCGCTGCCTTTAACAGATACAACGGTGCCCGTGCCCCATTTGCCGTGGGAGACCTTGTCACCCGCTTTGTAATCGCCAGCTGCTGCAGCCCCTGCTCCGGTAGCACGCTGTGCGCCTCCGGAGGTCACGGTCACGCTGCTCTTGCTTGCCGCCGCTGACGCCGTGCTTCCGCCGCCTGTCGGCGTAGCTCCGGCGGCTCCACCCCGGCCGCCAAAGTTCCCACGGCCACCGCTGCCGAAGCCGCGTCCGCCGTAAGCACCGCCTGCCTCCGCGCCTCCGCGCTGGAAGCGGTCTTGAGTCTTAACGGTATCTTCCTTCAGTTCCTCCGGAATTTCCTCTAAGAAGCGGGACGGTTGGTTCGCCGTCGTCCGGCCAAAGAGCGTACGCATCCGCGCACAAGAGAGAAACAGTTGTTTCTCCGCGCGGGTGATCCCCACATACGCAAGCCGGCGTTCCTCTTCCAGCTCGTCGTTGTCCTGGAAGGCACGGCTGTGTGGGAACACGCCTTCTTCCATTCCGACGATAAATACCGTCGGGAACTCCAGACCTTTGGCGCTGTGCATCGTCATTAACACAACAGCATCACTACGATCCTCTTCATCATCGTTCACACTATCGATATCTGCGATAAGTGCAAGATCTGTGAGGAAGGAGACCAGCGACTTGTCTTCGTTGTTCTTTTCAAACTCCATCGTCACCGATAAGAACTCATCGATATTCTCTAGCCGCGAGCGTGATTCGAGTGTGTTTTCATTTTGCAGCTCCAAACGGTACTGCGACATTTCCAGTATTTTTTCCGTCAATTCGGTTACAGACAAGAACTCCACCATACGGTGTAGAGCTTCAATCATATCGTAGAACTCTACTAGCATATTCCGCGTCCGTCCAGCAAAGCCCAAATCATCGACCGTTTGCAGTACTCGGAAAATAGAAACACCACGTTCACCAGCAGCAGCTGCCAGCTTGCCAACCGTTGTATCTCCTAATCCACGCTTAGGAACATTAATAATACGCGTCAGGCTGATATCATCATCAGGGTTAGACAGTAAACGTAGATACGCCAGCAGATCCTTGATTTCTTTACGATCATAGAACTTGATCCCGCCAACGATTTGATATGGAATATCTGATTTGATCAAAATTTCTTCTATTACCCGTGACTGAGCATTCGTCCGATACAGAATCGCGTGATTCTGGTAAGCTTGACCTTGCTTCACATTTTTGCTGATTTCTCCGGTTACAAAATACCCTTCGTCATGCTCGGAATCCGCCCGGTACACCTTAATCTTGGCGCCTTCCTCGGAATCGGTCCACAGCTTTTTCGGTTTACGGCCACTATTAAGCGCGATTACCCCATTGGCTGCATTCAGGATATTAGCGGTTGAACGGTAATTCTGTTCTAGCAGAATCGTCTTCGCTTCCGGATAATCCTCTTCAAAATTAAGAATATTCGTAATATCCGCACCACGCCAGCGATAGATCGACTGGTCACTATCCCCTACCACGCAAATGCGGTGGTGGCTGTCTGCCAGCATGCGGCACAACATGTATTGTGCTCTGTTCGTATCCTGATACTCATCCACATGGATGTATTTGAACTTCTTTTGGTAAAAATCCAGAACCTCGGGAACTTCCTTAAATAATTCGATAGTCTTCATAATCAAATCATCAAAATCAAGCGAGTTATTGCTTCTCAAACGCCGTTGGTACATTTTATAAACCTTGGCAACTAAACCTTCGAAATAATCACCGACTTTTTGCTCATACTGCGCCGGAGTAATCAGTTCATTCTTAGATGCGCTAATTATGGCTTGTACAGCTTTCGGTTCGAATTTTTTCGTATCAATATTCAGTTCCTTCATGCAATTACGAATTACTGATAACTGGTCTGTAGAGTCCAGAATCGAGAAGTTGGAAGTAAATCCAATGCGCTCAATATCCTTCCGCAAGATCCGAACACACATGGAGTGAAAGGTGGATACCCAAATATCTCTTCCCTCAGGTCCAACGAGCTTAGATACACGTTCCTGCATTTCCCTCGCAGCTTTATTCGTAAATGTAATCGCCAAAATCGCCCAAGGCGGCGCCTTTCGATTAGCAATCAGCCAGGCAATTCTGTGAGTCAGCACTCTCGTCTTCCCACTGCCCGCACCAGCCATAATCAAAAGGGGTCCTTCAGTAGTTTCGACAGCCTGCCTTTGTGGAGGATTCAATCGGCTGACCGCGTCTTGTATGTTAATAAGTTGCATGTGTAACATGCTCCTTTCTAAAAATGAAATTACAAATCATAAGTAGTCCATAAGCTAACCGCTAGTCGAACTGCTCTTGCACCGTCTTTTTAACAGCAAATACCGTACGAATTGCCTGCTCTACATCCCGATAAATAATATTGCCGACAACTACTGTATCACATAGAGCTGCTGCCTGCTCGGCCTCTGCCTCACAAGTAATGCCGCCTCCATAAAATAGTTGGGCTTGCTCCACCATCTCACGCACTATACGTACTGTCTCCATATCCCCAAATCTACCGCTATATTCAAGATAGACTATTGGCAGGGACATCAGCTTGTCCGCAACCTGGGCATACGCAGCCGCCTCTTCAGCATTAATGGTTGTCTCGGCCCCTGTAATCCGCGCAACTGAAGAATCACTGTTCAAAACGACGTAACCTTCCGTTAGCAGCTGATCCCATGGGATCATAAATCCATAACGCTCTATAGCTCGACGATGATGGCCTACAATCCAAGCTGGATCAGGTGTATTTAGCACCATAGGAATCATATAAAGATCAAATCCGGGTACAGCAGCTTCAAGTTCGGATACCTCGAGTGCACAGGGCAGCTCAAAACGTCTTACTCTTGATAAGAGATCTACTGTATTCTCATAAGTAACTCCTGTAGAGCCTCCTATCAATATGGCATCCGTGCCGGACAAGCAAACGGCCTCCAAATCCTCATCTGAAATCATACGATCTGGGTCCAACTTAAACACATGCCGCCAAGGTTTGATCATTTGCTGTACTGATTTCATGGGAATCATCCTTAATTGTCATTTGGGCAAGACAAAACACTCCTGCCGCCGCAAAAGATATAGATCTAGTCTATGCCAGCACAGGAGGTGTGTCAATTTAAAGCGAACAAAAATACGAACATTTTTTCGTATGTAAATTTGAGGTCCCCGCAAAGTACCTGAATACGCATCTGAGGAAAGCAGCACTTTGCAGGGATATATTAGTTGTAATGAGTGGATATAGATTTCAACGTATACCTCTGAGGTTATTCAAATCATTTTCAGGCACAAAATCACTATAAAATCCGTCTACACCCATACGAGATAGCTCTCTAATCTCATCCTCTTCATCCACTGTATGAACGTATACACGAGCTCCGATATTTTTTAACTGTTTGACAAAACTCTTGGTGGCCCGGCTAACTGGCATCGTAATATCCACACCTGTTTTTTTAACAAACTCAATAACTTGTTCATCCGTATCCTTAGATTGGTACAGGGTGTAAAGCACTTCTGGAAAAGAATACACCTTATTGATCTCATCAAGCATCGGCTGATTGTAGATCTGTGGAACTATCCGCTCCAACAACGCTGGATCCCGACGCTGCGCCGCTTCGGTCAGCAATGTAAATTGCTTCTCTATAAGTTCCGGTTGGATTTCTTTGGTATCCGTAACGATATAAGCATCTGGATAATTCTGCATTAGATCAAGCACCTTCTCAATATCAAGCGGAGAGTATATATTCAGGATGGGGCTGTCCATAAATTCCTCGTAATCTAGTGCCACACCCTGTTTATTAGCAGGGAGAACCTCCAACTGACCTAAAAGCTTGCTCATATTGCCTGTCCATTCATGCCGAGCAACCAACTGATCATCCTTCGATAACAAAAAATCAACTTCAAATACGCGAGTTCCCCGTTCATAGTTAGCGACAAAGGCCTCCCAAGCATTGGTATACGTATATCCGTTAATTCCCCCCATGGCATGTGCAACGATTCTGTGCGCTTCAAAACCGCTCGTGGGTTGCTCTTCCTCTTTGTTCAACGTTATTACAAGAATCATTATTAGTGCGACAATCATTACTACGGTTGCAATAATCTTTTTCTTATTCATAGTTGTGAGTTTCCTTTGCAAAGTTTAGATTAGAAAATTAATACCCCGCTCTGCCAGTGGCAAAACGGGGTATTATTAAAATTTCACAAATCTAAATAAGTGCAGGTCTCAATATGCGTTTTTGTTAACGAAGCCGTTGCGAATCGTTTTGAAAATAATTCGAATATCGAACAGTAAGGACCAGTTTTCGATATAGAAAATATCGTGCTTAATCCGTTCCTCAATTGAAGTGTCCCCGCGCAGCCCATTGCTCTGTGCCCAGCCCGTAATTCCTGGACGCACATGGTGCTTCACCATATACTTCGGAATTTCATCACGGAATTGTTCTACATAAAATGGTCGTTCTGGCCGTGGGCCAACTACACTCATATGACCGAGTAATACATTAAAAAATTGCGGAAGCTCATCCAGACTTGTCTTACGGATAAAGGTTCCAAATCGAGTTCTACGAGGATCTTCCCGCGTACTCCAACCTGTATCCTCTTCCCCGTCCTGCTGCATCTTCATTGAACGAAACTTATACATCATAAAATTACGCCGATTAAGTCCCACCCGTTCCTGCCGGAATATGATCGGTCCCGGTGAGGTAAGACGTACGCCGAGAGCTACGATCAGCATCACAGGAGATATCATAATAATAGCGAATAGAGAGAACACGATATCAAACAAACGTTTTGCCATCTTATTCCCCGTCATATCCAGTGGAATATCACGAACATTAATCATTGGCATACCTGCAAAGTTATCAAAGTAAGGACGAGCTGGTAAATAATCAAAGAAATCCGGAATAATCAATGTGCGTACCCCTGCTTTTTCACAGGCTGCAATAATCGAAGGATATTTAGAATGCGCATCGAGCGGCAAGGCTAAAATAACCTCGTCCACAGGCAGCATCTCCAGCATTCCGGATAACTGATCGACCGTTCCCAGGATAGGTTTATACCGTTGCTCCTCAATCCCGTCCCAAGTATGGTAATCGTCTAAAAAGCCAATGGCTTCATATCCAAGCTCAGGATATTGTTCCAAATTGTTGTAGAATCTTTTACCAAGAGTACCTGCGCCGATGATAAGTACGAACTGGCGATTCAATCCTTTTTCGCGCAAAGATTTAAGCATCTTCTTCAACACATAACGGTAAAGCATAATGGAAAGAACATTAAATCCCATATAAATAGCCAGATATGTACGGGAGATATCAATTTCTTTCACGAAAAACATTAAACCAAGCAGGATGAAGATGCTCATGATATGCACTTGGAAAATCTTAATAAATTCATCGACAAAACGTTTCTTACGCTTAGGCAAATAAAGCGATAAAAGGATACCAATTAAGACAGCTACTACGCCATAAATCATACTCCAATAAGCGTAAGACTCTACAGGCAGCGTGTTATAGGATTCCATCCATCCGCTCTTGAACTTGATCCACCAAGCCGCTAAAAAGGACAGTTGGATGACAAGAAAGTCAGCAACCATATAGAGCTGTGTCAAAAATTTCTGATTCCGCCGAATCATAATCTCACCTCAGTATTCTTATCGTTACGAGCGCCTGTTTCCGTAGCAGAGCTAAGACTCTGTGCAGGTGATGGAACTGCTTTAGGAAAGATTAGGGCATTCCGCAAAAGGGACAGAGCAAACTTCATACCAACACCAGCATATACTGTTCCATTTATAATACTGTTGTACTTCCTACTATAATGCTTACGATGAAATAAAATCATTGCCCTGTGAAATTCATAGACGATCTTGAACGGTCTACGTCTGGCACTGCCGCCTTTGAGATGTACGATGGAGGTCTTCGGATAATAATAAATCTCCCAACCAGCCTCTTTAATACGATAGCACCAGTCTAAATCCTCACCGTACATAAAAAACTCTTCATCTAATCCGCCGACCTGATCAATCGTCTCCCGCCGCAGCAGCATAAACGCACCCACCAGACAATCTATCGGGTAATCAAGATCAGGGTCCAGATAACCTAACTGATAACCGTTAAACTTCGGTCGATCCGGAAACAACTTACTGAAACCAAAAGCATAATAGAAGGAAGCTGACGGTGTAGGAAATCCTCGCTTACACGCTTTATCCAGCGACCCATCTGGCAATATAATCTTACATCCTGACGCCCCAACATCAGGACGACCATCCATAAAGGAGATCATCGTCTCCAGCGTTTCCCTACGTACCACCGTATCTGAATTGAGCAAAAGCACATAACGTCCGGATGAAGCTTCCATCCCCTGATTATTTGCACGGGCAAAACCGACATTGTCGTTATTTGCGATCAACATGACACTTGGAAACTCTCTACCAATCATCTCTACCGAATCATCATGGGAATTGTTGTCTATCAAAATAATCTCATAGGAATAGTTCGTTTCTGAGTCATATACCGACCTGATACAGTCCATCGTCAGGCGACACGTGTTGTAATTGACAATAAGTATGCTTACATCTACATTCACTGCGTAACGCTCCTGACAAATATAGTAATCTACCGACAATTATTATAACATAAAACCTCCCTGAGAGGAGGTGACCTTTCAGGGAGGTTTTTCCAGATACTGTTTGATTTACGTGTTCTTTCGCTCTTTTACGATGGTCTGTATATATTTTCGTTTCTTTTTTAACGCTGGGAGCTGAGTGAAAAAGGATTTCCACGCTACGATTAACTTTGGCTCTCTCAGAAGCATATAACCATGCGCGGCAATTTCATAGGGAAGAGAAACTAAGATTGTCTTCAGCATAGTTCGAGCCGATTCATTCTTGTAGATCATTTTGTAGCGATTAATGTAAGATATTCGCCGGATGAACATTGGTTTGGTACTACGGCCAGACGTTTTCCACCCACGTTCATGATACCCAATTGCCTCAGCATCATAATACCCCTGCCAGCCAAATAGCTGGGCTCTCCAAGCCACATCCACATCTTCCTTATATGCAAAAAAATCTGCATCAAAAAACTCCCCATCAACACTAACGTCTTCAATCATCCGTCGAGAATACATCGCCGCCGCCCCAGATACACCAAATACTGTACCCGACTGTTTCCATAGTTCTGCTGGCTCCCCTGCACCACGGTCAAACGCACGACGTGCCTTGTTCATCCGAAGACCAGTGCTATCCACTGATCCGTGATCAGCCTTTAGCAAAAGCATACCTGTGGCGCTGCCGATCTGTGGATTATTCTCCATCTGTGTGATTAGTCTGGAGATATAGTCTGGAGCCAGCGTCAAATCCGGATTGAGGACAAGCACATAATCTGTTTCTGTAGCAGCTATAGCTTGGTTATGAGCTGGGGCGAAGCCTGTGTTTTTTTGATTTTGGATAAGTAGCAGGCTCGTGGGCGCTTCCTTGTTAGCTTGTGAATTGAACAGATCTAATTCCTCTAGTGAATTACTAAAAAAAGCCCCTTTATCGATCGCGTTAAAGAATATATTCACTTTCTCTGCACAATCGTCCGAAGACGCATTGTCCACAACAACAATTTTCTCAATAGGATAATCCTGTGCCATTACTGCCTCTAAGCAATCTATAATGTCATCCGCACTGTTGTAGGTGACGATATGTACACTAACTGTTTTGTTATTCATGAGTATCCTCGACTTTGTAATTTCTAATTAACTACCTGCTTCCTTCTTATTATAACGAAAGAACACAAAAAACTCCCGCATCGTTATAAACGATTTAGGAGTTTCAATTGGTGTTATTCTATTCTTTTAGCTCTAAGAGGAAATCTCTCAAGCCTTCACGCCAAGGTCGAATGTCCTCAAAACCATTCGTACGTATCGACAGATGCTCCATCACCGAATTCCGAGGACGTGGTGCAGGTCTCGGAAACTGTTCCGTAGCACACGGTTCAAGCGTAGCAGTGAATTTGAAACCCAAAATATCCTCGGCCTCTACAAAGATCGCCTGTGTAAATTCAAACCAGGTACAAGAGTCGCTATTTGACGCATGGTATACACCATACTTCTCAGTTTGAACAAGCTCAAGCAAGAATCGAGCTAAATCGACTGTGTAAGTAGGCGAACCTTTTTGGTCATCGACAACTTGAAGCATTGGCTTTTCTTGACCAAGCTTTAGCATTGTTTTGACAAAGTTATTTCCGTATTTGCCGTACACCCATGACGTTCGTACGATGAAATACTTAGAGGAGAGGGATTGAACGAGTACCTCACCCGCACGTTTCGATTTGCCGTATATACTCTTAGGGTCTGTATTATCATATTCATGGTAAGGCTGTGCACCCATACCATCAAATACATAATCCGTGCTAATATACACCAGCTTGGCTCCAGCTTTTTCAGAAGCAAGCGCTACATTTCGGCTGCCAGTAGCATTAATTAAATAAGCTGCATCAATATCACTTTCTGCCGCATCTACTGCCGTATGAGCAGCACAATGAATAACCGCATCCGGTCCAAACCCGCCAATAACTTGGATGCACTGATCCAGATCAGTAATATCCATCTCCTGACGATCGCAAGCCAACACTTCGTGACCTTGATGCTGGAGCAGTAAAACTACGTCCTGACCTAGTTGTCCGGCCGCACCTGTAACAAGTACCTTCATAGCTATTTTACCCCCGTATCAAAATTACAATGAGTCACCTAAACGATCACCATATTGCTGTTCAGCATATTTTTGGTATTCCCCAGATTGAATACGGGTCCACCACTCGCGGTTATTGAGATACCATTGGATAGTTTCTTTAATACCTGTTTCAAACGTATGTTTCGGCTTCCATCCCAGTTCATTCATAATCTTAGTTGGATCAATCCCATAACGGCGATCATGACCAGGACGGTCTTGAACATAAGTAATCAAAGAATCAGGCTTGCCTAGTTCCTGCAATACCGTGTTTACAATATGCACATTCGTACGTTCATTATTGCCACCAATGTTGTAGACTTCGCCGTTCACACCCTCATGAATAACCAAATCAATCGCGCTGCAATGATCCTCAACATACAACCAATCGCGGATATTCATTCCATCGCCATAAACAGGCAACGCTTGATCAGCAAGTGCACGGGAAATCATCAGCGGAATAAGCTTTTCCGGGAATTGGTACGGGCCATAATTGTTTGAGCAGCGGGTAATATTCACTGGCAGTCCAAACGTTTCGTGATACGCACGTACTAGCAAGTCTCCGCCTGCTTTACTTGCTGAATATGGACTGTTAGGAGCCAGAGGAGTTTCTTCGGTGAATAATCCTGTCGCTCCCAGTGATCCATATACCTCATCCGTAGATACTTGAACAAACTTAGTGATACTGTATTTTTTCGCCGCATCCAAAAGCACTTGTGTTCCAAGTACATTCGTCTTCACAAACACTTCCGGCTCTAAAATACTCCGATCCACATGCGACTCCGCCGCGAAATTGACAACGACATCCACACCCTGGCTAATCAGTTCATCCATCGCAGTAACATCTGTAATGTCGGCCTTCACAAACGTATAGTTCGGATGATTCTCGATCGATTTTAGGTTCTCCAGATTACCTGCGTAAGTCAATGCATCCACGTTGACGATCTGGTAATCAGGATGTTGTTGCAGCATGTATAATACAAAGTTGCTGCCGATAAATCCGGCTCCGCCGGTAACTAGCAGTTTCATTTATAGCCCACCTTTTGTTCTTTGAGATTATATTTAAATTTTTGCTTACCACTGTTAATCAAAGTTTATTTCCGCATCTATCAGTAATGGATGACGTTGATCCTTATCCGACAATATAGGACTAGAAGTCGGCCAATCAATACCTAAGGCTGGATCATTCCATAATATGCCACGATCATTTTCAGGGGAATAATATTCGTCCACCTTATATAATACTTGGGTGTTAGGCACTAACGTACAAAAACCATGCGCGAAGCCTTTAGGCACCAGTAGCTGACGTTTATTATATTCGCTAAGAATTACTCCGACCCATTGACCAAATGTAGGGGAATTACGACGTATATCGACGATAACATCATAAATAGCACCGGATAAGACGCGAATTAATTTAGTTTGAGCTTTAGGGTTTAACTGGTAATGCAGGCCACGTAACACCCCAACCTCTGCTGAGAGGGACTGGTTGTCTTGAATAAATTGATAGTTAACTCCGAGTTTATGCATTATTTCTTCGTTATAGCTTTCCATAAAAAAACCCCGGTTGTCGCCATGGACAACCGGTTCTAGTAGGCTTGCGCCTTGTAACTTTAAAGGAGTGACATTCATCTTGGAGCTCCTCCTCGTTTCTATAGTTTTAATTTACCGAATTCTTCATCAAACAGAATATCCTTGGCCAATTCATTAGCTCTCGCTAGTGAAGAATGCGTACCCGCATCAGTCCACCAACCGCCCAAAACATCATACGTCAGTTCATTTCTTTTAATATATGCATTATTTACATCCGTTATTTCTAGTTCTCCTCGATTTGAAGGAGTAAGCTTCTTAATAATCTCGAAAACCTTACTATCGAACATGTAAATCCCAGTGACTGCATATCCACTTTTTGGAGCAGTAGGCTTTTCCTCAATAGATATGATATTATCGCCCTGGAGTTCAGGAACACCGAAGCGCTGTGGATCGGAAACCTTTTGAATCAGAATCTTAGCTCCAGTTCCCTGAGCTTTAAAATTTTCAATATATTGAGAAATATCCTCTTCAAATACGTTGTCCCCAAGAATAACAACACTTTGGTCATCTCCAACAAATTGCTCTGCAAGGCCGAGTGCTTGAGCTATACCGCCAGCTTCATCCTGAACTTTATAGGTAAAAGAAGCACCCATAGAGTTTCCACTTCCAAGCAGATTTACCACATCACCCATATGTTCTTTACCAGTAACAATTAAGATATCCTTGATACCAGCCTGTTTGAGCTTATAGATTGAGTGGAAAATCATTGGATATTTGCCTACTGGGAGAAGATGTTTGTTGGTGACTTTTGTTAGAGGATAAAGACGTGAGCCTGTGCCTCCGGCTAGGATTATTCCCTTCATTTTATTCTCCCTCCAATACATGTTTTTCAAAAACACAGCTTATTTCACAATTTTAAATTCTTTGTATTATCAAGTCTTCTCGATTGATACGGCAGTGTAGAAGCGATGTCTTCTTTATTTATAAGATTCTCAAATCTCTTAACTACTATGCTTGCCGACTTAATACCTAGTAGATCAACAAATCTATAATATAGATAACTGCTCAAAAACAATAGGAACATAGAAATAGTAAACATCAAAACAAAACTAATATTATATGATAATTGACCAGTTAAATAGTGCATCATAAGACTGGATAATGAACAAAGCATAAGCAAATGTAAGAGATATAATGAGAAAGATATTTCTCCTAAAAACAAACAAATTCGACTACTAAGTAGTCTCTTTAGATACGATGAGTTCAAAGCACAAATTAGTAGAAGAAATGCACCAACAGTATGATAGAACTCGTAGTAAGAATTCACCCCTAAGAAATCCAACTTTAAAAAGCCATATAATCTAGTAGGTGCTCCGAATTGTTCACGCCAAGGGTAAGATCCGAAAAATAGAGCTAATAAAAATATTAAAAACAAAGCTATTCTATTTTTAATTTTCAATAAATCCTTAGAGTGGAGATCACTTAATAATAAACCCAGAAAAAATGCTAAATAGTAGCTATTCCATAAAAGAACAAATATCAGAGGATATATTGCATAACGTATATTAGTCTTTCTAAGTACGAGCATAAATGAATAAATCATGACTGATCCATAAAATTCATATTTTAAAGTCCATAAAATCAGGTTATAATTTTGCTTTCCTTGAAAAACAACTCCATAAAAAGCTTCTTTTAATGCTTCTAAAGAATCTGAGGAGAAGTTATATATTCCTTTTAGCCATCCCAGTGAGTTAGCTATTTCATTTGCATTTGTATTATAAAATAATCCAAGAGCAAGCAAAGTAAACGCTAAAATTATTGATACTGCAATGGGAATATTTAAACGAATATACCTTTTTATTATATTCCCTAGATAATCATTGAACGTATAGTGCTCTAATCTCCAGTATTTATAACTTAAAACAAAACCACTTAATATAAAAAAAATAAAAACAGCGAAGCTCCCGTTATATAGCACATTAAATGGCGAAGCTGAAACAAATAGTTCAAACGAGTTATACACATCACTAGGATTCCCTGTATGCAGTGCCGGATAAAAACTTAAAGTATAATGAGATAGTACAACCATTAACGCTGCAACACCACGAAGACCATTTAAATGAAGCATTTTTCTATCAGACATTTCAGCCTCCAACTTTTCGATTACTCAAACTCAGACTAATAAAGTAATAGAACTTAGCCACTTCCTTATATTTGTTCCTTTTTTCAATTGTTAAGATTTTTAAAAACATCTCTCAATCCACTTTCAATATTGAACTTCGGTGCCCATCCTAATGCTTTCAATTTTGCATTATCTAAATAGCTATGTAGAATATCCCCTTTTCTTGGACTTTCAAAAATAGGAGTGATATTTTTATTTAATCCACTATTCATTAAGTCATAGAGATTATTTAATGAAACCCCTTCACCAGTACTTACGTTAAACAAATCATTATTGCCTTTATCCATTACAAATAAATTTGCGCTAACAATATCTTTTACATAAATAAAATCTCTGGTTTGTTCACCATCACCATAAAGACTCGGAGGTTCATGGTTAAGTAGACGATCCAAAAATATAGCTACCACACCACCTTCTCCCTTAGCATCCTGTCTTTCTCCAAATACATTAGCATAACGTAATATTGTGTAATTAAGCTCATTATTACTGCAAAAAGTCCTAATATATTGTTCAGGAGTATATTTTGATATTCCGTAATATGATATTGGATGTATTTGATGATCTTCATTGATAGGTAGATAATCTGGATTTCCGTATACTGCAGCTGACGACGCATAAATTATTTTTCGAACCCCTGCTTTGTTGCAGTAATCAAGAAGTTTTATTGTGCCTATTATATTTGTTGTAGCATCCACTACTGGATTGATCATCGATTTTTGCACACTTACTTGAGCCGCATGATGAATCACAACTTCAGGTGTAAATTCCTTTATTATCCTTTCCGCCTCCAATGACATAAAATCCATTTTGTAAAAGCGAGCCGATTTACTTAAATTCCTAATATAACCGCTAGATAAATTATCAATTACTAAGACATCATGCCCATTAGCTAATAGTTCGTCAACAATATGTGATCCAATGAATCCACACCCACCAGTTACTAATATTTTCATCATAACCCACCTACTTTTTAATATTATTTACGTTTTAATAATATTTTTTTAAAAAAAGAAAATATTATTAATAAAATCATGGATAGAACAGATACACATACTGAATATGCCGCAAACTTAATAAAATTATCATTTGATTTACTTGATTCTGCTATCCTGACACTTTTCTCTGAAGGATTTTCAGAATGCAAATTAATTATTTGAGTACTTCCATTATATATTCCCACCTTACCAGACCAAGCATGCTTTCCAAAAACTAGTTCAATACTGCTTTTAGATGACACATTTAGTTTTTGGGGATTGATGTTACCGCTCATTGATACTATTGCTCCATCCTTATACATCCAGCCACTAGAAATATCTATACTCTTGAGATCCAGTTTACTCTGATCTATTATAATCTCGTTCAACCAAACCTCTGTTCTATTTGAGTTAGAAGCCTCACTCATTGGCGTCAATATTATATTTGTATAGTTCATTGGTTCGAAGTAATTTTTCGGAATAAATGCAAATGAAATAAAAAGACTTATAAAAAAAACTAGAAATAGCTTCAGTACTTTTTTAGTTAATGAATTATTTCTCATCAAGCTAATACTTTTTTTTATTAAGTATCTAAAAGTAAAGAAACCTAGAGCAAAAAGATACATATAAACAAAAATAATATATACCTTACCTTTATTATGGATCGGTATAAATATCTCGCTGAAAGAAAAGAAAAAAAGAATAGCTAACAATATAGCTATTAATTGTTTTATTTTTGCTCGCATTCTTTTAACAACTCCATTTTTTATTTAAACCATTTATTCAAATTTAATTTTATGAATAATTTAATAAGCCATTTCCCTTTTTTCGTGTTAAAAATCCTCATTAATTCATATTTGAGGTTATTATCTATTTCATGATCTTGCAAATATCCTAATTCAGGATATGACACCGCAGGGTTATTCCACATATACCCTGGGCCATTCATGTATATAAGATTAAATATTTCGTCTCCGAACCGTTTATAAAGTTCTTTATGAAACTGACTAATCTTATAATAAAGATCGTTTACAATTTCTCGGTTGAATTGCCTAGACATTGAATTACCACGAATGCGATAATAAACGAGTGCTTCGGGAATACTGACACCCGCGCATCCATTCTCACACATATTTATCCATGATTCATGATCTTCCATTCCCTTTTTCATTTCCACTTTGTTAATTCCATACTCCAAAAAATGATCTTTTCTGATTACCGCAAAAGCACTCAGCATATTGGATAACAAAAGCAGAGGAAATTCTGTATCAAAAGTAACCCACACATCTTCTCGTAAACCAAAAAAACGCACCCATGAGTAAACAAAAGAAACATTTATATAACTTTCAAGAATTTCAATACATCTTTGATAATATTCAGGCGCTACTAAATCATCCGAATCTAAAAAAGATATAAATACTCCCTTTGACGCATAAGCCCCTACATTGCGAGCATTTGACAACCCCCCATTTTTAATGGTTATAATTTGTATAAAAGGCATTGACAACTCTATTTTCCTTAAAATCTCTTTACTCTCTAACTCATCACTACCATCATCTACAATTATAATTTCAATCTCAGGGTAAGTACTGTCAATAACACTCTGAATAGTCTCTAGCATCATCGATCCCATATTATAGAATGGAATTATTACCGAGAGTAAGCTACCCTCTTTCTGTACAAAGTCCTTCTTATTTAAATATGGAATACTCGAACTGATAGGATATTTTTCATTCTGGTTATTCATATTTTTCTCGTGGAGATGATTAAGATCTAGTTGTACATCCTTGTCTGCTTCAATGTAAAGAACATCCGTTTTATTCTGCCAAGTATCACGTACTGTTTTATCCCACGTTAAAATAAAATGTGATGCATCAAGCGAAAATTGATTTTTCTTTTTCAACCAATACTCTGGAAATCGAAACGCACTTGCATCGTGGTGGGGAGTAAATACAGTGTTTTGTATGGTGATTATTGACACTTCATTAAATGCAGGATTTTTACACCATAAATTTTGCAGCAAATAATATGGGAGTGCCCTATTATTATTATTAATGAATATACATATTGGTTCCCTATTTAATTCCCGTTGTTCAACTAAAGTGTTTGACAAATTCAGAGAATACGAAAAATCTTCATTTAGTTCTATTTCCGATGGGATAGAGTCAGAATACCTAACAATATTTTTAGATTCAAACCAAGTTCTAACTGGTACTCCACTTTGCAAAATTATCTTATGAACATGCTCACACAGCCAGTCTTCAAATGGTTGTGGTAACTTTTGGCTCAATATACTTTCAATATACCAGATCTCCATTTAAACACCGCCATGTATTAGAATCGTTTTTTAAATTCTCTATGCAAAACGTCGACTACTCTAACTAAAAACTTTCCTTTTTTCCCACCAACTGCATCAACTTTATGTTTTAGGCGATGATATATTTTCTTCGCTCTATAATTATTTTGTTGACTAACAGTTAGATCATTTGAAGAACTAGAATTCATTAAGTAGGGATATAGCACAAAGGGAGTCCATTCATTATTACGGGTAGAATAATGAGTACTGTAAATATAGTATTCTTCTTTAATATCAAGAATCTTTGTTTCACCTAATGTAATATATTCCTTTGGTAGAATATATCCTGTCATTTGAAGAAATTTTTTCTCACCTAGTTCCTTCAACCTAATATCATAAATATCTCTAAGTGATTTACTATAATCATCCAGTTTATAGATAGCTCTTGTTAAACTAGTATAATCCCGATAAGTATTGGGTTCTAGTAAGTTATACTGCTCATAGTGATCCTTATTTCTAAATTGTGCACCCACATATCGAATGGAATCATTAGCCGCTAAAATATTCAAAGAATTTGTAATATAATCACAATCAAAATTATCATTAGCATAACAAGTTAAAATGAACTTATTGACTGGGAGCAAATCGTCGAAACTCCCATCAATCTTAGAAGCATATCTTAATTTCCCAAGATAATGAACTGGTGTTCCCGGAGATTGATTCTTAAGAATATAACTTCTGTCTTTATCTATATCTGATAGATTCACTAATGATATAGGCCCAGTATCACTTGAGATACCTTCATCCAAAATAATCAGAGATAACTTATTCTTCTCTAGAACCCTATTAATTGAATATGACGTATTAGTCTCTGGCTGAATAGAATTAATTAAACTTTCATAAATATCATTGAACTCTTGATTTTTTGTTACTCCATATGGTCTGCTCATGCGATGACGCATCTCATCATTGTCAAACATACATTCCATTTGTGTAACGAGGTCACTAGATGTACCATGATATAACAAAGCATTTTCTTGATGTTTAAAATAATCTCTAAATGCTGGAATATCATTCGCAATGATTGGAATCCCCGTATTATACAATTCGTGAATACTATAACAAAAAGACTCTACATAATTTGGAAAGACTGCAAATCGAATATTTGTTAACAATTGCTCTAATTTCTGATGATTGAGCTGGCCAGTGAATATGAATCTTTCCTTTAGATGATCGGGTATTCGAAGCAAAAGTTGCTCCTTATAAGGTTGTCCATTTAAGTCTAAACCATCATATCCTACAAGATAAAAAATACTATTATTTTCAGGCCGTTTTATCATCAATGCTATTGCAGCATCAACGAAAAGATCTACTCCCTTTAATTGAAATATACGACCGTAAAATATAACATTCTGTTGGCTCTCATTAAGGCTATAAGAAACATCATTCCATACTTCTACAGGAGGAGGAGAAACTACAACTCTATCGTTTTTCACTCCATAACGATGAGTGTAAATCTCCCCCCAAGCATTAGAAGGAACGAGCAAAATATCTACATCTTGTATAACTTCTTTTTCCATTTGGTACATTTCAAGCTTGTATAAATCAAAGCTATTAGGTACTTGTTCAAGATCCATCAACTCAATTGTACAATGTGCTCTCACAGCAAGGACAGTTTTGGAAAACTGTCCTTCAAATCGTTTTGCTTTAACTGAAAAATAGCCTATACCTACATAATCAAAAAATTCAATATAATCTACTTGCTGAAGAAGAGTTAATTTATGAAGCCCCTTATAAAAACGATAGCTTTTTTGCAGGAACACATTGGAAAATTTTTGCCCATAAGGTTCTTCTTGTATCCATTCAGACAAACATATTACCTCTAAGTTCTTACTATTCGGAAGCTTTGGCTGAAAGTCTTTAATATATGATTCACACTCATGTTTCGGCATATCTAATAATAAAATCACGCGGTTATTTGCATTCTGAAGCAACTGCTGCATAGCATTATAAATAAACACACCGCACCCTCCGGCGTTAATAGGGTAAAGCTCATACGAAGTAAAGACATATGTTCTAACCATATATTAATTCTCCTCAAGAAATCTTTGAATACTCAACTCTGATGCGATGTCATTTTCTTTTTTCCATATATTATATAAATCCAAGATTTCTTTTCTATTTTCCATTGCATACTTAGCTTTCTTGGCAATTTCCACTGGATCATCCGGACTATTAATAATTAGATAATCTTTCAAAGGACTTCCATCAAAATAATGATGGTTTGGCCCTGTCAAACAAGGTACACCCATGTTCATACTTTCCAATGGGAGTAGCGGGGCGCATTCTGAGAAAGTAACATACAAATTGAGGTCGTTAGATGCCAAAGTAACTAAAAGTTCTTCACGAGGAACTGCCTTTTCAGAGCCCTCCATGTTCAAATTTAATTGTTGAGCAAATGACTTCATTCTATTATTGTAGGGAATGGCATTTATACTAGCATTCTCTATTAGACTTACTGCTGCAATCTGAGTATATGCATTTTTATTCCAAGTGTTACCTGATGCATAAATACCTATTTTCACAGATTCATTATGTTTTAGATCTTTATTTTCCAGGAATTCGAGACTTTCATTCTTCACAGTATTTTTCACAAAGAAACTTGGGAATCCGTTCTCCTTATACAGTTCAGCCATACTTTCCTTAGCAAACCCCCAACTATCTACTATGCCTTCGTTGCAGAGTTGAATGATCTCCTGATACCGACTCCATGAGTAGTCTTCATACATATGTGTTGTATTTCCATGCCAGTAAATTTTTATTGCTATTTTAGAATCTACACTTTTAATAAATTTCGCTAATTCATAATAACCAATAGCAAAGCCGCTAAAAACAATTGCTTTTGGTTTGCTTTCAGCAATCAATTTACCTACACGCATAATTTCGTTAGTATCAAATAATTCCTTAATGGGAAGTGTAAACGGAAATAATTCTTGGGTTGAATGCGAGACACCTAGCCATTCAGGTTGATGAATAGCAATACTTGATTGTTCAGGAATTAGCTCAAGTTTTATCTCAAGCCAACTATACTTGTTATTTTTTCTTTCACTTTGCTTATTATTAACAAGTTGACTCAATTCATTGTTGCTATTTTCATAACTATTGTGTTGTTTTTGTTGTTCTTTAGACTTCAGACGATAATTGCGGATAGTATTTAAAAGCTTTCTAACAGGCTTTGAGAGTCTATAAACACGATCTAGACTGCGCATCTTAGTAATGACTCTCCAAGCAAGAGATGTTTCTATATCATATAACCGCGACTCTAAGAGTACTTTATTGGAGGTCAACTGTGATACCTCATGCGATAGATTCCCACTATATTTCTCCAGTTCTTCTATCTGTTCTTCAAGTGAATTAAAGCTTAACGAAAGTGCTTGATAAAGTTTATTTAGATCGGTATATTTGCTACTGAGTTTACTCTTGTCATCATTAAGAATGGCGATTTCTGCTGTTTGTTCTGCTATCATTGTCTTATTTCTATCATTTTCATTTCTCACATCTGACAATTCCTGATTTAAAGAGTTCATATCATCTTGCATCTTGAACTCTTTCTCTATACGTTCCTTTAGCTCTTCAGCTCTCCAGCCTATCTCCCCTTCAAATTTTGTTATAGTCGGTCTAATCTTATCATCCATTAAATGAAGACGAGAGAACATAACTTTATTTTCTAAATCTTCTACACTCCAACTATCTGATAACTTTGTATAATATATATCCTGTTCCGAGGCCACTTTTGACAATACAGAGCAAGGCAAATCCAATTTCAAATAATCATGGACTATTGAATGCTGCCAACATCCATTATGATCCATATATTTCAATTCCGTATTTTCAGAAAAATTATTTTCAAAATGAATAATACCATGTTTAGAGACGCGGACCAGTTCCTTTAATATTCCCTCCATATCTGCAGGATTGATGTGAATAAGTACAGATACTGTATACACAAAATCAAAATAATTATCAGGGTAAGGGAGTTTCGTTCGTGGCTCTATAAGGACAATGTTTTTTATTAAATCCGGCTTATGGGAGAGGCGATTCCTTAAGCTTTCTAACATTGTAGGACTTTGATCAACGCCATAAACTTCTATATTAGGTATATCACTCAAATAATCCACATGTCTCCCAAATCCCACTCCAAACTCCAAAACTTTAGATTCTTTAGGCAACTTGGAAAATATATGTGTTAAAATGACTTCCTGAATTCCGTAAAGAGGTTGTAGCGATCTTCTTTTCTCAACCTCATCTGCCCACCCCATTCCATTTTGTTGCCACCATGCTTCATTTTCGTATATATTATTTGTCATATAGACCACCTTCTGTTTCTATTCTAATTGGAAAATGAACCTTGTAATGGACGGGTCGATCAATTTTCCTTATAACCTCAAAGGCACTGGCTCCATCAATTTGTTCATATAAAAAAACATCAGAATAATCGCGATCTGTCACTCGATTAACAGCAACCGATACAGAGTAACTCCCTTGTCTAAGCCAAATCGGAAAATTGAATCTTATAGTTCTTTTCTCTTGTTTTTCTAAGGAAACTAGAGTTATATCTTCATCGAACATAGTTGTTCCAAATAAATCTATTCCTGTAATATCTCTAACTAAAAAAGATACATTTATATCCGTTACCTTTTCCTTAGAATACAAAGTGCAGATTATTGAAGCTTGTTCACCAAATTCATATGCCTTGGTAGGTTCTCCATTTTCATTAGCCATATGCACATCTCTGAATGAAACAAGTCCTGAACCATATCTAAAACTAGAGCTAGCATCAATACTTGTTATTTCTTCTATAGTTTCATCGTTTTGAATTGAGTCATCACTATTGTATTGATTCATTTCGTCGCGGATCATAGCCAGATAATGATTTGTTATTTTCTCCGAACTTCCCTGATCAACTAGATTTCCATGTGATATTAGTATTGCCGAATGACACATTGACTTTATTGCATCTACGGAATGGCTTACGAATAACAAGCTAACGCCGCCATCTTTAAGTTGGCGCATTTTCGAGACACATTTCGCTTGAAATGCTGCATCCCCAACTGCTAGAATTTCATCTATAATCAAAATGTCTGGTTCCATATGAATAGCAACGGAAAACGCTAATCTAGCGAACATACCGCTAGAGTACGTCTTAACAGGTTGATCGATATGCTCACCAATGTCAGCAAAGCTTTCTATCTCAGAAAATTTACTTTCTATAGATTCTCTGCTAATTCCAAACATAGTAGCATTTAAATAAACATTCTCACGTCCTGTGAATTCTGGATTAAAACCCGATCCAAGTTCTAAAAGTGCAACAACTTTTCCAAACACTTCAACCTTGCCACTAGTTGGGGTTACTGTACCAGCAATTATTTGTAGTAAAGTAGACTTGCCTGAACCATTCTTCCCAACAATCCCAACCGTATCTCCTTTTTTCACTTCGAACGTTATAGAATTAAGAGCAGAAAATGTTTGATGCCTTTTTTTAGTTTTAGAAACATTAAAAAGATCCTTTAATCTATCCGCAGGTGTATTATACATTTTATATATTTTAGATACACCGCTCACTTTTATTGCTACCTCATCAAATGACATCTGCAAATCCCTTCCTTAAATAATTAAAGATTGATAATCCTAGAATAAAAATAACAAATGAAATAGATAACGATATTAAATAACTTGAAATCGAGAATAACTGCCCATTCACAAAAATATCTCTAAATTGAGTAATTATCGGAGCTATGGGGTTCAAATTAATTAAAAACCTAAATTTTTCCGGAAGCGCTTCGGAAGAGTAAAATATTGGAGACATGTAAAAAAGAATATTTACTAAAAGACCCACTATATAAACCAAATCCCTTAAGTAAATCCCAAATGCTGCAACGATTAGTGCAAATCCAAGAGAAAGAAGCATGCTTGGAACTAATACTAAAGGAACAAATACAAGAGTCCAATTTGGTGTGTTCAGAAAAAATATTTTACCAACTATTAAGAGCGCTACAGAAAAAAAACTATTAATTATCGTGGAGAGTACTATGCTAGAAGGAAGTATTTCAATTGGTATAACCACTTTTTTTATATAATTCGCGCTTTGCCCCAATAGGCTCACAGAACGATTAACGGACTCCGAAAAAATTTGGAATGGAATAAGTCCTGCGAAAATCATCATTGTGTAAAGCATATTTCCATCTTGAATAGATGAGTCGCCCCATTTTGATTTAAATACGCTAACAAATATGAAACTATACACTCCAAGCATTAATAAAGGAGATAATAGAGCCCATATTACACCAAGAAGTGAACCTTTATATCTTTGTTGGAAATCTCTCTTAGTAAGCTCAAAGAGCAAATCTTTCGATTTATATATACTTTTTAGGTAATTCTGTATCCGTCTATAAAAATCCATTTTCATCGCCTTATCTTTGTTTATTTGTCCGAACATTAAAACACACTTCAGGAAATATTCAATAAGTCATACGTTGTATATCACCTCTAAATGCGCACCAAATATAAATCCATCTTCTCAAGGTCTCTATCAAGAGAAACATTATAATATGGAGGCGTTAATTGTCCAAGCAACTAGCTCTCATATTGTACTATATGTTAAAATATCCACGTACCTACAGGAAAAGGAGATTATAACGTGTCGAAACCAGTATACGGTAAAAACGCCGCTCAGTCGAGAAATGTTGAAAAGATAGCAAGTCCGATATGGGCATTAGTTGTTGGTTTTATTTTATTTTTGTGTTGGACCCCATTTCAAGTGGGATTGTTTAATGGATCACTAGTTGATTACGAGAAGCCAATATATGTATCAGCACTATTAAGCGCACTGATGCTGCTGACCTGTGTTGGCTTGTATTACAAAAAGTTCAAGCTTGAAGGGCAGAGTGATTTAGTAGCTTGGGCAGCATTATTGCTCCCTGTGACCTATGCTCTGTCACTGTTTGTCGCAGTTTCGCATTACACGGCGATGAATATGCTATTTATTCAGTGTACATATGCCGCAGTTTTCATTATAGCCTTTTATCTCATGAAGCAAAAGCAAGTAAATGTTGTCATTCAAAATGCTATATTTGCGATTGCATATTTTATAGTGGGTTTTGGACTTTTAAATTGGTTAGGCAGCAGTAAATTAGCAGGAGCTCTTGTGGGCTGGTTCTCAAACACCGTCCGAAATGATGTCTACTTAGATGCAGTTATGACTGACTCTAACGGACTTCGTCTGACTTCGATCTTTCAGTACGCAAATACGTACGCAGCCTTCTTGATGGCCTTTCTATTTGTAGCAATATTCGCGCTTATTCGCTCTAAAAAATGGTATGGAACGTTGACGCATGGCTTTATGTTAGTTCCCATCATTGTGTCGATCTTGTTAACCTTATCTCGTGGCGGCTTAGTCCTGCTACCTGTAGTATTCATACTCCTACTTCTATTCCTAAAACCTGCACAGCAAATCCTTTGGATTCTGCATCTAGGAATTGCTGGTATTGTAGCTTTGCTCATTACGACACCCGTTACTAACCTAGGAATAGAGTTAAATGCTAATTTCACTTCTTCTTCAGCTTTAAAAGGTTGGGCGTATCTATTAGGAGCCTCAATAGTTGTGGCTGGCCTTTCTTGGGTCATTCAGCGTTTCGTCGCACCATGGTTGTATGCAAAACTAGAGAATTGGTCATCCCGTAAACGGACAGGTCTTTGGATTCCGCTCGGATCTGTCGCTCTAGTTGCTATTGTAGCTTTCTTGCTTATCGGTACGAGTGCAAAAAGCATCTTACCTGACAACATGGAGACTCGCCTCGAGAACATCAATTTCCAGCAACATAGCGTACTCGAGCGGATTACTTTTTATAAGGATGCCGTGAAGGTGGTTAAGGATTATCCGATCCTCGGTGCTGGTGGAGGAGGCTGGGCCTCACTGTATGAGCATTATCAAAACAACCCTTATACAAGCCGGCAGGTGCATAACTTCTTCTTACAATTTCTCATTGAAGTAGGTATTGTTGGATTTCTCATATTTATGAGTTTCATTCTGTATATCTTCTATAAATATATTCGTGGATATGTAAAACGGGATAAAAACGAATTTGAGAATGGTTTCTTCTATCTAATTATTGCTCTATCTATTCTTGTGCACAGTCTACTTGATTTCAACATGAGTTATGCCTTTATGGGCATACTAGTTTTTATTGGCCTTGCCGGAATGGCCTCCGTTATGGATAGCAAGCCACTGCGGAAAAATTGGAATAAAGCGGGCATCCGTTTCGGATACCTCGCTGTGCTTTCTTTAGGAACCTTGTTCCTAGTGTTCTTGTCAATCAGCTATATTGGCTCCAGTAACTCTGCTTTGAAAGCTAAACAATTGAGAAGTTATAGCACTTCCTACGAAGAGCTCAGAGCCCCATTGATTGAGACTTTGAACAAACGTCCAAGTCATCCAGAATCGACAATTTATCTATCGGCCTTGGATCAGCAGGTATTTAGTCAAACACAACAGGAACAGTTCCTTGACGAGGCATACAGTGTATTAACTCGCGCACTCAAAGATGAGCCATACAACAAAAATCTTCTGCTCCAATTAGTGAGCTACTACGATCTGAAAGGTCAAAGCGACGTCTCCTTGGGTATTTACCGTGACAACGCAGATAAGTTCAACTGGGATATCGATTGGTATGATGCAATAATCAGCCGTTCCTTTGCCTTAGGTCAGCAGGCACTTAATCAAAAGGATGAGACAAAGAAACAAGAGTATTTCAATGAAGCGCAAGAAGCATATAATCATGTTCTTGCTGGAATAGAACATCTGAAGACTCTTCCACCAGAACAACTGCAAGGGCGTCCTTTCTCAGTAACGCCAACTATCGCTTTGAACGTTGGCAAAATGCAACTTTTATCCGGACAAGAGGATGCAGCGAAGTCCACCCTCAAGCTGAATTCAGATGCTAATTACACGGATATCATGAACAGTGAAGCTCCGTGGGATATAAACTGGTACAGTTCACTCATCAGCCGTTCATTTGATCTGGGGCAGGCAGCTTATGCACAACAAGATAATCCAGATAGAATAGACAACATGAAAGCTGGTTTTGTCATTGGGCTTTTGGCCTATAATCATGTACTTGCGGATAATGATCCTTCGAAGACGTTTAATCCGGATGTAACACTGAAGGTAGGAAAGATGCAGTATATGTCTGGAAAGATACAAATTGCAGCCTCCATCTTAAAAACAGCCTTAAGCCAAGATTTCGCTGATGCAACCAATCGTGAGATTGCCCGTTGGTACCTTGCTGCACTGGCGAAAACTGGTGGTGAAGATCAGGTACTATACGATTCGCTGATCGCAGCTGATCCTGCGGAAGCAGCACAAGTTGAGGCCATTACAAATTCACAATTTTAAAAAAGAAAGAAACCATAAAGGCGCGCCACTGTAATTACAGTGGCGCGCCTTTTTTCGATATATGAGATTTACTTATAGCCCGACCTTAGCTGCTTCGCTCTCGACAAGCTCTTTCATATAACGAAGCAGGTCATCTTTAAGTTCCTCGTGTTGAAGTGCATAATGAATGGTAGTCTGGATAAAGCCCATTTTCTCACCCACATCATGACGTTTACCTTCAAAGTCATAGGCAATAATTCGTTCAACCTCGCTTAGACGTGCTATCGCGTCAGTAAGTTGGATCTCTCCACCTACACCCACCTGCTGTTCTCCAAGCATATCGAAGATACGTGGGGTTAAGATGTATCGTCCTAAAATCGCTAAATTAGAAGGAGCCTCTTCTCTCTTCGGCTTCTCTACTAGACGATTCGCCTTGTAGACACGTTCCGCCAAAGGCGAACCATCTACCACACCATACCGTGATACTTCCTCCCACGGAACAGGCTGAACACCCACGATAGAAGATTTATACTCGTCATATATGTCAATCATCTGTTTGAGGCACGGTTTGTCCGCTTCAACAATATCATCGCCGAGTAGGACAGCAAACGGTTCGTTTCCTATGAATTTACGTGCACACCAAATCGCATGTCCGAGACCTCTTGGCTCTTTTTGGCGGATATAATGGATATCAGCCATTTCAGAAGATTTGCGAACAGATTCAAGCAACTCCCACTTCTGCTTCTCAGCCAAGTTAAATTCCAGTTCAAATGAGTTATCAAAGTGGTCCTCAATCGCACGTTTGCCTTTCCCCGTTACAATAATAATATCCTCGATCCCGGAAGCGACTGCTTCTTCAACAATATATTGGATCGTTGGTTTATCTACAATCGGTAGCATTTCTTTAGGCATTGCTTTAGTTGCAGGTAAAAAACGAGTGCCGAGACCTGCGGCGGGAATAATCGCTTTACGGATCTTCATCACATTAACTCCTTCTATCGTATACTCTTTTCAATTACATATCTGTAAGTACCCTAAAATGGCATATTTCTTTCAATTATAGCAGTTACAGCACATTTATGTCAGAGTGTTTGTTATATTTGTATATCTATTCCAATGAAATAAGAGGGCAGGAATTATAATCAATTATTGCTATTTTAAATACTTGGCTGACCCTATAATATACTACTATTTAGTATATGCAAATTAGGGTGAGGACGAGATCAATTCCGAAAAAAGGGCTAAGCAATACCAGCATCTACCTGGTAGTTACTTAGCCCTTATCTTTAACTCTTAACTCTTATTACTTCGCGTTCACCAATTGCCCACGCGTTACACCAAGTTGGTTAGTAGCCTTTAGGCTCTTCCATACCTGTGTACCAGAGATTTCACCACGCAGAGCGCGGCTGTAGAGGCTAATTACCTCAGCCACTTGCTCTGGTGTCTCTTCCAAGAACTCCACACGGTATGAAGATACTCCTAGGTCACGGAAATTATTCAGATACTCCGCACCAGACTGCTCAACAGCGTTATAGACGGTGTTACGGCAGCCTTCATCCACACGAACTGGATGTGACATTCCAATACGGTCTTGCAAAGAAGCACGGTGCTCTTCACAAGGACGACCACAGTTCGTATAGTCTGTGCCTTCACTCATAAAGGTACAGTACACGCAATGTTCAGTATGGAACATCGGCAAATGCTGATGAATAACAACCTCCATCCGGGACGTATCACTGTGTTCAAGCAGATCAACCATCTGTTGAATGTTCAAGTCATAGGATGGCGTTACTATGTCACAGCCAGCCTCAAGGAACAAATCCACTGCTTTATGATTGGCGATATTCAGTGAGAAATCACCGATCAGGCGTGGATGCACAGCATCCGGCTGCTCCTGGCGGCGGCGCAGATAATAATATAACGCGCCTGTATTACGCACGAGCACAGCATCCGGCTGCAAGCGCAGGATATTGGCGTGGTAGCCGTTCTCGCCCGGCATATGAATGCGCGGCGTGGCCAGCGCTATGCTGGCCCCTGCAGCCCGTACCGCATCTACCGCTGCCGGGAACTGCTTGATAAACTCGAAGTCGGCGTAGATGTTTCTCACGCCGGCCTCGAGCGCAGCCTGCACCTGCGGCAGGCTGCGGCACAGCGCGGTGAGCTCCGCTTCACCAGCGCGCTGCGGAGCGACGCCCCTGCGGGTGGCGTCGCCGTAAACCTCGATCGCCCGTTTCACGTAGACGGGCGGTTTCGGGCGCTCGCCCGCAAGCAGCTCCACCGCTTGGCGGCGGATGCTGTTCAGCTCGCGCATAGGGACGATGACGTCGCCTTGCAGATGCGACTCCAACGCGTCAAGCTGGAACACGGTCCCGCCCAGGCGGCCGAATTGTTCTTCCAGCAGCGCGGTATCCATCGGACGCTTTTGCGCGGCTTCCAGCGCGAGCTCCGAGTCCACACGGACGGTAACGTTCTTCTGAACGTCCGTCCACCAAGTCGTCAGCTTCTCGCCGACGCAGCCTTGCACTCTAACATGTACCGGAAATACCCGGTACGGCTTTTCAGTTTCATAAGTCTGGCGCAGCGCCTTATCTAACGCAGGGTCATTTGTCTTCCAAATGCGGTCACCGACATTTAGACGACGAAGATCCACATCATTACGACCGGCTACGATGTCAATGATCCAGCCTTCTCCGGCTTCGCCTTCCAGCTTCACACCTTTACGACGAAGGTCGTAGACACGACCGCCTTCTTCTTTTTTCGTCGGATCGCCAGCGTCAAAAACAATTCCGTCCCCACGCTTAAGCGGTGCATGAATACGGCAGACCACTCCGTCACGCAGAATTTGCTCAACCGTCCCCAAATATACGCCACGGCTTTTTGGAAAAGTCCCGTCTACCAGTTTCTTATTGTTCGTTCCATCCAGGAAACCATGTGTAAACCCGCGGGAGAAGCTTTGTTGCAGCTCGCGCACCTCCTCCTTCGAAGGTTTGGACAGATCGCCTTCAAAATACCGATCAATCGCTTTACGATACTTACTAACTACATTCGCTACATATTCCGGGCTTTTGAGGCGGCCTTCGATTTTAAAAGAAGTCACACCCGCCTCGATCAGTTCGGGCATTAGATCAATTGCTGCAAGGTCCTTAGGAGAAAGCAAATAAGTTACGTCTCCCATAGGTTTTACCTCACCATCCACCATCAGATCATAAGGCAAGCGGCAAGCCTGAGCACATTCACCGCGGTTGGCTGAACGTCCGCCCCACATTTCAGAGGTCAGACATTGACCTGAGTAGGAAACACACAAAGCACCGTGTACGAATACTTCCATCGGTAAGCGGGCTTGCTCTCCGATCGTACGAATTTGTTTCAAATTGTTCTCACGACCTAATACCACACGTTCCAAACTGAAAGGTTTAGTAAACTCGACCGCTTCCGGCGAAGTAATGGTCATCTGTGTCGATCCGTGAATCGGGAAATCCGGTGAGATTTCGCGGATCATTTTGACCAAACCTAAATCTTGTACAATTACTGCGTCTACGCCAGCATCCACGCACGCATCAATCAGTTCTTTTGCATCAGACAATTCATTTTCAAATACCAGTATATTAAAGGTCAAAAAGCCCTTCACACCATAGCTATGCAAAAACGCCATAATTTCCGACAGCTCGTCCATGCGAAAGTTGTTCGCTCTGGCCCGTGCATTAAACTTCTCTACGCCAAAAAAGATAGCATCCGCTCCATTTGCTACCGCTGCACGCATGCAGTCCCAATCACCTGCGGGTGCCAATAGCTCCACGTCTTCTCTGCGTATTTGTTGCTCTTTCATTTATATCCTCCCAAACCGCCATTTGACGGGTCATTTCTAGTTGATTAACTTGATAATTGTATCAAATATCACACTTGAGCGCTATGCGTTTACCAACATTTATATAGAATAAAAGTCATAATGCTGTCAGGAAGCTGACTTCTTGCTTATTGCACTTTACTCCATGAATGTTGTAGAACATGCAACTTTATTGCCTAATCCAGTGCTTCGACAACTAAATGTTGTACATAAAGCATCATTTTAGCTATTCACATTATGCCCAACTTGGATAACATTGGATCAAAACCTCCTAAAACAACCCTTCCGACAACCCTTCTATCGGTTTATAGTAACAAATATATGTATTTTTAATAATAGGCCGCAGCTAACCCTTATCCACTAAACTCTGCAACCATTTACGAGCAAAACGAAAGTTAACGCC
This sequence comes from Paenibacillus sp. FSL H7-0943, assembly GCF_037963265.1. NCBI lineage: Bacteria > Bacillati > Bacillota > Bacilli > Caryophanales > Paenibacillaceae > Paenibacillus > Paenibacillus sp. FSL H7-0943. The sequence goes on from NZ_CP150148.1 coordinate 6,319,887, forward strand.
ATAATCGTTCATAACATCCTTAGGTCGAATCCCTTTTCCCCCTTTATACAAAAAAAGAACGCCCCAAGCCAAATCGGCAACTGGGACGTTCTTCGTCTGATTGAATTACACGCTTCTATTCGTGTGTCAACTACGACATTGGTACTCTTTTAACTACTTGCTGCCTGTAAACCGAAACGATTGTAGTGTCTTGTCTAACAGAGCCTGCTGTTCTGCAGTGGCATTGGCATCATTCAGCGTAACGGTAATCGTGTAGACCACATCATTTTTACCAAACACAACCTGCTTACTGCGAAGAGGGATACCATTTTTGATTTGATGTGAAGTTATGATCGTAGCAGGGACATCTGCAATGGTAGACTCCACTACACTTTCTATACGAGGGCCTTTGGGATCATTATTTTTATTTTGATAAGCATCTTTGAGCACATTAACTGTATAATCCACTGAACCCTCGGGTTTTGAGTTGATCTGTAGACGTCCTCCGCTGAACCGATATTCAATCGACTGCGTCTCAAAAATATCCTGATAAGGTGTCCATAAACTTGGAATATCGATGGCATAGCCGTAGGTTTTGGATACTTTGGTTAATGTCTTATTTTTGAGCGTCTTATAATCATCACTAGCGAGCCGCCCGAAGTTCTCCTTCAGCAGAGCAAAATCAATCTCAATAGAGGATATGATGGCTTTGAATTTTGCCTTATCGTCATCTTGCCCAGCTGCTGTTACATATTCAAAATAATAACGATACCCATTTTTGAGTATGAGAGCTTGATATTCTGTAGTAACACCGTTGCCGTAATTTAGCTGTAGCTCATTAATTTGTGCGGATACGCCCGAGATCTCCGACTTGTTGCTGTCTTTCAGAATATAAGCATCCGCTACAAAGTTTTCTTTAGTTTTCATTTTCAGATCTTCAGCCCAGCTCTCTAGTGTAGAACCAGCAGGTGCCGAGGTAACTGCCACACTCAGATGACTTCCCTGCTTACTCTCGTAATAGAGATGCTGGTCGTCCTTACTCCAATCTGCGGGAACCTGTAGTGAAATCCCATAGTCCTCATTGTACGCGTCACGCAATCCACTTTTCACCGTAGAAAGATCACGGATTTTTTTGCTTTTAGTATCAAAAGAAGGCTGGAAAGAGTTAAGTAATCCTGTATATTTAGCAAAATCCTTATAATTAACTGCTTTGTTATCCGTCAAATAAATCTCGTATAGTCGACCTTCAGCATATAACAGTCTGCTCTCCCAGAGCGCTCCACTGGAATCTTTACTGATCAATCTAGCATAAGGTACCGCGGCTTTGGGGAACGACTCCCGATCCAATATCAACTCCCCACCTGCCTCGACCTCCCGAACCAGCTGTTCCAGCAGCCCATCCGCATCCACCGCAACCGCCTGGTCACTTACATGAATCTCCACATAATATAGATTGTCCGCACTTGAAAAGGTAGCCACACTTTCATCTCCACCGCTATTTCCAGCAATCAGCCCAGAGGGATAATTCAGTGTCCATTGAAAATAGCTGTTCCCAATTTGAGTCTTACCAACATCGCTGTCAATCCCAGTCTCCTCTGGCGTTTCTTCTTCGTTGTCTATAGGCACTAGGGTAACCATTAGCTCACCCCCACTCCCTTGAGAGAGAGTCGCACCTAACACATCAGCTACAAAACGTAGCGGTACCATCAGCACGTCTGAAACCATCCGGGGCGCTGAGCCCAGTTTAACTTTGATCCCATCCTTCCAAGCGATATCACTCCCAATCGTCATCACCCCTGAATGAGCACCATAGGTTACTTTTACAACATTGTTCTGCTCTAAGGAAACAGTGCTGCCAAACGTCTTTTTAAAAACCCCAAGCGGGACCATAACCGTTCCATTCTCCGTATAAGGCCGCTCGATAGCCACCTTCTTACCATTCACCGTAGCTGAAGTACTGCCAACTTTTAGACTCAGCTGTAGCTTATCTCCTTGTGAAGCTAATACTGTTTGTATGGGTAATATAGAAAATAGCAGTAATAAGGTCAGCATCGCACAAAATCCTTGTTTTAAAATTTTAAAGCCCATTTACCGTCCCCCTCTCCAGTTTGCTAATCACTCTTCCGCGTGCTCGTCCCCATCCGTTTCATAATCATCTCCGCTTAACAATGGATCACCTTGAGTGAGCACGAGTTTACGGACGACGATATCCCCATCGCTTTGCATAACCAGCCGCACAGTTGCTCCCGGCAGGTAGCTTTTGAACAATTCATTAATATCAACTAGTGAGACCACACGATGCCCATCGATGCTATACAAGACGTCCCCTTCAGCAACCCCTGACTTGAGCGCTTCTGAAGACACCACCTTAGTGACGGACAGCGGGTCCAGCGTTGGCAATCCCACAATCGTAGACCAGCTCGCCTCCAGCTCTAGCCCTAGACTCGGATGCTGTACCTCACCATATTTTAAAAGCTGGTTCATAATATACTGCACAGTATTCGCTGGAATCGAAAACCCCATATTTTCCACACCCACCGCTGAGTATTTCAGGCTGTTGATTCCCAGCACCTCACCTTTCATATTTACAAGAGGCCCTCCGCTGTTTCCGGGATTAATCGCAGTGTCACTCTGGATAAGACGATAAGCCGCATCTACCTCACGGTTAAGACCACTTATAACGCCTACAGTCGCTGAGTTTCGTAGAGAAAAGCTAATCGGTGTTCCGATAGCAATAACCTTCTCCCCAACCACTGTTTTGCTATTCGCTGGAATAAACTTGGCGGGCTTTAAATGGGTGGCATTAATTTTGATCAGCGCCAGATCACTAACTTCATCCAGATAGGTTTCTTTAACGCTGTAGGTTTTGGAGTCCGAAGTGACCACTATGGCATTTTGCAGATCCTTGATTACATGAGCATTGGTTACAATCCATCCGTTCGATTTCACAATGATGCCGGAGCCATGCGTCAGATTGTACCGATCATCCGGGCCACTATTACCGCCACTCTCGTCTTTGCCGATAATGCCCACAACAGAAGGAGTGATACTTTTAATAATTCCAGGTATCGAATCTTCTGCCGCTGCTTTACTAACCACCTTACTAGTACTATCAAAAGCAAACACCGACTGACTCCATACTCCCGACAGCACTACGCCGCACAGTAATAGACCTAATCCTTTCTTCACCAGCTTCTCCCCAATACTCCTCATTCCTCACCAGACCCTCTCTTTGCTCATGGATAAATTTTACATTATATCATTTGAAAAAAGACGCCTTCAATGCGCCCATGGCGTTAAAGGAGTCTTTTGGTGCAAAGCTGTTCAATTTAGTTCTTTCATTAACTTAACCAATGCATCACCATGGCATAGTCAGAGATCACAAAAACCAGCAAGCTAACGGCTCCAAAACCAATGGCAAATTTGTTCTTCTGGGGAGCTTTCAATAGTCGAACAACCCCGACCAAAATCAAGATGGTAAATAAAATCATAAACACATCAAAGGTATGAAATTTAGACGGTCCTTGCGCGGCAACTTCTGCAAGCAGCATAACCTTACCTCCTCAAAAATGTTGTCAAGCAAGATCCAGTAATCCCCATATCACCTTCTATGTTATCGCTACCATTTGGGCGATGCAATAGGTTTTGTAGAAAAATTATGTATTTGTCGTAAAAAATATATTTTATCCCTGCAAAATCCGTAATAACGATGAGATTGATCACTGACAATTGGGGTGGATTAGTGAAAGTACTGTGAGTCCAATCAACTCTATCGTCATAAAGGTTACAATAGAAAGTCCGTTAACTGCTTTAGAGATGAGATAAATTGAGCAGTGAATTGGAATTGGAATTCAGAACTTAGAACTTAGAACTCTGGGCTCGAAATTTAGGGTTTTAATGAATTAGGGAAATTTTCCCTAAAATTGACCGATTATCAGCTCATTTTGTGATTATCAGGGAATTCCTCCCTAAAAATCATTAGAAAACCGGCTATATGAATGAATCTACCCGATAATTAGGGAGGTTTTCCCGGATTTCACCTTTTATGATCTAAAAACTTGGATTTTCAGGGAGGTTTTCCCTAATCTAATAAACAGTTATTTGATAGAATGATATGAATGATTAATTATTCGGTTTTCAAGGAACTTTTGACCCTAACGTTAGTCAATTACCCGTTAACCCTATCAACAGAATACTCCTCATTGAATCTTACTACGAACATGTCCTACATATGCCTACCTTGCCTATTATTAAATCCATTTTTTCTATAAGAATTCGTATAACTTTTGCTAGAAATATCACATCATATATCTAAGAGCCGTCTTTCGTACAATTACCGGATAATCCTACCACGCCTTAAATGGCCTTTACTCCATTCTAGAGGACGAGATTAGCTGTTCGTTGTTATTTGTTAGATATTTTCCCTGTGAAAATTATTGCTTACAACCTACAATAAAAGCCCCGGCAAGATACCGAGGCCTTATTATACATAGGTTATATTACTTACCGTTTATTTAGAGGGTTTCCGCCGTCTCAAGCATAAGCGCTTCGGTCCGCTCTGTATCACGAATCAGAACCGGCTTCAGATACTTACCTGTGTAAGACTCTGTGACTGTAATGATCTTCTCCGGTGTCCCTGTTGCCAGGACGGTACCACCGCCGCTACCACCTTCCGGTCCCATATCGATGATATAATCCGCTGTCTTGATTACATCCAGATTATGTTCAATAACAAGAACCGATTCTCCGGAATCCACCAAACGATGCAATACCTCAAGCAGACGACCAATGTCATCTACATGCAGGCCTGTTGTAGGCTCATCCAAAATATAAAGTGTTTTACCCGTGCTGCGACGGTAGAGCTCAGAAGCCAACTTTACCCGCTGTGCTTCACCACCGGATAAAGTGGTTCCCGGTTGACCAATCTTAATATACCCAAGTCCTACATCCATCAATGTTTGCATTTTACGATGGATACGCGGGATATTTACAAAAAACTCTGTTGCGTCCTCTACCGTCATCTCTAACACATCTGAAATGTTTTTGCCTTTATATTTCACTTCTAGTGTTTCCCGGTTATACCGTTTGCCCTTACATACTTCGCAAGGGACATACACATCCGGCAAGAAGTGCATCTCAATCTTAATGATCCCGTCTCCACGGCAAGCTTCACAACGTCCGCCTTTTACGTTAAAGCTGAAGCGTCCCTTTTGGAAACCACGTACCTTAGCCTCATTTGTCTTGGAGAACAGGTCCCGGATGTCATCGAATACACCTGTATAGGTTGCTGGGTTGGAACGCGGCGTCCGCCCGATTGGCGACTGATCGATTTCAATAACTTTATCGAGATTTTCTAGTCCACGAATTTCTTTATGCTGACCAGGACGCACCTTCACAGCCTTATTCAACTGCCGTGCCAAACTCTTGTAAAGAATCTCGTTGATAAGCGAGGATTTACCAGAACCCGATACACCTGTCACCGCTGTAAATACACCTAATGGAATCTTCACATTCACATTTTTCAGGTTATTCTCTTTAGCACCACGTATTTCTACCCAGCGATCATCGGTAGGACGGCGTTTAGCGGTAACCGGAATAAATTTACGTCCGCTTAAATATTCACCCGTTAATGAATTCGGATCTTTCATAATCTCTTCTGGCGTCCCTTGAGCCATAACTTGTCCACCATGAATACCTGCGCCCGGACCAATATCAATAATGTAATCCGCTGCCATCATCGTGTCTTCGTCATGCTCTACAACAATCAGCGTATTGCCTAAATCACGCATATGCGCAAGCGTAGAGATCAGGCGATCATTATCTCGTTGATGCAAACCAATACTTGGCTCATCCAGAATGTACAATACACCCATGAGACTTGAACCGATCTGAGTAGCCAACCGAATACGCTGCGCCTCACCACCGGAAAGCGAACCCGCTGCACGGCTAAGCGTCAAATAATCCAAGCCTACATTCACAAGGAATCCAAGCCGATTGCAGATCTCTTTTAAAATGAGATTGGCGATGGCTGTTTCTTTTTCGCTCAATTTTATCTCTTCAAACCAATGCTGACAGTCTCCTATTGAAAGGTCCGTAACATCAGAAATATTATGATCATTGATAGTCACAGCTAATATTTCTTTTTTCAGACGTTTACCTTTACATACATGACATGGCTTAGCACTCATAAATCCTTCGATAAATTCACGAATACCATCCGAAGCAGTTTCACGGTAACGCCGCTCGAGGTTAGGTATAATCCCTTCAAAAGCAACCATCGCATCTTTCTTTTGACCGAAATCATTTTCATAACGGAAGCGAACCTTCTCACTGCCTGTACCATTCAGTAATTTATTCATATGATCAGGTGTCAGACTGCTTACCGGAACGTTCTGAGGAATTTTAAAGTGTTCACAAACCGACTTCAGAAATTGTGGATAGTAATTAGAAGTACTTCCAGTCCAAGCTAAAAAAGCACCTTCTTCAATGGATTTCTCAGCATCAGGAATAAGCAGGTCTGGATCGACCACCATCTTCATGCCAAGTCCATCGCACTCTGTACAAGCTCCAAACGGACTGTTGAAAGAGAACATCCGTGGTGCCAACTCTTCAATACTAAAACCACAAATTGGACAAGCAAAGTTAGAGCTGAAAAGCAGCTCTTCCTGGCCGATGATATCAACAAGGATTTTACCGCCCGAAAGCTTAAGCGCCGTCTCCAGTGAATCCGTCAGCCGGGTCTCCACATCGTCTTTAACAACGATCCGGTCTACCACAACTTCTATTGTATGTTTTTTATTCTTTTCTAGTTCAATATCCTCTGACAGATCTCTTAGCTCCCCGTCCACACGCACACGTACGAAGCCTTGCTTAGAGATATCTGTGAAAAGTCCTTTATGCTCACCTTTACGTCCTGAAATGATTGGCGCCAGGATCTGTAACCGAGTTTTCTCTGGATACTGCATAATCCGGTCTACCATCTGTTCAACGGTCTGGGAGGTAATCTCAATGCCATGCTCTGGGCAATGGGGATGACCAATACGTGCAAAGAGCAGCCGCAAATAGTCATAAATCTCCGTAACTGTACCTACCGTGGAGCGTGGGTTCCGGCTTGTTGTCTTCTGATCTATAGATATCGCCGGGGACAAACCATCAATCGAATCCACATCTGGTTTCTCCATTTGTCCCAAAAACTGACGTGCATAAGCCGACAAAGATTCAACATAACGCCGTTGTCCTTCAGCATAAATCGTATCAAATGCAAGCGATGATTTACCTGAGCCGCTAAGTCCCGTCAGCACGACGAAACGGTCACGTGGAATCGTCACATCGATGTTTTTGAGATTGTGCGCCCTCGCGCCTTTAATTACAATATTTTCGTTCGCCAACGGAACCTCTCCTTTTAAAAAAACTATTTCAACTTTATTTCAAAATATTCTCAAAGCCCTTTCAAAGCCCTTTCAAAGCCTTTCGATCCCTCCCAAACCCTCCCTTCCAAGGGAGGGCCCCAAGGGTTGCACCCTCTGGACACCCGCATTTTCTGGAGAAGGAGTATGGTGGGAGGTAACTTAGTGACTACGACGCTCGGAGCGCTTATCCCTGCGGGACCGCTTGGACATTCTCGCACTACCTAAAAGCAGGTACAAGCAACTGTCATAGACGTTGCATGGTGCTGTCCCTGCGGGATACGCATAAGTGCCAAGTTCATTGCATGGTGTTGTCCCTGCGGGATACGCATAAGTCCAAGTTCATTGCATGGTGCTGTCCCTGTGGGATACGCATAAGTGCCAAGTTCATTGCATGGTGCTGTCCCTGTGGGATACGCATAAGTGCCAAGTGCATTTCGGGCACTGTCCCTGCGGATATGCATAAGTGCGATAAACATCGCGGGATACGCGACCCTCTATTGATTCAAAAAGAACGGTCTAGGACAGCACCGTTCAATACCTATTTTAAATATCGGTGATGCATTAATGGTTTGTTACTCAGCCCGAAGCTCCAGCAATGCGTCGCGTAGCTCTGCCGCGCGTTCGAATTGCAGGTTCTTGGCAGCGTCCTTCATTTCAGCTTCCAGACGCTGGATCAGACTTTGTTTTTCTTTCTTATTCATCTTGCCACCAACACCTGTGAGATAATCAGCTTTAGACTCAGCAACCTTCGTTGCCTCGATGATGTCACGCACTTTTTTATTAATGGTGGTTGGGGTGATGCCATGTTTCTCATTATGAGCAATCTGAATGGCGCGACGGCGCGATGTTTCGCTCATCGCTTTTTCCATCGAATCAGTGATCCGATCACCATACATGATTACACGACCCTCAGAGTTACGAGCCGCACGGCCAATCGTCTGAATTAGTGAACGTTCGGAACGAAGGAACCCTTCTTTATCGGCATCGAGAATTGCAACTAAAGATACCTCCGGTAAGTCGAGACCTTCTCTCAGGAGGTTAATCCCTACCAGTACATGGAACGTACCGAGACGAAGATCCCGCAAGATCGCCATCCGTTCCAGTGTCTTGATGTCAGAGTGCATGTAACGAACCTTAATCCCGATTTCCTTAAAGTAGTCTGTCAGATCCTCCGACATCTTCTTCGTCAAAGTGGTAACGAGTACACGTTCATCGCGTTCAACCCGGTCACGGATTTCGCTAATCAGATCATCAATCTGACCTTCTGTAGGACGGACCTCGATGATTGGATCCAATAGACCAGTCGGACGGATAATCTGCTGCACCATAGTTTCGCAGTGTTCCATTTCATAAGGTCCAGGTGTCGCGGAAACGTAAATGATCTGGTTTACTTTATCTTCGAACTCTTCGAACTGAAGCGGACGGTTATCCAGTGCAGAAGGCAGACGGAAACCATGCTCTACCAACACTGTTTTACGCGCCCGGTCACCGTTATACATCGCCCGAATTTGCGGAAGGGTAACATGGGATTCATCTACGACGATTAACATATCATCAGGAAAATAATCCATTAACGTATATGGAGTTGCTCCCGGTTCCCTGAAGGTTAGTGGCCCGGAATAGTTCTCGATCCCCGAACAGAAACCCACTTCCTTCATCATTTCAATGTCGTAACGTGTCCGTTGTTCCAAACGTTGCGCTTCCAGAAGCTTGCCTGCGTCACGAAGCACGGTCAGCCGCTCTTCCAGCTCCCGTTCAATATTGACTATTGCTACACGCATCGTTTCTTCCTTGGTAACAAAGTGAGAAGCCGGAAAAATGGCGACATGATCGCGTTCACCGATCAATTCGCCCGTTAAAACATCTATTTCAGTGATCCGCTCAATCTCATCCCCAAACAATTCAACACGAATCGCATGTTCACCCTGAGAGGCTGGGAAGATCTCAACCACATCACCACGTACACGGAATGTTCCGCGTACAAAATTGATATCATTGCGCTGGTATTGAATATCCACCAGTCTGCTCAGAATCTCATTGCGCGGTTTCTCCATCCCAACCCGCAAGGACAACAGCAAGCTTCCGTATTCCATTGGTGAACCGAGACCGTAAATACAAGACACACTCGCTACAATAATAACGTCACGCCGTTCGAACAAGGAGCTTGTCGCGGAGTGGCGAAGTTTATCAATCTCTTCGTTAATACTGGAATCTTTCTCAATATAAGTATCGGAGGAGGGAATATACGCCTCTGGTTGGTAATAGTCGTAGTAGCTGACGAAATAGTCTACCGAATTATTCGGGAAAAACTCCTTAAACTCACTTGCCAGCTGGGCAGCCAGTGTCTTGTTATGCGCAATAACCAGCGTGGGGCGATTTAATTTGGAAATAACTTGCGCGACAGTAAAGGTCTTCCCTGTACCTGTCGCTCCCAGCAGCGTCTGGTGCTTCTTACCCTGCCGGATGCCTTGTAGTAATTCATCTATGGCATGAGGCTGATCGCCCTGGGGTGTATACTCGGACTCCAATTCAAAAGTCTTCGTACTGACGACAATATCACTCATTTGCCCGTCTCCCCTCTATCGTCTAAACTAGATTAATATATTATAATTGTTGTCTGAATCTTCTCTCTCCATACGACAGTAAAAAATATGGAAGATAAGAATATGTGTTCCCGTTCATTATACAGTGTTGCTTAGATCGATGCAAACCATAATACACAGAAATGTTAGGAGCTTGAAGCATGGATATTACCGCAATAATCGGCCTAGTGGCCGGACTGGCTGCGCTAATCGGCGGCTACCTCTGGGAAGGCGGAAGCCTTTCCGGACTGCTGCAGCTTAATGCAGCTTTGATTGTATTTGGAGGTACGATTGCTGCCGTAATGATCAGCTTCCCGGCAGCTAAGCTACGCTCCATTCCCGCCGCTCTGCGCATGGCTTTTGGCCGCAATCCTGAACGTGATGAAGAGAAAGCAGAAGAGCTTATCGCAATGGCCACAGTGGCCCGCCGCGGCGGCGTTTTAATGCTCGAAAAACAAGCGGAACTGCATCCTGATCCTTTTACACGCGAAGGACTGTTGCTTATCGTCGATGGCACTGACCCTGAGCAGGTAAGACAGATTTTGGAATTGGAAATGGATGCGAAAGAATTGAAGCATGAAAGCTACGCCAAGATTTTTGAAGCCGCTGGCGGATATGCTCCAACGATGGGGATCATCGGTACAGTTATGGGACTCATTAGGGTACTGGGCAACCTTACGGACCCATCAAATCTAGGTACCTCTATCGCAGTAGCGTTCACTGCAACACTGTACGGAGTAGCCATCGCTAATCTAATATTTTTACCCATTGCTTCCAAAATCAAATCCCGCAGCCAAAGTGAGCTGCATAGCATGGAGATGCTGCTAGTAGGCATTCTTTCTCTACAGAACGGGGATCATCCGCTGCTGGTGCGTAAAAAACTGAACTCCTTCATTTCAGACACCACCACAGATGACCGTGCAGAAGCAAGAGGTTTTATATGAGACAAAGAGACCGGCGCAAACGGCGGGTAGAGAATCGAGAAAGCCGTGATCGTTGGATGATTACTTACGCTGATCTAATTACACTTTTACTTATATTTTTCGTTATATTGTATGCGATGAGCAGCCTGGACACTGACAAATATAATATCGTGACCGGCTCTTTATCCCAGACTTTCAAGTCGAGCAGCACTGTTCTTGAAGGCGGGGATGGTATTTTAGATGCTGGAAAGACCCCTGACAACAAACCAGAGAGTACAGATGGGAATGCGAACGCAACTGCAAAACCAAATGACGGTTCTGATGAACAAACGGAGAATGAAACACCTTCAGCGCGGGAGTTGGCTTTTCGAGAACAAGAGGCGAAGCTTGCTGAGTTAATGGGTGTGATCACCCACTATGTGGAGGAGAATAATCTCGGTGAACAAATATTTGTAGCCGACAAACCGCAGGGCATAGAAATAACGCTCAGCGACCGTTTTCTATTTGATGTGGGTAAAGCAGATGTGAAGTCACCAGCCCTTCCTGCTCTTCAGCAGTTGTCTGGCTTATTCAAAGATATCGGAGCAACGATCAGCATTGAAGGACATACGGATAATACACCAGTGTCATCAGCTTCACGTTATAACGACAATTGGGAGCTATCGGGTGCTCGTGCGCTTTCTGTGCTGCGCTTTTTCTTAGATAATGAAGGACTGAACCCGGACACTTTTCAATATGCAGGTTATGCCGATACCCGACCAACAGCAGATAATACTACGGTAGCAGGCAAACAGAAAAATCGACGCGTAGAGATCATTGTACTTCGACAGCTTCAAGAGGTGGAATAAAATATAGTTGCTTGCGCTCAGAGCTAAGTTCGGCGGCAGGGGCCTTTGCAATTACCACATTGAGCTTACAAGGGGCTTCATCCAATTTAATTAGGGAAAACCTCCCTGATTATTCACCTATTATCGTATCCAATCGCGGAATGAGGGAATTTCTCCCTGATTATTACTCTTTTTAGTCTGAAATAGTGGTTTTACCGAGATGATTAGGGAGGAATTCCCTAAAACCCTAACTCTCACGCTATAATCGTCTAAAATGAGGGAGGTTTTCCCTAATTCCATACTCCACTAGACCCTCAAACCACTCGATTGGGTTTACGAATACTCGCACAATCCACATAAGAAACACAAACAGCAAGTCCCCGAATCACAGAAACTTGCTGCTAAAAATATCACACTTGATCAGACTATTTTCCGTCCCCGATTTCCAATTATTCAGCAACTAACGCGCTATAACCGGCTGCATCTAACAGACCTTTTACAGCATCAGCATACTCTCCATCAACTTCAATCTCAAAAATCCAACCCCCGCCATACGGCTGATCATTGATAAGCTCCGGACTAGCTTCTAATCCATCATTCACCTTGGTAACCGTCCCAGAGACGGGCGAATACAACTCCGATACCGTCTTAACGGATTCGATACTGCCTACGCTGTCACCGGCCGAAATGGTCGATCCTACCTCAGGAAACTCAACAAATACGATGTCGCCTAATAAATGCTGAGCATGGTCCGTAATCCCAACACGTACTACTCGTCCTTCTACTTGCTGTGCCCATTCATGCTCTTCGCTGTAAAGAAGGTTGTCTAATACTTCACTCATTTCAAGCCGCCTCATTTCCAATTTGGAGTTCTAAATTTAGTTATAGCCTAAGTTATCCCGGCTCACAATGTCAATATTACTAACAGGAAATTTAAATTTGTCATTTTTTCGACGTTTTCTTGTTGACAGCGTCCGACTATACCCGTTTAATGGAGACATACAAGTAGAAATGACGTTGTCGTCTTTTTATAGACAATAACCGTTTCTCGAAGAAATATAATTGCGGATGATGGCATAGGGAGAGACTGTCTCACTTGAAGACGGCGCCGAAGGAGTAAGCCCTAACAGGGGTGAATCTCTCAGGCAAAAGGACCTTTGTCGGACGTATCTCTGGAGAGCATCAGACGCAAGGCTAGATGCGTCAGATCACCAACGGGGAAACCTGCAAGCTAGTTACGGCAGGGTAACTCTCAGGTACAAAGGACAGAGCAGAAAGCGATTTGTGCATTTATGCATGATTGCTTCTGCCTGTCCTTTTTTCGTATGTAATCAGATCAAGGGGAGTGACGACATGGATGCTTTGAGAAGAACACCTTTTTATGATCTCTATTCCGCTTATGCGGAGTCCAGGTGCATTGACTTCGGTGGCTGGGAGCTGCCAGTACAGTTTACAGGTATCGTGAAAGAGCACGAAGCCGTTCGCCAGCAGGCTGGGCTGTTCGATGTCTCGCATATGGGTGAACTCATGGTGATTGGGAGCGGTGCAGAAGCCTTTTTGCAAAAAATGACAACCAATGATGTCAGCCGCCTCACGGATGGTGCGGCACAATATACGCTGCTCTGTTATCCAAATGGCGGAGTTGTCGACGATCTACTCGTGTATCGCCTAAGCGAAGGGCGTTATATGCTCGTCGTTAATGCCTCCAACATCGACAAGGACTTCCAGTGGCTGCAAGAGCATTTGACCTCTGAATTCGGCGAAGTCACGCTCACTAATGTCTCTGACGAGACGCTTTTGCTCGCCTTGCAGGGTCCTCTGGCAGAGACCATTCTCGCGGAAGTTACTGATGCCCCTATTTCAGCACTCAAGTCTTTCCATTTCATCGAACGCGCTACCGTTTGCGGTGTAGAGGTACTTATCTCCCGTACGGGTTATACCGGTGAAGATGGCTTCGAGATCTACGCTCCGCTGGAAGGTGCAGAAACGTTATGGAACGGACTGCTTGCAGCAGGCGCGCCTCACGGATTAACACCTGCTGGACTGGGTGCCCGGGATACCCTGCGTTTTGAGGCAAAATTACCACTGTACGGTCAGGAGCTATCCGCTGACATCACCCCGCTTGAAGCAGGAGTACAGTTCTTCGTGAAGCTGGACAAAATAGACTTTATCGGACGCGATGCACTAATACAGCAAAAAGAAACTGGGATTCCCCGTCGCCTTGTCGGCCTAGAAATGATTGATCGAGGCATTCCACGCTCCCATTATCCTGTTTGGGCAGATGGGGTTAAGATTGGTGAGGTCACAACCGGAACACAGTCCCCTACGCTGAAACGTAACCTGGGGTTGGCATTGCTTGATGCTGCTTACAGTGAAATAGGCACAGAGGTTTACGTAGAGATACGCGGCAAGCAGCTTAAGGCTGTAGTGATTAAGGCCCCTTTTTACAAGTATAAACGCCTTTAGCGTCCATATAAGGACGGTGAGCTTTTAAGCGAGAAATAGAAGAATAAAGTATAGCGTGAAAATTGTACTTTCTTATATTCTAAAAAAGCCAAGGAGTGAAACCTTAATGAAGCACCGTTATCTGCCCATGACAGAACAGGACCGCGTAGAGATGATGGAGGCCGTCGGAATTCAGTCTATAGATGAGCTGTTCTCCGATATTCCTGAAGCGGTACGTTACCAAGGCACTATGCCGATGTCTGAACCACTCGATGAATACGCCCTGCTGCGCCACATGAAAGGTTTGGCTGACCAAAATGCCGACTTTGATTCTCACGCCAGCTTCCTCGGCGCCGGATTATACGATCATCACATCCCTGTGGTCATCAACCATGTCATTTCCCGTTCTGAATTCTACACTGCCTACACTCCTTACCAACCGGAGATCAGCCAAGGTGAGCTGCAAGCGATCTTCGAATTCCAATCCTACATTTGCGAACTAACCGGTATGAAAGTTGCCAATGCCAGTATGTATGATGGCGCTACAGCTTTATCCGAAGCAGCGGTTCTCGCGGCTGGTGCTACCAAACGAAAAAAATTAATCGTCTCCCGTACCGTTCATCCTGAGGCTCGCCAAGTGCTACGTACTTCGGCTAATGCTTGGGGTCTGGAGGTGGTGGAGATTGACTATAAAGACGGTGTTACCGATCAAGCTAAGCTTGCTGAAGCTATCGATGGTGATACTGCCGCAGTACTGGTGCAATCGCCTAACTTCTTCGGTAGCATTGAGGATCTTCGCTCGGTTGAGCCGCTGATTCACGCGGTTAAAGGTCTTCTTGTAGTCAGCGCCAACCCAATAGCTCTTGGTGTACTTGAAACTCCGGGCAAACTTGGAGCCGACATCGTAGTCGGTGATGCTCAGCCACTCGGTATTCCAGCTTCTCTCGGGGGTCCAACTTGCGGATTCTTTGCCGTAGCTGATCACCTGATGCGCCGCATGCCAGGCCGGATCGTTGGCCAAACGGTAGACCGTAATGGTAAACGTGGCTTCGTTCTTACACTTCAAGCGCGTGAACAGCATATTCGTCGTGAAAAAGCGACATCGAATATCTGCTCCAATCAGGCACTGCTGGCTCTCTGCGCATCCGTCTACTTGTCCGTTATGGGCAAAGAAGGCATGCGTGAAGTAGGCGAACTAAATATTCGCAAAAGCCATTACGCTGCTAATAAACTTAGCGGACTAACAGGTGCTGAACTTGCCTTCTCCTCCCCATTCTTTAACGAATTTGTTGTGAAGCTTCCTGAAGGCAGCAGCGTGACCGCTATTAATTCTAAGCTGCTGAAGGACGGTTATCTCGGCGGTTATGATCTGGGTCGTGATTATCCTGAACTTGCTGGACATATGCTGGTTTCCGTAACGGAAAAAAGAAGCAAAACCGAAATCGACCAATTCGCTAGCGCACTGGAGGGCTGTTTATGAAACCGGAGCAAAGTCTAATTTTTGAATTAAGCCGTCCGGGCCGCTCGGCCTACTCCTTGCCACTATGCGATGTACCACAGGAAGAAACCTTGGAGTCCCTGATTCCATCAGGTTTACTCCGTAGCGAACCCGTCGTACTTCCAGAAGTATCGGAAGTGGATGTCATTCGCCACTACACTTCTCTTTCACGTCGTAACTTTGGTGTAGACAATGGCTTCTATCCACTCGGTTCATGCACGATGAAATACAATCCGAAGATTAACGAAGATGTTGCCCGCTTCTCCGGCTTCGCCAAAATTCATCCCTACCAACCGGAAGAAAGTATTCAAGGCGCACTGGAATTAATGTATACCCTGCAAAATGATCTGTCCGCGCTGACGGGCATGGATGCTGTATCCTTACAGCCTGCCGCAGGTGCTCATGGTGAATGGACCGGCCTCATGATGATCCGCGCCTACCATGAAAGTCGCGGCGAGACGCGTACTAAGGTTATCGTGCCGGATTCCTCGCACGGAACCAATCCTGCTAGTGCCTCAGCAGCAGGACTTGAAACGATCACGATTCCTTCCACAGATAAAGGAATGGTCGATCTTGAAGCACTGAAAGCAGCCGTCGGTAGCGACACAGCCGCACTAATGCTAACTAACCCAAGCACACTCGGCTTGTTCGAAACCCAAATCGTCGAGATTGCTGAGATCGTGCATGAAGCAGGCGGCCTACTCTATTACGATGGAGCCAACTCCAATGCCATTATGGGCATTACCCGACCTGGCGACATGGGCTTTGACGTTGTGCATCTGAACTTGCACAAAACGATGAGTACCCCACATGGCGGTGGCGGCCCTGGAGCCGGACCAGTCGGCGTAAAATCTATCCTCATTCCATTCTTGCCTCAACCTACTGTGGTGAAGAATGAAGATAGCAGCTTCTCACTCGACTTCGGCGGACACGAATCCATTGGACGCGTGAAAGCTTTTTACGGAAACTTTGGTATTCTGGTTCGTGCCTATGCCTACATCCGGACCTATGGTCCAGACGGACTGCGTGAGGTATCCGAAAATGCCGTGCTGAATGCGAACTATATGATGCACCGTCTGGCGCCGTATTTTGAAATCCCATATCCGGGTGTATGTAAGCATGAATTCGTGATGTCCGGTAAAAACCTCAAGCAATATGGCGTGCGCACCTTAGACGTTGCTAAACGATTGCTCGACTTCGGCTACCACCCGCCAACCGTGTACTTCCCTCTGACCGTTGAGGAATGCATGATGATCGAGCCGACGGAAACCGAAAGTAAAGAAACGCTAGACGGCTTCATCGATACGATGATTCAGATCGTTAAAGAAGCGCAGGAGACACCGGAAATCGTAATCAACGCACCGCATACCACAGAGATTAGCCGTTTGGATGAGACACAGGCTGCGCGTAAGCCGGTTTTGAATTGTTCTTGCGGTTAATATTTCAATAATAAATCGAGTAGGAGGGGGCGGCGAGCCCCCGGCCTCTCACACCACCGTACGTACCGTTCGGTATACGGCGGTATTCCGTAAGGAGTTGTATCTGTCCAATACACTCTTTAATCCATTGGATTCCCAATATTGGTTATTCAATGCACGTTGCAGAATTGGACTCCCTGCAATTCGCCAATACCCTTTCCGAGTATTTCCCCACTCAAAAGGCTTATATCCTTAGGCACGCCTAAGGATATAAGCCTTTTGACTTTGGTTCTCGGGCTCTTCCATTGCTTCCAGAGACACATTCGCAATCTCCTTCGAATCCACATATCCATCGCTTTAAAGGCACTTGGCGTATCCGCCAGCGAGAAATATCCGTGCCATCCCATCAAGTATCGATTGAGCTCCTGGATTCGCTCTTCCGTTCGCATCGCTTTCTTCCGGGACGTTATCTCCCGAATTCGAGCCTTCGCTTTCTGCAAGGACTGTTTTGCTATCCTCACCTTGGGCTCTTTATCGCTACTAAAGCAAAACCCAAGAAATTTCCGTCTCCATGGGCGGTCCACCGCACTCTTCGCTTGGTTCACCTTTAGTTTTAGTCTTGTCTCAATGAATCTGGTGACGGATGCCTTCACTCGCTCTCCTGCTCTTAGTGTTTTCACATAGATGTTACAGTCGTCCGCATAACGGACGAAGCGGTGTCCACTTTTCTCGAGTTCCTTGTCGAGCTCGTCCAAAACGATGTTAGATAACAACGGACTGAGTGGACCACCTTGCGGTGTCCCTTCTGTTGTCGTATTTACTAGCCCGTTCTCCATCACACCTGACTGAGGATATTTACGAATCAGCAGGAGAACTTTCTTGTCCTTCACTTTAGCCGAAATCTTCATCATCAGTCGGTCATGGTTGACGCGATCAAAGAATTTCTCCAAGTCTAGATCGACTACGAATCGATATCCCTCTTTCATGAATGCTCTGGCTTTCCTTACCGCATCATGCCCTTGTCTTTTCGGACGAAATCCATAACTATCGGCTGGGCGCACTAAATAAAGGAGACCACTTAACACGTGGTCTCCTTTTCTCATATTAAAAAATGCTATTTTACATACAGAAGTTCTGGATTATGTACGGGATTAAATGAAAGTTTCTTAGTGAAACTGCCAACGGTCAGTTACATTCATTTTGTTATATATGCTCTTCACTACATTTCTAACTGTACCTTCACTAATTCCCAACTCGTTAGAAATACGCAATGCACTTTTTTCACATAACCACATTTGAGCCACCTCTTTTTCTCGGGCAGTCAAGTTGAATTGTTCAAAACTAAACTCTAGTTTAAGTAACTGCATCTCAGGGTTACTCCACATCCATTTCTCGGTAACGTTTTCAGCTATCTGTTGCATAAATGGAATAGCAAATTCGATTTGCAGTCCTTTGTAGAAAGAAATATCTACATAGCCTCTTATAACACCATCTGAGTAGAGAGGAGAACATACACAGTTCCAATTAGAAAATATAGAATTCGTATGTTCGCTCCCTTTAACTACTCCAATAGAATTCATTTCCATAGAAAGTGAAACACCATTTAGCCCGAAATCCTGTTTGGCAAAACTCTTCCCAACTCTTATTCCTGCCTTATCAAATTCTTCTTTTATATGTACTGAAGAGAAATACAGATCGAGAATTCCCCCCATATCATCTGTTAGAAAAGCCGCAAAATCTACCGATATATACTTACTAATTTTAATCATCTCGTTATGTAGGGAAAGAATCATTGCCTCGTGATAAATAGATTCCTGGCCAATCTCCTCAAAAGAGTGCGCACTCGTTCTTTGTGGGGCCTTTGAACTTTTGACTTTACCCAATGAAGAGATAGAATCCATTTGTTCCTTTTTTAGATCTTCAGCTGAACACCAAAGTTTTGTCTGATCGTATGTTACTGTCAATTCCAACTCCTCCTGATTTCCATCATTTATAATGTAAAATGATACCATTATATATTTAAATATTGAAGATTCAACCAACTATTAACATATTTATTCATATTAGTAAATATCCAATGGGGGATATTTTCAAACTTTGTTATAAAGACCATAATTACATTTGTAGAACTTAAATAACCGCTAGATGCCCCATTTATTATTAATAATTATCCTTACACTCTCTTCTATTCAATGTGCCTTAAGTCATAGAAAAAAGAAACCTCTAAGGAGATAACACAGTGGAATTGTATAAAATTAATGAAAAACAAACATTCCAGTATTTTAATTTAGTCTCATATCGCAACACTATTCCTTCCAGTTGTTTACATCATAAACTAAACGAATTTATCCTTTCACTAAACAACTATAACCTCCAAAAGAATGGTCCTTTAATCACTTCTACTCATTCTGTATCCCGAAATAATGGCATAGAGATGGTGGATTTTGAGATTATGGTACCAGTAAAAGGAGAAATTAAAAAAAATCCCCCTTTTATATATAAACAAGAATTCAAGTTAATAAATGCAATTTGCTTGATGTATGAAGGTAAAATGAATGGCATCAATTCTGCTTATGAATTTTTAGTCAAATATATCTCTCAAAACAATCTACATCAAATAACATCCGCATATAATATAAACTTATCTGAAGGTACTAGTGAAAATATAAAAATAGATATTTGTATTGGCATCAATCCTAGTCTTCTTTAACTAGTCAAAACTCGTCTATCTCGAAAGGAGGTGAATAGAATGGAACTGAGTCTTAATAGTCAATTTTCAACATTGTCCAACATTGAAACGATGGAGATTTCCGGAGGTATAAATTGGGATAATGTTGCTTATGGAGTCTTGGGAATGGTAACCGTGGTAGCCGCTGTTACCACAGCACCAGTAACGATTCCTACTGCGATTATGGCAGTGGGTGGATCAATAGTATCTGGATATCTTACTGGTAGCGGACTAAAACATTAAATATCTGTTATAAGGAGTGAGGAATTAAATGCTTTCATATGCCCCTAGTTTTTCAGAACTTACACTTGAAGATAGTATCAATATTGATGGTGGCGTTGATTGGGCCAAGGTAGGTGCAGGAGTGTTAGGTATGGTTACAATCATGTCTGCTGTTGCTGCCGCACCAGTAACAGCCACAGCCGCAGTTGTCTACATAAGTGGTACAGTGGCTGCCGGATATTTAGTGGGTACTTCATTCTAAATTTTGATGGAGACATTCATCTTCAGATGGATATGTCTCCATCTTTTCTTCTATAAAAGAAGAGAATAATCATAAATAGATTGCGAGTGATTTTTTTGAAAATAGATAAATTAATATCGTATCTAATTAGAATAGACATTACTTTAGGGCTAGTAATATCATTCTTATTAATTGTAAGACCTAATATAATCCTCCCATCCCAATGGTTTATAATGAATTTCTTAATTTTTCTAACAGGTATATATATATATAAGAAAAATAAAAACAAGACATTTATAGCAGTTTTTATTTATGCTTTCATCTATTTTTCTTTAGTCATATTAGATATGTTAACTTCAAAAGGTATTATTCGAAGTGACAATAGATCTGGAGATATTTTATTAAGCGTAGGATTAGTGGCGTTAGGCCTGATCGGATTTTTCATTGCATTTTACATGAGCAACAAAGATAAATGATTCATTGTATAGCACAGGTCACAATATAAAATCATCATTTAATAATTGCTTTTCGGAGGATTATATGGCATTCACTAAATACCAATGTGTCAAACAACAAGATATTAAAGACTGCGGGGCTGCCTGTCTCGCCACTATAAGTAAAAACTATGGTCTCAACTATCCTATAACTAAAATTCGCGAGATGTCGGGAACCGATAAAATGGGTACCAGCGCCTATGGCCTTGTTAAAGCTGCTGAAAAATTAGGATTCACTGCCAAGGCTGTAAAAGGGACTCACGAGGCATTCCTCGAAGATTTCCCCCTTCCGGCTATTGCTCATGTGGTCATAGACCAAACTTTATTGCATTACGTTGTTATTCATAAAATCACAAAAAAAACAGTTGTCGTTTCGGATCCTGCGAAGGGCATTGTTAAATATACACCAGAAGACTTCTTTAAAATCTGGACCGGTGTTCTCATATTAATGGTTCCTACCCCTCAGTTCAAAAAGGGCGGTGAGTCCAAGGGTTTATTCACTCGTTTTTTTGGTTTACTTATTCCTCAGAGAAGAATGCTACTAGGAATTTTTTTGACATCCATGCTCTATACAATATTAGGTATATTATCAGCCTTTTATTTTCAATTTCTGCTAGATGAGATTCTTCCTTTTGGCTTAAAGAAGACTCTGAATATAGTATCCATTGGAGTAATCATTCTATATCTATTCAAAGTTTTATTGAACGCTTTTCGTAGTCACATTCTACTAACATTGAGCCAAAAGCTTGATATTTCGCTAATTCTCGGCTATTACCATCATGTGTTGAAGCTACCCATGAACTTTTTTGGTACTCGCAAGACGGGGGAAATCATCTCAAGACTTATGGATGCCTCTAAGGTACGGGATGCCATCTCCAGCGCAACCCTAACCATCATGATCGATATTATCATGGTTATTGCGGGGGGAATCATTCTTTATTCGCAGAGTGCCCTTTTATTTGGTGTAACTGTGCTGCTGGTTCCTTTGTATCTAGCGTTAGTGTGGGGATTCCACAAGCCATTCGACCGGTTAAACCGTGAACAAATGGAGAAAAACGCCCAACTTACCTCCTACATCGTTGAATCCATAGACGGTATCGAGACGGTCAAAGCCTACCATGCGGAGTCTAAAGTTGGCTTTGAGACGGAACAGAAATTCATCACGTTTCTGAAATCCGTGTTCAGCTTTGGTATTTTCAATAATATACAAGGCTCGCTAAAAGGTGTGGTTCAGTTGCTTGGAGGTGTAGCCATCCTCTGGGTAGGTAGTAATCAAGTAATAAAAGGAAATATGACCATGGGTCAACTTATCACTTATAACTCATTACTTGCTTACTTCCTTGAACCTATTCAAAATCTCATCAATCTCCAGCCTACCCTGCAAACAGCTGTTGTAGCGGCGGACCGATTGGGGGAAATACTCGACTTAGAAGCGGAGAAGCTTGAGGATGAGGACAAGAAGATTCAACCCGCTTCATTAAAAGGTGATATTAGATTTGATCGTGTCAGCTTCAGATATGGTACACGTTCCCTTGTACTTCATGATATTGATTTGAGACTTAGACAGGGCGAGAAAGTCGCCTTTGTCGGTGAGAGCGGCTCGGGTAAAACCACCCTGATCAAATTGATCATGCAATTTTACCAACATGAAAAAGGCGATATCTTAATTAACAACTACAATATTAAAGATATTCATTTAGATAGCTTGAGACAGCGAATCGCATATATATCACAGGATACTTTCTTTTTTAGCGGAACAATCCGGGAAAATTTATGTCTGGGTGTCAATCAGGATACGGATCTGGAACAAATTGTTTCGGCCTGCCAGACCGCACAGGCACACGAATTCATTAATCAGCTTCCACTCCGCTACAACACTTTGTTAGAAGAAAATGCTACTAACCTTTCCGGGGGACAGAAGCAGCGACTAGCTATCGCCAGGGCAGTTCTTAAACAGCCCGATATTCTTATAATGGATGAAGCCACTAGTAATCTGGATTCTACAACGGAGAAGGCTGTATCGGAGACGATTAATGCTTTTGAAGACATGACTACGATTATTATCGCTCACCGGTTGAGTACAATCATGCGTTGTGATCGGATTTATGTCATGGATCAAGGACGGATTATTGAGCATGGAACTCATCAGGAGCTTCTGGATTACCGTGAAAAGTACTATGAATTGTGGAAAGATCAACTCCCTGGAGTTGAACAAAAACAAGAACATAACCATCAATATGCCGCAGGAGTAGGCGAGGTGTCTCTTGTATGAGCGCACAAATACATAACTTATCAGAAATGACAGATAGCAGAGAAATCATGGAATCCAAGACCAGTCCTGTGATTTCCATTTTCATACTTATCTTATTCATTCTATTGGGGGCTGCGTTAGTCTGGTCCTATTTTGGCCAGATCGATGAAGTTGCCAAAGCCTCTGCTGTAGTTAGACCCAATGAAAAAGTCAGTACCATTCAGACTTCATCTATGGGAAAAGTGGAACAGGTATATGTCCATGAAGGGATGCAAATTAAGCAGGGCGAGCAGTTAATTTCCTTTGAGCATAAAGAACTTGATATAGAATTATCAAATCGTAATTCAGAAATCAATAAGCTCACTAAGAAACTGCACTATCTCGGGCTGTATAAACAAAGCATTAGCAATTTAGATAATCAGTTTTCTTCTGAACGTGCAGATGAGGGTTACTATTATGACATGGTAGAACAATTTCTCCTTGAATACAGCCAGCAGCAGCAGACCTTTCAAGGAACCCAGGATCAGCTTACAGCTGCCATTCACGAGAATATAGGCTTGCAAGATTCTGCTACCTTTAGTGCCGAATCTAGTTCGGATAAATCTCTTCAGAATAAAATTGAATTGGAACGAAAAAAGAAACTGCTAAATGTTGAAATTGCAAACGAGAAATTGCTTGTGCAATCCATCAAAGAGAATCAAAATCTTCTTCCAATTGAAGATACCAAACGGACGGAACAATATAATACATACCAAATTAAATATGTCCAACTGTCTAAACAATCTGCTGAGAAAAAAGAAATCTATAATCGTTCGCTCAGCTTGGGGGACCGCCTTGTGCCTCAATCCCAGATTACAGATGAACAGCATCAATATGAAAGTTCATATTTGCAAATCAACCAATTCCAAACCGAAGCCGTGCTCAGCTCAGAAAGCAATATCACCAATTACAATCAGCAATTGGTTGAGATAGAGGTCAGCCTCGATTTGCTAAAAAATGGGCACGATCCATCAGTTTCAGAACGAAAAACTTTAGAAATGCAAAAGAAACAGCTGGCTGAGCAGCAAAATGATCTACTGAATCAAGAGAAACTTAACCGTTCATCTGAAGCAACCTCATTGAAAAAACTGAAACTTGACCGTATTGTACAGATTCATTCAGCAATAGAAGAAAATAAAAGAACCTTAATTACGCTGCAAGAGGCTGTTAAGGGACTTGAGCTTGAACGAGACAAAAGACTGCTCATAGCACCAATTTCCGGGACCATTAATATTTTAAAAGAAACCAGCATCGGGGACATGGTACAATCCGGCGAAGCCTTGATCTCCATTATACCTAGCAACGAGTCAAAATATAAAATGAGCATCGCTGTACCTAATGCTGAAGCAGGAAAAATAGCGATTGGCAATAAAGTTGATTTCAGCTTTTCAGCCTTTCCTAAACAAAATTTTGGTTCCCAAAAAGGTACGATTACATCTATCAGCACAGATTCAATTGTTCAGCAAGACGGTCTAAGCTACTATCTGGTGGAGGCAACGATATCCAATGACCCCCTTGTTAATCGCAGAGGTGAACGTGGAGAGCTTCGTGTAGGGATGATAGCGCAAGCCTCTGTTATTACCGACTCCAAGAAGATCATTGATTTTGTTCTTGAAAAAATCAACTTAAAGGAATAGTGAGGTTGCCAGCTAAATGTTAAAGAAATCAGCTCTCTTGATACTCTCCTTCTTATTACTCCTATTGCCGCATTCCATTACAGTTTATGCTGATACGCAGGTATCTAGCGCAATAAAATCGCTTTCCATGGAAGAAGCAATCCAGCTAGCATTAACTAACTATGTAGATATCAAGCTCTCACAATGGAATATTGCAGAAACGGATTCCAAATTTTCATATGTATCATCTGAAGAGAAAAAGTTGGAGCAAAAAAATGTAGTCACAACCAGCGGGCTGCTGCCAGTAAATCCTGATATTTTTATCAATAGTATTCCTGGTTACGCTGATTTAAGTGAAGAAGAACAGGCAGGGGTCAATCAATCCATTCTCATTCAAATTATGATTAACACATCTCTGAATCAATGGGTTAGCGCTCAGAATGAAAGCCAAAACAGTTACAATCAAGAGACTAAAACAGCGCAGCTTAAGGAATTTCGTGACCAGTTACGCACATTAGAAACAGATAAAGTAATTAATCAGTTACGACTTCAAAAAACAGAAGCCCTCATCCGCTACTATGCTGTGCAGAAATATTATCAACTCTCTTCTCTAAAAAAAACGATTGAATATGACAAACAAGAAAGCCAATATTGGTTTCAACAGTCTGAGGATACCTTGCGGTCCTATGAGCATGGTCTTCTGTCTAAGAGAAGTTTGGACGATTTTAATCGTAAAAACATAGTACGAAAATCTATTTTTGAACGTAACCTTCGAAGTTATGAAGCTCAGTTAGAACAATTTAAGCTTGAGTTAGGATTATCATCCTATTCAGAAGTCCTTCTAGATGATGTCATTTCCAGTACACCAGAGCCTGTGAATTGTAATACAGTAATTAGCCTCTCTAGTAATTATGATTTACGCGAAGAAGATGCACGTATCACACTCGCCAAAGATAATCTTGATGCAGCTAAAGCTTCCGATGCTGAACTCATCACTTATTATTCAGTCCTATGGTCTAGCCAGATTGCACACAAAAATATAGTACAACAACAACTCGAAGAAAAACTGGCTAGTTATAAGCCGGAAGCAAATGAAATTGATTTTGAATATTCAGAACTAAAAGAGCAGCAATTGGAACTCGTACGCGTCTCCCAGGATAATGATACTCTCCTAAATAGCGGGTTAATCTCAGCGGCTCAGGCAGATCAGGACAAGCTGGATTTACTAAACTTAAATCGGCAATTCGATAAGCAAAAAGTAAAGTACGGTTTATTCCAAGCAAAAGTTACTTTGGCTCTTAGTGGAGTTATCCTCTAATAACTATTAATTTATCATTCAAAACCCAAAGGAGATATCACAAGTTGAAAACCATATCTAGCCTAATCGCAGCAACTCTTCTTTCTACCGCTATCGCCTGGCCTGTCCATGCCGCAGAGAAGCCAATCTCCATTCAGATCAATCAGCAACAGCTCGCACTGAAGGGACAGGCTCCCTTCAATGATAATGGTACAATTGTCGTTCCTTTTCGCCCGGTTTTTGAAAAACTAGGACTTTCAATCGATTGGAATCAAACCACAGGTACCATAACAGGTACTAAGGAAGGGCTTACGATTACACTGCGACCAGGCAGCAAGCAGGCCAGCGTCAATGGTGTAATAACCCAACTTTCTGTTGCCCCTAAGCTCATCAATAATTCCACTTACATTCCGCTGCGCTTCGTTGGGGAGGCTACAGGTAATGAAGTCTCCTGGAATGCACACTCGAAGACAGTAACCATTACAGGCAAGACTAACCAGGTAAACCCGCAGGAAATCAATGCTTTTTTTGAAAAATACGTAACCTATACCAACAATGAGAATTATGAAGGGTTCATGAGCCTAATCGATAGCAAGTCTCCTCTTGTGGTCATCGGGCCACAGATTAAGAGCCAAATGGAACAATACGATCTGACCATTTCACTTGATCAATTAGAGGTTATCAGCCTTCAACCCACAGAGGCTACGGTTCACACCGTTGAAACGACTACACACCTCAGCGGTCCATTCACCTTAGACAATACCACTGAATATATTTATAGCTTAACGCGTACTGCCAGCACTGAAGACTGGAAAATCAACAACCTGCAGATTAAAGGCGTACAATATATCCTCCCAGATAAACTGCTGAACGCTAAGCCAGCTGTGACGAAGTCGGATGAAACGGATATATTAGCTGTGCTTAAGAGCAACTTGGACTATACCAATACAGAGAATATTCAAGGTGTGCTATCTACTATTGATCCTGAGTCCCCTGCTCTCGAACAAACCAAACAGCTCTTCAGCCAAATTTTCACAGTCTATGATCTAAAGTTCACTCTGGAATCTGCCAAAATCATTCATTATACCCAGGATACCGCAGCCATATATATGGTTCAGACGAGCATCAAGCTTAAGGGTCCAGAGTTTCAGGATAACCGATCCACCTCTGTCACAACGCTGAAGAAATCCAAAGCAGGCAGATGGATGCTGGATCAGACCTATCCGATTAGTGTGGACAAGTTAACTCCATAATTATAAGAATTTGTAACAAAACAAAAAAAACGGCAAGCCCCATTAACCCGGAGGCTTGCCGTTTGCTTATCTAAAGCGCCGGAGCTCAATCTTACCCGCTTCCCCTACGTTCTCTGGCTGATACGGATATAGAACAGTTCCTAAATAGTTGGGACCACAATGGCCAATCTTTCAATCAGTTCCCATCTCTCGCTGATATTCATCTTACTGTAAATACTCTTAACGATATTCCGCACAGTTCCCTCTTTCACATTAAGGTCGTTGGAAATTTGCAGCGCCCCTTTTCTTAGTGCCCAGTGATACGCTACCTCTCTCTCTCTAGGGGATAATCGATACAAATCACACTTCTCCTGAAATATGTACTCAATTAACTTCGGGCTTCGTTCCTTCAACTTCAACACAATCTTTTCGGATAATTGTTTAATAAAGAGAATCGAAAAACCAAGTTGCCTCTCGGCTTCAAATGAGATGTCTATATATCCACATATACAATCATTTATCATTATAGGAGCGCATACACAATTCCACTCTTTAAACATTGGCATACTATGCTCTTCTCCACGCACTACTGCAATTGACTCAACCTCCATCGCTAAAGAAACTGCATTCACTCCAGAGATTTGCTTCGAAAGATTAGTTCCACTCCTAATTCCATAATGATCTACTTTCTCCTGAAACGTTTCGAATGGACTGACAATATTAATAATATTGCCGGCTTGATCTGTTAAGAAAAAGACAAAGGGCAATAAGAGAAATTCCATTACTTTCGCCAATTCTGAATGTAATACTTCAACTAAAATCTCGTAGGGAACCAGCTCTTCTATAGAAAAGGATTTTTCTGTTTTGAGGTTACTCCAGGGTTGGTAAAATTCACACAAGGAATTATTAGATTTTTTATCTACATCATCTACTGTAAACCAAGCTCGTTCGCATTCAAGAATATTCAAACAGTCGATTCTCCTAACTAATGGTATTTATTAAACAGAGCATAGCACTCCATCCAAAGGAAAACAATGACATAATTAGTTAGGGTTGTGGGAGATTAGTAAGAATTGAAATAACATTGTTTAGGTTATTTTTCTATGGCCGATTATTTGATAAGAACTTTTCACCTGTCCTGTATTCTTTAAATTTCGTCAAAAAAGAATAGAGCATAACAATTACCACTTGTCTATATCCTACCTAGAATATATACGAAATCCATTTTTCCTATGAAAATAGGGATATTCGTTGATTAGAAAAAAATTTCACAATGGAGTCTGAGACTAGCGAGAAATCATGCTCAACATATTTATATCTGTTACCCTGAAAGGAATGAATTTTATCAAGAGTTTAGTAGGGATTTTCAGTAGAAAGTATACAAATTCTATTCCATTTTTAATTTTGTTTTCATTATTTATATTGGCGTTTTCTGCGGTAAATAGAATATTCCCAATAATATCTTTTTTAATAATTATGTTAAATGCTCTGTACATTGTTGTGAAAATAGCAATATTTAAAATTAAAAAATAAATATTTATTTCAGGGGGGGGGATATTGCAATCTGGCAAAGCGCCTTTCAGCCTTTCCTAAACAAAGTTTTGGCTATTAGTGTGGACAAGTTAACTCCATAATTATAAGAATTTGTAACAAAACAAAAAAAACGGCAAGCCCCATTAACCCGAAGGCTTGCCGTTTGCTTATTTAAAGCGCCGGAGCATTAGTCTTTTCTGCTCCTTTACGCTCTTTTGCCGATTTACGGAAGTAGAACAACTCGTAAATCGCCGGCACTACAATCAGCGTAAGCAGTGTTGCTGCGGTTAAACCGCCAATGACTACAATCGCCAAACTTTGCGAGACGATGCTGCCCATCTCGGCATGGCCGAACAGCAGCGGTGTCATGGCGCAGATGGTGGCAATCGCCGTCATGAGAATCGGACGCATCCGTGTTCCGGCAGCTTCTAGAATAGCCTCGTGGATACTCATATTGGCTTCATTTTGCTTAATCCGGTCAATGAGCACAATGGCATTCGTAACAACAATACCTATTAACATCAACGCCCCGAACAGAGCTGTGAAGTCAGGCGTTACAGCGGACACGATAAGTCCAACAATCGCACCAATCGCTGCGAGCGGTAAGGAGAACATAATCGCCAGTGGAGCCCGAAGGGTTTTAAAGGTGAGTACCATGATCAGATACACCAACCCGATGGAGATTAATGCCGTCATACCCAGGTCGTTGAAATCCTCTGACTGATCAACTGACGCTCCACCTGCAAATAAGGTCACGCCTTTCGGAAGTGTAAGACTATCGGTTTCTTTTTTAATATTCGCACCGATCTCAGATACCTTCTTCGGATCAACCTCTGCTGTAATTCGTACATACGGCTTCCCATCTTTATGGAACAACATTGCAGGCTCATTCCGAACCTCATAAGTTGCGAGCTGAGACAGTGGCTTTGGCCCCTCAGCCGTCATGAGCGTCAGCGCTTTTAAATCCTGCTCCGTTTGCGGCTGAACCATAGGATCTAACACTACACCTGCTGCGTCACCATCGAGCTCAATTTGCCCCATTGGAATCGGATTAAGCATCGCTGACAGCTGCATTGAAATCTCTTGCGCATTACTTTGCGCCGGATCTACCTTAAAGGAAAATACAGGTTTCGTGTCCTCCATATTGCTGCTGACTTTTTGAATTCCCTCTACGGTCTTCAGCTTAGCGGTGACTTCTGTTGCTACAGTAGTAATATCCGCAAGATTATCTCCGACAATATCAATATATTCACTGGTAGAGCTGGATCCCATCATACTCATTTGGTTAGCAACAAGTGTTGCTCCAGTGTATGAATCTTTTACCTCACGAACATGATCAATAAAAGCCTGAGCATCTGCACCTTTTTTCATAACAACGGTATAGTCCACTAAGGTTTCAGAGGTAACACTCCCCCACTTAGCGGCGTCCGCACTATTCCCTGATTGCATGATTACCGTTTCTGCTTGTGGCTGCTTCATCAAATCTTGTTCTAACTGCTTTCCCTTTTCCAAAATATCTTTGACAGGAACATCCTTCGGATAATTCATCTGAACAGAAACATAGCTGGCATCCGAAGCATCGAGCGCCCCTTTGGGCATAGTCACATAAGCAGCAATGGAGCCAATCAGAAGCAGGAGACCCAACGATAAGCTAACCCATTTACGGCGAAGATTCCAGTCCAGAAAGCGGATAAACCATTTAGAAGGTTCGTGTTCTTTCATTGATGTTCTTCTCAGCAGCCATGAGCTTAAAAGAGGAACAACCGTCAAAGCTACTACTAGTGAAGTAAGCAATGAATAGGTCACTGTTAAAGCAAACGGCAGTAGGAAAGCTTGCAAACTACCACGCAAGAGACCCATCGGCAGAAATACTGCTACGGTAGCAATAGTTGATGAGGTAATCGCTCTAGCCACTTCCCCAGTTGCACTAATAATCATTTCACGGGAAAAGGGTTCTTTTTGCAGCCTACGGTAAATGTTCTCAATCACCACGATACTATCATCGACCAAACGGCCTACCGCAACCGCGACTCCCCCGAGTGTAATGATATTCAAGCTTATGCCGGAAATATTCAGCAGATATAAGGTGACTGCTAACGAAAGTGGGATGGATACTGCCGTAATCAGAGTAGCCCGCAGGTTACGCAGGAACAACAGAATCACAATCGTCGCAAATAATGCACCTAGCAATACCTCACGCATCATACTGTTCACCGAGCTAACTACCATATCCGATGTACTGAATACTACTGCTGCTTCTGCATTAGGAATGGTTGTATTAATATGATCTACGGCAGCTTGAATGTTATCTCCGACACTGACTGCATTCGCATTAGCCTCTTTGGTCACTATGGCGAATAGAACGTCTTTCCCGTTCGAACGGCTGACACTTTCCTGATCCTGCTTCAATTCGACAGCAGCGATATCCTGTAGCTTAACGCCCGCAGATACAGGAAGCTTTTTCAAAGTATCCATACTATCTATCGTAGAAACTACGTTAACATTGCCGGTCTGCCCACCAATCGTTTGCTCCCCAAGGGATGCCGATACATTACGTCCTTGAAGTAAACCTAATACTTGTGGAGTCGTGACTCCCTTCTCAGCCATTAATTTCGGGTCCAGCTTAACGCTGACCTGCGGAGTTACCTTACCATATAAAGCAACGTTCGCTACCCCTTCAGCTTTTTGCATCTCTGGAATGATAGTTTCTTCCGCAAGCTTAAGATTCTCTTTAGTCAGGCCTTCGTCAAAAGCAAGAGTAACCTGTGATACAGGAATCATGGAGGTATTCAACTGAAGTACAAAAGGAGCCATTACCCCTTCCGGGAACTTCAATGAATCGACGACCTTCTGAACCTCCTGCGCAGCATCCTTCATATTCGTTTTCGAATCATAAAAAATATTTACCTGCGCATATCCGTCTCCGGAAGTGGACAGTATTTCCTTCTTCCCTTTCACAAAAGCTGCTCCAGCTTCTATCGGCTTCGTTACATTAGTCTCCATAGCATGTGTATCCTGGCCAGGACCCAGCACAGTTACAGTCACTTGAGGATTATCCGCCTCTGGCATAAATTCCATCGGTAGCGAAGTGTAGCTCATCCCTCCCACCACAAGAGCCATGACTACTAAAAGCCCCACCGCAGCCTTGTTACCGAACGACCATTTTGTTAACCATTTCATTTTCTTTTTCCCCTTCCACTCCACATGATTTCTGGCACTCCCCTTATGTCTGTTTGATTATGTATTAATTTCCATCCCGAGATTTAGTTTAGTCATTTTTGGCTGAACTCAAAACAGCCCTACGGCTGGTTTCGTACTCAGTCTTAAGACGGGGAACTTTCCCCTTCTGTAGACAGATCCCCGTCCTTTTTCTTGATGATGGCAACTGGAACGTGAGCATAAAAAAAGAGCTCCGTTAGCCATATAAATGACCAACAGGACTCCCTTTTGTTATGGTTTATTTCCCTTCCGCACGTACTGGATCACGGAACATAAATTTCAATAGTGGCGGCGTTACAAGTGTAGTTACAATGACAACAATAATGACCGAAGTAAAATACTGTTGCTGTAACAAGCCGCTTTGCAGCCCTGTGGCGGCAATGATCAACGCAACTTCCCCCCGTGAAATCATCCCAGACCCAATAATGGCAGACGAGTGGTTATCAAAGCCTGTAAGACGCGCACCCAGACCGCCACCAAACAGCTTGGTCAGAATGGCAACAACCGTAAGCAAGATCACGAAGCCTATTTGACTGCCTACTCCTTCAAAGGAAACACTAAGTCCGATACTTACAAAAAAGACCGGCACAAAAATCGAATAAGCAATCGGCTCGAGCTTGGATTCTACCGTGTGCTTAAAGGAAGTTTGCGAGATAGCAATCCCAGCCGCAAAGGCACCAATGATTCCTGCCATCCCCATGATTTCAGCAAAATAGGCGAATGCGAAACAAATCATTAACGCTGCTGAAATAATCGCCTCTGTCACCTTCAACGGAGCCATCCATTTCATGACCCGAGGAACAATGAACCAGCCGGCAATAATCGCTACGGCAAAGAACAACACCTTTTTCCCAATTAAAAGACCAATAGAAACGTCTGTACCTGTACCAAAAAAGCTCATCAGAACAGCGAGCAAAATAACAACTAGAATATCATCTACTACGGCAGCCCCCAGAATTGTAGAGCCTTCACGTGTGTTCAGCTTATTCATATCTTTTAACACCTGCACCGATATGCTGACCGATGTTGCACTAAGAATAACGCCCATAAACAAAGCATTATGATAAGCAAAACCAAACATTTCTCCTAAGGCGAACCCACCCAAAAAGGGTAATATAATTCCACCGACGGCTACTGCAAAAGCTGATTTCCAGTTCTTGCGCAATTGATCCAGATCCGTCTCAAGCCCCGCTATGAACATTAACAGTAGAACACCGATCTCAGAGATATAATGAATAAACTCTCCATCCTGAACCCAGCCCAGTACCGCAGGCCCCAGTATGATTCCCACAATAAGCTTACCTAGCACAGCTGGTTGCCCAAGCCGCACAGATAGATCACCAGCTACTTTGGTGAACAATATGATCAGCATAAGATATAAAACAAACTCCATCTTTCAATCCACTCCCTTGTTGTATATAAGAACTGCCAACCAGGAGCTTCTCCAAGCCAAAAAAAGACAAAGAGGAGCCCTTGTTGACAGGCTCCTCCAAAAAACAAATAATTATTCAATTTAACTTTATAAATTATATTATACCTATATTTAAAATAACTGTAAACCAGATGCGCCGATAATATAAATTATGCACATTTGATTTGTTCTAGAATTGAATTGCTTATTTCAGATAGAACACTTCACGTAAGGGCTGCATAGGCACCTCATCATTGAAATCAAATGAACCTTCAACCATCTTAGAGGTAATCGCATTCCAGCGGTTGCAAGCATCACTTTTGGCAATGTAATCGAAAGCCGCCTTACTATCCTCACACTCATAACAGTAAAAAAATTGATTGCCATTCTGAAAGATGGAATAGTTAGAAATACCAGCCTTACTGTGCTCCTCCAAAATTTCTGGCCAAGGATTTAAATGCATAGCTACATACTCCTCTAAACATTCTTCCTTCACCCGCCATGTCCAAGCCAATTTATTGCTGCTCATCTGCTCATCCTCCTAGAAATCCCCTCTTTTACACATATTAAGAACTAGGGACATTTGATACCTATTATTGTACCTGAATAGAGTAGTCCAAGCTATGCATATCTATATGATCTGTAAATTTTTTAAGCGTTAATTCCGGCTTCACTCGGACGTAGAATAGCAGAACCAATCGCCAGCAGCACCGCGGCCATAAGACCCAAGATGGCAAAAGGCAGCCATAATTCATTCCAGCCTCCACCTGTAGCAGCGATATCGATCGCTTGGATCGCCCATTTTTGCGGTACAAAATTAGCTGCCTTCTGCATATAATCCGGCATAATGGATAACGGCCAGAAACAGCCTCCAAGCATACATGTCGGGGTCAGGATCAGCGAATTAAGCATGCCAGTATTATTGGGATTGCGAATCAGACCTGCTACCGTACTGGCTAAGCCCATGGAAACGAGCATAAATGCTGCAAGAACCAAAAAATACAAGTAGAGCGGTAATCCAAAGTCAAACTGCAGTACATAACGGCCCAAAGCAAGTACTACAACAATTTGAATTAACCCAACAATGAAGCTTCCCAGAAAATTACCGAGGGCAATCTCATACGAACGAACCGGGGCACTGAACATACGTTTCATTGTTCGTTCTCTTCGATCATCCATAATAAGCGACACTGAACTTGTAACCAGCCCCATTAAGAACATCAAAGTAAATCCTGTGACGATGCTTAAGCCCTCTTTGGGATATAAATCATAATCTGTTCTTATACTGCCTACACTATGTTGCTCAGCTCTTTGCATTACGGCAGCAAACTGTGAGTCCGAGTCCGTAGCCTCAGTCCGAGCTGCTCCAATTAGTCCAGCAGTGTTTCGCATTTCATCAGCAATTACACTGATTTTCATTTTTACCATAATGGATGTTTCAGTAGCCTTAAGCTCATACACACTAATTTGTGGCTCTTCTCCAGCAAGCAGTGCGGAGGTGAAGTTTTGCGGTATCAAAATACCGGCTTCTCCGTTCTGATCGATAATACTCTCCCTCAAATCAGCCTCATCTGTCTTCTCTACCAGCTTATAATCACCGGTATTCTCCAGCTCGGTAAGCAAATGTTTGCCCGCTGTACCATCGTCCATATTCGAATATAAAATAGTAGCCGGTCTCTCACCCATACTTCCACTAATTGCTACTACCCCGGCCACGACAAGACATGGCAGAAGAATATACGAAAGCAGCCCATTCCGAGAACCAATCGTTCTTTTCACCATATTCCAAGCAATCGTTAAGATCTTATCCATGGTAACCTACCTTCCGGTACGAGATAACCGCTGCACTGAATAGAACCAGACAGATGATCGACAAGACCAGCAGATTCGGCAAAATCTCTGAGACCTCTGCATGCAGCATCATTTTTAGAACAGCTTGTAGTACCCAGTGATTCAGGGTAAATGCCCCGACCGAGTTCACCCATGATTCCGGAAGTGGAGCCATCCCTCCACTAATGAAGGTCATGACCACAGTGATAACATTAACAATACTTCCTGCACTTGCTTTAGTTTTGCAAAACATTGAAATAACAATCGATAATGTCATGGAAGCTATGATCATTAAGAGACAGAAGAGCAGCAGCAAGCCCGGACGATTGCCCCAATTTACGCCAAACAACAAATGAGTCAGGATAATAATCGCTGCGCACTGCACTACACTTACAACCCCTACGCCTAGCATTTTACCAATAAACAGCTCAGAACCTTTTACCGGCATTGAGGTTATTCGGAAGAGGGTGTGATTTTCTTTTTCATTAAAAAGAGAGCTGCTGACGGTCAAACCGCTATATAGCAGAAACATCAGCATCATGGATACCGCATAGAATTGGGAGGCTGTATAGGATCGGCCACCTTCACTGAGCGCCCCAACCTTAACAGAAGGCTGCTCTCCCAAACTTGGTGCAGTAGCAGTCAAAGCTTCTGGACCCAACGTCATAGCTACGGATTGCTTATAGTTAATATTGTTCAAAAAGTTATCGAATACCGTCCCCGCAACCATGTTATCTGTCCGATCTTTGCCCAGAACAAACTCTAACTGTGCAGTTTCGCCGCTTTGTACTTTCTTATCGAAGCCTAGGGGAACAATAACCGCATAACCATATTTCCCGGCGCGCAGGCCGCTTTCCGCTGTCTCTCGGCTCCCTACTTTGACCGGAATAATGATATCCTTAAGCTCCGGCGTCTTCAAAAAGCTGTCTATCATCGCCGAGCTTTCATACCCTTCTCCAGAAAGATTAACTACACCAACACGTACAGGGTCAATCTTAGACGCTGCCTTATCACCGATTACACTGGAGAGGGAAGCACCCAGCAGAAAGATCAAAAGCAGCGGTAGCAGAAACATATTAATGATGATTGAGCGTGAAATAAACAGCCTGCGAAGCTCATAAATCATAATTGTCCAAATATTTCTCAAAGCGTTCTCTCCCTCCTTTAATCGCGCAATGTCCGTCCTGTCAAACTAAGGAATAATGTCTCCAGATCCGGCTCCTCAATATTTAAAGAACCAATAATGCCTTCATGTTTAGCAAAAATAAATAAGATATCCTGCAGCTCATCCTGTGAGGAGGGGAGATACATTTCTACCGTTCCCTCTTTACTTTCCACTCTCGTGATCCGCGGGTGTAGACTAAGCTCATTGATTAGCTCCGGGGTGATGTTCGTTGCTTTGACCACTATTTTTTCTTCTTGAGAAACCCGTTCCCGCAGCTCCTTTTCCGTGCCACAAGCAATGATATGTCCCTTATCCATAATCGCTACCCGATCACAAATGGCTGCAACCTCTTCCATATAATGACTAGTGTAGATGACGGTTGAGCCAAGCCGATTCAGCTCTTTGACCGACTCAAGGATATGATTACGAGACTGCGGATCAATCCCTACGGTCGGCTCATCCATAATAATCAGCTTTGGATGATGCATGATGGCACAAGCGATATTCAAACGTCTTTTCATCCCTCCGGAGAAGGTGGCTGGTTTTTCTTTGGCCCGGTCACTAAGTCCTGTGAAAGCAAGAGCTTCCGCCACCCGCTCTTTCAGCAATTTCCCCCGCAAGCCATACAATCTTCCGAAAAAAGTTACATTTTCAGCTGCTGTCATTGTATTGTACAAAGCCAAATCCTGCGGAACCAAACCGATCTTTTTCTTAACCTCCAGTGCGTACGAAGAGACTGATAACCCATCAATAACAATGTCTCCACTATCAATCTTTAGCAGGCCGCAAATCATACTTATAGTTGTACTTTTACCTGCCCCGTTCGGGCCTAGCAGGCCAAAGATCTCTCCTGCTTGAATCGTAACATTCACATGATCTACCGTTAATTTGTTCTCATACCGTTTCACCACATCGGTCAACACCGCGATTGCCATCTCTTATCTCCCCTGTCGTGTGTGCTTCTATATTTTCAATTTTATTCTAGGTTGAATTTTTGCGGATGTACGAAAGGTCATTTTTTGAAGGTGACTAAAGTCATCTCCTGAAGTAGTGGGATAATATGCTAAGATTATTAAAAAACATAAAGGATGACTAAGGCGTGCCCAGAGAGCTAAACTTATTGCGTTACGGACTCATCTTAATCCCTGCGTTTATTACCATTTATGTCTATCAATATAACGATTATGGAATCTTCACGCTGCATATCCTGATGCTTCTATTCCTTGTGGTCATGGTGCCAAAGCTCCCTCGATCCATTCATGCTTTGATTAGTATCATTGAAATCTTGTTCACGGCCTGGTTATGTTATCAATATGGCAGCATGATGATTTTCCCCGCTATATCAGCACTGCTTTATTATTCCAGACTCCAGCCTAAAGCGGTGCCTTACGTGTTCACAGGTGTACATCTGATAGCTTTGAACGTCGCACTCCAGAATTCTCCATCGCTCGTAGTGACTTACATTAACCTTTCATTTCTGCTCACTGCCTACCTAAATAAGCTATTATTGAAAGCTGGCCAGCGGCGCGAAGACACTCTTCTTCTATATGATGAGTTGCGCAAAAAGCATTTCGAACTCGATGAAGCTCGCAACCGCCTGCTGGAGTTCAGCGCGCAAGTAGAAGAGTCTGCCCAGTCCAAAGAGCGCGTCCGAATCTCACGCCAGCTCCATGACGATATCGGCCACCGGTTAATCCGGATTAAAATGATGATGGAGGCCGCCCTCCAGACCTTGCCCACCTCTCCCGAGAGCGGAATGCAAATGATGGAATTGATTCGTGACCAGCTGTCGGCTAGCATGGACGATATGCGGTCCGCAGTTAAACGTATCAACTACACCCCGAAGCTTGAGGGAGCTTATGCGTTAGACCGGCTGCTCGAAGAGATTGGGCGTGAGACGGGGATCGAGACCTCATACCAAGTACAGGGCATACCTTATCCGCTCTATCCTAGTATCCAAGTGATCCTGTACAAAAACGCCCGTGAGGCTATAACCAACGCCTTGCGGCATGGAAAAGCAACGTCCATCCGGATCAAAATTGACTACGCGCAAGCAGGAATCACTATGGAGGTTAGCAACAATGGATCACTTCCAGAAGAAGAGAAGCTCCGCAAATTATTGGGGAGTGGTGGGGACGGGATGAAAGGCATGTACGAGCGCACTCATCTGATCGGTGGAACACTCGAACTAAGGCAGGAGCCACATTTTACAGTCATTACGCGGCTGCCCATTTATAAGCAAGATGAGATTGTATAACGAAAGGAGCCATGCTAATGATTAAAGTGTTAATTGTTGATGACGACCCCTTTATTCGCCAAAGTCTGCAAGTATTGCTAGGGATGGACCCAGATATTGAAGTTGTTGGAGCAGCTTGTGAAGGTAACGAAGCCTTGGAATTACTTCAAGAAGGATTAATGGCCGATGTGGCTCTGATGGATATCCGCATGCCCGGCTGCGGTGGCGTTGAAGGAACGGAGAAGATTAAGCAGGCTTTTCCGCAAATTGCGATATTGATGCTGACCACCTTCGACGATGATGAATATATCATTGAGGCACTGCGTAACGGAGCTAGTGGATATTTGCTCAAAAACATACCGCCAGACCGGATCATCCAGGGCATTAAAACGGTTTTTGAAGGGAACATGCTTATCCACCCTGATATCGCCCGCAAGCTGGCAACCTTTCTGCAGCCTACGGCACGGCAAGAATTGCCACAGGTACAGCCACTGGAATCCTTCGGATTGACCAAAACAGAGCTGGCTGTAGTCGCTTCTATCGCTGAGGGGCATAGCAACAAAGAAATCGCCGGACAGCTTTTTTTAAGCGAGGGCACCGTCAAAAATTACATAACGGATATATTAAGCAAATTAGAGCTCCGCGATCGTACGCAAATTGCAATTTTTTATTTGAAGAACATGCGGGGTTGAACTAGTAACATATAGCCTGTGAATAGGCCACTGCCAAAGTTGGTTTTTCTTACGGAATCCAGTGACGTTGCTCCTTGGCGCGGGTTCGGACTCCAGCGACGCTGCTCCTTGGGCGCGAGTTCGGACTCCAGTACCGTTACTCCTTGGGCACGGGCTCGGGTTCGGACTCCAGTGACTTTACTCCTTGGGCGCCGGTTCGGACTCCAGTGACATTACTCCTTGGACGCGGGTTCGGACTCCAGTGACGCTATTTACAATTTTATCGGCGTTTGAGCAGAGTTTCGGACCCCAGCGACGTTATTCCTCAGAAAGAGGCTCATTTGGGGTGTTTTTGATGCCAATAGCGCCTTTTGGGTCCGTTACCATTCTAAAAAAGCGAAAATGCTGTGATTAGGGGCAACTGGGTCCGATAGCAACTTCTCGCACGCGAAATTACCATCTAATCAAAAACAAAGATGCCCCATTCACCATTTCATGGCTTATGGGGCATCTTCTAGTTATCCTTCCGCTGATTCCTGCTTGGCTTCAGTGGTTTTTTTTCGTTTAAGTTGGCCGTCCGGAAAGTTCCGGCTGCGTATGCCTGTCTTCATCCTGATGATGCTGTAGATGCTGGAAGGCTTCGCCTCAGCGGTAATCATCCCATCTGTCTCCGGCACCAAAATAATGCCGAGCTGATGGTGATCCCCATCATAGATCGGGCTTTGAAGGTATTTGCTCTCCCCTTCACGGTTCAGCACCTCCAGCTTGCAGAACGCTGGATTCATGCGCAGCGCCTCATGTAGCTGCGCCGCATCGGTCAACAGGACCCCGTTGACCTTCAGTAAGATCTCGCCGGGCAGGATGCCCAGCTCCTGACCGGGACTGCCCGGCAGCACGGCCAGCACTTTGCGGCCGCGCGGTGGATGCACGAAGATGGGGCTGATGCTGCGCTCTTCCAGAGCGCCGTACCAGCTTAACCCTTCGTGCAGCACAATAGCTGCGAGCGCCGCGACCAGAGTCAGCGGGCTCCACCAAGCGGCAAGCAGGCTTAAGCCGAGCAGGACGATGCTGTAGATCAGCAGTCGTCCTGCAGTGCGGGCCGCCTTGCGCCCGGGCAGCATGCCCTGTGTCATCTCGCTGAAGCCGATGATGACGGGCAAAGAGACGATGCCAAGGCTGCCGCCGAGCAGCGAGTGCCATGGCAAATCCGTTCCTGCACCCGAAGGGAGCAGCAGGAACAGCGGCAGCGGCCAGAAGGCCTGCAGCTGATAGCCGCCGACGACCATGCCGCGCTTTCCCTTCAGGAAGAGCGGCGTTGCAAGCTTGGCCCCTTGTCTGCGGGCCAGCAGTGCCTCCGCCATGTGCAGCAGCGCAGCTAACACTAGCAAAGCAGGAATATCCATCTCCCGTATGGCGGTGGTAATATTCCCTACCGTTCCACTATCTAAAGTATCTGGAAAGAAAGAAATTACAAATTGTATGATACCTAACAACCCTATAGAATACGCGAAGCACAAATACCGTACACGCAGTAGCGACAACACGAGACTAACTACCCAAATGCAGGCTACAGCGGTACCTGATAATGATATTCCTAGCAGAACGGCTGCTATAGAGACGACCAAACCCATGACTAGACCACTCCATACCGTCCGCCACGTTTCCTGACCCCAGCTATGTAATTTCACATGTATCAGCTTTCGTTCTAATGCCACCTGCCTACGGTAATATAACGCAATAAATATAATAGCAATGTAGTAATACGGCTGGATCAATAAGTGTAAGAACGCAGTGCCCAAGCTTCCTAACAGTTCCTGAATCACATTCAAACTGTTCGTCACACTCCTTTTCGTCCGATGACTGATTTGTATATATTCTAATTCCTCTACGTCGGTTGGCATTTTCATATCTAAAAGAAAAAAAGAAGGCTGAATTCAGCCTTCTTACTTTTTCGACGCTGCCGCCTTAATTTCCTTCTGAATCTCAGCAATCCCTTTATTCCGTTGGTTGTCGTGAACAGGGTCTTGAATGACCTTGATCAGCGCCGCTTCCAGCGCCTCGGCTGTCTTGGCGTCAATTATGCCTGTGACTTGGAGCTTTGCTGTACTTTGGAACTTCTTCACTGCGTCCTTAGTGCCAGCATCAAAATAGCCATCTTTACGTCCAGGCTTATAACCCAAACCGTCCAGCATCGTCTGTGCACTCTTCACATCAGCGTTGTTCATATTATATTGCAGCGCCACGCTCTTGTTAATCGGAGCCACCGAGAAGTAATCCGGCTGCGCTACCGCGATATCCGGTTTAATGCCCTTACCGTGGATCCATGTGCCGTCTGGCGTAAGCCATTTGGCAATGGTAACTTTCAGCAAGCTGCCGTCTCCAAGCTGTTTATCAAAGCTCGTCTGCACGGTACCTTTACCGAAAGAATTGTCACCGATTAGCTTAGCTCCTGCCGACTGCTGCAAAGCACCCGCCAATATTTCCGAAGCACTTGCGCTACCTTTATTCATCAGCACGACCACTGGATAAGCTTTACTCGATCCTTTTGAGGTACTAACTTCGCGTTTTTTGTCTTTATATTCTATTTGCACTATAGATTTTCCAGCTGGAACGAATTGCTCTGCCATTTCAATAACAATCGGAAGAACACCACCTGGATCATTACGGACGTCAATAACAAGTCCCTTCATGCCTTGCTTCTCCAGCTTCTCCAGCTCTTCCTTGAATCGTTCTGCGGTATTCAGGGAGAACTGCGTAACCTCGATTACACCCACATTGTCTTTTTCCATAGTAGCGTAGACTGTTTCGAGCTTCACATCATCCCGGGTAAGAACAAATTCGAGTGGCTCTACAGAGCCGGAACGTTGTATTTTCAAAGTGGCCTCACTGCCCTTAGGACCGCGAATCTTGGCAACAGCTGCATTCAGCTCCATGCCTTCCAGCGATTCACCGTTAACGGACAGAATAACATCTTTGGCCTGAATCCCAGCTTTCTCAGCAGGTGAGCCCTTGATCGGAGAGACCACGACTACCTTGCCATTATCCGAAGAGACCTCCGCACCGATACCTGAAAAGGAACCCTCAATGCTTTCTTCGAATTTCTCAGCTGTTTCTTTGCCCATATAGTTGGAATAAGGATCGCCCAGCGCTTCCATCATACCGTTGACAGCACCGTCTATCAGCTTCTCCCGATCTACTGTCTCGTAGTAATTGCTCTCAATCAGATTGAGAGCCGTTCCAAGCTTCTGGGATTCCTTCTGCTGAAGGCCAGTAACCTGCAATGCTGAGGCCAGTCCTTCTCCTGCAGCTTGTCCGATAACATGACTATAACCCGTCACGCCCAAGGTCACCAGACTACCGCATAGCAGGGCGGCGATAATCATAAACGCCGCTGTGCTTTTTTTTAACATGATGTTCCCACCGTCCCTTCTTGTCCATCTCGCAAACAACTCCATAAGTCCGTCCTGAAAGGTACGGTATCTCTTCCAGTATATGCCGTACGCTCAAATAATATGAGTTATAAGTTCTTAAAAATTAGAGATAAGGCATCGGATTTACTGTCTTGCCGTCGATCCGAACTTCAAAATGGAGATGGGGGCCCGTCGAATTACCTGTAGAACCGGATTCAGCAATCACATCCCCACGATTGACTCTATCCCCAGGACTAACCTTGATACCACCTTTACGGATATGGCCGTAGAGGGTCCAAACTCCGCCGCCATGATCAATAATTACACAATATCCATAACCGCTATACCATTCAGCTACGATTACCGTTCCCGAATCAGCCGCATGAATATTGGTTCCTTGTGGAACTGCAAAGTCTACCCCGGTGTGTACTTTCCCCTTCTCCCCCGTAATAGGGTGTGTCCGTGGTCCGTAGGAGGAGGAGATTCTTGCCGAGCCTACAGGGAGCAGGAAGGGTCCATCTCCACCAGCATACGCGGTTGAGGAGCTGGAGCTTGAACTGCTGCTTGCCTTGCTGGCTGCGGCTTTCTTGGCAGCTGCTGCTGCCCGGCGTGCCGCTTCTGCTTTGGCGGCTGCTGCTTTGCGCGCTGCTTCCTCAGCTTTAATCTTATCCTTTTGGGTTTCCAAAGCAGAACGTTCGCTTGCCAGCTTAACCAGCTTCTCATTCTGCTCTTCACTTAGATCATCGCTTTCTTGAATCTGCTTATCATAAAATGCGATAAGCTCCTGCTTCTCCGCTTCCTTCTCTTTCAGCAGGCTTCTCTGATTTTCCAAGGAGGTGTATAACTGCTTGGCTTGAGCATATTGCCCCTCAAGCTCCTGCTTTTT
Organism: Paenibacillus sp. FSL H7-0943; assembly: GCF_037963265.1. Taxonomy (NCBI): domain Bacteria; kingdom Bacillati; phylum Bacillota; class Bacilli; order Caryophanales; family Paenibacillaceae; genus Paenibacillus; species Paenibacillus sp. FSL H7-0943. The sequence continues at coordinate 6,363,449 of NZ_CP150148.1, forward strand.
CTCTACAACTGTCTGCTTGTCCAGCTTGTGTTGGACTAACAGCTCCTGATCCTGATCCACAATCATCTTAAGCGAATCGGTGCGGCCCAGAAAATCAGAGAAGCTTGTCGATGAGAGCAAAACATCTAGGTAAGATACCGCTCCATCCGTGTACATCAACCGGACACGGGATCCTAAGAGTTCTTCTCTTGAGGCCACTCGTGCCTCTGCTTCATCCAATTCCGTTGCTGTAACATTAAGAGATTCTTCTGTGTCGGAAATTTTGTTAGAGATTTCGGTCATTTTGCCTTTAACTTGATCCACTTGCTGCAATACATATTGTAAATTGATATTTGTCTTATTCTTATAGTGCTGCGCTTCCTGCGTTTGGGACTCCGCTTTCTCTTGCTGCGCCTTAGCTTCCTGCACCTCTTGTTGCAGCTGCTTTAATTGCTTATCGATTTCGGCAACACTTGTTTTTTTGGCATATCCATCAGAGGGTTGGAATATAGTGACAGCTAGTAACATTACGGCTAGTCCGGCGGCAATCTTCTTCAACTCGCACTCCCCATCCTTCACTCTTAAATTAAACTTTCAAAAACTTACGAATAGAAACCGTACTTCCCCAGACGCCGATCAACACACCTAGTCCAACTAACAGACCTACGAGCAGCAGCCAAATATCACTGAAAGGGATCAGCTGCAATCCGAGCATTGGATCTCCCTGTATCGAAGATTCCAAACCCTTGTAACCGGCATATAAAACACCCGAAGTAATCAATGATCCAATGAGTCCAATTAATGCCCCTTCTATAAAGAAAGGCCAACGAATAAAATAATTTGTCGCACCTACCAGCTTCATAATCCCAATCTCTTTGCGCCGGGCAAGAATCGTTACCCGAATAGTATTGGAGATGAGGAACATAGACATAAGTGCCAGCCCCGCTACAAAAATAAAGCCAATGTTGCGTACGGCACGCGTAATTTTAAACAATGTTTCTATCGAGCCTTTGCCATATTTCACTTTGTAGATAGGCTGTTCGGTATGTGTCTTGTTAAGGGCTTGAATCTTCTCAGCCACAAAAGCAACGGTAGTAGGTTCAATAACCTCTACCTGAAGGGTATCTGGAAGCGGGTTATTGTCTTCATCGAACCCTTCCAGAAGCTCTGCTGCCTCCTCGCCCATATCTGCGCGGAGATCTTTAAGTCCCTGTTCCTTGGAGATGAACGTAATCTTGCTGACCTCCGGCATATTGCCAATTTCAGTCTGCAGGGTCTCGCGCATCTTCTGATCTGTATTCAAAGCTAGATGCACTTTGATCTGTACCTGACTGTCTGCCTCATCAGCTACAGAATTTACGTTAAGAACAAGAAGAATAAATACACCTAGAACAAAAAGAGAAACAACAATCGAAGTGATTGAGGCGATCGACATCCAGCCATTACGGAATACGCTTTTGAAGCCTTCCCGCACATGTCGCAAGAAGGTTTTAAAACTCATAACCATATTCCCCTCTCGCTTGGTCTCTGACAATGTTTCCATTCTCAATCGCAAGCACCCGTTTGCGCATTTTGTTCACAATATCTCTGTTATGGGTAGCCATTACAATCGTTGTTCCACGAAAATTAATCTCGTCAAGCAGCTGCATAATGCCCCATGAAGTCTCGGGGTCTAAGTTACCTGTAGGCTCGTCCGCAATAATAACAGAAGGATTATTGACGATAGCCCGTGCAATAGCGATCCGTTGCTGCTCACCACCAGAAAGCTGTGAGGGCTCACGATTCGCTTTACTTCTCAGCCCAACCAAATCAAGAACCTCATTCACACGTTTCTTGATGACTTTTTTCGGCGCTTCAATAACTTCCATAGCAAAAGCTACATTCTCGTATGCCGTCATTCTGGGCAAAAGCCGAAAATCTTGAAATACAACGCCGATATTACGGCGGACATAAGGGATTTTGCGTGGTTTTAGCTTTCCTATATTGAAACCTCCCACCGAAATCTGTCCTTTGGTAGGCACTTCTTCTCTATAAATCAATTTCATAAAAGTAGATTTACCCGCGCCGGAAGGGCCGACAACGTACACGAATTCATTGCGGTCGATTTTCACTGAAACTCCTTGCAGTGCGTGAGTTCCGTTAGGGTACGTTTTCCATACATCTTGCATTTCAATCATTTTCTCACTTCCCAATTATGACATTTTCCACTTGTGCGAATCGACATTGTCCACCTCAAGTTTCCATAAACTTCAATATTTCCGCAATGTATCTATTGTAACAAATCTGTAACTGATTGAGTACCCCGTAACTGCACGACTATTCGAAAGTTTTGTAGTGACTAGACATATACATATAAAAAAGCACCTAGCGGTGCCTGTTATCAGATGTCGTAACTAACTCCCTTTATTAGAGACTACTTATTTCTTACTAATTTATTATCGGTATCCCACGAAGTGTTCTTTAAGTTCTGTTACAGGGCCGCGCCTGCTTAGCGCAATCCAAATCCCCAAAAGGAGATTAATCATGAAAAAAATCCATGCTGCCCTCATAGTGGTCATCGCACTCGTCCTTATCGGCTCCTGTATTTACGGAGGGCTTCATCTATATGGCAGCAAAACCACGCTTCCAAAGGGTACAACCCTTGCCGGCTGGCAGGTCGGAGGCATGACCCTCACCGAGGTCCGCTCCCAGCTGGATAAACGGCTGCATGCCCTCGAAACCGTCCCTCTAGTGCTAAAAGTGGAAGGCAATGCAGATCTCTCCCTAACCCTTAATAAGACTGGGTTGAGCTATGAAGCCTTTGCTTTTCAGCAGGGCTTAAAAGAGCTTGCCGAAGGAACGCTTTGGGAGCGGGTAAAGGCACGCTATAACTTCCCTAAGTTGTGGAAGCTTGAAACCCATCTGGAAATCGCACAATTTCAAAAGATTCTAAGTCCCAGTTGGGAGAAGGAGTCCTTTGGTGAACCAGTGGACGCTACACGACGAATTACAGGCGATGACCGAATCGTATATACTTCTGAGAAAACTTCCCTGGAGGTTGATTGGACAGCTCTGGAGACTTCCTTAGGAGCAGCTGCCCCCACCAGCTTTAATCATCTGAATGCCCTGCTGGAGAAGGGAATCACGATGGAGGTCCCTTTGTTAATCCTGCAGCCTGACATAACTTTAAAGAAATTAAAGGAACAAGGTATCGAGCGAAAAGTAATGCAGTTCAGCACCTCTCTAGGTGCAAGTGGACCTGGACGAAGCTACAACGTGGAAGCTGCTGCCAAAGCTGTGGATGGAACCATTCTCCCGCCTGGAGCCGTCTTTGATTATGGAAAAGCTATAGAAAAAGCAAAGGTGAATTACGGCTTCCGTGAAGCGCCGGTGATTGTGAACGGCAAGCTGCAAGCAGGTGTTGGTGGAGGGATCTGCCAAGTGTCGAGCACTCTTTACAATGCCGCACTGCGTATAGGGCTAGAAATTGTGGAACGCCGTAATCATTCCTTGCCCGTCAACTACTTGCCCAAAGGTCAGGACGCAACATTCGCTGAAGGTTATATCAACTTTCGTTTTCGCAATACGACTGGCAAATATCTCATAATTAAAGCAGCTGTGCAGGGTAAATCACTGACCATAAAGCTGTTCGGCACGTTTCCGCAAAATGTCACTTACAAAGTTCATTCAAAAACAGTAGAGGTACTCCCACCAGTCGATAAATACGTAAACGATTCTTCACTGCCTCGTGGCAGCTCACGTGTTATTCAAAATGGGAAAACCGGATATATTGTTGAAACCTACATTACAAAGTATGTTGACGGTAAATCCACTGAGGTGAATAAACTGTCCCGCGACGTATATTACGCACAAAAACGATTAATCGCCATTAATCGTGGAGGCGTGAGCAAATCCATAATCCCGGATGTCCCCCGAAAGCAGCTGGTGGAGGACGGCGTCCGCAGTGAATAGCTAACAACAAATAACCGGTCAGAGCCCCTAAGGTCTGATCGGTTATTTGTTGTTAGCAATCTATTTTACCTGTAGCTTACGTTACCCGGCTTTGAAATTTACGATTCAGGGGTACATTAGAAGTAGACCCATAATCAGAAAGGATGAACATCCTATGACAACAGCTCTTGTAAATGATCTTACTGGTATTGTCCGCAGTGCTCCTGCTATTTTTGCCTCACGCACTTGCAGAGAAGCCCTTCGCGTCATGTTTCAGCATCCAGAATCCAAATGTATCGTCGTCTGCAATGCTATGAATGAACCCCTAGGAATGTTGATGAGCGAACGTTTCTTTTTGAAAGCTACAGGAAGATCCGGAGTAGATCTATTCTACAGAGAACCTGCCATGAAGCTTATGAACAAAACCCCGCTCATTCTTGACATTTCCACTCCACTCGATATGGTATTGAGCCTCGCTATGAACCGCCCGGATCCTATGAAAAATGATTGTGTCATTATCACTCGCAAAGGTAAATTCGCTGGTGTTGCATATACCTCTGACCTTATCCGCGCCCAAGCATAGAACCTCTTTACCTTTCCTCTTCTACCCTAAACCTTCCTCAAAAAAGAATATCCGGTGACGTATCAATTCTCCAGTATCCATTCACCTTTTTCAGCTTCACATACACCGACTCACTGCCTTCCTGCCCGCTCGAATAAGGAACTGTTAAGTCAAATTCAGCGGTTGTTGCAGTTTTGGAGAGCATTCGGGCGGTGGCTTTCTCAAACATTAATGAGTTTCCAAGATCCGCATTCACCTGTGACATTCTACCTTCATGCTCCAAAAATTGAGTCTGCACATAATAAGCTGCTGCATTATGCGTGTAGGCTTTTTTTATGTAATTCATCAGCTTCGCCTTTGTCCCAATATCATTGGAAAGGTAACGGTACTCTTGCGCTTTATACATGAAGGTTTCCATCGGGAAAAAGTTGCCCCCGCGGCTAGTATAGAAATAGATTGCTCTGGCATGTACAACAAGCGGAACCACACTTTTTACCGTCAAATTGTTTATGGTAGCTGGGCCTTCTTTTCCTGTGCCAATCACAGCCACATTTTTTATTGCCGAGCTTCCCACTGATGATGAAGCTGCCATAACTCCGCTACCTGCTGATAAAAGGCCTAGGGAAAGGGCCAACGAACCAAGCATCCATTTTTTGTTCATCTGAAGTTCCTCCTCTTTCATCTAAAAAATACAGGCGATCGCCACTGTTTCAGCTTATGCACCCCGCAAGCTAAAATACCCAATAAACAGAGGAATGAAAACGTATTACAACTCTTTTGAAAATATAAAAAAACTCCACCCTCCTGATTCACAGGAAAAGCGGAGTAATATAATTAAATAAAGTAGTACTAGAACCCTAATTGGATGCTGCTGCGGTGGCCTCATAATACGCTGTAAAAGCTACGTTAGCAGTCAAAATACTCTCCGTATTGTTCTTAGTACGATCCTCGTAGGATTGCTGAAAATTGAAAGAGTCCACATTCACAATACGAGGTAAGGCTTGTATTTCATCCATCCATTGCCGTATCCCCGAATATGTCCCCTCCACCACTGCAGTCATTTTGATCTGTTTGACCGTCGGGAATGACACCTCAGCTGAACCTGTCATTTGTTGAATCGGATTAGCCTCATCCAAAACAAAACTAAGATCCTTTAGCCGCGCTTGTGAGGACGTGCTAACCTCCCGCAAATCAACAATCAGACCTTCGCTGTCATCGCCCTTTGGGAGTTCCCCCAGTAATTCCTTCTGTTCTAGATCTCCCTCATTACCGCTGCCCTTCAACTCATTGATTTTGTTTTGGAGGACTTCTGCTTCCTTTTCCAACTGACTGATCTCGCTGCTCTGTGCGGAAATTTCCTTATTAGTCGGCTGAACACCCAGCATATAGAATGCAAACAATATCAGGAATAGAATTAACACCCCTAGTACGATGGGAGAGCGATATTTATTGATCTGTTCCATCGCTGCTCACCTCCCCTTGGCTGGCATCCGTATCACTGTTTTGCTGCTTAGCCGCTGCTAAGTTCACTTTATAAATAGCCGTATACGTATTGTATGAAATGGCATCGGCGGCTCCTTCAGTAAGCTTTTGAATAGAGGCATCGGCCGTAAAAGACATTTGGCGAAGTTGTCTTAAATAGTTGGAAGCATCCTCCATAGTGGATACATTTACAGTCAGATCTATAGATGTCCGGTAGGTATAGTTAATATCACGGATTAGTGCCTCATTAGGCAATCCTTCCACTAATTCGTCCAAGATAGGGACAGCAATCACCTTATTGTCCTGAAGCACTGTGATGGCTGCTTTCCGATCCAGTTGTCCAGGTCCGCTGTTTTTAAGCTTCGCGAGCTCCACTTGGAGCATTAAACTGCGATCCTGCAGGCCTTGCAGCTGTTCTTTACCGTTAGAGATTTGACCCTTATTGGCAGAAAAATAAATCCCCGTTCCGATCATCCCCAGCAGCCAAATCGCTACAAGCCCCATCGTGACATAAGGAAATAGCAATGTCTCCCGATCTTCTCTCGGCAATAGATCAATCGTATCCGTGTTGATGCTATTTTTTAGAGCGGTCCCGGCAGCTACACGGTAATCATTTAGTTCAGGGTCAGAAACAGCAGCACTAGCCATCTGTTCCAGACTTATTGGTGTTATTTCAAGTTCAGCTAGGGACTGCTGGAGCTCCAGGTCCAGTTGTTTACGAATCGAGGGAGTGCCCGTAATCACTAAATTGTTGATACGAGTGGAACCGTCATGCAAGCTGTATTGATAAAAGCTGAGCATACGGGAGATTTCCGCAGTGATTTCCACCATTTGCTCGGGTGATAAATGTTCTTCCACAGCGACAGCTGTTTCTGCCAAGGTTTCACTGTCTGTCAAAAGATCCATTCCCGCTAAATTTCTTCCTTTATGTAGATCAAGTAAGTTTATCGTACGAATGAAGACCGGATTCCCGTTTCTGAACATATAAATGTCCATTACCGATGGCTCCATATTAATCAGCATCGTCTCCGCAAAGCTCTCCCCGTGCCCAGTGGTTATAGCACGCGCTAAGGCGGTTGCCGAAATTTCGACACTACTTATCCGAAGACCCGCCCGCTCCAGAATTTCTACGTAATCCTGAATCGATTTTCGCGGAGCAGCAAATACGAGCAGGTGACTTTGCTCCTCATCCACTTCGAGCGTTACATAGTCGTAGACAGGATTTTCAAAAGGTAAATGCAATCCCGTCTCCACTTCCAGCTTCACGAGTTGTTCTACCTGTTTGTCATTGGTACTAGGAATACTCATTTTACGGATAATGATCTGCGAAGGTGGAATGGACAAAGAAACCTTACTTCCCCTTAACCCTTCCTTCTTCACCCACTGCCTTACCCGATCATAAAGCGCCTCGCTATCCGCCACCTGATTCTCAATGATCATGCCTGGAAGGAGCGGGAGAAACCGTTTTTTACGGACTTCCCATGACTGTTTATTCTTAAAACTAATATAACGGATTCCGGCAGCTTCAATTGAAAGTCCGGCCACTTTGGGGCCTAATCCAAGCATGTGATCGATGTCCTCCTATCCGATGAGTGAGAGATACGCGCCGATGATGTGTGAACCATATCCAAAACTAATTAAAGCTCCTATAGCTAACCATGGGCCGAAGGGTACCGGCTGTTTACGTTTGATTACACCGAGCAGCATCAGCAGTCCGCCCACCACGCTCCCAAGCAGACAAGCCACAAAAAAGGCTAAAATCACATTTGGAAAGCCAATCACCAAGCCCAGCAGCGCAAATAACTTCACATCTCCAGCCCCCATGCCACCTAATAGAACAAAAGGGATAAGGCCCCCTCCCCCAAGCACAGCTCCTAGCAGATGATGCCATATCGGTCCTTCTGGAAATAGCAGTACAAAAATCAGCAGCAGCGGTAAAAAAAACAACAATACCTTGTTGGGAATCAGCATGTACTTCAAATCCGCAACCGTCACGATAACCGCTAAACTCACAAGAATGAACCCGATGATTCCCTTACCCGTCAGGCCAAATTGCAAATACACCCATAAAAAAAGCAAACCCGTTGCCGCTTCTCCAAGCGGATATAATGGCGAAACCCTCGTTCCGCAGTATCGGCACTTGCCTCCTGACAGCAGGTAGCTTACCACTGGAAACAAATCCCGCGCTTTTAGCCGCATATTGCAGTTCGGGCAATGTGACGGCGGATTAAGCAAGGATTCCTTGGCCGGCACCCGCAGCGCCACTACGTTATAGAAGGAGCCTAGAATCAGACCCAGTAATGTGATGTAACTTGCGATAAATATCGTCATGGCTGTCCTCTGTTAGCTTCTGGATTTTAAAAAAGGAATCGGGAAATCCGATTCCTTAGGATAGATTGTAAGTTTGAATTTATAGATATTAATTAGATATTCCTGTTAGCTACCAGACGCTGGTGTTGGCGTTGGTGACGCTGCTGTTTTCTCACCTAGCACCTTTTTGGCAACATAGACCCCACCATCACTTCCCGCTGGTTTAGGATCCATAGTAACCGAAACTAGCTCTCCCTCTGTGTTATATTCTACAAATGTTGTAGTACCATTAAGTGATTCTTTTGAACTTGGTAAAACAAGAGTTTGATCAATATATTTACCTGATTTTAGTTCAGCAAGGGTTACCTTGGAAACAGATGTGAAATTGCCATTTTTCTCACCCATAATATACATACGAGATGCATCATAAAGTTGTCGGGCTGTCGCTAGGTCTGCATCCTTCTTAGAATTATTAATTATTCCACCAATCATCGGAATTGCAATAACCGCAATAATCCCCAAAATAACGATAACTGCCAGCAACTCAATCAGCGTAAACCCCTTTTGATTTTCCTCTTTGCTCAATCTTTTCTTAATCGCTTGTGCTAACATTTAATTTCCCCCTCTAAGTGGTGTGTGAGTGATAAAGCCTATATCCTTCATTTCAGTGAATCCAGCATCATCTTTCTTGTGCTTACGGAAACAGCTCGTCCATCGTCGTCTAATCGCCAGCGTAAGTTTCGTGGATCTTGCCCCGCCTCCCCGGCGTCACCCCTCTCAATATATACAAGGAACCAAGTGGTTCACATATTACCGTACAGACTGAACATCGGCAGCATAATGGCGGCCACAATCACACCTACAACAGCGGCTAGAAAAGCGATCAATAATGGTTCAAGCAGCGATTTCAGACGGTCGACGGTATTCTCCACGTCCATCTCATAAAAATCAGCTACCTTGGACAACATCGTGTCGAGCGCCCCTGTCTCTTCGCCAATCGCTATCATCTGCGTAACTAGTGGCGGAAAGACCCAAGCTTTTTTTAGCGGCTCAGATAGTGGATTTCCTTGTCTTAGCGAATCGCCTGCACTACGGATGAATTTCCCGATGACCTTATTTCCTGCTACCTCCTCAACAATCACCAAGGACTGTAGGATCGGTACAGAGCTGGCATAAAGAGAAGAAAATGTGCGCGTAAACTGAGCAATCGAGCCTTTTTGATTCAGCTTACCAAACACAGGTATCTTAAGCTTGGCATAATCCAGAGCGTAAGCACCCTTTTCCGTACGTTTTGTAATCTGAAAAGCTATCACTAGGAGGAGTACTCCGAGTATCCAGAAATACCATTGACCTTGAATGCTTTTGCTAAGTGCCAAGACCATCTGTGTAATTGCCGGAAGCTCGGCATCCATCGATTCAAACATCGTTACAAACTGCGGCACAATCGCCCAAAGTAGATAGATAACCGCGGCAATCGCCATAACCCCTACGGTAATGGGGTACGTAAGCGCTGATTTTATTTTCTCTGTCGTGGTGTGCTGTTTCTCAAAAAACATAGCCAACCTGTCCAACGTCCCCTCAATATCACCGGATTCCTCACCGGCACGGATCATGCTGACAAATAGCTGCGGGAAGATTTTTTTATGATCCTGAACGGCTTGTGAGAACGATATCCCGCGCATCAGGCTGGAATTAACATCTACTAACGCTTTGCGCAGTGGCTTACTCTCGGTCTGCTCTGCCAAAATACGCGTTGCATCCACAATCGATACCCCCGCCCGCATAAGCGTGGCAAACTGCCTGCAATAAATGATGAAATGAATCGGCTTAACGGGATTACCAATATAAATGTCCATCGATAAAATTGTGGTTTTGCGTTCAATCAGTGAAAATACCGTAAGTCCCCGTTTGCGTAGCTCCTCCATCGCCGTAGGTTTATCGGTTGCCGTTAGTTTCCCTTTGATAGATTTGCCCGCGGATGTCTTCACCTGATATTCAAAAAGAGGCATCAGCTGCTCACCTCCGCCATAAACGCCTTAGCTGCTGCTGGATCAATAAGCCCCTGCGATAAATAGTCACGGATGCTCATGTCCAAGGTGTGCATGCCTTGTGAGCGTCCGGTTTGCATCACATTTTTGATCTGATGTGTTTTTTCGGTACGAATAAGATTGGCTACGGCTGGTGTATTGACCAAAATTTCCGTTGCGCATAATCGCCCCCGACCTCCAGCCCTTGGGAACAACCGCTGACTGACTACTGCCAGCAGCACTGATGCTAGTTGTGAACGAATCTGTCCCTGCTGATGGCCCGGAAAAGCGTCGATAATTCGGTCAATCGTCTGTGGTGCGTCTGTTGTGTGTAAAGTTGCCATCACAAGATGACCTGTCTCTGCGGCCGTAACCGCTGCTGAAATGGTCTCCAAATCCCGCATCTCACCAACGAGAATAACATCCGGGTCCTGACGTAAGGCAGCACGTAATCCATTAGCAAAACTAGCCGTATCACTTCCCACTTCACGTTGATCTACTAGACAGGTTCCATGGTTATGTAGAAATTCTATCGGATCTTCCAACGTCACTATATGCTTGCTCTCCGTCTGGTTAATATAATTCAGCATAGCTGCAAGCGTAGAAGATTTGCCGCTGCCTGTGGGTCCTGTAACCAAAATTAGACCTTGTGGCTTAAGCGACAAAGTAGTTAAAATCGAAGGCATCGACAGCTGTTCCAGACTCGGAATCTCTGCAGGAATGGCCCGGGCGGCGATACTAACCTCGCCCCGCTGACGATAAACGTTCACCCGGAATCTTCCCCCACCATCAAGCGGATATGAAAAATCCAACTCGCCCGCATTCCGAAATGCTTCAATTCGTTCACTACCAAGTAGCATTTTGGCCATATCTGCCGCTTCTTCAGCAACCACGGACTCACCCTCAAGCGAGTGCAGCTTTCCATCCATCCGAATAACCGGCGGTGATCCTACGGAAATATGTAAGTCAGAAGCTTTGGAGGAGTAAGCCGTTTGTAATAGTTGTCTAATATCCCGCGTATACGTTGGCATTAGCCGCTCCCCCTAAGTTAGAATGCTAAATCGCTGTTAACCTCTAATGTGAGACCGTCTCGCGCATGACTTCTTGAAGCGTTGTAATTCCTTGACTGACCTTGAGTAGTCCGTCATCCATCAGTTGAACAAGCCCTCGCGCTTTACCTGCTGCACGCAGTTCCTCTACTGAGGCAGTGTTTGTAATGAGCTGCCGTAAGTGATCATCAATACTGAGTACTTCATGAATCGCTATTCGTCCACGATAGCCAGAATTGTTACAGCTACCACAGCCGCGTCCACGCTGTAACTCTTCCGCAGGTAGTCCTAGGCTACGTAGCATAATTGCTTCCTGTTCAGATGGTTTGTAGGTTTCTTTGCAGTCAGTGCAAATTTTGCGCACCAGCCGCTGTGCTACCACACCAATCAGCGAAGAAGCGATCAAATAAGGTTCTACCCCCATATCCCGCAATCGGGAGACGGAGCTAATCGCATCGTTTGTATGTAAAGTAGACAACACTAGATGACCCGTTAATGAGGCGCGAACAGCAATTTCAGCAGTTTCAGCATCCCGTATCTCACCGACCATTACGATATTCGGATCTTGTCGAAGAATCGAACGCAGCCCAGCTGCAAAGGTTAGTCCAATAGCCGAGTTTACGTGCACCTGATTTACTCCTTCAAGCTGGTATTCCACTGGATCTTCGACTGTGATAATATTTGCGCTTTCTACATTAAGTTGATTTAACGCTGAATATAAAGTTGTTGTTTTTCCGCTACCTGTAGGGCCCGTGATTAGCAAAATCCCATAAGGACGAGCTATCATCTCCTTAAAAGCTTCTGCATTCCCCTCACTGAATCCCAAAGCATCTACGGATTTGACCCCTGTGCTTAAATCTAGCAGCCGCAGCACAATCTTCTCTCCGTGCATCGTTGGTAATGAAGACACACGAATATCTACCATTTTGTAATCGAACTGCATTTTGATCCGCCCGTCCTGCGGCAAACGCCGTTCTGCGATATTCAGGCGGGCCATTATTTTCAGACGGGCGGTGATAAAGCCCTGCATCTGCTTAGGAATAATCCGCTCTGTCCGTAAGGTTCCGTCAATGCGGTAGCGGATGGTTAAATTATTTTCACCTGGATCCATATGTATATCAGACGCCCGCAGGGCAACTGCCTGCTGAATCATCTGATTGACCAAACGTACGATTGGAGAGTCCTCATCTGTAATCTCGGTCTCTTCTATTTCTTCCTGTGTCGGAAGTTCTACCAGCATCTGATTCATAGAATCGCGCATGCCATAGTGACGCGCAATCGCCCGCTGCAGCTCATCTCTCGTAGAAATAGCGGGTTCGATCCGGAAGCCAGTACTCATACGTAAATCTTCTATCGCAAAATAATCCAGCGGGTCCGCCATCGCAACCATCAGCTTGCCGCCCTCTTTTAAGAATGGAAGCACCTGATATCGCTTAGCCATACTTTCAGGGATAATCTGCGTGATTGCGGGATCTATCTGGTATTTAAATAAACTGACATGCGGGATGCCGAGTTGAAATTCAAGCACTTCAATCAGCTGCTGCTCCGTGATATAGCCTTGAGAGATTAGCAGATCGCCGAGCTTACGTTTACTCTTACGCTGTTCCGCGAGAGCCTCAAGCAACTGGTCCTGCGAAATAATATTATTTTCTACCAGCAAGTCTCCCAGTCTCTTTTTCGCGATAGCCAAATCTATTCATCTCCGTATGCCGTTATTTATGCCGGCTGAAATAATGGATATTTTTTATAGAAATAGAAATCAAACTCCCAGCAAAATTCACTCAAAAACGAAAGATATAATTACCATAAATATACCTTCCATAAATTTGTCAATTTTGAGTATTTTTCAATCTAACTAGGACTTTAGTTATAATTTAATAGGTATATTTCAATAGATTTATGTTGTCTATCAATGCTGAATGTCCTAGAATGTATATAACATAGATTGGATAATTTTACAACGACACGGAATGAAAAAGGCTGTCGGAATCTAGCATATACGAGACGGAATACGACCATATCTGCCAATAGTTAACAATCAGGGAGAGATGACAATGAAACTTGCCAGTAACAAAAAAGTTTTTATTTTTACAGTAACTACCCTGCTTCTCCTTCTGCTTGTTCTGCCAATCAAAAATCACTTTATGAATGTCGATGCCAGTTCTAATGAATACCAAATTCGTATGCTGGAGGTTACAGAGAGTGGGGTTAGTGAGCTTGCGTCTCTAAAAACGGGAATATCTAACCTTACCATCGACACGATGAGTATGAAGCGCTTTGTGGCGCTGCGGGATGATCTGGACGGGAGATATGATGCGGTATATATCGGGAAGGGGACTTACAGTACAAGTGGGGTCTCCGGAAAAGATCATAATACCAAAGCAGTTATGAATGACATAACTGCCCTGAAAGCCAAAGAAATTACCGACTATTTTATTAATAAAGGACTTTACGTATTACTCAACAAAGAGCCGTTTGATACGCAAACAACTAACCAACGCGGAATATTGTACAACACCTTCAATACCTACCGGACATTAACACCAAAATCAAATGTTAAGTTCGTCGATAACAATGAGTTAAATACATGGATCGAAAATTTGAAAAAAGATCCTTCTGCTCAGAAGGATCTTTTAAAGCAACGCCCTCGTATTCAAATTACTAATAAAGCTAACATTATTGATTACAGCCAGAATCAGGAGCATGTTTATAAACCCGGAAATAATCTTAGTTTTAAATTCAACGTATCAAATGTAAATAATCTCAACGATCGTCCCATTCTAGCTAAATTGTATATCAGTGTAGATAAGTCGATTAAAATGACTGAAAATGACGTCGTAGCTGTACAGACTTTAAATCAAGATCCTAATGGTGAAATTGTATACAAGCTTCCTAATACATACTCCGGGCTTCTATATTGGAAGCTAGAAATCGTAGATAACTTAAATCCGAACAAATTAAAAGACTTGGATAGCGGTACGATTCAATTCCTTGGCAAGAAAACAATCGTTAATATTCTTCAGGTGTTGCCTACTATCGCTGCTAATGAAAGAAGCAGTAGTTTACGCAATCCTGAAAATATGACGCAAAGCTTCCTAAGTAATAGCAGCTACGAGTTAAAAATTACAACCAAGACCATTTCCGAATTCAACACCGATATTGCGGCTCAGTATGCCAAAGATAATAAATATGGATTAAACGGCGTATATGATATGCTCATTTTTGGATTTCGCGATGTTTATAATGACAAAGCCCCGTTAAGTGACCTTGCAACCCAGGCTGTTATTGATTTTACCGAGGTTACTAAACAAAGCGTTATGTTCACACATGATACGGTATATCAAAATAAAAGTAATTGGGTTAAAAATTTCAAAAAAATCACGGGTCAGATCGACCCGGAAACAAACTTAGGTTTAAACGCTCCTAGTCCCTCAACTACAGTCAAACCAATCAATGATGGCTTGCTGACCCAGTACCCTTTCTACTTAAGTACTATCAATGCAAATAATGAGCAGACAAATATTATTCCACCACAAGTAGCAACTACACATAATCAATACTTCACTTTGGATCTGGAGGATGCTTCGGTCATCCCATGGTATAACATAACCGGGAGTTCGCGCGATATCGATGATAGCTGGAACCACTATTACACATACTCAAAAGGAAATGTCACTTACTCAGGTACCGGTCATGTATTCGGAACATCCAGCATTAAATTTCCGGAATGGGAGCAAAAGCTCTTCGTCAATACAATGTATCGCGCGTATATTGGTGCAAATCATGCGCCAGAGATCACTGTATCAACACCTCAGCAAGGTGAAATAAAGCCTTCTTACCAGAATGAACTATTAATAGATTATATTGTCGAAGATCCTGATTTAAAAGATCGTGATTTATTTACAACTATTCGTTTTAAGTCCGGGGATACTTATCTACCTAATACAGGGATGGCAGAGAAGGCAATTCTTTCAGGAGAAACTATTCATCAGGTATTTCCAAACCCTCTGCCGAGCGGTGGTGAACTCACAATAGAAATTACAGCGCGTGATAAGCAAGGCGCTTATGCAGCTCCCAAAAATATTGATATTACCATTTCGGAGGCAAGATCGAATCTTGAATTATCACGGGAATTGTCAACCAATGTTAGCACTAGCGGCGAAGTAGCAAAAAACGAACCTTTTACTATCACTTATATCATTCAAGCCAAGCCTATTCCTTTTGATCAAGTAAGTACTATCGATCAAGCCTACGATCATCAAGTAATTTCTAATATTATTTTCCGTGATACTCTACCAGCGAACATTAAACTTGAAGCATCAGGTTTACCTGATGGGATGACTAATCCTTCTGGTAGTGTAGAAACAGGACTAACATTAGAGAAGCCGCTTAATAACATTACTTATACATTGAAGAACGTGAATGGGATGAAGACGTTCCAACCCGATTCTAATGAACCCATCAAATTCACTATTAATGTATCAGCAAATGTAGCAGCAAGATATATATTCAATAATGCCTTAGTTGACTTCGTAGATATTCATGCTGTTCCTTCTGCATCTCCTACTCCAACGGCGACAGCAGTTGTCACGGCTAGTCCATCACCTAGCGCTACTTCTAATTTTAACCCATCGGTTTCTGCAACTGGCTCCGGGCTTGGAATTGCTGGTGATTATAATGCTTTTATATTTGGAAAAGCCACAGTGACTGCTTCTTTGAGGGGTAATCTGGCAGCTGGGGGTGATGTAACTACTGGCAGTGTAGATATTAACAAAACAAATTATGATAAAGGGATTAAGATTCCTTATGCTGTCATTACAGGTGGAAACCTGAAATTCACAAACGGAAGTGTATATGGAAACATTCTGCATCAAGGTGTTTACAATAAGGTGGATAATGGTAATATCATTGATGGTACACATAACCAAGGCACTCTGATCGATTTTGAAACTGCTCGAAGTTATTATGAGAATTTGTCAAATCAACTAGCATCGGTACCGCAAAATGGAACATACAATTTGGAATATGGAAACTTATATTTAACCGGAACTCAATTAGTAAATATTTTTAGGTTTTCAATAGGTGATAACACAGGGGATTTTCCATCAGGATGGCCAAAATTAACCGCACCCGATAATTCTTCTATAATTTATACAATTTTTGGTAATACCATTAATTTCACTAAAGCTTTTGGACTACCAAAGAATACAACAGGAAACAACGTATTATTTAATTTCCCTAATGCAACAACGGTCAATATCTCGGGGGTAGACATTCGAGGTTCAATCCTTGCACCAAACGCGACACTCAACTTTACCAATGGCCAGGTTCATGGCAATGTAATTGCCGCATCCTTGAATGCTTCATCATTAATTGACATCCTGCCCTACATAGGACCAATTCCTGTACCAACACCGACACCAACACCATCACCAACACCGACACCATCATCAACGCCGACACCGTCGCCGTCTTCTAATCCACTAGTGCGTACGATCATTAAATTTTCTGAGATGACGATTACTGCCATCGACAGAATAACTACTTTAGAGTTAAGTGGAGCACAACTTTTATTAGGAGATAGCCAAATGCTTTCTCTGATTATTAAGCCCTTGGAGAAATTCAATCAACTGATCTGGACATCAAGCAACGATAATATTGTTAGTGTTAGTCCATTAGGCGTCGTGTCTGGTAAAAAGGTTGGCTCTGCTGAAATTACAGTAGCTGCTAACGATGGAAGTAATCTTATTAGTAAGGCTACTGTTACTGTTCTCGATCCACAATTAAATATTGTTGGACCTAACAGTGCTCTTGTAAATGAGAAAATAGATTTCAACGCTACTTACTTAACAAAAGAAACGGGAACCCAATTTTCATGGAGCGTCGTGGATGCAAATGGATTACCAACTAATGATGTAGCTCTTAATAGTGATAACGACCAGGCTCATCTTACAGCAACAAAATCAGGGGTATATACTGTAAAACTTACTGTAACTACTGATTTGAATACAGGTGGCGTTAATACCTTCAAAACAATAACTGTTGGACTTAAGTCCTTAACAATCAAAGGATCTAAGAGTGTTTTCCAGGAAGAAACAATTAATTTAGAGGTAATTACTGATCCTGACAGCGCAAGTAAAGAGCAGTATGAATGGAGTTTGGTTAACCAGAATGATCTTGATTATGCTGGATTTGTCGCAGCGGATAATCCTACTCCTGTCTCAACTATAACAACTTCCACGAAGAACGTTATATTAAAGGGCTTAAGTTCACATGAAAATATCCAGATCCAGGTCAAAGCCGCTGGTACTATCAGTAATATTCATACAATAAGTGTGCCTCTTGATCCTGGACTATTATTCCACCCGGAATCAGGAAAAATCACAGTCGGAGAATCCCTTAATTTGCTACCCTGCTTATGGATAACTCCTTATGGAAATCTACCTGATAGCATTTTACACAAACTACAATGGGAGATAGTAAGTAATAAATCAAGTGAGGATGCTTCTAAGCCAGTTGTTCTGCAAGAACAGAATGGAGTCTATCGTGGGCTCAGTAAAGGAGAAGCTGTTATTAGAGCTTATTATTTTACCCAAAGTAAGAAGACAATTGAAGCGTATTATACGATAACGGTTATTGGAACACAAGATACTATAGAAAATCGCTACTAAATCACATCAAAATCTATATTATGTAAAAGCAGCCGATCAGAAGTTGATCGGCTGCTTTTATAATTCATATTATCCTTTAATTTCCAGAGATCAACAATTCGATGGGACCTACATTAATGTTTATTTGATTCACACGTGGAAGTCCCACATTTTGATCTTCGAATACTTGTTCATTATAATTAACAATAAAACGAGGAGACTCAACCTCCGTCTGGATATCAAAATTAAAGTTTGCGGATCCTGTCTCCTTCTTGACTTTGCCAACAACCGCATTGATTATCAAATCTCCTTTAGCAAAAAAGCCACCATCCAGTGAAAATATAGAGCCCACACCGTACAACTCTGCCGTACTATCCGTATAAAAAAAGGCTCTTAATCTTGTAGCCTCATTTTTAAACTCTTCAACCCGATTAATAAGTATAGCTCCCTTTGAGATCAATACAAGTTCTTTACTTCCGCTACCTGCAGTTGGTATTCCTGATATCGTGGCATCCACAATATCAGTTTTTCCAAGCACAAACATAGTAGAATCAAATTCAGCTTTTCCTCTGATATATAAATTCCCTGTCACCAGAATGTTGCTTTGGACAATGGCCGTTGAATAACTATCTATTGTTAAATCACCGTTTACAATAAGCCAATGAGCCCCTGTGCTTAGATTAAGCTTAGAAGTATCCCTTATCTGATTTAACATTACTCCATCCAACTTTAGATTCCCTATAAAGATCGTGCTTCTCTCCAATCTCTCAAGGTTTTGCTTCAGTGATAGCTTCGCTTCTTCGAAAAGTCTATGTTTCTCCTGCTCTTTCTCTTCATCTGTATCACCAGTTGCAATGTCCTCAAAATCTTCTAACATAGGCATCCATAAGGTGGAAATGCCTCCGGGTTGCTGAAGCGTGTTAATTAATCTTGTTCCTCTAGCAATGGGTTCTTCACTACTATTTGATCCAGTCTCTCCATAATATCTATCGCTGAATACCTTCTTATTTCCAGCCGACCCTGAAGCCTCAGCAACTTTATCTAGGAAGGAATCCTCCACATTCACTTGGACAAACGTCGTTTTCTTTTTGATCTTTGCTTTTTCAACGATCGTCTTCACCCTATTATCTAGTGAAGAATAGTCGGCATCATCAATTGTCGGCACCTTTTCAAAAATATCACCCGTTCTGGAATAAAGCAGATCGTTCATTGATTGAATATGAGCTTCTCCATCGACTAACGGAAATAGACTGCGTTTTTCCAAATCTGCGTTATGTCTATACTTAGCCACTTGGCTAACTTTTAATTGATTTCCAGCATAAATATTCCCCTGAATATAAGGAGCACCATTCAAATAGATCGTTCCCTCAGAACCTAATGAATAATTCAAAAAATCTGGGAATGTCGTAATCACAACCTTTTGTTGCAACGTCCTTAACACGCCGTTTACTGTTGCATTGGCCTTAATCGTAACTACATGCTTACTACTTGTAGAATTGCCATCGAGAGTAATTCCCGTGATTTCATTGCTAGCTCCCTGTAAGCTTGTATCGGTAACAAAAGCTCCTTTATTAGAATTGAGGCCCCTTAAAAATGTCTCTATTTCTTGATCAAACTGTGCCTGAGTAGTATTACTACTAACTTGTATTTTCTGATTTAAATCTGCTGTAATATAGGCAATCGCCTCATCAATCGATTTCTGCGCTAAATGAAGGCTTTGTACATCATTCTCACGAGTTTCGGTACGCCTAGCTCCTCCAATCGTAGCACTAAGCACCGTAACTCCTAAAATAGTGAGCAACAGGACGATAAACATCACAAGTACCAAAGCCGAACCTCGTTCCGATCGAAGGCTTGCCCGCCTCAACATCTCTGTTTTCCTCCTAAAATCCAAATTGGCTTTCCAATTCCATCTTATCCGTTTCATTTCCCTTATACTTTAATACCAACTTAATCTGGATCAGACCAGAATTGCATAGCGAGGCTACATTACATGATCTACCATCTGATGTGGAAGCAGTTATGATAGAACCTGCCATATTCGATTGTACCGCGATAGGAGAACCAGATTCCGCTCCACTTTCCTTACCATTTATAACAATTTCATTTCCTGATACCCGAATCACACGCGGAGAACTCCCGCCTTTTATTAGTTCAATTCCTCCAGATATATTTTGTAGCCGTTCAGGACTATATGTATAGAGTTCAGTAATAATAGAGGACATGATCAGATCCGCTTCGTCCCGTAAAGCGTTCTGAACTGAGATTTTATGATAGCTGCGAAATCCATACATAGTAACTCCAGAGATTAGACCGACTATCATAGCAAATACAGTCAGTGCCGCAATTAATTCCACCAAAGTAAAACCTTGTTCCGACCTAAGTCGTTTAGCGAATTCTTTCATCAGTTATGTATCCCTCCAACATTACGTTATAAGCGGGCTGTTCATTATTTTCTACTCGTCTTACCTCAACTTTAACGGGTATTAAATAATACTTTACAGCTGATTTATCAATCGGAGTAGTGGACGGATGATCGACTAATTCCGGTTGATAGATAATATTGATCTTATAACGGATATCATTAACTGTTGGATTCAGAACATTTGCCAAAGCTGTCATGTTTGAGAATAGATTACTATAGCTGCAATTAACTATGGTGCATTTTTCAGCCTCTATCGCATCTTCCCCTTGCGTAAAAAATTCCTTCATCGCCTCAAAATCCTGCTTCTCCACATAAAACAGCGCGTTTCGCGCCAGATTGACCATAATCGTTTTGTTCTGGTTCGATTTAGAGTAACTCATGGCGTTAGTAAAGTAAGACGTAAGCACCAGAGAAACTATCGATAAAATTACAATAGCGGCCAGAACTTCGATTAACGTAAATCCTTTTTCCTGCTTTAGGCCCGGTTTCATCCTACTTTCCGCCTCTCGCCTATGAAAATACTTTTCGTATTTGCACGTTTTTCCTAAATTTTCTACTTCCATTATATTCTCTCATATCCAGCTACAGCAATCCTCAAAACCCTTATAATTCAGATATTTCTACAATATCTCTCACTTTAGGTCTATGCTATGATTTGGAAAGAGAGGAGATGAATGAAATGGCTTTAATAGAGTGCAAATTTTATTCTGAAGTACTAGGTTTGAATACCTCAATGACTGTAATTTTGCCGCAAAAAACAACTACACAAATCGGGATGAGTAATGTAACAAGAGGTGATCTTCACCCTACTTTGTATTTACTGCATGGCTTGTCTGACGATGATTCGATCTGGCTGCGCCGGACTTCTATAGAACGGTATGTAGCGGAGATGGGGATAGCTGTGGTAATGCCAAATGTGCACCGCAGTTTCTACACAGATATGGCGATGGGAGGCCGTTATTGGACCTTCATTAGTGAGGAGCTGCCAATGTTGGCACGCTCATTTTTCCCGCTATCCGATAAACGCGAGGAGAACTTTGTAGCCGGGTTGTCGATGGGTGGTTATGGAGCAATTAAGCTGGGACTGCGTAGACCCGAGTCTTTTGCAGCGGCAGCGAGTTTGTCTGGAGCACTTGATATGGCGCATAATTTCTTGAACGGGGAAGGTGCTACCACTAAAAGCAAAGAATACGAAATGATCTTCGGAAAAGAAGATACCGCCGGAACGCCGGAAGACCTTCTTTGGCTGCTTGAGGAAGTGAACCGCTCCACGGGACCAAAACCAGCGTTGTATCAATGCTGTGGCACAGAAGATTTCCTATACACCGATAACTTGAGATTCCGCGATGCCTGCCAGGCAACCTCACTTTCTTTAACCTATGAAGAAGGTCCGGGGACACATGAATGGGGATACTGGGATGCCAAAATCCGCGATGTGCTGGCATGGCTACCTTTAAAAAGTAACTAGCTGTACTTAATAGACAACAAAAAGATGCAGCCATAAGCTGCATCTTAATATCTGTTCTACTCAGATTGCCCTCTTCGGAGGGTTCTTTTTAATTATAAGGACGCCGAAGGCAATTATGCTTGTTTGGTGATATTTTTAAATAATCCAGTCTGTTCTGTGATTCCTTTTTCAGCAGCAAATCTTTCAATACTCGATGCACCAAAGAATCCGTCTATGCCTTCTGTCCGTTCAATTACGTACGCCGCATCTTCCGGCTCTGCAATCGGTCCACCGTGACAAATCACCATAATATCTGGATTTACTGCTTTCCCTGCTTTAATAATCGCTTCGATTCTTTCTACACAATCATCCAATGTCAGAGCGGTCTTAGCTCCAATTGTACCTTTGGTAGTCAAGCCCATATGTGCCACCAAAATATCTGCGCCTGCTTCTGCCATGGCTTTTGCTTGCTCAGGATCAAATACATAAGGAGTGGTGAGCATATCCAATTCATGCGCAGCTCTAATCATATCTACTTCTAAACCATATCCCATGCCGGTCTCTTCTAGATTCTGTCTGAACACGCCATCGATCAAACCTACGGTTGGGAAGTTTTGCACGCCGCTAAAACCTTGTTCCTTAAGTTGTTTTAAATAAACTTCCATTACTCTAAAAGGGTCCGTTCCGCATACGCCTGCCAATACAGGGGTGTTTTTTACAACAGGCAATACCTCCGAGCCCATTTCGACCACAATTTGGTTGGCATCCCCATAAGATAATAACCCTGCCAGTGATCCACGGCCTGCCATTCTGTATCTTCCTGAATTATAAACAATCAGCATATCTGCTCCGCCAGCTTCACTGCTTTTTGCAGTAATCCCTGTGCCGGCTCCCACGCCTAAAAGAATCTTTCCATTTGCCACTTCTTCTCTAAACTTCGCCATGATTTCAGTTCTTGTATTTTTGTTCATGTGTAACGCCTCCATTTAAATATTTATTTATCTTATAAAAGCCTTATTTGCTCATGAGATCTATTAGCTTCTGCGCTGCTGCTTCTGCAAACTCCACATCATTAATGGCACAATCCATTTCGATAACCTCGACAACATTTCTGTTTACACCATTTCTTAAGGTATCAAATAACATTTGATCTTCCTCTACCCCATAAAAAGCTTCCCCTGCAACATCAATGCCAGATATCCCTTTAAGCGGCAGCATTAACACCGTTTTCTCTTTGGCCATATTTAATTTCTCGACAAGCTTTTTGCCGATGGCTTCATTTTCTTCTACTGTTGTTCTCATCAGAGTAACTGTTGGATTGTGTTTATAAAACTTATGTCCAGCAAATTTCGCTGGTACCGTATCATAAGGGCCAAAGTTGCACATATCAAGCGCGCCTACCGAGACAACCTGTGGAATATGATGTTTACCAGCAGCTTCTAACCGATGAGGTCCTGCATTTAGCACACCACCAATAATTTCGTCCGCCCATTCTGTTGTAGTCAGATCCAATACACCTTCAATAAAACCAGCCTCGATTAACGCTTCCATGGACTGGCCGCCTACACCTGTTGCATGGAATACAAGCACTTCATATCCTCTAGCCTCAAGATAGTTACGGGCTGCCGTCACACAGGGGGTTGTTACCCCAAACATTGTTGTAGCTATTAATGGTTTTTTCTCTATCACTTGTTTATTCTCAAATTTAAGCATACCGGCGATGGCGAAAGCTGCATTGGTAAAAATCTTTGTTGAAATGGAGTTCAGACCAGCAACATCCACTACGGATGGCATCATGACAATATCACTAGTGCCTACATATGGAGCAGTATTCCCTGAAGCTACGGTCGAAACCATCACTTTAGGTACACCAATAGGTAATGCCCGCATACCCGGTGTTACAAGTGAAGTGCCTCCAGTGCCCCCAAAGGAGATAATTCCATCAAATTTGCCTTGCTTATATAATTCAGGTACTAATTTTTCCATACCTTTGGCTAATAATTCTGTTGCTAGTGCTCTATCTTTTTTGGCAACGAGCTCATCTATACTTACACCCGCGGCTGCTGCTACTTCTCTATTAGAGATATCCGGTGTAAAAGTGGGCTCAAACACACCCGTATGAATCGTAAACGTGCCTAACTCCAAGCTTTCCAGTAAATTTTTAATGTAGAGATATTCTTCACCCTTGGTGTCAAAAGTTCCGGCAATAGCAATCGTCTTCATTTCTTCAACCTCCTCTTCAAATATCTACAACAAGAAATATAAGGATAATGTATAATGTGAAACTTATACTTTCTTATATTAAAAAAAGCATGATCAACTTATGAGTTAATCATACTTCTTTGATTTATGGATGAAAACGCTTTTATGTCTTATGTTTTTGTGTTTATGTTAGATTTATATTGTTTTGGAGAGAACCCTTTATACTTCTTGAACATTTTGCTAAACTGCGCATAATCCTGGTATCCAACTAATGGCGCTAGCTCAGATAACTGGATAGGGTCTCTATGTAATATTTCCGCCGCCTTATCCATCCGAAATTGCACGAGATACGTTTGGAAGCTGCAGCCTACTTTTTTGGTGAACAAACTACTCAAGTAACTTCGGGATACATGTGCCACCTTAGCTAAATCTGCAAACAAGATCTCATTCCTATAATTTTGAGCTACGTATTCTTTTACAAATTCAACATAATCATAGTGCTTTGTGATGCCGTCTAACATTTTGACCATAAAATCATCTTCATCCAGCGTCCCCGACACTTTAAAAGCTTTGGTTATATTCGTAATGGACTTCTCCGAGGGAATTCTTTCAAAAGCAGAGCCCCCGATATATCCCATCAAGTTTTGATTATTGCTGTACATATATTGCACATCAATTGGCGTTTTCACCGGACCACCGTAAACCAGCTTAATTAAATCAGGCTTTAGCTCATTGCATGTATTAAATATCTTGTCCGCTTTAACCTTGGCAGCTTCCAGAGAGAATACTTTTTTAGCGCCTAATAACCCGCCTTCTGTTAGACCTAGATGTGCACAAATAATATCCGCTCCAGCCTCAATCATCTGTGCTGCCTGGATTTCGTCAAATACAAAAGCAATGGTAAACAAATCCTTCTCATGGGCTATTCTAATGGCTTCTACTTC
Organism: Paenibacillus sp. FSL H7-0943; assembly: GCF_037963265.1. Lineage (NCBI taxonomy): Bacteria > Bacillati > Bacillota > Bacilli > Caryophanales > Paenibacillaceae > Paenibacillus > Paenibacillus sp. FSL H7-0943. The sequence goes on from NZ_CP150148.1 coordinate 6,388,456, forward strand.
AAGTAGATAACCATTCCCCTCTTCTTCGAGCGCTTCTCCAAATTGACCATCTATTAAACCCACCGTGGGGTAATTATTAATGCCGGCAAAGCCTCTATTCTTTATTTCACTTATATAGGATTCCATATCTTTGGTCGGATCAGTTGCATTGAGGCCAAAAATAATAGGGATATCTCTGACCAACGGTATGATCTCTCTAGATGCAAAGTCCATCACCATATCATTGCTATTACAAAATGGTAAAATACCAGCGAGAGAGCTCCTCCCCATCTGGCGAAATTTACCCGAGTTTAACATCAGAATGAAATCAGCTCCACCCTGCTTCGCATACTTTACCGTTATACCAGCACCGGTGGCTACTCCAATAATATGATTGCCTACTTTTAATTCCGATCTAAGCTCGTCTAGGATTTGCTCTCTGTTCATACCTACGAACCCTCCTATCCTAACCTAAGGATAACCGTAAAGAACACTGCTAATCCAGTCATAGTTCATTTAGATAATAAAAAAAATCCCGCCTGCCACCTATAAAGGTCTGAGGCGAGATTTGATATTGATACGGTTTACAATATAGCGTCTCCGTATGCTCGAGAGGGCTAAGCTCTCCACGGGACCAAAACTAGCACTATACCAATGCTGTAGCACAAAAGATCCCCATACACCGATAAATTGAGATTCCGTGATGTACTGACATGAACTACCTTTAAGAAGGAGATAAGCATTCATTTGTTCATGATATCTGCCGATAATAAATCTACATAGCATTCTACACCGTAAGGAGAAATAGATCATGACAGAAAAAAAACGAATCGTTCTTATTCCTGCTTATTTGGAGAAATTCTCTTGTATTGGATCAGATTGTGAAGATACATGTTGTATAGGCTGGAATGTTGATATTGATCGGCAAACCTATAAAAAGTATAAAAATGTAGGCGATAGAGAAATGAAATCATCACTAAATAAACATATAAAACGCAAACGTTCTAACCCATCAGAAGCTAGTTATGCAAAAATAGCGATGAAATCCGATGCCTCTTGTCCTCTTCTAAATGAAGAAAAATTGTGTTCAATACAAAAGTCTCTAGGAGAAGACTACTTATCTGAGATTTGTAGTTCTTACCCTCGTATAACCAATCAGGTAAATGGAAATTTAGAGAAATCCGCCACATTATCTTGTCCTGAAGCGGCTCGTCTAGCTTTGTTAAACCCAGACGGTATTCAATTTAATGAGATTGAAGAATCCATGAATATCAGATATCCCATGAGTAGACTATTAAACACTAATCGTGAAAAGACTAAGCACAGAATTGATGAATATTTTTGGGATCTCCGTATTTTCACAATACAAGTCTTACAAAATAGAAATTATACCATAGCACATAGATTAATTGTGCTTGGAATGTTCTATCAAAAAGTACAAGGATACCTTTCAGAAGGAAAATTAGATGAAATTGTTCAGCAAATCGCCTCCTATAATACCTTGTTAGAAGACGGTAGCTTCCGGGAAGGTTTATCAGCTATCCCCACCTCAACAACCATTCAAATGCAGCTTCTAAAAGCACTGGCCGATATTCGTGTATCTCAGGGGGTGCTGAGCACACGATATATGGAGTGTTTTGCAGAGGTACTTAAGGGCATTCAATATACGAAAGATGCAACAGTTGAGGAAATTACAGAAAGATACCAACTTGCTTACACAGATTACTATGATCCATTTATGAGAGCTAACGAATATATATTAGAGAACTATTTAGTGAATTATGTTTACAAAAATCTATTTCCAAGCTCAGATGATACAGATATTTTCGAATCTTATATTATGCTTGTAGTACACTATTCATCAATCAAATTACATTTGATTGGCATGGCTGGACATCACAAGGAGGATTTCGGGGTTGATCACGTAATTAAATTAATTCAATCCTTTGCCAAATCGGTTGAGCATGATTCCTTGTACTTACGTGGGGTTATTGAATTGCTTAAGAGAAATGAATACACCTCAATGGCATATATGGCTATACTAATTAATAACTGAAAGATATTTCCCAAAAAAATCCCGCCCGCATTATTAACAATGCGAGGCGGGATTTATATCATATTTTCACAATATAGCGTCTCCGTGTTGTACAACCCATTCATTAGCTTCGTGCAATGCCAGCTCTGCCCGTTCAATTGCAGCCTTCACCTGAACGGTGGCTGTGCCGCCATAAACGTTACGAGCGTTAACTACAGCTTCCGGTTGAAGAACAGCATAGATATTCTCGTCGAAGAGCGGTGTGAATTGCTTGAACTCTTCCAGCGTCAGATCCAAGAGGAACTTGCCTTCATTGATACAGTAGAGTACCGTTTTCCCGATTACTTCATGCGCTTGGCGGAAAGGAAGCCCCTTGCCTACCAAGAAGTCGGCAATATCCGTTGCATTCGAGAAATCCGTGTTCACCGCTTCACGCATACGACCTTTGTTCACCTTCATAGTGGAGATCATCGGCGCGAACAATTGCAGTGCACCAGTCAGCGTAGTAACCGTATCAAACATGCCTTCTTTGTCTTCCTGCATATCCTTGTTGTACGCCAGTGGCAATGATTTCAGCACCGTCAGCAAGCCAATTAGGTTGCCGTAAACGCGGCCTGTTTTGCCCCGCACCAGCTCTGGTACGTCAGGGTTCTTCTTCTGCGGCATAATGCTGCTGCCTGTGCAGAAAGCATCATCCAGTTCTACAAAGCTGAACTCTGTGCTGCTCCACAGGACCAGTTCCTCACTGAGTCTGGATAGATGTGTCATGATAAGGGAAGCATTCGCCAAGAACTCCACGATGAAATCGCGGTCGCTGACAGCATCCAGACTGTTCTCATACACACTGTCAAAACCCAGTTGTTCCGCTACAAAATGACGGTCAATCGGGAAGGTCGTTCCAGCAAGCGCTCCTGCTCCGAGTGGCAGCACGTTGATCCGTTTGTAGCTGTCCGTCAGACGTTCTGCATCGCGGCGGAACATCGATACGTAAGCCAGCAAGTGATGAGCAAACAGGATCGGCTGTGCCCGTTGCAAATGCGTATAACCAGGGATGATGGTCTCCACATTGTCTTTTGCTTGTTCGATCAAAGCTTCCTGCAGCTCATGCAGCAAACTAACTAGCTCAACTACACGGCCACGTAAGTAAAGGTGCATGTCCGTCGCCACTTGATCGTTACGGCTACGTCCTGTGTGCAGCTTACCGCCAACTGGACCGATTTCCTCGATCAGATGTTTTTCAATATTCATATGGATGTCTTCATCCGATACTGAGAAAACAACCTCTCCAGCATTGACCTTGTCCAGCACTTTATTCAGGCCTTGTTTGATTGTTTCCACGTCTTCTTGTGGAAGGATTCCGCATTTGCCCAGCATCGTGACATGTGCCAGACTGCCTTGCACATCCTCTTTGGCCAAAGCCTTATCAAAGCCAATGGAAGCCGTATATTCCTCTACCAGCTTGTTTGTTCCTTTAGTAAACCGTCCGCCCCAAAGCTTGCTCACCTGTAGTTTCCTCCTCTTGGACGCCAGAGGGCCGCTCCTATCCTGACGGGAGGAACGGCCTTCGGGGTTGCCCGTTTAAGTTTATGTTATCGTACTATTTAGAAGCTCCATTTACACCTGTAGAAACTTTAAGGCGCAATGCGTTCAAGTGAATAAAACCAGTGGCATCCCCTTGATCATAAGCTTGTGTAGGATCAGCTTCCATCGTTGCAATCTCAGGATTGTACAGGCTGACTGGGCTCTTCACTCCAGCGCCGATGATGTTGCCTTTGTACAGTTTAAGACGAACAGTACCCGTTACATTTTGTTGGCTCTGTGTTACAAGAGCCTGCAGTGCGATACGCTCTGGAGCGAACCAGAAACCGTTATACACCAAAGTGCTGTAACGAGTGATCAGGCTGTCACGCAGGTTCATCACTTCACGGTCCATCGTGATGGATTCCATTTTGCGATGAGCGACGAACAGGATTGTTCCACCTGGAGTCTCATACACGCCGCGGCTCTTCATGCCGACAAAGCGGTTCTCAACCATATCTACACGTCCGATGCCGTGTTTACCACCTAGATCATTCAGTTTCTCCATAACTTGAAGGGGTGATAAAGACTCCCCATTCAGGGCTACGCAGTCTCCCTTAACGAATTCGAGCTCCAAATATTCCGCTTCATCCGGAGCATCCTCAGGAGCGTTGCTCAGCAGGAACATTCCTTTGTTCTCTGGTGCACTTGGATCGAACCAAGGATCTTCCAATACGCCGCTCTCATAGCTGATGTGCAGCAGGTTACGGTCCATCGAATACGGCTTCGCCGCAGAGGCTTGTACCGGAATATCATTAGCTTCCGCATAAGCGATCATTTCCGCACGACCTGGAAATTGATTGCGGAACTCTTCTAGACGCCAAGGTGCGATCACCTTGATGTTCGGAGCCAATGCAGCTACGCCAAGCTCGAAACGGACTTGGTCATTCCCTTTGCCTGTCGCCCCGTGCGCGATAGCCGTTGCGCCTTCAGCGATGGCGATATCTACCATGCGCTTAGCGATCAATGGACGAGCAATACTAGTTCCGAGCAAGTATTGGCCTTCATAAAGTGCGCCAGATTGGAACATCGGGTAGATGAAATCGCTAGCGAACTCATCGCGCAGGTCGTCGATGTATACTTTCGATGCGCCAGTAGCAAGTGCTTTTTCCTCCAGACCGTCGAGCTCTTCTTTTTGGCCGATATCGGCTGTGAAGGCGATGATCTCCGCGTCATAAGTTTCTTTAAGCCATTTCAAAATAACAGATGTATCCAATCCGCCGGAATAGGCGAGTACAATTTTTTCTTTAGCCATGGTGTGGCAACTTCCTTTCGTGTGGGCTATATAAATTAAAATAAACGTGCCTTTGCCAGCACTCTGACGATAAATCGCAATTACACTGAATATTTGGACTTCCGGTCGCTGTTATCATCAGATTTCTTTTATTTCAAACCGCATTGTGCGGATAAAATCTGATGATAAAGGCGAACGCTACGCTCCTACAGTTCCAAAAATTCCGCTCCATTACTCCATCGTCCAAAGTCTAACTTCGCCCAACATTAATTCAATTTATATAGTGATTTATATTTTATATTTTTAAAATTCCTTAACTCATCAACGCAGCCATTAAAGCTTTTTGCGCATGCAGGCGGTTCTCAGCCTGATCAAAGATCACCGAGTTAGGGCCGTCAATCACGCCTGTGCTGACCTCTTCCTCACGGTGGGCTGGCAGGCAGTGCAGGAAGAGATAGTCGCTCTTAGCGCCTTTTACAAGCTCCTCATTGACCTGATAGTCCTTGAATGCCGCTTCACGTGCCTTTTGCTCCTCCTCGAAGCCCATACTCGCCCATACATCTGTATAGATGACGTCAGCGTCTTGTACAGCTTCTTGCGGGCTGCGAGTGACCACAATCTTCGCTCCGGTTTCTTTAGCGATCTCACGCGCTTCTGCGACAACCGCTGCATCTGGCTCATAACCTTCCGGTCCGGCGATAGATACGTCCACGCCCAGCTTAGCTCCGCCAATCATTAAGGAATGCGCCATATTGTTGCCATCGCCGATGTAAGCCAGCTTCAGGCCCTTGAGCTTTCCTTTGTGCTCATAAATCGTTTGATAATCGGCCAGCACTTGGCAAGGATGTGCCAGGTCACTAAGACCGTTGATTACGGGAATAGAAGCATAACGAGCGAGATCTTCAACCTTGTCATGACCGAAGGTACGGATCATAATTCCATCGAGATAACGCGACATTACTTGCGCTGTATCTCCAACAGTTTCTCCGCGTCCCAGCTGGATATCATTTTTGCTCAAGAAAAGGGCATGCCCTCCCAGCTGATACATTCCAACTTCAAACGACACACGTGTACGTGTAGAGGATTTTTCAAAAATAAGTCCAATCGTCTTTCCCTTCAGCGGCTGAAATTCTTCGCCATTTTTCTGCTTCTTCTTCAGCTCAATCGCCGAATCAATCAGATACGTAATTTCCTCCGGGCTGTAGTCGTTCAGCTCCAGTAAATCACGGCCTTTCAGTTGCTGCGCAATGTTGTGCTTGTTACTCTGTACGCCCTGACTCATGAGCTTACCTCCCCGTTTGCTTGTTTAGCATAAGTATGAATGAGTTCGCATAGGATGTCCACCGCTTGGTCGATCTCCTCTTTGCTTACATATAGATTAGGGAGCAGACGAAGGACATTAGGACCGGCTGTCACGAACAACAGGCCTTTCTTTTGTCCAGCCAGTACAATATCGCCCACTGGGGATTGACATTCAATCCCGATCAACAGCCCTTTACCACGGATATCCTTCACAAAAGAACAATCCGCCAGCTTCTCTTTCAAAAGACCTGTCAGGTACTTACCCATATCTTCGGCGCGCTGTGGAAGCTCATCTTCCAGCATCGTCTCAATCGTCGCTGCCATAACAGCTGTTGCTAGCGGTGTTCCCCCGAAGGTGGACGCATGGCTGCCCGCTGAGAAGGCTTCACGCAAATACCCTTTGCCAAGCATTAAACCTGCCGGGAACCCGCTAGCAATCCCCTTAGCCAAGGTGAAAATATCCGGTTCAATTCCATAATGCTGATGAGCGAACAGCTTGCCTGTACGTCCCATACCTGTCTGTACCTCATCTACAATCAGAAGCAATCCGTGTTTCTTACACAAGGCCACTACAGCGTTCAAGAACTCAGGTTCTACCTCAAGCACGCCACCCTCTGCAAGCACCATCTCCAGCATGATAGCAGCTGTATGATCTCCGATAGCAGCTTCTAACGCTGGGAGATCATGCAAGGGTACGGTCTTGAAACCTGCTGGAAGCGGCAGGAACCCTTCTTTCACCTTTTGCTGGCCTGTAGCTGTTAGTGTGGCAAGTGTACGTCCATGGAAGGATTGTTCGAATGTGATAACCTCATAACGGTCGACACCTTTAATCTTCTGATGGTAACGGCGGGCCAGCTTAATAGCAGCCTCATTCGCTTCTGCCCCGCTATTGCAGAAAAACACTTGATCAGCGCAGCTATTCTCTGTCAGAAGGTTGGCAACTTTATCTTGTCCCGGAATATGGAACAGATTCGAGACATGCCAGAGCGTATCAATCTGATCCTTCAGCTTAACGCCGACTTTTTCAGGAGCATGACCTAGACTGGTCACAGCCAATCCACTGGTGAAATCCAGATACTTATTGCCTTTATCATCCCATACCCAGGTACCCTTGCCTTTAACTAAGCTGATATCATATCTGGCGTAAGAAGGGAACACTGCACTCAGCTTGCTTGTTGCAACATCCGGTGTACCTGATCCTACTGTATCGGTCTGCTTTGCCCCTGCTTGCGAATCCAACTCCGCTTGTGTAAGCTTGCTCATTCTAAGTCACTCTCCCATCGGCTGCTCCTGTGAACAGGCTGCGCCTCTAATTTGTATTCATCTATGATTCTACGAACGAATAATACGTGTACCTATCGCTTCACCTTGCAGTACTCGACTAAGCACCCGTGGTTCTTTTCCATCCACAATGATAACCTCTGATACGCTGCCCTGAATGCAATCGATAGCTGCCCGCACTTTGGGGATCATGCCACCGTAGATTTCCCCACTTTCGATCAAGGCTTCGATTTCCTGTACAGTAACGGAGGGAAGCACAATCTTTTCACCTTCCACTGTACTCATGATGCCTGGCACATCTGTGACGACGATCATTTTGGGAGACTCCACATAGGAAGCAACTGCCCCTGCTGCCGTATCTGCGTTAATATTGTAGCGCTGACCTGCTGCATCTACTCCGATAGGTGCAATGACAGGAATATAACCCATCCCAACAATACCAGTTATGATCTCAGCCTTAACTTCCGTTACTTCTCCTACCAAACCTACTTCGGCGCTGTTCGCCACTGGTTTAGCAATAATCAAATTGCCATCGATGCCCGAAAGCCCCAGAGCTAGACCGCCGCTCCCTTGAATTCGCCGGACAATCGCCTTGTTTATACTCCCTGCCAGCGTCATCTCTACAACATCTAGTACTTCCTCGGTGGTTACTCGCAGGCCATTCACAAAGCTGCTTTCAATGCCCAGTTTCGCTAGATTTCCAGAAATGGCTGGCCCTCCACCATGAACAATTACTGGCTGAATGCCCTCCTCCTGCAAATCTCGCAAATCCTCAAAAAAAGAATCAGGTAGAGCCGCAAGCGTACTGCCGCCGCATTTCATTACAAACAATCCACTACCATCTAAAGCATCTATAAGTTCAAGCTCGCTATTTAGCGTCATATAATCGGTATCCTTCCCTTATGGGCTTAACACGCCATAAATTAAGTGCGATATGCGGCGTTAATACGCACATAATCGTAAGTTAGGTCACAGCCCCAAGCCGTTGCTTTCCCGCTTCCATCATGCAGATCTACAGTGATCAGCACAGTTTCACTTTTTTGCAAATAGGCCAAAGCCTTTTCCTCGTCAAAAGCAACTGGCTTCGAGTGCAAAAGCACCTCAATATCCCCTAACGAAATGTTCACACGCTCCGGAGATACCGGAACACCCGCGCGTCCAACCGCAGCAATAATCCGTCCCCAGTTCGCATCCGCTCCAAAAATAGCAGATTTCACTAGACTAGAACCAACCACTGTTTTGGCAATCGCTGCCGCCGCCTCATCATGAACAGCACCATTCACTTGAACCTCAATCAGGTGAGTTGCACCTTCGCCATCACGAGCAATCGCTTTGGCAAGCGTCTGGCAGACATACGTGAATCCAGCAGCAAAAGCGTCCCAATCCGGATGCAGTCGTGTCAGCTTCTCATTACCGGCAAGCCCACTCGCCATCGACACTAACATATCATTGGTACTAGTATCTCCATCGACTGTAATCATATTAAAAGTAACATTCGTAGCTGAACGCAGAAGACTAAGTAAATCCTCCGCTGCAATATCAGCATCCGTGGTCATAAAGCCAAGCATGGTAGCCATGTTAGGATGGATCATCCCTGAGCCCTTTGCAGCTCCGGCAATTGTAACTTCTACACCGCCAACGAGCACCTTCACGGCGATCTCTTTTTTAACTAAATCAGTGGTAAGTATAGCTTGGCAGAATTCCTCCGCGCCAATAGCTCCTCCATCCAGCTTCTCTGGTATTGCAGTGATCCCGCTACGTACGCAGTCCATCTTCAACAGTTCACCGATAACTCCAGTCGAAGCAACAGCCACATCATTAACGGCCACACCTAAATGCTGAGCCGCAGCAGCGCGCATCTCATAAGCATCTGCTTCACCTTGTTCGCCTGTGCAGGCATTGGCATTCCCGCTGTTCACGATAACCGCCTGCAATACTCCGTTCGAAAGGCTTTCCCGAGTCACTTTCAGCGGAGCCGCCTGAAAAACATTCGTCGTATACACGGCCGCAGCCGTTGCCGGAACTTCACACAGAATCACTCCGAGATCGTTGCGATCTGTTTTTTTTAATCCACAGTGCAATCCTCCGGACTTAAAACCCTTAGGTGAAGTGATGCTTCCACCCTCCAAGGTGGTAAATAACTCAATCTCGCTCATATTATTTGTACCGCTGATCCTTATGGATACACAGGTGTGTAGCCGAGGCCAAGGGTTTCCTCCCATCTCATCATCAAATTAAGGTTCTGTATTGCCTGCCCTGCCGCACCTTTTACAACATTATCAATGACGGAGACTATGGTCACCCGCCCTGTACGAGCATCTGTTGCAAATCCGATATCACAATAATTAGAGCCGCTAACTTCTTTTGTCGCCGGAATCACACCTACATCACGCACCCGCACATATGGCCGGCCCGCATAATATTCACGGTACAAATTCACAAAATCCTGCTCCGTATAATTGTCCGTCATCCCTGCATACATCGTACTCATAATTCCCCGGCTCATCGGCACGAGATGTGTGGTGAACGTTACCGTTACCTTTTCTCCAGCAACCTCTGTGAGTGTCTGCTCAATTTCTGGTATATGTTGATGCTTATTGATTTTATAAGCTTTAAAGTTCTCATTAATCTCTGCATAATGTACCATCAGGCTTGTTCCGCGTCCTGCTCCAGTAACTCCTGATTTCGCATCAATAATAATACTGTCATGCTTAATCCAACCTGCCTGAATTGCAGGAATTAGTCCAAGAAGTGTAGCTGTAGGATAACAGCCTGGATTAGATATAAAATCAACCCCAGCCGCACGCTCTCCAAACACCTCGCAAAGTCCGTATACAGCCTGCTCAAGATATTCATCAGCCGGAGCGGGATGTTTATACCAGTGCTCATACTCTGCACCATCCTTCAATCGGAAATCACCGGACAGATCCACGACCTTAAGTCCAGCTTCCAGCAGCTGCGGCACCAGCTTTGCGCTCACACCCGACGGCGTTGCCGTAAATACCACATCCGCCCGCTCAGCCATCTGAGCCGGGTCAACGCCATCCAGCCTTCGATCAATGATGCCCGTCAAATGCGGAAAACCTTCCTCTATAGCATCCCCTGCACTTGATGAGGAAATTACCGAAGTAATCTCTACCTTAGGATGACTTTGTAGCAGCCGAATCAGCTCTACGCCCCCATAACCCGTTGATCCAACAATCGCCGCTCTCAGCTTGCCTTCCACTGTCATCCCCACTTCCTGCTTATCATGAATTATAATAAATAATATAATGCATACCGTCTTAGAAATATGTATTATTATACGACTCAATTAATATAAATACAACACATAGTGTTAACTTTCTTTATTCCTAAATATAATTCTATTTACAAAAAAAGAGAAGCGTAGCTTCTCCTTTCGGAGAAATTACACTTCTCTTTTAAAGCCTTCACCCAGCACCTCATGCGCCTCAGTTATAATCACAAAAGCACTAGTATCTACCGATTGAACAATCGCTTTTAATCTGGAAACCTCATTCTGGCCTACTACAACCATTAGCACCGTACGCTCATCACCAGTATAACCGCCATGTGCATCCAGCTTCGTCAGACCCCGATCCAGATCATTCAAAATCGCCTCAGATATTTCTTCCGTCTTGTCCGAGATTATGTAAGCCACCTTTGTATAACGGAAGCCTACCTCTATCGCATTAATGGCCTTACCTGTAACAAACAGACCGATCAGTGCATACAGCGCTTGTTCCATACCGAGTATAAAAGCAGCCAGCATAATGACCGTCCCGTCCAGCAGCACTACAGAAATCGAGAAGCTGAGACCGGATATCTTTTGAATAATCTGCGCCAAAATAGTAAGTCCACCTGTCGAGCCCCGTCCGCGGAACACAAGACCTAACCCCACCCCCACACAGATACCGCCATAAATGGAGGCTAAGAGTGGATTGGTGGTAGGTGCAGGCAAATCTTTTGTCAACAAGATAAAGAGCGGCAACACAAAGCTCCCAAGGAGCGAGCGAACTCCGTATTGTTTACCCAAGAAGATTACCCCGAGTACAAACAACGGAATATTAAGCGCCCATTGCGTAAATGCCGGCTCAGCCCCAAACCAAGCTTCAGCCAATACCGACAGACCGGATACACCACCAGAAGCAATATGATTAGGCAGAAAAAAAAGATTAAACCCCAGCGCTGTAACTAGCGATCCGAGCAAAATTAACATCGTATCCACCACATGTCGGAGTGGCCCATTCAGAGGAATCAGTGGGGGTTTATTACGTGAATTGACTTTTTGCATTTCAAAGGCTCTCCTTAAAGTGTCATCTTGCTCTACGAAAGAAGAAACGGCCATCCCATCCTAATCCATGAATGGTATCCGTTTCCCCCGAAACTCTCTCTTTTATTCTGCCTCAATCTTGATCTGGCTACGCAGGTAACCATCAATGAATACATCAATATCTCCGTCCATAACAGAACCCACATTCCCCGTTTCCACGGAAGTACGGTGATCCTTAACCATGTTATACGGATGGAATACATAGGAACGGATCTGACTGCCCCAAGCAATATCGGATTGCTCACCGCGAATCTCATCCAAATGCTGCTGCTGCTCTTGCAGTTTGCGCTCATATAGCTTGGAACGCAGCATTTTCATCGCTTGTTCGCGGTTTTTGATCTGTGAACGTTCGTTCTGACAGGTTACCACCACACCCGTAGGTAAGTGGGTAATCCGCACCGCAGAGTCTGTGGTATTAATATGCTGTCCACCGGCGCCGCTCGCCCGATACGTATCGATCTTCAAATCCTCAGTACGAATTTCAACTTCTACATCATCGGCAATTTCCGGAACGACATCACAGGATACAAAAGAAGTATGCCTTCTGCCCGAAGAGTCAAACGGAGAAATCCGTACTAGCCGATGTACACCTTTTTCAGCTTTCAGATATCCGTAGGCGTTGAAGCCTTTAATAAGTAATGTGACACTCTTGATTCCCGCTTCATCACCCGGTAAGTAGTCCAGCACCTCAACCTTGAATCCACGTTTTTCAGCCCAACGGGTATACATCCGCAGCAGCATCTGGCCCCAGTCTTGGGATTCCGTACCGCCCGCACCCGGATGGAGCTCAAGAATAGCATTCAGCTTGTCATACGGCTGGTTAAGTAGCAATTGCAGCTCGAATTCATCCACTTTACTGCCTAAACTGCTGATCGTCTCCCCAATCTCTGCCGCAAGACCTTCATCGCCCTCTTCATCCGCAAGCTCCGCCATCATCGCAGCATCGTCGTATTCTTGTTGCAGCTTCTCGTATTGATCCACGGACGATTTCACGGCATTCATCTCGCCGATCACGCTCTGTGCCTGCTCTGGATTATCCCAGAAGCCTGGAGCAGCCATTTTTTCTTCAAAGTTCGAGATCATCTCTTGCTTAAGATCTAAGTCAAAGAGACCCCCTAAGGTCAGTTAGTTTCTTGCCTATTTCACGCAGATCCTGCTTTACATTAGCTTCAATCATATGGTCACTTCACCTTTCAAAATAGGTTGTTACGGTCTTCGCTATTGGAAAGTTAGTAATGAGTGAATGTTCAGCCATTCCGAGAAGGATTGGACTTCCGATCGCTGTTGTTTCCAGATTCCTTGAATTAATAACCGCATAGTGGTTGGAATCCCGAAACAAAGGCGAACACTCCGTTTCTCCAGTTCCAAACCTTCTCTCCATTCCACATTCACTCAAGTGCTAAATATCCAAAAAAGCGACTGGGCCGTAAACGGGGGATACCCCCGGGCCCAGCCGCTCTTTATGGTTAGTATACCCATAGAGATCAGGGCTAAAGACTTACATCTTCAACACCTGAATATGAGCGCTACTAAACGTTTGTCTTATGCGTTTTGACCGTGGCAGTTCTTGTACTTCTTGCCGCTTCCGCAAGGGCAAAGATCATTACGACCAGCTGCCGCCTCAACATGTACCGGACGTTTCTCAGCAGGTTCGCTGTTAGTGGAAATTTTATTTTCCTCTACAACGGATTGACGCTCCTGATTTGTCTCGATGTGAGCCTTCATAATATAAGTAGCTACTTCTTCTTGAATCGTAGCCGTCATAGTATTAAACATTTCGAATCCTTCGAATTGATACTCGCGAAGTGGATCTGTACCACCGTAAGCACGTAGGTGAATCCCTTGACGCAATTGATCCATCGCATCGATATGATCCATCCACTTGCTGTCCACGGAGCGCAGCACAATTACCTTCTCGAATTCACGTACCAATTCTGAACCCAGGCGTTCTTCACGAGCAGCATATTTCTCAAGTACACGTTCGAAGATGTACTCAATGATCTCTTCTGCTTCCTTGCCCCACAGAATATCGCGAGTCAAAGCACCTTCTTCAAGCAGCTTGCTGTTTACGTAATCAGCAACTTCTTGCAGCTCCCAGTTCTCAGGAATATCGTCACTGCAGTGTGCGTGAACAATACGTTCAATAACCGGCTTGATCATTTCAAGCACGATATCTTTAATATTTTCAGACTCCAGAATCTCACGGCGTTGTTTATAAATAATTTCACGCTGTTGATTCATCACGTCATCATATTGCAATACGACTTTACGAATATCAAAGTTATTACCTTCAACACGTTTCTGAGCAGATTCCACAGCACGCGTAATCATGCGGCTCTCAATGGGCTGATCTTCCTCAAACCCAAGGCGATCCATCATACTCAAAACGTTGTCAGCGCCGAAACGCTTCATCAATTCATCACCAAGGGACAAGTAGAATTGTGTAGAACCTGGGTCTCCTTGACGACCCGCACGACCACGCAGCTGGTTATCAATCCGGCGCGATTCATGACGCTCTGTACCAATGATATGCAGACCACCAAGATCTGTCACACCTTCGCCCAGAACGATGTCCGTACCACGACCTGCCATGTTGGTAGCAATCGTAACTGTACCAGGCTGACCTGCATGTGTAATGATTTCAGCTTCCGCAGCGTGATGCTTCGCGTTAAGCACTTGGTGTCTAACGCCTTTGCGCTTCAGCATTTCAGATACGAGCTCTGAATTCTCAATCGACACTGTACCCACAAGTACAGGTTGGTTCTTTTTGTGACGTTCTACAATTTCTGCCACTACAGCGTTGAACTTACCGTTCTCACTCTTGTAGACGACATCCGGCATATCTATGCGCTGATTTGGTTTATTCGTAGGGACTTGAAGAACTTCAAGACCATAAATCTTCTTGAACTCTTCTTCCTCAGTTTTAGCTGTACCTGTCATACCGCCCAATTTGCGATACATACGGAAATAGTTCTGGAAAGTAATCGTAGCAAGCGTCATGCTCTCATTCTGTACTTCGATTTCTTCCTTCGCTTCAATCGCTTGGTGCAAACCGTCACTATAACGACGGCCTGACATTAAACGTCCCGTAAATTCATCAACAATAACGACCTCACCCTCGTTAACAACGTAATCTACGTCACGACGCATAATTACGTTTGCTTTCAGGGCTTGGACGATATGGTGATTCAAGGTTACATGACTGTGATCATACAAGTTCTCAATACCAAAAGCACGTTCAGCAGTAGCTACACCTTTTTCAGTCAAGGCTACAGACTTCACTTTGATATCAACTGTGTAGTCTTCTTCAGCTTTAAGCTTTTTCACAAAACGGTCTGCTGCAAAGTACAATTCAGTAGACTTCTCAGCTTGTCCGGAAATGATAAGAGGTGTACGTGCTTCATCAATAAGAATGGAGTCCACTTCATCAATAATACAGAAATAAAGAGGGCGCTGAACCATTTGTTCTTTATAAAGCACCATGTTGTCACGCAAATAATCGAAACCAAATTCGTTGTTCGTGCCATACGTAATATCGCAGGCGTAAGCATCTTGTTTATCAGCATGGTCCATACCGCTTAGGTTAACCCCAACCGTCATGCCCAGGAAGTTATAGATTTGTGCCATTTGTGCGCTGTCGCGCTGAGCCAAATAGTCATTGACCGTTACTACGTGTACGCCTTTACCAAGCAAAGCATTTAAGTACACTGGCAATGTTCCTACTAGAGTCTTACCTTCACCAGTCTTCATCTCGGAGATTCGGCCTTCATGCAGGGCCATACCACCAATTAACTGTACATCAAAATGCCGCATGCCAAGCGTCCGTTTGGAAGCTTCACGTACGGTTGCAAATGCCTCAGGAAGAATTTCTTCCAAGGTTTCGCCTTTCTCAATACGGGCGCGGAACTCTTCCGTCTTAGCTTTTAAAGCTTCATCGGATAGTGCTACAAATTCCGGCTCCAATCCATTAATTACATCGACTGTCTTCATGAGACGTTTAACGTCACGATCGTTTGTGTCTCCGAATATTTTCTTTACAAGTCCTAGCATGGTTAACCCCTTTCATGCAACACAGATGGTGGAACCGAGCCCATCCTCACAAAATTGAAAGGGCCATTTATAAATTCGATTCCGCTGCTTCATAAATTGTAACAGTTTGTAAGAGATGCCGCAATACAAGGTGTAACAGCCACATTTTTCATATATACGCACAAGAGCCCTATTCGCTATAAGCGAATAGGGGCTCGGTTTAAATTTCCTAGGTTCTGACTAACTCTCGAGGCCCTTTATACTTAGAGCATAACTGGCATCATTGTATCTTAGCCCTGTTCAATCAGTCCATATTTACCATCATCACGTTTGTAAACTACGCTAACTTCCGAGGTGTCGATATTGGAAAACACAAAGAAATTATGTCCTACCATGTTCATTTGCAGAATCGCTTCTTCCACATCCATCGGCTTCATCGTAAAGCGTTTGTTCCTAACCACTTCTAAATCATCATAATCTTGTTCTTCTACAGCAACAGCGGCACTAGCTCCATCCACAAACAGCGTCTTGAGTCCCTCTTGACGGAACTTACGGTTCAGCTTCGTTTTGTGTTTGCGAATTTGGCGTTCCAGCTTGTCCACAACGGCGTCTATGGAAGCATACATGTCATCGCTGCGATCTTCCGCACGAAGCGTCACGCCAGCAAGCGGAATGGTTACTTCCACCGTATGAAGGCCGCGAACTACGCCAAGCGTCACAGACCCTTCAGAGGTAGGGGGTGCTTCGAAATACTTCTCAAGTTTGCTGAGCTTCTTATCAACATACTCTCTCAAAGCGTCGGTCACGTCAATTTGTTGACCTCGAATGGTGAATTGCATGGCCACTCCTCCTTTAGTTACACCTTCATTATACCAAATTGTAAGCGCTAAGTAAAAAGCAATTCCTTACAGCCCTTACATTTAGATAACAAATGTTGTCATAGCGTTCACAAATAAAACAAGTCCGGTGAGAGCAACCAATCGCCCTACCGGACCAAAAGTAAACCTGTCGTTATTATAGTACGGATTCCACTCTTATATTCTCCGAATGAAATCACATAAGGTCAGGCTATTTGGTATGAATTTGAATGATTTCTACAGGAGACCATTGAGAACCCGATCCTGCAATAACATATACCTTATAGGCAGTATTTGCTGCTAAACCAGTTAAAGTCTGTGTATGCTTTACACCAGGAGCAAACGTAAGCGTGTTAGTCCATGGAGCAGCCAATGCACTACCGCTACCATTTTGACCTAAAGCAATCTGCGCTGCAGTAGGTGCCTTATCATTTGCTGGCAATACTACATATCTAACTGGGGTTGTAGTGCCACCTGTCACACCATATTTAACATATACATCTGCTGTAACTGTACTAACTTGTCCCGGCTCAAAAAGCGAAATCGAGCTAGCAGTAGCTTGAGCAGTAGTCAACCGAACTGTCGTTACAGTAGACAAGTTACCAGCTGCATCCGCCAGCGTGATATATGTTGCATATTCTGTACCAGGATTCAATCCGTAAACAGAGAATGTAACCGTTGTTTTAGCTACAGTCGCAACACTACCATGGATACCACTTGCAGTCCCGTTACTAGTTTGTCCTTTTTCCACCTGCAATGCAGTTGGAGCAGTTACATCAGCATTGTAAGGAGCTACAACATAGTATACTGCACCAGTTACGGAAGGTGTCAGGTATACATCCGCTGTGACCGAACCAACATTACCGTAGGTTGCCCCACTTACTGTTGGCGCTGTGCTACTTTCGCCGCCACCGTTACCACCACCAGAACCTCCGCCAGTACTGCCACCTGGAGCAGCAGTTGGGGTTGGTGTAGCTGTTGGTGTCGGAGTAGCCGTTGGAGTTGGTGTAGGTGTTACACCACCACTTGTGCCACTACCAGGATAATAGATAGCTGAAGTATTGATAATACCTACAGCCTCGGCACGTGTTAACGATCTCTTAGGACCAAAGGTTCCATCTGGATAACCGTTAACAATCTTCTTTTCCACTGCGGCTGCTACAGCACCTTTTGCCCATGCTGCAATTTGTGCATTGTCTTTAAATTTGTTCGAAGTTGTATTGGTGCTCAATTTAAGTAATTTTGCAGTAATTACAGCTGCTTCTTCTCTTGTAAGCGGATTATTAGGACGGAACGTATTATCCTCGTATCCTCCGATATATCCAGCTTCCACAGCTTTAGCCACTTCACTGTAATTCCAGTTTGTGCTCTTCATGTCTTTGAAAGTTACTGTTGCTTTAGTTGTAAAACCTAACAGGCGATTTACCATAGTCACATACTCACCACGCGTAATTGCTTTGTTTGGTTTCACCGTTCCATCTGGGTAGCCTCCAAGGTAACCTCTATCTAGCCATTCCTGCAGCTGACCTTGTGCCCAGTGGCCTTGAATATCCTTAGGTACAGTTGCAGCAGATACGCTGCCGAGAGACCCCAATAACATACTAGTACCTAATATTCCGGTCATAAGACCGCGCCACATCTTCTTCATCCTGCTAATCACCCTCCTAATTGTTTTGATAGCTTAGGCTATATTGAATTTCTTCGTGAATGTAGTAACCTAGGCTAACATAGTGTGTGTCGAGGTAAGATAAACAGCTCAACGTATATCTATTACCCACCTTTTGCAGAGTTCTAACATTTTCCATAAAATGAATTTACAAAATAGGCTATTTTCTCTACTAGGATTGGCTATACTAGACACATATGAACGCACAAAAAAAGGATCTTGGAAGATTCCAAGATCCCTGCTAGCGCTGTCTAAATTGCTAACCATCTACTTATATGTAGTTCGGCTTCGCCGGATGATTATAATTTGATTACGTTAGCTGCTTGTGGTCCACGTGCACCTTCAACGATATCGAATTCTACGGATTGACCTTCATCCAATGTCTTGAAACCATCAGTTTGAATCGCGGAAAAGTGTACGAATACGTCGCCACCGTCTGCAGTCTCGATAAAACCATAACCTTTTTCTGCGTTAAACCATTTTACTTTACCTTCCATTGATTAAACATTCCCTTCGTCATCAGATGAACGTGAGTCTTGCTCACAATTCGACTATACCACCGTAACTTCTTTATTGTCAATTGGAAAAGAAAATGTTTACATTCAATAATTTACCACGTAAAATAAACTATTAAATTTTCCATAAACAAGAAATAGATTCGGTACAATGATCAAAAAAAGGAGCAGACGGTATTTAATACCCGTCTACTCCTATAGTGAAACACTGATAAAACTATTTTTTGCGATCCATAAGAAAACTGTCTGGGGTGTAGGCGGCCTCATAGGCGTTGCGTTGTGTTTTGGCCTGATTCCGCTTCTGCAGCCAGTCTTGAGCTTCGAAGCGAAGAGCATTCATTCTATCTAAGATCATATTATCATGTTCCAAAATTAGATTAATTTCTTGCTTTTGTGCAGGCGTTGCTCGACAAATTTTGGCTTCTTCTGCAATTGAATCGACAAGTTTCTGGCGCTCGTCCACAAAAGCCTCCAACTCCTCATAGGTGGTCTCTTGAAGACTTTCTTCGATCTCCCGGGTGAGTTGATCCAAACTCCGGATTAATTCATCCATGAGCACTTTCAGCCTGTCCCTGACCTGCAGCGATTTTGGATGCCTGTAGCCAAGTTTCCCGAAGCTCGGTTAAGTAGCCAATAGCCTCTTCTGCCTTTTCTGGGCTTTTGCGAATATTGGCTTCAATTAAAAGATGATTAGTATATTCATAAAGTGAGAACAAATTCTTAGAAACTTCATAAGAATGATCTAATGTAGACATTAGTTCACTCATAATTGTCTGGGCCTTCCCAAAATTAAGATTTGTTTTCTCAAAGTCTTTTTTTGTAAGTCCATCAATTGCTGTTCTCACAAAACGGATCGCTCCGTCGTACAGCATGATCACCAACTGCGCAGGGGTTGAGGTTTGGACTGAAGACTTGCGGTATGTCTCATAAGGAGATCTAATCAAAAAACTCACCCTCTTTATAATAATTATATTAACTGGATAACAGACTGGAAGATTGTGTCGTTAGCTTATTCATAGCTGTCTCCATCGCTGAAAACTGTTTATAATAACGAGTCTCAGCATTTGTTAATATTGTAAGCATGTTGTTTATTCGAGTATTGTAATCTTTGAGCTTTTTACCCATAACACTCTCTTCTTTAAATGTACTAGTGACGTCAGCAGTATACTTGTTAGTACCTGCACGTATAGAGATACTTTCCAATGGTTTAGCCAATGTATCTCCCAATTTATCAAAAAGCCCCTCATTTGGTTCACTAGCAGAACCTTGGAATAAATCTATTACACTTTGAGGATTATTACTAATCGCTAATTTGAGTTTCGCTTCATTAATTATTAATTTTCCGCCCTCAGAATAATTCCCCGTTGTAATGCCCAACTCACTTAGTTTACCCATTTTTTCAGAGATAACCATACGCATGGACGATATGGTTGATCTTAAGATGTCATCATTTTTAAGAAGCCCGCTCTGAGCCTTCTGAGTCCAAGTTAGAATTTCACTTTCTTTCATTTCCTTCTTTTGCTCATCAGTAAGAGGAGTGAAATCACTATATTTAGCTTCATTCACTTTCTTGTTAAACAATTCAAGTAGACTGTTATAATCTTCAATAAAACTTTTTATATTTTTGATAGCATTATCTGGATCAGATTGATTACTGATCTTGGTTGTTCCGTTCCCACCAGTTTCAGCAAGCAATGTAAGTTGTACTCCATTTATAGTGAACGTATTACTCTTTTGTTTTATGTCGCTAGAACCATTTATGCTGATAACAGCGTCTAATCCAGGTTTTGTGTCCGACAAACTTCCATCTTGATTGGTATATTGCTTTATACCATTAAAAACATTACTAAGTATGGTGTTATCTGCTCCTAATACTATTTTCCCATCCATACTTGTCGGATCATTACTCGGAGCACCACTTGTCTTAGATCGAATAATCAATTTCCCTGTGATCTCATCAAAACTTGCGATAACACCGGCTTTACTGTCAGCATTAATTGTTGATACTAAAGTAGAAATAGACGTAGCTCCAGTAAATAAAGATTTCGTTGCATCATTCACGCTACTGAAGCTAACGCCGTTAATATTTAGAGTATAATCTTTTTCCTTTTCTGCATCAGTAAGATCGTTAAAAGCTTTACCTGTTACAAGTTCTGCCAGTGTTGTTTTCCCAGTTTTATTTAGCCCAACTCCATTTGTCTCTAACGTAGTACTGGTTGCTAACTGCTTTACTGTGACATCCATATCTATTCCGTTAGCGGTGGATGTCGACTCGGCTTTGACTGCACTGGTATTACCAGTAACAACAGCTTTATTTGAGTTTAATGCAGATGATAAATTATATTTATCCGATAACTTATTAATTCGAAAGTCATATAGTTTACTACTGATTTCACGGTAGCTATCTCTGGTCCAATTCAAAATTTCTTTTTGTTGGTATAGTTTGTCCAGTGGGACACGCTTGACGGCCATCATACTCTTGACCATACTATCTATGTCCATCCCTGAAAACCCATTAATTCTTGTAACCAAATTAGTACCCCCTACATTATATTTTTTCGTCTACAAGAATACCTGCAATTTCCATCATTTTAGCTACTAAATCCAGAGTCTTCTCTGGTGGTACTTCACGAATAAGTTCTCCGGTTTCCTTATTAAGCACTTTTACAATAATATCATGCGTTTTCTCGTGGATGCTGATTGCTAGTGCGGTTTGGGGACCCTGTAGAGATTTCACTGCTCGCTCAATCGTACGAATAAGCTGTTCCTCAGCAACGGTTATATTCTCCCCTTGCTTTTCTTTCAGACTGATATCTTTAGCATCGCGAATAGTAACCGTATTACTTTGAACCTTCTCCGGTAAAGCTCCAGATGTTACCTCATTTCTGCTTTGTCCGAAAGACATAGAACTGGCAGATAAAGAAAACTGTACATTCATATACCCCGACCTCCAACAGCGCTCATATTATACTCTATATATCGGTTGATTTCTGGGATACTTTAGGACTTATCCTTGAGAATATAGAAATATAAGTTTCTCTCGATTATGCTTCAAATGCTTATAGCCTCCGAGACCCTAGTCTGAATATTAGTTTCATTGTTAAGTTTATTAGTTTTTTACGCGAGCTTATTTTTCAAACTAAACAAGCAAAACAAAACAAGCCTCTCCGTAGAGAAGCCTTAAAAGGTGATTAGATATATATTATTCTTAAACATAATGCTCTCAAAAAAAACAATATACCTAATCCTTGTTCATCTTCCACTCACACAACAAGAAGTCTTCTTCGGTATCAATATCATAAGATCTGCTATTAGGCATAATAAATGCTGAAGTTTCTTCTGTTATAAATGACTTTGCTCTAAACAACCATTCTATCTCTGCAACATAAACTGCACCATTCAAAATATAAACAGGTGGTAAATCTTGCCGCCTAATCCCGATTTCTTTTTTTGTAATAATAGGTTTCATTAATCCACTATCTTGCAAAGTATACATCCAATAGGGTAATATTTCTGTCTCTGTCATACTGACGCATGCAGGTCCCCCTGAAACTATTAGTTGTTCAATACAAGCATCAATATCCTCAGTTAAGCGCAATGGTGATGTCGGTTGTAGTAGAACTACAATATCATAGCCAGGCAACTCTCCCAATGCATGAAACACCGGATCCAATCCTAAGGATTCATCCTCTGCAAGATGCTTCGGGCGAACAAAAGGGATCTCAGCTCCATATTCCTTTGCTACTTCGATTATTTCGGAGTCTTCTGTTGATACAATTAACCTATCTATATATTTAGATTTTCGCCCAGCCTCTATCGTCCATGCAATCAAAGGTTTCCCTGCTAATTCACGAATATTTTTTCTTGGAAGCCCTTTTGAGCCACCGCGTGCGGGGATAATGGCTAGTATTTTTTTATTTTTTATCATACTAAGCCTCCATAAAATTCATAGTTAGCCTTTTCATAATCATCCAATCGTCCTATATCAAGCCAATACTCTCTCAAGGGAAAAGCTGACGCGTCTATTTGTTCATTCATCAATTTCTTAAAAAGATCTGGCATATCATAAAATTCATTTTGAGGAATCTCACTTAAAACCTCAGGACTTAACACATAAATACCTGCATTAACAAAACTTTTATGAATCGGTTTTTCTTCAATCGATAACAAGCGGTGATTCTCCATCTCTAAAACACCATATGGTATCTGATACTCATACTCCCTTACACACATTGTCGCAACAGAATTGGTTTCGCTATGAAAATTGAGTAGTTGCTCATAGTTAACTTTAGTCAAAAGATCTCCATTCATCACAAAAAAAGGATGGTCGGGCTTCTCCACTATAAGTGACAATGCACCTGCTGTACCGAGCCTCTTTGTTTCTTCTATATATGATATATTTACATCGAGATGAGATCCATCTTGAAAATAATCTTTAATTATTTCCTTCTTATAATTTACCGACAAAATGAAATTAGTAAATCCAAAACCTTTAAAACTTTCAATAATTGTTTCTAAAATAGGTTTGTCTCCAACTTTCAACATAGGTTTCGGCACATGATCCGTCAAAGGACGAAGTCTCGTCCCAAGACCGCCAGCCATTAATATAACGGTATTTTCTTTTTGCGACGTTTCTACTATATTATCCACAAAAATAACATCAAGAATCTGCTTTTCTTGATTTACAATCGGCAGTTGCTTTAATTTCAGCTTTTTCATTACTTCTTTATAATAAAACTGCTTCTTTCCAGCGTTTTCGTATATAGGAGTTTCATTCATGACTTTTTGAATTGAAGTATCTAAAGATAAACCCTTTAAGAGTCCTCGGCGAATGTCGCCATCTGTAACGGTCCCAAGTATACACCTGTTTTCATCTACGACTATTGCGAATTGTAATGCAGAATCATCAATTAATTTCATAGTTTGCAAAATCGTTACTTGAGGGCTTATCAAAATTTTTCTCCACTTTGTCATTATTCTACACTTCCTTAGCGGGAGTTCCGTATGCCTTGCTTCTATCCCTTATCGTCTGCAAAACTAGCGATCCTGCTCCAATTATTACTTGACTTCCAATCTGAACGTTTTGAATAATTGTCGATCCTGCTCCAATATGTGTTAAATCACCGACTATCACGTTTCCAGAAAGTGTAACTCCCGGCGCAATGTGAGAACTACTTCCAACTGAGCAGTCGTGGTTGATACTTGAAGATGTGTTTATAATAGTATTATCGGCAACACTTGCAAAAGATTCAATAACAGCACTCGCCATAATTTGCACACCCTCACCTAATTTTGAGTAAGGAGAAATAATTGCATTTCGATGAATGACTGAGGAAAATGTATAACCCTTTGTTTTAAATTGCTGAAATATATCCGCTCTAATATAAGGTACTCCAATAGAACCTAAACAAAGTACAAGTTCAATATCAGAAATATTGTATGAGTCAATGACTTTATCTGTGCCAAGATATGAAAGTCCAAAACGATTCTCTTGTTTTTCCGGTGCTGTGAAACCCATAATTGAACGTTTTTGCTGTAACAGAATATCAGTTATAACCGCTGCGTGGCCACCGTTTCCAATAAGGATGACAGGCTTACTCATCAATTAGCTCATCTTCACTATAGCTTTTCGATGCCTTTTTACCGATTAGTGACCAATATTGCGAAGGAGCCATACCACTTCCCGGTCTTTTGACAGTTAAATTTTCTTTAGTAATAGTATCTCCAATCATAATTGACTTCGCAGCTACTAAGCTTTTACGAGCAGCGATTTGATTTGTCTGCTCTTTGATAGTTGGCTTTTTATTTCCATCTCCTAATGAGAGTTCAATAATGCGGATTGCCTTCACCATCTCTTGTAATTCATCTGGCTCTAAGGATGCGAGGTGGTCTGGACCGGGCAACAGCCTACTTGTTGTAAAATGTTTTTCAATAACCTGAGCACCACGGGCAACCGCAGCTACAGGCACGTATATCCCCTCTGAATGATCAGATAACCCCACATCTAATTGAGTCTCTCTTGTTAAATGATCAATCGCCTGCAAATTAATATCTCCGTATGGAGTTGGATATTCAGTTGTACAGTGCAATACCGTTACATAATCCTTCAACCACTTCTTTGCCTCAGAGGAGGGGTAAAACTTTTGCACAGCTTCTATTTTCACTTCATCTGTTGGATACGCCAGACCGTAGGCAATAAAGGACAAAGATTCATGTATATCCTCAATAGTTGCCATACCTGTTGATAAAATTATTGGTTTACGTTTTGTAGCAATATAATGAACGAACGGTGTGTTTGTTAATTCACCAGACGAAATTTTCACAGTACGAATCGCGAGTTCATCTACTAAAAAATCGATACTTTCACGATCAAAGGGTGTAGATAAAAATTCAATTTTTTTCTCATCGCAATAAGCCTTAATTTGGAAAAACTCTTCATACGAAAGTTCTAGATTCTTTAACATTGCAAATTGTGAGGTCTCTTCTCCAATGTTCTCCACTTGATACTCTGCCTGTTTTGCATTTTTGGTGACAAGATTTTCTGTCTTATAGGTTTGAAATTTTACCGCATCTACTCCAGCTAGCACTGCTGCGTCAACTAGTCTAAAAGCAAGATCAAGAGAACCATTATGATTTACACCAGCTTCGGCGATTATATATACTTGATTGTTCATAAGTCATAAAACTCCTTCTGAATCAAATAGGAAGGTATATCTTTAAGAATTTCCACTATTTTGCGAGAAGCATTTCCATCACCAAAGAGCTGTTCATACGGCCCAGCATATTGCAGAGCTTGTTCAATGCCATTTTTAATAGATTCTTCGTCTAACTCAACATCAAAAACCGATGACGGTCTATGTCTCCCCGCCTGTCTATTACCACAATTTACAGTAGGCGTTTGTAGATAGGGGACTTCAATAAGCCCACTGGATGAATTACCAATAACAGATTCAGCATGTTTAACTGCACTCAAGTACCGCAATTGCCCTAGCGAATCAAACAAGAAGGCAGTCTCATTTTGTTTAGTATACTTTTCGATCTCTTCGTTAATATAACGTCCACCATTATCGGCATTCGCTTTTGTAAAGAGCAAGTTCACATTTGTATATTCACTTAAAGCCCTTAATAACGGATGAATTCCATCCCTATCTCCATGTGTTTCAGGATGATATGTAATAAGCAAAAGTGACTTGTTTTTATCAAGACTTAACTGATTGTATAGCTCATCTTTTGATAAAAGTGGCACTTTCAAAATATTTTCAATTCCTAACGCACCAACATTCCACACTCGATCTGGTGATTCACCAAGTTGAATTACTCGTTGTTTATGTTCTTCGGTACTAGTGAAATGCCACGTGGCCAACTTCGTAATAGAGTGACGAATAGAGTCATCAAATGCGCCAAAGGTTAACTCTCCACCATGTAAATGTGCAATCGGGATACCGATGATTAGTGCAGCCTGTGACACAGCCAACATTTCAAATCGATCTCCTAAGATAACAATTAAATCAGGCTTTAATTGATCAAGTACATCCGCAAATCCTATTGTTGCAATTCCAATTGATTTAACTACACCTACAGAGGTATCTGATGACAAGAGTATCTCTACTTTTTTATCAATTGTAAATCCATCTTCCTCAATTTGCTTATAAGTTAGGCCAAATTCAGGAGATAAATGCATCCCAGTAACAACTAATTGTAGTTCCAATTCAGCATTAGAATGGATTTCTTTCATCAACCAATACAACAACCCATATTCAGATCGTGTTCCAGTGACAACACAAATTTTACGTTTATTCATGATTGATTACCCCTTTCAAAGAGGAGTCGATGGAATGTTAATAACTCTTTTATTCAGCTCATTTGTCACTGTCAAATCACCTTTTGGACAATGCATATAAGGAGTTAACTCATTCATTGGCGTCCAAATTGGCCTTGCCATTGCTCCATCCTTATTCAATAAATCTAGCACGTCATCACGACTGTGTTGCTCCGAATCAAGGATAATGGTTTGAAGCCAGTAATTACTCGTACCAAATGCAGGTTCTACAAATAATTCTACTCCATCTATTTGCTCAAACAACTTTTTATAACTTTGAGTTAACACTCTTTTTTTTGCAAGAAATACATCCATCTTTTCAATTTGGGCACATCCTAGAGCCGCATTAATATTGGGCATTCGGTAATTATACCCTATCTCATCATGACGGTATTCCCAACGATGCGGTATTTTGGCAGTTGTAGTAATATGTTTTGCATAATCTGCAAGTTGTTCGTCATTCGTTAATATCGCCCCACCGCCACCAGTGGTCATGATTTTGTTACCATTAAAACTGAGCGCGCCTACAAGGCCAAATCCCCCAGTGTGCTTTCCCTTATAATAAGAACCCAGTGATTCCGCTGCATCTTCGACAAGAACAAGATTATACCGTTTACAAACATCAATTAACGGATCAATATCTACAGGATGACCAAATGTATGCATGGGAACTATAGCCCGTATTACACGGCCCGTCATTTTATTAATGAGCTGATTATTGTGTATCTCACCAATCTCTCGAATATATTCTTCAAGTTTTTTGGGATCAATGCCTAATGTTTCTTCAGAAACATCAATAAAATGAGGAACTGCCTGTAAGTAAGAAACCGCGTTTGCTGTTGCTATAAATGTAAGCGCCGGCATAAAAACCTCATCATTCGCCTGCACACCAGCAATTTTTAACGCAATATGCAAAGCAGCAGTACCATTAACAACAGCAATAGCTCGCTTCACACCTGTATATTCTACAAGCCTCTTCTCAAACTCATCGACATATTTACCAACAGATGAGACCCACCCCGTTCGAATACAGTCCGTTGCATACTCAACTTCTTTGTCACTGAAGGTAGGCTCATGTAAGGGAATAAAGTCTTTATTACCATAAATTTCTTTTATGCCCTGAATTATTTCCTGCCACTGCTTGTTCATATGTTATATGCATCTGCCTTATATTTTGATAAATTCGCGGGATCTGTAAACCAATCAACTGTCTCTTTTAATCCACGTTTAAATCCTTCTATTCCACCGTATGATGGTTCCCAGCCGAGCAATTCTTTCGCTTTTTGATTATCTGCCCACAATCGTTCCACCTCACTTTTTTCAGGACGAAAGCGAACTTCATCTGTTTCAATTTCAAGTTTTTTGTCCATTACATCAGCAATAGTCTTAACTGTGTCTCCTATTGAAATTTCATAATTACTACCTATATTAATCACTTCACCAAGTGCTTTTTCACTATTCATAATTGAAATAAACCCACTGACAGTATCTTTAACATAATTAAAATCTCTCGTCGGACTTAAAGCACCCAGTTTGATCTTCTCCTTACCCGATGCAATCTGTGTGATAATCGTCGGAATAACAGCACGTGCAGATTGACGTGGCCCATACGTATTAAACGGTCTGATAATTGCTACTGGCGTTTCAAACGAACGATAAAAAGATAATGCCATTTGATCTGCACCAATTTTCGATGCAGAATACGGTGATTGTCCCTGTAAAGGATGTTCTTCATTAATAGGTACATATTGAGCAGTTCCATATACTTCACTAGTTGACGTATGAATTACTTTAGAAACGCCAAGCTCTCGTGCTGCTTGAAGTATATTTAATGTTCCTTTTATATTTGTATCTACATACGTATCTGGAGAATGGTAGGAATAAGGAATTGCAATTAACGAGGCCAGATGCAAAACCATATTGCACCCCTTCATAGCTTCTTTTACTCCATGTGGATCACGAATATCACCTGAAAATACATCTAACTCTCTCTTAACCTCACCTGATAACGAGTCAAGCCATCCCCACGAGTTGAATGAGTTATAATAGACGAAAGCTCGTACATCATATCCCTGGCGTATAAGTTCTTCTACTAAATGTGAGCCGATGAATCCGTCCGCTCCTGTTATTAATACCTTATTCTTCATTTACATTCACCCTTTAGAATAAAACTTTTGAATCTCATCATCGTTTAATAATAGTTCTAAATATTTCTTTAGTTTTATAAATAACACGTGAATACTATCTCTCATTTCTTTTCTTTGATCATTTGTAGTCTGTGTCTCATTATAATTGTATTCAAAATGATTACTTATTCTTTGAACATCGTCTATCAGCTGATTTAATAAAGAACCTTCAACGAGGGGCTCTTTTCTTAACTTCTTCACGCTTTTCAACAACGTTCTTATATCGGAAATATTAACTATATTTTCACGTATTTTTTTCATTTTTCTTTCTTCTACTTTTACCACATCAAGAATTTGATATAGATTTTTTATTACATCAATTGCTTTTTCTTTCCCAATGACTTTCGTTATGTTTTCATTAACATTAAAAGAAACATTTTTTTCAAACCTCTGGTAATTAATTTTTTCAGAAGGGATATATGGAACGTGGTTAATCTTTGCACCTTTTGCCGAAACATTATAAATTTTGATATGATCCTTTATAAGATTCGTTAATTGATTGAATGAATCTATCTGTGCGTATAGTGTTTCAGAAGTTAAAACCTTTCGCCCATCATTACTATCTACCCATAATTCCTCTTCTATCCTAACTCCTTCATGTATTGTTATACCTTCGGCATAGTATTTCTTATCAATAAAGGATAAATCCTGTCCAATTAAATAGACTTCTTCAAATCCAAGTTGATGTGTTAGGTTTAAGGTAGAGATAGCGACCGAAGCAACAGATATAAATCGAGTCATTTCAGGAAATAAACTTCCCGTAATACCATCCATCTCACTTAACATTTTCAGAGCAGGACCCTGATGGTTTTCCACAATCAAATGATGTGTCATAGTATCAAATATTGCAATACCTTTATACTCTAGTCCTTTGAAGTGAGCTTCATAATTTGTTAAACTAGCGTCAATAGAAACAACAAAATCAGGATGAATATCATATTTCATCAACGCCCTTAAAGCAGATCCTACACAAAAAACATACATATGATCTTTTGCTTTTTTGATAAAATCTATATTATCCGTTAAAGAAGGGCCAGAAGCGACTAATATAGCTCCTTTTCCTCGAAACTCGCCCAACAACTTATCTATAGGATCCATTTCATAGGTGTATACTAAGTTTAGTATAGGCTCTATGATCCAATTTTTTTTAAAAAAATTCACTGTATTATTATTGATTACATACAAGCTCAAGCTTTTTTCTATTAGTTTTAGAGTATCATTTATAAGTACCGAATCAGTTTGGTCATACTTAGGATGAATAATTATTTGCGAAGAAAGTCCTCTAAATTGTTCTAAAATAGAAGTTATCATTATTGGCAGTAAATCTTTCAAATAATAAAATTCAATATTTTTACTTTTTTTTATTTCATTTAATGTGACATTGTTCAATTTAACTTCTTGAAAGGGCTCAATTATAATTACCTTCGGAATATCTTGATAGACTGAATGAAGCGTTTCAACAATCTCACCATTTCCAATGCCTATTACAAATGTAATTTTATTTTTCTCTGATATTTCTTTTTTTAAAAGTTTAGCTATTTCTCTCTTAGGAGAGATTTTAGAATTTAATGGAATATTTACACAATCTGATTTATAAATATATATCTGACTTCCATCATCGGCTGTTCCATTTATTATTTCATACATGCTCAATGAATGATTCCCTTTCTGGTTTCTAATTCCTCTATAAAATCCTCAATCCATTCTGAGTAGATTAGTTCGATAATCTCAACAACAGATGAGTAATCATTTTCCACTATTTTTTCTTCTGCTTGTCTCACAGTTAATTCTATACTCGCCTTATTAATCTTATTGAGATTAAAATAACTATCCACATTCGATAACTCTAATAATGTGGAAGACAACTCAGAAAACGCTGACAATATATCTTCATTGCTTTTCAAATTCAAGTTCTCAATTGTTAATAAAAGTTCTTTTGAAAACTGGTAGACGTTTAAAAGTACTTCTTGTTCATGATCTATAATCAACTTTGTTTCAAAAATTAGATTGTTATTTCCCTTTAAAAGATCCTTTATATCCAATTCATCGAGAGGTTCTCCCGCATTATTCACAATGATTGATGAAATTTGATTTAGATATAAAACCAAATCTTGATAAGTTTCTTGGAGGTTTTCCTTCTGGTTGAACTTTTCTCCATTAATATAATAGATCATTTTTCATTCTCCTCATTAGCAAACAAGGTAGATAGCGGTTACGCCATCTACCTCATTATAATCTTAACTCAAACTATTATCTAAGAAGTTGAAGAACCCCTTGAGGTTGTTGGTTGGCTTGAGCCAACATTGCTTGTGCTGCTTGAGCTAAGATAGAGTTCTTAGTTTGGTTCATCATTTCTTTAGCCATATCAACGTCACGAATACGGGATTCAGCAGCCGATAAGTTTTCAGAAGATGTACCCAAGTTGTTAATTGTGTGTTCCAAGCGGTTTTGAATCGCACCCAAAGATGAGCGTTGTGCTGATACACGTGAAATTGCCTTAGCAATTGCAGTAATTGCTTTATTCGCTGAAGTTTGTTTAGACAAGCTCAAACCACTAATTCCGAGAGCTTTAGATCCCATAGTTGAGATTTTTACTGACAAGGTTTGTCCAGCGTTCGCACCGATATGAATTTGTTTACCTGTAAACTTACCGTCAAGCAAGTTTTGAGTATTGAATTCTGTAGTAGTAGAAATGCGATCAATTTCAGCTGTAAGAGCTGTAACTTCTTTTTGAAGCTCTGTACGATCGGCATCAGTATTCGTATCATTCGAAGATTGTACTGCTAACTCACGCATACGTTGCAGGATGGAGTGAGTTTCATTCAATGCACCCTCAGCTGTTTGAATCAACGAGATACCATCTTGAGCGTTACGAGTAGCTTGATCCAAGCCACGAATTTGTCCACGCATTTTTTCGGAGATTGCTAGACCAGCTGCATCATCACCTGCACGGTTAATACGAAGACCTGAAGACAATTTTTCAATGTTTTTGCTAGTTGCAGCAGTGTTTACACCCAACTGACGGTGTGTGTTCATTGCAGCGATATTGTGGTTGATAATCATTTGATATTTCCTCCCTGAAATTAAGTTAGTTCCACATCCATGTGGTAAACGCTAAACCTTTAAGGTCGGCCGCCCTGCAGGTTCAGCGTCTACTACATATATCGACGGCGTACGCCCAACAGTTTAGAGTATTTCGATGTTTTTTTAAAATTTTTCTCAAAAAACATAATCAAACCAAATAAAAAAACCTAAGTCTGCATTTGAGCAGCTCTAGGTTTCAGTTTCTACGATTAAAAACATGTCTGTTAATCGTTCTTTTTTTCTCCAAGAAATCGATGGATCAAGGCATTCAAATCAGTCTGTAAAGGAGCAACAGACTCACGATTAGCCTCTTGAATAGAAAGGTATACTTCTTTACGCAGAATATCGACATGCTTAGGCGCCGAGATGCCTACCTTTACTGTATCACCTTCCACACTTAGGATCGTCAACTCTATCTGGTCCTGAATAACGATGGATTCGCCTTTTTTGCGAGTAAGTACAAGCATATCACACACCATCCTTTCCATCGATAACCGACTGTTCCTGCAGAAGGCTATGCTTCGTATGATAAGGAGCTGTATGCAGAACGATCTGTTTCCCGGAATGCTTCACTGGATTCAATACAATGGGTGCAAGGAGATTAATCGTAGACTGATCAGCTTGTTCCTTCAGAGTAATAATACAACGAACGACAATCTGTTTGTCGATCCCTAGCTCGTCCGCTTCATCATCTGGAAGATCAAACTCATAAGATGGATAAAATACAAATGGGTCACTTAGCAAAAAGGACAGTCCCTTTTCCTTCATAGACTGTAAGTACCAAAAAGGTGTCTCTTCCACAGCAATTAAAGCGAAGTCTGTTTCTTCATCAAAACCGGGTAATCCTTTAGGGAAATGATATAACTGTTCCTCATCTACATCGATCTCGCCCCAAGATAATGTTTCTATAATCAAAGTTGTTCACTCCTCAAAATAACTAGCATTATAAAAATACTACTACCAAACTATTTATAGCACAAAAGCTATAGAGGCGCTTCCCAGCACATCTATAGCTTTAAAGACCTACAATTGAACGTTAACTTCAGGTAAAAAAAACTTTATGGTTGCATATTGCTGCATATATATATTTAACTTACCTCGGGTATATTCAATCTCAGGATTACGTTTTTCCACCTGTACGTCAACATGGGCGGCCCGAAAATTAATTTGAGGAGCTCTAGTCTCAAAGTGAATATCGACATTATCATATGATGCTGGCCCACGAGTCTCAGGAAATGAATTAGGTTCCGTATCTGTGCCATACACTTCTGCAATCGTATTACCTGGTTTAAAAAACTCTGCCATCCGATTCCCCTGCTCAACCTTTTTGGCGATACCCTGAAGATAAAGCTGCTGGATGCCAGAATAGATACGTTTGTTCATATCAAACATATTGCCACCATTATAGGCTGCCCATGCACGAGATTGATCTATGGTAAGCTCAGGCCGAGTGGATTTAACCGTTAGTTGTCCCGGTGTCGTTGTTACATTGACTTCAGCTTTAGGCTGAGAAATCGAATAGGTGCCCGGATCAGCATCAATCCCAATCACAGCAGGCGTCTGACGGATTTGCAATATCGGCTGAAGCAATGAAAACCACCTCCGTTATCTGATAAAGTCCACGAGAGTTGTAGATATAATCTTTGCACCTACAGATAATGAGGCGTTATATATATTTTCTTGAATCTTCGACTGCATAATCAAACCTTCGTAATCAGCATCTTCCGTCTTGGCCTGCAAATCGGTAAGATTGATATTTAAATCGCTCAAACGCTCCTGCATTAGTTCTACCCGATTGGTCTTAGCTCCTATTTCTGAACGGACCGTTAATAGGTTATCCATACGCGTATCAATATTTGCAAGTTGATTAGAAACTGCAGTAATATCACCCGATTGTAAGGCACCGGAAATATTATTAATAATGGTAAATAAATTATCCGCTTCACCTGTTCTGCCAAACACGTCATTGCCACTAGTACTAATAGGCATACGTACACCCTCACCTACAATAAACTGAATCTGCCCAGTATCTGTAGTAATCGGCTTAGTTACATCATAGGTACCATCTGCACCTTTAGCAAAATCATAAGGTTTGGTATTGTATTGTTCACCATTAAAGATATATTTACCATTTAGTGTGCTGTTAGCAATATCCACAAGCTGTTCTTTCAATTGCAACACTTCTGAATTGATACTATCAAGTGCGGACTGCGGATTAGTTCCTGTCCCTGCTTGTACTGTCAATTCACGGATTTTTTGAACAACATCTCCAGCTTGACCTAGAACTGTATCATTATAATCTAGCCACGAAAGAGCGCTATCTACATTCTTAGTATATTGTTCATTAGAGGAAAGCTCCGCACGATAGCGCAGGGAATACGTGATTCCTACCGGATCATCGGAAGGCTTATTGATCTTGCGTCCGCTAGAAAGCTGTAACTGTGTATCGTTCATCGTACGTGCATTACGGTTTAAGTTAAGCAGAAGCTGTGAATTCATCATGTTAGAGGTTACTCTCAACATACGCTATATCTCCTTTTATCTGCCGACTGTGCCGGTGGAATTGATCAATTTGTCGAGCAGTTCATCAAAAGTAGTCATAAAACGCGCTGCGGCACTATAAGCATGCTGGAATACTAGCATATTCGACATTTCTTCATCTAGGGATACACCGCTTACTGATTGACGACGGGAGTTAACTTGCTCTACGAGATAATCTGAGTTATCCGTCTGACGTGCAGCCTCTTGGGATTGAATACCCAGCTGACCAACCATAGAGCTGAAAAGCCCACCAACAGTGTTGCTCACACTACCGTCTGGCTTAGTAAATTTACTATCCTTCAAGTTCGTCAATAGAAGCGCCAAGGTGTTATTTCCTTTAACGACTTGCGTATTTCCATTCGCATCAACAGTTGTACGTAACGAAGTTGCAAATAGGTTTACGTCAGCTGCAATTTCCGGATTCAGTTTGATCGTTCCAGCCTCACCTGATGTTACAAAGAAATCGCGTCCGACGCTTCCATCCATCGCGTAACCTAACTTGTGAAGTCCGTTTAACCCTTTGACAATGGTCTTGGCGTCCTCATACATTGTTGCGCCCTTAGGCATGGCCTGACCAGCGGTCAAAGTAACTACGGTACCGTCAGCTTGTGTAATCTTGGCATCACTAGTCAACACTGTGCCCTCAGGAAGATTGGAGCCAGCTGGCACTGTAATTTCAACGTCACCTGTAGCAATAGTGCTCGCCAAGTCATTGAGCTGTTTCTTGTAATCGGCAACATAGGTATTATTGGAAAAAATCATTCCGTAAGCCTCGCCGCCCTTCAAGGTTCCGGAGGCATAAGCATTATTAAGAAACGCGCCATCTACGGTTGCAGTTACTTCCCCACCCTCTACGAGAGGTTGTCCCCCTAAAGAAATGTTATAACCTGCTTCCGTCTCTACAACAGTAATATTAGCAATTTTGGAGAGCTTGTCCGCCATCAAGTCGCGTTGATCACGTAGATCGTTCGCATGATCCCCCATACCCTCAATCTTATAGATCGATTTATTTAGATCTGCGATCGCGGTCAGGTAACCCTGAGCTTCTTTTGCCTTAACATCTATATTAGTGGTTAGATCCCGCTCCAGATTATTCAGTTGCGTGCTCATATAGTTCATAGCATCCGTCAAAGATTGTGCAGTTTGCACTACAATCTTACGGGCCGTTGGATCTTCAGGGTTCTTACTTAGATCCGACCACGATTTCCAGAAGTTATCCAGAACTGTACGAATGCCTGTATCCGATGGCTCATTAACGATAGCTTCCAGCTTAGAGAGCGTATCTGCTTGAAGACTCCAGTTGCCGAAAGCAGCGTTCTCACCACGGTACTGATCATCCAGAAACATTTCTCGAATCCGATCGATAGATGAGAATTCCACCCCTGTACCCATTTGACCTGGAACGGTAGATTTTAACAATCCGTACGCTTCTATAGGTAAAGAGGCTTGCATATTAACACGTTGACGAGTATAACCTTCGGTATTCGCATTAGCGATATTGTGTCCAGTTGTATTAAGAGCTGCGGTCTGAGTAAAAAGGCTGCGTCTCGCCGTCTCTATCGAGTGAAATGTGGATGTCATGCTTCTTACTCCTCCTTATGTTCTGCTCCGGCAGAACACTTCATCAGTACAATTCTAACCTCGTGCATCAAAAATCCCCGACCGATTTACGTTATTGCCTTTGTCGGACGGACGATGATAAGTAATATCCTGATTTGGTCTTCCGACCAACAGATCCAAAGAATAATCTATAAATGTAAGCGACTGCTCTATCAGCTTCTGATTTAGGTCATTGGCTTCTTTCAGGCGATGCAAAGTGCCCGAAAGCTTCTGCTGAATATGCAACAGTCGTGCCTTGTCTTCAGGATCAAATATAAGCCTGGACAGCTCCGTTAGGTTCAGGTTCAGGTTGGAACGAATACCCACACCTTGCAAAACGGTATATGCGGCTAATATTCGCTCTTCCTCGAGCTGCCCAATTACCTTCATTAGCTTGGATTCACGATTAAGGATGTCGATTAACGCATCCACCTTGTTATCCATAATTATCTGTTTCTTCTCAGCGGCCAGATCCAGCATTTGAACATGCACTCCATCTAGCCGCTCCAATAGTTCTATTAATGTCGTCAATGCCATGGATGTTTTCACCTAATTCTCGGAGGATTGCTTAAAGTAAGGGGCGAGTTTCTCTGCTAGCTTAGATGCATCAACTTGATAGGTACCTGCGGAGACCTGCTGCTTTAGATTGTCGATCTTAAGTGCGCGTTCTGGATCATTCTTGCCAGTGTTTTGTGCTTGCAAGAGTTGAATCGCTTCATCAGAGATCGAAACCTCATCCTTGCGTGTGCTTTTCTTCATTTGTTCCTGCCTTTGCGCTTCCGCGCTGCGTTGATACGGATTAATCGCGTTAATTCGTCCGGTCTCGTTAATTTTCATAACTTCCACCTTCCTTCTAATATAAAAAAGCCGATAATCTTTACTAAGTTTATCGGCGTAGACTGAAACATTCTTTATAGCTGCAAACGTTTTTTTGCAGATTTTATAGGTCACGCAGCTTATCTATGGCACGATATGCACCATCAGATGTCTTTTTAGTAGTATCCTCAGCAGAATTTTCCTTGACAGCATTCGTGAGATCTTTCCTGAGCCGACTACGACAGCTGTCACACATATGGCCATCCCGAATCAGTGTACCACACACTTCGCAAGGGTACATCATATTGGGTGCATTAGCTATAGAAATCCGGCCTTCTCGAATAAAGCGGGTAATCTCTTTAATAGAAATCCCCGTAGCATCGGAGAGCTCCTGAATGTTGGTTCCTTTGTTTTCCCGTAAATAATTCACGCAGATCTCATATTCATGCTCCAGCTCTTTGATACAGACCTGGCACAACCCCATAAGATTCTTGACAAACAACCGGCCGCACCTTGGACAATTGTCTAAATTCATAACAAGCAGCCGCTCCTCTCCGTACATTCTGTGCAATGCATAATATTCTTATGCTCCTAGATTACATGATTGCAAGGAATTCGTCTATGGGACAGAAGAAACGCTACCAACCGCAACTAATCCTTAATGGAATGGATATAGCTGTTCACAATCATGCATTTTCGCTTTAGGAACGCGCCCAGGTTAGGCTATAGATTTCTGCAGCATAATCATAGTTAGAAACCATTTGTTTTAGAATTTCGGCACAAGCACGAATCGTGCTTCCGGTTGTATAGATATCATCAACAATAATAATTCGAATAGGACGGCTTACAGGTGAGTTATCTTTCAGCCAATCCTTAAATGGTGTGGAGACTGCCGGATTCGCTCCAAAAGCATTCTTCATATCGGCCAGTCTCTCCGCACGTCCTTTAAAGCTCTGCTTACCCGTATGATGCGTACGAATTAGTAGCGGTAGCTGAGGAATCTTCCTATGACGAGATAGAACATCGGCCAATCTTTCCGCTTGATTGAACCCCCGTTCTAGAAGCCTTGAATCACTGACAGGTACCGGAACTAATAAATCAGCTGACCAAAGGCTGTTTTTTTTGTACCTTATATGTTGAATAAGATGAAAAAACGATGCCTTCTGGGATGAAAGAGCCCCCTGTTGCTTTTCCTCCTTTAGGGTTAAATATGCCCTATCCAGCATGAGTCCAAGTAGAGGGGCATATCGTTCATTCCCGCGATATTTATATTGACCGAGCCATTCTCTCATCTCATTAGTGTAGGCTACCGCACTCCGGTTACATACAATGGGTGAGGGCTCAGCGCTGCGAGTGCAGTCTGGACAGCCTACATGCCGCCCACATATCAAGCAACGTGGAGCGCGTATCCAAGGAATGGATTCCGCACAATCCTTACAGATACCAGGCAGCTGTGAGGACTGTGGGCTGTGCTTCCCGCAGGTTAGACATTGAGACAACGAGGGGGTGAGGAGGAGAGACAAAGATTTTCGTACCCCTATAAGCATGGTATTCATTTAGCCCCACCTTTACGGAAATATCCATGGCGGCGAGCGATGATATTCATAGTACGAATCTGAGCAATCGCTCCACGCTGGGATCGGCTCCACTGAGGGGAGGCAAATACAACATGGCCATCAGGATCATCTTTAGAACGACCAGCACGGCCTGCCATCTGTACCAAAGAGGCTTCGTCAAAAAGACCACTGTCTGCATCCAAAATAAATACGTCACTGCGTGGCACGGTAACTCCCCGTTCCAGGATCGTAGTAGTTACTAACAAAGAGATGATACGGTTGCGAAAAGCAGTCACCTTTTCTGCCCGAAATGAATCCTTGGACGAGGTGCCTTCAATAACCACGCCGGGAAAGCTACGACGAAGTAGGATCAGCAATCCTTCGATATGAGCTATTCGAGACACAAATAGAAAAATTTGTGCTTTTCGCTCCAGTGACTTTTGAAGATTTTGTATAAGCGATCTTGGCAAACTCCCACGCTTCAGACAGGTTAGAACCGAGGGTATACTCAAATGCTGCGGGATAGGCAAGGGATGACCATGGAAGCGGACAGGCACTCTGGCATGTGGAAGCTTGCCTAACCGGACCAAACGCTGCATTTCTTGTGGTGGCGTAGCTGATAAATAGATGAAAGAGCCGTCCACTTTACAGGCTTGTTCAGCGGCATAGGCCAACATAGGATCATTGTGGTAAGGATACGCATCCAGCTCGTCGATGATTACGAGATCATAACCTTGATGGAAGCGCAGGAGCTGATGGATGGTTGCGAGCGTTAAGCGACCACTCACCCAGCGATCTGCGCTGCCGCCATAAAGTACGGCGATGACCTCCGCCGGAAAAGCCCGGGCGAGCCGCGGCGCGAGCTCAAGTACGACGTCGCGGCGCGGCGTCGCTACCAGCGCCCGCCCTCCGGCGGCGAGCACGGCCTCTAGGAGCGGGAAGATCATCTCCGTTTTCCCCGCTCCCGTTACCGCCCAGAGCAGAAACCGCTCTGGGCATGTACTGGCGGAGCGCTTGCGCGCCTCCGCCAGAAAACCCAGCGCAGCGCCAGCGGCTCCCGCCTGCGCTGGGCTCAGCCCCCACCGGCCTGCGGCCGCGGCGGGGTCAAGGGCGGCCGTGCACCGCACGGCCGGAAGTGCTGCGCTACGCAGCAGCAGCGCACAAGCCCGGCTGCGCCCAAGCGCGAGGCAGGCCTCGCAATAGGCGCAGCCCATAAGCCCGCACGCGGCGCATGCCGTGCGGCCGGTGGGCACGCTGCCGCAACGCAGGCAGCGCGAAACCGCGCGGCGAGCGACAGCGCCGCGCCGCAATACGTGCGGCAGCTTAGCCGCCGCACGCATCATAACGCCAGCACCCGCAGGGAGCTGGCGGGCCCGCGCC
This sequence comes from Paenibacillus sp. FSL H7-0943, assembly GCF_037963265.1. Taxonomy (NCBI): domain Bacteria; kingdom Bacillati; phylum Bacillota; class Bacilli; order Caryophanales; family Paenibacillaceae; genus Paenibacillus; species Paenibacillus sp. FSL H7-0943. The sequence goes on from NZ_CP150148.1 coordinate 6,428,246, forward strand.
CCGTGCGTAGCCGGGGGCGCATTGCCTACGGCGGCTGTAAGCAACAGCCGCCCCTGCAGATACGCCAGTTGTGCCGCCTGGCGCCAGCAACCCCCTAGCTCTGGCAATTCTTCTGCCAGCAGCGCTTCTACTTCCGGCTCCAATAAAGAGCGCCCGGCCACAGCCCGCAATAATTGTTCTGAATCCGATTCTAGTAATCCAGATTCAAAATCCTCTTTTTCACACCAATCGTATCTTTCATTCTTCTTATTGTCCTGATCTATTCCGAAACTTGATTCATTAGGCTTCCATATGAATATTCCATCATTCAACCACTGAGCCTCCCACAGTCCCCCTGCCTCTTTCTCCTCTCTCAACTCAGCCTCAAGCATACTATTAATATATTGCCCCCACTCCTTAATCCCCCAGGTGCTCATTGCGCTTCTTTGTTTAAAGTTGTCCCGGAGCTTCACAGCCCAACCTAGCGGCAACGCAGAAGAAAGCAGAACCAAACTATTCGCCGCTAAGGAACTCCCAGCTTTCTTCTCCGGTCTAGCTACAGACCACCACCATCTATCCACGCTAAGATCTAATGAAATTCCAACCCTCCAGCTCCCCTTGCATTCCACAGCATATACAGCGACTTGTATAATAATCCCTCCTACCTTTCGCTTGTACTTAGCAACTCCATATTTGATCCCAAATTCACGACTCCGTCTCCCCAAACGCAAAAAGCACACTCCCCCAGTTCTTGGAGAGTGTGCTTCACCCGTTACTTACATATTTACTTAAGATCTGTTGCGCTTTGATTCGCATCCCCTACTTCCTGCCATCCCCATAAAAGGCAGCGATACAGACTGCCCTGACAGCCGCAAGTCTACTACAATTCCTTCATGCTGCAATTCTTCACTCATCTGAAGAGAGTACATAGATGTTGCAAGATCGATAGAGCAGCCGCTAGCGGCCATTTTGGAAACAATCCCAAGTGTTCCATCGCTCGAACCATCATCCATGAACGTTACTCGCAATCGTTTTCCGGTTAGAAGAGCTTGAAATGTCAGTGCCCGAATGTACCATTCCACAACAGATTCATGATTGCGGGTAATAAAAATATAATGAATCCATTTTCCGGACTGCGGTGTTTTACGCACCTTCTGCCGGTTATGCAACATATGAATCATCACTGCAGCGGATACATAAACAACCGCAATCCATATCAACTGGGCTACCATGGAGATGCACCTCCTCTGTATACCAACACTATATGCCGGCATTAAAAGGTCGGTGACTGCCTAGAACACCCATCAGGGAAGCAAGCTGTGTCTACTTAATTTCTTTCCTATATGTAACGTATTACTGTAAAGCTTCTACAAGGTTACCCAGCCATATTTAATCGAATTAATAACGGCTTGAGTCCGATCATCCACTTCCATTTTTTGCAAAATACTGCTAACATGGTTTTTAACTGTTTTTTCACTAATGAATAAATATTCACCAATCATTTTGTTGCTCTTACCTTCAGCCATTAGACGCAGCACTTCTGCTTCACGACGGGTTAGAGGATTGTTGTCACCAGCAATAAATTTAACACCAGCTTCCTTCACCACTGTATCTGTAGTTACGCCAGTCTCGTTAAGGTAAGTCATACGCCGCAATTGATTGATAAGCTTTCCAGTAACCTTTGGATGGATAAAAGCATGTCCTTCACAGACCGAACGAATGGCATTAATAAGGGATTCGGCCTCCATATCCTTCAATAAATAACCATTGGCGCCCTTACGAAGGGTCTCAAATACATAACTCTCATCATCATGAATGGATAAAATAATTACCTTAACCTCCGGGAACATTTCCCGAAGTTTTTGAGTGGCTTCTACGCCGTTCTCAACAGGCATATTGATGTCCATCAATACGATGTCCGGTTTAGTACCGTTACAAAACTCTAATACCTGAATACCGTCGCCGCACTCCCCTATGACCTCGATATCCTCCTCCATATTCAAAATGCGTTTCAGCCCTTCACGAAAAAGCTGATGATCATCCGCCAAAAGAACCTTAATGGGCGTTTTACTAGAGTTTAAGTTCTCCATCACACTACTCCTTCCCCTTCTCCACATTCGTCGGAATATGGATCACGATTGTTGTCCCCTGATTCTCGGCTGATACAATTTCCATTCTTCCTTCAAGCAGTTCTACACGTTCCCGCATACCTACTAGCCCGAAGCTTTCCCGATTACCTTGCTGATTTTTTAACTTTTGTACATTAAAGCCTAATCCGTTATCTTTAATCACAATCTTAATTAACTGCGCTTGGTATGTAATCTCCACCAATACGAAGCTTGGGTAGGCATGTTTTGCTGCATTAGACAATGCTTCCTGAACAAGACGATATACCGCCGCCTCCATCGCTGAAGATAGTCGGTGTTCCTGTCCCCGGGTTTCCAGAGTCGTCCGCAGTTTCGTCTTCTCTTCAAAATCATGCACATATTTCCGCAAAGTCGGAATCAAGCCCAAATCATCGAGAGCCATCGGTCGTAAATTAAAAATAACCTTACGCATTTCTTCCAGGCTGTTACGAACCTGCCCTTTTAAATCTACTACTTCGTCCTGCACCAGCCCAAATTCCTGCTTTACCAGCATTCTTTCTACAATTTCCGTCCTAAGGACTAGATTTGCCAGCATTTGAGCGGGACCATCATGAATTTCCCGGGCAATTCTCTTCCGTTCTTCTTCTTGAGCCAGGATAATTTTGAGTCCGATCATCTGTCTGTTCTTCGCCGATTCGACAATTCTCGTCACTTGGCCTAGTTCTCCCGACAAATATTCGAGCACTACGCTCATTTGCGAACCAATTGACTCTGCACGCTCTACAGAATTTTCGACACTGCGCACTCGCATTTGTAATTCATCACGTCTGCTTCGAAGATAGACCTCTCGCTCACGCGTCATCATGAGTTCGAGCTGAAGCTCTGTAGCCTTCTCATAAGCAATACGGATATCCTTCTCTGAGTAGCGGACAAAGTCCCGGCTGACCTCTGTCAGCCGGATTCTGGAGCGGTGATACTGTAACTCCAGCTTGTCTACCTTTTTCAACGTTTCATCCGTTTCGTCCATGACCCGCTGCAGTTCCTTGTTGAGTGCAGCAAGTTCATCACGTGCAACCTGCAATATTTCAAAAATCTGATACTTGCTGCTCTCCATCACGTCGATGGTATTTTTAATAACGCGATCAATCGCATCGGCTTGAAATTCCACGGATGCTTGCCCCTTTTCTATCGGATCGTATTAAGGTTTTCCTTATATATTAACATATCACGATTCGATAGTTACGGTCTTCGTTTTCTGTTCCCATTTTACAGTTAATCCTAACTGTTCAGAAACCAGTCTCAGAGGTACTAAAGTCCTACCCTGTAAAATAATAGGTGCTACTTCAGCACTTTGTCGCTTACCATTTAACAGGTATTCCTTTTTATTTACCGTCAGATCCAGTGCCTTGGCTCCGCGCAACACCATGATCTTCTTATTCACCTGATCCCAGGTAGCATTCCCTCCAAAAGCATCCAGCACATAACGGATCGGCACATAAGTACTGCCGTCTTTCACAATTGGAGCTACATCAATAGCCTTCTTATTTCCGTTTACGGTCATTGCTTTGGAGCCGATGCTCATCGAAGCCGTACCCTTTGGTAACCCTGCATCACTGGAAAGTGAAGGCATTGTGAAGGTGATATTATCAAAAGCAACGGTACCTGTCTTCGCCCGTTCATCTTGGCCTTCCTCTACGTTGACTACATAAAGTCTCTTCAGCGTAGCCGGGAATTTAATCCCTGATCCTGACAAGTCGATGTTTATGTTCTTCCAACCGTTCCAATCGATAATCTTCGCAAGATCTACATAGGCTGTAGCTCCACTATTGTCGACAAACTCAGCACGCAGCCAGTTTAAGCTCATATCGCCCATCACATCAACTGACATCGAAGTTGCAAGCGCTGGAACGGCTTTTCCACTTGTGCCGTTAAGTTGAGCATAAGCGTACATTTTACCGCTGCCAGCCGTCATATCATAACTGAGTGACAGCACCTTGGAGCCTACTCTTTCAGCCGATCCGTCTACTATTGTTGCAGTCCCCTGTACCGCTGGCACATTGGTAGTAAAGTTAACTGGATAACTTACCTTCTCGAAATCTTCCCATGTTGTAGCTGCTGCTGTCGATAATACAACCGCTGTGCTAAATCCATCATAACGAGCAATAGCGTAACCTGTAGTAACCCCTGCATCCACAGAGTTTACAGTAAGCTTGCCATTTTGCACGACTCCCTTAAAGCCTACAAACTCCCACTTCAGCGCTGAATCTGGAACGCTTATGGTTGCTCCACTCTTCGTAGAGGCCTTTACAGGGACAGATACAGTTGTACCAGCTGTCAGTGGCGCTGTAGCATTGCCTACACTCATGCTGGATAGATCATCTCCACCCAAGACTGTAAGGGTTGTAGAAGCGCTTGCTACACCGCTTTTAGCCGTTAAGGTAACGGTGCCTGGCTTCACTGCCGTTACTTCTCCTGCACTTACAGTTGCGCTTCCTCCGCTTGATGTCCAAGTAGGATTGCCTGCTGCTACATCTATAGGGTTATAGTAAGTGTCATAACCTTTTAACGAATAAGTAGCCTTTTGTCCAACTAATAGCGAAGTGCTTCCGCTAATTTTAATTCCTTTCACTTCACCTTGTGGTGCGTTAGTATAAACACCAAGCGCGTTAACAATGCTGCGCTGCTCTGTGCCATACTCTGTATTAAAGGTTAGTGTGGCTGAGCTTTCACCAAGAGGCCGGTCTACCATCGTTGTAGAGCCACCTCCGTCTAAGTTAAGCCCTTTCCAGACTCCAATATTGGTCATAAAAGATTGCAGCTCGGTCAATGACATTCCGGAGCTGTTGCCATTTTTTTCAGTAGCTATAATATAAACATAACGTCCATCCTGAGAGTATCCTAAAGCCGTACGTGCACGATAACCGCCAATGCTGCTAGTCGAGCGAGAGAACGTTGCTGCTTTTCCGTTATTTACAAGAATCGTATGTCCACCAATCATTGTTTGCAGATTAGCAGGATCTAGCGATTGCTGCGTAGTCTTGGATTTCAGGGAGTACACACTTGTTACCGGTTGTCCTACAGTCAGATGGGCAGTAACATACCGTGCGGCTAAGCCATGGGCCCGCAAAATATAAGCTCCCTTTGGAACCGCTGTAGGAAGCGCAGCATTTTCAGATATTTGAGTAACTACGCCGTTCTCAACGAGCACCTCTGTCGGTGTGGTTGAGCTGTTTTTGGGACGATCGAGTGCGGTCCATACATCCGTATAGATGTACATTGCATTAGCATGGCTATAAGTAGAGCTTCCACCTTCAGGACTATAAGCACCTTTATTGATACCGGATATCTCAAACTGTGCGCCGTCAGGTGCGGTTATCATTCCTTCAAAGCTGAACTCATCAATAAGAGGCTTGCGGTCCTTAGTCACTGCAAAGGCATACATTCCATCCAATTGCGAAGGGGTGGATACCAATACTCCACTGGATACTTGTCCACCAATCGGAGCGCCTTCCCCGCCTGTATTAAAATAATCTCCGTTTACTGCAGCCACGGCTCCAGTTTCCTTAGCCATCCCGCCAGTACTTTGACGTGTTGTCAGGTTTCCACCTTTACCTGTCATAACATCTAATGAAACATATGGATTGTTGAGGTCAACGCGAATAACATCCGCCAAGCCAGAAGCACTCGCTCCTGAACGTGTAGCCGTATATTTGTATTTCATCATAATGGCGCCCGAAGTAATTACTTCTTCTCCCAGCTTGCTTACTTTAAAATTAGATGTGGCTGCGGCAGCAATTGGTGTGGAACTATGACCAAACATAGCTAAGCCTTCACTGCCAATTACCGGCATAATCCACAACACACCTGCTAATGAAGCGGCAACCCATTTTTTAGTAGATGATAATTTTATTCCCCGAACAACTTCTCTACTCTTCTTCTCCATGAAAACTTCATTCATTTCGACGTAACTCTCCCATCTCTTTTTTACTCTTCAAGTCCGTTATCAAAAGTCTGGAAACTGGTTCCTATTTTTCTAGTACTCTTTTAATAGACTGAAAATAAGCGAAAAAGTTGCGAAATTGAGAGATTTCAAGCTTTATAGAGTCTCGTAGCACAAACTATTAACATAAAAAAAAGCCCAGCAGAATGCCAGGCTTTACCAATCAATTTATTCTACAAATAATCTGTTTGCTTCAGCATCCGATGCAACATCACAGCAGCTTGTGCACGAGTGGCATTACCCTGAGGTTGGAACTCACTTGTGGTCATTCCCAAAATAATCCCCGATTGCACAGCTTTAGCTACGAATTCTGCACTTTGATTCTGAATTTTGGACTTATCCTTAAAGCGAGCCAGTGTTGAGGCAGAAGTGCCGCTTAACGTAATAGGATGTTTGGTGTATTCCATTGCCCGAATCATCATGATTGCCATCTGCTCACGAGTGATATTATCGTTAGGCCGGAAGGAGCCATCCGTGTTCCCTGTAATAATACCAGCCTTAGCTGCTGCACCAATATAGTCTCCAGTTTGTGTGGAAGGCTGCACATCCCGGAAGCGCTGTGCGGTCTCTCGATCGCCTAGCAAACCAAGTCCCCGGCTAAGCATTACTGCAAACTCTGCACGGGTAATCTTTTTTTCTGGACCAAATGTAGTCCCGTAACTGCTATCGATAATAGTTTTTGCACTAAGCTCTGCTACGATCGAATTACTCCAATGCTTACTCATATCTGAGAAGGCCCGGGTTGATATAAAAGTTCCTAACACCTGATTACCCTCCGTACGAGCACGAATAATCGTATAGCTACCTACCGTACTTACTTTTGTTGGCAGATAGGCTGCATCGTAATAGGAAAGATCCAGTCTAGCAGCAGATGTCTGCGCATTGTTCAATGAAGAAGTTGTACGCACAGTGTATTCTCCAGGTACCGATAATGCCTTAGCATTAGAATAATTGCTGCTTACTATCGCAGTCACCCGGACATCCATAAGACTAGTAACGCTCTGCATCCCCATAGTTTTTAGCTTTTGCTCAAATGGGGAGAACGTACCTGCCGGAACCTTTTCTAAGCGGAACACCAGCGAGATATTTTTACTGTCTGCAATCAAGCTAGTCGCTAATCCGTTCATATCGATATCGTCTAGTCCTACGCTATATAAGTGATCGCCATAACGTATCATAAATTTTGTGGTTTTACTGCGATTTACAGCATCAAGCAAAGGCTTTAAAGGAACAGTCACATAGGCCGATTGTTCTGTAGCAGGCACCTCAAAAGCTAATGTATCACTACTTGCCTTATACAGATATTCATAACTGGCCGTCAGGCGATCTGTGTTTAAGGTATATCTTTTTACAGATTGATTGTATAACGAACGGTCATCCACGATTTGTGAAGAGTCACTCTTCAGCAGCGCGTATTCTTTTCCAAACTCACTTGTTGCAAGCGTCCCTAGATAGGATGGACGATTTCCCGTTCCGGTGCTCACGCCGGTTAGGTTCTTAACAGAGAGAGAAGAGAATGAGGACAGTACATTACCGGTCAGATCCTTGATCGTACCTGAACCTGACATATAGGACAAATCGATAGTTTGCCCGGTCTTTACTACTGAGGATGTTGTTATTTTCAAAATATCCCCTGACAAAGTGTAGTTTTGCACACCCATACTGCTTCCATCTGCTCTAACTCCGAACTGATTAGCATAGAGGGAACCAGATGCCTGCATGTTTTTACTGAATGTAACCGTAAGCTCGTCGCCATTGATGGTGGCAGAACTAATCTCAGGTATGCTAGTGCCGCTATTTTCCGAGATGGACACAGGCTGCAGGTTAATATAAGCTGCACGGTTTCCATTTAAATCGCTTATTCCGGTAGTCCCCGGAACATAGGATACAGTAACATTCTGATTCACCGTCAAAGCACTCTGGAGCGTTAGCGTGACCTGTGAGCCACTGACTGATACATTCGTAACATAGTTAGGAGTGCTGCCAACAAGCACAGAGAACTGGCTGTTCATCGGGAGGTTTGTCGTTGACAAGCCTTCATTGTAATTCAGAAGGATTTTATTGCCACCTCCGGTTGCACTTTGGAACACGGGTGGAATTGTATCGTTGCTGTTGCGAATGTAGAAATCTGTGAAATCCGCAATATTTTGTCCAAAAGAATTCTGCAAAGGATAAGAGCCTGCATAATAGGAGACACGAACGGTCTGGCCATTAGAAGCATCGCTATTTAACCCTAAATATACAGTGTTCCCGCTGGAGCTTATGGAGTTGACCCCTAGGGATCCCCCATCTGAAGTCACTAGAAACTGACTATGTGCGTAAGAGGAAACTGCCTTTAAGGAGTCATTGAAATTCAACGCTACCGTTCTACCCGTGATCCGTCCATCTTTTGGTGTAGGCATGGAGGACTCGATAGTGTTAGTAACCTGCTTTGAGCTAAAGGTGCTGGCTGCATTTCCGCTTGGATCTTGAATGGTCCGCAGACCCCCTGTATAGCTAACCTTCACGTTCTGTCCAACCGCTACCCCTGTACTGAGTACCACATAGGCGCTGTCTCCCTGGATATAGACGCTTTCAATTGTACGACTCTCATCATTCACCGTAGCACCAAAACTGGAGATCAACAGTGCAATGGAAGAGTTGAGACTCTCATTGTATTTTAAACGAATGGTCCGATTGTTCTCGAGTGATGCAGATGTGAGCTGTGGAGCTGTTTTGTCCTGAGACAAGGTCCGGAAGCTCCATGAATTTTTTCCGCTTAGTCCATCATAGATAACATTAGCATCAATAGCGTCTACAAAAGCTCCTTTAGCAATATCAATATAATAGGTTGAGTCGCTATCTAAAGCTGTTTTAGGTGTAATTACATATTCGTTTGCAGCAGTTGTACTCCGGTTAACAGTAACCGGAACCTGTGCGCCGCCACTTTTATAAAGTGCTACGCCATTTTCCACAGCACTGTTATAATTCACATTACGATTGAATGTGACAGAAAATGATCTGTTGTTAGCTATGGATTCACTCCGGTCAGCCGGGTTTAGCGCGCTTACGTTAAGTCCTGTCAAAGAAGCCGTTGTAAATGTCCAGGTATACGCACCCGAAGCCGGAAATACATTTCCGTCTTGATCGTAAAAAGCTCCCTGCGGTATCGTCACCGTATACTGCGTACTGTTTAGCAAGGGTGATGCTGCTGATGCTGGAAGCAATGTTATAGTTCTGCTGCTTCCTCCTGTAACGGCTGGGGAGTTTACATTAAGCCATCTCGTTCTAGCATCGTTAGCTGCACCTGGAGATACTGTTATGGTGCCAGCTGCAGGCATCATAGGACGATCAAATGTAAGCTGTAGGGCTCCAGTGGTAGATACCCCACCTGATCCGTTTGCCGGTGCAGGAGTCACTGGAATCTCTGCCACACCTTTAGTAGAGAAGCTCCACACATCACCGCTTGAAATCCCGGAATACGTTCGATTATCAACATCCTTAAAAGCATAAGAATCTATAAGAACATAATAGTTACTTCCGGAGGCCAATGTTTTATCTAATGTTAGTTTAACTGTAGTAGAGTTAGCATCAGTCTGAACGTTAACTCTAGTATCATCATCCTTAATTTTGAACTCTTGTACGGTTGCATTATCTGCAGACGACAAAATTCGAATGGAACCTCCACCTTTTATCAGGTTTTTATTTAAGGTTAGACTTAGCTCCTTAAGGGCTCCTGCATCCACTCTTGTATTATTAGCAGGTGAAAAGTTGCCTGCCGTAATCGCTGTATTACTCTCAGGCGCAGTAGTAAATGCCCATGAAGTAACACCTGACTCATTACCATCATTATCCTTGAACAACCCCTTAGGGATTGTCACTGTATAAGTCTTGTTTGAAGTAAACTGTTGATTTAGCTTAAGCTCGTAATCTTTTGAACTACCAATTAGACCATAACTACCAATAGGAATCGTTAAAAAAGGTGAGCTATCACCTTGACCCGTGATAGTAATTTCACCTGACTGGGGGTTTACTTGACGATCAAAGCTCAGTCTAAGGGATGATCCGATAGTTACATAACTTGCTCCTGGCGCTGGTGAGACTGTTATACCAAACTCTGATGCAGCGTACACTGCTGAATTCCCTATTCCAATAGCAGGATAACCCGAACCAAGTACTAACTCTCCCGCTAGAATAAGTGCCGTCCATATTGAAATTTTTCTTTTCATTCCGTGATAGACTCCTCTCAAGCCATACTATCGTCTTTATGTATATTCTTATATTTCGGCTAAAAGGCTGGCAAAGTTTAGTAGTCTACTTCTCTATGGTTAGATTCACTAGCCTTGCTCATTTTCGCACGCAAAATAACCCGCAGAGCTGACACCATGGCCAACTTGCGGGTTAACTTATTATAAGACCGTATGATGAATTACAACCCTGCTTGATCTCTTAGCAATTCTGCTTTATCTACGCGTTCCCATGGAAGATCAACATCAGTACGTCCGAAATGACCGTAAGCTGCGGTTTGTCTGTAAATCGGTTTACGCAAATCAAGCATAGAAATGATGCCCGCAGGGCGAAGATCAAAGTTGTTGCTGATCAGTTGGACCATTTTCTCTTCACTGATTTTGCCTGTTCCGTATGTATCCACATTTATCGAGACAGGAGTAGCTACACCGATGGCATAGGCAAGTTGGATCTCACATTTGTCGGCCAAACCAGCAGCTACAAGATTCTTAGCTACATAACGAGCCGCGTAAGCCGCAGAACGGTCCACTTTAGTTGGATCCTTACCTGAGAATGCTCCGCCGCCATGACGAGCATATCCGCCGTATGTATCGACGATAATCTTACGGCCAGTTAGACCAGCATCCCCTTGAGGACCCCCAATAACAAAACGTCCGGTTGGGTTAATAAAGTATTTGGTTTCTGCATCAAGCAGTTCCGCAGGAACAACAGGTAAAATAACATGTTCTTTAATATCCGCCTGAATTTGTTCAAGAGAAATTTCCTCTGCATGTTGTGTAGATACTACGATAGCGTCTACGCGTACAGGTTTTTCATCTTGATACTCAATCGTAACTTGTGTTTTGCCGTCTGGACGAAGATAGTCTAAGGTTCCGTTCTTACGAACTTCAGATAAACGACGTGCAATACGATGTGATAAAGCAATCGGCAGTGGCATCAGTTCAGGTGTCTCGTTCGTAGCAAAACCAAACATGAGCCCTTGATCGCCTGCACCAATATTAGCTGTTTCTTCAGCTACTTGAGCAGGATCACGGTGTTCTAAAGCAGAGTTAACACCTTGGGCAATATCAGCGGACTGCTCGTTAAGAGAACTCAACACAGCACATGTATTATAGTCGAAACCATATTTCGCACGTGTGTATCCAATTTCTTTGATGGTATTGCGTACGATGGCAGGAATATCAACATACTCTGATTTGGTACTGATTTCCCCGATCACCAGTACAAGACCTGTTGCTACTGCTACTTCGCAGGCTACACGTGCATTAGGATCATTAACTAAAAATGCATCCAATACCGCGTCGGAAATCTGGTCACAGATTTTATCCGGATGCCCTTCCGTAACGGACTCAGAAGTAAACAAATGACGCCCTTTAATAGACAAGTATAACAACCTCCCATATGGTTAGTCTGACACTGTATAAGGGATTCCTTAATGATAACAGGCCAAATAATAAAACTAAATAATATAAATAATTCAGGTTTGCCTGATTTCTTTTTATGAAGGATTTTCGCAAAATTTGATGCCTGCATTCACTAAACTCTTCAAAAAATGAACCTTTTCCATATGGAAAAGGTTTAAGGCTTTCCTCAAAAGTCATATTATCTTATTTAGGGGGTGGTGTCAATTAAACACAGCGCCCCCCGTGAGAGTATGAATATTGATTTCACGCTATAAAAAAGCAATATCAGACAAGGAATAAGGCCATCCTAACCCCTGATATTATTGAAAAAGAGACTGTTCAGCTTGCTTAATGAGTCTCTTCGTAATTTCTCCTCCAACAGACCCATTATCCCTTGAACTTAGATGCCCAAGGTACTGACTACGGCCAGAACCACTACCTCCGACTGCTCCTAACTCAGAAGCAAACTCCGTGTCTGCCCCGCCTCCATAATGAGCCCCATATAAACCAAATTCAGCTGCAATTTCATATTGCATTTGTTTCAGCATTGTCCGACTTTCAGGTACGACTGTACGATTATTACGTGCCATGTTACAGCACCTCCTGTGAATTTGTAAGATTACAGGAATATTGTGCGTCCATCACTTAATCTTCAATCGCGCCAATGATTTGTAACTTTGGAAAACAGTTTGAAGGTATGATTACGTCTGTTTACGGGCATTATGAATATATATCATTACACATTATTTCAAGGTATATCCACCACGAACCATCACTACAAGACCAAGCGTTTGACCCTCTTGAACAGCTATTCCACGACCATCACGAGGGAAGGACAATAAGTGGTTAGATGGTGCAGCTAGTCCGTTTGTAAGATCTTTACCGTCTGTTAAATCGGCTACACCATTGGCATCTTGTGAAACGATTACTGCTTTACCCGCGCGAACGATAAATTCAGCGCCTGCAGAAGCAATTAAAGTTTGGCCGGGCTTCACATCAACAATCACAGATTCATTACTGCTATTTTGACCAGGCGTAGCTACTGGCGCTGTGGTTGCACTAGGCGCAGGTGTAGCACTCGCTACCGGAGTCGTCACTGTACCACCTGATAGTGCTTTCTGAATTTGCTGATCTACGTAGCTTTTCGTAACTACAGGATCATCCGTTGTGCCAGGCTGAGAACCAACACCAGCACCTTCAGCAGTAATGTTTAGCAGAGATCCAGCCCATACACCACCAGCCAGCAATACGGCTGCGGTTGTTACTTTCCATACCGGTTTCAAAGAAGTTCCTCCTCATTATTGGGGATAAAAACCTATAAAAAAAGAATAGCCTCCGAAGAGGCTATTCTGTGCTTCGGTAATCGGAGATTACTTAGCGGAGATTTCTGTTTCGCCTTTGATCTTGTTGCCATCAGCATCGAAGATTGCAGCGTCTTTCTTAACTTTAACAATGATTCTGTTAACACCGTTGGCGTTAAGATCAAGTTCTTCTTTAGCACCAGCAGCGGAATCAATGATTTTCTTGGAGAATTTAACAGACCATTTTCCTTTATCAGATCCGTATTTAATCGGAGTGATAGAAAGAATGTTATCTGATGAAATTTTGTTGCTAGAATTAACATCAGTGTTGATGTAGAATTCCAGGTTCGCTTTCAAGTCAGCTTCAGTTGTAGCTTCATTCAGGTCTTTGGAGAATCCGAGAATCAGTTCAGTTGAACCTCCGCTGGATACTACAGCTGAATCAAACGCAGGGCTAATTCTGCTAGTCAGCTTACCTTTTTGTTGTGCAACTGTACCATCGATTACGTTACCAGCAGTATCAGTAACACCATTCACAGCAAAGACATAGTCTTTAGTTTCTGTGATGCTGGAGCTAGGGATATATACATATGCACGAGCACGAGTTGGGTTAGTAGCAGATGATACTTCTTCGCCTTTTTCGTTCAATGTTTTAATTGTAACGTAAGAAGTGCTTGGAAGACCAGCATTGTTCAATGTGTAGCTGTTTTTATCAAGAATTGTGGATGATTTCAAACCGCTAGCATCAAACAGATCAACAGTGATCAAAGCATCACCATAAGTGTCATCACCAACAGATTTGCTATCATAGAACTTGATAGGAGCAGCGCCATTAACAACCAACAATTCTGGAGCTTTATCGTCAGTTGAAGTAGATCCGATTGTTACAGGCAATACTGCAGCAGTCAGTTCATTTGCACTGTAGGATTTATCTACGAACAATCCTGCAGGAATACGCAATGTGTAGCTACCAGCAGTTGGTACACTTACACCAGTGATAGTGAAAGTACTTCCGCTACCTTTAACAAGACTAGAATTGTGAAGTACAGTTGTAGCTTCACCAGTAGTATCATTAATCAGTTGCAGGGTGCCTTTACCTTTGTATACAACATTTTCAGAGAATTTCAGAACCAGACCTTTATTAACAGCTGTAGTTGTGTAAGTAACACCAGTTACAGTAGGAGCTACAGTGTCTTTAGTAAAGGTAATTGCTTGGCTAGCAGCTGTTCCCAAAATGTTACCCAGAGTATCTTTTACAGAAGCTCCGAATACTACAGAACCAGTGAAAGTTCCAGTTGAAGGGAAGCTAGTCAATGGGCTTTGAAGGGTGAACTTCTTGCCATTGTCAGTAGTCAACACTTGGAACGTACCTTGGCTTTCACCAACGGAGTTCAACAAGCGAACATTACCAACCAAAGAAGCACGATCAACTGTTTTGTCGAACTCAACTTCAACATACTTGTCACTTACTGGAGTTACGCTCTTGATTACTGGAGCAGCAACATCAGAAACTACAGTTACAGTAGTTTTGATTGGGTTAGGATTAGCTACATTACCTGCAAAGTCAGTAACGTTAAGCAACGATACATCGTAAGTTTTGCCGCTATCCAATGTTCCTGCAGACAATTTATACTCAGTGTAAGTATCATTTGTTACAGTTACAGTAGCAACTTGACCATTTACGTAAGCAACAATACCAGTAGTTTTAACTGGTTCGCTGAATTTCACGTATACATCTTTAGTAGTTGCTTTTGCAGTAGAGCTAGCAGAAGCAAGTGTTGGAGCAACTGTATCAGCAACAGTGATCAGTTGTGTGTAAGCTGGGATAGCTTCAGCAGATGTTGTTGTTACAGCATCGTTAAGAACTACAGTGTAGTTACCTTTAAGGAATTTAACTCCTGGCAGGGTAATAACAGCTTCAGTGTTGTCAGCGTTGAAGGTAACATTAGCATTAGCTACTTCGTTAACATCACTACCCACTTTAGTTACTTTTACTACGCCGTCGATAACTTTGCTGGATTCAGCCAGTGTATCAACATCGATTGAACGGTTAAATTTGATTACTACTTGTTTAGCATTTGGAGCTTCTGCGGAAACAACCTTAGGAGCTGCCAAAGTTACTTTTGTAGTGTAATCATGATCATTGTGTTTGAAGTTGATTGTAGTTTCAACGCCTGCTACAAGAGCAGTTGTCAATTCAACAGTTGTAGTAGTTTTGTCAGAGAAAGTAACAACTACTTTAGTTGGGCTCAATGCTTCAGCAGAAACGATTGTAGCTGCTTGGCTCAATTGATCCACAGCATAAGCTGTTTCAACTACCAAAGAACGGCTAGCGTTAGCTTTGAAGTTAGTGTCTTTAGCAACCAAACCTGCATTGATTACTGCTTGAGCGTAACCTTTAGCCCATGCGGATGCAGAGTTGTCAGTTGTAGTTGGTTGTTCCAGTTTCAAAGCGCGGAACAATACAGCCGCAACTTCTTCAACTGTTACTTTACCGTTGTAGTCGAAGATACCTTTAACAGTATCTTTACCTTGCATGTAGTTTACTGCAGTAACAGCTTCGATGTAAGGCACAGCCCAGTTCGATGCGTTGTAACCTTTGTCTTTGTAAGACAATTTGTTACTTACTTCAGTAAGGTCGAACAATTTAGTAACGATCTTCGCGAACTCAGCACGAGTAAGATCTTTTTCAAGGTGAGCTTGACCATCTGGGTATCCGTTGAGAATACCTTTCGCTGCCAAAGCATCAAATTTTTGTTGCGGAGTTGTTGCTGCGTCACCAAACGCTACAGAGGCAAACATCGAGAATGCCATTGCTGTAGATAATGCTACGGATAAAATTTTCTTCATAACCTTTTTTTCTCCTCCTTGGACGTTCATAAACTGAGATTTTTCTTTAGTTGAGTAGCTCATGTCACTCATTAGCCGATGCACCCCCTTTCCCGAGTTGAGCAAATTAAGTATAAATAATGTCTGTGACGGGTATCACAGAAACTGGTAAACGATTTTAGGACATGACAATACTAGATTCCTAATTATACCTAAGTATTATACAATGTGCCTCAAGTCACGTAAAGCTAATTTTTCCATTTTGTTAAATTGGCTTTACCAGCGGTTAATTTCAGCCTCTGTGTAAATGACTCTACACCTTAAACGCAGAAGATTTGAAAAAGTTGCGGTTTCTCAAAAAAAATCTTCTTTTTTATATTTTCCGGTGTGATCCCATTAGAAGATACATATGTATGTTCTACTAACTATTGTTAATCATGGGTGCCTACGGAAAACAGTATATCATAGTCGCTTTCTAAACGTCATTATGCAATATTTACTAAGAATCATTAACACTTGTACTATTAATTTAAACATTCCTACAAAAAACAAAAAAAGCGCCGTTGCCGACGCTTGCTTCTATTACATTGTTTCTAACGAATCTTCATAGATAATTGGATCAATTCCTGACGCTTCTCAGGACTCGAGTTCACATTGTCATACATTGCATCAATAGCTGCGCGGTTCTCGCGGTAGCTCTTCTCATGCTTGATTGTAGTATGAGACCATTCGATCAGAGCATTCTCAGTAACAACAAGCTCGTTGTATGAATCGTGGAATCCTGTTGCTTGCACCAGTTCTTCCATGACCTCTTGAGTGATCTCCTGTAGTGCCCGTTTAGCTGCAATTTCCTTCTCCAACACTTTTGCTCTATTCTCAAACATATTCTTGGCTTTCATGTAATCCAACTGTGCTTTTGATAAAATCGGTTTCATCGATGGCTTTCACCTTTCAGAAAATAATATTTTCTACATTATTGTATCGTAAATCGGTGCAGATTACAAAATTTATGTCACTGGTAATTGTTATCTTTACATCAAAACTCCGACCTACGAATACTTTTCGCAGGCCGGAGCACTTTTTTATTCTTTAGTTAAAGTTCTTAGGGAAGATGCTTGTACTCTTCTGTAAGAGTGCCACAGTAATCTTACCAGCCTCTGCTCTAGTCAACTTACCCTTCGGGTTAAAGTTATAGACGGGCTTCTTTTGGCCTGTAACGGTCACAGCGCTTCCTTCCATAATCTTAGCTTTAGATATAGCTTCAATTGCAGGACGTGAGTAGAAATCCATGTTACTTGTATCAACAAATGATTTGCTTAAGCTTGCCAGCAGTTTACTGTCATTCAAAGACATCTTGAGTTTCAACGCCCTAGCTATCATTACTGCGGCTTGTTCACGTGTTAAGGCTTGATCAGGCCCAAAGAAGCCATCACTGAGGCCTGTAACAATACCTGCCCTAGCAGCTGTCTCAATGTGTTTGAAATCCCATGTGGCCGCGACGGCTTCTGGCACAATATCAAAGAAGGTTTGTTTATTAGCATCATAGTTCAAAGGAATACTTAATGATTTCACCAACAATGTAGCAAATTCACCACGAGTGGTCAAATCATCGGCTCCGAATGCATCTGCTCGAAGATTAGTCATAAATCCTTTGGAATACAATCCATTCATTATATTTCTGCCCCATGGATGATTCGTAATATCAACAAAACCACGGCGCAGCTTCATAACAGTGTAATAACCAAATTCATCGAATGGAACGGTGATGGTATGTTTCTTCGTATCTACGACCCCGCCCAAGTTCTCCCACTTACCTGAATCTGTATATCGGAATACTGTAATAGTCGATCCCACTTCATCCACAATGCTGGAGTTGAAAGTAAGCGTCAATTCACCACGTTGGGAAGGTACGATTTTTCTTGTTTGACTATACTGTGTAAAGTATCCAGTCTTTCCACTGGCATCCACGAAATGCGGGGTAACCCCGTTGGTCTCAAGATTAACGCCATCATTTCCTAGACCACCACTAAGCCAATAGATATCCGATACTCTCGAAAAGTTATTAGTAGAGACGGTTGATGTAAAGCGCAGCGCAAGATCTTGTGGAATCACAAGCTGCCCGCCCCCGCCTTCGGTTCTGTCGTCACTACCCGTTACGTTGATAATGTTCCCGTAATCATTCTTACGTTCAACAACGCCATCAGCGGGATCCGCAATACCAAACAACAGTTTTGTATTAGGATAATATTTTGCAGCACCAGAGCTAGTATATCCCTTCATAATCGTGCCTTTAGGGAAGTTCAATTCCAAGGTTTTATTAAAGACACTATACTTCGTAGCTACCTTCTCAGCCATATATTGTGTATCAATCTGCACTGCACTAGCATAATACACATTTATAGTATCGCTTATTGTGGAGTTAGCACGAACCACTTGTATCTTAATGGGATTCGATTTGTCTGCTTTTAAGCCCACATAATCATAGGTGAAGCGATCTTGATTTGGCAAATCCGTACGTTTAATTGCTTCTTCTTTGCCAATTATTACTTTAGTGGCACCTTCAGCCTCAATATCAAAACGAACAAAGTTTTTGTTAACAACAATTTGCTCACCTACCGTCGCTACAGGTGACAGAAGACGATATGGAGCAACTTCCCGCACTACTTCAAGACGTTGTGTAGTTCTTGCTCCTGTTTTGTTAATAAGCTCTAGGGTATAAACTTGACTTCCTGGGGCATCAAATTTAATGTCACGTAATCTTAAAATAAAGTTTTTAGCACTGCCAATGTAGTCATAATACAGACCATTTGCAGCCACTTCATCAGGATAACGTTTAGGACCAATAGGTCCAGCGGATTCCGTACCGTCAATTAGCAGCTTATCCTGCCCCGTCGAAGTAAACACCAAAGTAGAGCCCTGATAAAGATTCAGCGTTGTAGCACCACTACCTTGTAGTACCAAGTCGAATTTATCTTTGTTTGTTGTATATTTTTCATCCTTATATACAATCTCAGCCGGCAATGCCAGCATGGCATTACGCTCGACTTCATTAGAAAGGGTTGTAGTTGTAAAAGGTAAACGATTATCCCCTAAAGTAGGATGGAATTGTTTTATCCCAGAAATGTTGGTATCAATGATGTAAATTTTAAGTTCTTTTTTGATAATACGTTGGTTACCAGCATTATCTCTTGAGACTCCAGTAAACACGATTTTATTCTCACCGTATACCAGTGGTCCCGTCTGACTGATTGTCACAGTGAAATTAAAAGTTGTTTTATTTACTGTTGAGTTTTTTTCTACTTCAAGCTTAAAAGGATTGCTAGATAATGAGTTACTGTCTGTACCGTTAATTTGCACTTGTGCATTTTCTATATTTTCGAACCCGATATATTCCCCAGCGACATTAAGTTTTCTTTCTACACTGGAATCGAATTCGTAGGTCTGACCATCTTGCAGATTACTTACATATATATAGTTTTTCGATACATATGAAATATCAGCATTATAGAAGGATTCGGATCCTTTATAACGGAATTGTACCTTTTGTTGACCATTAGAGAACCCTGATATTTTATAAATATATTCATTTGTTCCTGTGCCTGCAGTTACATAATCGATGGATAGTGGTTTATTACTCAAAGGCAAATAGTTTGCAGTTATATCTGCTGGGGTTGTTGATCTATTTGTCTTCGCCATTATATAGAAACTATCCGTCTCCAACTGTTGGCCATTCAAAGGCAATTTAGAGATATTGGTAAGATCACCTGAGCCTGTATATCCAGGAAGGTAGTACATTTCTGTTATAACAGTCTCATTTTTCAAAAATTTATATGAATAAAGATGAGAACTGCTGTGGCTGCCATAATCTACAGACAATTTAAAGTCATTTACACCCGCCAAGATTTCTAAATCAGCTGCAGTCTTAAATTTAACCAATTTATACGTTGGAGTAACGCCATCAGGACCAGGAATTGTTAATTCTTCTGTCACAGCACTAATCGTTACAACTTTTTCGGAACTATTACCTTTATTAAGAGTTAGCACAGCATTTGTTGCAAACGGAGCCACGTTATATGGAACTAAGATCTGTCCAGTAAAACCTGCAACACTTGGAGTCAAATCAGCAGTCAACGTAGGCACATTATCATTTAAGATATTATAGTCCGCATTGTCGTGGTTGATGTTCAAAGAAGCGTACGGTTGATCCTTATCAAAGAAATATACGGATCTGTCTATTGTTATTGAATCCGAAGCATTTTGAATAACAATCTTAAGCGTACTTAATCCCGGACTCAAGTTCAGCGCGGGGGTGAAAAATGTTCCGTCTTCCAATAGGGAAGTTTGTAATGCAGTTCCTCCATTCACGGAGACACTGACTTTAGTGGCATTCGTTACTTTACCTTGAAGAGTAACTGTAGATACTGGTACGACAACTTGTGTTCCTTCATTTAAATTAAGCGCAGAAGGACCACCCAAAACTTTTAATTCTGTTACATAGGGAACTTTATCGTAAAGAACATAAAATGATTCTGAACGTTGGAGATTCCCTTGCATACCAGAAAAGGTCACCTTATTAAAACCTGTATACAAAACAAGACCAGATGCTACAAAACGGTTATCCGGGCTATTGGTATCTGTTGTTACCGCTCCCGTAGTCAGGTGAGTAGCATCTGTTACCCATTTATTAGATTGACTATCTTTTGTAAGCTGCTCTACAGTAACCTTCATCGTGGAAGATGTTACCTGAGAGTAGGTTCCTGTAATTGAAAAGGTAGGGCTACTTACTTTGTAAACACTAGAACGGTCAATAAGTCCCTCAGGATTAGGATTAGCTGTTGTTGCTACAACATCCTGTTTCAACAGAACAGTATTACGTAATGTGAGATCATCCGGACTGAAGAAAGTCGTGGAACTCGTGGTAGCCGCTGCCGCTATGGGCGTGTATTTACCTGGGAACATAGAAACGATCAAAGCCGCCAGCATCAGCCAAACGAACGGTCTCTTAAAGCGTTGCATGTGTTATATCTCTCCTTTGAGTATAAATTCTCGTAAACCTTCACTTTGTTCTTTATCGGTCATAGGAAGCGATATTTTTAGGGAAAACAACAAAAAACTCATCCGAAAAGGGATGAGTTTTGTTAGTTATAGAAAATATTAGAATAATACCATTAATAATTTAAGATTTGGAACCTCTTTCCGGATTAGCCTTCATACGAATTCTTAAAAAGAAATCAATCAGCGGACGTTTAGTCTTACCGATCAAACCTGTAACTTCCGCACCGATCTGCAAGAAGAAGAGCATGATGCAGATGACTACAAAGGTAACCCAGTTCGCCTCGTAAAGAGCGGCAGAGGATTGAATAACAGCTAAAACTCCGAAAAATGCAGCAATACCATAAATAATGAGCACAGTCTGACGATGACTAAAGCCTAGCTCGCGAAGGCAATGATGCAAGTGACCTTTGTCTGGTGCAAAGATTGGTTTCTTCTGCAGCTTTCGGCGCACGATCGCAAAGAACGTGTCTGACAACGGTACACCAATGATAAGCAAAGGTGTAATAAACGAAACCACGGCAATCTGTTTAAACCCTAGCAAAGCAAGTAAAGCTAAGCAGAAGCCTAAGAACAGCGATCCCGTATCCCCCATAAAAATCTTGGCGGGATGGAAGTTGAAGAACAAGAATCCGATTATGCTACCCAGAAGCAACAGGCATAACATGGCAACCATCGTGTTACCCATCAAGAAAGCCATTACCGCAATCGTAGCAATCGCAATCCCTGATACACCAGCAGCAAGCCCGTCCAACCCGTCAATCAGGTTAACAGCATTGGTGACACCAACAATCCAGAAAATCGTAAGCGGGATAGCAATCCAGCTTTCCAATGAAGAATACGTATTGTTAAATGGAATATTCACAAAATCTACAGTAATACCAAAACCGAAAACTACAATACATGCTGCGACAATTTGGCCCAGCAGCTTCAACTTTGCTGATAATTCAAATCGGTCATCCAAACCTCCGATAAGTACAATCAGTCCGCCGCCACACAGCAGCGCTTTGATGAAGTTGGCCTCCCGCGGAGTGAACTCATATGGAATAATCGGCAATACGGCAAGCAGGCCTAACACAAACGCCAGAAAAATAGCTAATCCGCCAAGGCGGGGCATAATTTTCGTGTGCACTTTACGAGCATTCGGCACATCTGTCGCACCAATCTTAATGGCGAATTTCTTCACCAAAGGTGTGAGGCCAAGTGCGAGTCCCATGCATACGATAAATCCAGCGATGTATATGATTAACATTTGATCAGTCGACCCCCATTTCTCTACCGCATTGAATTATACGCTGTTACAAAAACAAATTCCAATCCCTTTTTTAGGCTATTCATCTGATTTTCCAGGTGAATATCGGCATTTGACTAGACTTTTGTTACTTTATCTTTCTCACGCACCACTTTTAATGCGAATTTCGGCAACGCAAGCATTCTTTTGTACCGCGTAGGCTCTTTTAATAAACGGTACAACCATTCAATTCTCATTTTTTGGAAAACTTTTGGTGCTCTCTTGCTCTTGCCAGAAATTACATCAAAGCTGCCGCCGACCCCCATCATGATCGGAACACCTAACTTGGATTTGTGTTTTGCAATCCATGGTTCCTGACTATCCGCGCCTCTGGCCACAAATAATAAGTCAGGATTGGTTTTAACAATTCCAGCAATAATTTCATCGTCCGATTCCGGACCAAAATAACCGTCATGATATCCTGCAATAATAACACGCGGATATTGCAATTGTAACCTTTCAGCGGTTTCCTGAATCACCTCAGGTGTAGAACCAAGGAGATATATCTTCCAACCATATCTTTCACCCTGTTGCATCAATTCATGTAACAGGTCAAAACCAGCTACCCGTTCGGTTACAGGCTCCTTACAATAATTAGCAGCCCATACCACACCGGTTCCATCTGGGACAACCAATTCAGCTGACTTCATTATCTCCATATAAGCTGGATCTTCCAAAGCAGCCATAACCATAATCGGATTAGCTGTAATCACTTGATGCGGGATACGGGTATGAACCGCCTCTGTCAAATAAGCAACAGTTGCTGCCATATCAACCTTGGAGACTCTAATCCCAAAAATAGGAACTGTAGGTACCGCGCTTTCTGCTTTCACTTTAGATCATCCTTTATGGTGAAAATATTCTACGATTTGCCGTGCTGGAGCCCCTGCTTCTTGAATCAACGAGGAGAGGATCGTCTCCCGCTCATTTCTCCATCCCTCTGCTGTTTCCAAAAGATGGCCTATCTCAGCAGCAACTTGTCCAGCATCTAATGATTGGGTCGTGCCCACAGGCTGACACCGAACTCTGTCTAGAAAATGATCAATTTTCGGATCATAAGAGATACCAATCAGCGGAACTCGCCGCCCTGCGGCATAAATCAGGCTATGAAGACGCATTCCGATCAGCACTTCACATTGCCCTACTTCCCGCAGCATGTGTTGCGGATGACTGGCATCTTCACAAATACTGACCTGCCCCCCATGCTGGCTTATATTTTCTTCCAGCTTCTCCATCACATAACGTGAGGCTTCAATATCAGATGGAAGATGAAACGGAAGGAATCTTAAATGCAATGGTTTTTCAAGATTCGCCTTAATCAAGCCTTGAGCAAGAGCGTCCAGCTCCTTGCGATCTTGTTCCCAATAACGTACCGAAATACCTACTACCGGAAGTGAATCTGAAGACTCTGGTAATTCAACAGCATCAGTCTCTTCAGGTAAAGATAAGCCCATCACCGGGTCAGGAACAACCTCTATGTTCTTCTGTTCTAATCCCATAGAAAGTAAAAGCTCGCGGGATTGTTCATCCCGCACAGAGATATAAGTACATTTGCGAAACACTGATTTGATTAATGGGTGGAAAAGCTTACGATGCACAGGTCCGATACCTTGAGCATAAATAAAGGTCGGTTTACCCATCCACTGCGCAAGCTTAATAATACCTAAATAGTAAGGAATACTCTTGCTTCCTGTTACATCTTGCAGCAAGCTGCCTCCACCGCTAATCAGACCAGAACTCTCATAAATAGCTTGACGGACTTCAACCAGCTTCATCCGGTGCACAGATTTCACTCCATATGTGGCGCTAGTCCACTCAGGATCGATGGACAAGACAATGGGTTCGATCTCTATACCTGCAGCTTGAGAATGTTGTTGCAGTGCAATCAATATAGATTGCAGTACCGCCTCATCCCCGCTGTTATGGAAACCGTAATAACCGGAAATAACTATCTTTTTAGGAGTGGCGACCATCGTTTCCAACACCCTTCTGCAATTTGCCATACGATTACGGCAATCACACCAATGATCAGTCCTAATCCAAGACCGAGCAAGCCACGTATGAGCGAGATCAGAACTGGCGAGTGAATATGAGCAAAGGTATCTACCATCGAGAGCTGACCGATTACAGCAATAATCATGATAAACGCTGCATTCCGATATCTAAAGGCCAAGAATGCGCCAAGAATTAATAACGGATGCGCTAGCAAAAACTCTTTATTACGCGGTCGAACGCCAACCGTATTTTCCAAGAATGTACGTAAAACCATTTCCAACGGACTCACACTGCCACCGTTACCTGTACGGGTCATGTAATAATAGCCAACAACCGCCAAAACAAAGGCAATAATAATCATCGCAAATGTGATTGGTGTCCGCAGCAGCTTACCTGTCTTGTTAAAGACAAAATCCCCGCGATACAAAAGCACGTAAAGTGCCACAAGACCGATAGGCGCCATATGAAGCAGACTGACACCACGGAACTGGTTGAGAACCAGGCTATAAGTAACATTATTAAGCAGTGCTATCATAAACGGCACAGCGCTCAAAGAGATCAGTGAAGTCTTAAAATAAAGCACTAAGCTATGTGTAAACCGGCGTTGCGGGCTCATAGCCTTATAGGTAAGGGGATTGCTCCGTAGAGGTGGCCCCATTTCATTAACCTTACGAATGGCAAGCACAACGGCAAGCGTTGGTGCACTTATCGCAGCGGCAAGCGCGAGCGCTTGTTCAAACATTTCAGGCTTCACTAGCATCAGGCCTGCACTTCCAATCAGACCTAACACCCAGGCAGCAAGCGTGAGCTGTGGAATGAAGTAAGAGACCAGCAGAGCCACTAAAGACACTGCTCCAACCACCGCAACTAGCTTAAAGTAACGTTGATAAGAGGAATCTACAACCTCAAATGCCGTAGCTTGTCCCAGTTTAAATCCATTGTCTTTAATCTGCTCAACTGCTCCGCCTGGTTCGCTTAGGCTGGTAATAAGGTTATCTAATGTATCTGTAACCTGTGCCTTAGCAGTATTTCTTGCAGGAATCGTGTTTAAGTAGATCATGCGGATATTCCGATCCTTTGTTGCCAGAGCGAAACGGTCCGAAATTACTTTTGGATCTAAGGCAGAATCTCCCTCACTAAGGGAATATAAACGGGTCACATTATAATCCAGCAAATAAGCGAGCCTGTTAAAGCCCTTTTGCTGTTTTTTAATATTCTCAATTGCTGCAATCCCCATTCCACGTTCCTTAAGGAGATTAGCAAAGTCAGTGATACTGCCAGTATCGGCATCATCATTAAACCCTTTAACAGACTCACCTTCAAATAGAATCCGTTTAACACCCAATTCCTCATAACGATCCAACAGCTTCTTTACCGTGGCTTCATTATAAGTCAGAGAATCCACAAGACGAGGTACAATACTGAATCCCTTGTTGTGTAGCATGTCCAGTGTAAATGGATCGGGCTGGAGCGGCTTCAATGTAGCGTCTTCTAGCGGGGTCTCAATGATAAGACCCTGCTGTCCGCGGAAACTCCAGTCTCTTGAATTAATCCCAAGATTACTAAATGCTTCTTTAATTACAGGCGCTAAAGTATCGCTGTAATCAGCACTGGTAAAAAGAATATAGGTATAGTTTTCATTTTCAGGAATGATCGTGTCCGTAAGATTAGCTATATCAGCCGCACCCCATATCATTAGACGACGCGCCTTACGGTAATCTTCCAATGTGCTTTCGTAAATCGCCATACTCTGAACACCAGCATCTTTAAGGCGATCTAACTGTTCGGAAATATAATCTTGTGGATTTGCACGATAGCTGGCTACATCAACCAGATCACGATAATCAAATACAAATTCTACTGTCTTGGAAGACTTCTCCGTCTGCAGTCGATCATAGACCACAGGCAAGGCTGCTATAACGCCAACCACAACTATGATCCACAGCCACTTTCGGGAAGTAATATTCCAACGTTGCCATTTTTGCCGCACCAAAAGTACCTCCTCTTTCGCTTTAAAAACTCTTTTAACAAAAGTAGAAACGGATCGTCATCCTTTTAGAGACGGTACCCGTTTCTACATAAAATATAATTCACAATATAGAAGGCACTCTATATTTATTATTGTCCCCCGTCAACGCGAGCCATAACCTGTTTCGACAGTGCAGCAACCTTATCCTTAGCATTCTGCAGAGAGTCTCCTACTACTGCAAAATAAACTTTAATCTTAGGCTCTGTGCCGGAAGGGCGCAGGCAGAACCAAGATCCGTCAGCCAGCAAATACTTCAGTACATTTTCCTTCGGCAGTCCATTTAAGCCCAGGGAATAATCCTGGATTTCTGTTACGGCAGATCCAGCAATTTCTTGTGGTGCATTAGAACGCCAATCATTCATGATACCTTGAATTTGCGCAACGCCATCTTTGCCTTTCAGCGTACGGGACTCCAAGCTTTCCAAGAAGTATCCGAACTGCTCGTACAATTCCTGAAGAACATCATATAATGTTTTGCCTTGAGCTTTATAATAAGCACCTGCTTCAGCGATAAGCATAGCAGCAAGAACAGCATCTTTATCACGAGCATAATTGCCTGCAAGATAACCATAGCTTTCTTCATATCCGAAAAGATATGTGTATTCTCCGGATTGTTCGAACTGGGTCATCTTTTCTCCAATATATTTGAAGCCAGTTAGCGTATTAAATACAGTTGCACCATAATGAGAAGCTACAGCAGCCCCCATTTCACTAGTAACGATAGTCTTTACAACCGCACCATTGCTAGGCAGCTTTCCTTGTTCCTGCAAACGACTCAAATAGTAATGAATCATCAGTGCTCCGGATTGATTGCCGGACAGAACAACGAATTTACCTTCATTGTCGCGAACTACCGCACCCATACGGTCTGCATCAGGATCTGTACCAATCAAAAGGTCAGCATTCAACTCTTCGCCCAGCTTCATAGCCAGCGTAAAAGCTTCACGTTCCTCCGGGTTCGGCGATTTCACTGTAGAGAATTCAGAATCCGGCTGCTCTTGCTCAGGTACAACATGTACCTGGGTGAAGCCGATTTTCTCAAGTACACGGCGGACTGGCAAATTACCTGTACCATGCAGCGGAGTGTATACGATTTTAAAGTCTTTTCCAAGCGTAGAGGCAATCTCTTCACTTGCAAGACTGACCGCAGCAACAGTATCGGTAAACGCTTCGTCATCCTTCTCTCCTAGCCAGTGCAACAGCCCTTGTGCTTCAGCTTCTTCTTGCGAAATCCGCTTTACACCATCAAAAGTGTCAACCTCTAGTATGTAAGAAATGACCTTTTCGGCTTCGTGTGGTACAAGCTGTCCGCCTTCCGAATTATAGACCTTATAACCATTGTATTCAGGAGGGTTATGGCTCGCGGTGATTACAATACCACCCGTTGCTTTCAAATAACGCACGCTGAATGACAGCTGTGGTGTTGATCGAAGGGAGGTAAACAAATGCGCCTCGATGCCATTAGCAGCCAGTACAAGAGCAGCCTCAAGTGTGAATTCAGGCGAGAAGCGACGAGAGTCATGCGCGATAACAACCGAAGGTCTGCCTTCTCCAGTATGCTTTTCTAGAATATAATTAGCGAAGCCTTGTGTAGCTCTGCCAACAGTATAACGATTGATACGATTGCTGCCCGCACCAATAACCCCACGCAAGCCGCCTGTACCAAACTCTAAGTCTCTGTAAAAACGCTCTTCAAGCTCCTGTGGCTCATTCTCCAGAGCGCGAAGCTCTGCCTTTGTAGCCTCGTCAACAGAAGGGTCCTGCAACCAGCGGGATAATGTGTCTGCCGCTTTCGCACTTAATTGAGTCATATGAATCTCTCCTTTAGATATATTTATAGAAAAATAAAATATTTAGCTCAGAGCAAACATAATTTCTCCAGAGGCTACAACCTTACCTTCAACGGAAGCAGTAGCTTGTCCTTTTCCGATACTGCCCTTAAGGCGGGTGATCTCTACTTCAAGAGTAAGTGTATCGCCCGGTACCACTTGACCACGGAAACGGAATCCGTCCAGCCCAGCTAAAAAACCGATTCGGCCGCGATTAGCTTCTACACCCAGGATAGCAACCGCACCCACTTGTGCAAGGGCTTCTGTAATCAGTACACCCGGCATTACCGGATAGCCCGGAAAGTGACCTACAAAGAACGGTTCATTGATCGTTACATTTTTGATTCCTACAGCTTTTTTGCCCATTTCAATCTCGATAATTTTGTCCACCAGCAGAAATGGAGGCCGATGGGGGATGATTTCTTGAATTTGGTTGATATCCAGCATTATGACAAAACTCCTTTCGGATGTTGCACATTTTCTTTTATTCTTTGCCGAAATGCATAAAATTAGGCAGGTTCGGTAAAAACTATATTTATCCTTCACCAACTGCAGAAGTGGAGGTTGAGATAAGGGGCTTTCTCCACCGGATGCGGCAGCATGGCGGAGAGGGCCCTTTTTGCTGCCCGAGGCCCCCCACCATTATACATTTTTCAGCATAAAAAAGAAAACTCCCTTATATAACAAGGGAGTGGTTAAATCATCTTCATTTATGGAGCAAAAACCAAATCATATACATGTCTCCACGTGCTCCACTGCAGAGCATCGCTTAACTCTTTCTTACCCAGGACAACGTAACCGACGGCCAGGCCGCCTCCAAGTGCAGCTACGAGAAGCAAGGGAATAAGAACCCATTGTATCATGGTCCATTTGGAGATCCCTCGTGGAGAGGGTTCTTTCTTCTCTTCCGATTTAACTTTTTCCTGTCGATCCATTCCTTCACCTCTACGCGCGCATGTTATTGGCTAGACCAAACATCTGATCACTGGACGAAAGTGCCCGAGCTACGAGTTGATACGTGCGTTGAATCTGCATCATTTCTGTCATTTCTGAGGTCATATCGACATTCGACTGCTCCAGCCATCCTGAGCGCACTCCAATTCCAGATGCCTCGCCTGCCGCTCTTTGTACAAAAGCCTGCTGTGCTGTAACCCCATCTGCAAGCATATAGAAATTCCCGTCGACAGCCTTTAAGGCATTCTGTGTCTTAGGTTCTACTATCATTATAGTACCCGCTACCTGAACAGGTCCATTCTCCGTCTTTTTTGTTAACACACGACCAGATTCATCGATAGCAGCATTCACACCTACAGGAACCGTTAGAGGTTTGCCCTCTGTATTTAAAACGGAGTTTCCTGTGTTATCAACCAATACCATCTTTTTGGCATCAGTCGTGTCAGGAATAAAGTGAAAATCACCCTGACGTGTATACGCCGTAGTACCATTGACCTGAACACCAAAAAGCCCGTTGCCCTGAAGGGCTAAGTCGGTCGGACTCCCTGTTTCTTTAAGGGGTCCCTCTTCCCAATTCGTTGAGATCGAAGGCACATAAGTCCCAAAACCCATATTAAAGCCTAGGGGTGTAGAACGGCCCGGTTGGTCATAATCATCTGATTGCTGTTGTACACGAGTCAGCACGTCCTCAAAAGAGCCCTGCTTGCTCTTATAACCATTGGTATCCATGTTGGCTAGATTATCCGCTATAATATCAAGCCGCTGCTGAAGGCTCGACATGGAGACTGCTGCACTAATCGTTGAGTTGTTCATAGATCAAACCTCCTATAAGCTCTACCTGTAAAGCTCATTCCTAAGCACTGCCTATACCCTGCCAACTTCACTTACAGCCTTCTGCAAGCTGCCATCATAATATTGAACAATCTTCTGGTTCGCTTCATAAGCCCGATAGGCGGCATTCAAATCCACAGTAACCTGAGTAGGATCTACATTGGAGCTTTCCAGGTAACCTTGGCGTACTTGCATGTTATCTGTTCCGTTAGAGAAACGGATATCTGCCGCCTCTACATCATCAGCGTGAAATACACCATTACCATCACGTACAAGCTCCTGTGGCTTTGTTACTACACTCACACCAAGCTTGGTCCCTGTCGGAAGTCCTGTTACTGGATTAAGCAAATTACCCTGCCCGTCCACTTTAAGGGTGTCCTGATTTCCTGTCAAGACAAGGGGCTTGCCTGTGGAATCAAGAACCTTGAAGCCACCACTGCTCAGTACCTCTCCTGTAGCCGCGTTTATTGAGAAGCTCCCATTTCGCGTATACAGATTATTCCCTTCAGCATCCTGTACAGTAAAGAAGGCCTGTGGACGATAAACAACCTCACCCTCAGGGCTTACATATTTGCCTGAACCATCAAAGGAGATATTTTGACCTGTCACTGGATCAGCTACTTGCAAATCCGTAGATAAAGCAAAATCCATGGTCTTGCCGCTCTCCCTTAAATCACCCTGTAAATATTGGGATATCGATTGTTCTGCAAAAACCCCAGTGTTAAGGCGCCCCACTGGCTTTGTATTGCCATTACTCATAGCAGAGATCAGTACATCCGGAAAAGCATGATTGACACTGTCAACCTGCTTGTACCCCGTTGTATTCAAGTTAGCGATGTTCTGTGTTGCCGTATCATGTCTACGCTGCTGTGTAACCATACCTGCAGCGGCTGTATATAATCCTCTTATCATGAAGGTAGTCCCCTTCCGAATCTTTTGCTACCTTTTATATCGGCTGCTTAGAACTTTTTCTTAACGACCTTGTCCAAATTATCTAGCATTATTCCGGTTCCCTTAACTACACAATGCATCGGGTCTTCCGCTATCCACACCGGAACATGTAATTCTTCTGAGAGGAGCTCGTCCAATCCATTAAGTAAAGCGCCACCACCAGTTAGAACAACACCCCGGTCAATAATATCTGCTGATAGCTCAGGCGGTGTACGTTCCAGAACGGACTTAGCAGCTGCCACAATAGAAGAAACCGGATCCCATAGTGCTTCTTTTACCTCGCCTGAAGTAATAGTGAGCGTCTGAGGGAGTCCACTTACCATATCACGACCACGAATATCCATTTCAGCCTGCATCAGGCCTGGACGCACGGTGCCAATTGTAACCTTAATATCCTCTGCCGTACGTTCACCGATTAACAGCTTATACTTTTGTTTAATATATCTTAAAATGGCCTCATCGAACTTGTCTCCTGCGACTTTAATCGAAGAAGCGGTAACGACGTCGCCCATAGAAAGTACGGCTACATCCGTCGTTCCGCCACCGATATCGACGACCATGTTCCCACTAGGCTGATAAATATCCATTCCCGCTCCGATTGCAGCGGCTTTTGGCTCTTCCTCCATAAAAACTTCCTTAGCCCCGCTCCGCTCTGCCGCTTCCCGTATGGACTTCTGTTCCACAGATGTAATATTTGTAGGGGCGCAAATCAGAATACGGGGCCGTGCGTACCAGGACCGGCCGCCAACGCGGTCGATAAAATACTTGAGCATCATTTCTGTGATTTCAAAATCTGCAATGACACCATCCCGGAGAGGACGGATTGTTATAATATTTCCAGGTGTACGTCCAACCATGCGACGTGCCTGTTCTCCCACCGCAAGGACTCTCTTCGTATCACTTTCAAGTGTGACCACGGAAGGTTCATCCAGAACGACTCCCCTTCCCTTAACATGTATGAGCACATTGGCCGTGCCGAGGTCGATTCCGATATCCTTGCTAAACATAATGAAAGAGCCCCCAAAGTGTTATTTTAATTGAAAAAACAGCAGTTAGTACTAAATTTAAAAATACCATACTTTAGGGGAAGTACACAATGTATTAAAGCTGAATATTTCCTTAAATTTCCGAAAATCTCATGGCTTTGATGCTACAGCAACCTCACGTTTTTTCCCCGTCGATTTTTTATATTTGATTTTTGTGGCTTCTCCCCCCCGAAGATGTCGGATGGACTTGTGATATTCGAGAATGTGCTTCACCTGATCGGCCAGATCAGGGTTGATCTCTGGCAGACGCTCAGTTAAATCTTTATGCACCGTGCTCTTTGAAACGCCAAATTCCTTGGCTATGGTCCGGACCGTATGCCTGGTTTCCACGATGCAGCGTCCGATTTTGATCGTACGTTCCTTGATGTAATCGTGCACGCTCCCGCCTCCCAACTGTGGATAGTTTGGTACATTATATGAGGGGCGGGCTTATATATTCGCGCTTTCAAGACATGACAAGCTATGGAGGGCTCATTTTATTTAATGGACAACCTAATAACCCGTGTTATTAGCATGATGAAAAGCCGTCGTTCTCCCTTTAGGTCAACAACCGTTTCCCGCGTAAACAAAAGGCTCATCACAAACACAACCTTAAAAATCCTTATATACACAAAAAAATAGGGGGCTTTCGCCCCCTGCTATAGAAATTTTTATCGCTGTGGCAGTAAATCCGATGGATTGACTACTTTGCCATCTTCGTACACTTCAAAGTGTACATGATTTCCAAGGTCCTTTTCGATCTCACTGCGACCAGCTGTGGCAAGAGTATCTCCTTGCTTCACTACATCGCCTTGTTTAACTTTTGTTTCACCAAGACTTTGGTATACAGTCTTCAAATTACCTTGATGGGTAATTTCAATCACTTTACCTAATACCGCAACATCTTCCACTCTGGTCACTTCACCGCTGAGCGCTGCTTTGACATCGAACGTATTGTTGTCTTCACGGGCAATATCGATTCCGACATTAGGAATAAATTTGTCGTTATATTGCACCATAGCGGCAACGTGATTGTCCTCTGTACCATTCTCATCATAATACGGCTTAACTACTTCTACTTCACCTGGATTAGCTACTGGCCAAGTCATACTTTCCGTTGAAGCAACAACTTCAAGTGCATCTGGACCTCCCGTTGTTGTACCAGCTTCGTTAGCGGAAGTTCCTACTTGCTGCGAAGTGGCGGCAGTGTCCTGGTTGAGCGGCTTCTGGCCGGCATCCTGATAGACCCACACCAAGGTTAGTATAATTGCCGCTGCCGCCGTGTAGACTGCTGGGAATACCCAACGTTTAGATACCAGTCTGTTCCATGAAGAAGGTTTTGCACCAGGTAAATCTCCCTGAGTTTTTTTGAGAGATTCATCTTGGTTTGTTTTGTTTTTGTCTTGTTCATTCATATGGTTATCACCTCAGTAACCAGTGTTACCGGGGTTTTCTCTTTTATACGTATCTTTCAAGTTATTTTTTCAGAAGAGTTGAGATTTGTGTAAATGAGATACCACTATAATAGTGTTTGAGAATTTGGGTAGCAGTTCCACCCTCTTTAGCCATCCCATTTGCCCCCCACTGGCTCATCCCTACTCCATGCCCATTTCCGAAGGTCGTGATTAAGATCTTATTCCCCTTACGACTCCAACTGAATTGGCTGGATCGTAGGCCCAGCTTCTCTCTCACTTCACGTCCAGTAAATATAGAGCCTCCAATTGAGACCTCTTTAATCCGATGTCCAGTGGTAAGAGACAACACTTCCATAGGTAATCTCGAAGATGATGAAATCTTCGTTGTAGTTCCTGAATTGGTAGTTTCTTTGGAGGCTGGAATGACTTTATCGTTCAGACCCAATCTAGTAAGTATTTCAGCAACAGTAAAGGTGTTAGTCACTGCATAGTTTGGGGTAATCTCTTTCTCCCAAGGACTCGTCACGCTGCGCAGATAGGGAATCGCTGCATTCCAATACTCTTCTGAGTTCTCAGTATATCCTCCACTGGAGGCGAAAAAGGAGGCCGTTATCGGCTGCCCTTTATAAGTCATGATCACTCCGCGCGTCTCAAGGACCGCGCGCTGCAGCTTTGCGAGGTCGGCGCTTCTACCGCCGAGCTTCCATTGCCGTTCCAGCGTGTCCTTAGATATGTAAGCCTGATGGCTTACCGTATCGGTTACATCCGCCTCCGGAACGGGTACGCCGCTTCTGTCGCCAGCCATCAGGCGGCGCATGATAAAGGTGCGGGCCGCTACGGCCTGCGCTTTGAGCGCTTCAAGCTCAAAGTCGGCCGGCATCTCGGCCGCTAGCACGCCGCGGACGTAGTCCTCCAGCTGCAATGTCTCTATTTGTCCGCTGTGCGACAAATAGACAGAGACGTCCGGCTGCGGCGCTTCCTGCGCAGCCGTCTCCGGCGCCGCCGGAGGGGCCGTGACCGCCGGCACGGCCACAGGCGCCGGTTGTCCCCGGTGTAGTGGGACAACCGCCAGCGGAATCAGCAGCGCCGCCAGGAAAGGCGCTGCGAGCCAGGCGACGGGGATGAGTCGCCTGCGCCGGGGAGCAAGGGGACGCGAGTGCCAGCGCGTTGTCTTGTTTCTTCGCAAGTAGCGGAAATCTTTCATCTCTATGGCTCCTTCCGTGAATCACTGGTGATTCTTATAGATATGAATTTGCAGCAACTGCTAGAACACAATTTGAGAGAAAGAGAGTTCCTGTCCTCAATCTATTACTAGACCACAGGCTATTAAATTGCATACAAAAAAATCCCCATCAAATGAGGATTCCATAAAAAAAGACCAAGCTGCAAACTGCAGCCTGGTCTCTCCTAATGATTGATATTATACCCAAGTTGGTTGAACCTGAAAGCGTGGTTTAACCTCTTCGTTTTTAGTCGATTCACTCTTGGATACTTCCGGTTTAAGAACTTCATCCTTCACGGTTTGCGCTGAAGTATCTTCCATGGAGATGCGCCAAATTTCCGCACCCAGTCCGGACAGTTTCTCAGCCAAATGAACATACCCGCGGTCAATATGATGAGTTCCGCTTACTTCAGTAGTGCCCTCAGCAACCAGACCTGCCAAAATAAGCGCAGCTCCCGCACGCAGATCCGTAGCACAAACCTTAGCTCCGACCAATTGTGCATTACCTGTAACGATCGCCGAGCGACCTTCGATTTTAATCTCAGCGTTCATGTTGTGGAATTCATCCACATGCATAAACCGGTTCTCAAATACAGTTTCTGTAACGACACTGGTACCTTCAGAACGCAGCAATAATGCCATCATTTGCGACTGCATATCCGTAGGAAAACCTGGATACGGCAAAGTCTTCAAATCAACAGCTTTGAGAGGCTTGTCACTGATTACACGAATACCGTTCTCGTCAGGAATAATGGTTACGCCCATTTCTTCCATCTTAGCAATAACAGGACCTAAGTGATCAGCAATTGCGCCTTCCACATATACATCGCCACCGGTAATTGCTGCAGCCGCCATGTACGTACCTGCTTCGATACGGTCAGGGATTACATGATGTTTGACCCCATGCAGACGTTCTACCCCTTCAATACGGATAACACCTGTTCCCGCACCGCGTACGATTGCGCCCATACCATTCAAGTAATTGGCCAGGTCGACAATCTCAGGCTCCTTAGCCGCATTCTCGATAACGGTCACGCCTTCGGCTAGTGTAGCTGCCATCATTATATTTTCGGTCGCACCTACGCTTGCTACATCCAAATACACTTTGGCACCGCGCAGGCGTCCGTTGCTTTTCGCTTCAATGTAGCCCTGGCCGAGACTAATCTCCGCACCCAGTGCTTCAAACCCTTTCAAATGCTGATCAATCGGTCGTGTACCAATGGCACAGCCGCCTGGCAGGGAAATTCTTGTCTGACCAAGTCTAGATAACAGTGGGCCCATGACTAAAAAAGACGCCCGCATTTTTCGAACCCATTCATAAGGTGCTTCACAGGATGTGATATTTGTAGCATCCACCTGGATAATATCGTTCTGATATGTAACCCCTGCACCCAGAGATTCCAGCATTTTTGATATCGTCATCACATCATCAAGCGGAGGTGCGTCTACAATGACGCTTACTCCTTCTTCTGCCAATAGAGAGGCGGCTATGATCGGTAATACGGAATTTTTTGCGCCGCTAACTTTCACGCTCCCGGTCAATCTGTTGCCACCGCGGACGATAAATTTGCTCATTTTCGGTTTCCCTCCGCGTCCATTATTTCTTAAATTATTTTTTTAGATTAAAGTAATTGCAAAAAAGTTCTCTACTCCATCAATACGCCCATTTACTCGGGCATGTTCCTTAAAGTTCAGTGTTGACATAATAAAACCTTATTATTCGACACCTTTTGACCACTGCGACCTAAGACACTTATAACCAAACTACATCCCCTTAAAACATATATCGGATCATCCCACTCCAGCTCAGGTAATCCAGGAAGAACCCCGCTACAAAACGACCAAGTACAATGGCCAACAGCAAGTGCAGCAGCCTTCCCTGAGGACTCTTGGGATATCTTATGACCAAATCGAGCTTAAGGTTCTGCAATGCCCACCAAGATAATACAACACTGAGCAAAGATACAATCATTGAGACCATACTGCTGGTTCCAACTGCGCTAGACAACCCACCCGACAATATATCCTCCATGCTAACCCTCCGTGTTCGTATTACTCGGAAATCGACTCTTATATCATACTTGTGAAGGGCAAAAGAATCCAGTACTTTTACAAATTTTTAAACAATTCAACGCCATTATCCAAAAAAATGAAGAAATTTTAACCTTTTTTCAATAGATTACTATAATAAAAAGCAGTCAAACCCTAAGGCTTGACTGCTTTTATCCTACTGTTGTCCTTTTCCAGTGGACACTTTAATCCGTGTAACAGCGCGTTGCAGCGCCAATTCCGCACGGCGGTGATCGATATCATCTTGTTTGCTCCGAGTCTGGAGACGGCGTTGAGCCCGTTCTCTAGCCGCTTCGGCGCGCTCAACATCGATATCTGTTGGCAGCTCGGCACTTTCAGCCAGCACGGTTACTTTGTCCTTATGCACTTCAACGAACCCGCCATGAACAGCGATGGAGATCGTAACACCGTCCGATTTGACGGATAACGGAGCAACCTGAAGTGGAGTCACAAGCGGAATGTGTCCCGGCAAAATACCCAACTCGCCTTCGACCCCTCTTACAATCAAGCTATTCACTTGCTTGGAGTAAACGAGATGCTCCGGCGTGACAATTTCCAACAAAAAGGTATTCACTTCCATTCCTCCTTAAAGCTTTACATTGTAAAGCTCGCTTCGAAAGCATGCACTAAGCTTTACGAAGTAAAGCTTGCATCGAAAGCATTAGCTAAGCTCAGGTTACATCGATTTCGCTTTTTCTACTGCTTCTTCAATCGTACCTACAAATAAGAAAGCTGCTTCTGGAAGATCATCATGCTTACCATCCAGGATTTCCTTAAAGCTGCGTACAGTTTCTTTGATTGGTACATATTTACCCTTAAAGCCAGTGAACTGTTCAGCCACGTGGAATGGCTGCGACAGGAAGCGTTCAACTTTACGAGCACGAGCTACGATAACCTTATCATCCTCACTCAATTCATCCATACCCAAGATGGCAATGATGTCTTGAAGCTCGGTATAACGTTGCAGCAATTGTTTAACACCTTGTGCCACGTTGTAATGTTCTTCACCAACAATTTCTGGAGCTAGCAAACGCGAGCTGGAAGCCAGTGGGTCAACCGCTGGGAAAATCCCCTTCTCGGAAATTTTGCGCTCAAGGTTAGTTGTTGCATCCAAGTGAGCAAACGCTGTAGCCGGAGCAGGGTCAGTGTAGTCATCCGCCGGTACGTAGATTGCTTGAATCGATGTAACTGAACCTTTTTTAGTCGATGTGATACGTTCTTGCAGCTGGCCCATTTCAGTAGCCAGAGTCGGCTGATAACCAACCGCGGATGGCATACGGCCGAGAAGAGCGGATACTTCGGAACCCGCTTGGGTAAAGCGGAATATATTATCGATAAAGAGCAGCGTATCGCGGCCTTCCACATCACGGAAATATTCCGCCATGGTCAAACCGGTCAAAGCTACACGAAGACGTGCACCTGGAGGCTCGTTCATTTGTCCGAAGACCATTGCTGTCTTCTTAATAACGCCGGAATCCGTCATTTCGTGATAAAGGTCATTACCTTCACGAGTACGTTCACCGACACCTGCGAATACGGAAATACCACCGTGCTCTTGGGCAATGTTATTAATCAATTCTTGGATTGTTACTGTTTTACCAACGCCGGCACCGCCGAAGAGGCCGACTTTACCACCCTTAGCATAAGGTGCGAGCAAGTCGATAACTTTAATACCTGTTTCCAA
The DNA here is from genome assembly GCF_037963265.1 of Paenibacillus sp. FSL H7-0943. Lineage (NCBI taxonomy): Bacteria > Bacillati > Bacillota > Bacilli > Caryophanales > Paenibacillaceae > Paenibacillus > Paenibacillus sp. FSL H7-0943. Next base: position 6,466,420 of record NZ_CP150148.1, read on the forward strand.
GATTTCCGCTTGTGTTGACAATTCGTCAAATGTTGGTGCGAGACGGTGAATCGGGTTCTTTTTCTCAGCAAGAACTTCACCAGCGTTATCAATTGGATTGCCAAGTACGTTAAATACACGGCCTAATGTCGCTTCCCCTACAGGAACCGAAATTGGACCTCCTTGATCGATCGCATCCAGTCCACGAACCAGACCATCAGTAGAAGACATCGCGATACAACGTACCAGATTGTCTCCCAAGTGATTGGAAACCTCAAGTGTTAGGTTAAGCTGACGACCATTGTCCAAGACGGTTTCAATTTTGATAGCGTTGAAAATCTCGGGCAACTGGCCGCGTTCAAATTCAATATCGACAACCGGACCCATAATGCTTACAACGCGTCCTTTGTTCATCTTCTTTTCCCTCCTCGAAAGCTGTTACATCAAGAAGAAACGACGTTGTCGTCATATAAAGATGACAACCGTTTCTCGTAGAAATATAAGCATTTTGTATAGTGTAAAACCATACTTTCTTATATTTTAAGAAGAACTTACAGTGCCGTTCTTAAGGAGCTATGCACCCTAAGCAAGCGACACTGTTTCTCGTAAAACACAAGACAAGTTAAGCACTTAGTTTAACTTTTCTTGTATTTTAAGACTGCGCGTTCGCTCCGGCCACGATCTCGGTAATTTCCTGCGTAATTGCCGCCTGACGGGCACGGTTGTACGTAAGGGTAAGTTCTCCGATCATTTTCGACGCGTTCTTCGTTGCACTGCCCATAGCTGTCATTTTCGCACCCAGCTCACTGGCCTTGCCATCCAGAATAGCGCTATAAATCAAAGTTTCAGCGTACTTTGGAAGCAATACTTCTAGCACGCCTTCCGGTGAAGGTTCATATTCGTAGTTTGCAGAAGCTTCATGATGCTCTTGATTCCCTACTCCATCCATAGGCAACAGTCGCTCAACGGTTGGGATCTGGGTGATAGCATTGACGAATTGATTGTAACAAACATACAACTCATCATACGTACCATCTACAAACTGCTGTACTGCCGAATTCGCGATAGACTTGATGTCAGCAAACTTCGGCGCATCCGATAGCTCAGTAACTTCCTGTACAATCGGATATTCACGGCGACGTAGAAAGTCACGGCCCTTACGACCAATAACAAACAATGCGTACTCATCTTTGGACTTATGCTTCTCCGCGATGAGCATCGTCACCTTACGCAAAATATTAGCGTTGTAACCACCTGCAAGCCCTCTATCAGAGGTAACGATTAGATAACCAGTCTTCTTCACAGGGCGGCTAACCAGCATAGGGTGTTGAACACCTTCTGTGCCAGCAGCAATGCTCGATACAACCTCTTTTAGCTTCTCAGCATAAGGACGGGCGGCAATTGCCTTCTCCTGAGCTTTTCTCAGCTTGGATGCGGCTACCATTTCCATCGCTTTTGTGATCTGTCTTGTGTTTTGAACACTCTTAATTTGACGTTTAATATCACGCATGCTTCTTGCCATGATTTCACCACCTTAGAGCTTTGACGGAGTCAAAGCTAACTTCGTAAGCATCATCTTAGCTTTAACGGAGTCAAAGCTAACTTCGTAAGCATTCTCTTAACTTTGACGAAGTCAAAGCTACTTCATAAGCACAGCCTGAGCTTCGGCAGAGCCAAAGCTCACTTAGTAAAATCCGTTAAAGTCTATCTATATTAGCTAGTAGCGAAACCTCTTTTAAAGGTATCAATCGCTGCTTTAAGAGCGGCTTCGTTATCAGCTGTCAAATCTTTTGTATCCCTGATGGATTGAGCTACATCAGCAGCACTGCTATCCATGTAAGCAAGGAATTCCTTTTCAAAACGTTTTACGTCTTTAACTGGAATATCATCCAAATATCCTTTTACAGCTGTGTACAAGCTAAGCACTTGATGCTCAACAGACAACGGCTGATTCACACCTTGTTTCAGAACTTCCATCATACGTGCCCCGCGATTCAGACGGGCAAGTGTAGATTTATCAAGATCTGAGCCGAACTGTGAGAAGGCTTGAAGTTCGCGATATTGGGCAAGATCCAGACGGAGCGAGCCGGCTACCTTCTTCATCGCTTTGATTTGAGCGGAGCCCCCTACACGGGAAACGGAGATACCGACGTTGATCGCCGGACGTTGACCAGAGTAGAACAGATCGGATTCAAGGAAGATTTGACCATCTGTAATCGAGATTACGTTCGTAGGAATGTAAGCTGATACGTCAGATGCCTGTGTTTCGATAAATGGAAGTGCGGTTAATGAACCACCACCGAGCTCATCACTAAGCTTAGCTGCACGCTCCAAAAGACGGGAGTGCAAGTAGAATACGTCACCCGGGAATGCTTCACGACCCGGTGGACGACGAAGCAGCAAGGACAATTCGCGATAAGCCGAAGCTTGTTTCGAAAGGTCATCGTAAATGATCAGTACGTGCTCGCCCTTGTACATGAAGTATTCGCCCATTGCGCAACCTGCGTATGGAGCAATGTACAACAATGGGGACGGCTCGGAAGCCGATGCAGTTACAACGATTGTATATTCCAAAGCGCCATGACGGCGAAGAGTTTCTACAACCTGTGCTACTGTGGATTGCTTTTGACCAATGGCAACATAAATACATTTCATACCGTTGCCTTTTTGGTTGATAATCGCGTCAATTGCGATTGCAGTCTTACCTGTTTGACGGTCACCAATGATAAGTTCGCGTTGTCCACGACCGATTGGTACCATCGCATCAATGGCTTTAAGACCTGTTTGCATCGGTTCATGTACCGATTTACGATCGATAACACCTGGTGCATTATTTTCTACAGGACGGAATTCAGTTGTAGCAATTGGGCCTTTGCCGTCAAGCGGCATACCAAGTGCGTTAACTACACGACCGAGCAGAGCTTCACCAACAGGAACTTGCATAATTTGTCCTGTACGTTTTACTTGATCGCCTTCACGAATTTCCTTGTACTCACCCAGAATAACAACACCGACGTTGCTTTCTTCCAGATTGAGCGCCATGCCCACTACTCCGTTGGAGAACTCTAGCAATTCGCCAGCCATTGCGTTTTCCAGACCGTAGACACGGGCGATACCGTCGCCGACTTGAATGACGGTGCCGACTTCGGCAACTTCGATATCGGCTTTATATTCCTCAATTTGACTTTTGATCAAAGTGCTGATCTCTTCAGGTCTGATGCCCAATATCCTCACCCCTATCTTCTATGCTTATCATTAAAGGATTTCTCGAGACGCTCCAATTTGTTAGACAGACTGCCGTCATACAGCGTATCGCCGATATAAACTTTCAGTCCTCCCAACAGGCTTGGGTCCACCACATTCGTAATCCGGATTTTACGGTTTACGAGTTGGCCGAATTCTGCAGCTACAGCTGCTTTTTCTTCTTCACTTAAAGAATAAACAGAGTATACCTTAGCATCACCAATGCCAAGAGCGTCTCCTTCAATCTTGATATACGTATCCAGCAGATCGGCAAAAATATCGGTTCTGCCTCGCTCTACTAACAATTCTACAATGTTCATCACGATGGGAGAGAGCTTATCTTGAAGCGCTGTGCGCAGCACTTTCAGCTTGTCGGACTCCGAGATGCGCGGTGCAAGAATAAACCGCTTTATCTCTTGGTCGGAATGTAATAATCCAACCACTGCCTTGAGCTCTTCTTCTACTTCAAGGGTAATCCCTTTCTCTACCGCTGCACTGTACAATGCTCTAGCGTAGCGCTTGGCAACTACCGTATCGCGGCTCATGATTGGCCTCCTACCTCTTTGAGGTATTGGTTCACAAGTTGCTCCTGCTCGCCGTTAGCACTAACTTCTTTCTTAAGAAGTTTAGAAGCAATACGAACAGATGCCGTTCCAATTTCGCTGCGCAACTCTTCCACTGCTTTGTTCTTTTCGTTCTCGATATCGCGCACGGCCTCTTCTTTGACACGTGCTGCATCTGCTTTGGCTTGTGCCAAAGTTTGTTCTACCTGTAGATTGCTTGTGATTTGCGATTGTTGAATAATCTGTTGAGCTTCCTGGCGTGCACTGTTCAGCGCTTGCTTCTGCTCTTCCACATACGCGACCGCTTGTTCTCTAGTCTTCGCAGCTTCGTCCATTTGCTGCATTACCAGCTCACGGCGTTTCTCCATAACTGCAAAAAGTTTGCTGAACGCATACTTGCTAAGCAAGAAATATAAAATCCCAAAGGCGACAATTGAAAATACTATGTTTGTCCAAACAATATCCACTGAGGTCACTCCCTTCCGTTACCGCGTCATGCGGACGTATACAAAAGTAAGGCGCGGATGGCATCGGCCGTCCCCGCCAAACCGTAACTACGGTTTATTAAGTAAACATAATCAGGAATGCGATAACTGTTGCTGCCAACGGAATAACTTCGACGATACCTACACCAATAAACATTGTTGTTTGCAAAGCATTTTTCGCTTCTGGTTGACGAGCGATGGACTCAACTGTTCTACTAACGATCATACCGTTACCAAGACCTGCGCCAAGTGCACCCAATCCAACCGCTATTGCTGCTGCTAAAAATTCCATTTGTAAATATCCTCCTTTAATTTCGGTTCATATTTGTGTTTAATGATATAAGATATCTCCCACGAAGGAAAATCAGACGATAGCCGTTCTCTTCGCAGCAGTTCATTAATGTGCTTCTTCTTCGTGAATCGTCATCTGTGCGATATAAACCATCGTCAGAATCGTAAAGATAAACGCTTGTAGTGCCCCGACGAAAATACTGAAGCCCTGCCATACAGCCAGGAACGGAATACTGAGAATCCCCAGCTTCAAAATGACTGTAATCAGTACTTCTCCGGCGAAAATGTTAGCGAATAGACGAATAGCCAACGCTACAGGTTTTGCCAGGTTTTCGATAATGTTCAGTGGCAAAAAGATTGGAAACGGCTCGATGTAGTGTTTGAAATAATGTTTGCCGTTGAGCTTAATGCCCAGAAAGTTCATCAGTACAAATACTATGATTGCCAATCCTGCAGTGACGTTAATGTCAGCAGTTGGCGACTTGTACCATAAAATTTCTGCATGCTCACCATTCGCCAAGTTCTTAGTTGCTTCAATCACGTGGCCAAACACTGTTACAGGTCCATGCGCCTCAGTTACAACGGAGAAAGGCAATCCAAGTAGATTGGAAACAAAGATAAACAGAATCAATGTCAACCCTAAAGATATGTAAGGTTTTCCTTTCTTCAGATCCATGGCACTGCTTATGACACCCTCTACAAATTCCACAACCCATTCCATGAAGTTCTGAAGCTTGGATGGATTTTCAACGGAAAGCTTACGAACCGAAAGCATAACCAGAACAAACACCACTGTACAACTGATCAGAAGCATCAACACGGCGGATAAATCTATCGGTATTCCCCCGACAAATATTTTCGGCATGTCATGCATAGTATCATCCCCCTTTCTCTTTAATCTGGTTAAAGCTTATTCTTCACACTCAGATATATCCCCGCAGGAATGGCGAGAAGCTGAGGAATGAATACGCCCGAAACAGTTGCTACCAGGGAGAAATGCTCAATCTTGACCGAGAACATGGTGACCAAAATTGCGAAGCTAATCCGTGTAACAAAACCGAGGCTGAAGGCATTCCCTTCGTTGCTCGCAATCGACTGCGTAACCCGTCGAACCTTGACGGCCAGATAACGAAAGTTTACCAATCCCGCCACCAGACCCAGAGTCATGCCCAGTGTAATCGCCCGGGTCTCATGATGAAGCACCCAGCCCATTAAGAGTCCTGCCATAAGGACGAGCGTAACTCTAGTGACGGTATTGATCATGGGAGTCATATTATCCATTCTGCTCCCCCAAAAATTTTTTAATTAACAAGGCGACATTCACAATTCCCAGAATCATTCCAGTTATAGTGCCAATGGCGAGCCAATATTTCGGCCCCTCCATCAGGTCTTTCAGCCATCTTGCCGCAAAAAAACCAATAAGAATGTAAGCGGCAAGCAAAGTGCCTGCACTTCCAATGACAAGCGCGGTCTGTAACAAGCTGTCCTTGCTATTTTGTTCTTTCATGGGCTACAATCCCAACTAATTTTACTGAATTTCCTGAGTCTTTGTCAATTCATTGAACATTGCCTAAAAACCCTTGAAAACATGAAAATAATCACAGCAAAACGTTCCAAAACCATATAAACCGTACAGTTTCACTGTATGTTGATTTTAATCAGATCAGATATTAGTTTAATTGAAATTATTTATTTTTTGTGAACATTCTGTGAAACTCTTCAGGACGTTCCTTATTAACACCAAAATGGTGCAAAATCGCATTGACAATCCGTTGGGAAGCCTTGCCATCTCCATACGGGTTGGCGGCCCGACTCATCGACTGATAGAGCTCATTATCAGTCAAAAGAGCATGTGTCCGTTGATACACCTTCTCCTCGTCCGTGCCCACAAGTTCCAGCGTTCCAGCCTCTATCCCTTCGGGACGCTCCGTTGTATCACGAAGCACAAGAACAGGCACTCCATAAGAAGGAGCTTCCTCTTGCAGACCGCCGGAATCGGTCAATATCAAGTGGGTATGCGGATAAAAATTATGCAGGTCCACGACATCCAGCGGATCAATCAGCTTAATTCTCGGATGTCCTCCCAGTATCTCATGCGCAGGTTCCTTAACGGCAGGACTCGGATGCACAGGGTAAACAATGGCGACATCTTCGAATTCATCAGCGATTCTTTTAATAGCTCGGAAGATATTACGATGCGGTTCACCTTGAGATTCTCTGCGGTGAGCGGTCATCAAAATAAGTCTTTTTCCTGAAGCAAAATCCAAAACAGGATGCCGGTAATCCGGCTGTACGGTATATTGAAACACATCAGTTACGGTGTTGCCTGTGATATAAATACTTGATTCTTTTTTGTTCTCGTGTCTCAGATTGTTAGCTGACAAATCGGTTGGAGCGAAATGCAGATCAGCTAACACACCTGTGAGTTGCCGGTTCATTTCTTCAGGATACGGAGACAATTTGTTCCATGTCCTAAGTCCTGCTTCTACGTGCCCAACCTGAATTTGCTGCAGGAAGGAAGCGTAACTAGCTAAAAACGTTGTTAAGGTGTCCCCATGCACCAGCACGAGGTCAGGTTTAACTTCTTTCAGTACAGGTTCCAAACCTTCAAGCACACGAATAGTAATCTCATTCAAGGTCTGACGGTCCTTCATCACGTCCAAATCGTAATCAGGGGTGATATTAAACACTTCCAACACTTGATCGAGCAGTTCTCTATGCTGTGCTGTTACACATACTATTGATTCGATATGCTCAGGATGCTTCTTCAGTTCAAGAACCAGAGGAGCCATCTTGATCGCCTCGGGGCGCACTCCGAAAATAGTCATTACTTTGATTTTGGACATAACCCCTACCCTCTCATCAAATATTCTCGCATTACTATACTTAATACTTAATTACTTATTACTTGGTTCCATAAAGACGGTCACCAGCATCACCAAGACCTGGCACGATGTAACCATGTTCATTCAAATGATCATCAAGCGCTGCTACATAAATATCAACATCCGGATGAGCTTCCTGAACTGCAGCAACACCTTCTGGCGCTGCAATCAAGTTCATCATTTTGATCTGTGTACAGCCACGGTTCTTCAGTGAGGTAATCGCAGCAATTGCGGATCCGCCTGTAGCAAGCATCGGATCAATTACTATCAATTCACGTTCCTGTACGTCCGTTGGAAGCTTGATATAATACTCCACTGGTTGAAGAGTGTCTGGATCACGGAAAAGCCCTACATGTCCTACTTTAGCCGCAGGTAGAAGCTTCAGTACACCTTCAAGCATACCTAAACCCGCACGAAGAATAGGAATAAGCCCCAGCATTCTTCCCGAAATCACTTTGCTTTCCGTCTCAGTGACCGGTGTTTGTACCGTAATGGTCTCTAGTGGAATATCACGTGTAATCTCATAAGCCATCAATGTGGCAACTTCGTCAACATGTTCTCTGAAATCCTTCGTGTTTGTTCTAACGTCGCGAATAAATGTTAGTTTGTGTTGAATTAAAGGATGATCGCAAATCACCAATTTTCCCATTTACTGTCCCTCCGGTAATTGTAAGTCTTGTCTATAGCCATAGAAAGCGCTTTGCTTCTCAGTGGCTAAATCCTGTCTATTATAGCACTCCCGCCGCTGCATTTCACCTCAGAATGGTACTTGAACTCACATTGAACATATTCCTTTGTATTTCCTTGTTTTTAAAGGTAATGATTGGCTTAATTAGGAAACCAATCACTTATAAAACCTAGATTATGTTGTGCAACTTTGGCTTTTTCATACTATTCACATTATTTTCACTAATTTTATTGAAAGTTCCATGAACTTTCATGATTAATTTCATTCAATTTCATCTATTACCTACAGTGATATTTGTGAACAATATGCAACAAAAAAGCCTCCATCAAACCCGGAAGAGGGTATGGATGGAGGCAGAATCATTTCTTATTAGAAGCAAAGATTTAGTATTTCAACTCTGGATAAAGAGGGTATTGGTCAGTCAACTCAGCCACTTGACGCGCAGATTCTGCCAAGTTTGCCTCATCCTTCGGATTCTTTAGAACATTAGCAATGATACGTCCAATAGTGACCATCGCCTGCTCGTCCATACCACGGGATGTGACTGCAGGTGTACCAATACGAATACCACTTGTTACGAAAGGACTTGTAGGATCAAATGGAATTGCGTTTTTATTCACAGTAATCCCGATGGAATCTAGTACTTTTTCCGCATCTTTTCCGGTAATGTTCAGATTACGGGTATCCAGCAGCATCAAGTGGTTATCTGTACCTCCGGATACAATGTTAACCCCTTCGCTGATCAACGTTTCTGCAAGAACATTAGCGTTCTTCACTACATTTTGAGCATAAGTCTTAAAGGATGGCTGCAATGCCTCACCAAATGCGACTGCTTTTGAAGCAATTACATGCATCAGAGGTCCACCTTGGGAACCAGGGAATACCGCTTTATCAATAGCAGCTGCCCAAGGCTGTCTGCACATAATCATACCTCCGCGGGGACCGCGCAAAGTCTTATGCGTAGTAGTTGTAACGAAATGAGCATGAGGAACCGGGCTCGGATGAAGACCAGCAGCAACCAATCCTGCGATATGGGCCATATCTACCATAAATAGCGCACCCACATCATTGGCGATAGCGCCAAGTTTTTCGAAATCAATAATACGCGGATAGGCACTAGCACCAGCTACAATCATTTTTGGACGGTGCTTGAAGGCTGCTTTACGTACTTCATCATAATCAATTAGGAAAGTATCTTCTTGTACTCCATAAGCAACGAAGTTATAAAGCAATCCAGAAGCATTAACTGGGCTACCATGTGTCAAATGACCACCGTGCGCCAAATTCATTCCAAGAACGGTGTCGCCAGGCTTAAGTGCAGCCAGATAAACTGCCATATTTGCTTGAGCGCCGGAATGTGGTTGTACGTTGACATGATCCGCGCCAAACAATTCTTTTGCACGATCACGAGCAAGGTTCTCAACGATATCTACATCTTCACAGCCGCCATAATAACGTTTGCCTGGATAACCTTCTGCATATTTGTTCGTAAGCACGGAGCCCATAGCTTCCATTACGGCTTCGCTAACGATATTCTCTGAGGCAATAAGCTCAATGTTGGCACGCTGACGTTTCAGTTCCAGTTCCATCGCTTCCAGTACTGCCGGGTCACTCTTACGCAATTGTTCCATGTTCTTATTTCCTCCCTAGTGTGTGTAGATATGTTGTATTTAAGTAGAAACGATTTGCCCGCCATAAAGAGACTTAGGTCTACGTTTCTGCAAAAAATATAAAAACTAAAGTTCGTTAATCACAAAACTGTGAACCACTTTGTTCTGGAGCACGATATACCGCACGTTCCCCGCCAATTAGTGGGGGTCTGGTCCATGCCGCATTCACTCTGGCTGCTCCAATGTATCGTAGAGTCGGACGGAAAGGAACGGCTACCCGCCGTAAATGCATTCCTATCAGTGTCTCGCCAATATCTAAACCAGCATGAGCTTCTATCGTTTCCGCCAAAACAGGATCTTTCATAGCGTGATAAGCAGCCGTAGCCATCGAACCTCCAGCACCTCGTATAGGTACAGCTGATACTTCCTTCAGACCAAGTGACTCTAGCAGAGAGCGTTCCATTACAAGTGCACGATTTAAATGCTCGCAGCACTGATACACCGGATGAAATCCTTTTTCCGCTGCTACTAAACGAACACCTTCAAGCAGTTGTTCTGCAACTTCAAGTGCACCACCAGTTCCAATCCGGACACCAGCAACCTCACTTGTGCTCACTCCGACGACAACAATTTTGCCTGACCCAAGGTTACCAGCCTCCGCCAGCTCCCTTAACACAGTGACGGTGGCTTCAGTTAATGATAGCTCCACAACTTCGTCCATCACTCTACCTCCTCAAACTTCAAACAAGCTTATTTTAAACAAAAAAGAGCAGTCCGCAGGTAGCTGCGGATTTGCTCTTTTGCCCAGGCGACCGGCCGTTTATTCCGATGCTCCATCGTGGTTTGATCCACATTTGTCGCCAGTTACATCGGAACCGATTATTTGTAACTTCATCTTAAAGCAAAGTGAACTGAAAATCAACCATTTACAAATGGCGGAAGGTTTCCAGCTTATCCAGCAAACTGAATAGCGCAGTGCGAATCTCAGCAGCAGTTAGCTCATAGTCCTCACGCGTGCCACCAAATGGATCAGAAATATCGAAGCTCGGAATACGCTGGCGAATCTCAATCATCCGCTGCAGATCCGTTGCATTCGGTTCACCACCAAGGGCTAAGCTCAACTCCGCATCTGCGTAAAGGCTGTCCAATTCCTTGATATCTTCCGTCACCGCATCTTCATCATGCACGTATTCCTTCAATGTATAGGTTTTCGTTACAGCATCTGGAAAATACTGCAGCAAATGCTGCTTATGCCCACCCGTCAAGGTCAGCACAAGGTCGGCCCAAGCGACAGCTTGACCTGTCAATTGTGACGACTCCATTGAATCATGAATTCCTTCTTCCTGCAGTATAGCTGCAGCATGTCTTGATATAGAAGTACCGGAAATGGCGGATACACCTGCAGACCGCACTTCCAGGTCGATTCCACGTTCCTTCGCGAGCTTTCGTAAAAGCCCCTCAGCCATAGGACTTCGGCATGTATTCCCGGTGCAGACGAATAAAATATGCAGCATGTTTTGCACCCCCATGAAATTAAATATTCTAATGCCGTTATTGTATCAAAAGATGAATAGCAAGCCAAACCCCAGAAGTATTGCACCGCCTAGCGCTTCTCCATAATCCCCGAGACCACGACTGACATGCCGTCCAATTAGCAACCCTAGAATCGACATTAGTCCCCCGCAAGCACCGAAGGCTAAGATGGTCAAAAGTACTCCATTCACAAACATCCCCAGTGATACACCCACGGAGAAAGAGTCAATACTGACACTGAGCGAAAGAAGTATCATCCCCCACAAGGTTCGATGATCCATAGCTCGTGAGCTTCCTGTGTCCGGACGAAAGGAGTTGTACACCATATGCCCGCCCAAAAGAACTAGAAGACCTCCAGCAGCATAAGTCGTTACTTGACCTAACAGGTGTCCGACATAACTTCCTGTCAATAAACCCAGGAGAGGCATCAGCATATGAAAAACAGCAATGAGCAGACTCATTTGCAGAATATGCAGCAGACGAATACCTTTCATCCCGATCCCTACACCGAGCGAAAAAGCATCCATCCCTAATGCAACCGCCATTATAGTAATGGTAACAATCTGCCCCCATTCGGTATATACATCTCCTAAGCCCATGCTTACCCCCCCAAGTCCGAAATATCTTGTACAACAACGATATGCGGACAAGGGGGTAATCATGACTTCATATGGGAGTCATATACGAAAAAGCAATGCCGTGGTTATCCGGCGTCGATGACAGATCCGCCGGCGGCTTTCATAAGCCGGTTCATGATTGCAGCGCCGAGGCCGGTATACGGGCAAGCCTCGGCTAAGATGTAAGTCGCTCCCGCTTCATCGAAGCGCCGCAAGGCGGCATATAGGGAGCGAGCCCCTTCCTCCGGCGAGGATAACGAGCCGAGGGAAAGAACACAGGCGGCAGGGTCGGCGGGATAAAGGGCCTTATGCTCCTCGAAGATGAGCAAGCCCGTGACCTCGCCGTTTAGCTGCGCCGCCTGAAGTTGACTAGCGGCTTCGTCCGCCACGCGTTGCGGGGAAGAGCCGCGCACTACAGCAAGCCAGCCGCGCGGCGCGTAGTGCGTGTACTTCATGCCCGGCGCGCGCGGCGCAGAAATGCCGCCAGCAGCATCCGCACCATGCTGCTCAATAGATGCGGTAGCCCTTTCGAAAGGCTCACGATTGTTAACATTCAGGCAATCCGCTGAAGATTGCGCGGTAGTTGCTTTAGCTGTGATTGGCTCAGCAGTACTGAAATCAATAACAGAGTTTGTCGTCCCCGAATCAGCCAAGACAGTAGCGGTTGCGGTAGCGGCAGCAGTTGTCTCAGCATTACCGGACTCTGAGCTTACAGCTTCTGCTCCCACCACTGCAGCCAATTGCTCCGAAGTAATCCCGCCGGGGCGCAGCACAGCAACTTTTCCGTCAGGCTGTACCTGCACGACTGTTGACTCTAGTCCAACTCCAGCAGCACCACCATCAAGGACGCCATCAATGTATCCAGCCAAATCTTCCATCACATGCGAAGCTAATGTCGGGCTCGGGCGACCCGAACGATTAGCACTTGGCGCCGCAACCGGACAACCTGCGGCACTAATCAGCGCCAGAGCTACCGGATGATCCGGCATCCGCACACCAACCGTATCCAAACCCGCCGTCACACAAGGCGACAGTACACCTTCACGAACAGGAAGCACAACTGTCAGCGGACCAGGCCAATAAGCTGCCATCAGCGCGGCCGCCTTAGGATGCACCTCTACAACAAGCTCGTCCAAAGCTGCCGTATCCGCAATATGCACAATTAACGGATTGTCAGAGGGCCGTCCTTTTGCCGCAAAAACAGCCTCAACTGCCGCCGTATTTCGGGCATCCGCCCCTAGCCCGTAGACGGTTTCGGTTGTAAAAGCCACGGTTCCGCCTTCACGAAGCATTGTTGCTGCCTCCGCTATCGCCAGCTTGTCAGCTTCATTCGGCTGAAATACCTCAGAGTTCGTTCCCTCAGCGGAATTCAACTTCCAGTATACAGTCTCATCTCTATTTCCACTCCGCCGCTGAACGGCGAATAAAGGATTATTGTGTTCATTCATTCTCATCACAGGCTTTCTAGAAGATATAATTTAGCTTAGCAAAAAAACGGCCCCTGTAGGGAGCCGTGATAGATCTGCTTATAAAATAGTAACACATCTGGGGTCTTACGACCATAATCCACTGATCCAGTTCCAAAGGTTTTGCAGCAGCTCCCAGACGAAGAACCGTACCTCTGGCTCAGCAGCAGTTTCTCCTGATGAAGCACTTCCTGCCGAGGAATCAGCCTGCACTGTTTTTGCAGCTGCTGATTTCACCTTAGCACTGTTATCCGCACCAGCAGCGGACACGGTTTTTGTACCTTTGTCAGCAGCAGGTGCTGCCGCATCTCCAGAGCCTGCGTCGATAAAGCAAAGCGGAGGAAACAGTACACACCACCAATTTTGTCCCTTGCCCGCACCAAGTGTGACCCGTACAGCTTCATACTCCCCAGCAGGATAGACGGTACCACCGTATAATTTGGTTGGAAAAGGGACTACGCCCAGCTCCACTTTATAGGAATATTCAATGCCCCGTTTCTCCAGCTCTGATCCAACCAACGCGTTAAGCTCCGGCAGATGATTTCTAATCAGAGCACGTGCCTGCTCCAAGCTCTGTGGATCCTCAAGAGCGGATACCCACTGGTTCATTTGCTCCACAATTTTATCGCGAATTTGCCGTTTCACCAGCTGATCTTGCGCTCCGTCAGAATTAGCTAGAATACGTAACCGGATAGATTCTTGGGGAATAGATACTTCAGCTACTGCAGCATCGGTTTTTTGACCTTCCCAAGCCATCATGAGGACCATAAAAAAACAAATTAAAATGGCAGTATACTTAAAAGTTACACGTAAGGAATCTCTTTTATCCATATGATTATCGTTCATTTGTTGCAGCCCCTCTCCTCTTAACTCTCATGCTAGTAGTATGCCCGGAGATAAGAGACTGCAAACCTATGAATCTATTAAATTTATAACTTCAATGCCAGCTCCTTATGCAGCTGCAAATCTTCCTCTACATCCTGCCCATAAAGATGCACGCTCATCACGACCCCCATGCTGGCCATATTAATCAGAAGAGACGTGCCTCCATAACTGATAAACGGAAGTGTTATTCCTGTCAACGGCATCAGGCCGATAAAAGCTCCAACATTCTCAAGAATTTGATACAACAGCATAGCCGTAATTCCAATGATTAGAAATGGACCGCTACGCTCCTTACTCTCGAGAGCAATCAATATCATCCGATGCAGCAAAATAAAAAAGAGCAAGAGAAGCAGCGCAGATCCCACAAATCCAAACTCCTCGGCAATCTGCACGAATATCGCATCCGAATAGGTATATGGGACACGATTATTCTGCACAGAGCTGCCCTGCATATATCCCTCTCCACTCATTCCCCCGGAGGCTATAGCTAATTTGGCATTTTTCGTGTGATAGCTTGCCTTATCTGTCGCTAAATCAGGTACCAGCCAAGGGTCAAACCGCTCCACTAAATGATCCTTACCAATGCCTTCAAAAAAATTGACTGCCTCATCATGATAGTTTATGTAGCTCAAAATCCCAGCAAGGCCGATCCCACCCACTATAAGCAAACCGATGAGCGCATGCGACAGTTTGATATTCCCAATCCATAAAAGTCCAATTAATATTACGATGTAGCTAAGGGCATTCCCCAAATCATTTTGCATAATCACTATACCAAATGGAATGAACGTAAGAATGGTGAGAGGAACAATCCCTTTCCAGAAGGTTAAGGTAGACCCTTGTTTTCGAATTAAGATCGATGATAAAAAAAGAATCAATACCAATTTAAACAGCTCGGCAGGCTGAAACCTAAGTCCACCGATCTCAAGTCCCAATTGAGCACCGTTCTCTACTTTACCAATAAAACTAACCGACACTAACAAGACTAAGCCCAAGAGATAAATATAAAGTGCATGTTTAACAAATATCTTAAAGTCCACAAAAGCGAGCACAATAAAAACTACAAAACCTAAAATATAGTATTTAAGCATTTGTAAATGAAATCCATCCAATTTCATCGGAGGCGTTATTCTTCCATTGGTTACACTGTATATTGAAAAAATACTAATCACCATCAGCAAAATCAGAACAGTAACAATTACCTTATCAATCCTTTTGAACTTTTGAAGCATCTGCAAGCCCCTTACTCTGTTAAGGTTTCAACTCTCCTCTCTCAGGGAAAGTCGTTCCTTTCTATTGTAGAACATTCGTGAATATAATTCCAAATTTATGTAGCCAATCTATAAAATATCTTTCTATTAAAATTACACTCTGACGTAATTTTACTCTATGATCCAAACCTATCGGACTCCGTAGACTTTATTTATGAATTTATTGCTCCACGGGAACTTTTGCGGACTCCAGAGTCGTTATTACTTGCCATTTTGCAGTAAATCCAGTCTTTTTGATCAAATAACGTCTTTGCGGTCCGATACTATCCAATAAGTAGTTAATATTCGAATATAAGGGCATCTGAGTCCGAGTCAGGATACAAATACGAATACGATACAAATACAAATACGAATTGCTTCCAGCTTGCTTACCTGAAACGGCCCGTATTACGTATTACACTAATCCGACGAAGCCGTCCTCCATCAAAAAGAACCGCCAGCACCCCTATTAAACAATAAGGACCTGACGGTTCTACTTTATTTCGTGGTTACACCTGTTTGGCAGCTGCATAAGGAGTAGGTTTAGGAAAATCCTCTTCCACTTCTTGCCCGTGCAGGCGCACACTCATTACCAGCCCGATGCTGGCCATATTAATGAGCAGTGATGTACCCCCGAAGCTGATGAAAGGTAACGTAATACCAGTCAATGGCATCAAGCCGATAAATGCGCCGATATTCTCAAAAATCTGATACAACATCATCGCGACAACGCCGACAATCAGGAAAGGGCCAGCTCTATCCCTAGACTCCAGCGCAATCAGAATCATCCGGTGAATCAAAATAAAGTACAGCAGCAACACAAACGCAGAACCTACAAACCCAAACTCTTCAGCAATCTGCACAAAGATAGAATCTGAATACGTATATGGCACCCGATCCGTCTGAACGGAACTGCCGTTCATGTAGCCTTCGCCGCTCATTCCACCTGAGGCAATCGCCAGCTTGGCGTTTTTAGTATGATAAAGGGCTTTGGCTGTCGCTTTGTCTGGAACAAGCCAAGGATCAAAACGTTCAATCCAGTGAGATCGTCCAATATCCGTAAGAAAGGTTTTAATTTCATCGTGATAATGGATATAACTCATAATTCCCGCAATCGCAGAACTAGCCACGATGACCAGCCCGATTAATGCATGCGTGTATTTAATATTGCCAATCCACAACAGACCCGCAAGAATCACAACGTAAGACAAGGCATTCCCAAGGTCATTTTGGGTAAGGACAATAAGGAACGGAAACAAGGTCAGAAGGCCGAGCGGCACAACATCCCGCCAGAACAGAAGCTTACTCTTATTCTTGCGGACAAGCATGGCTGCCAGAAAAAGAATTAATATCAGCTTGAACAGCTCTGCAGGCTGCAGACTCAGGCCCCCCGGCAGGGTCAACCAGCCTTGCGCATTATTTTTGGTCTCGCCCAGAAAGCTGACGAGCACCAGCATCCCTATCCCAAACAAATAAATATATATCGCATATTTCACTAATATTCTGTAATCCAAAAAGGTCATTCCAATAAAAGCTACAAAACCAATAGCATAATACATCATCATACGAATATGATGTCCGTCCAGCTTCTCTCTTCCATGAGTAACACTATATATGGCGAAGATGCTGACCACCATGAGTAATAACAGAACGACTACAATAGCACCATCAATCTTTTTAATCTTCTGAAGCACGCTCTGCCTCCCTACTCTATATCTGGGCTTTCTTTATGTTCCCCTAAGAAATCCTGCTAAATTCTATTGTAAAGGAAGTCGGATTGAAAATACAATTTCTCTACCCCGGACAAAATGAACCCTCTGCATAGCAGGCAATATTATCTCGTTATGCCTAGCACATGACGCGGGATTCCAGCCAGATCATTAATGGTGATAATCTCAGTCCAATGGCCCGCTGCCGCAAGGAGTGCAGCGACTTGCTCAGCTTGACCGAAGCCAAGCTCAAAGCCGATCAGGCGCGGCGGTGCCGGGAGCAGCGTCAGCTGCTCCATCATGCGGCGGTACGGGTCCAGCCCGTCCGCTCCGCCATCCAGCGCAGTGCGCGGCTCATGGTCGCGCACCTCACGCTGCAGCCCGGCGATATCCTCGCCGGGGATGTATGGCGGGTTGGAGACGAGAATATCCGTCTCCATCCCCGCGAACGGCTCGAGCAGATCGCCGAGCCGAAAGTCCACAGCTGTGCCATTGCGCAAAGCGTTGCGCTCGGCCACAGCCAGAGCTGCCGGCGAAATATCGCCGGCGCAGACCCGCCACGCCGGCGCTTCCGCCGCCAACGTGACGGAGATCGCACCGCTGCCGGCGCCGATATCGACGGCGGCCAGCGGTCTTGCGGCGCACACGTCCCCCGCGCCGCCTCCGTTGCGGGCCGCAGCGCCGCCCGCGCTATCCAGCGCCGCTTCGCCCGGCGTTACAACGCCGTCCGGCCAAAGCTCCGCGCCGTAACGTAAAATTGCCTCGACAAGCAGCTCCGTCTCCGGCCGCGGAATAAGCACGTCAGGCGTCACCTCAAAAGGCCGCCCGTAGAATTCTTGCTCGCCGATGATATACTGCACCGGCTCACCAGCGCCCCGGCGGGTAACTCCCGCCTCAAATGCTTCCTTAACCGCAGCTGGAAAAGGATCTGCCAGCGCCATGTAATAAGCTGCGCCAGACACTCCAAGCACATGCTCCAGCAGCAATTGTGCACTGCGCTGCGGTTCATTGCAGCCGCTCCGGCTCAAAAAAGAAGAAGCCTCCGCAAAGGCTTCCCGGATGCTTTTGACTTCCGACATGACATATACGCCATCGTTCAAAGCATTATTCTCCATTATCCATATTATCCATCAAGTCAGCTTGTTCAGCGATTGAAAGGGCTGAGATAATTTCAGTGATTTCTCCGTTCATAACCTGCTCCAAACGGTGCAGTGTCAGGCCAATACGATGGTCTGTAACCCGGCTCTGCGGGAAGTTATACGTCCGAATGCGCTCACTACGGTCACCCGTACCTACTTTGCTCTTCCGTTCACCAGCATACTTCGCTTCTTCTTCCTGCCGTTTCATATCAGAGATACGGGCACGAAGCACTTGCAGCGCTTTTTCTTTATTGGAGTTCTGTGACTTACCGTCCTGACAGGTAGCAACGATGCCAGTAGGTACATGAGTTACACGTACTGCAGACTTGGTCGTATTTACAGACTGTCCGCCTGCACCACTTGAACAGAAGGTATCCACACGAATATCTTTATCATGGATCTCGATCTCAAAAGCCTCAGCTTCCGGCATCACAGACACCGTAGAAGTAGAGGTATGAATACGACCTCCGGATTCGGTCGCTGGGATACGTTGTACGCGATGCGCACCACTTTCGTATTTCAGCTTACTGTATGCACCACGGCCGTTAATAAGGAAGATTACCTCTTTGAATCCACCAAGATCACTCGCGTTAACATCCATTAACTCAACGCGCCATCCTTGTGCATCAGCATAACGAGTGTACATCCGGTAAAGGTCTGAAGCGAACAATGCTGCTTCATCACCACCCGCTGCACCACGAATTTCAACGATTACGTTCTTATCATCATTCGGGTCTTTAGGCAGCAGCAATACGCGGATTCTCTCTTCCAGCTCCACTTGACGTTTGGAAAGGTCATCAATTTCCATCTTGACCATTTCTTTCATCTCATCATCAAGCTTTTCGCCTTGCATCTGCTTAGCAGCTTCAAGCTCTTCCATTACACTCTTATATTCAGTATACGCCTCAAATGCGGGCTGTAGGTCTGATTGTTCTTTGGAATAGTCCCTCAGTTTCTTACTGTCGTTTGCAACATCCGGATCACAAAGCAGTTCACTGAGCTTCTCATAGCGGTCCGCCAGGGATTGCAATCGGTCCAACAAGGGAATTCACCTCTCCTGATTCAATTTCAAATTCGCAAATATAACATCAAATTTGTACTGTCATAAAAATAGATATACGACTTTATATTATACCAAAGATATTGTGAAATGGCTACAGTTCCGTACGCATAATACCTTAATAAAAAGCTTATATTTTTAAAAAGGATCATCCCAGCAATAGAAACTCCCACTGCTCGAGATGACCCCTTTATCATTCGTACACTTAAAACTTCTTAAACGTTAAAACGGAAATGCATTACGTCGCCGTCTTGCACCAAATATTCTTTACCTTCAAGACGTAGTTGACCACGTTCCTTCGCACCGTTCATGGAACCAGCTGCCACAAGATCCGCGTAAGCCACTACTTCAGCACGGATAAATCCGCGTTCGAAATCTGTATGAATCACACCGGCAGCTCCAGGTGCTTTGGTGCCGCGGCGAATCGTCCACGCCCGAACTTCCTGAACGCCTGCTGTGAAATACGTATACAAGCCAAGCAGTTTATAAGCCGCTTTAATCAACCGGTTAAGGCCGGATTCTTCCAGTCCCAGCTCTTCCAGAAACATAGCTTTATCTTCGCCTTCAAGCTCAGCAATTTCTGCTTCCACCTTAGCACTGATCGGAACCACTTCTGCACCTTCAGTAGCTGCGAAATCACGAACTTGCTGTACATAAGGATTGTCCTCAGCACTTGCCACTTCATCTTCACTTACATTCGCCGCATACAGCACTGGCTTCAATGTTAACAAATGAAGATCACGGATAATAAGCTTCTCGTCATCAGACAATTCTATACTGCGTGCAGGTTTATCTTCGTAGAGCACTTCTTTGACGCGTTCTAGCAGTTCAACTTCTTGAGCGTATTTCTTGTCGCCGCCTTTGATATTCTTACGGGAACGCTCAATCCGCTTCTCAATGCTCTCAATATCAGCAAGAATCAGCTCCAGATTAATGGTCTGGATGTCGCTGATCGGATTTACTTTTCCATCAACGTGGGTAACGTTCTCATCTTCAAAACAACGAACCACATGCACGATAGCATCTACTTCACGGATATGGGCCAGGAACTTGTTTCCTAGTCCTTCTCCTTTACTCGCACCACGCACGAGACCAGCAATATCAACAAATTCAAAAGCAGTAGGTACGGTCTTGTTCGGCTGTACCAGCTCAGTCAGTTTATCAAGACGTTCATCTGGAACTTCAACAACACCAACGTTAGGGTCAATGGTACAAAAAGGGTAGTTAGCGGATTCTGCTCCCGCTTGCGTTATCGCATTAAACAATGTGGATTTTCCTACGTTAGGAAGTCCGACGATTCCAGCTTTCAAAGCCATTTATATGACAACTCCTATTTTCAGCTAAATTGATCATCCGAATAAGCTATACGATCTAAACCATTATATATTAGAACATATTCGCCAGCAACACCGGATGTCAAGCAGATGTGTCCGAACGCGCAAGCTCTAATACCTTTTTTATCGCCGGCTGGTCCAGTAATGGCTTAGATTTATCTGGATCAACCTCCACATCAGGCACAGTCTTTACCTCTTCATTACAACTTCCATCAGAATTCAGACCCATTTCAAAGGAAAACCTGAATACATAACCGCTATTTGGCAATGCAACAACAAGCGGATCTATCCCTAGTCCATCCCCACCTGTCCTGCCGCCTACAACCGTTGCAAACCCGGTGCCTTTTGCAAAGGCTGCAAGACCTTCCGCTGATGAATACACAGAGCTATCAACCAGCAAATAGATTTTCCCTTCAAATCCAACAGATTTATTAGGAGTTACTACATCATTTATTTTTCTATATGTCTTGAACATCTTTAAAGCCTCAGATGGCAGATTAGGCAGTTGCTCATCTTTGATGCCGGAAATAGGTTGTTGCCCGGCTGTGATCTGACGTGCCTGCATAAAAGTCTCCGCATATTTGCCTCTTGTATAAAGGAAGTATGTATTATATTCGATAGGTTTATTAATCAACAGAGGAACAATATGAATTCTCCAATAATTACTGTTTCCTCCCCCATTTCCGCGGATATCTAATATTAATGTCTTATAGTCCTTTACCTCTATTAAAAAATCATGGATCTCGGAGCTGTCCATCTCCATGAGACTCCCGTCAAAGCTTTGCATGCCGAGATAAGCGATTCGATCGGGCTCTATAATGACTTTTTTTACATTCCCAGAAGTCTTTTTTGTTACATCTCCTACTCCATCTCCACCATTATGCATATCGTTATTGATATCATTAGAGTTTTGCTGCTCCGTTAAAGGTTTCTGGTTGTAACGGGCCAATACGTTAGGCTGTTGAACCACGTCGATCCAAGGTTCATAACCAAAACCTGCCTGAACATAGGTATGTAGGTACCAAGGATATTCCTCCTTGGATATAAAATTCGTATGCCCATTGTTTAATCTGCTAAGGACAAATCTCATTCGTCTCAAAAACTCATCATCCGATTTCACGGCTGCTATTTTATTGCGGTATTCCTCTTTTTTAGCAAGCCAATCCTCTCCATTGAGACGTTTATTCACCTCTAGGAAAGGATAGTTCTCCTCAATAATCTTCCACATGTAATCAAAATCCTCTAGCCTTTTTTCCACTGTCAATGAAGGCAACGTTACTTTCGATTGTTCTTCAACTACAGCTGGAGAGGCTAGCGGTGCAACCGGACTTGCCTGGACTTGCTCAGACTCAGATTTCTTCTTTCCTGGTAAATCGCCACTGTTGCAGCTAACCAGTAATAGTAATACTACTGCGGAAACAACCACCCACGATACAGTCCTTGGCCTCACCTTAATCCCCCCTTTTCTCTCTTTATGACTCAATCTATTTTCAGGAATTTATTTTTAATCATATTTTCCTAATCATCCTAAATCAAATATATTTATCACAATTATTTACATAATAATTCAGTAGAAAAACAAAAAAAGACCTCTTTCGAGGTCCTCACACTTATGGACTATAGATCTTTAGACATCGTGATGTCAGTTACGATATACCCCATTTTTTTGTATAGCTCAAATGCGCGATTGTTCTGGCCGAAGACGTGCAACCCGATTTTGGTAACATTCATCTCCCGGGCTTCTTCATCGAGTGCGATCATAGCCTGCTTGCCATAACCCTTACTCTGGAACGGTTCAAAAACATAAAAATCATAAATGAAAGCCTCGCGGCCACCACGGCCTTCACTTACGTTAAACCAGATATAACCCACCTGTTCATCACTGCTTATTTCTACTATAGAATATAGATAAGCACCATCTGTGTGCAGCCCTTTTGGCAAAGAGCGCGTTATAGCTTCCTCAGACAGCTTCATCGCGATCTCTGGATCCCAAGCACCGGCGCTGATCTTATCTTCCGCATAATCCCGGGTAGCTTGACCTAAGAAAAATTGAAAGGCCGACTCATCCATATGGATCAGTTTAATCATAATCTTACTCACTTCCTCGCTTCAATATTTACCATCCTATTTACGTATTAAACGGGAAGTTCCACGTAAAGTTGCTAAATCTGGAGCGCCAATACCAAACATTGCTATTTTTAGCTCCAGTTCTACCTGTGCTAATGCAGCATCCAGCGCCTCTTCAGAATCGACAGCCGGCCCTAACAGATTGCGGCCAAAGCCTGCCAGATCAGCTCCAAGTGCCAATGCTTTCGCTGCATCCACGCCATGTTTCAGTCCGCCGCTGCCAATCAAAGCGCCCTGCGGAGAAACTGCGCGCACCTCTGTGATACAATCAGCTGTTGGAGTGCCCCAATCTGCGAAAGCCTCCGCCGCTGCCCGCCGTATAGGATCTACACTGCGGAACTTCTCCACCTGACTCCAAGATGTCCCGCCTGCACCCGCAACATCAATAAAAGCCGCTCCTGCATCATAAAGACGTGCAGCTGCATCTCCATCAATGCCCCAGCCTACTTCTTTCACACCTACAGGGACCTCAAGTGCCCGGCATACCTTCTCTATCTGCGATAGCAAAGAGGCAAAACCAGTGTTCCCTTCCGGTTGAAAGACCTCTTGCAGGCCATTCAGATGCAGTACAAGAAAATCAGCACCTGCGATATCCACAGCCCGGCGACATTCCTCAATCCCAAAACCATAGGACAGCTGTACAGCACCAATATTGGCGATAACCGGAATATCAGGCGCTTGATCCCGCACATAAAAGGTTGCCGTAAGCTCAGAACGCTCCACTGCCGCCCGAACCGAACCTACACCCAGCGCCCAACCACGACGCTGCGCAGCTGCGGCTAACCGGGCATTAATCGCTCCTGTAGCTGCACTGCCACCTGTCATCGAGCTGATGAGCAGCGGTGTACGCAGCTTACGATCCAAAAACGTAGTCTGCAATGATATATCGTCGAAATTCAGCTCTGGCAGAGCATTATGCTGAAATCTGTAATGTTCAAACCCTGTAGTCACACCGACGCCACCTACTTCTTCATTTAGGCAAAGCCGTACATGTTCAATTTTGCGTTCGCCTGTCTTCGATGTAGGCAATAAAGATCTTTTGTCAGAAGCCTCTGCAGCCGGTAGGTCCTTGCCATGATCTGCGCCAGACTGCCTAGTCGCATCATATGGCACGGCCTCTTCTGGCGTATGATTCATGCTGCGTTCCTCCTATTTCCAAACTCGATTTATTATAACATATCCCTACAGATGAATTTACAATATGAGGTTAGCGATTACAATTCACATCTCTATTATTCTACAAATCAGCTTCTACACATGGCTAGCAATATGCTCACCGACTAACCTTCCCGATAACGAGACGATCGGTGTGCCACCGCCGGGGTGTGTAGTTCCACCTACATACCAGAGTCCTTTAACATCGCTGGAACGATTGCCCGGTCTGAAGAAGGTCTGCCCTACTGAGTTCGAAGAAATCCCATAGATCGCGCCCTTGTGAGCCAGTGTGTCATCTGCGATATTTTGAGGTGTATAATGTTGGAGCACATCGCTCTGATGTAAACCTGTAATTCCATGGCTCGCAAGCACCGATAGTACTCTTTTACCATAGGAAGCAGTCTCTGTCCGCCAATCACAGACCTCATTTATATAAGGTGCATTAGCCAAAATAAACAGATTACTGCTTCCTTCAGGGGCCATACCTGACTCAGAGTATCCAGAGTGGCACACATAAACGGTCGGATGCTCGGGAGGACATTTGCGTTCAAAAATATCTCTAAACTCTGACTCATATTGCTCTGGGAAAAACACCGTGTGATGTAATAAAGCATTATATTTACGAGGAACACCTGCGAGTGTTACAAACCCTGATAAAGAGGGCTCATAAGCAGCGATTTTGCGATCACTCATAGAAGGACGGCTATTCTCCTGCACAAGCATACGGTTTACAGTGAGCACATCTCCTCCTGCAATAACCGTCTTCGCCTTGTAGAAGCCTCGTGTTGTATCCACACCTTCGACTACTCCTTTTACCACGGAAATATTCGTAACTTCAACCCCTGTCATGATACGAACCCCTAAGCCTTGTGCCAGTTCCGAAAGACCTTCGACCAGCTTGTAAGTTCCGCCCCGCACACCATAAACTCCTTCTACACTTTCCACATATCCAAGCATGGCGAAAATAGCTGGTGAACGAAACGGGGAAGATCCGACGTAGGTCGCGTAGCGACCTAACATGGCTAAGGTGTGAGGATGGCTAAAGTATCTCATTAGGAGTGAATGCAAACTTAAAAAAGGCCTGACTCGCAGCAGATCCCGTAGTAGAGGAAGAGACAGCTTATCTCGCCAGGACAACAGCAATTTATTTAAGAACTGCTTCTCACTGAGTTGATAGAGCATAGCAGCTTCAGCCATAAAATCGTCATACCGGAGTGCATCACTTGAACTGTATTTGGCTATCTGAGCCTTCATAAACGCTTGGTCGCGAGAGAAATCTACTACAGTTCCATCCGCAAAAATATTACGTGTGCGCGGCTCCAGCTCATATATTTGGACATAATCCTCCATAGAAGCACCAGCAAGCTCATAGAGTGAGCGAAATACATGAGGCATTGTTATCGTGCTCGGACCCCTGTCAAAGGTATAGCCATCGATTTCGATCCGTTGCAGCTTGCCACCAGGATTCTGTTGGCGTTCCAGCACTGTCACCTCCCAGCCTTTCGAGGCTAAGGCAACAGCACAGGACAGTCCACCGAAACCTGCACCGATGATTACTGCCTTTGATTTCATAGGTAACGCCTCCCTTTCCATTCATAGCCTTGATCAGGACGACTGCCCCACCAAGAACTAATCGCAATAGCTGACAAACAGACAATACTCGCAGAAATCAGCAAGCATAACCATACAGATTGTCTGGCAGAGGCATCACTAATCCGCTTAATAGCAATGCCTAACAGACTAGACGACAAAGCCCATGCAGCCTCAATAGCCTGACCTGTCGCACTGAAGAAAAAAAACGCCGCTACAGGAAACACGTATAACAAAGTATACAAACTTAACATTCCCAGTAGAATAACTGGGCGGCGACCCAATCCAGCATAAATATTTTTGCGGTAGCCATTCCATACCTCGATGGCATTATGATACATTCTCATTTCCGCATATTCCGTAATATCGGCAAGTGTTACTTGGTCACCAGACTTCTTGACCGCACGAGCTAAGGCCATATCATCTACAAGATCCGTTCGAATCGCCGCATGACCACCACAGCGCATATAACTATTCCTGTGAACCAGCATAAATCCTCCATGTGCTGCTACGAATCGTGGATCACGGGAAGCACGAACAAGAGGGATCGGCAAGTGACAAATGATCGTAAAGGTCATTAAAGGTACCACAAGCTTTTCCAGCCAAGTCCCAGTATGCTGATAAGCAAATCCTGTGATGAGACCCTCTTTTTGTGCTTCAGCCATGGCAAGAGCGTTCTCCAACGCTTCAGGTTTCAGCCGAATATCTGCATCAAGAAAAAACAACCATTCTCCAGAGGCTGCCTCCACTAGCTGATTGCAGGCATAAGACTTGCCTAACCAGCCATCTGGCAATTCTCTTCCGTCCACAACCTTAACACGCTCATCTCCTGTAGCTCTGGCAATCCTGCTTGTTTCGTCACCAGACCGGTCATCCAGAACAATAACCTCCAAATCCCACCCTGTACTTGTACAGGCCAACACGGAAGTAAGACAATCCCCAATATTGTCTGCCTCGTCACGAGCCGGTATCAGTACAGACACACGTCGATTACATTCTTCTGTAGAAGAACTTCCACTAACCTTAGTGGTATGTTTCGAATTCGATATTCCAAGCTTCGGTAGCTGGGCTGTATTCCACAGTGCAAATAAATATTGAAGGAGGAGGCATCCACTAATGATCTGCAGAAAAAGAGTCATCTTCTCCCCCATAGTCGCACAGCATCAAACCATTCATTAATAGATTTGCCCTGCTTCATGAGTGGAGTAAACCCTCCCGGAATATAACCCCCGTTATTAACCATCATCAGACGGTGATGATCCAATTGCTCTCTAAGCACAGCCTGCAGCTCCTTTATGATATTGTTGCGATCCATATCACGCCATGGCTGGGATATAGCATTGCCCGCCAACAGCGTCGCCTCCGGTTTGGAATGCCGGAACAAGCCATGATAAAGAGTGACAGGTACAACAAGTGCTTCTGGACATAATCGAAGTACTAGTCCTACCCCTGCCTGCAACTTTAATGGACGGTGCTCCAGCGGCCGAATTTCCCCTTCGGGATATATCCATATATTCCCCCGTTTATGTAGTAACCTTGCCGTATAACGGAGCGAGGCACTGATATCCCCGGTGTTATGCCGATTAATAGAATAGGCGCCGAGCTTGCGGAAGAAAGCGTACTTCCGCAGCTGCTCTTCCTCCATCATGAAAAAGTGCTCTCTACTAGTCATGGTTCTCGCTGCATGGTAAGCCAGTAATCCATCCCACCAAGAACTATGATTCATAATATATAGAATGGGTCTATCTCCCGCAGATTTTGGCTGCAATTGTCCAGCGACCCCAACATAACGGAAATGTCTTTGAATCAAATAAAGCCGATTGTAATGATAGAACAACTTATCAAAGCCTTTGTGTTTGACGGCTTCCAACATAACGCAAGCTCCCTTCAGCAAGTAACGCCCCTAGCACAGCAATAACTCCACAGAGCAGCAAGCCTTCACGCAGACCGATGGTTCCAAATAAGATTAATATCGCTTGATATAACCGGGTCCCGCTACGAGCAGACAAACTAGTGCTCTTAACGTTACGTAGCGTTAAGGATAAGATCATCCCTACGAGGAACCATCCGGCGAAATTGCTCCAAGGCACACCATAGAATCCTCCACTACTACCCCAATGCCAGAAGCCTCTAGCATGAGCAACAGGGTCCAATACGAGATCCAGCAGTACAGTCCAAAACCCAATCTGCAGTGCTTTTGCCAGCCATAATCGTGGTCCCCTTAGTCCGAAATCGTAACTAATCAAAGCAGCATTGTATATTACAGCAATCCAAGCAAAACCTAAAGTAATAGGCACCCCATACAGTAGCGGACCTAAAATATCAGAGTAATTATAAGTACCAAACAACTTACCGGAATGAACACCAATCCACTCAACGGACATGCCTAAGGTCCAAATAAGAATAGCCGACACCCAAATAACAGGCTTGCATTGTTTAATGACTGACTGGTCAGACATTAATTGCTGCTTCGATCCCTTGTAAATTAAATCTGCAGCATAGGCTGCATAAAAAATAAGAAATAAACCATTAGAAAATTGTAAACTTTCAGGAATGCCAAGCCATATTAACAACAGCGCTCCAATAAAGTACCATACCCAGAATACTATTCGGATCATTTAGTACACCGCCGTTCTGCCCTTGCCTCCTAAAATTGGCGCATAACGCATAGCGGTACGATGGAACATCCTAAGCTTAGCCTCATCACTGACATAGGCACGCCTGCGAAATACGTCGTAATTGCCTGCGGCTACATCATCGAGAATACCTGCATAAAAGGCGGCGGCCAATTCTACTGCCATCCCACTCTCCGGGGGATAAGTATCCACATTGTTCAGGCCCTTCTCAAACCACAGCAATGCCTCTCTTCTAAGATCCTGCAATACAGCTACAAAACACTCATTAACCACTCCGTGTTCCAGCTCTTGCTGGCTGTACCCGTTCTTTCTCATGATTTCCAAAGGAATATACCTTCTTCCGCGCCCTAGATCTTCACCCACATCACGGATAATATTTACGATCTGCATACCCATACCAAGTGCGATCCCTGCTTCCTGTGCTTCATCGCCTCCGTCGTCTCTCAATACAGGTAGCAGCATCTCTCCTACAGTACCTGCTACGAGATAACAATAAGATAGAAGCTCTTCCAGCGTCTCATAATGAGTGAAGGAGAGATCTCTTACCTGACCTTCCATTTGTAACAGAAACGGCTGTTTATCCAAATGAGGAAAATGATGCAGCAACCAACGTAGTGCAGGCCAAATGAAATGCCCCTCTGCTTGCTCTAAGTTTCGGAAATGATTGCGGAGCTCATGAATCGTATACGGTGATTTTTCCGGCTCATCTACACTGTCGTCTATTAGGCGGCAAAAGGCATAGATTACATGCACCGCCTCCCGTCGCGGACTAGGCAAGCCATCAAATGCCCTGTAAAACGAAGAAGAACCCTTTCTGATCATTTCCTCACATTTCTGTAATACTTGTTCATTCATGTATTGTTCATCTCCTTCATCAGTTCATGAACTGCCAATTTTGCGCCCTGCATAACAATAGGAACGCCGCCGCCAGGATGCACAGATGCACCAGCAGCATATAAACCTTCAATATTGTAGGGCTTAGACTGAGGTCGAAACACACCGGATTGTGTCAGCACGGGTGCGATCCCAAAGCTTCCACCGCCGAACAAACCTTCCTTGGCAGCATCAGCCGGTGTACGAATTTTTCGCCAAACTGTATGAGCACCAAGCCCAGGAAAACCTCGCTCTTCGGCGTCTGCCAGGACTTGTGAAGCCAAGGGCTCTGCAGCCGTATTCCAATCTATCTCTTCACCGGCAGGTACTGGGATGAGAAAATAAAGTACACTTTCTCCTTCAGGAGCTGCCGTATCATCGAGCATCACGGGATTGAACACATAATAGGAAGGTTTACCAGGGATGCTCTTGCGATCAAATAAATCACGCAAGCTCTTATTCAAGGAATCAGGAAGAAAAAACTGGTGTGTCAGCGACTCCTCCCATTGCTTGGAGACTCCTACATAGATGAGCAGACAGCCTGATGAAGGCATGAAATCTTTACGGTACTGTCTCCCTTTAATTTCAGGTAAAAGACCGGACAAGTGTGGAAAATCACCGTTATAGAGCACAGCATCGTAAGCTATCTCTTGTCCATGAACTACTACTCCGTGGCATCTACCACCATCCACAAGCAGTGACTCTACTTCCGTACCTGTGTGCATGCACACTCCGCGTATTTCTAGCTCTCGTGCAATGATTCGAGGCAGCTCCCCATATCCTCCCTTCAGCATCCAGACTCCAAAGGCATGCTCTGCATAAGGAAGCATTGTATAAAGACCCGGAGTGCGGAAAGGTGCTCCACCAATGTATAGACTCTGTAGTGAGAAGGCATCCTTCAACTCATCACTGCGAAAATACTGCCCAACTGCGGCCCTAAGGTTCTTATAGGCGCGTAAACGAACCATTAGCCTCAAATTATTCACGCTAAAGA
Source organism: Paenibacillus sp. FSL H7-0943 (assembly GCF_037963265.1). Lineage (NCBI taxonomy): Bacteria > Bacillati > Bacillota > Bacilli > Caryophanales > Paenibacillaceae > Paenibacillus > Paenibacillus sp. FSL H7-0943. Next base: position 6,496,532 of record NZ_CP150148.1, read on the forward strand.
ATTCCCTGCGAGTCTTGAAGCCTCGTTCCAGAAAAGAAGCTTTCCCTAAGGGATACAGACCCGACATCTCTTCCATGAATCTAATGAATCCTTGCCCTTCACCGGGAAAACACCTCTCGATCTCAGCCGCCTGCGCCTCTATTCCGTTCACTTTGGTCAAGGTACGTCCACTCTTAAAATGAACACGGTAGAGCGGATCGCACCGTAGCAACTCCAGACTCTCCGTTGGTAGGCCGCCCTCTTCCAGAATGTTCAGCAGCATCTCCGGTAGTAGTACAATTGTTGGTCCTTGATCGATCCGGTAACGGCCATTCTCTTCAAAAGCCACACGTCCACCAACCCGAGGTGCACGTTCATACACCGTAACCTCCTGCCCACGCTGGCTTAGCAGAAGTGCTGCTGTAAGACCACCTATACCGCTGCCCACAATAGCAACCCGGCTCATAATGAAGCTCCCGTTCCGGCGAATCCTGTGGATACCACCTTAGATCTAGCTGCACGGTCTTGCTCCTTCAGCAGCGCCACACTAATTTTCGCCGATTCAAATATCGTTGGAAGACCACTTCCGGGATGAGTCCCTCCGCCAACCAGCCATATTCCCTTCACCTCTTCAAAGGTGTTATGAGGTCGCATATACATCATCTGCCCGAGATTATGAGCCAAATTAAAAGTTGCCCCGTTATATACATTCTGCTTGTTCCGCCAATCTAATGGTGAGAAGAACAGACTCTCCTCTATTCGCTGAGGCAAATTTTCTAATCCTGAAATGCGCTGAAGCCGATCCATCATATCTTGCTTCACCAATTCCCCCTTCTGCTCCCAATCGATATCAGCCGTCAGGTTAGGTACCGGCATAAGTACATAAAGGGATGATTTCCCGGCTGGTGCCAACGTAGAATCTAGAACGGAGGGATTATGAACGTAGATCGAAGCATCTGCAGACAACTTGCCAAGGCGAGTAATCTCTTCAACATTAAGCCGATAATCATCAGCGAAATGAACGGAGTGATGAGCTAAATCAACGGCTCCGTCGACTCCCAAATACAGCATGGCGGTAGAACAAGAGTACCGCTTGCGGGATATTTTATCCGGTGAATAACGTTTAAGAATGCCAGGCTCGAATAACTGTGTCATAGCCGAACCAAAATCAGCTCCCAGCACCACATAATCCGCCTCCACCTTCTCTCCATTCTCCAGCAATAAACCACACGCCTGCCCGTTCTGTACCAAGACTCGCTTTACACCGCAAGAAGTATGTACGATTCCGCTGTACTCGGAAATAACCTTTGCCATCGCCGTTAGCACACGGTTAATTCCACCAATGGGATGATACAGTCCATATCGGTGCTCCATAAAAGAAAGAATGGTAAAGGTACCCGGGCATTCCCACGGCGACATCCCCAAATACTTAGCCTGAAATGCAAAAGCAAACCTCAGACGTTCATCATCAAAATATTTCGAAAGTCTATTATATACAGTGTCGGTTGCATGCAGCTTAGGCAGCGCGTGCAGGACATCCTTTTTGACATAGTCCCCTACAGATTGAAATGGCCGCTGCAGCAGCGGAATTACCCGGTCCAATTTATCCTGTTCCTCAGCCATGAATCGTTTATATCCACTACCGTTTCCGGGGAACAGCTTCTCTATCTCTTCAGCGGTCCGCTCTTGATCCGTAGAAGGCGTAAATACGGTATCTCCAAAATGAAGCGAATATAGGGGGTCAAGCTCTTTCATATCCACATACTCTTTCAGGGATCGACCAGCGGAGGCAAATAACTCTTCCAGCAAATGCGGCATCATTAAAAATGTAGCTCCACGATCAAATCGGTAATCACCCAGACGAAGTTCACCTGAACGACCTCCAACAACCTCCTGCTTCTCATAAACTGTGACATCATAGCCGTCAGCAGCCAGGAGCATAGCCGCAGCAAGTCCTCCCGGACCCCCTCCAACCACTGCAACTCTAGCTCTGTTTCTTTTGCTCATACGATCCCTCCTTTACTGCTTTATATGTCAATCAAACATTATACAAAAATCATACAAACACTATACAAATATCATACAGTGTTTAAACAGCTATGTAAATAACTCTGCAGCATTCCTCCCTTTCCAATAAAAAGGAGCCTGCCATATCACCCGAAAGTGATATTACAGACTCCTATTTACATTTCTATTTTCTTGATCAGAAGGATTACTTGCTCTTCATACTTGTAAACACATAATCAAACCACGCTTGCCAGTGTTCAGCAGGTTCCGTCATCACATAATCCGCTTTAGATAAAGAAGGGTCTCTTTCATAACCCTTGCCACCTACGAGGAATTTAGCCCCTGGACATACCTTTCTTAGCCGCTCTATAAGCTCCTCACTAAAGGGGATCAATTCTTTATCCGTAATCGACAGACAAATCAAACCTACACGACTTTGTTGTCCCAGCATCGTGATGATCCCTTCCTCAGGCGTATTAGCTCCTAAGTAGATGACCTCCATTCCGTTCTTGCGCAAAAACAAGGCGAATAACAACAGCCCGACTTGATGATGCTCTCCAGCAGGGCAGAAAGCCAGCACCTTCGGCAAATGGGAGTAAACGGGGAATACGTGGAATATTTGATAGAACCGGTTGGAGATCATATGAGTAGTGTAATGTTCTTGCGCTACCGTTGCTATGCCAGCTTCCCAGGCATCGCCTACTTGTATCAAGATAGGCACAAGTACCTGATGGAACATTACTTCATAACCATAAAGAGACAACCCAAAGTCAATTAAGGCATTAGCTCGCTCTCCCTGAAAGTCATGTAGTGCATTGTATATTTGTTCTTTCATCTTCTCAAAAGCATCCTGAGTGTTTCCGCTTGCGACTGAAAGAGTATCATCCAGTTGTTTTTCTTTACGAGCCTTCAGCATTCGAACAGCATGCGATATGCTTACCCCTTGCTGCTCGGTCTGTTCCTTCAGCCAGCGCAGATCCTCGACATTCTCATGGCTATACAGCCTGTACCCGGATTCGGTTCGTTCAGGTGTAACCGCCTGATACCGATTCTCCCAAGCTCTGAGTGTCACAGAAGGAATATCCAGCATTTCAACAACCTGTTTGATGGAATACATGATAGAACTCACTCTCTTTCCTTATTGCAACTGCCCAAATTCGAAACCATAAACATTATACAAATCTTTCACACTCATTATACATAAGCCTATGTGTTATGTCATTAAACGTTAATGATACGGATGCTGCTTCATTTCGCTCCACTAGGTGTTAATAGGTTGGTAATACACCGGAGCATAACAATCACAAGGAAGTGCTCTGCAATAATTTCAGGAGGAACTTCCATGAATTCAGATCGTCAGCAACCCGTTCACCCCTATAAACCTAAAGAAATAAACTACGCTCCCGGTTTAACTACGAAGAAACGTTCCGGTTCACGCCGCCGCAGAATGGCGTTATGGACTGTCTTCATTCTAATCCTCTGGCTAATCGGCGTAATGACTTACCAGACGCACAAACCTTTACCCAGCGGCATTTCCTATGAAAGCCCTATATACAAAACGAATCATGTATCCTTCTGGCACGACCTAACCTATTCGGACGGTACAGCCACGGGCACTCAAGAGAGTCAGATTCTTTCGAGGATTCTACAAATTATCGAGGAGTCCAAAGAATTTTTGGTGATTGACCTCTTCCTTTTCAATGATTATACCCATAAAGATCAGTCATTTCCTCCGGTCAGCCGAATGTTGACGGACAAGCTTATTTTACAAAAAACAACTTATCCTGAGATGGAGATCGTCTTCATTACAGATGAGGTTAATACCAATTACAACTCTGCACCCAATCATCTTCTGGAAGAATTGAAGGCTGCGGGGATTAAAGTGATTTTGACCGATGTAAATGCTCTACGCGATTCTACGCCTGCTTATTCCGCTGTCTGGCGTACCTTTATTCAATGGTTCGGCCAGTCGGGCGAAGGCCGGATTCCCAATCTTATGGCCAGCGGAGGACCGGATATTACCGCACGTTCTTATTTGAAGCTACTTAATGTGAAGGCTAACCACCGTAAGGTGGTTGTTAGTGAGAATACCGCTCTAGTCTCCTCAGGAAATATCCATGATGCCAGCGCCTATCATTCCAATATCGCTCTGGAAGTACAAGGCCCAATTATTGCTGATATTCTCCAGACGGAACAAGCCGCGGCCAATCTTTCGGATGCAGGGCCACTACTCACTTATGAGCCAGACTTCACCAAGGAGAAGGATCAGCACTCTGAAGAATCTATGGAGGTCCGCTATTTAACGGAAGGAAAGGTATATAAATATGCACGGCAAGCCCTCCAATCTGCGCAGAAGGGTGACACCATTTGGATGGGTATGTTCTACCTTGCCGATGATGCCATTCTCGATGAATTGGTAGAGGCTACCGAACGAGGGGCTACGGTAAAATTGATACTGGACCCCAATCAGAACGCCTTCGGCCGTGATAAAATCGGCATTCCTAACCGTCCAGTTGCCATGAACTTGAACAAGCGCACAAACGGAGAGATCTCTATTCGCTGGTACAATACGACCAAAGAGCAATATCATCCAAAGTTGCTCTTCATTGCCAAACAGACTGGAAGTTCCATCATTCTTGGCGGTTCCACCAATTTTACGACACGCAATCTGGATGACTACAACCTGGAGAATAATCTGTGGGTATCTGTAAAACAAGATCAGCCTCTTTATATCGAGATGGAAACCTACTTCAATCGACTATGGAATAACGAGGACCATGAGTATACTCTGCCTCTTGAAGCTTATCAGGGGGAAGTAACTTGGTTCAAGTACATTCTGTTCCGGTTGCAGACCACCTTGGGTTTAACCACTTTTTAAAGCAAAAACCACCGCAGATGAGGGATAACACCCTCTGCGGTGGTTTTTGGGTTATAGTAACGGTGACATAAGCCGAGCAGCAGATTCCAGTATACGGATCACCATACGCTTATTCATAAATTCCTCATGCTCAATTAAGCTGGTAGATAATAAATCCCGTTCAAAATCAGCAACAATACGAGCAACGCTCTCCGTCTGAATCAGTAGTGCATTCACTTCAAAGTTAAGGTGGAAGCTGCGCATATCCATATTGGCCGTGCCAATGGTCGCTATTTCACCATCAACGATAAGCAGCTTCGAGTGGATAAATCCCTTTTCATATTCATAAATCTTCACGCCAGCTTCCAGCAACGCCGGAAAATAAGAGTGTGAAGCCAGAAACGGAATCCATTTATCCGGCTTAGCCGGAAATAACAATCGCACATCTAAACCAGAAACAGCAGCTACACGCAGTGCAGTTAAGATGTCCTCATCAGGAATAAAATATGGACTGGCAATCCACACCGATTTCTCGGCAGAAGTGATCATGGAGAAGAAAATGTTTTTGAGCGCACGACGTTCGTTATCCGGCCCACTAGCAATAATCTGTACGGCACCATCACCTGTCATAAAGCGAAGCTGCGGAGTAAGATAGTCTTGCTCCAGTATTTTTTCGCCCGTAGTGTGCATCCAATCTTGCAGGAAAATAATTTGCATCGTCCGTACCGCTTCGCCTCTAACCAACATATGTGTGTCACGCCAAAATCCATAAGTCTTACTGCGGCTTAAATATTCATCGCCTACATTGAGACCCCCCATGAATCCGACATCGCCGTCGATCACAACAATCTTACGGTGATTCCGGTAATTCACACGGCTGGAAAAAAAGGATGTTGAATTTCCATACGAAGCCACCTGAACCCCGGCATCACTCATTTCCTTCAAAAAAGCTTTGGAAAGCTGAAAACTGCCAACGGCATCATACATAAATCTGACTGCAACACCGGCGCGAGCTTTATCGATCAGAATTTGTTTAATGCGTGTTCCAATGTGGTCCGCCCGGAAGATGTAATACTCCATATGAATGTGATGTTTAGCTTGACGGAGCTCCAACAATAACGTACCAAACGTCTCTTCACCATTAGTGAGGATACGTGTTTCTGATGCGAAGGAAATAGGAGTACGTGCTAAAGTTTTGGATAACAGCAGCAGTTTTTGGCGCGAGGGATCAAAGACTGACCAATCTTGGTGCGTACGTAAAGCGTCATTCTCAATTCTTTCGTAGGCCATAAGGTCTCTTTGTGCCTTTTTATCATATTTACGGCGTTTGAACACATTTTGCCCAAATAGAAAATAGAAGACCAGTCCCAGCACCGGGATCAACGCAAGCAATAAGATCCATGACATTGTTGTAGAAGGATTACGGTTCTCCATAAAAATAGCCAAGCTAATCGAAATCACTGTCAGAGTGGAGAAGATACTAATAATCGTTCCCGCAGTACTCCCAAAAATGCCGAAACCAAAATAATAAAATGCTATGAATGCCCCAATGATAATTATAGATTGAAGTCCTCTTCTCATACTCTACCTACCTTCTTATTCATACAAGCAACACGAAATTGACACATTTTATATATTACATGAAGAACACATTTCTTCCTAGCAAATTACTGTTTAAAATCTATTTACGACAAAAATGTAACCCTTCTGTTCCGATATTTGTAATGCCTGGTTGTATAGAATATAATTATTTTGACCAACTAGTCAATTATAGAACCGGGTAGTCAGAAAGGAGGTTAATCCTTTAATGAATGATAAAACTGTTGATAAGCAGGAGCAGATTATTAAGATTGCTATGCAGTTATTCGCTGTAAAAGGCTCCTCGTCCACATCCATGCAAGAGATAGCTGAATTATGCGGGATTTCGAAGGGCAGTTTATATCTGGTATTTAAATCAAAAGAAGAACTGGAGCGCAGTATCTTCCTTTATTGTTATCGGATGATTCGGGACCCCTTGTTACGTGAAGAACAGGAAACCCGACGAACACCACGTGAGAAGCTTAGGAATCAGATAGAAATTCTGCTAAGTCATGTGTACGAATTACGTGAGTTCTTGCAGCGTCAAATTCAGGAGGTTGCGGGCAAAGGATTTGATACTGAAGTCCCGGACTGGCTGCGTAGAAACAACGCTTCCTTCTTAAGATGGTTCCAGGTAAAAATGGAGTTGCTCTACGGAAAAGACGTCGTTCCCTATACCGGAGATTTATGTATGATCGGACATGGTCTCATCAAATCTTATATTGCGGTTATTTTTCGTAAGGATACGCAGGTACCTATTGCCGATATGGCAGATCATCTAATGAATTTAATGGATATGATCGTGTCTGGCTTGCTTACTAGTAAACAGGCTCCACTAATCAACTCTGCTACTTTAGCAAACTGGATGGCGGAGAACGAGGAGAACAAACGAAAAAATCCATTACAGCTCATTAAAGAAATGAAGACTGCGATCAGTAAACTAGATAGTATAGCATCCGAAGAAGCAGCCGATCTGCTGGAATCGCTCAACATTCTGGAAGGTGAAGTGCTTATCCCTCACCCGCGAAAAGCAATCATTCAGGGGATGCTGTCCAACCTCCAATCCTGCTCTGAGCTCACAGCAGAATTGGAAGAGCTGAGGAAGCTAATTGCCTCAATTCCGCACAATTCATGTGTATTTCGTTAATTGACTCTAAGAAGAGTTCGGTAGAGAGAAAGTCATGGATAGTGAGTATTATGATTTTTTATAATGGCGCCCTATTTCGTAAAGAAGAGGGCCGAGAGGAGCAGAAAAGAAACTTATGAAAAGCTTAATTAATTTCTCGCTCAGGAACAAATTTGCCATTTGGCTTCTGACGATAATTATTGTGTTTGCCGGTTTATATAGCGGACTGACGATGAAGCAAGAAACCTTGCCTAATATTAGTATACCCTATCTTAGCGTAACAACCATTTATCCGGGGGCCGCACCAGAAGGCGTCGTTAATGATGTCAGCAAACCGTTGGAGCAAAAGCTCCGCAATGTGGATGGTGTAAAGACGATCACCTCCACTTCTTTGGAGAATGCCTCCAGTATCCAAATTGAATTCGATTATGGAACAAATCTGGATAATGCTACAGCAGCAGTGCGCGAATCACTAAATGAAGTCTCATTACCAGACAATGTGCAGAAACCTTCCATTTCCCGCTTTAGTCTTAGCTCAATGCCTGTTGTCTCCCTCAGTCTTTCTAACGGGGATACCCAGGATCTTGAGGAACTGACCCGTATTGCTGAGAACGATATTCGCCCGGCCCTGGAGGATGTTGAGGGTGTCGCTTCTATCCAAATCTCTGGTCAATACGTCAAAGAAGTATCACTCAAATTCAATCAAGATAAGCTCAATCAATATGGACTGACCGAAGATACCGTTAAAGGTATCATTCAAGGCTCTTCCCTCCGTGTTCCACTCGGACTATTCGAGATGGACAAGGCTCAAAAGGCAGTTGTCGTGGATGGCAACATCACTACCGTTGAGGATCTTAAAAATGTGACCATTCCGGTAATGCCAACTGGCGCTAACGCTGCTGGTGCTGGAGCTACTGGAGCTGCCGGCGTTGATGCTGGTGCTGCTAACGGAGCTGCTGGTGCTGGTGCTGGAAATGCTGCTCCTGGCGGAGCTGCAAGTATGGGACTTCCAACCGTGAAGCTCGGAGAGCTGGCCACGATTGAGGTTGTGGGCAATTCCGAATCCATCTCCCGTACAAATGGTAAAGAATCGATCGGTATTCAGATTGTCAAAGCCAATGATGCCAACACTGTTGATGTTGTAAATGGCGTTAAAGACAAAACTGAAGAATTAAAAGCACAATATAAAGGCATTGACCTTACTGTTCTACTTGACCAAGGTAAGCCCATTGAGGACTCCGTAAATACGATGTTATCCAAAGCGGTATTTGGTGCCTTATTCGCAGTAATTATCATTTTGGTGTTCCTGCGGAATATTCGTTCGACGATTATTTCTATCATCTCTATTCCATTATCCCTGCTGATCGCAGTGCTGTGTCTGCGGCAGATGGACATTACGCTTAATATGATGACACTGGGAGCGATGACGGTCGCGATTGGGCGGGTAGTCGATGACTCGATTGTAGTCATAGAGAACATATATCGACGGCTCTCCTTATCTGGTGAGAAACTGAAGGGTAGAGAATTAATCAGTGCGGCCACACGTGAAATGTTCGTGCCTATCATGTCCTCTACAATTGTAACCATCGCGGTGTTCTTACCACTTGCTTTGGTTAGTGGTATGGTTGGTGAGCTGTTCTTGCCTTTCGCTCTAACCATGGTCTTCGCCCTGCTCGCTTCATTAGTAGTTGCGATTACCCTAGTTCCTGCAATGGCTCACTCGTTGTTCCGTAATGGATTGAAAGGTAAAAAAACTCACAGCGAGAAACCAGACAAACTTTCTGCTGGTTATCAAAAGATTCTAAACTGGTGTCTTTCTCATAAGCTCGTTACTTTTGGAGTTGCCGTTCTTCTCCTTGCAGGCAGCTTGTTCTTAATCAAACCTATTGGTGTAAGCTTTATGCCATCCCAAGAGGATAAAACCGTAATGCTTACTTATTCACCAAAGGCTGGACAACGGATTGAGGAAGTTCAAGAGCAAGGTCTGAAAGCTGAAAAATACATTTTAGCGCAGAAGCATATAGACAAAATGCAATATTCCATTGGCGGCGGAAGCCCGATGGGTATGGGTGGATCCAGCAATTCAGGACTATTTTTCATCGTTTATGATAGTGACACTCCTGATTTTGAAGCTGTTAAAGAGAAGCTTATTGAAGGTTTGACCGCAGAAGTGCCAGATGGTGTATGGGGTGACATGTCCGCTCTGATGAGTGGAGGCATGGGTGGAAGCACTCTGACCGTGAATGTATTCGGAGATGAACTGGATCAGCTGAAGCCAGTCGCGGATGAGATTGCCTCAATCGTACAGGCTGACACCACTAATTTCAAAGACGCAGAAACAAGTCTCAAGGAAGCTTACGATCAATATACGATTGTAGCGGATCAACAGAAGCTTAGCTCCCTTGGACTTACAGCCGGACAAATTGCGATGAAGCTGAGTCCAGCAGGCACACGTCCAGTGCTCACAGAAGTAGAATTGGACGGCAAGAACTACAAAGTCTATATCGAAACAGATAAAGAAACGTACAAGAGTATTAAAGAAATGGAAGAGGCTACTTTGACTTCCCCACTAGGCATCTCCGTGCCAATCGGGCAAGTCGCTAAAATTGAAAATGGCTCCTCCCCTGACTCGATTACTCGTATGGACGGTAAAATGAAGGTAGATGTTACTGCCGAAATTATTTCGAGTGACGTGAATAGCGCTTCGAACAGCGTGAAAGAAAAAATAGACGCTATGGAATTGCCTGATGGTGTAACTGTTACCTTCGGCGGTGTAACCGAGCAGATCAATGATACGTTTGGTCAATTAGGAATTGCTATGGCGGCTGCTATTGCCATCGTATACTTCGTGCTTGTGGTTACATTTGGCGGTGGATTAGCACCATTCGCTATCCTGTTCTCACTTCCTTTCACAGTGATCGGGGTACTCGTTGCCCTTCTGATCGCTGGAGAAACCTTAAACGTGTCCTCGCTCATGGGTGCGCTGATGTTGATTGGTATCGTAGTAACGAATGCGATTGTCCTTATCGACCGCGTTATTCATAAGGAAAAAGAAGGACTCACTACGCGTCAAGCCTTGCTTGAAGCAGGTGGCACACGTTTACGTCCAATCCTGATGACTGCACTTGCAACGATCGGTGCATTGCTGCCATTGGTTACTGGACTTGAAAACAGTGCAGGAATTATCTCCAAGGGCCTCGGCGTGACCGTAATCGGTGGTTTGGTCAGTTCCACGCTTCTGACACTTGTAGTAGTGCCAGTCGTGTATGAATTCCTGATGAAATTCCGCAGCAAAAAGGTAATTGATTAGAACTATGATGTGAACAAGTAAATAGGCTCACACGAGAGGCTGTCTCCAAAGTAGTGAATTCTACTTATGAGGCAGCTTCTTTTTTTAGTAAAAGGCTGCACAGCGGATTCTTGCTTTAGCCAATAGACTGTGTGCTGTGCCAATGTTCAACGCCATTAGGGTGCTGATTAGAGAACGGTGGATGATGTGCGTTTGTGCGTGGTGGAGGCTAATGTACCGTGAACGTTTGCGATGTGCGGTATACAGCGGGTGATCTGCGTGGGTCGTTTGGACGGCGTACATTTGTGTTTACTGCGTTCTGTGTTTGGGCGATGTGCGGAGTGGATCTTAAACTAATTAGGGAAAAACTCCCTGAAAAAAGCCAATATTCGCTCTAAATGAACGAAATTAGGGATTTCCTCCCTGATAATAAGGGGGATTTCTTTAATTACCACCGAAACAGCTATACTTTAGGGAGGTTTTCCCTCATTTTTAGTCTGATGACGAGAAACTCTAATATTCCAGGGATAAATTCCTCAATTAGTCTATCGGTGCTTCAGTTGGGCAACAATAAGGCGCTTCGGTTGGTACTTCAATTACTACTTCAGTTGGTGCTTCAGCCTCTACTTCTATCGGAGTTTAATTAGATCATCACTAGGATGCTTCACACGGTACTTCTATTTGCTACAGAACTTCTATTAAAGCTTCATACCTACTTGACCAGCACGCAAAAACCCGACCTAATGGATAGGCCGGGCTTTCTAATATTAAATGCTTGTAGCTGCACTGCTCTCCAGTGAAGCTCTCCAGGAACGAAGCATTTGCAGATCAAGTGGCAGAAATTCCTCAAGCATATGTGAGAGGCCTAGATATAGCGGACTATCCGTTGCTGCATTCAGTTTCTGACAGAACTGCGGTGTCCATTGCAGTAGATGCTTTTCCAAAAAGGACTCCTGAATATCAAGCAGCTCCATAGCACTTCTTATTGAAAAGCTATTGTAAAGCATACGCTCATGCATGACTGCCATAAATTCGAGCTCAATAGCAATATGATCATCGGCTTCACCATTACACTTATTGAATACAATTCCAGCGGAGGTGTACACATCCGCAAGCACGTTACAGAAATCCTCCGAGCGTCCTAAAATCGCTGCTTCGCGCAATTTAAAAGAACTAACGGACTGTTCTTGCATAAGCCGTTTATATTCTTTGCTCTCTTTCTCGCATATCATTGGCAGCTTGTTCGGTTCCTGACTCAAATAGCGCTTCAGCTCCCGACCGCCTTCCGTCATCTCAGCCGCTACACTCATCTGGCGATTGCGGCTCCATTGAGCCACTAGAGAGAGTGATGGTTTTCTACCCAAAAAATCCACTAAAAGCTGATATATTAATCCCCGACTTTCCAACCAACGGCTAAAAGCCTCCGGAACGGTGAGCGATGGAACAGTATGTGTACTCATTTTGCAAATCCTCCTCAATGGTTTCCCGGTCACTCTCCGTCACATTACCGACGTGCGGTTTCCGGTATCCTATCTGTTTTCGCAAAAGTGAACGTTAAAACTAATCCGCACCTAGATTATATCGGATATTAAAAGCGCTTTCCGTGAGCATTCTATGTCTAAAAACTTTATTTGTCGTACTTTTGTCACACTTTCCGTTGTTCAATATGCGTTATCTTCTTATCTAGTTTGTCCAGTTTTATGTAATGAAACCCTGTCGTCCAGAACTTTGCTCATTGACGTGAATCCAAGCGATCTTTAAAATTCTAAACAAGTATAAACATCTTCGCGTTCTGTCCTATTAGGGACGTTATGCGTGTATACGAGAAAGTATAAGAGCAATTTATCAGCCAGATTTAAAGGAAGGGAGCAACGCCATGGAGCCGCTGACGGACCCTTTTGGACGTTTACACGATTACATCCGCATTTCGGTTACCGACCGCTGCAACCTGCGTTGCATCTATTGTATGCCAGCGGAAGGGATGCAATTCCAACCGCAGGACGAGATTCTGAGTTACGAGGAAATTACCGCAGTCGTTAAGTCGCTAGCCCCTCTTGGATTACGTAAAGTACGACTAACTGGTGGAGAACCTCTTGTCCGCAAAGATCTGGAAAAGCTTGTTGCTATGATATCTGCGATCCCAGGTATAGAAGATATTTCGCTGACTACAAATGGTTTAATGCTTCCAGCCAAAGCAGCACAGCTAAAAGAAGCCGGTCTGTCACGGGTAAACATCAGCCTAGACTCCTTACGGCAGGATCGATTTTCTATGATTACTCGTGGCGGCGAAGTCGCCAAGGTATTAAAGGGGATCGAGGCCGCACAAGCCGCCGGACTTCAACCGATAAAGCTTAACGTTGTATTGATGAAAGGAATTAATGACGACGAAATCAAAGACTTCATCTCCCTTACGCTGGAGAGTCCTCTAAATGTACGCTTTATAGAATACATGCCGATTGGCAGTGCTACTGATGCTTGGCGCCAAACTTATCTGCCTCTGGAAAGGGTTGTAGAAGCTTGTACTGAGGCTGGTTGGGAAACGGAAGCGGCAGAAATGCCCTCCGGGAATGGCCCTTCCCAGAATCGGCGGGTTGTCGGATCCCCTGGTACATTCGGCCTGATTCATCCGGTGAGCGAGCACTTCTGCGATAATTGCAACCGCCTGAGACTTACCGCAGATGGGCACATCAAAGCTTGCCTGTATTGGGCAGATGAATACAATGTCCGCCCTTTGATAAGCGATCCTGCTGCTGTGCAGGCCTTATTCCGGAAAGCGCTGGGCAACAAACCCCATAATCATGAAATGGCCTTAGCTCTGGAGAAAAAAGCACAGAGCCACACGCCGACAGCTCGGCGCATGTCTCAAATTGGTGGATAAACGTCCATCCCGGTATTATAGTTCCTCTTTTAATTGCATAAATACAAAAAACGCCGCTTTCCCACTGAACGATCTGGGAAAGCGGCGTTGTGCTTAAAGCTTAGCGATGAGCTATTCAATCACTATTAGAGAGATAGAGCTTCGAGCAGCTTAGAAATAGTCGCCGCCTCCTCGGCTCTTGTAGCCTTTTTCTCAGGACGGAAGGTATTGTCTTCGAATCCACCCAGAATACCGGCTTCAGCTGTTTTTCACATACAGCAAGTTTATTTCATTCGTACTGGCAAGCTCACCTTGAACGCTGTCCCATCCCCCGGGCGACTATTTGCAGTTACCTTACCTTCATGCAGCTCAACGATTTTTTTAACCAATGACAGACCTAGTCCACTACCGCCACCACTTGCGGTTCTAGCTTTATCTGCCTTATAGAAACGCTCGAAGATCCGAGGCAGATCTTCCTCCGAGATGCCAATCCCACTATCTTGAATCTCCACCTCTACCTGCTCATCCACCATGCGAAGGCTAATATGGATGCAACCGTTCTGCGGAGTAAACTTGATACTGTTATGCAGCAGATTAGTCCAAACCTGACTCATTAAATCTTTTACAGCAGATACATTCACTTCTTCCAGTTCAGCCTCTACCTCTATTTTTTTCTCCAACCACTGTGGTTCAGAAGCCAGAATCGTATCTCTAAGCTGCTTATCCAGGCGGTAAATCTGATTTTCAAACGGAAAATTGCCCGATTCAAGCGCGGACAGCTTCAATAAATTATCACTGAGCCCAGATACGCGGGTACTCTCAGCCACTATAATATTAAGGTAGTGCCTCCTGCTCTTCACACTCAGAGTTTCATCCTGCAGCGCAAGAGCAAACCCCCGAATAGAGGTTAGCGGAGATTGAATTTCATGCGATACATTAGAGATAAAATCCTGACGCATGGTCTCCATCTGGCTCAGTTCGCTGGCCATTACGTTGATACTCTCTACAATCTCACCGAAATCACCGTAGTCCTTTGTATTATCAAGTACCACATTGAAATCACCCTTAGCAATCCGCCCTAAACCTTCGATAATTGATTTATAAAAAACACGTTCCCAGCCCCGGAATAACTTGGAGGTTACCAATGCCATCAAAAACAAAATCACAATTCCGACCATCACGCCGATTAACTGGGTCAAATACTCCGAAGAGGGGCGTCCAACCCTGCCATATATCCAGTTCATCAAGAAATAAGCTGCACTCCAGCTAATCCCAACACCACCGAAGTAAATAAAAGTCATCCCAATCCGCTTAAGAAGCTCCTTAAACCGGTTCATGCCTCTGCCTCCAACCGATAGCCTAATCCGCGGATGGTACGAATAACAAACCCGTATTTATCAGGAGCGAACCGTTCGCGCAAACGGTTGATATGCACATCGAGCGTCCGCTCATTCCCTTCAAAATCATAACCCCATATCTCTTCGATTAGCCTGTCTCTAGTCAATGTCTGCCCCGGATAGCTGCCCAGCTTAAATAACAGCTCAAATTCCTTAAGCGGCAAGGTGACTTCTCCATACGCTGAGGATACCTCGTAGGTTTTACGATTCATTCGCAGCCGGCCAATCCCCACACTTTGTGCAGCAGAGATTTGGTAACGTTTGAGCAGCGCCTTTACTCGCGCAATAAGCACCACTGGCTCAAAGGGTTTGACGAGATAGTCATCACTTCCCAGCTCAAAGCCCTTCACAATTTGTGAGGTCTCTCCCTTAGCCGTCAGCATCAATATCGGAAAATCATAGGTTTGGCGCATCTTCCGGCACAGCTCCCAGCCATCCAAATTGGGCATCATCACATCAATAATGGCTAAGTCTATGTTATGGCTCTCCAGAATCTGAAGAGCCTCCAGTCCATCAGAAGCTCCATAGATGTCATCCATCCCCTCAGCTCTCAGAAATACTTCTACCAATTCACGGATGTGCGGATCGTCGTCCGCTACTAGTATTTTTGTCATGTATCACTGGAGCCTCCTCTTTATTGTCTTGAATCTCAAGGTTATTCATCTGCAGCTGCTGGGTGGCAAATTCACGATATAGCTCATGGTTTTCCAGCAGTTCTTCATGTCTTCCCATCCCGGTAATCTGGCCCTTTTCCATAAAAATAATCTGCTCAGCATTTACAACAGTAGCCAAACGGTGCGCAATTACAATCGTAGTCCGGCCCTTCATCAAATTGGACAGTGCCTTCTGCACTACGGCCTCTGATTGGCTATCCAGACTGGAGGTCGCCTCATCAAGCATAAGAATCTTTGGATTCCGCAGCAGCGCTCTAGCAATAGCAATCCGTTGCCGCTGTCCACCCGAGAGCTTCACACCTCTCTCACCGACATCCGTATTATATCCTTCAGGAAGCTCATCGATAAAGCCATCTGCATAAGCCATTGCTGCTGCTGCGCGCATCTCCTCCATGCTAACGTCTCGATCCAATCCATAGGTTAAATTCTCAGCAATCGTACCTGCCAACAATGGGCTTTCCTGTGAGACGTACCCGATCAGTTTCCGCCATGAGCGTAATGAGAAGGTTGACACTGGTTTATCGCCTAGCTTAACCATACCTTTCTGAGGCTCATAGAATCGTTCGAGCAGTGAAAATAATGTAGTCTTGCCGCCCCCGCTCGGTCCAACAATAGCCGTCACCTGACCCGGAAGCATCCGGAAGCTTACATCGGTTAGCACATTCTCACCATTTTTATATCCAAAGCTTAGATCTTCTACCGAGATAGGACCCTCTGCACCGTTCGCCTCTTCCTGGCCCTCATATACCTCCTCTTCTGCTGCCAGGGTTTCAATAATGCGCTCTGATGCCCCTTTAGCTTTCTGAATCTGTGTAAAGAACGTGGTCAATTGAGTAAGCGGCATAATAATCTGAATAAGATACAGGATAAAGGCTACCAGCTCTCCAGCTGTCAAAGCACCGGAAGATACCTGCATTCCGCCATAACCGATAATGACCACAAGTAACATCATAAAGACAAAAGAGACAAGTGGACTGATCATAGCGCTGATTTTGCCTTCACGAATGCCAAAGGAGAGCAGGTTCATAATTCCGGTTTTGCCTGCTTCGTACTCTTTTTTCTCTGCACCCGAGGATTTCACCAGACGGATCTCTGACAATACACCACTAAGTGTGGCGGTAAAAGAAGCTGTTTCGTCCTGCATGCCTTTGGAGATTTTGTACATCTGCCGTCCAAGCGGCACCAAAATCAACGCAGATAGTGGAAGAACGGTGAACAGAACAAGCGTCATCTTCCAGTTCAAAAATAAAAGCACAGCAATGGAGCCCACAATGGAAATCACTCCGGTAAATAAGCTGGCCAGATGTTCAGAGATCAGCGTTTTGATGATCCCTGTATCATTCGTCATCCGGCTGACGCTTTCTCCTGTCCTATTATCATTGTAATAAGCTACTGGCAACACTAAAAATTTACGCCATAACCGGTCACGAAGACCTGCAACCATCTTCTGGCCTACATAATTCAGCAGATAGATAGAGATTCCCCCGGCGATCGTCTGCGCGATAAAAGCACCCGCTATGCCCACAATTTGCAGCTTGCTGACAGAAGCCAAAGAAAAGCCATCCACCAGATTTTTGGTGAACATTGGGATCACCAGACTAACCAATGTCGAGATCATGCTTAGTGCAATGGCTATTGCCAATAAGCCGTATGAAGGCTTGGTTTCTTTTAATAATGTGAGGAATGGCTTCAGCGCCGTTTTCCCCTTAGCTTCGGATTTTTTCATGCAAAAACTCCCCTTTTCTTGGTGAATCTGCGAGAAGAATGTATCTTCTCTGTTTCGCCTAACCCCATCCTAGCCCTGAATTGTAAACTGAAGTTAAACCCATTGATTCTCTTTTATACAAACGTAGATAGGATAATCCTCAGGCATATTCCTAATAAGGAGGAGCGAACTCTTAACATTTCTACCACCTGCAAACTTGTTATATGCGTTTTTTGTCACTTAGCGGATCAAATTTAAATAAACGTTAAAAAAATGTAAAAAAGTAAAAAAGGAAGTTTGTATCCCTTTTCAACACGTGTTACAGTGATAGAAGGGCCTAATATTGGTCAGTATATCCATGCAAGACATCTAGTGGGAAAGGAGTGACGCATTTGCGGAAAGGCGTTAACTATCCATCTTCTTTCACGTCTTTAAAATGGTTCAATTTTTTTGTATACGGAACCATGGTCCTCTTCTCCAGCTTCTTTCAACTATACCTGCTGGATGTAGGGATGAACAAATTAGAGATCGGTGCCGTATTTTCTATGGGTGCGCTAGTATCCATCTTTGCAAATCCATTCTGGGCAATCTGGACTGACCGATACCAGAATATCCGGAGAATCGTTTTGCTTATGTTAATCGGAACGTTAGTGTTATCCCAGCTTATGTTTCGGGCAAATACATATGAGATGATCTACATCTCCATTCTTTTGTTCTATTTCTTCCAAGGACCGTTATTTGCTCAGAGCAATACGATGATTCTCAGCTATATTGACGGAACTAACTATCGCTTCCGTTCTTTTCGGCTTTGGGGTTCATTGGGGTGGGCACTAATTGCAATTGCCGCCGGATTGGTCCTTGATTGGGCTGGTGTATCTATCTTGTCCTATCTGTTTGCAGGCTTACTATGTGCATCAATGTTATCCATTCTTGCATTACCGAAACTTAACCATACCATTGGCATGGCTCCTATGCCGTATAGAGGCTTCAGCAAACTAATTTATAATCCCTTTTTCTTGTGTTTCATATTGTTTGGTATCCTAGTTTCCATACCGAACACCATGAACACTACATTCATGTCTTTGTATATTACGGACCTAGGCGGCTCCAAGGGAATGATTGGTCTCGCAGTATTCCTCTCCTCTATTTTGGAAGTGGGTGTATTTGTTCTCTGCGACCGATTCCTTAAACGTAAAATATCTGTTCTGCTCGGCTGGCTTGCGCTGGTTAGCGCTTTATTCGTACTACGATGGTGGTTCATGGCGGACGCGACTACAGCCCTCCAAGTAGTGCTCATTCAAATTTTACACTGCATAACATTTGGTGGTTTCTTCTATGTAGGCACTCAACTGACCATGCTTCTTATTCCAAGACCTTACCGTGCTTCAGGACAAGCGCTCTACACACTGACTTGGAGCGGTATAGCCGGTATTGTTGGAGGAGTTCTCGGCGGGTGGATGTATCAAAATCTAGGGGCACAGAGCATGTATCAAGCGGGTGTCTTCTTGACACTGTTTGGAACGCTAGGCTTTACTTTCATGTGGCTCTTTGTAAACCGTGGAGGCTACCGGCCCCCTACAGAGGATGAGGAAGAACTCTCTCACATCGAAATATTATAAGCGAAAATATAAAAAACAGGCACAAACGTACCTAAACGGGACGTTTGTGCCTGTTTTATTATAAAGAACCTGAACGAATCAAGTGTTAGCCTTGTTTTGGAGGCTGAAATGAACTCTTCAGTGAAACGATAAGATTGAATACGAGATGCCCAGGCGCCGAATATTTGCTATCTACATTAAAATAGCCATGACGGAAGAACTGGAATTTATCCTGAGCCACACTGTCCTTAAGCGCGGGTTCCACAAAACCTTGTAAGATTTCAATGGATTTAGGATTAAGCTGATCCAAGAAGCTAGGCTCCGCTTTCTCTACCGTGGAATCCAGACCTTCAACTTCTGCAGCTTCATCTACTTCTTCAGCAGAAATCAGTGGCTCGTATAAACGGAATTCTGCAGGCACAGCTTGACTAGCTTCTACCCAGTGCAGAGTACCTTTTACCTTACGGCCTGTAAATCCACTGCCACTCTTTGTTTCCGGATCATACGTACAATGCAGTTCAACAACCTCGCCATTCTCATCTTTAATGACTTCATTACATTTGATGAAATAAGCATGCTTCAGGCGTACTTCATTGCCGGGGAACAAGCGGAAATATTTATTGGGCGGATTCTCCATAAAGTCGTCGCGCTCAACATAAATCTCACGAGAGAACGGAATTTGGCGTACACCCATTTCTTCATTCTCTGTATTATTCTCCGCTTCAAGCCATTCTGTTTGGCCTTCCGGATAATTGGTGATAACAACCTTAAGCGGGCGAAGTATAGCCATGGTGCGAGGCACAGTTAACTTAAGGTCTTCCCGGATAAAGTGCTCCAGCATTTGCAGGTCCACTAGACCCTGACTCTTGGAGATCCCTGCTTCGTACACGAATTTACGAATCGCTTCCGGCGTATATCCTCTGCGGCGCAGGCCGGAGATCGTTGGCATCCGCGGATCGTCCCAGCCATCCACATGTTTTTCGTCTACCAGCAGCTTCAGCTTACGTTTACTAGTCATGGTTTGAGCGAGATTCAGACGGCCGAATTCATATTGATGCGGAACAGAAGGCATCTCACATTCCGCTACGACCCAATCATAAAATGGGCGTTGATCTTCAAACTCAAGCGAACAAAGGGAGTGAGTTACACCTTCAATGGCGTCCTCAAGTGGATGAGCGAACGTGTACATCGGGTAGATGCACCATTTATCCCCTGTATTATGGTGATGCGCATGAGTAATCCGATAGATGACAGGATCACGCAGATTAATATTTGGTGAAGCCATATCGATCTTGGCACGAAGAACCTTCTCACCATCTTTGAATTCCCCTGCCCGCATACGGCGGAACAGATCCAAATTCTCTTCGATGCTGCGCTCACGATGTGGGCTGTTCTGTCCTGGCTCCGTCAGCGTTCCCCGCAATTGGCGAATTTCATCCGCGCTGAGGTCATCTACATAAGCTTTACCTTTAGTAATTAATAATTCGGCACGTTTGTACATTTCCTCAAAATAATCCGATGCAAAACGCAGCTCTTCCCATTCATAGCCCAGCCACTTTACATCTTCCTGAATGGAGTTCACATATTCCGTATCTTCTTTGGCAGGATTCGTGTCGTCAAATCTTAGGTTAGTCTTGCCACCGAACTCGTCCGCCAGTGTAAAGTTAATCCAAATCGCCTTGGCATGTCCGATATGTAAGTAACCGTTCGGCTCCGGCGGAAAGCGTGTGACAACTTCTTTTACTTTACCCGTACGGAGGTCTTCGGTAATAACATTTTTAATAAAATTGGAGGGGGTAGTACGGTTCTCCACAGCTATCAACCTTTCGTTCTGTAGTGTTACACTACTTCTTGTATAAACATGTTTCCTACTAATATACCCGTTAACTGTAGATTGTTCAATAAAAGGGGGCACATGGCCTGGACCAATTTTTAGCATCTTTAGACCTTTTGACTTCTCTGCGGGCGATAGAGTAGCATGATAATCATAAGAAAAAATCCATAATCATACATAAGGCCTTGTGCCGAAAAGGAGGCAACCGCTTGTTTAATTATGTCATCGACGAAGAGCTTATCTTAAAGCCACTCATGCCTGAGCATGCTAGGCACATATTCGCGTTAGTGGAGCGCTCGCGGGAACGACTTAGGCAATGGCTTCCTTGGGTTGATGCCGTTACGGAACAGGATCACACCCTTAATTTCATTAAGAATGCTATAAAACAAGGCACCGACAATGGCGCCTTCACTGCTGGACTTTGGGTCCAAGGCGAGCTCGCTGGCGTCATTGGGTATCACCAGATTGACTGGCATAACCGTTCCGTAGGGATTGGTTATTGGCTTGGTGATGGATATGAAGGCAAAGGTTATATGACCAGTGCCTGCCGAGTTCTAGTAGACTACGCCCTGCTTGAAATGGAGCTGCAGCGGGTAGAAATTCGCTGCGCAACCGCCAACGTAACTAGCCGGGCAATTCCTGAACGGCTTGGTTTTGTGCTCGAAGGTGTGATCAGACAGGCAGAAAAGCTGCCCGATGGCTACGTGAATCACGCCGTATATGGTTTATTGCGTAGTGAGTGGCAGCTGCTCGGCTAAGTTACTTAAGCAAAGCAAAGTTAAACAAACACGTAAGCAGAAATAAACCTGGCTGGCATACGCCCCCAGGTTTATTTTATTGTGCAGACCAAGATTAGATCTCTGG
Organism: Paenibacillus sp. FSL H7-0943; assembly: GCF_037963265.1. NCBI lineage: Bacteria > Bacillati > Bacillota > Bacilli > Caryophanales > Paenibacillaceae > Paenibacillus > Paenibacillus sp. FSL H7-0943. The sequence continues at coordinate 6,518,297 of NZ_CP150148.1, forward strand.
CATACCCAGTTGTTTTCGAAACTTGTTCCGTACTACGGCTGAGAGAGCTTCCAGCTCCACAAGCTCTGCCAGAGCAGCTTCCTCTTGCAGCCCAACCTGCATTAAATGCAGTACATGCGCCACGGAAGCATTGCTGTCTCCGTTTTCTTTTTTGACAATTGCATCGCCGGTTGAAATCATTCCTTCACGAAGTACACGTAAGTAAAATCCGCTATACCTTGTATCCAGAACTTGAGCCGGTAGATCTGCGGGTCCATGCTTTTGTGAGATTTTGAAGCAAGGGTATCGTGGTTGGCTAACCTGAAGCAAAGTGGTGCCTATTTCATATACATCGCCAATACACACCTCTGTCTCCAGTAGACCCGTTGTGGTGATATTTTCTCCAAAAGCCGAGTACTCCAGTTTCTTTCCCAGCTGCTGTTCCCAATAAGGATAGTGCTCAATGGGATAGGCACATACCGCCTTGTCAGGACCTCCATGATGTTTAAGATCTGCCTGGCCATCTCCAACAAATCCATTGGTATGTAGCTGAACTGATCCATCTACAGGCGTTTTATAAATTCCGGTCTCCAAAGGTTTTCCCCGATAATCCACCGTCACCGGCCGACCGACATTAAGCGAGACGATCTCCATATCCATTTCCTCCTGTCAGCATGCAGCTCATAAATATCTCATCCACATAACGGCCGCCAAGATAAAACTCCTCCCGCAGACGCCCCTCTTCCATAAAACCGCATTCCCTGTAAAAAGAAATCGCTGATTCATTGCAGGATAATACACGCAGGCGAAGTTTACGAATAGCATGCGCCGCAGCGTGTTCCTTAATGGCTTCCATGAGCTGCCGGCCGATGCCTAAACGTTGATAGTTCGGATGAACAGCAATATTAACCTCGCACACATGCCGGTTGCTCTCCATTCTACTAGGGCAGCCAAACCCGACATATCCACATAGCTTGTCATCTTGCAGCGCTACGAGCTGTGATCCCGGGGGAGCATTCAGTAAGAAATCTTCTTGTGAGCGCCACAACATAGGTCCCGGGCTAGTATCCTCTGTCCAAATCAGATGGTCCAGATCAATCAGTTCTCGCACGTCTTTAATCTCTGATGGTCTAATAGTTAACCTTGCCTTGTTGATTTGTTTCATAAGATGTACACCCCTTGCCTTGCACCTCTATAGAATTCATATAGTTATCCTAGGGACCGCTCTAACGAATGGCCTTTACGATTGAATAAAGCATGGATGACGAAAAATCCTACAGACAGCAGCGCCATCGCACAGGCCAGCCAGGCTGTTGGTGCCAAACCACCACTATCATACAGTCTGCCCATGAAGTAAGGGCCAATGACTCTCCCGACTGCACCAATCCCTCCGCTTAGTCCCAAATAAAACGGTGCGCTGCGCCCCGCATGATCCGAGATAAAGGATGGCATCGCTGGAGAAATCAGCATTTCTCCCAGTGTAGCAAGCACCATTCCGAGCACTAAGCCAGGATAATTAGGCATCCACAAAAGAAACGCATAGCCACCCAAATAAAACAGGGCACTTGCAGTCATTTGCGCCGTTGAGGTAGACGCGAACCAGCGCTTAATCATTGTTACCAATGGCTGAGCTGCAAAAATCAAAATACCGTTCAGTGTCCAGAGAAAACCATAAGTTTTCTTAGGCCAGCCCTCTGAAATAATGAACGGAGATACCCCTGTATTCCAGATAGAGTTACCGAGAAGCAGGAACAAAGAACCGATCCCCATATAAAGATAAATACGAGTATGCCCCATTAGCTTCCACGTGGATTGTTTCTCTGGTTCATTCTTCTGATGCCCCATTACCTCATGCGCAGGTTCTCCACCGATTTTCTTCAGATATATAAAAAAGAAACCCGCAAATACCGCCGAAGTTACACCATTCATTACAAAGCTTAGCATATAGGAAATATCGGCCAAAAACCCGCTTAATGCCGTCCCCAGTGCTACACCAATATTATTGGCGACATAAATAACATTAAACAGCTCACCACGCTGCTTCGTGAAACGAAAGCCGATAAATGCCTGAATGGCAGGTAATGATAAGGAATTAAATAATCCTACCAGTCCCATTGCTACCATAAATAACGTCCAGTTGTTACTAGCTGCCGGCAAGGTGAACAGTGCCAAAGCATTCATGGCGAGCGCTCCGACAATCAGCCGGTTAACGCCTACCTTATGATAGAGTGAGCCCCCGAGTAGTTGACCCACGATCCCACCAACCGATTGAATAAGAATCACCAGTCCAGCATCTGACATGCTGCGTCCAAGCTCATCAAATACATACATCGTAACGAGCGGCCACATCAGCGCACTACCTGTTGCGTTAATTAGGCTGGCAATTAGAAATATTTTCACTTCTTTTGGATATGCCTGTAAAAACTTCATAAGTAGTGTACATCCCCTGTTATATATGTGTCATTAATTCATCCAGTATCATCCCAAAACAGGGCTATGAGCAAGCATACACATTGACGTTTTATCGTGATAAAGTACGCATGAAATCTAGAGGATAAGACGCACATATCGCATGAAATATCCCGTCTTCCTTGGGGTTCACGTCCGCAGTCCTCCCTAGTTCTAATATCTATTCTTATTTTAAAGCCGTGGCTGTCGTCCGTAAAGCAAACTAAACAAGAAGAAACTGATTCGCTTTTAGAAAGACGGGGTAATAGAGCCTAGAAACACTCCCCCTTCAAAATTCGCCGTGATCCGATTTCGTTCCCCCGAGCGCGGATATATCACGGCGGATTTTTTTGTGTCTACATAACAAAAAGCACCCCTAAAACATTAACGCCACCAATAAGGCAGACCTTGAATGTTCTATGGAGTGCTCTATAAGACGAGCTTAAGCGTGTTTTTTGACACTGCTGCCGGACATGCTATCTACGGATTGAATAGCCGTAGGTGCTTTACGCAAGTATGCCATCCAATAGGCAGCTGCGACAAATATTGCCCCACCCGTTAGATTTCCGAGCCAGACGGGAACAAAGTTAGTGAAGTATTGCCCCCATGAATAGTAACCTTCAAAAATAGCTGCTGGAATTAGGAACATGTTAGCTACAACGTGCTGGAATCCGATCGCAACAAAGGCCATCGTCGGGAACCAAATACCAAGGATTTTGCCGCTGAAGTTATCTGCTCCATAAGAGAGCCATACGGCCAGCGCAACGAGCCAGTTACAGCCGATACCCGAAACAAATGCCGGAAAGAATTCTGCATCGATTTTATGACCAGCCATATCCACCAATTTTTCTAAATACACACCCTCTGAAGTTAAACCCACCACATGACCGAAGAAATAAGCTACAAATAATGCCCCTGCCAGATTACTAATCGTAATGAGCAAAAGATTCTTCACAACTTCCCAGAAAGAAATCTTCTTAGCCATAAAAGCGAGCGGCACGGCCATCATATTCCCTGTCAGCAGTTCTCCACCTGCAAGGAGTACCATGATCAGCCCAACGGGGAAAACTGCGGCTCCGATAAAGTTAGCAATGGAACCCCATTCCTGTGGTGCGCCAGCAATGACGCGAATATCTAATAAAAACCCGAGCGCAATAAACGCTCCTCCCAAAAAGCCCAGAATAAGTACGGTACTTAGCGGATTATGAGCTTTTTTTATGCCGTTCTCTACAGTTACTTCGGCAATTTGCTGCGGTTTGCTATAAGCCATGGTTCCTATCCCCTTCATCTATTTACTTCAAATTTGTTCCTTTATGACCATTGTAGCGTGTCGTAAAACACATTAACGTGATAATTATCACTTTGAGAAAACTAAGTGAAAGTTTTCACTGACATGTCAAATTTACTGCGACCTGTGCACAAATAGAAGTTTGTGTATGACCGGCTAAGCCAGCATATCTTGTTTCGTTGGATTACATTTGAGCGTACGCAGCAGCTATCGGACACAGTTGTCCTTATATGCAGCAAGATCTCACTGTAGCTATACCTCACTGTAGTCATACCTCACTATCGTCATACTTCACTATCGGCATTCTATCGGACTCGGATGACTCTAATCGTAGCTTTTGAGCATATTTGGCCCACACCCGGACATCGGACTCAGATAACCTTATTCGTAGCTTTTGAGCACATTTGGCTCGCTATCGGACCCCATAGTCGCTATTAGCACCAAAAACACACTAGTTGTACCTCATTCTATGTAATAGCTGCACTGGAGTCCGAAATCACACTCAAACGGCGATTATTTGCTATATAGCGGCTTCTGAGTCCGAAAAATTCTGCAGAGGGCGATGATTCAGCACGATCGGACTCAGTTGACCCTATTCGTAGCTTTTGAGCACATTTGGCTCGCTATAGGCCCCCATAGTCGCTATTGGCACGAAAAACACACTAGTTGTAACTCATTCTATGTATTAGCTGCATTGGAGCCCGAAACCACGCTCAAACGGCGATTATTTGCTAATTAGCAGCTTCTGAGTCCGAAAGCTTCTGCGGGGGGCGATGACTCAGCACGATCGGACACAGTTGACCCTAGTCGTAACTTTCGAGCACATTTGGCTTGCTATCGGACCCCATGGTCGCTATTAGCACGAAAAACACACTAGTTGTAACTCATTCTATGTAATAGCTGCATTGGAGTCCGAAACCACGCTCAAAAGGTGATTAATTGCTATATAGCGGCTTATGAGTCCGATAAATTCTGCGGAGGGCGGTGACTCAGCACGATCGGACTCAGTTGACCTTATATGTAGCTTTTGAGCACATTTGGCTCGCTATAGGACCCCATAGTCGCTATTGGCACGAAAAACACACTAGTTGTACCTCATTCTATGTAATAGCTGCATTGGAGTCCGAAACCACGCTCAAACGGCGATTATTTGCTAATTAGCGGCTTCTGAGTCCGAAAGCTTCTGCGGAGGGCGATGACTCAGCACGATCGGACTCAGATGACCTTATACAGAGCTCCTGAGTCAGAAAGCTTCTGCAGGGGGCGATGACTCGGCACGATCGGACTCAGTTGACCCTATTCGTAGCTTTTGAGCACATTTGGCTCGCTACCATCACCGAAGCCATTGGATTGCATCTACCCAAGCAGCTAATCATTCTGCACCTAACAAAAAAAGCAGCAATCCTCCCGTTACAGGAGAATCGCTGCTTTTCTAGCTTTATAAGGTTGTCTTTTCCGTCGATAAATCACTCAGAAACAATCGTTTCTTTTTAAACCGTTACAGCCTCTTTGCTTGGTACTGTTGTCGGCAGCGCTTGAAGACCTACTGTATTCAGGAAGTTCCAAGGTTTGTTGTAATGCGGTTGGAAGAAGAAATCGATAAAGGCTAGTTGGTCGATTGTCATATGATTTTGAATACATACAGACACTGTGTTGATCGATTGCGTCAGATCCATCTTGGACATAATTTGAGCCCCGAGAATACGGCGTGTGGCGCGATCAAACACTACTTTTAACTGAACCTGCTCAAAGGTGGGCATAAATTCTGGACGGTAGTTATCAATAATCATGGCGGTTTCTACGTCCATTCCTTCAGCCTTAGCTCCTTCTTCAGTAAGCCCTGTTGCAGCGATATTGTCTTCATAAATCTTAATGCCCGAAGTTCCTTGTGTACCCATATAAGGAATGGTCTCTGTTACCAAGTTGCGCGCAACTAAGGTTCCCATCCGTACGGCATTGGTTGCCAGTGGGATATAGGCGTGTTTGCCTGTAGGGTTGTAATGAATCGCACAGCTGTCGCCAGCGGCATATACATCCGGGCAGCTAGTCTGCATATAGTTATTGACTACAATGGCACCATTAGGCAGCATATCGACTTGACCTTTTAAGAGTTCAGTATTAGGACGGAAACCAATGCAGAGAATGACCAGATCTGTCTCATGCTCACCTTTGCTTGTAATAACCTTTGTTACCTTACCGTCTTTGCCTGCAAAAGAGCTGACCTTCTCATTCAGTGCCAATTTAATCCCATGATCCTGAAAAGATTGTTCGATCGGTGCAGTAAATTCTTGGTCCAGATATTTACTCAGAATGCGATCTTCACCATCAATTAGCGTAACTTGCTTGCCATTCATTTGAAAAGCTTCCACCAGTTCAACGCCGATATATCCAGCGCCGACGACGGTGATTTTATTCGCTTGTTTAGCTTTTTCTATAATAGTGTTGGAATGATCATAGTTCTTGGAAAGTAAAATCCCCTCGAGTTCAAATCCTTCAAGCTTCGGCACAATCGGCCATGAACCTGTAGTCATAATCAGCTTATCGTAGGTGTCAGCGAACTCGTGGCCTGTCTCCAGATTGCGTACACGCAATGTTTTGGACTTCGTATCCACTGCAGTTACTTCATGACGCATATTGGTCTTTACGCCAAGCTCTGCAAGCTTTTCTGGTGAAGAATAGAATAGCCCCTCTGGGTCTTTAACCACTCCACCTACATACAAGGCAATTCCACAGGATAAGAAGGAAATATTATCATTACGCTCATATACAGTAATCTCGGCATCCGGGTAAAGCTGGGCAGTATTTACAATTGCGGCGGTTCCGGCATGGGTACATCCAATGACAGCTACTTTCATTATTTCTTCCTCCTTCAAATGGACAATCGGGTTATATATTTGACTTGCATGACCGATCAATGATGGAATCTGATCAACAATGGGCTAGTTGTGATTTATTTCACTTTATAAACTGATTATATTGTGATATTTATCACATTACAAGTCTTTTTTACCTATATCCTCATATTGTTCACAATTTTAAGTTTTTTTCCGCCACTGCTGCCGAATGCGACTCCGTTAGCTTTGCCACGTGGGAGGTACATTATGATCCGCATTTGCAGGAATCCAAAGGAAGCATAAAAAAAGGCTTCCCCTCTAATACCAACAAGGAGAAGCCTTTGATTAAAAAACTTTTACACCAAACCGTGAATCTCTCCGTCCTCATCCATCCATAGTCCCTCAGCGGCTGGCTTAGCTGGCAGACCTGGCATCGTAACGATATTGCCTGTAATAACTACCGCAAAACCTGCACCAAGCGAAAGGGTAATATCTCGGACACCAATCGTAAAGCCTTCCGGTGCTCCGAGGAGTCTAGGCTGGTCGGAGAAGGAATAAGGCGTCTTCGCCAAACATACTTGAAGATCATTTAGCCCAAGCCGCTCGATAACCGCCAGACTCCGCTTAGCCGCCGGAGAAAAGTTCACTTCTGCCCCGCGGTAGATCTCACGGACAATTTTGTTGATTTTGGATGAAATGTCGAGATCCTTCTCATACAGAGGAGCAAACTGGCTCGGGCCACTATTGTCCAAGAGCTTGTTCAGTTCAGAAGCCAGCTCCTGTCCACCTGCACTACCTTCCGCCCATACTTTTGAGATCGCAGCCGGCACGTTTAAATTGCGGCAGGCCTCCAGTACATCATTAATCTCGCCCTCACTGTCCCCTTCAAAATGATTTATGGCAACTAAAACAGGGACTCCAAATTTACCGAGATTCTCTACATGACGTTCTAAGTTCACCAATCCCGCGCGCAGCGCCGTCCGATTCTCGGTTAGAAGCTCGCCTTTAGGCACACCACCGTTATATTTTAAGGACTTAACAGTTACGACAAGAACAGCAGCAGAAGGGGTTAACCCAGCCTGTTGGCATTTGATATCCATGAATTTCTCTGCACCAAGATCCGCTCCGAAGCCTGCTTCGGTGACTACAACATCTCCCAGCTTAAGGGCATAACGAGTGCCAATAACACTGCTGCAGCCATGAGCGATATTCGCAAACGGCCCCCCGTGTACAATAACAGGCGTACCTTCCAGAGTCTGTACCAAGTTTGGCTTAACTGCTTCCTTAAGCAGCGCTGTCATCGCTTCAACGGCCCCGATTTGCTCGGCTGTTACCGGTTGTCCCTCTTGGTCATAACCAATCAGAATACGGTTTAAACGCTTCTTGAGATCAATAAGGTTATCGCATAAGCATAACACAGCCATAATCTCAGAAGCCGTTGTAATCTGAAAGCCACTTTCCCGTACCGCTCCATTTCCGTCCCCGAGCCCAGTCACAATACTGCGCAGGCTGCGGTCGTTCATATCCATGACACGTTTCCAAACGATACGCTGCGGATCCAGTCCCAGCTCATTGCCTTGGAAGATATGATTGTCAATCATTGCGGACAATAAATTATGCGCAGAAGTTACCGCATGAATGTCACCGGTAAAGTGCAAATTAATCTCATCAGCCGGAACAATCTGCGACTTCCCGCCGCCTGTTGCACCGCCCTTCATCCCTAAGCAAGGCCCAAGCGAAGGCTCACGTAAAGCAGCCACGGTCTTCACACCTGCTGCATTCATTGCCTGCGCCAACCCGATGGTTGTTAAGGTCTTACCCTCGCCAGCAGGGGTCGGATTCACCGCAGTGACCAGAACCAGCTTGCCATCTGGCTTGTTTTTCATATCCTCCCATAAGGAAGGTGAGAGTTTGCTTTTATATTTGCCGTATAGTTCCAGATGCTGCTCGTCGATTCCTGCTTGTGCTGCTACCTCTGTAATTAACTTCATGCTTGTATAAAACCCTCCTGCCGTTATTATCCTGCTGTACTCCGCTTTTTTATGCATGTTCGCTCAGTTGCTATATTCTCTTCAAAGGATACATCGTCTTTTTAAAGCGTCAAGTATAATTTATCACAATAAAAATTCAAGGCAATCTCCATTAATCCTTTAAAAAAAGAAAATCCCCGCGAGCATCGGTCGAAACCGAGTCGAAGGGATACTTGGAAGATCACTCTGCAACTGACCCCATAATGGATCTACAGTAGTGACTCAATATGTTGTTTCATCGTTTCCGGCGATTCTTTGGGCTCCACACGAGCCACTACATTGCCGCTGCGATCAATTAGAAATTTCGTGAAATTCCAGCTAATGTCGCTGCTGTCCCCAGCACCAGGCTGCTGCTCCTTCAAATAATTGAAAAGCGGGCTGGCATCCGGTCCATTAACATCAACTTTGACGAATACCGGAAAGGTAACTCCATAATTAATCTGACAGAATTCCTCAGCCTCTTCACTCGTACCTGGCTCCTGGCCCGCAAACTGGTTGCAGGGGAATCCTAATACTACAAGTCCTTGATCGCTATACTGTTCGTATAGTTTCTGAAGATCTCCATACTGTGGCGTAAGTCCGCACTTACTAGCCGTATTAGCAATCAGCAGCACCTTACCTTCATACTCCGCAAACGGCACTTCTTTACCCGAAGGTGTAACGCCGGCAAAATTGTAGATCGACATCTTTATTCCCCTTCTTTCCTTTTACTTAGACTACACTACGTATCTTACCCGAACTGTAAGGGAATGCAACTTCTGAACTTTTTTTATTGCCATAGAAAAAAGCAGCCCTACAAATTTCATAGGACTGCCCTCTGCGTCTGTGTTATTTCGATACCGGAATTGCGTCATAATATTCTTCCAACGTAATATCCTTCTCATTGATATAGGCAGCAATGTCCTTACCTACATAACGGATATGCCAAGGCTCGTACTTATATCCGGTAATGTCTTGCTTACCTTCAGGATATCTGATGATAAAACCATATTCCCCTACATGCTTGGCCAACCACTCGGCTTCCTTCGTCCCACCAAAACAACTCTCGGCGGCACACTTGCCATCACTTCCCGAGACATCAATAGCCAGCCCGGTCTGATGCTCGCTATAGCCAGGGACTGCACTGTAAGTACGGGCTTTTTCTTCCCCGTCTCTCTCCACATAACGGTTATACAAAGTCGTCTGGGTTGCCTGTGAGCGGTAGGCAGAAACGCCTGCTAAATAAATTCCGTCTTCTTCTGCACCTGCGAACATCTTCTCCAAGGCTTTAGCGGCTTCGCTGCGCATCATACGCTTTTCGATTTTCTCTTTGAAGGTAAATCGGACATCAGGATAGACAAGATCCGTTGGTTTATAATTATCAGGCAAACCATACTGCTTATTTACCATCACTGTAATACTATCAGGCTCTGCAGATATAGGATCTGGAACACTACCTGCATTATCACCGCCTGATTCAGGCGGACTAGAGGGTTCTGATGGATCTGGTGTATCCGATGGATCAGCTACTGCCGGGTCTGTAATCCCCCCTCCATCACTTTCCCCCGTCTCCCCAGGCTCACCTTGAAGATTATCCCCCACATTTATATTTGAACCGTTACTCTCCGAAGCAGAAGGAGACGTGTACTTTCCTATTCCCCAACCGACAGCAATAACGACAATTAACAAGATTATAATTTTAAATTTTTTTGACATCTGTAAGTTCTTCCTCCTCGAAGCCGAACATTCTATTTATCTATTAGACAGGCTTTCCTTCATAAATGTTTCACTAAGAACCTATTTTTAATATAAAAATCAATATGTTCCACGCTATAAAATAAAGGTTACCATAGGTCATTAGCTTCAGCGCTAACTACCCTATGGTAACAAGTTTCATCTATAAAACTCTACTAACTTTATCTGGAAGTGCCGCGACCGCCGCTTTTAAAGCCACCGGATCCATTGCTACGGCCACCGCGTGAAGATCCGCCGCCGCTGTTGCGGCCGCCTTTGCCAGCAGCGCCACCCTTGGCACCGGCGTATCCGCCTTTGCTGCCTTTACCACCTTTGCCGCCTCTAGACGGGCCTGCACCGTAGCCGCTGCCTAAGCCGCCACGTGGAGTGCCTCCAGTGTAGGCACCGCCGTCCGCACCTCTAGCTACGTTCTCACTGTAGCCAGTGCTTGGTCCGCCCTTCCGGTTCGCACCGCGCGAACCAGCGCTAGGCGTTGCCGCGTTACCACTGGCAGACGCTTCGCCTCGGGAGGCGAAGGCGCCATAGCCGCCGCCTACTCGCACTACGCCGGCAGCCTTGCCGCCGCCCTTAGGAGCAGCAGCGTCATAGCCGCTGCCGCCACGCTTGCCCGCCGCCGCATCGGAACGACCGCGGCGACCTTCTGCAGGCGCGCCCCAGCCGCCTGCTTCTTTACCGCGGCCACGGCCACCTTGCCGCGCTCCGCCTTCGCCGCGCGGAGCTCCTCCGCGGCCAGAGCCGCCGGTCTTCGGCCCGCGGCCCGTGCGCGCTGCCTCAGCGCCGCCGCTTTGGCGACCGCCGTGGCGTCCGCCGCCTTGCACAGGGATGAATTCGCCAACGCCGAATTCATCCTTCTCGTAACGGCGGCGATCCAGCCGCTGCGAGATGCCATGCTCGATCAAATCCAGACCCTCTTGATCACGTGGAGATACGAAAGTAATTGCAAGCCCTTTGCCTCCAGCACGGCCAGTCCGGCCGATCCGGTGAATATAGCTATCCACATCAAGCGGCATATCATAGTTAAAGATGTGAGTAATACCTTCAACATCCAGACCCCGAGCTGCTACGTCTGTCGCTACAAGCAGCTGCAGCTTCGCATCACGGAATCTTTTCATCACGCCTTCACGTTTACCTTGGGACAAATCACCGTGCAGCTCGTCACATTCATAACCGGCTGCTTGCAGCGCTTCGTTCAAATTGGATACCCGTCGTTTCGTCCGGCAGAAAATAATAGCCAAGTAAGGACGATCCCGTTCAATGAGGGATTTGAGCGCTTCTTCTTTATTACGGTCCGAGCATTCCACTACTTGCTGTTTGATATTATCCAGCGGAATCGGCGAACCACTCTTAATGATGATATCCAGTGGCTCTTTCATGTAATTAGCAGCGAGACGTTTAATCGGATCAGGCATTGTCGCGGAGAACAACATAGTCTGACGACGATAAGGGACAGCCGTAATGATGGTCTCAACATCCTCCAAGAAGCCCATGTGCAGCATTTGATCGGCTTCGTCCAGAACGAGCATTTTTACGCCGCTAAGATCCAGCGTCTCCCGGCGCATATGATCCAAAAGTCTGCCCGGTGTACCGATGATAAGATGTCTGCCGCCTTCCAGCTTGCGCAGTTGCTTCTCTACATCCTGACCACCGTAAACCGCCAATATTTTGATATCCGTATGACGCGCCAGCTTGCGTGCCTCTTCTGTAATTTGCAAAGCCAGCTCACGTGTTGGAGCCATAATCAGCGCCTGAGGGTAAGCCCGCTCCGTATGGATCTTGTCCATAATTGGCAGCAAAAAGGCCAAGGTCTTCCCTGTACCTGTCTTCGCTCTAGCTATTACGTCCAAGCCCTGCACCAATGGCGGAATTGCTTCCTGTTGCACTGGCGTAGGCTTAACAATGCCTTGACTTTGAAGCAATGTACACAGTAATTCTGAAACTCCTAAATCTTTAAATCCCGGCAAATTCTCCACCTCACTATTTTCTCGGTTTAATTTGATTACATCTCTTTCTTAACTTCCGTCTTCAAAAGCCCTGTATGAGGCAGCCTGCATAGGCTGTCCTGTTCTGGGGCATATGCTTCAGATTCAGCTATATTCAAACAAAAGCGGAAGAACACCGTCACCGGCATCCTTCCGTCCCATGTATCCCTTGACCCGTTAAAAGAGTGCGGTCAAAGTTCGGTTTCTGGGCAGCAGCGATCCACCGGACGTTAAGACGGCACTCCATTTGCGTTCCATTCCACTTTATACAATAGAAGTAAAGTTAAGCTTAGAAAGTTATCTTTTATATTGTACTTGATAGAAAGGCATTTGTGTGAAACTGCTGAAGAATAATTATTCAAATCCCTTAAGCTAGAACCTTCCCGATTTAAAAATCGCATAGATCAGCCACAAGAACATCAGAAGTGCCACTACGCTGCCAACCTCCACTGTAGGGAAATTCCATAACACTGAAGGCTGTCCACGCATCGCAGTACCAATAATGAGTCCTGTCATGATGATGCTAAACGCGAGCATCACAATACTGAATGCTAAACGGTTACCTACCCGGTCCAGCTTACGCTCCAGATTCTGCATCTCAGGTGCCACAATCTCCACCTTTATCTTTCCCTTACTGATCAGCGCGGATAACTGCTTAGCCTGCCCAGGAAGCTCCAGCAGACTCTCTGTTAAGTCGGCTACGCCTCCCAGGAACTTACGCTGCAATCGACTGCCGCTAAAGCGCTGCTTCACAAGTTCCCGCCCAAAGGGTTCCGCCATCTCCAAAATACTGATAGTTGGATCTAAGTTGCTGATGACTCCCTCCAGCGTGAGCATTGTCTTCCCTAACATCGTCAAATCCGGCGGCAGCACTAGACGGTGTTTTCGCGCTATGCCGAACAGATCATTCAGGGCTTTGCCTATACTCATTTTGCTAAATGGAACATCATAATATTCATCCCGCAGCCGATCCATATCATCATGCAGCGCACTTCGATCAGCATCCTCAGGAATGACTCCAAGACGCAAAATTGCCCGGACCATCGCATCCGTATTTTTGCGCATCAGAGCGATAATAAGTGCAGACAGCTGCTCCTTCATCTCCTCATTCAGCCGACCCATCATGCCAAAATCAATCAAAGCCAGCTTTCCATCACCCATCCGTATAACATTGCCCGGATGAGGATCAGCATGGAAAAAACCATGAATGAAGATTTGTCTAAGCATCATTTCCACAAGTTGCTGAGCAATGGCTTTAAGCTTAACGCCTTTACTCAGCAACTCATCGCGACGACTCAGCGTTGTCCCTACCACATATTCCATCGTCAGCACTCGTGTTGACGTATAGTCCCAATAGATATCCGGGATGTACACTCCCTCATAATCCATCTGCTGATCGATTTTCTCTGCATTACGCCCCTCTTGGCTGTAATCCAGCTCGCCAAGCAGCGATTTCGAGAACTCCTCTACCATACGGCACAGCTGATATTGCCTCGCCCAAGCGAGCCGCTTTTCAGCAAGCGTGCTTAAATCTTTGAGGATTTCCAAATCCCTGCTCATCGTTCGCAGAATACCCGGACGTTGAACTTTAACAGCTACGACTTGTCCACTGTGAAGCACAGCCCTATGCACCTGACCGATGGATGCCGCAGCAAGTGGCGTATCCTCAAAAGAATTAAAGATTTCATCCATATGCTGATCCAGTTCCTGCTCAATGATCGCGCGCACGCGGTCGACAGGAAAAGGAGGCACATTATCTTGTAGTTTTACCAATTCCTGAATAATAGAATCAGGCAGCAGATCTGAACGGGTACTGGCGAGTTGTCCCAGCTTAATAAAGGTTGGACCCAAATCCTCCAGCACCAGCCGAATCCGCTCCCCAAGCGTAAGGCTTGTGTGTGCTTCCTGCGTTACAAGACGACGTGGAAGGGATAGTAAGTGATAGAGCCCCAGCTCTTCCACCATATAGCCAAAACCATGGCGCATAAGCGCCATGGCGATTGCCCGGTAACGTCCGGCATGTCTAATGCGTACTGCCATTTAGTCCGAACGCGTTTCCGCCGATGTTCCCTCTAGATGGGAAATCCCCTCTAGCTCGGCCAACCGGCGCTCCAATACTGCAATTCGCCCTTCCAGCTCGGCAATATCGTTTTGTACAGGCACATTCATTTCCTTCAGCACGCGTTGTACTTGCTCTTGTACAGCAGATTTGAACATGCCTCGTTCTTCCTCACCACGTTCAATTAGCCGATCGACGAGAGCCCTAGATTCCGAAGGAGCAAGCTCCCCGCGTTTCACTAGTTCTTCAACAACCTTCTCTACTTTTTCCTTACTGACAATGGTGAGGCCCACTCCTAAAGAGATCGCTTTTTTAAACAAATCACTCATGGCACTTTCCTCCCAAAGATTCCGTTTCATTACATAACGGAGTTTATGATTAAAGTATACCCCACTGTGTACGTATTTCAAAAAAAACACAACATTGCTTAGTTAGTGACCGGAATACGGGCAGCCCAAGTAGCCGCCTGTAGAATTAGTTTACGTAGTGCCGGATGACGGAAGGAAGGTTCATGATGACCAGGCATAAGGAATACTACTCGTCCTAAACCATAGCTATGGCACCATGCAGCTGGAATCCATTGCCCCTCAGATTCATATTGAAGCAGAATAGTCCGTTCTGTGAACGGGTCAAATTCAAAATGATAGGGCTCCTCATCCAATTGGAAATCTTCCACACCTTCGGTGATGTCATGCTCTAGCACTTTGAAGTTCAGGGGTTCGTAAGCTGTGTGTCCGTTAAATCGACCCCCGATTAGCTGTGCAAGCTCGTTACGTTTCGTCAGCGAAGCTCCCGTATGAAGAACAATGAGTCCGCCTCCTCCACTTACATAGCTGAGCAAACCAGCCGTTTGTTGAGGGGAGACTGTTTCGTTCCACAATTCATTGTAAGCAATACATAGGTCATAACTTGCTAAATGCTCAATGCGCATTAATTTTTTATTTTCTGAACATTGCACGGTTAATAAATCATTTAAGATCTCACTAATTTGTTGGTCCACTCCTTGAAGTGGATGAAACCGGGGATGGGTGTAATCACCAAGTAATAGACATTTTCTCTTGTCCATGGGATCCTCCTCCTTATTCGTTGTTATTATTCGTCACATGTTGCCTATATTCTAAGGAAAACTGCCGCGAATGTCCATGCAGATGGCAGGTATATTGCTCTTTGGGCTTATTTTTCCGGGTAAAAAAGCATCCCCGGCCATGATAACAGGCGGGAATGCTTCTGTGTGATAACGTCATTCGTGTAAAGCTGACGCAACTTGTGACTTAGCGATTCGCCGCCACATATTTGCCTAGCTCTACAATCATGCTTCCCATCCGTTCATGCTCAGGCATAATGATACGCTGTACGCCCTCTTCTTTAAGCGCCTCAGAGGTAATCCGCCCTACAGAAACAGCAAGCACTTTATCCTCAAAAGACTTCAGCATTTCTTCCAGCTTTCCCTGTTCCCGGGCAAATTGACAGAGGAAACGAAACTGTGGTGCACTCGTAAAAGCCACGGCATCAATTTTGCCTGATATGATTTCTAGAAGCAATCTTTCCAGTTCGCCCGGCTCAGGTGGGGTATGGCGATACGGCAGCACTTGGCGGGTAGTAGCCCCAGCCTCCTGCAGCCATGCAAGCATATGAGGAGCTGGATCGCCGTGCAGCTGAAGAACGACTTCTTTCCCCTGCAAATTCAGGGATTGAAGCCCACGAATCAATCCGATTGTACTTCCGTCGTCGTCACGAACCTCCGGCGTAAGTCCTCTTTTTTTCAAAGCATTCACTGTCTTATAACCCCGTGCGGCAATAATAGAACCAGAAAGTACTTCTAAGAAACGTTCTTCGATCCCCATTCGCTCAGCCATATCGAAGAGAGCATCAAGTCCCATCCCTGTAGTCAGGATCGCCAAGTAAGGAGGCTGATTGATCCATGCATTCAAACCTTCCTGCAATGCCTCATCATCTAGAAATACAGTCCCTTGAGCAGGTCGGCATACTGCCGTTCCCCCCATATTCTGAACCAGCTTGGCCATTTCTTCCGATTTGCGTGGACCCGCCAAGGCGACAGTGAACCCTTTTAATTGCTCTGCCATTTCCTATTATCTCTCCTCTCTCCATTGCCTAACCCAACATTATTGTTTATCAGTATACTTGCAAAGGAGTTCAAAAGGGAAGATAAAAAGCACGGTTCTCCTATCAGAAATCATTCTTATTACCAGAAGCGTTTATCTTAAAGCGGCTCGCCAGCTTCTGCAGTTCTTCTGCAAGACGGCTAAGGTCGGTAGACGAGGATGCCATCTCCTCTACAGAAGCAAGCTGCTCTTGTGCGGCAGTTGCGATAGTTTCCGTATTCACAGCCGCCTCTTCCGATATGCCGCGAATTTCCCCAATAGCCTTCTCCATATCATTAGATTCCACCAATAAAGTCTGCACAACCCCACCCATGGCTTCAATCTTCTCCGCGGCACTCTTTACTGCTCTTCGGATACGAGAGAAAGAACGTCCGGAAGTATCCACAGCCTCAATACCTTCGGATACGCGCTGTCTGGTGTCTTCCATCGTATGAGTTACCAGCAGCATTTCACTATTAATAGCGGTAATCTGTTCGGCAATCAAATGTGCGGATCTCTCTGATTCCTCTGCCAGCTTACGCACCTCGGCAGCAACCACCGCAAATCCACGCCCTTGTTCCCCGGCTCTGGCTGCCTCAATGGAAGCATTGAGGGCCAGCAGGTTGGTCTGGCGGGCAATCCCGGTGATGACACCAACAATGCCCTCAATTTGACTGGTTCTTTCATTCAGCTTGTCAATTACACTGCCCAGCTCTCCGACCGTTTCATGGATACCATTGATTTTGTCCACCACGCTGATAACCGAATCATTACCTTCTGATGCTGAGAGTGAAGTCTTGTCCATCATTGTGGATACTTGCTCCATATATGTGGAAATCTGCTCGACCTCACTAGCTGTAGCGGCAGTGCTCTCCATTCCTTTTCGTACACTAACCACCTGTCGCTCCGTCCCTGCCGCTACGTCCTGAATCGCTATGGTCACCTGCTCAATCGTTTGGGCAGTCTGATCCGCACTAGCCGTCAGTTCTTCCGCTGAGGAGGATACATTGCTTGTCATCTCCTGCACGCCAATGATCATCTCGCGCAAGCTGATCACCATTAATTGAAAATTCTCTGCCAGCAGCCCTATTTCATCTTTACGGAAAACACCCATGTCTTCCGACAGATCACCTTTGGCTATCACCGCAGTTGCTTTCCGCAGCCGGAAAAGCGGTCTCAAAATCGATTGAATATTAAAATAGATCACAACCAGCGCAAGCAGAACGGAAACTACAATAACAAGCAGAGCTGTATCGCGAATTCCACTAGTTGCTGAGTTAACCTCATCAATGCTGATCGTACCTCCGATTCTCCAACCCGTCAGTTCATTGACCATAAAGGTCATCTTTTTGGACGTATCCTTGAAGACATAATCGAAGACCCCTTGTTCTTTCTCGAACATTTTCTTTACAAAATCATCTGACGATTCCTGCCCGATAGCCTCTGTAGGATGAACTAGAAACTTCTTGCTGTTATCAACGATGAGGATATAACCTTCCTTGCCCACCTTAATTGAGGTCAGCTCCCCTAAAGTAGACAGGTTGAGATTCATTGTGATCACCCCATCACCGCCCTTAAGAACCGTTGATATCGCAATCGCGGTTTCTTTATTTACGGTTTGAAAAGCTGGAGAAATCACAGCCCCTTTTCCTTGCTTCAGAGAATTAATATAGGCGCTTTCCTGCCTTGGATCATAACCCTCTGGCAGCTTAGCATCTAAAGCATGAATAGCCTTGCCATTGCTTGTACCCACATAAATGTCCAGTACATCCGGATGCAGCGCCACATATTCCTTCAGTCTGGCTTTTACAGCAGAGGAAGTCCCCTCAGATGAAAACTCCGCGGCAAAATAAGAAATCGCATCTATTTTGGATTGAATATTAGAGTTAATGATTTCATTTACGGCCAACACACTTTCGGTAGCATTGTTCACCAGTTGATCTTCCACTTCCTGGCTGGCAGCTTGATAGGTTCGCCAGCCTATTATAATACTGGGCAGCAGCAGTATTATTAGGTATGTAAGAATTAACTTGGTACGGATAGTCATACCCGCATTTTTTTTCATAGACGTCATCATCTCTCTCTCATCTGAGTCTTAGGCAAGGATACATTTACCAGACTTAATATATAATTTAAAATCTGTTTTAGGAACCGATTTTCCTCCTATCTTTCTTTGTTTTTCTCATTTTTTTTGAGAATTGTCATATAAATGCAACAAAAAAGGCCGCCTCAATGAAAGCGGTCTCTCCGGATATACATATTATTACCGCAGCACAGGCTCCGGCACCTCTATCCTAATTATTCTTTTTGTTCTTACAGTTTGGGCAGACGCCCCCGAATACTACATGAGCATGACCAATGGTATAACCGGTATCCTTGGCCACTGTATTCATCCATTCACGCGGAACTTGATTCATAACCTCATCCACTGCTCCACAAACCTCACAAATGATATGCTGGTGATCATCCATACGTGCGTCATATCTGCTGGCAGCTTCACCAAGCTTAAGCTCACGAATCATTTGTTTATCTGAAAGATAACGCAGAGAGTTATATACCGTACCGTATGCTAAGCTATGTCCCTGCTCTACTAGCCGATTCATTACTTCCGCAGCAGTAGGATGGTCATGTGAATTAAGGACGATATCGTAAACGGCTTGACGTTGGGAGGTCAAATTTAGACTTTTCATTACTATCATCCTCTAACTTATTTTTAGATCAAGTATAAATCTTGTGAATGGGAACGTCAATCCCATTTTTATCCACACCTTACTTTCCCAGCTACTTGATCATCCCTGAATATTTAATATTCACGTCTGCTTTAATCTCAAATTTAAGATCTGAATAGAGCCCCTTCCACACTTTCATTTCCGTATCGTTATTAAAATGCCTTGCTCCATAATGCAGCCCCCAACCAAAGGGATCTAGGCCACTGGCTTGAATTTTGGTCAGCAATGCTAAGATATCCGCTTCCAATTCCTTTTCCCCGGCTTCCTGGATCTTCTTCAACATGTGATGTGTCACCAAATCGGGGCTACTGCTCTCTTCGAGAATACCTTTTATCTTAATACGATAACGAATAGTAGCTTTCCCATGCTCTGGAGTCAGGATTTTGTAGTCTGAAGATGATCTCTCTGTGTAGTATTGATACATAATGCCTTCGGAATGGGCGGGTAAGTTGGTTCGCAGATTCGGGCGTGATAACAGATTATATAGCCGGGTTTCGTTGGGCGTAAGAACCATTTTGATTTTCTCGTTATTCAGCAGAGCAATTTTATCAATTAAAAACTCCTTATCCCCTTTAGCCTCGATAATCGGCAGGATTGGATCAATCCCCTCCTCAAAGATATTTCTCATCAGCTGAAAGGAATACACACTAGAAATAAATGGAGACTCCGTGCCTTGTCCACTCATAGCCAGAATAAGAGAATTCGATGGAATCCGCTCCGATTCGGGTCTTACCTTCAGCACTTGAAGTGCTTCCGGACGCCCTATTGCAAAATTGACAATAAGCTGGATATCTCTACGTCGCACAGCCCAGTCCATAACATGGAGAATATCTTTATGGGCAACCCCTTCCCCCAAAATAATTGATTTACAATGGGAGTAATCAAGCTCCTTTTCCACTCTGGATTTCATTCTACGGAGGGCTTCCGAAATGCTTGGAGACTCCTCCGTCAAGATCTGCATCTTCTCATCAATCTTGGTGACATCCCCCTGAGGGATAGCAAGCTTCAAGCTAATCTTAAAATCCCCTTCTTCTGTACCTTCATCAACGCCGATCGCTAGCACAAAAATCCGCAAATCAATTTCCTTGAAGTCACAACCGGGGAGAAGCAGGAGTAAGGTAATCCCAATTCCAGCAAGTACTCTTCTCATAGCTTCCCCCTCCTAACTTTGCGATAACAATAAAACAGTAGAGCGATGATGAACATCTCACCAAACCAGCGAATTTGCAGAAACCAGGCACCAAACATATTAAGTTGATATTGATCCAGCCCCATTAAGGACAGAACCATCACGCTAAACAAGCCTAGGATGCCCCACTCTTTCCAGCTTTCTGTTTTTTGGGACTGTTTTTTTGCAGATGAAAGGGCACCTTTAAAAAGCTCTAAACCTCCATGCCAATGAACGATTACACTCACCAGAGATAAACTCAAATAGGCAAAATAAAAAATAAACAGCATCCGTTCAATAATAAAGGATTCCATCCGAATACTGTCAGCCGTCGAGAACCATGTATATACATGCCTATCAATAGCAACGGTTCCGAAATAGCCGATGGGAACTAAAAAAGTCAAGAGCAATACGAAAAGACCCTCCACCCCTAAAATCCAGACATGTTTCAGCTTCAGCCCATGAAATACCCGATTAAATATGGCCAGATTTAAGTAACCACTGAACGAAAAGGTAGCCGCCGCAAGGCTCATTAGGTCCGGCTTATGCCAGAAATATGTAGTAATCTGCAGAACAGAATCCCAATTGAAGTCCGGATTGAGCAACGCTTTTACGAGGCCATAAATAATTAACGGTAAAGTTACGCTGAGAATGATTTCAAGCCCATACAAGAGTGATAGAGAATCGAAGCGACAGCAGATGCAGACCAAGACTAAAAAACTGATCACAACCGTATAAGGATTCGAATCCGGGCTGATAAACCGCAGCGTGATATCTACAAAAGAAAGCAATGTAACTCCCCCGGCCACACACCATAAGCCGGCAAAAAGGACCAGTAAGGTTCTGGCTAACTTCTTAGGAAGCAAAGAGTGAAATATTTCCGGAAACCCCTTGCCGGGGAATTTAGCAATCAGAACAGTAAATATATAGACAAACAAAGTGCCCAAGATCGTTCCGATTAGTATGGACATCAAAGCACCACCAAAACGTCTGTCTATTAGTTCCCTTGGAACAAAATTAATGATGTTGATCAAGCTGTTCATCAGAAAAAGACAGTAGAAATAACGGCTTTTGGCCATCAATGCCCCCCGCCCTTCTTCTTGCCCAGGTTATCTAGAAAAAACAATCGGAAATAGGGTTGTCCAAAGCTGCGCTGATTGCATAAATACATGGCAAAGCCCACTACACAGACCACTACACCAATCAACCCTAAAAAAGCTGCGGCAAAAAGGAAAATATATTTCAGCACGCGTATCGACAAGCTCATCATATTCAGCGGAATTAAAAAATTGGATATCGCAACCGCAGAGACCAATATAATCATGATATTCCCTACTAGCCCTGCTGCCGTCGCCGCTTGCCCCAAGATCAGACCTCCTACAGTTGTAGCCGTTGGACCAATCGCCTTGGGGAGCCGTAAACTCGCCTCAGTCAGAAACTCCATCATCATGAGCATTAAAAGTACTTCCACAAAAGATGGATAAGGTACTGTTGCACGACTACCCGAAATAAGCAGTGCAATCTGCACCCGAATAATTTCTGGATTATACGAGGTGAGGGTTACATAGAATGCAGGCAGCCAAAGTGTCATGCCTACACCGATAATCCGCAACAGCTTCAGAAAACGTCCCACGATAGGAAATTGTATTTTATCATCCATGGATGTGAAAAAATCATTAAAAATAGACGGCAACACTATCGCATAACCCGTAGTATCCAGCATTATCGCTACTTTTCCTTCAGACAAATTAAACACAACCCTGTCCGGTCTTTCGGTGATAATGGACTTGGGGAGTATTCTTAATTTATCACTGCTAATAAACTTCTCAAGTTCTCCGGTAGCTTGCAAAATATCAACCTTTAACGTCCCCATTTTCTCCCTTAATTCTTTTAAAACGTTATGGTCAACACGAGTGTCATCGTATAAAATAGCTATCTTTGTTTTGGAGACATCGCCGATGACCATCGTCTCCATTTTGAGATTGGTGGATTGATACCGCCGACGAATCATGTTCATATTCACTGCAATATCCTCAGTTAGTGCATCTGAAGGCCCCTGAGAAATGCTTTCTGCAGATGTTTCATTAACCCCGCTGATCTCCGTATTCATAGCATCAAAGAAACAGAACGTATCCTTCAAGCCCAGAAGAATATATCCGCTAAGCAAAAGCTCAATCGCCTTATCCTTTGTAGTCGCCTCTTCACTGCCTGGATACGTCAAAATGTAATTTTGATAAGCGTTGATATTCTCCATCTCATAGAACGGTGCAATTACATTTCGGCTGAGGATCTGCGAATCCGCAACGCTTTTGATATAAAGTAGGTCGACCTGCCCAAATGAGGTAACGATCGTCTTATCGATTAAATCCGCGAACCCGTTCAGCTGATCTTTGATCCATTCCAGAGAAATATTGTCCTTATCCTGTTGATCTGACATGGAACATCATCCCTCCTCTTTATCCTTTACGTCCCGGTTCCCACCTTATTTTGGCACTGTTTCTCTGAATTCATGCACAGCACGATGGAATGGGAAGTTTCTTTTCACAGGACTGTGGTAATAAATGAGATGAATATTGTAAAGATGGAGGGATAATAGATGGACCCAAACCGTAAGATAACGCAAAGTCTTCCACAATTTCCGGAATCATTATGGAGAGATACCACGGATTTACCGGCTTTTCCAAAGCTGGCTGAAGATATCTCTACAGATGTCGCAGTGGTAGGCGGTGGAATTACAGGCATTACAACAGCCTATCTCCTCAGCAAAGCAGGCTACAAAGTCACGCTCTTGGAAGCCGGGGAAATTCTAAGTGGCACAACGGGTTTTACCAGTGCAAAAATCTCAGCACAGCACGGGTTAATCTATCATCATTTGATAAAGCATTTTGGGCAGGAGCAAGCCCGGCTCTATTATCGCTCGAACAGCGAGGCTATGAATTGGATCCAGAATACGGCTGATGAGCTTGAAGTATCCTGCGGCATGAAACAGGAGGCAGCTTTTCTGTACGCAGATGCTGAAGATCATAAGTCGCTTAAACAGCTGGAGGAAGAGTATAAAGCCTATGAACAATTGGGGCTGCCCGGAGAGTGGCTAGATAACGTCTCTATCCCTCTGATGGCCAGTGGCGCCATTAAATTACCAGGACAAGCCCGCTTTCACCCGCTGCAATATCTAAAGGGGCTACTGAAGGTCATTCAGGATAAAGGTGGCGTAATCTATGAGCATACGATGATGGCGGATAAGGTGGAGAAGAACGATAAGCTTACGCTTTTTACTGAAAAGGACGAGTATCGGATTACCTGCCGCTACGCTGTTTCAGCTTCTCATTTCCCCTTTTACGATGGAGGAGCATTATATTTCTCGCGGCTGCATGCTGAACGTTCCTACTGTCTGGCGATCCAGCCTGAAACGGATTTTGAGGGTGGAATGTATCTAAGCGCAAGCGAACCCACCCGTTCTCTGCGTGCAGTAGAGTGGGAAGGCAGGAATCTGGTCATTGTCGGGGGAGACAATCATAAGACAGGCCAAGGCATCTGTACGATAGGACATTATGAGAATTTGGAGCTTTTCGCAGGAAATCTGCTCGGCATCAAAACAATCCCTTACCGCTGGGCAGCACAGGATTTAATCACCTTAGACAGGGTGCCCTACATCGGCAAGATTTCAGACAACGAAGAAATTTATATCGCCACAGGTTTTGGAAAATGGGGCATGACAAGCGGTACGCTGGCCGCACAGATCATCTCGGATCAGATTCAGCGCAAAGATAATCCATATACCGAATTGTACGATCCGTCCCGCTTCAAAGCTGGCACCAGCCTAAAAAACTTCATCGTGCAAAATGCCAATGTGGCAAAAGAGCTCGTGGCGGGCAAAGTGGAAATCGTCCATAAAAAGACCACTGATTTAGAAGCTGACGAAGGAGCCGTTGTGTTCCATGATGGCAAACGTGTGGGAGCTTATAAGGATCCAGAAGGTAAACTTCATCTGGTGGATAGAACCTGCACCCATATGGGCTGTGAATGCGAATGGAACAACGGGGATCGCTCTTGGGATTGCCCTTGCCATGGTTCCCGCTTCTCCTACGATGGCGAAGTTTTAGAGGGCCCTGCGTCGGTACCGCTGACGAAACTCCATGAATAATACTTTTCATGAAAAGGCAGTTCGGCTTCATGAAAATTTACAGTCCCTTTTCTAAGGGGCGATTGTAATTGCCCTATAGCATTCAGGTATAATAAGACTTGAATGAAGCAGCTGCTTCAAAAAAGTTTGAAGGAGAGTGACGATAGAGATGGATTTGAGAGGAAAGAGTGTTGTAATTACTGGTGCAGGCAAAGGGATCGGAAAAGCCTTGGCTATGGCACTGGCTAAGGAAGGTGCTAATTTAGGCCTGATCTCCAGAACTTCAGGTGATCTCGAAGCGTTAAAATCAGCCTTAACGGAAGTATATGACGTTAAAGTCAGCATTGCCGTGGCCGATATCGCCATACGCGAAGAAGCTGAACGTGCTGTTGCTTCCCTGCAAAATGAGCTTGGAGCATTTGATGCATTAATCAACAATGCCGGGATCGCAAAATTCGGCACTTTAGTAGAAATGGACCCTGCAGACTGGGAGCGCCACATCCAAGTTAATCTCTACGGTACTTATTACGTAACCCGTGCAGCACTTCCTGCGATGATTGAGAAAAATGGCGGAAATATCATCAATATTTCATCCACAGCCGGAGAACGCGGTTTCGCGACAGGCTCTGCTTATTGCGCGTCCAAGTTCGCTCTCATGGGCATGACCGAAGCCCTCGCACAAGAAGTGCGCAAACACAATATTCGCGTCGTAGCCTTGACTCCAAGCACCGTCAACACTGGCCTAGCTTCCAATGCTGGACTTAAAATCGGTGACGAAGACCGCATGATGCAACCTGAAGATGTTGCTGAATTGGCACTGACAGCTTTGAAGCTGCCGGATCGCGTCTTCCTAAAAACAGCAGGACTATGGACCACCAATCCGCAATAAAATCGCGCTGGACGCGGGGGGAGCCGGGTGATCCGGGGTGATTGCACTTTGTGCAATAGAATCGCTCTAGACGAGGGTGAAGCCTTGGGTGATTGCACGTGCACGTGGTGCAATCAGTTTAGTGGCTCCCCTCCTTTTAGGCGATTTGGGCTTGATTCTATTGTACAGAATGCAACAGACTGCCTTATTCAGATAACATTCAGGCTATTCTGTTGCACATTCTGCAATGCAACTTCATTTGGGGGCTTTATTAGGGAACTGGGACTGGAATTAGGTGCTAGCTGTAATGGTGGTGTGGTTTTGAGTAAAAACTTTGGAGTTGGGTTGGCACTTTGGCTTAGAGTAACATTACGGTTGAGGTGGCACTTTACTTGCGGTAGTTACTTTAACGTGCAGTAGTTACTTTAACTTGCTATAGCCACTTTACTTGCAGTAGACACTTTGATTTTTCGCAGGTACCTGAGTTTGCACAATACTTAACGTTTAAATAGATAATAGTTGCACTTTGTACATCTATTCAGCGCAATTAGAGGAGAAATCATACTTTAATTGCACTCTATACAGTTAAAAGAAGGCTAATCTCGGCGATTCACCAGATTCGCATAAATTAGTTGCAGAGAATACACTTATTCGATCGTTTCTGGTGTTACGGATAATTTAAGTGTACAAAGTGCAATTAAACGCCCGCACTCTTGTGTCTTGTGGGATGGTCTTTTATTTTGTTAGTTGATAATCACGATGTTACCTTGAGATATTGGCTAATTTTCGAGGTTCCCATGTTATACTATTTCGATTCACAATGTCCTGAAAAATATACTAACTTTCTGATCGGAGGTTTATCTATCATGCTGGTAGTAACTAATACTATTAAAGTAAAAGAAGGCCACGGCGAAGCTATTGCTCAACGTTTCGGAGGAAATAATGGTGTGCAGGATATGCCAGGGTTTGTACGTATGGAGGTTTGGCGTGGAAATGCCAAGGAAGGTGTCGAGGAACTAAAAATCTGCACCGTATGGGAGAATGAGGATGCATTCAAAGGCTGGACCTCCAGCGAGTCCTTCCGTCAGTCGCACCGTGGTGCTGGTGGTAATGACGCAATCCTGGGTGCTTCCATCGATAAATATGAACTAATGATCAGCCGCACGCCCGGTAACTAAGTATTTGGACCCCCAAACAGAGCCGTAGCTTGATGGAACCAGCAGTGTGTACGGGATAGTTGCCCGATAAGTACAGTTAGCTAATTGTCTTTTACCTCTTGGCTAACTGATGCAGTCAGCTAATTGTCTTCTACCACTCGGTTAACCGTTACAGCCAGCTAATTGTCTTCTACCACTTGGCTAACCAATGCAGCGGACTATTTCTCTTCTACCACTGGGCTAACCAATGCAGCGCGCTAATTGACTATTACCTTTTGGTTAACTGATGGAGCAAGCTAATTGTCTTTTACCTCTTGGCTAAGACAATCAGCCGCTAATTAACACAGTTATCGCTTCTAGATACTAATTAGCACAGTGAATACTTAGAATAACTATCGTCAAGCAGACTGATTGATTAGCCTAATAGATACAATTAAGTTAGTTGGTACAAGCAGCGCTATTATCCAGCGATGTCCTGTGCCCAAGCCTAAAACAAACAGGGATGTCCGGAGCCAATATGGCTCTGAGACATCCCTGTTTGTTTATAAACTCATTATTTACTTACATCTGGCTGAGGGGTCTCCACCTCTTGATGTTTACCCGGCCAGAACGACCAACGGCCAAAGAGCGTTGTAATAGCTGGTACAAGGAACGGCCGAACCACGAAGGTATCCAGCAGAACACCAAGAGCGGTGATGATACCGAACTGCACAAGCACCTGAATCGGCAAGCTTGCCAATACAGCAAATGTACCTGCCAGAATGAGGCCGGCAGAGGTAATTACCGAGCTGGTCTCATTCACTCCTTCCGCGATAGCCTGCTTAAGCGGCATGGTTTTACGCTTTTTCCAGATATTCGAGATCATGAAGATGTTGTAGTCTTCTCCAAGTGCCACCAAGAAAACAAAGGAATACAGTGGGATCGCTCCCTGAATAGCATCTGCTCCCATCACATAGTGAATGATAATCCAGCCTAAGCCAAGCGCTGAGAAGAAGGAGAGAATAACAGTGCCGACCAGATAGATGGTGGCCACTATTGAACGCAGATATATCAACAACAGTACGGTGATCATTCCGATGACCACGGGTATGATCAGATCGGTATCCCGATCTCCAATCTCTTTAGTGTCGTGCTGTGTTGCCGTCTGTCCGCTTACCCACACGTGATCCGCAGGGTTCGCAACGTCTACATCGATTAATGCCTGCTCTGCGGTAGCAAGAAGGGTAGGAATATGACCCATCGCTTCTAGTGAATATGGATTGCTTTTAAATTCAATATCAAAACCAACAATATCTTTGTTTACTGCCCCCTGCTGCGGATCGGAAACCGTGTCCACATAGGTGAGTCCGCCAAGAATGACCTTTAAATCCTCTCCGCTCGCTTTTCCTTGGGTATCAATAATCAGCTTCGCTGGAGCTAATTCTCCGGGAGAGAACTGTTTGCCAATAAGGTCGAAACCTTCGCGGGACTCCATATTTTTAGGAAAAGAGGATAGGATATCATACGTAAATTTGATGCCACTGGAGAATGAAGCCAAAATCCCCAGTCCGATAACGGTCACACCTACGATAGCCCAAGGCCGGGTTACTACCAAACCGCCAATTCCTTTTTTACGGGAAACTTTGGGTTCCGGAATAGGTTTGCCTTTAGCCTTAGCCCGTTCTACCTCCATTTGCGGTGTGCGCGGAATGAATGGGAAGAACGAGGTCCGTCCGAAGATTGCCAGCAGTGCTGGTACGAGGGTTAGACTGGCAATTCCCATGATGAAGATAGATACGCTAAATGGAATGGCAAAACGATGATAAGCTCCATACTTAGCCAGCAATAACGCAAACAGCGCGAGCACGACGGTGAAGCCACTCATAGCAATGGCGCCTGAAGATTCGGTAATGGAGCGAAGAAGCGCACGACTCTTACTCTCTTCTACCTTCAACAACTGCCGGAACCGTGAGATCAGGAACAGGCAATAGTCCGTACCAGCTCCGAATAGCAAAACAGTCATAATCGAGACAGCCTGTGAATCCACTGTGATCCAGCCTTCTTGCGCCATTTTTCCAAGAATCGGACTAGTTACACCATAAGCGAATCCAACCGCAATAAGTGGAATAAAAGCCAAGATCGGTGAACGATAAATCACCAATAAGAACACCAGCACAAGCATAACCGTAGCAATTAACAAGGAAACGTCTGCGTTCTGAAACAGGCCTGAAGCATCTATGGAGATGCCCACTGGACCCGTAACACGTAAACTCAGGTCTTTTCCATCCACCTTAGCCGCGGAGGGGTCTCCACCCGTCTCTGTGTTTATGATCTTCTTCATTTCTGTCACAGCTTCGCCAAGCTGATCACTATCTGCTGTTTTATCAAAAAGCACCGGGGTTACCAGCGTACTAAGATCCTCAGATAACGAGGCTTGTAATGCCTGTGGCGGCAGTTGTCCTAATGGGGGAACAAAATTCTGATGGGGCAATGGTTGCTGCTCCAACTTCTTGTACACAGCAGTGATATGTACTAAATCATCTTGTGAAAGCCCACCTTCTCTATGCCATACGAGCAGCGCAGGCACTCCACTTCCACTAGGGAATTCTTGCTCTGCAATAGCTGCTGCCTGTACCGATTGTGAATCATCTGGGAGGTTAGGCGCATTATTAGCAACCTGAGAATTCACTGCAGGCCATAACAGGGTAAGTGCACCTACAAGCACTATCCATACGAGAAGAGTAATCCACTTCGTCTTTTTTCCTGCCACCCATTTTCCGTAGCCTGACATTCCCTTCATCCTCTCCTTTACCTTGCAGCCTTAAAAATGAGCCGCGGGTCATTTTTTATTCTATCATATATATGCTTTAATTTTTAATCAAACTTTTTTTATTTTTCAGAAAAATTAAAACACATCATCACATATAAAATACCCCTCTCTTCACATAAAAAATCAGCAACATGTGAAAAGAGGGGTTTATGGGTTATCTATACTTTTTTCTTCACTTCAATTTAGCCTACGTCCAAATCTCCTTCAGAGAACTGACTGTTATAGAGATCCGCATAGAATCCGCCTTGGGCCAGCAGTTCTTCGTGGTTGCCTTTCTCGATTACACTACCTTGATTCATGACAAGGATGAGATCCGCATCACGAATCGTCGAGAGACGATGGGCAATAACGAAGCTTGTTCTGTTTTGCATCAGCGCATTCATCGCTTTTTGAATCAGCAATTCAGTCCGTGTATCGACACTGCTCGTTGCTTCATCAAGAATAAGGATCGATGGATCGGCCAGAATAGCGCGAGCAATAGTAATCAACTGCTTCTGTCCTTGTGAAATATTAGAAGCTTCTTCATTTAACACCGTATTGTAGCCAAGCGGAAGTGTGCGGATAAAGTGATCGGCATGCGCAGCTTTGGCAGCCCGCACCACATCAGCTTCAGATGCACCTTCACGACCGTAAGCAATGTTGTCACGAATCGTACCGTTAAAGAGCCAGGTATCCTGAAGCACCATACCAAACTTGCTACGTAGGTCACTCCGTTTCATGTCGGTAATGTTGACGCCATCAATGATAATTTCCCCGTCGTTAAGCTCGTAGAAGCGCATCAGCAGGTTAATCAAAGTGGTTTTACCAGCACCAGTAGGACCGACAATCGCTATAGTCTGACCTGGACTAACCTCAATATTCATGTCCTCAATCAGAATAGCATCCTCTTTATAGCCGAATTTCACATGACGGAACTCAACGGAACCTTCCGGAGCACCTTCATCAAGCTTCACAAGTGTACTATTAACTTCCTTAACTTCCTCTTCTTCATCCAGAAGTTCAAATACACGTTCTGCGGAAGCAATGGTGGATTGAATAATGTTAGCAATATTAGCCGTTTGTGCAATCGGCTGGGTGAACTGACGTGAATATTGAATGAAGGCTTGGATATCCCCGACATCAATCATTTTTTTAGTAACAAAAATACCACCCACAACACAGATAAGCACATAACCCAAGTTACCGATAAACATCATAAGCGGCATAATCATACCTGACATAAATTGAGACCGCCAGCCAGAATCATAAAGCTTATCATTTATTTCATCAAAATCTTTAAGCGACTGCGGTTCGCGGCCGAAAGCTTTAATAATCCGGTGCCCCGTATACATTTCCTCTACATGACCATTCAACTGGCCAAGCGATTTCTGCTGTCTCACAAAATAAGTCTGCGAACGTTTAGAGATCGCCATAATCACAATAAAGCTGAGTGGCAACGTAGTAATCGTGATTAACGTCAGCCATGGGCTGATGGTAAGCATCATCACAATAACACCAATAATAGTGACGATTGAAGTAATTAGCTGCGTTAAACTTTGCTGCAACGTGGTACTGATGTTATCCACGTCATTCGTAGCACGGCTAAGAATTTCCCCGTGTGTACGGGAGTCAAAATATTTTAAAGGTAAACGCTCCAGCTTGCTGTTGATCTGCTCACGCATGTCATAAACTACCTTCTGCGCTACACCAGCCATTACATACTGCTGAATGTAACTAAACAGAGCACTAAGCAGATACAATCCCGCGAGCAGGATCAGAATATCATTAATATATCCAAAATCAATGGAGGCACCCTCTACACCCATCAGTTTGCCGTAAGCACCTTCGAACAGTTTGGTTGTAGCTTTACCCATAACTTTTGGACTGAAGATACTGAACACCGTACTGGCAATCGCCATAATTAGTACAATAATCAATTGAACCATACGCGGGCGCAAGTATTTGATCAGGCGACGAAGTGTACCTTTAAAATCTTTAGCTTTTTCTGCCGGCATCCTCATTCCAGGACCACCCGGTCCACCCGGTCCTTTATGGCCGCGGGGAGCTGCAGGTTTATGTTCTCTGTTTTGTTCGCTCATGCTATTTCCTCCTCTGACAGCTGCGAGGATACGATCTCGCGGTACACATCACTGCTCTCGAGCAGTTCACGGTGAGTGCCCATTCCAGCAATTTCACCCTCATCAATTACAATAATCCGGTCCGCATCCATAACGGTGCTAACCCGTTGAGCTACGATCAATACGGTGGATTCCGTAGTTTCAGATTTGAGAGCCGCGCGAAGTTTGGCATCTGTCTTGAAATCAAGAGCTGAGAAGCTATCGTCAAACAGATAAACCTCAGGTTTTCTCACAAGCGCCCGAGCAATGGACAACCGCTGTTTCTGACCACCTGAGACGTTATTCCCGCCCTGAGCAATTTCCGAGTCAAACCCATCCTTCATCGCGGATACGAAATCGTAGGCTTGAGCCACCTTAGATGCATGAATGATTTCTTCATCCGTAGCATCCTCTTTACCGTAGCGGATGTTCTCATTAATCGTACCCGAGAACAATACTGCTTTTTGTGGGATGTAACCGATTTTGCTCCGCAGCTCTTCCTGTGTCATCTCACGTACATCCACTCCGTCTACGCGTACAGCACCTTCATTAACATCATAGAATCTTGGAATCAGGCTAAGCAGTGTAGATTTACCCGATCCGGTACCCCCGATAATTGCGGTAACTTCACCCGGTCGAGCACTAAAGCTAATTTTCGAAAGTGCAGGCTGTTCTGCCCCTGGATAGGAAAAAGATACATTCTCAAACTCAACAAAACCACGCAAAGAATCGCGTCCATCTTTTTTAGTAGCTTGAGCTGTTGTATGCAGTTCACTCTCAGTAGGATCTGTAAATTCAGGCTGCATATCCAGCACCTCATTGATACGCACGGCTGAAGCTGAAGCACGCGGAATTAACACGAACATCATCGATACCATAATCAGAGAGAACATAATTTGCATTGCATATTGGATAAATGCCATCAGGGACCCAACTTGCAAGTCGCCATCACCAATTCGTATTCCACCAAAATAAAGAATAGCAATCATAGAAAAGTTCATTACAATCATCATCAGCGGCATCAGGCCGGCCATGATTTTATTGACCTTGATAGCTGTATCCGTAAGATCACGGTTAGCTTCGGTGAAACGTCTATTCTCATGATCAATCCGGTTAAAAGAACGAATAACACGAATACCTGTCAGATGCTCACGCAGCACCAGGTTTAATTTATCAAGCTTAATCTGAATGGCTTTAAACAGTGGCAGACCCTTCATCCCAATAAAGAAGATCGCCCCTACAAGTACAGGAATAACGACTACAAAAATCAATGATAATTTAGCATCTTCAGATACTGCCATGATGATACCACCAATCATCATCATCGGTGCTCCGATCATCATGCGCAACATCATAGTAAGTACCGTTTGAACTTGTGTAATATCATTTGTTGTACGTGTAATCAAGGAAGCTGTACCCAGCTTATCGAATTCATGCAGCGTAAAATTTTCTACATGGTTAAATACTCGTGCACGGGTGAGTTTACCAAACCCGGCTGCCACTTTTGCCGATAAGTAACTGGCAATTACCGAACATAAAGCACCGCCACCTGCAACCAGGAGCATGAAACTACCTATTTTCCAAATATAAGCGCGATCTCCTTGAACAATCCCTTTGTCGACGATGTCGGACATCAGAGTAGGAAGGTATAAATCGCCCATGGACTGCAAAAATACAAGGATTAATACAGCACCAATAGCTACCCTAAAAGGCTTCAGTTGTTTAAATAATTTAATCAAGCTTCTCATCTCCGTTCATTTGTAGCCTATCCCAATCAGGTGGTGGATTATCCTCAACGTATTCATGTACCTTAAGCAATAGCTCTGTGAGCTGTTTAGTGTCTTTTTCGCCTAAGTGTTGCACAAGCTTATCAAGCATCACATCACGATAATGTTCTGCTTTTCGTGTGAGTTCTTTTCCACTTTCCGTTAATTTCACGCGTACAACTCTTCGGTCCGAAGGATCCGCGCGTCTTTCCACCATCTGTTTCGCTTCAAGACTGTTAATCAGCTGCGTGATGGTAGGAGGAGTGAATCCAAGTAGTCGGCTGATTTCAGACACCTTGAGACCCTCTTCATCAGAATGATTCCATTTTTCAATGCATATCATTAAAGTCATCTCACTTGGCTTGTGGCCCTCAACGCCCTTTTGCCATTGAGCTTTGTGCAGGCGTTTCATCGCCGCAAAAAGCCCGTGTGCGACTGAATTTTCAGTATTTTCTGTATTTCCTCCGTTTATCCCAATTTCCTTCACCTCTGTTTTAGTTAGGTCAACTAATTATTAAACACTATATTATTTAGGCTACCTAATTATATTTTCGCCAGATTACTTTGTCAAATTATGAATACGCTATCAATTATTACGAAAAAGAAAACTCCCCAGCACGAGTGCAAGGGAGTAGTTATGCGTATATGTATCTGTATATAAAATATTGCCAAGGATAACCTTTAGAATCCTGCTCCGTGCTCATAAGTTGTGATTGGTCCATTACTTCCGGAACCAACTGGGCCGATAATGATGAAGCTAAACAATGCTAAAATGCCTGCCATCATCAATAGAGATTTTTTCATCTTTTCTCACCTCCCTTATCAGCTTTCTGTATTTCTCCTGTTGATTCAGAGTTGCATAGTCCCTATTGGTCTCAAACAAGGTCACGCACTTAATGAAGTCTATTCCATTATTAGTCTTAATAGATAACTCTAAAGACTGTATGATATAGTCCACACCCGTAATATATTGTCCATTGTTTATTAGATACATGGCTATTTGATAGTACAACCGATATAATCGGTCAATATTAATGGGATCTTCAAACTGTTCAAATCGTAACATTTCCCGTGCAAAACGTTTAAGCACATCGTCTACAGAAAATCTGTAATGATTAGCCGATTCCATAATAATAATGAGTCCTGGCAATATTTCTCCGGGGTGCTCAGCCAAAAAAGCTACATAGTCTGGTACAACTTTTACGTTCCCCTCCAACATTTCCAGTGTGAAACTGTTCCCAACTGCAAATAATCGGAATTGTTCTACAGCTTGCTGGCCTACTTCATCCAACATCTCAAACCAGCCTAAGTCTGCATAACCAGCGGTATATTTCTTCGCCGCTTCATATTGACCTTGCTTCGTCAACGAAATTGCTTTAAGCAAATATCCGTGTCCATAATAAACAACGAGCGGACGTTCCGTACAGAGTTCTTCTCTTCGTTTGTCTCCGCTCCTCCGCAGTTCTTGGCGGTAAACTGCATTGGCTAAAGCTCTCAACTCATCAGCATAGATCTCCATTTCTTCCCATCTGCGAAGGGCGAAACATAGCTGTGTCAGCATCAATAAACCATCTAATTGCAAATTTTCCGGAAGGCGCCCCCTAAAAGGACTAAAGCTAATGACTGCGCGTAGCTTCTCCTCCATATCAAGTGTTTGCAAAAATTTAAAATTACGATAATGACTAATCGCGAGACGTTCACTATAACTATCCGACTCGTTCTCTACTACAATCTTGTAAAAAAACATAGATTCCTTAACTTTGCCTTTATTGAATAATTTATCAGCAACAGAATAAATGATATCCAGCGGCTTGGTAGACTCTAATAATCTGCTTATAGTTTCATCAATGCAATTCTGTTTGCCCAATTCAGCACAACGAATCAAAAAAGGCTCCACTCTACGGCGTGAGACCTTCTCATCATTGAAGCATTCATCAACATATAGAGGATATAACCAACCTTCTGGAAAACCAAAGGCTTTTATAATTGCATCTACTTGTCCCAAGGACATAGGCTTCGGCGGATTTCCATGCAGAATTGCACTGAGGCTGCCTCGATTCAGGCCACAAATTTTTGAAAATGAGGCGAGATTATGGCCGGAGCGGGACAAATTTTTCTCAATTTCTGAGCGTATAGTTGTTAACTTTCCCTCCACTCGGCACCCCCAAAGTTTGACTTGAAAAGATTCTATTAATTGACATTATAGGTGAAAGTTATGGATTGTACAACAAATAGATTGTACGACAAATAGAGGAGCCTAATACGCTCCTCTAGATCAGTAACATCTTCATAGTATTATAATTCTATGTTGTTGGTAGTTTAGCTAACAGTGATGGCGGTTTTGGAACTTCTACTATAGGATGTAATGCCGGCTTTCCGGTTGCGCAAATTTTCCATCATCTTATTTTGTGCCAGCAAAATATAGCTGTCTAATCGCTCACTGAGCTCTAGAACAGCACGGTCACTAAGACTCCGTTGCTCTGCAACCTCCAGCAATTCACATCTAAGACTCTCTATAGTTACAAGTAGCTCATCTTCTTTATAATCTTTTCTATGATTATTCTTGGAGGAATTTGGATTTTGTGTCACATCTCTCTCCTTCTCTCTATCAACATCTTCTCCTATCATAAGTCATGATACCAAAAAACATATTTTCAAAAAAAAGAAAAATTGTAGAGCTTCTAACAAAAACGGAATTACTACTTATTCAGAGTCCTCCGCAAGTTCGTCAGAGAGCTCATTTGGATACTGTTCTCGCAAAAGTCCCTTTGCAAAAGCAATCCATTCGCGTGCCGCAAAAGATAAATAACGGTCTCTACGCCACGCCATAGCAAGCTGCCACGGAATTACCGGATCCGTCAAAGGCACAACGACCAATCGTGAACGATCCATATCCCGGCAAATGGTTTCTGGCAGCAATGCGATTCCCATTCCGGCAGCCACCATACGGCTAATTAAGTCCCATTGGGAGCTCTCATAGATAACCTTAGGCTGAAATCCCGCCTTCACACATTCCGTAATAATCCGATCATGCAGCGTAAAATCCTCCCGGAACAGCACAAACTCCTCTTCGGCTAGTTCACTTAACGGAACAAGGTCTGCCTCGGCCAATCTATGTCCAACAGGTAAAATAAGATTCAGCTTCTCTTCAACAAAGGTGAAGCAATGAAGTTTGGCTGTATTTACAGGCAGCACAACCATTCCGATATCCAACAAGCCCGTTTCTACATCTTCCTCCACTTTTTTCGCGCCATCCTCATGCAGACGAATAGTAACCTGCGGATAACGTTTATGAAATTGACCAATCACCGAAGGAAAAAAGCTCGCTCCTACCATTGGAGGCAGACCGATGCGGATGTGGCCCTGCTCCAAATTTCGTAAGCTATCCAGCTCAGAAGACAAGCTGGCGAACGACTCCACGATATTTTGCGCTTTGGTGAACAGAATTTCCCCTGCATCTGTAAGCCGGACACTTTTCCCTTCACGGTAAAACAAATCAGCCTCCAGCTCGATCTCCATATTCCGGATCATTTTACTGATCGTAGGTTGTGAAATATATAAGGATTCGGCAGCCCGAGTAAAGCTTTTCATTCGTGCTGCTTGGACGAAATATTCTAATTGTCGGATATCCATTTTCCAACCTCCGATCCATAGACAAAAGGAATGTCATTTATTCAATCTATTCATTTTACCTATGAAAACAATTGATGTAAACTTTCATTATCATGAAAGGAGCGAAGCCTTATGAAAAAGATTGTTATAGGCTTGCTGCAGGTAGCGGGACTCACCCTATTCTCATTACTAATCAATGCTGTAACCCCATTTTTGCATATCCCTATTCCCGGAAGCATACTCGGAATGATTATATTGTTTCTTCTGCTTGAGTTTGGTGTCATTCATCTGAATTGGGTTGAAGTTGGTGCTTCTTGGCTACTGGCTGAGCTCTTGCTGTTCTTTATTCCATCTGCTATCGGCGTAATGAAATACGCCAATATTCTGGAAACTGATGGTTTACGAATCCTCGCGGTGGTCATTTTGGGTACGATTGTTGTAATGGCCAGTTCCGGATTACTTACCAGTAGAATTTACAAAGCAAAGGAGCGGAAAGGATCATGTTAAACGCTCTATTATTCTTCGGTCTTACGGTTGCTGTATATTTACTGGCGAAACGCATTTATGCTTCTAGTGGCAAAGTGTACACCTCTCCATTGATCATTACACCAGTGCTTATGATTATCTTCTTACTCATCACAGGCATTACTTATGATTCTTACAATGCGGGAGGCAAATGGCTGACGGATTTGCTGCAACCGGCAACTATGGCCTTTGCAATCCCTTTGCATAAAAACTTCAAGGTGCTCAAAAAGCACGCCGCCGAAATTGCGGCAGGCGTGCTGTCAGGGACGATAACAGCGGTGATCTCTTCCATTCTGCTCGCCAAATGGCTGCATGTCAGCGGCGATCTGGCAGCCAGTCTGGTTCCACGTTCGGTGACTACACCGATCGCTATGAGCATCTCGCAAAGTATCGGCGGTGTACCGAGTATTACTGCAGTCTTCGTCATCATTACCGGGATACTCGGTACAATGATGGGCCCTACAGTACTCCGCATCTTCCGCATTGACAATGAAATCGCGCGTGGTGTATCGCTGGGAACCGCTGCGCATGGTACAGGAACATCCAAGGCCTTCGAGCTTAGTTCACTGACCGGAACCATCTCCAGTATTGCGATGATTCTGTCCGCGCTGTTATCCATAGGTGTGGCGCCAGCTTTACTCGCAATATTCCTCCACTAGGCTAACCCAGCTTGAGCCAAGGACATGTCTCTTTAGCACATCTAAGGCGGCATGTCCTTTTTTTAAGAATCCAAACTTAGAATTTAACCGGAAGTCCACTTTGTGCGGACTCGTAAGCCGCACAAGTTACTTTAAGCGTCTTGAATCCATCCTCATAGTCACTGAGAATACGCGAACGATCTCCTGTCCGTACAGCATACAGAAAAGCTTCACTTTCCACTAAATATGGATTTCCTGTGTTTTCAAATTCGGTGCTATTGCCACTTCGCACTTCCAAGAGACGATCCGGGTTCCAGTCCAGCAATCCCCGATCATTATAGAAACTAAGACCTACACTTCCTACCGGATCAGGCAGCACACATGTATTTGAAATATTAGCTATGATTCCATTCTCAAGCTTCAGAGATACGGTACCTACATCGGCTACACTCACACCTTCATGCTGCTCATGCATAATTCGATTTCCGAACATGCCGTATACTTCTTTTACCTCTCCTGCCAGATAACGCACCAAATCGACGATATGAGTGGTTTGCTCGGTGAACTGTCCTCCAGATTGCTCCTGATCACGCCACCAAGCTACGCCCGGCATGCCGCCCATCCACTGGCCCATGACCATACCGATCTTGTCACCACGTAGTGTTTCCTTGAGCCGTTTAACATTCTCTTGATAGCGGAAATGGTAGCCTACCGAGGTCAATAAATTATGTTCTTTAATATCTTGCAGCAAGCTGGCAGGAATTTCAGTAGTCATACTAAGCGGCTTCTCTATAAAAAAAGGAATATCCCTCTTGATTAATGAACGTTCAATCGCACCATGAGATTGTGGAGGCACACAGATATAAACAGCATCAAGCGTCTCTGCATCCAACATCTCTGTAATATCACCATATCCAGCAGCTCCGTATGGACGTGCCATATCTTCGCCTTTGGCTTTACTGCTTCCACAGACTGCCTGCAACTGGACATCAGCCATCCCTGCCAGCAAATCAGCATGTACCTTAGAGAACCAACCTGTACCCACAATACCCACTTTTAATGTCATATTATTTCCTCCTGCCGATTGATTATGAATACCCTTTCGTAGATTATAACCTCTTATGAGCGTATAAGATAATCTCTCCATTCTTCGGGAAGCAAATGCATATATGGACTCTGCAAAAAACGGTCATCCGCCAACACGATAATGCCCGTATCCGTCTCGCTGCGAATCAACCTGCCTCCGGCTTGGAGTACCTTACACATTCCCGGATAGACATAGGCATAATCAAAGCCATTTTTTCCTCTGGCATTAAAATATTGACGCAGCAGATTGCGTTCAAGACCAAGCTGTGGCAGGCCAACGCCAACAACCATAACCCCATTGAGGCGATCCCCTGGCAGATCCACACCTTCTGAAAAAATCCCTCCAAGTACAGCAAATCCCAATAACGTCTCGTCATTATCTGGACTAAATGCGGCTAAAAAACTTTCTCTAGCTTGCTCGCTCATGCCAGTATCCTGCATCAATGTCCGGATTTCAGGGTAATACTCCGTAAAGGCCTGATATACGTTTTGCAAATAGAGGTACGAAGGAAAAAACACCAGATAGTTGCCCTTTTTAGAGACCATTTGGCTCAGTGCTTTTGTCAACGGAACTAGGGAGGCTTCCCGGTCATGATAACGTGTGGAGAC
This sequence comes from Paenibacillus sp. FSL H7-0943, assembly GCF_037963265.1. Lineage (NCBI taxonomy): Bacteria > Bacillati > Bacillota > Bacilli > Caryophanales > Paenibacillaceae > Paenibacillus > Paenibacillus sp. FSL H7-0943. The sequence goes on from NZ_CP150148.1 coordinate 6,557,936, forward strand.
AGGTAAGACGGTTACTTCCCACTGCTCTTTCTGAAAAGGGGAAGACACGGTTAAACTGTAATCTTCCTCCGCTGCACCAATCATATCCCGGTAGTAAGATAATGGAGAAAGTGTAGCTGAGAACAGGATCTGACTGCGAAAGCTCTTGGACATCTGCCGTAGCAGATGCGAGGGATCCAAATTGAATAGCTTGAGATAGACATCCCCTCTACGAACCTCCGCATAGGTAATGTAGCGTTCATCATAGGTCTTAAAGGTGCGGAGCATGCCCTGAACTGCAAAATAGGTATCCAAGAGGACATTTTCCCCTTCTCCTTCCCCATTCAGTGAGACAATACTGGAGCTCGGGTGAATAAGCTCCTGTTCCGCCTCCAAAGAAAATATCTCAAGCAAAGCCGGCAGCTCCTCCGGGAACGAGTCCCACTGCCCTTGCCCCTCTTCATTGCAAATTTTGCGAAGGGAGATGAAAAAAGCATTCACCGATTTAGCGGCTGTACTCAAATTCCGGTTCATTTCTTTATATTGGCGCTGGATTTCCAGGAAAGGGGCTTTCAGCAAAGAGGCGGAGAACATCTCCCGTCCCCGGTCTACCAGATTATGTGCTTCATCTACTAGAAGTACCGTTTCTCTCTTTCTTTCCTCTGTTAGCCGTTTCAGACTGATGCGAGGATCATATATATAATTGTAATCGCAGATCACAGCATCACAGGCATAGGCTGCATCCAACGAGAACTCAAATGGGCACACTTTGTGTTTGTGAGCATACAGTGCAAGGGTGTCTCTGCTCATCAGCGTCTCATGCTCTAACAGATCCATTAATGCCTCGTTGATCCGGTCATAATAACCATCCGTATAAGGACAGGAATCCTTACCACATATCCCCTCTTCGCGAAAACAGACCTTCTCTTTAGCGGTAAGTGTGATGACATGCAGCTGAAGACCCTGCGTTAGCAACAGCGAGATGGCTTCCTGCGCGGCAAAACGGGTAACCGTCTTTGCCGTTAAATAGAACAATCCTTTAGCTTGTCCTTCGCCCATCGCTTTAAGGACAGGGAACAACGTCGACATTGTTTTCCCGATACCTGTGGGGGCTTGAGCGAACAGACTGACCTTTTCCACGACGGACTTGTATACAGCTCCTGCAAAATGACGTTGTCCCTTTCGATAAGAGGAGAACGGAAAGCTCAACCCCCGAAGACTCTGCTCCTTCTTAGCATCATGACGAACCATCATCTCAGCGTATGGAGCATATCTAGCCACTGTGTCATTCACAAATGAAATCAGTTCTTCAAAAGACAACGTTCGGTACAAGCTTTTTTGCTCATCAGTGGCCCGGTGGACATAGGTAAGCTTAACCTGAATAGAAGAAAGCTCTTGCTCCAGAGCCACCATATATGCGTACATCAGCGCCTGTGCCCAATGAACCTCATGTCCTTCATCCAGTAAATCCAGCAGTCCGGAGGTTGATTTGATTTCTTCGACCGTAAAGCTCCCATCCTCCGAGACAAGCAATCCATCACAACGCCCATCTACAACATAAAGCAGGTTTCCATAAGGAATCTCCGTTTTCAAATAAACCTCCTTGCGGTCACCTTCCTTATATTGCTTTTGGATCTTCTGATGAATTCTTGTGCCTTCGACCATAGCGCCCGTTCCATGAAAGCCAGGTTCAATGCTTCCGCTGCGAAAAACATATTCAACGAGAGTTCTAACTGATAAAGCTACTGTAGAGCTCATCCAGCATCACCTCCTTTTATTATCCATATATCCTTTTTGTTCCCAATTTCCATTTTAGTCCTGAATTCGTTGTATAACCCTGCATGAGAGCAGGAGCGTCAGCTTCAACCCTTTGTGTTCAACTTTACGCGCTCCACTAAGCTTATACTTAGGTTCTTGATTTTTGACATTCTATAGCTAGCCCTGCATAATAAATTTTATTACTATGGAATTATTTTGTCTGGGCGCTGTTTCTTCCTAGCCGGGAAATGGCGTTTTATCATGTAGAAAGAAGGCGAAGCTGTGTCATCCTTTAACTTTAAACAGTGGATCGTTAAACCTTTTGTGTTTTTCACAATAATTTTTATTCTAAAAGCTTTCTTGGCATGGGGCGTAATCTTTGACGATATATTGCCCTGGAAATCATTATTAACTGAAATCCCCTTTGCTTGGGCGCTCTTCTGTATCATTGAACGTTTTGGTTCCAAGCGCAAGCTCGGATATTACATGACCGTAAATTTATTAGTGACAGCCATTTTCTTCGCAGCCATTATGTATTTTAAATATTACGGTGTTATTGTGACTTACCATGCAGCGGAGCAGGTGAATCAAGTCACCGCCGTCAGCAACAGCGTATTCTCACTAATGGATCCATACTACCTGCTGATTTTTACAGACATCATTATTCTTGGCGTCTATTTCTTCTTTAATAAAAAAGGCCGGGTCTATAAGAAAGAGAATATCAACCACCGCCGTGGCGGAAAACTTAAGTATAGTGTTCTGTTTGCAGTCTCACTTGCTTTATGTTTGTTCAACATCTTGCCTAATAAGGCCAGTATGAACGAAATTAAGAAAGCTCAAGAAATGGGAATTCTTAATTATGAAGCTTATACGATCTTCGCTAAAGAAGAGCCTGAGCTAGTCGATTCAAGTGACATTACACAAGATGCCATCAACAAATTGAAGGGGATTAATACTGCGGCTAGTTCTCCACTTCAAGGCATCGCTAAAGGCAAGAACCTTATTATTCTTCAAATGGAATCTTTCCAGAATTTCTTGCTGGGACTTAAATTAGACGGTCAAGAAATTACACCGAACCTGAACAAGGTAATGAAGGACAGTCTTTACTTCCCTAATTTCTATCAAATGGTTGGCCAAGGGAATACGTCGGATGCAGAGTTCGTAGTTAACACTTCCTTCTACATCCCTCCACGTGGAGCGGCAACGATGTCTTATGTGGATAAGGTACTTCCAAGTCTGCCACGCGTGCTTAAAGAAAATGGATATCAGACTGCAACCTTCCACACCAATGTCGTAGAATTCTGGAACCGCGGCGAGCTGTATGACTCCCTCGGCTTCGATCATTATTATGACCGCAAATTTTTTGGTGAAGATGATGTCTTCTTCTTTGGAGCTTCTGATGATACGCTCTACAGTAAGACAGCCGATAAACTAAAAGAAATGGACCAACAGGAGCAGCCTTTTTACGCTCAAGTCATTTCAATGTCAGCGCATCACCCTTTTACTATTCCGGAAGAAAAATACCGCATGAAGCTGCCGGAGCGTTATGAAGGTACTTTTGTTGGTGACTATATCCGTTCCCAGAACTATGCGGATGATGCTTTTGGACATTTTGTAGAAGAGCTAAAAGCAAATGGTGTCTGGGACAATAGTGTAATCATGATTTATGGAGATCATATGGGATTGCCGATTTATTCCCTCGATCATGATGATAAAGAATTGATGACTGAAATCTATGGTCATGAATACAGTTATGCGGATATGATGAACATCCCTCTGCTTATTCATGCAGGTGCTGGCGTAGCATCGCAGACCATTGACGAAGTAGGCGGGGAAGTAGATATCATGCCAACCGCAGCCAGTCTGCTTGGGATTTCATTAGAGAATAACGTATATTTTGGTCAAGATCTACTCAGTCAGACTTATAATTTGCTGCCAGAACGATATTATTTACCTTCTGGTTCATTCATTGCCAGCTCAGGATTGCTTATTCCTGGTAACAGCTTTGAAGACAACACTCAGTACTCTATTTATAACAATGGAACAACGCCGAGTGCCACTGAAGACGAATATAACCGTGCCTTGAGGCTTTTACAGCTTTCCCACAGCTATATCACTCAGTTGCCTGACAAACAACCTAAACAATAAATTACAGGGCGTAGGCAGCCAACGAACAAAAACAGCAGAGCAGCGATTCTCCAATAAGGAGAACCGCTGCTCTGCTGTTTTTATAAAGATATCCATTCCGAAGCTTAGCTGACTAACGCTTCTGGTCCTCGATCATACGGTAATACTCTGCAAAGTTGCGTAGTTCTTCGGGCTTCAGTATGGATAAATGCTCCGCCAGCAGTTCTTTGGACCGGAAATGTCCTTCTTCGAGCACCTGCTGACCTTTTTCGGTGATCGTCACTACAACCGCTCTCCGATCCTTCCCATCCGGCTCACGTTTGATATAACCCAGCACCTCCAAACGGTCCAGCATCACCGTCACCGCACTGGATTTGACCTCCATACATTCTGCCAGCTGTACCACCCGCGACTTCTTTTCTTTCGCTATCATATTTAACAGACCCATCTGTGGCACCGTAAGTCCGAGTTCTTTGTGCAAAGACATTTGAGACATAATCTTACGCTGTACTCTCCACATGGATAGTCCTAGACGATCTATTAACGGATCTATTTGATGTGGCATATTTGTTCAACCCCAATCCGTTTTTAATAACTCAAGCGTACCATTAGAACTGGTTATGATTCAATGGTTTTGTCTACTAAACCATTGAAAGCATGATGGAAAGCGCAAACTTCCACCATTCTCCAATTTCCGACACAGAAATACTATATTCCATGTAAGGTTATAAGCATATCAATACGATATAATCGTAGAGGTGAGAGCTATTATCACTGAGAACATAATTTGTCAAGGTTGGTGCGAAGAATGAAATTAGCAACTAAATTAACTTGGATGATGTTCGTCGTCTTACTTCTTGTAGGATCATCCATCGGGTTTTTCGGATACCGTACAGCTTATAAGCAAGTAGACGAAGCCGCAGGTATCGAATTGGTAGGATGCGCTAATATTACAACCGGCCTGATTGACCCCGCAGACATTTCCGCATTGTTGGCAGGCGATCAAAGTAAACTGGAGGCTGTAGAGGATCGAATCGGTTGGATTGTAGCACATAAGGCTATTTTTAAAGAGGCATTCATCTTATCCTTAGACGGAAAAGTACTTGCCGCAGATTCAAGCTTCCAGGCTAGAGGTTATAAAGCAGGCGATACTTTTTATTTCCCAGCTGAAGTTAAGCAACATATCACTGAGTCCAAGCATTCCTCCTACTCCAAGGTTTATACATACGAAGGTACCTCACTTAAGACAGGTTACGGCCCCATCTATCAGGATCATGATCCGTCTAAACCTATAGTTGCGCTGATGGCTATTAATTTCGATGGCTCCATAATTCAAGAACGAACTCAAGATATCATTGTTCAGCCTTTTATTATCGGTGCTTCCATTCTGGTTATAGCTATTGTGGCAGCTTATCTGTTAATCCGCCGAATGATTAGTCCGTTAACGAAGCTGTCCAAAGGGGTCAATCTTGTTGCACAGGGCGACCTTACTCATAATCCTATTTTATTCAACAGCAAGGATGAGATTGGTACATTAGCCCGTGATTTCAATGACATGACCCAAAGCCTGCGCTTACTTATTACCGAGGTCAATGAGACCTCCATGCAGGTAGCCTCCTCTTCCGAAGAGCTCTCCGCCAGTGCGCAGGAAACCAACCGGGCCGGTGAGTATAGCGTCAATGTTACGATTGAGCTTGCCGATAGCGCGAATTCGCAGCTGCAGAATATGGAGGGTGAATATAAGTCTGTACAAGACCTGTCTCATTTCATCACAGAGATTGCAGGCAATGCAGATAACGCAATGAATAATGCGGTCAGCAACGCTAATAAAGCGCGTACAGGCCGTGAGGCAATGGATTCCACCACACAGCAGATGAGAGTCGTAAGTGACAGTATTACCGACCTAGCACTCATTATTGAAACCTTGGGTGGTTATTCCAAAGAAATTGAAAATATCGTGGGTACTATTGCCAGCATCGCAGAAGAAACCAATCTCCTGTCCCTGAATGCAGCGATTGAAGCCGCAAGAGCTGGAGAAGAGGGAAGAGGGTTTGCGGTCGTTGCCCATTCCGTACGTAAGCTTGCTGAGCGCTCAGCCCATTCCGCTGCGCAAATTGGCCAACTGGTCAACATCATCGTAAACCAGATGGATCAGGCAGGAGAAACTATGAAACGCTCTACAGAAGAGATGGAGCACGGCAGAGAAATGATTGCCACGGCAGGCCAGTCCTTCTCGGAGATTGAAATGTCTGTCTCGGGAATGGCCTCACAAAGCCAGCAGATCTCAGGAACGGTTCGCCAGCTTTCGCTGATCTCCGACCGTCTCGTTACAACCCTTCAGAATATCGTAAATGTCGCTAATCAGACAGCCAGCAGTGCAGAGACATTATCCGCTTCCTCAGAAGAACAGCTTGCCGCAATGGAGGAAGTTGAGTCTGCAGCAGCTTTCTTGTCCTCACTAGCTGAGAAGCTGCAAATTCTGATTGAACGCTTTAAGGTTTCTTAATAGCAAAGGGGCTAGCATCCAAGCAGAGATATTCTGCTTAGACGCTAGCCCCTTATTCTATGTATTGAGATCATCTGCTACGATACTGCTGTATTCGCTATAAACCACTGGCCCAGCTCATGCACCGGCATTGGCCGCCCATAATAATAACCCTGCATCACTCTGCAGCCTAAGGATTGCAGCAGCTCAATCTGCTCTGGTGTCTCCACACCTTCCGCCACGACCTCCATATTAAGATTGGTGGCAATCGCAATGATATTACTGATAATGGCTTTCTTGGAATGCATCTTGCTCTTACGAATAAACACTTGATCAATCTTGAGTGTGTTCACTGGAATCTCATCTAAATTACCAAGGGATGAAAAGCCTGTCCCAAAGTCATCCAGTGATACCCTTACCCCAAGTGCCCGAAGTCTGGAGAGCTGCGCAACCGTCTCTTCCATGTTATTCATCGCAATGGACTCTGTAATCTCCAGTTCAAGGAAATGCGGCTCTAGACCTGAACGTGTGAGTGCTTCTTCTACAACATCGTATAAGCCCCCGCCCTCAAACATCCGTGCTGACATATTAATAGAGACTGCGACATTTGCTATCTCTTCCTTATGCCAAAGCATGTTCTGGCTGCATACATCATGCAGCATCCAATAGGTAATCGGGACAATCAGTCCCGTTTCCTCTGCAATGGGAATGAATTCAGCCGGGGAGATTATCCCATGTTCAGGGTGCCGCCAACGCAGCAGTGCTTCAAGACCCACGGTAACGTTCATATACGAATCCCATTTCGGCTGGTACACAACCATAAACTCGGAGCGTGCCAGCGCTTTACGAAGATCCTTCTCCAGCGACATCCGTCGCAGCTGATGGCGGTTCATCTCCTGATCGAACACACTGAATTTATTCTTACCCGAATCCTTAGAGGTATAAAGAGCTGTATCGGCTGCCTTCATTAACGCTGAGCGGTCAGTTCCATGCATAGGGGTCATACTGATCCCCACGCTTGCAGTAACATATAGCTCATTACCTTGAATACTGTAATATTTCTTAAGCTCATATAAAATGTGCTCTGCTTCCTCTTGCGCATCCTCCACAGTACAATCTGGAAGAGCGATCAGGAATTCATCTCCGCCCAAACGAAAGACCTTGCCTTTACTTCCTACAGAGCGTCTTAATCTTATAGCGACCTCTCGCAGTAACAAGTCCCCTATATCATGTCCAAGCGTATCATTAATCGACTTAAACCGATCCAGATCCACAAAAAATACGGCGCCAGATCTACTCCCGAAAAATTCATCTTTAAAATAACGTACCAGGCCATGCCTGTTCGGAAGATCAGTTAGTGGATCATAATAAGCCATCCGTTCCAGCACATGCCGGTCCAGAAATACAGCACCACCAGAAATCGCAAGCATAAATAGCGTTACCAAGGACACTCCCATTAAAAGAATAACATCAGTCTCCATAAAAAAAGTTGTATTGCCTAGTAGACCGTTATATTCAAAATGAGTCGCCCTTACACTCGTATAATGCAATCCAGTCACCGAAAATCCGATAAAGAGAGCAGAGTATAACTTCCAGCGGTTAAAACCCACATAGTCTTTAAACTTGTGAAATAGAAATAATCCGATAAAAGACGAGAGCATAACGAGGATTACAGCACATGTCTGAGTCCATATCTCATAATGAATCTCCGCTGCGATCTTCATGGAGGACATTCCGATATAATGCATAGCCGAAATTCCGCTGCCTAGAAGAACACCACTAACTATTAAACAACTTTTTCTTAAACGTGGCACAAACGTAATCCGGAATGCCGAATAGCAGCACAACACACCAACCAATAACGATAATACAGCCCTGCCTGGATAATAATTCACGCTAAAAGGAAATCGGCTCGCCATAATCCCTACATAATGTATCGACCATATGCCACTACCGAGTACACATGCCCCCGATATTAACCATAAGCGACGAACTTTCCCAAACGAACGAGGGACTTGCGAGATCAGATTCAGCGCGGAATAAGCTGCAGTCGCCGCTAGCGCAAATGATAGTAAAACAATCCAAACGTTATAGTGGATTCCCATTTTATCCATTAGTTAACCTCTTCACCGGTTTTGAATACCGTAATCGCTGCAGCGTATTTCTCAAGTAAAAAATCAGTACACGAATATCAGATAAATGGAAGAGTGCGTAAAGATTATAGGTTATCCCTGAAAAGCAACTTTAGATGTATTCTACCTTGTATTCAGCCGATTGTCTAAGAAAATACTGGAATTTATACCCTTTTTTTATGTCGGCAAAAAATGTCCATATTTGACGCATTCACTCACCCCGAAAAGTTGGATATGTGACCTGTGGTTGATGGGGTTTTGGGGAAGGTCTTTCGCCATAACCATTGATTCAAAACTACCAGAACTAACAGATAGATGTAAATTCCTCCGGTAAATAAAGTGAAGACATAATGAATACCCGCCATCCCCATCAGCAAAAACATAAGCATGAAGGCGACTCCAGTATAATCCTTTTGTTTGGCTGCCTCATAACGCTCTGAAAAAGGTAAGCTCCGGGGATAAACACGAAAGCAGATGACTGAGAAAATCAGCATGGCGAATAATACCACTACTAAATCAGGTACAATGTGCACACCGAACAACAGAATGAACAATACCGCATCTACAGCAAATAAAGGCAAGACTAGCCGTAGCAGTGCCGCCTTAAGCATCCCACGGTAAATAGGCGTGCTATCGGGTAAAGGAATCAGCCTATAAATCCAAGCTCCTTTATAACTTGTAGAGTAGCGTAACATCTGTATTACAGTCTGCATTAACATCGTGCAGAAATAGATTAACAAGTACACTTTTGAACCTTTAAGGGAACCATCATAACTATTCTGCAATATACCAAATATAAAAATAAACGGGAATGCGATAGAAAAGCCAAGTGCAGGATAGACCTTCAGCTTAAAATCGCGCTCATTCTTCATCATGGACCAAGTAAACCGAAAGAAAATCCCCTCTGCCGGTTCCTTGCATACTCTGCGCGAGAGCCACTCTGCGATCTGGCCCTTGTCTTTTCCACCGGAGCCTTGCTCCGCCAGCTTTTGCAAATTCCGTTCAAACTGTGGCATCAGCTTAATATAGGCTGCGATCAGTACAAGTGGGGTTATCAAAGCCAGCATTGAAAGAATGAAGTAATAGGGTTCTCTCGCTCCACCAAGCAACAGTTCAAACGGAGCCGCGAACCAAACCGGAAAAATAAAGTACTGCCACCAAGCAGGATGATAAGCAGCGCCAAGCTCAGTGAGGTTGAACAACCGGGAGATGAATTGATAGCCCACCATTATTCCGATCGTCAGAAGGATTTGCGTATAATTTATAATATCCTTGAGCTTCTCCCCATCAAAAAACCGCATGATCATCAGGTAGAGCAGTGCAGTTATTACGAGGATAAAACAGTCTAACAAGACAATTGTCACCGCATACATCAGAAAAAAAGCGATCCCCTGCTTAAATAGGCTAAATACCAAAGATGGACCAGTGATCGACAATGTAACTGTCCCTAAGTAGAGGAGAACGTGGATGGTTTTGGCCATATTTAAGGTAGTACGGTTGACGGGTTTGGAAAAAAGAATATTTTTATCACGTAAATCAAGCATTACTGAAGAAAAGTCAGAGATCAGGGTTGTGGAGACAAAAAACATAATGATCCCAAAGGTTAAGCTCATTTGCAGCATATAGTGATCGTTGGATAGCGTTAGCGGAATTAATATTAAACCAAATAGTAAATAAATCCACTGTAATCGCAAGGGTGAACCTTCTTTAGCGTTCTCCTTTTTCTGCATACCTGCAAGCGCTGTAGGCGTTCTTCTTCCGTCCATGGTCAGTTTGATCTGTAAAATACTCCGCATGGTGTCGTAATCGACTCCAAATCTTATAAAGGCACCCCGCAGCTTATCCAACAGCCTCAGCACGAAGAAATCAGTCATAAGAGGATACCTCTTGCTCCTGCATGACCGCAACAAATTCACCAGCGATATCACGGTATTTATCAAATCCGGTTAATTGATTGAAAATATCTTCAAGCGTCCCTTCGCGGCCTTTCTCCTTCAGCTCTGCAAAACTTCCGTCCGCCACAATATCCCCGCCATCAATCAAAATGATCCGGCTGCTGATTTTCTCAACCACATCCATGATATGTGAGGAGTAAAAAATGGTCTTCCCCCTTGCTGCCAGCGATGCAAAAATCTCCTTCACTATCATCACGCTATTAGCATCCAAACCACTCAGCGGTTCATCCAGGAATAAAATATCAGGGTCATGCAGCATGCTGGAGATAAGCAACACCTTTTGCTTCATCCCTTTTGAGAACGAAGAAATCCGCATATCGTAAGACTTCTCCAAACCTAACAGTGTAGTTAATTTTTTGGCCTTGTAGTCCGCCTCCGCACGACCTAGCCCATACAGCTCGCCAACAAAGGTTAGATACTCTCTTGCAGTGAGGCTATCATATAATTCGGCTACCTCCGGCACATAACCTATACGTTTCTTGTAAGAAACATCTCCATCGGCAATATCCTTACCGAAAATCTCCACTTTACCGTTATATCCTTCTACCAGACCGAGCATAATCTTCACCGTTGTACTCTTGCCTGCCCCGTTAGGACCGATATAACCAATAATTTGTCCTCTATATACCTTAAGATCAATTCCCTTTAGCACCATTCGGTCTGTATAGTTCATCCATAAACCTGAAATCGCTATGACCGGATCGTCAGCTAAACCCATATCTCAGTCCCCTTTCTAGTAACTAATCAATAATGTGAAATATTACTACTTTATGTAATTACAATAATTGTATCATTTAGTAGAATCCTCTTCCATGATTTAGTCTGCTAATCTTATGTCTAGTTAAAAAAAGTGTGGCCATTAGGCCACCCACTAGAGATTTATAGCGAAAGGCAGCACCACCGATGCCACGAAATGGCTGTTGGCACCCCCTTTATTTGAGCAAACCGGACTAAGATCAGTGTACGTTTGGTTGGGTAGCATTTATAAGTAAGAGAGCGAGCACGCTATCGGACACAGCTGACCTTATACGCGGCTTTTTACCACATTTGGAGTGCTAAAGGACCCCATAGTCGCTATCAGCATGAAAAACACCATAAACACACCTTTTTCTAAGCGATAGCGTCGCTGGAGTCCGAAACTATGCCCCAAAGGCTGGAAAGTGGGAAATAACGTCATCTGGGTCCGAAAGCCGCGTCGATAATGAATGAACTGCTGAATCAAGCGGGCATGAGGGCATGAGGGCAAGTGCAACCAGCCAGCTAACAAACAAAAAAGCAGAGCAGCGATACTCCAATAAAGGAGGAACCGCTGCTCTGCTGTCTTAGTCAAACCAAGTCGCCGCATTCATAGTTGAACGCTACTTACGTGACGTCCGCTATGTCTTAGTGGCTGATTATTTGGATAGCAAATTGTAAATAACCTGTGCTGCTTCTGCTCTTGTAGTGACTTCTTTTGGATTGAGTTTACCGTTCGCTCCGGTCACTACGCCTCTCTCTACCAGCGCTTGAAGGGCTTCTTGTGCATAACCAGCGATCTGTCCAGCATCACTAAAGCCGGCAAGCGTGGCCGCTGTCTTCTCAGATGGCAGTTCACCTAGCGCTACAAGCGAGCGGTACAAGAGTGTAAATAGCTCCTGCCTAGTGATCTGAATATCTGGCTGGAATTGATTATCTCCCGAACCCGTTGCTACCCCAAGACGTTTAGCTGTAGCAAGATAATTCGTATAATACGTATTGCCTGCATCTGCAAAATTATCAGCAGCAATGGCATCCGGTGTGATGTCATAAGCCTTGAGCAACAAGACGATGAACTGCCCTCTAGTGATTGCAGCATTCGGACTGTAATGTTCAGCATCCGTACCAGATGTGATACTGCGTGCTGCTAAGAAACCTACTGCATGGCTATACCACGATGCATCTGGAACATCTGCAAAGCTCACCTGATTATATCCAATAATATATTGGGAGAAATGTGTGGTTACGAAATCTACAGTTCCCTTAGCGGCATTGTAATTTCCACGTACATTGTCCAAGCTTCCAGTGCTGTTAATGTGATACACAATAACTGCATCTGACCGTTCTCCCGCTTGCAGCACATACGGTACGCTGACACGAACACTGCCCCCACCGAAGGTGGAAATCGTGCTTTCACCCGCTATAACCGACAAGTCATAAACCGGTCTGTCTCCGAGAACAGCCTTGCCTTCTGCCGTTAATGACACCTTCGCGATTCTAATAATGATGTCTCCGGCATCTGAAGCTGCACTAATGCTCGCCAATGATTTGGCATCAAACGTAATCGTACCCACATTCTCATAATCAATGGTAATCTCCGCCTTCGTTCCGGCGGCTAACTCATTAATTATGCTTCTTGGAAGTATAAGATCAGCTGTTTGAGTATCCGAAGTAGCTGCAACTTTAATTTCAAGAACAGCTTTCTTCCCATCAGCTTCTGCCTTCTTAGCGAGACTCACAAATTCAGCAGCCGTTTCTTTTGTGATCGTAGCAGTAGTAACTCCTGTGGTTTTATCCGTTTTAGTTGCCGCTGTTGCTGACAGGTTCACGGTATTCCCTGCTGTTGCCGTAGCAACCAGTTGCGGGCTTGCTGATGGTGTTGGTGTAGTCGTGCTCGGTGTAGAATTGCCACCCGATCCACCTGTTCCACCTGTTCCAGGATCTGAAATAGGCACATAGGCCGGAACCACAATGTCAGTCGCTGGACTTGCCTTATAACCTTCTTTGGCTGCGTATCTCACTTGATACGTGCCCGGTATTAATCCTGTGATTTCTTTATCTGGTGCATACACATAATTAGTTACACTCGACAGCTTATATTCTAAGGCTGTCGTGGTTCCCGTAATTCTTCCATCGTTGTTCGCTGCTGAGGTAGGAGCAACTCCCTGTAACCCAGTTGGAGCTGCTTGTTCCGCAGTGAATGCTGGAACGATTACATCTGCTGCTCTACCCGCGTTAAATCCCTCTTTAGCTGCGTATCTTACCTGATAGATACCCGGCACAAGTCCAACGATCTCTACATCTGATGCGTAGACATAATCGGTAACGGTAGACAGCTTATATTCCAGTGCTTTCGTAGTTCCTATAATTTTACCGTCGTCATTAGCTGCACTGGTTGGTGCTACACCTACTAATCCTGTAGGTGCCGCTTGCTCACCATATGCCGGGACTTCAACTGTAGCGTCTTTACCAACGCTGTATCCCTCTTTTGCCGCATATCGCACATTATAGAAGCCCGGAGTAAGACCAGTGATAGCCGCACCTGTTACAGGCTTATAATCAGCTTCTCCAACGCCTTTATACTCCTGTCCTTCCGCTGAACCCGTAATTTGCCCATCATCATTAGCTTCAGAAGTAGGGGCTACGCCCACCAGTCCTATCGGAGCTGCTTGTTGATGGGTGTAAGCAGGAACTTCCACACTTACGTCTTCGCCAGCATTATAAGGAATGATTGTGGGTCCAGCTGCGGAAGTTGGCCCTTGATAGCCCGATGTTGCGGCATATCTTACCTTGTAAACACCAGGTGCAAGCCCTGTGATGGCTGATCCCGAAACTGGGGTGTAAGCCTCGTCTCCAGCAAGCTTAAATTCCAATGCTGAACTGGTGCCTACAATTTGCCCATCCTTATTGTCGGCCGCAGTTGGTGCTACACCCGTAAGTCCTGCCGGCACAGCTTCGAGTCTGGAGAATATTTTATCCAGCGCTGTTGTAGTGTTATTGTATCTGGCTCCGATTGGGTAATTAGCCTGCACGTAATCCGGTTGGATATTCGTCCAGCTGTACATAAGTTCAACATGCCCTAGAATCGGTGTGTTTTTGCCTCCTGCATCCTTGTTGTCCTTGTTATAAGTGAACAGATATGGAACCTGAAGTCTGTCTCCGCTCACAGTGTTTCCAAGTCCGTCTACATAACTAATTACAGTTGGTTTAGCAGCTGTATTGTTTTCGGTCTTGATATTGGTCAGATAAGTACGAACCAGATCAACATAAAGCTGCGCATACGGATGATTGGTGGTTCTAATCTGAAGTTCATTATTATTATGCGGATTCGCACTGCCCTTAGTGCCGCTGTTGTTATTAGGCTCAGCAACGGTCACACCAGCATCCAGCTTAGTGTCGAAGAAGTAGATCTTATGGATATTATGTTTTTTGGCATATTCGTTGATATATTTAATCACCGCTTGCGTGTTAGGGCACCACGAGCCGCCTAACAAAATCGCATAGTTTCCCTCACTCGCTAAAATTTGCTTCAGCTGATGATAGGTCACATGTTCATAAACAAGCGTGCCATCCGCTTCGTTGAAGATCGTAGGTTTGCCCTCATTTTCCCCTTCATAGTTCTTATTAAATGCAGCCTTGATATAAGCCGACTCGTCGATAGTGTCATATCGGGAAGCGGCACCCAGCACCTCACTTACTGATGTTTTATACGCATTAACCTTCGCCGCATCAAGTGTTCCGTTCGTCAGGAACTCATTCCACGAATAGCTCTTATCCAGATAGGATACGACAGGAGCACTATTTCCCTGTGCATCCTTGTGATCCTTGTTGTATACCAATAAGAATGGAGACTCGAGCTTGTTAGCAGTCACAACTTCCCCGTTTGTATTGGTATAGCTGACATTGCGTTCTGGATCATCTTTGGAAGACAGATTTAAATTCTTCAAATACTTGTTGACCAGATCAACATATTTATAGGCAAATTTATTATTGCTGTCTGCAATCTGAAGGGTGTCCCCGTCCAGCTTAGTATCAAAGTTATAAATCGTTGAGATGCCATATTCCTTGGCTGCCTCGTTGATAAAGCCGATATCGGCCTGTGTATTCTCACTCCAAGCGCCGCCAACCAGAACAGCGTATGTGCCTTCACTCTCAAAAAGATGAACGATATCTTCATACGTCGCTGTTTTAAATACATGGTTAGCATCATTTAGACGGTCATAGACATGACTGAAATAGTCAAACTGGTTAACGCCGCCTTGGGAAGAGGTTATCGCTTCTGCGGTATCCGAATTAGCATAAGCTCTCCCTGCCTGAGTAGGCAGGATTAGCAGGGAGGCTGCCAGCAGCAGCGTTACAATTTTTTTGAAGGTTAATGGTCGTATCATTATGTGCACCTCGCCTTAAATAGGTTTATGGGATGAATGGGCTGAAAGGAATCCTGAATGAGCCTGCTGCTCATCAAGGACAAACCTCTTCCTCAGCGGCTGGTGCCGGTGCGGGTGCCTGAACCGTTTCCACTGGAGCAGCTGCTGGCGCGCTGACTGTAGATGCAGGTGCAGAAAACGATGTTTTCGGTTGAGAAGACTCAACTACCGGAGCCGGGGTCGCCTTAACTACCTCTGTGGTAGAGAAGGTTATAGCCTTTTTGGAAGGTGTCTCCGTTGCTTTTGCTACGGGAGCTGCGGTTTCCTTAGGCTGTTCAGATACAACAGGAGCGGCAGTCGGCTGAACGGCTTTAGCGGTTACGTTTGCTTTTGGAGCAGTCGTAGGCGCAGCAGTTGGCGCAGGCGTTGCTGCGCTGGTTTGCGGTTTAACAGATGCAGATACCGTTGTTGCAGCTGTTGCCGTCTTAGCGGTGTCCGTAACCGGGGATGCAGCTGCTTTAGGCTGAGCTGCACCCGCTTCTGGAGCTGCTGAAGCCACAACCTTCGCCGCAGAATCAACAGCTGCGGCTGGGGCCGTAGTCGCTTTTGCCGTGACTGTCTCAGCTGCTGGAGCCGAAGCTTCCGGCTGGACAGCTTCTGTTACAGGAGCTGCAGTAGCTTCTGCCTGAACAACAACTGCTACCGCAGAAGTAGCTGCTGGTAAAGCTGCTGCGGTTACTGCTGTATTACTACTCTCTTGAATGGGTGCTGCCTCTGCTGTTTTTTTGTTAGCGGATACCGCGGCATACGTCAATGCGGAGAAGACGATAGCGGCGGCAACCAAAGAGATCGAAAGCTTTTTCATATGTGTACCATCCTTTTCAAATAAAATAAGAAACCCCTTCACTACATTCTTGTACCTTAAATCCGTAACTCTCCCTTCTCTAAAGTAAAAAAAAAGAGACTCAACGGGACGCAATTTACGCGTCTTTCGTTGAATCTCCGGCTGTCCAGTCGATTCCAATTGGCTTGTGATTAAGTTCCATATTATTCATGCCATAGTGCCTTGTCAATCAATTTTTATTTTTCACATGGTTTTTATCGGAATTGATTATTTTTAACATATAATTACATTGACTTTACTATAAATTCTATATAGATTGATCTCAATAGGATTAATCACATTAAAAAACTAGGTTTAAGGGGGTATTGGTAGTGAACATAGATAACAACTTATTATCCGCCATCGAAACGAACTGGTATGGATTTGTCGCCTCCATATTTGTGTTTGCAATTTTGTTTCTACTGGCACGTAAACGAATTGGATTTGGTACCCGGGTACTCATCGGACTTGGCATCGGACTTATTGCCGGTATATTCTTTCAGTACTTCGATTTAGAGACCAAAGCTATTAGCACATTCGGCAGCATTTATATCAGCTTGATCCGCATGCTCGTCATTCCTTTAGTATTCGTACTCGTATTAAACAGCATTTCTTCCTTAACCAATCTGGAGTATCTACGCAAAATCGGGATCAAAACCTTCGCCTGGTTCCTCGGAACAACGGGCATCGCTTCTATTATCGGCCTATCCGTTGCGCTGCTGTTCAATCCCGGCCAAGGTATACAACAAGATGTACCCGCAGATTTTGCAGCCCGTGAAATCCCGACCTTCTCCCAGGTTATTCTGGATCTTGTTCCCTCTAACCCTGTTAATGAAGCAGCTACGGGTAAGGTTGTGCCTCTACTCATTTTCGCGATCTTCCTAGCAGTGGCTATAATCAAGATTGGCTCCAAGAAACCGGAAGCCGTCAAGCCTGTACGTGATCTTATTGAATCCCTGACACTGATACTGCATCAGGTTGTGAAATTCATTATTCGCCTGACGCCTTATGGCGTATTCGCACTGATTGCCGGAATCACCGCACGTTATGGCTGGGAGACGTTGCAGGAGCTAGGCAGCGTAATTATAACCTCGTACGTAGCAATGATTATACATTTTGTACTTATCTTTGGCGGATTGGTTCTATTAGTAGCGAAGGTGAATCCAATTCGTTTCTTCCGCAAAGTGTATCCAACCATTACCGTTGCCTTCACAACCAGAAGCAGCTACGCAACCCTACCGGTCAATCTAGAAGTGATTACGAAGCGGCTTCATGTCTCCCCGCGGATCGCGAGCTTTATCGCACCGTTAGGGGCATCTGTGAACTTTAATGCGTGCGGTGGGATTTGGCCAGCTATTGTGGCTGTATTTACCGCCCAAGTATTCGGTATTGATCTGAACTGGACCGACTATATTACACTGGTATTAGTAAGTATTATTTCTTCCATTGGTGTAGCTGGCGTACCTGGACCAGCCGTAATCTCCACCACAGTAGTCTTAACTGCTCTCGGCCTGCCGCTTGAAGGAATCGCTATCGTTGCAGGTGTTGAAGCGCTCATCGATATGGGCCGTACCGCTGTAAACGCAACTGGAACAGCTGTAACAGCTCTGTTAGTAGCTAATTCCGAAGGTGAATTTGACCGCGAAGCGTTTAATAGCAATGATGACGATGATATTCTCTTGAGCACCGTTTAAAAGCTGAAACTGTAAAAACCTCCGGAATCTGCGTAAAGCAGAGCGCCCGGAGGTTTTTTTTGCATAGATTCCTATTGGATTCATCTTCTTATAGCATACTAATTCTTTCCCGCTTTTTAGCAGAAGCTAGACAAGTCTCGATCAATTGCATGCCCAGCACTGCATCCTCAGGTGCAAATAATTTTTTTCCTGTAAATACTGCGGCGGCAAAATCATCGACCTCCCGTGTATAGGGATTCGCCCCGGTGGCATCAACCCGTCTTACCCCTTCTCCCGTATGCACAAAAAATTCAGCGTCCTCATCTCTAGCATTAAAAGGCATAGGCACTTCAATCATTCCATCGGTCCCCAGAATCTCTAACAGCTGGCGGTTATATGCCCACATCCCGCAATCAAAAATCAGGCTTAGCCCCTTCGGAAACTCTACCAGTCCTGAAGCCATCATATCTACGTTGTCATGCTCCGGAGAGAACATAGCATGTACTGTTACGGCTTCTGGCTCAGCTCCGAACAGCAGTCGTGCTGCACTTAGCGGATAACAGCCGATATCATAAAGCGAGCCGCCGCCCCAAGCGGATTTAAAGCGAATATTAGAGGTGTCTGTAGCGTCATTATAAGTAAAAGTGCCTCGAATGGAGCGTAATTCGCCAATTTCTCCGCTAGCGATAATCTCTTGCAATTCCGCAATCCGAGGATGATGCCGATACATATAAGCTTCTGCCAAATGGACTCCAGCATCATTACAAGCTTTTACCATCTCAGCCGCTTCTTCACTGTTCAGCGCGATCGGTTTCTCACATAAGATATGTTTGCCAGCTTCCGCCGCACGGATTACCCATTCCCGATGGAGGTGATTTGGCAGTGGAATATACACCGCATCAATATCCTTATCCGCCAGTAATTCCTCATAGCTGCCGTAAGCTTTATCTATTCCGAACTCTGCGGCTACAGCGCTGCTTTTTTCTAAACCGCGACTGGCTACCGCTGTAATCATTCCCGTCTCCGAATCCATTATAGCCGGCATCACTGAACCTGTCGCAATCTGCGCGCAGCCCATGATTCCCCAGCGAAGTTTTTGCACCATCGTTGCTAACCTTCTTCCTTATAGATTACTTACTATACTTAAAGCCACCTTATCATAGAATGAAACGTTTCTCTAACAGAAAGAAGCCTGCAAATTGCAAAAAAACAGTGCCAAAAGGAGCTCCAACCCCGATAGACACTGCTTTTTTATAAAATATGAATGTTTATATTAGTGCATTTAACAGCACAGCCGCACCCAGCACAACTATACGCGCAAGGTTCATCAATACGAAGTTTTTGACGGCAAGAATAAAGGTACTCGCCTTCTCCTGTTTCTCTGTGAACAAGGCAATATTTCGGCGAAGCGGGATCAGCGTAAGTAGAATCAACAGAACCAGAATAGGATTAATCCCTAAGATCAGCAGCACTACAAGATCCAGATAAGAGACATAGTAGAGATATTTAAAAAGCACAAGCGCATTGCGGCGGCCAATGTACACCGGAAGCGTGTACCTGCGATTCTCCACATCCTCATCAATATCACAAATATTATTAGCGAGCATAATCCCTGCGATCCCCAAAATAGCGGGCACGGAAAACCAGAAAAGGTACAGCACTTCCACGATGTTGATATTCAAGCTGACCCAGCCGTTCTGAAGCAGCAGTGAAACCACATGCTCATCCGTATGGATATAGGCAGAGATAAAAATAATAACAAAGCCCATAAACAAACCCGAAAACAGCTCACCTAACGGCATACGCGAGATGGGAATCGGCCCGAACGAATAAAGTATACCGATCAAGAACGACAGTCCACCCAGCAAAAAGACCAGCAAACCCGTCTGAGTGACAAGCGCAATCCCGCCCCCTGCTGCCAGCGCCAGCAAAATAACAATCGTCGCCACGACGGTGCGCTCTTTTAGCTTAAAATGAACAATCGGATTATGCGTTTCGTAGCCGTAGCCGTGGGTTTTGGAGGCTTTTTTGAAATCGTAATAGTTGTTAATCGCCGTCGTCGCCATATCGAAGCTAAGCAAAGACACGAACATCAATCCAAAACGCAATACGTAAAAATCCTCAAACCGGTACAGGGCATACAACGTTCCCATTAGAAACGGAATAATACTGGCTACCTTCGTCGGCAGCTCCACAAATCTTAGAAAGCTTTTAATATTCACACCATACACCCTTATCTGTCAAATGAGCCTGCAAGGCATTACTGTTCAGTTGTTGTAACCGTCACCGGGGACCATTCTGCAATAACTGTTTGTCCATGTACAGACACACTGCCTTCAGGACTCAGATCCTTCTCTGTCATAATTCCGAGCGCTACAGTGAAGTTATTGAATTTAAGCGGTATATTTTTCTCGCGGCGTACTTCCTTGCCGTTCAAATAGAATACAGCCTCATCATTGCCGCGGTGATAGGTAATACGGTACGTATTGAATTCCCGTGGTTTGAAATCCGTATCTTCTTTAAAGATGCAGAAATATTTCGTTCCAGTGCTTTCTGGCACTTGTACACCCGGGAATGGCAATATACCATATACACTAGCGTATTTGTCATTTCCCGCGAAGAAATCAAGCGCAGCGCCTGTCGTGAAATCCAGCAGGTTCAGCGATACATATCCATCATACAGATCTCCAGGTGCAGTTCCTTGTGTACGGCAACGAATTTGCAGCTCAATGCTAATCTCTCCAGCTTCCGGAATCTCCACTGGCTTGGCTGAATAATACATGTGCTTGGCATTGTCCAGAATTTGCACTTGATGGTTCTCACGAGATAACTTCGCACGTACATACAAGGTATCATTACGAACGATAACTACAGCCTCCGGCTCACGGTAAGCCCAAAAAGATCCGTCAGGCAGTGTAAATCCACCCGTCTTCCAGACCTTTCCTTCTTCTAAAATAGAGTGGAAATCCCCAAGAACCATGCGATTGCCTTTAACTTGTTGTTCTTCTGCCGTCAATTCCTTGTCCTTCTTTTCCATGAAAGCTCACTCCTTCTGTAGTCCATCTATTAGTATCAGATCAAGCCTTGAATTAATAAAGTTATTGCCATTACTACTCCGCAGCGTACGGAGGCTTTTTGTGAAGCACCCATCAGCGGGATATAAGCCGGCGAAGCATTATGTTGCTTCAGACTACTGTAAATGCGCAGCGGCCAGAAAGCTGTAACCAGCGCCAGCAGTGCGTAAACAGGAAGTACACCCAACAGCACACAGACTATCACCGAAGCGTAACCAGTAAAAAGAAGTACACGTGAGAATACAAGTGCCTTTTGTTCTCCCCATACTACAACAAGCGTAAGCTTACCCGCCTGCTCATCCGCTTTCCAATGTAGGAAATGGTGATTAAACAACAATAATGTAGTTAAAAATCCGACAGGCAGCGAGAGAATTACAGGCTTCATGCTAAACTGACCGGTTTGTACGAAATAGGAGCCTAATACAGGCATAATCCCAAAAGCAATAAAAATGGCCATCTCACTATAGCCTTTGCCGCGATAGCCATAACGCAGTGGCGGAGCCACATAGAAATAAGCGATTAAAGCACCAACAAGTACAAACCAAAGGATATTCCAACCGCTATATATACTAAGAATCCCACCACAGATAAGGGCAATCGCCAGCATACTCCAGGTCATCCTTGCATAAAAAGACTCCGAGAGGATCCCACCTGTCAGTAGCCCGGAGTTTGTGCTGATTTCACCAGCGGAATTCTTTGCTTCTGTATCGGTTCCGTTGCGGAAGTCCCACAGATCATTCACCATATTGGAGAACAAATGCGCCGAAATCGCCCCTATTAAGGTAAGAATAAATAAAACCGGATGGAATGTCCCTTCCCATACATATGCCCCAACGGTCCCCAAAACAATCGGGATGAGCATAACAGAAAAACTCCAAAACCGGGTCGCCTTGGTAAATAATGTCCATTTGTTCACTTCAAGCTTACCGCCTTTTTCATATGATTTGATAATAATTATCACTGACTATTATACATCAATTTTCGAGAGATTGTGAAGATTATCACTGCATATAATGTCTATTCTTGACATAATACTTCCGTTTGTTTGGTTAAGTATCTTGATAATGGAAGATAAAAATGTAAACAATTCCTTATTTCACGCAGGACCCCTATTTTACGACAAAAAATGAGTGTTGTTTTATAGGCAAGCACATACCGATATGATATGATAGGCAAGCCTATGAACAGCGCCCCTTACGGGCTGTTTTTAAGAGCGTAAAACTATATATAATAATGGAGGCTTTTACTGTCATGTCAGCGCAATCCCCTAACACCCAATCTGTCAAAATCGTCACTGCCGACCCTAGCGCCATCGGGCTATTCGGACTGGCTATTGTCACATTGGTCGCTTCTTCACAGAAGCTTGAATTTACAACAGGACTTAGCTACGTTATTCCTTGGGCTATCTTCCTGGGAGCATTCGCGCAGCTATTCGCCGCCATTCAGGATGCTAAGCACAACAATACCTTTGGTATGACCGCCTTTGGCGCCTACGCTTTCTTTTGGTTCGGCATGGCTAGCAGCTGGCTAATCAAGCTTGGCGTATTTGGTCCAACGCTTGCGGAGGCTGTAGATCCTAAGCAGCTCGGATTTGTATTTCTGGGTTACTTGATCTTCACACTCTTTATGACGATTGGTGCCGTTGAGGCAAATAGAGTTCTGCTTATTATTTTTGTATTGATAGATTTTCTCTTTATCGGACTAACCTTTGATTCCTTTGGGATCGCTCCAGAATTCTTCCATAAGCTAGCTGCTTGTGCTGAGCTTGGTATTGGTATCGTGTCCCTTTACGGATGTGGAGCATCCGTGCTAAACGCTCATTTCGGCCGCAGCTTCTTACCGATTGGAGCTCCGCTGGGCATCTTCAAAAAATAGAAATTGTTCTGATCTGAAACTAATACTTTTGCAAGCCGAAAGGATGCTGAGACTATGCATGTCCTGTCCTCTTCTGAATTAGCGGTAACTGCTATTTTCGCCCTTATTCTCGCAGTTATTGCCTACCTGATCATTCGGAATATCCCGAAGATGGTTGGTGATATTGCGGCTTTTCGCAAAAGAACACTGGTTTGGACCCAAGTTTCACTAGTACTAACGGTGCTTCAGTTGAATTTCAAAGCAGGCGATTGGCGCTTTTCTATCGTCCTTGGACTCATTGTGTTATTTACCGGAGCTATTTGGCTGTCCGCCCGTTATTACGACATCAGTCGCAATGCAGGTCCAGAATCTAAAGATCCTGAAGCACATTAGTAAATCTCAAGCTCCCGAAAGGGGGCTTTTTTTTATAATTTCAGAAAGCTTCTTCGCATAGTTCTCCCCATCACAACCATACTAATGACATTCTAATAAAAGTAACGGGAGGATTATCAGGGTGAGCAAAAAAATCAATCTGCTAATGTTCAGTGGGGAATACGACAAAGCGATGGCTGGACTGATCCTAGCAAATGCCGCAAGAGATATCGATGTCGAGGTTACTATGTTTTTTTCATTCTGGGGTCTATTTTTGGTGCGTGATCCGGAGAAGATGACTCTTGAGGACAAGAGTATCTACGAGAAGCTGATGGATGTTATTACACCGAAGGGCCCTGGGCAGCTGCCGCTCTCTCATCTGAACTTTAGCGGGCTGGGACGAATGATGCTGGAGGAAATGATGGAGGAACAAGGCGCACCGAAGCTGATTCATTTTCTGAAAGGGGCTCGTAAAAAAAACATCAAATTCTATGCCTGCAAGCTTTCTGTGGAGATCATGGGCTTTAAGCCCGAGGAACTGCTGCCAGAGGTCGAAATCATCGATGCTGCGGCATATTTAAAAGATGCTTTAGAAAGTGATGTACAGTTATTTATTTAAAGTCTGACTAGGCTTTAACCCAATCCCCCATGCAGGCATATACTGTTGCCATAGAAACTACTGGCACGCCGAAAATACACCCCATTAACTTAGCACTGACGGCGTACGGGCTGGAGGGAATATCCGTGCTAAACATCATCCACGCCTCTTCTGCAGAGACGCCCGCTTCATTACAAGACCATTTTGATACTTTTCGTGGTCACACCATCGGCATTCGGCATCAAATCAACACCCCTTATGGCAGACAGCCGCTTCTGTATGCCGATTGGACCGCAAGCGGGCGCTTATATGAACCGATCGAACGCAAGTTGCAGGAAGCCTTCGGTCCCTACGTCAGCAATCCACATACAGATTCCAACACCACCGGACTAATCATGACGCAGGCTTATAATGAAGCTCGCCAAATCATTAAGAACCATGTAAATGCTGGCCCTCAGGATGTACTGCTCTTCTGCGGCAATGGAACAACAGGAGCCGTGAACAAGCTGCAGCGTATCATGGGATTAAGGCTCCCGGAATGGCTACAGGAACATAATAACCGTGCACTGGAAGACCGCCCCGTTATCTTCACCAGCCATATGGAGCATCATTCCAATATTCTTCCTTGGCAGGAGGGACTTGGTGACGTCGTTACCATTCCCGCCGGAAAGGACGGAAATATTGACCCTCAACAGCTTGAAGACCAGCTGCGACTGTACCCCAATCGCCGTTTCAAGATTGGTTCATTTACAGCTTGTTCTAATGTGACTGGAATTCAGACGCCTTACGCAAAGCTAGCGGCTACTATGCATCGTCATGGGGGCGTATGCTTTGTGGATTTTGCCGCCAGTGCTCCCTACGAGCCTATCAATATGCACCCACCTTCCCCACTGGAGAAGCTTGATGCGATCTTTTTTTCTCCGCATAAATTTCTGGGTGGGCCGGGCACAAATGGCGTTCTAATCTTTGATGAAGCGCTGAGCAATGGACGTATTCCTGACGAACCGGGTGGAGGTACAGTAGCCTGGGTCAACCCTTGGGGAGGACGCCGCTACACTAATGCGATTGAGATGCGGGAAGACGGGGGAACACCGGGGTTTTTACAAGCTTTTCGCACGGCGCTTTGCGTGAAGCTGAAGGAGCAGATGAATGGAAACGGTCAATATATGGTGATTAGAGAACACGAGCTGTGTCAGGAATTAATGGCAGGACTCCGCAGCATCCCGGAGTGCGCGCTGCTGGCCGGAGATCATACAGAACGTCATGGAATCGTCTCTTTTACACTTCGTGATATCCATTACAACCTCGCTGTTCAGCTGTTGAATGACCGTTTCGGCATACAAGCTCGAGGCGGCTGCTCTTGTGCAGGTCCATACGGACATTACCTGCTTGGATTAGGGTGGACGCAATCCGCTCAGATTGCCGGAGCGATCATGAGCGGCGACCAATCCTTCAGACCAGGGTGGATTCGCATCTCCCTACATCCCATTATGACTAATCAGGAAGTAAAGAGAATTGTATCCGCTGTAAGGAGTATTGCGACCCATGTCCAGCAATGGAAGCAGGACTACCTTTACGATACTTCCACGAACAGCTGGAATCATATCTACGCGCAGCATTCACCCGAGATGAAGCTCCAAGAACTCTTCACCATGTAACAATCTAACTTATCACACGTTGCCCTTCACCATGTCCAAATCGGCAGCACTGGCATTGGAGATGACTTGTTCTACATTTTTGCAGCCCGGAATTACACTGGTTACTGCGGAATGCTGGAGACACCAAGCCAAAGCCCACTGCGCCATATCCAGACCTGACGGCACTTCATTAGCAGCAATTTCTGCTACTGCGCGCAGCTGCTTTTGTCTTACATCCTCTTTATGGTTAGCTCGCACATCACCCTGAGCAAAAACCGCATCTGGCTTATACTTGCCGCTCAAATAACCACTGGCTAACGGAACGCGAGCTAACACACCTAATTGATGCTCGATGCACAGCGGAAGAATCTCTTCTTCAGGTTGACGATCCAGCCGATTATATACTACTTGTATGGCCTCTGCTTGCACATCCGCTGCCGCAGAGGTCTGGTGCACCCCCGAGCCCGATGCACTGATCGACACGCCCAAATGACGGATTTTGCCGGCTTGCTTCTGTCTGTCGAGCATACTCCACAGCTTATCATTATCGAATTGCTCATCCGTTCCGGAATGGAATTGATAGAGGTCAATATACTCTGTTTGGAGTGCGCGGAGGGAGTCGTCCAGCTGCTTAAGCACATCCTCAGCACGCCATAGCTGTTCCCGCTGCAAATGCCCCTGAAAATGATGGCCAAATTTCGTAGCTACAACCCAGTCCTCGCGTTTGCGGCGCGCCAGATAATCCCCGATGAACTTCTCCGACAAGTGATCTCCGTAACATTCTGCCGTATCAATCAGATTAATACCCAGCTCTCCAGCCTTATCCAGCATGGCATCGACTTCAACCTGAGTGAAATCCTTGCCCCACTCTCCGCCAAACTGCCAAGTCCCTAGGCCAATCACCGAGACATTCATTCCTGTACTGCCAAGCTTACGATATTTCATCATCATTTCCTCCTTTATTCTATTTAAATTTAGGGATTCAAGTTAATTCTGACTCTATGCTAAGCTATCTTGTTCCCATCCTGTGCTGTTCTAGCAAAACGTGCTTCGATGGCTTTGACTCCCCATAACGACAGCCCGATAAACAACAGAACATAGATAATCTCCCACGGCTGGCGAATGAAACGTTCCAGATCGTTGCCAATGTATGAAACTGCGAATACCATAATCGCTTTGCCTACCGTGAGCGCAAGAAGATACGAACGGAACCTCATCCCGGCAAGCCCCGCTGCCATATTAATCACAACAAAAGGTCCTACCGGAAATATACTAAGCAGAAAAACATAGCTAAATCCGCTTTGCCGCACCCACGTCATGCTTTTGGCTACTTTGGGCCGCGCTGCCCATTTTCGTAAATAACGATGGGAGGCTACTTTGCTGATAATCCAAAAGGTAGTCACACAGCCTGCAACCAGACCGATCCAAGAATACAAAAAACCTAACCATAAACCATATACGGCCCCATTTAACCCTACGATCGCAATAGTTGGCAGTGGTGGTATAAATGATTTCATAAACGTTAACGCAATGCCCGGAAAGGGCCCAAACGAACGATATTGTTCAAGCAGATGCCGCAGATTATCCTCTGTCAGCCAAGACATAATATCAAGAAAATACATAACCAGCTGATCTCCTCATCCGATTGGAATTCTTAACACTTGGTCTCAATTATACACGAAGTTACGTTCATTCCTACAGTGCCGCCAATATAGAGTGAGCAACCGGGACTAATTAAATGACAGGGAGAAAATTCTTCGTTACTATAGACAAAAATACATATTAGACGGGGGCATAAGGTTATGATCATTCATTCAGAAACGTTGGATCTGCAAACTACCACTGAGCAGGATTTAGCGTTCGTTCTAGCCATTGAACAAAGTGAGCTTAATCGTGCCTATATCGGACAGTGGAGTAAAGAGGAGCACATTACGGCTATCCATGATCCAGATATCCTGCATCTTACAATTTGGGAGAGGTCCGGGAAAAGAGTCGGCTATATCATCGTAACAGGACTTCAAGATATTCATCTTACTGTTTGTATTAAACGAATCGTCATCCATTCCAAGGGCTTTGGGTATGGCAAACTGTCGCTTCGTCTCGTGAGCGACTGGATCTTCCAGCACACCGAGACGCATCGGCTATGGTTGGATGTTAGAGATCACAACCACAGGGCTCGCCATGTCTATGAAAGCTGTGGCTTTACACTGGAAGGGACTCTACGTGATTGTATGAAGGTTGAGGGACATTTTGAATCTCTGCATATCATGTCCATATTACGGTATGAGTATATAGAGCGTGAGCAGCAGCGACAGAAATAGATTAGGGAAATCCTCCCTGATCTTTGGTCTTTCAGGTGCCTATAACTGCAAATCAGGGAAAACTTCCCTAATATTCAGCGAATTTGAGCAAAATCGGCGTATTTCAGTAATTTTTAGGGAGGTTTTCCCTAAATCGTCTATTTGGGGACCCTAATCAGCCACTTTTTAGGGAGGTTTTCCCAAAAAAGTGTATGCCGCGATGATAATCGGCTATTTTCAGGGAATTTATTTCCTCGCCCCCTTTCAGGAGCACAATAAAAAGCCGAGCAATAGGCCCCCTATCCTGCGCAGGCTCACTACTCAGCTTTCAATTCCATTTCCCTCAAACCTCTCCACTGTAACAACCCGCCTGCTCACCTTCCGCCCTCAGCCCCGTAACCACAAGGGTTGTCACGTACTTACGGGCATCCGCTGTCAGCAGTAACAGCTCTACCGAGCTTTTAGCCGGCTCCCCTCTGACAAACTTTATTCGGGCACCGTCCAAATCCTCTTGGATGCTGGCAATCGTATATCCTTTAAAAAGCAGCCCATCAATCTCCTGCTGTTCTTTGGCATATTCCGCAAAAGCAGACACTAGACAACACCTCCGCTGATTTCTGCCTTAGAAGGAAGAGGAGCCTCCGCTGCAAAACGTTTGCGTTTCAAATATTTTCCCGAACCTGCTTTGCCGACAAATTGTTTGTCACGAATAACAAATTCGCCTCGACTGAGAACAGAAACAGGCTCTCCCTTCACTTCAAAACCCTCAAACGCACTATAATCTACGTTCATATGGTGCGTGTCCGCAGAAAGGGTTCTTTCTACAGAAGGATCAAAAATGACCAGGTCAGCGTCACTACCTACTGCGACCGTGCCTTTTTGCGGATACAAGCCAAACAGCTTGGCGCTAGAGGTAGCAATAATGTCTACGAATTTGTTCAATGAGATCCGGCCTTTCTGCACACCTTCCGAATATAGAATTGTAAACCGGTCCTCAATGGTCGGCCCACCGTTCGGGATTTTGGAGAAATCGCCTAGCCCCAGATCCTTTTGTCCTTTGAAATCAAACGAGCACTGGTCAGAGCCAATCGTCTGCAAGCTGCCGCTCCATAACGCATCCCACAAAACATCCTGATTCCACTGCTCACGCAGGGGCGGAGACCACACGTATTTAGCACCTTCGAAATTAGGCTTTTCCAGTGCCGTCTGATCCAGCACTAAATACTGTGGACAAGTCTCGCCGTAGACGCGCAGTCCCTTTTTACGCGCTTCAGCAATCTTCCAAGCGGCTTCCGCACAGGTCACGTGTACAACATACAGCTGAGAATCTGTCAGTTCGGTTAAATAAGCTGCGCGTCCCGTAGCTTCACCCTCCAGCTCCGGCGGGCGGGTCAGCGCATGAAAGATCGGATCAGTGTTGCCTGCGGCTAAGGCCTGCTCAACAAGATATTCAATGACATCTCCATTCTCCGCATGCACCATAACGAGTGCACCTTCTTTTTTCGCAGCTTGAAGGGTCTTAAAAAGAGTGCCATCATCCGCCTGAAAAGTATTCTTATAAGCCATAAATACTTTGAGCGAGGTAATGCCTTCATTCTCAATTATCTCCGGAAGCTCACCCAGTACTTTATCGTTTAATTCTGAGACCATAAGGTGGAAGCTGTAATCAATCACCGCTTTATCCTGCGACTTATGATGCCATGTATCTACGGCTTGCTGTAGCGGTTGTCCTTTGGTGGTTAAGCAAAAATCAATGACTGTGGTCGTTCCGCCATATGCAGCCGCAATAGTTCCCGTCTCAAAATCATCAGCTGTAACCGTGCCGCCAAAAGGCATATCCAGATGGGTATGAGGATCAATGCCTCCAGGAAAAACATAACACCCCGAGGCATCTATAATTTCCGCACCAGGGACATCCAAATGAAGGCCAATCTCCGTAATAACCCCGTTTTCAATCGCCACATCGCCTGTATAAGTATCTGCTGCGGTAACGATGATGCCATTTTTAATAATCTTTTTCATCCTTAAACCACCTCCACTTCCGAATAGGTGCCATTCAAACTGCCGATCACTTTCTGCCGCTGATTCCAGGTCAGTGGAGCTGCCCCGGTATCCACTGGAACCATATCGATCGCGCCGTCTGCTGGACAGACAATAGAACAAAGATTACAACCTACACAATCTTCCTCGCGGACCTGTAGAATAGCTTTCCCATCTGCATTAGTTAACATATCAATACACTGATGTGAAGCATCTTCGCAGGCAATATGGCATTTATTACAGTTGATGCAGTTGTTCTCATTAATACGGGCAACAACCTTATAGTTGAGATCCAGATCACCCCAGTTCGAGTACCGGGATACCGATTTACCGATTAACTCTGTTACAGAAGCCAAACCTTTGTCATCCAAATAGTTGTTCAGGCCATCGATCATTTCCTCCACAATCCGGAAGCCATGATGCATGACCGCTGTACATACTTGAATGCCCGTAGCACCCATCAGCATGAATTCAACAACATCCTGCCAGGTGGAAATCCCTCCAATACCGGAGATAGGAATGCCTACTCCCCGGTCACGGGCACACTCGGCCACCATACTAAGCGCAATTGGTTTCACAGCCGGCCCGCAGTAACCGCCATGTGCACCCTGACCCCCAACATTCGGAATTGTGTTCCAGCTATGAATATCTACACCAGCAAGACTGTTGATCGTGTTGATCATACTAATCGCGTCTGCTCCACCCTTAACCGCATGGCGGGCAACGACGGTGATATCCGTAATATTAGGCGTCAGCTTCACAATCACCGGGGTCGTTGCAACTTCTTTTACCCAGGTGGTCTGTGCCTGCACCAGATCAGGCTGCTGCCCCGAAGCAGCGCCCATTCCACGCTCAGCCATCCCGTGCGGACAGCCAAAATTAAGTTCCAGGCCGTCTACACCCACATCCTCTACCCGCTTAACAATCTCATGCCATTTATGCTGCGTTGGTTCTACCATCAGGGAGGCTATAATCGCATGATTAGGGAATCTTTTTTTCGTTTCATAGATTTCCTTCAGATTAACTTCAAGCGGACGGTCGGTGATCAGTTCAATATTGTTAAAGCCCGCAACCCGTTGCCCATTGAAATTTACTGCCGCAAAACGCGATGAGGTATTAATGATCGGATCGCCGAGCGTCTTCCACACCGCACCGCCCCAACCTGCTTCAAAGGCCCGCTGCACTTGATAACCTGTATTCGTAGGCGGCGCGGAGGCCAGCCAGAACGGATTCGGTGATTTGATTCCTGCGAGATTAATACTTAAATCTGCCATGATGTTCCCTCCCTGTCATGTAAAATCCAATTTGATTTCTACGCTCAGCCCGCTGATCTAACAACGACCTCCTGCTGGCCTGAGAATTGTTTAACAATCGCATGGGCTGCATCTTTTCCCTGCTGTGCCGCTGACACAACCATGGCCTCACCCTTACCTGAACCAAAAATAATGTCCCCAGCGGCATAAATCTGCGGATCGGAGGTTTGGCAGGTGACCTCATCCACCTTAACAACCCCACGGTCATGCATAAGACCTAAGGAATCTATTAGATCCAGACGACGCTTTTGACCAATAGCTATTACAACCG
The DNA here is from genome assembly GCF_037963265.1 of Paenibacillus sp. FSL H7-0943. Lineage (NCBI taxonomy): Bacteria > Bacillati > Bacillota > Bacilli > Caryophanales > Paenibacillaceae > Paenibacillus > Paenibacillus sp. FSL H7-0943. The sequence goes on from NZ_CP150148.1 coordinate 6,589,489, forward strand.
CATCTACAGGAATCAAGAACTCAGAACCCTCGATCGGCATAGGTATTGGACGCCCATCTTTGCCCAGCTCCTCCGTCAGCTTCATCTGCACACATTCCAGTGCGGTTACATTCCCAAGCTCGTCACCCACGATACGTTTCGGTAAGGTAAGCCAGCTGAACTCCACACCTTCCTGCTTCGCGAATTCATATTCAAAGTCATATGCCGTCATCTCTTCGCGGGTCCGGCGGTAGACCATTTTCACATTGGTGGCTCCCAGCCGCACTGAGCAAGTCGCTGCATCAATAGCCGTATTCCCTGCCCCAATGACAGCGACCCGCTGACCCATCAGCTCTAGCAGAGGAATGCCCGTCTTAGTAGATTCTACAAGCGCAATAGCGTCATAAACTCCAGCCATTTTTTCACCTTCAATCCCTATTGGAGGCACATATCCCATACCCGCTGCCAAAACGATAGCATCATAATTCGACTTCAGCTCATCTACAGAAACATCCACTCCGACTTTTACACCTGTACGTATTTCCACACCCAGCTTCTCTACCTGCTCTACTTCCCAAAGAGATACAGACTGCGGGAGCCGAAACGATACAATCCCATGTGTATCCAGCCCACCCGCTAACGCCTTTGCTTCGTAGATCACAACAGCAAAACCTTCACGGGCGAGCTCCCTAGCCGCAGACAATCCCGCAGGACCACCACCAATTACGGCTACCTTTTTCCCATTAGGGGTGCCAGCCTTAAATAATTGAACTCCGCTGTTCATCGCCCAATCTGTCGCATAACGCTGCAGCAGTCCGATTTGGATCGGCGCCGAGGCATCATTTAACACACAGGCTCCTTCACACAGCTCATCTGTAGGACAAACACGAGCACAACTGGCACCCACAGGATTGGAATCCATAATCGTCTGTGCCGAGCCTTTCAAATTGTCAGTAGCGATCCGTTTGATAAAGGAGGGAATATTAATGCTGGTCGGACATGCTTTTATACATGGGGCATCGTAGCAATATAGACAGCGATTAGACTCATCCAGGGCACCTTTATGGGTCAGAGGCGGCTCAGCCTCGGCGAAATTGCGCATGAACATATCAGGTGTAAATGCTGTTAACGGAGATGAATGCTCCATCACTAGTCCCTCCTTATGGGTAATTTTTCATATTTGTGTTATATAATATAACATTATTTCAAGTTTTGTCTGAATATTTTGCTTACATCTTTAATTTATTATAGTAATATAAGCATTAACAGAAATTATCTCTCAACGTTCTTCCTGATTAGGTTATATATACTGACATTCGTTAATCAAACTATAGTCATTTCGAATTTTCGTTGCATTAGACACTTTGTCTAATTTCAAAACTGTATTTTTTACGTGTGAGAATAGGCTGAGAATAACAAGGCGTTAGCCGAAGGCCAGAGCGCAGAAGATCGAGGGGGAGTACCTATGGATTGGGAGCTTGTATTAACCATTCGTGACGCTTTAAAAAGACCACTATTCGCAGAAGCCGAGGTGATCGGCGGGAAAAGCGGCCTAAGCCGTGCCATTCGCTGGGTGCATGTACTGGAAAGTGCCAACTTCGAGACTCTGATTCATGGCGAAGAAATGATTTTGACTACGGGGATTGGTGCAAGTGTCGATCTCCCTTCCTCCTTGGAGTTTATGCAGAACCTGATCGACAAAAATGCAGCTTGCCTATGTATTGAGTTAGGTACGTATTTCAGTACCATCCCGCAAGAGATGATCGACTTAGCCGACAGGCATGACTTTCCGCTAATCATTTTCACCCGCACGGTTCGTTTCGTAGATATCACGTTGGATCTTCACTCGATTATCATCAACCGGCATCACCGGATGCTCCAAGAACTTGAAAAAATCTCACGTGAATTCCACCGCCTGACCTTAACTTCACAAGGAACGCTGAAAGTGCTGCAATTATTGTGCAAAAGTACCCGCACACAAATTGTCTATATGCAGCTGCAAGGCAAACCCTTATTTTTTCCGGCACTTCCGCCGGAAGAGCAGGCTCCATTGCTGAATTTTTTCACCGCCTTCGGCGACGAGCTGGAAGGAATTCAACCTGACGCCGCCCCCTATATCCGGGAATATGGACAGAAGACCATCGCGCTCAAGCCTGTAGGTGCGCTGGATCAGACCTGGGCTTACATTCTGATGGTATGCAATCACAAACCACAGGAGTTCGACTGTCTGCTGTTGGATTCCGCCTCTTTGTCCATTGCACAAGAGCTGCTGCGGACGCGGTATATGGAGGAGCGTAAGCTTTTTTCAGAAAATCTATGGGTCGACGAGCTGATCAATGGCCGCATCGAAGATGATAACCGCTTAAAGGGCCTGATCGGCTCTAATTTCAACGTAGTCAACGAGCTCCCTTACCGTGTATGCCTTATAGAGATCAAGAACCCCAGAGATGTAAAATGGAACAGCTCAGAGAACGAATGGGAGTCCATCACCTTCCACCTTTCGCTCATCCTGCGTTCCATCTTTGAGAAATATTCTTTACGTCCACTGATCACCCTTAAGAACAATCGCCTCACCGTCATCGCCCTTGACATCCAATCGAAAATGCCTGGAAAAATGCGACTTCAACAAGCACTTGAAGCCCTGCAGAACATCCGCTCCGATGAGAAGCTCAAGGATTTGCAGCTCGTCATTGGAGTCAGCAAATCGCATAAGCGCCTAAAACGAGCCTATTCCGGTTATCAGGAAGCCCTACAGGCATTGTCGTTATACTCCTGTTACCAGAAGTCACTACTCTTCTATGAAGAGCTGGGTGTATTCCAGCTGCTGTTGAGCTTAAATGACGGAAAAACGTTGCAGAACTTCATTCGCAGTTATCTCGGCCCGCTAATCGACCACGACCAAACCAAAGGCAGCGAGCTGCTGCTTACCCTTCGTGTTTATCTGGATCATGATGGTTCCAAACAAATTGCCGCTCGAAACCTATTCATTGTCAGACAGTCCCTTTATTATCGCCTGGACAAAATAACAGAGCTACTGGGTGAAGACTTCATGCAGCCAGAGAATCGGATCTCCATTCAAGTCGCCCTGCGCGCTTACCAATTTCTATATCCAGACAAAATCACTTTACCTAGCCCCCGTTCAGCACAGATTTAAAGGTATCGATAATAAATTCTATATCTTCATCCGTGGAGGATAACGGCGGGGCGAAGGTAAGCACGTTGTTGAACCCAGCTACGGTATCGCCATTTTTACCGATGATAAGCCCCTTGGACTTACATTCGGCAATAATCCCCTTCACAATATTCAGATCAACCGGTTTCTTACTGACCTTGTCTTCAACCAGCTCAATCCCTGTCACCAAACCAAAGCTGCGGACATCACCTACAAGCTTGTGATCAAGCAGCTCAGTAAATTCTGTATTTATTCTTTTACCTAAAAGATCCGCACGTTCCACCAGCTTCTCCTGCTCGATAATCTCCAGATTACGCAGCGCCAGCGCACAGGAAGCAGGGTTACCACCAAAAGTATTCACATGGCGAAAATGCCCATAGTCATCGCTATTGTCCTTAAATACCTCATAGATATCCTTACGAACAGCAGTGGCAGATAGAGGAAGATAAGCGCTAGTCAGTCCCTTAGCCATCGTTACGATGTCAGGCTTCACATTAAAGTTGTGATGACCAAGCTTACGTCCAGAACGTCCGAATCCACAAATCACCTCATCCATAATGAGCAACACACCGTGCTTACGGCAGATTTCCTGCACCCGATCCAAATAAACCTGATGCGGTACAATGACGCCACCACCCGTAATTACAGGCTCCATAATCACCGCAGCTACCGTCTCCACGCCTTCCCAGATGATCATATCCTCTATGGACTGTGCACACTGGAGATTGAATTCTTCCACAGTCATCCCAGCCGGGCGGCGATAGCTGTCCGGGGGAGCTACATGCAGAAAACCGCCCGCCAACGGTTCATATTTATATTTGCGCTGGGCCTGGCCCGTTGCAGATAATGCCCCAAGTGAACTGCCATGGTACCCACGATAACGGGCAATGAATTTATGGCGATAATGCTGGCCGATTTGCTGCTGGTACTGGCGGGCCATTTTGAAAGCAGCCTCATTGGCTTCCGATCCACTATTGGAAAAAAAGATCACATAATCGTCTCCGAGCCACTCATTCAGCTTCTCCGCCAGCGCAATCGCCGGGAGATGACTTTGTGTCAGAGGAAAATATGGCAGGGTCAGCAATTGATTGTAAGCAGCTTCCGCCAGCTCCTTGCGCCCGTATCCCACATTTACACACCACAGGCCAGACATCCCGTCCAAAAATCGATTGCCCTGTATATCTGTAATCCACGACCCACTTGCCGAGGCGGCAATCATAGGCGGGTTCTTTTCACTATAAGGTGTAATGTTGTGCCATAAATATTCCTGATCCTTCTTCACCGCAAGCTCACTATCGTTCCCCAGAATCTGCATAACATTTTCTCCTCTCAGCAGCTCATTTTCTCTAATAACGGGCAGTGATCATCTTTTTACGCGTATAGAACTCCACCCCATCACGGCCATTGGCATGCAGGTCTCCATAGAACGATTTCTTATAACCCGAGAAGGGGAAAAATGCCATGGGGGCAGGCACACCCAGATTCACACCCAACATCCCTGCATCAATTTCTTCCCGAAATTCACGGATCGCCTTTGCGCTATCTGTATAAATGCACGCCCCATTCGCGAATGGGGACTGATTCGTTACCGCAATCGCTTCACTCAGACTTTTCACACGAATCACAGACAATACCGGCGCAAAAATTTCATCCTTCCAGAGGGTCATTCCCGGCTGTACATGATCAAATATCGTCGGCCCGATAAAATAACCCGCACCCCCCGTAGCCGCATCCTTCCGCCCATCTCTCACAAGCTTGGCTGCCTCAGCTTCACCAGTCTCAATGTAATAAAGAGTCCGCTCCTTATTCGACTGACGAATTACCGGACCCAAAAACACCCCATCATCCGCGCCATTACCAATTTTAAGCTCATCCGCAGCCGCAGCCAGACGGTTCACTAGCTCGTCAGCGATATCCTCATGAACCACTACGACCGAGCAAGCCATACACCGCTCACCTGCCGAGCCAAAGGAAGCCGCAATGATATTTTTGACCGCATTGTCCAGCTCCGCATCAGGCAGCACAATCGAGTGATTCTTGGCTCCAGCTAGCGCCTGCACCCGTTTTCCCTGCGCTGTCCCTGTCTTATATACATATTCCGCAACCGGCTGCGAACCGACGAACGAAATCGCCTTCACTTCATCATGCTCCAGCATCCCATTCACAACCTCGTGCGCCCCATGTATCACATTCAGTACACCTGGAGGAAAGCCCGCTTCGGCAAATAACTCTGCCAATCGATTAACCAGCAGCGGCGTCCGTTCAGAAGGCTTCAGCACAAAGGTATTTCCACAAGCGATGGCAAGCGGAAACATCCAACAAGGAACCATCATCGGAAAATTAAACGGGGCAATCCCCCCGATAACCCCCAATGGATAACGGTACATCCCGGATTCAATTCCGGTAGCAATGTCCGGAAGCTGGCTGCCCATCATCAACGTGGGGATGCCTGCGGCAAATTCCACACACTCAATTCCACGCTGCACCTCACCTTGCGCCTCTTCCAGACTTTTGCCATTCTCCAGCGTAATCAGCTCGGCCAGCTCATGCCAATGCTTTACCAGCAGCTGTTGATATTGAAAAAAATAGCGGGCACGACGCGGCACAGCGACCCTTTTCCACGCTTGAAATGCCGCCGCAGCCGCTTCTACCGCCGCACCCAGCTCTTCCTTACTAGAAATGGGCACATAAGCAATCACTTCACCCGTCGCCGGATTATAAACCTCTTCATCTCGCCCGGACGACGATTCTACCCAAGCTCCATTCACATAATTCTTAACTCTTTCAGCCTGCGTTACTAGGAGAGACATAGCTCGCACCCCTTTCTCTGTTTCAGTTGCACTGATGGACTGCTGATTATAATAGATGACCGCCAGATCAGGCGGCCATCCACTATAACATTAAGCTCAGTTAGTTATTTTGCCGCCATTTCTACGATTTCGTTCGTATAAGCCTCATCTACCTTAACCGGTTCTTTAATGACACCAAATTTAAGCGAAATATCAGCGGTTTGCTGGAACGCCGCCGCATCGGTATATCCCATCTTGGCACTGTCAAAGCCTTCAGGCAGAATCAGCTTGGCAACCTCAGTCATCATTGTCAGCTGATGTTCCTTCGTCGTACTGCCGTCTTCCGCTTGTTTCATCACACTGTCCACGGCAGCTGCAGGATCAGCAATTGCATCTTTCCAGCCCTTCAGGGAGGCACGCACAAACTTTGCCGCAGTCTCTTTGTTCTCCGCAAGCCATTCCTTATTCGCGAACAAGTTATCCTCAAGCATTGCAACGCCTTCTGTATTCATGTCAATGACATTCAGATCCTCAGCCTTAATGCCTGACTCCAACACCACTTGGTACTCGTTATAAGTCATCGCTGAGGCCGCATCGATCTGATCGCCCAAGAACTGATCCATCGTGAACCCTTGCTTCGTAAAGCTTAGATCCTTATTCGGATCGAACTTATATTTATCGAATAACGCTAATAGTTCAAATTCGTTGCCACCCATCCAGTTGCCGACTTTTTTACCCTTAAGATCAGCGGCTGAATTAATGCCAGCAGTTTTTTTGGAGACCAGGACCAATCCGCTCTTTTGATAGATTTGCGCGATCTGCACCAGCGGCATTCCCTCTTCAAGACTCGGCAGCAAGCTGGCTACCCAACCCACACCGATATCTGCGGAGCCACCTGCCACTTGCTGTTCCGGAACGATATCAGGCCCACCTGGCAGAATTTCTACATCCAAGCCTTCTTCCTTGTAATATCCTTTATCCTGCGCCACAAAATACCCAGCGAATTGCGCCTGCGGCACCCATTTCAGCTGTAGCTTCACTGTAACTGGATCAGCAGCCGGTTCAGTAGCAGCACTTGCTTCAGGAGCTGCTGAAGCTTCAGGGGCAGTCGTAGCTTCAGCTGCCGAGTTATTATTGTTGCCACCGCAACCCGCCATTAAAGAAACACTCAACATCATCACGATTGCCAACAAACCACCACGAAATTTGCGTTTTTTCCCGTTCATCAATCGAACTCCCCCTATCGTAATTTAAGTTTGTAACAAGCACAGTATGGACAATCATCGTGGTGCGTTTATGCATACAGCCGTGGGCGGTTTCTCTTTTCCATTCCCACTATGGCCGGATGTAATGAGGGTAAGATTAAGTACGCTGCGAAGGATGCCACTTAATGAATACTTTCTCCAGCCGCTCAACCACTAAATAGAAGAGCACGCCTGCAATCGCAGCCAACACAATACAGGACCAACCCAGTGGCATTTTGGCAACTTTAATGGAATTGGAGAGCAGATATCCAAGCCCTTTTGAGGAGAAAAAGAATTCCCCAACAATGGCACCAATCATACTGGCAGTAGCATTAATCTTGAGTGCTGTAAATACATAGGGCAGACTGCTCTGAATCCGCAGATAACGGAATACCGCCGGTTTACCCGCCGCATAAGAATGCATCAGATCCAGCGCCAATGGATCAATCGCCGCCATACCTTTATAGGCGTTGATCGCCATCGCTGCCATTGTAGTTGCGGTTACTATGGCAATTCGTGAGCCTATCCCATCTCCAAACCACAGATTCATGATGGGCGCGAGGGCGACGATAGGCACAGCATTTAGGGCGGCAACCAGCGTCAAGCTTCCACTCCCCCAGCGCGGCCAAGCTGTCGCGACTAAAGCGATCAGGAAGCCGATAGCAGAACCAGCCAACATTCCCAGCACAGCTTCAGCAAGAGTGTATCCGGTATAGGACAGCAACAAGCTGAAATTATCTCGCATGGTTTCGGCGATGGCTGTAGGCAGCGGGAGTTGATATTTTTTCAGATCAAAGATCTTATGAAAAAATTGAAATTCCCATAGTGCAAGAAATAACAGACCTGCCAGTACAGGCAGCAGCACCCCTGCGCTAAATATCCTCTTCAGCATTCGTGAGCCGCCGCGACTCGCCGTAGCTTCCGCAGGTTTCGGAACGGCTACAGCATTCTTTGGTGTAGCCGTTAGCGCCGGCTGAGCCATTTCTTTACCAGTAGAGCCTATAAACGTGGTCTCCCGAACGGAGTTAGTTTCCATTAGCGGCTGCCTCCTTTCGGACGATATTCAGGCTGCCAAGGCGTTACCAGGCGTTCTATCAGACTGATTAACCAGTAGCTTACGATTCCCAGCAAGGCACCCACAATCACCGTAGACCAGAACATATAGGTGTGAGAGCTTCCATAATAGAGATTGCGCAGCATAATTACACCAATGCCATGCTGGGCACCCATAAGCTCCACCAGAATAGCTCCAGTCACAGCAAGTGGGGCAGCTATCTTAAGCCCACCGAACAAACCCGGCAAAGCCGCCGGGAATCTGAGTTTCCAATAGACCGCCCAAGGTTTCGCCGCGTAAGAATGCATCAATTCGAGCGCTGATGGATCTACACTCCGCAAGCCGCGCAGCATGTTCAGAGCCACGGGGAAAAAGGTGATATACCCCGAAATAATAATCCGCGAGGTCTGCTCATCGCGCACAATCCCGTAGATGATGGGTGCCAACCCCAGAATCGGAATCATCTGCGAGGCAATAGCATAAGGAAAAGTTAATTGCTCTATTGTCTTCGACAAACTCATCAGCACCGCCAATGAGGCACCAGCTACCGCTCCAATCAGGAAGCCAACACCAGCATTACCGAAGGTCGCAGCCCCTTCCTTCAAGAGCGTGCCTCCATACTGCCATAAGGTAGCTAACACCTCATGAACATATGGCAGCTTGGACTGTGCTAACGGCGTCTCCACCACATGGAGCAGCATCCAGGAAGTCCCTTCCCAGACTAGCAGCAGGCCAAAAATCCAGACGAACAACGGCAGCAGACGGCCTCGCACAAAGATACTGCCCCCTTTCATCACTACACCCCTTCGAAGCTGTCGCGAATACGTGCGATCAGTTCGAAAAACTCTGGGCTATTTCTCATTTCCGCCGTTCGCGGACGTGGCAGAGGAATTTCGACCACAGCGGACAAGCGACCTGGATGCGGGGAAAGAACAAACACCCGGTCAGAGAGGAATATAGATTCAGGAATACTATGAGTTACAAAAACAATCGTGTTCTGCACTTTACTCCAGACAGACAATAACTCTTCATTCAATCGCTCACGCGTAAATTCATCCAGTGCAGAGAACGGCTCATCCATGAGCAGAATTTCCGGCTCCATCGATAGTGCTCTGGCAATCGCTACACGCTGCTGCATCCCGCCGCTGAGCTGCCACGGATATTTATCCGCAAAGCTCTGCAGCCCCACCAGATCAAGAAGCTCCATCGCCTTTTCCTCACGGAATGACTTCTTTACCCCCATCAGCTCCAGTGGCAATGTGATGTTATGCTTCACTTTTCGCCAGTCGTATAACACTGGACTTTGAAAAACAATGCCATATTTTTGCGCCAGCCTGGCTTCTCTGGCACTTTTCCCAGCTACCACAATGTTCCCGCCTGTTGGTGCTATGAGATCGGCCATCAGTCTAAGCAGCGTCGTTTTGCCACATCCGGAAGGTCCGAGCAGGGAGACGAACTCCCCTTTTGCAATATCAAGACTCACCTGATGCAGGGCAAGCACTTCCGCAGCTTCTGTCCGATAACGCATTTCAACATTCTCCAGCTGAATCTCAGGAATATTTGTCGCTAGTGATGACATCCTCAGCCCCCCTTTTCAAAATAAGCCATGTTTATAATGTTATATAAACTGACGCTATTTAGATAAAATAAAGAAAAATTCTGTTGCATGTAGTATTAACTAACATGTTACACGCTGCTCACTGGACTCTCACTAGACAATTAGTAAAATAGCTCCTGTTAAATTGCGTCATTTTGTCTAGGAGACATTTTTTTGACCACAAACCCGAAGTATTTTTTTTATATCCGCAGATATGTGGTAATATTTATCCATATCTTTCCTCGGTAGGTGACAATAGACCCATGGGATCTATAATCTCGAATTATATTGTAATTGTTGCTATATCAGGTGTGCTGAGTGTCTTACTAGCCCTTTTCGCCTATTATAAAAAAACTGATTTCTTAGGAATCAGGGCTTTTGTTATAAGCTCCTTTACCTCTGCTATTTACACCTTCGGTTTCGCATTAGAATTATCGGGGAAAACTCTGGAGGAAATCAGCTTCTGGATTAAGTTAGAATATCTGGGGATGCCCTTTATTGCGCCGGCTAGTCTAATCATGGTGATCCATTTCGTTGGGCTGGAGACGCTGTTTAAAAAAGGCATACGGGCGGCGTTATTTATCATTCCATTCATTACAACGCTGCTGGTCTGGACCAATGATTACCATCATCTCTTCTATAAATCCATTTATTTACGGGAAAATACGCCCACCCCACTCGTTGATGTTGTGATGGGACCTTGGTATATCGTTCACGGCAGCTTTACTTTCGGCTGTCTGCTGGCAGCCATTTGCCTCATGATATGGCAGTGGAACCGGATGAAAAGGGTATACCGCAGGCAGATCATCACAATAATAATCGGGTTAAGCCTTCCAACCCTCGGCGCTTTTTTGTATCTGATAGGCTTGACTCCTTACGGAATGGATCCCGTCCCGATCATTATGAGCCTAACCTCCTCCCTATATATTTGGGCTATTTTATCCCGGGGCATGTTAACGGCTGCACCTATTGCTCGTGAGAATCTGTTCGAGAGCATGCGGGAGGGAGTGCTTGTCACCGACCGCTCGGACATGCTCGTCGATTACAATCGTGCAGCCGCGGATATGATAGAGGGGCTCAACTCCTCATCGATTGGCAAACCGCTAGCACAATTGTTTCTTAACGCAGGCAAAGATGCCTTGTCCTATGTGATGGATGCCGAGCCACTGTTGCGCGAAGAACGGGAAGTGGCTTGGAACAAAGCAGAGGAGATCTGCTATTATCAAATCCGCTCCTCTCCGGTACAGAAACAAGAAGGGCACATAGCAGGACAGATGATCATGCTGATTGACGTGACTGAACGAATACTGCTTCAGGAGAAGCTGCGTCAATTGGCTACGATGGACAGCCTAACGGGTATCTATAACCGCTCCTATTTTTTGGAGCTGAGTCAAGCATTGCTTGCCCGGGCTGCCAGCCTGCGAAGCTCATTATCTATGATTTTGCTGGATGTGGACTTCTTCAAGAGCATTAATGACCGCTATGGGCATCAATATGGAGATCAAGCTCTACAGCATATTGTCCAGGTGTGCAGCAGACATCTGCGGGAGGGAGATCTCTTTGGCCGTTATGGTGGTGAGGAATTTGTGATCTGTCTGCCAGAGACGTCACTGAAGCAAGCAGCATTGCTCTGCGAAACTATCCGCGCGGATATTGAACAAAGCACCTTATATACCGTCATCGGGCCCATTAATGTGACCGCAAGCTTTGGAGTTGTGGAGGCCCTAAATCCAGAGGTCACTCTAGAAGAACTGCTATCTGAAGCCGACCATGCTCTGTATAGCTCCAAACGGAATGGACGCAACGCTGTGCATCTCTCCCAAAGGTCAGAAATCATTCTTTTCAAGCCTGTTTAATGACAATCATGTCCCTTCCTGCGCATTCAACAACTGGCCTTATTTTTCATAGTCTGTTTTTAAGTTTAATAAGAGTTATCTGAAAAACTAATCAGAGTGTTGAGAGTAAAATTTGCTTGATGGGATATGGAGGCGTAAGAAATAATGAGGAACCATACAATGATGCAGTTTTTTGAATGGCATGTTGCTGCGGACGGGAAACACTGGGATCGCTTAAAAGAAACTGCACCCGCGCTAAAAGCCGTAGGCATTGATTCTGTTTGGGTACCTCCTGTGACAAAGGCCGTCTCCGCTGACGATACAGGCTATGGCGTGTATGATCTATACGATCTGGGCGAATATGACCAAAAAGGTACGGTACGCACCAAATATGGCACCAAACAAGCACTGATCAACGCAATTTCGGAATGTCAAAAGAATGGCATCGCCGTTTACGTTGATTTGGTGATGAATCATAAGGCTGGCGCGGATGAAAAGGAAGTATTCCAAGTCATCGAGGTCGACCCCAATGATCGGATGAAAGAAATTTCGAAACCTTTCGAGATTGAGGGCTGGACAAAATTCACCTTCCCTGGCCGCGGGAATGAACACTCTGCCTTTAAGTGGAATCACAATCATTTTAACGGCACTGACTTTGACGCCAAAGAAGAGCGAACCGGCGTATTCCGTATAGTAGGCGAGAATAAAGCGTGGAATCAGAATGTTGACGACGAGTTCGGAAACTATGATTATCTAATGTTCGCTAATATTGATTACAGCCATCCGGAAGTCAAAAAAGAAATGATCCAATGGGGAAAATGGCTGGTGGATACCCTCCACTGCAGCGGCTTCCGCTTGGACGCCATCAAACATATCAACCATGAGTTTGTTAAAGAATTCGCGGTAGAGATGTTTAATAAATGCGAGAAGGATTTCTATATCGTCGGTGAATTCTGGAATTCCGACTTAGAGTCCTGTCGACAATTTCTGAATACCGTCGATTATAAAATTGACCTCTTCGATGTATCCCTTCACTATAAGCTGCATTCAGCTTCTTTGGAGGGCAGAAACTATGATTTGACCAAAATTCTTGATGACACACTGGTGCAGACCCATCCCACCAATGCTGTAACCTTCGTTGACAATCATGATTCTCAGCCTCACGAAGCCCTGGAATCCTGGGTAGATGATTGGTTCAAGCAAAGTGCTTACGCGCTTATCCTGCTGCGACGGGATGGATATCCTGTGGTCTTTTACGGGGATTATTATGGGATCGAAGGACCAACACCTGTAGCAGGTAAAAAAGATGCGATTGACCCTCTGCTGTATACCCGCTATCACAAAGCTTATGGTGAACAGAAGGATTATTTCGATCATCCTAACACGATTGGCTGGACACGGCTCGGCGTGGAGGATATTGAACACTCCGGTTGTGCGGTTGTGATCAGTAATGGTGAGAATGGCCAGAAGAGAATGTTCGTAGGAGAACATCGCGCCGGTGAAGCATGGGTGGATTTCACCCATAACCATAAAGCCACCATAACCATTGAAAAAGATGGTTGGGCGACCTTCCCGGTCAATGGCGGCAGCGTCTCCGTCTGGGCTTTGCCAGATGCAGAAGCTGACAAGAAGTAAACCTGATTAAAAAGGTGCCCAACGCCATTTGGCGTTGGGCACCTTTTTTTAGTTATTCGTTTTATGCTCCGGATGGCGGGATACAAGCCTCACCAGATCCAGCGTTAAGACGGGTAATGTTAGGGACGCTGGATAAGCTAAGTAACGCGGCTCCCACTCTGGATTGAACTTTTCCTTGTAACGACGCAATCTGGCAAAACCGTAACCATGCCCATGCCCACCTCTATTAAACACTTGATGAGCCAGCTTCTCCTCCTTCAGAGCTCCGGGGTCCTGACCCCCACTGGATGATAGAGGAGTGTTGCCTAGATTAAAAAGCCGATACCCCTTGGACTTCGCCCATTCCAGCATACAAACCAATAAATAATCTACCGTCCCGTTTGGCACATTCTTCCGCTGGCGCAACAAATCTACGGACAGGGTCAATCCTTGATCATACCCTGGGGCAATAGAAGCAAATGCCAGTATTGTACCTTTGGTGTTCCGCAGCACCACAATGGGAGCCCGTTGCAGATACTCGACCTTAAACCACCCTAACGAATAACCCTTTTCCGCTCGGCCATTCAAGCACTCGTCCGAAATCGTTCGCAGTTCTCTCAGCAAACTATCAGCATGCGGCGCTTCTGTAATTTCAACAATCATGCCTTCCCGTTCAAAACGATCGCTTACCCTTTGCAGATCACCATTCTTCAGATCACTGAGTGCAAAGTTATCAAGGCTTATCACTGCCTCTTCACCCAGCTTAAAAAAGCGATAGCCCTGCTCCTGATAGACCGATAAAAAAGCAGGTGAAGCTTGATAGAAAACTACAACCAGACCATACTGATCTGCAGCTTGTCTAAATTCACTGATGGCTTCACTTATTAAGCTTCTCTCTCCCAGCGGATCACCCAGCACAACGAGTTTATCCCTAACTCTGGCGAAAGCGAGCAGCACTTTATCGTTCTGAGCCCAGAAGAAGCCCTTATCACCCAAAAACAAAGTATGAGTTAAGGTATTGCCTTGAACTCCATCTAGAAAATGTTTCAGCTTAGCTACATCCAAGGTCCCGAACAGCTCGTTCTCCTTATGATGGGGCCTGAGGTTTACCCACATTATGAGCAGTACCCAAGACAAGACCAATCCTCCCACTGCCGTAAATGCAACATGACTATATCGCTGCAACCATTCAGGCTGTACACCCGGAGGCAGATGCTTCAGAAATCCACGATGTACATAACAGCCCATCAGATAGTAGCTTAGTGCAATTACTGAAGTGAGGGCAAACCACCGGATCGCGCTTTGTCTGCTGATTGGCGCACTAATCCGATAAAACCGCGATCTGGATATCCAAAGAATAAGCGCTACTATAAGTAGCAAAAGCGCCTCTTCATAATCAAAACCCTTAGTGACTGCAAACAATGATCCAATAAACAGAAGTATGCTAGTCCATACATATGCACTATGGACCCGCAATGTAATGCCCCGCGACAATAAAATCAGCATAAAACCAATAAGGACAGACAGATGATGAGAAAGCTGCATTACCGGAAACGGCAATATTTCCTCCGTAATCTTCAACCTATACAGCAATCCGGGTACTGCTGCAGATAGTAAGAGAATAAGCCCGCTAGCTAGTACCAGCTTGCCAAGAGCCCACATCCCAAGATCGCTCAGAAAGGTATACTGACCCGGCCAGCCCCAGATCTTCTGCCATTTGTTAAGAGAGGGTTCGAACCCTGGAACTGAACGATCTTGATCCTTTTTTCCTTGCAGACCAATTTCCAGTGCAGCCAGCACCAATCCAATCAACCAAGGAATGACATAATAAAACAATCGAAAGATGACAAGCACCGCCATCGCCTTATCGGTCTGGTAGCCAAGCTGTGTCAGCCCGAGCAAGGCGATAAGGTCAAATGCACCGATACCGCCGGGTGCCATACTCAAGATTCCGGCAATAGCAGCAATCGTAAATATACCAAAGATAGCTATAAAATGGACCTCATCCAAGAGATGGCTGCTGATGGTCCAAAACGTCACGCCAGCAAAGCTCCATTCCAGAAAGGAAGCACCGACGGAGTTAACGACTGTAAGCCATGATGTTCTGCCTTTTCCCCGGTTAATCCATTTAGCATAAAGCGATGAGCGCTGCACAAACACAAAAACCGGCAAATAAAGCGCCATACCCCATACTGCAAATACCAGCCAGCGATGTTCTTCCAGCAAAGCCGTTGCCGGGAGTAAACCAAAGATATTCGCCCATGAAAGTAGTGATAACCCGGTAATCATAAGCGGCGACAGAAATACAATGGCGGGTGTTAGCACGGAGGTCGGCACTCCGCTTTTTTTATACAGCAGCGTCCTTAAACCAACTCCAGCCAGTCCTGCAAACCCAATCAAATTATTAAATGTATTAGCAATCCATGCATACCGAAAGGTACTCCACAGCCCTACTTTTAAACGAAAATGTGCCCGAATCAAATAATCATAAGCACTCATAACAGCTACGGAAAGAAGTGCAAAACCAATCATTTGCAAAATAGCAGACGTAGGTACTCGCCTTAGTTCACGCATTATAAGTCCTAAATGAACCTGCTTCAGCTCATGTTGTCCCTCCCAGTATACGAACGCTATGATAGCCACTGGAAAAAGGGCTCTGACCGCCCGGATCCGATAGATAGATAAGATCAGTCTTACAATTTTGAATCTTTCTAATGTCTGTTGCTTTGAATGCATGAGCCCACCTGCCTTTACCGCTGACACACGTTGTGCTAGACAATTTTTACAACTAGTCCATTATAGCAATTCTTGGAATAGAAGACCCGTGATAATCAACACCTACTCTATTAGACTGCCAGCAAATCCCTAACCCCTGCAACAGTTAAAAATTTTTTGGGAAATGAGGATAAGCATAGTTAATATATTACGAAGCCGGACAGATCAATATGACGGAACTTTATTTTAGGGTATCTTTCTAGTATTGGCCAACAATGTGATAAAAGAACATTTAAATTGTAGTCTAAACTTAAAAATACATAACAAAAAGGACATCCCTCACGGCAAAGGATGCCCTTTTTGTTATGTAACACGACTTAGTATGGTTTACACACGAATATCAAATCTGCCTTGGCTATTCGTTGTTGCGGTAGCGATCTCTTGCGGGCTCGCCGCAGCAAGCGCGTTGTTTGCAGGTTTGGCAGGTGCTTCTGCACTACTGCTTGCTGCGGAAGCACTGCTCTGCGACTTCTGGGAAATCTGTGCCTCGATCTGCTTGATCTGCTGCTCAATTTGTTTCGTTTTCGTTTCTTTAGTCTTCGCGTCATCCGAGCTGGCATCAATCTTGTCCAATTCGGCTTCCAGCTTCGCTTTTTGTTTCTCGAGCGCGCTGGTATCTGTAGTACTAGACGTTGAGGTAGTATACGATGTAGAACCTGAGACTGCGGATATACTCATAATCATCCCTCCCTTCCTTACCTCCAATATAATCCTTTTGCAGATAAGGAACGTTAAAACCCGCTGAAAGTTTGCTGAAAGTATTGCTCTCTTTCAAGGTTATAAGGATAAACTGTTAGGAATTGGAATTCACCCGTCTGACCAACAGAAAATAAGACAGAATAGAGAGAACACCCGTACAGGCAATCACAATTGCCATCGGAAGGGCTGAGTCTACGCCCCCAAGACCCACAAGCGGTGCTACACAGCTACCAAGCAGCAACGGTAACAGTCCGATTAAAGCCGAAGCACTGCCTGCGGCCTCTCCTTGGTCCTGCATCGCAAGTGAGAAGCTGGTCGCTCCGACAATCCCCACACTGGAGACAACGGCGAACAGACAGATTAGAATAGGGATCAGCCCTCCCCCTACCAGGATCGTAAGCAGCAGCAAGACGCCCCCCGTTGTACAGAGCAGCAACCCGCTAAGCAGTAGCTTCGTCTCACTCACCTTACCAGCTAGTCTGCCGGCGATTTGACCTGTAATAATAATCCCAATCCCGTTCACAGCAAAGATCAAACTGTATACCTGCGGAGTAACTGCAAAAATATTTTGCAAAACAAAAGATGACCCTGAGATATAAGCGAACATAGACGCTGTAACAAAACCTTGGGACAAGGCATAACCCATAAACTTGCGGTTGCCAAGTAACACCTTAAAGGTAAGCAGAGTACCCTTCAACCCACTCTTGGAGCGCCGCTCCTTCGGCAATGTCTCAGGCAAGCGCAGGAGAATCGTCAAGCAGAAGATAATTCCGGCAGCAAATAATACGAGGAATATCCCCTGCCATGTAGTCACTCTTAAGAGCTGGCCTCCAATGACTGGAGCCAAAATCGGACCCAGACCATTAACAATCATCAATAAAGAGAAAAATTTCGTTAGTTCAGAGCCACTGTACAGATCACGCACAGCCGCCCTAGAGACAACTACACCCACTGAACCAGCAAGACCTTGAATAAACCGCAAAACAATTAAAAGTCCAATCGAAGGACTAAAAGCACATAGCACTGAGGAAACGGCATAGATGAACATCCCTATAAGCAGTGGACGGCGACGTCCATATACATCACTCAGTGGTCCAGCTACTAACTGACCTGAGGCCAGTCCCAATAAAAAGAAGGTGAGACTTAGCTGCACCAAAGCAGCCGTCGTACCGAAATCGTCGACAAGTGTAGGCAGCGCCGGCAAATACATATCAATCGATAACGGCCCAATGGTTGTAATGGAGCCCAGAATAACAGCAAGTTGCAATCTCTGCTTCCTTGAGGGTCCATCTGCAGCAAGTTTATTAGCATTTTGCATTCCAATCATGATCCTTACGTCAACCTTTCTAAAGCAACCCGGGGGCCTTTTTTTGTATTCTTCATACTAACGTAAAGGAACTCAAATGATCAATCCTTTTATAAGGCCTCATTCGGGGCTAATAACTTAAAAATAACCGCCAAAAGGCGGTTATCCTAATTGTTTTATGCATTTTGAGATGTACTAAACCCCTGTAGCCAATCTTTGGCGGCTTCGGCTTCCGCCATACTCAAGCGGTGACCTTGGTTGCCCCAATGGGTTGTAACCTCAGCGCCTGCTTTCTGCAGAATCCCCTCTAGCTCCTGAGTTTCCGTAGATGTTATTAGCGGATCATTCGTACCTGCCCCAATAAAGATAGACACCCCTTCAAGAGAAGGAAGCTCCACATTGCGTAATGGCACCATCGGATGCAACAGCACTGCCGCGCGGAAAATGTCCTTATAATGAAACAGAAGGCTACCAGCAATGTTTGCACCGTTAGAGTAACCAACCGCTACCAGATTGTTGGCATCAAACCCGTATTTCTCTGCCGCTTCATCCAGAAATTGCTTAATCTCATGGGTACGGAAAACTAAGTCCGCTTCATCGAACACTCCTTCAGCCAGCCGACGGAAGAATCGTGGCATGCCATTCTCCAGCACATTGCCCCGTATACCTAGCACCGATGAATCTGGGGATAACATCTCAGCCAGCGGCAGCAAATCCTGCTCATTACCACCTGTACCATGAAACAACACTAACGTAGGTTTAGTTATATCTTTACCTTTACGGAATACATGAATCATCCCTGCTTCACCTCAATTTCTCTTACTTGAATAGGCGTTAAGTTTTCTTCGATGGCCGCGCGATGCGGCTCAAACCAGGACGGCAGCATCAACTTTTCACCCAACGCATCCGGGGCTTCATCACGGGCAAACCCTGGAGGATCTGTAGCGATTTCGAACAGGATTCCTCCTCTTTCACGGAAATAGATCGCATTAAAATACTGACGGTCTTGAACGGGTGTAGGTCTATGCCCATGACTCTGCACATGGCGCGACCATTCCAGTTGCTCTGCATTATCCTTTGCCCGCCACGCGATGTGATGAACTGTCCCTGCACCTCCCGCTCCGAGCGGAACGGGTGATGTCTTCAAATCAATAATATTACCTAGCTCCCCATTGGTTCTATAGCGAGTATATCCATCTCCGTCAGCAATATGTTCCATACCCAGCGTATGAACAAGTGTCTCAGCTGTTTGCAACGGATTGCTGCTATATAGCACAGCCCCGCCAAAACCTTTGATCGCGTATTTAGTAGGAATCCCACCAAAGGACCACTTACTGAGCGGGCCTTCCTCACGTTCCACCAGTTCAATCCGCAGACCGTCGTAATCAGCAAAAGATAAATAGGGTTCAGAGATCCGACTTCCTTTTGTAACCGAAATTCCGTATTCAGCAAGGCGTTGTTCCCAGAATTGCAGAGCACCGACCGGCACTGCGTAGATCGTTACGCCAACTTGACCACTGCCGATTCTGCCTCTACGCCCTACAGGCGAAGGGAAAAATGTAATAATCGTTCCCGGCGAACCCTGCTCATTCCCAAAGTATAAATGATAGACCTCTGGAGCATCAAAATTAATCGTTTTTTTCACGAGCCGTAGGCCCAGAATCCCGGCGTAGAAATCAACATTGCGCTGAGCGTCTCCGACAAAAGCTGTAATATGATGTATTCCTGCAGTTTGAAGTGTCATTATTATAAACTCCCTTCTTAGTTAAAAAACAATGCATCTAGAGAAATCGAACCTGGTCCCGTAAGCGCCACACCTACCGCAAATACCAAAACCGTGAGCGGAAACTCAATCCCGTTCGAAGTGGACCAGAAACCATTTGGAGCATGAACCTTAACGATTGCCCCCAGCATCGTGGCAGCGATCAACACCGCTGCAACAGGCGTTAACAGTCCTGCCGCGAACATAAATCCGCCCACCAGCTCCATAATCCCTGCTAAAATCGCCATAGTCACACCCGGTTTGATTCCGATGGACTCCATCCAGCCTCCCGTACCCTTCGGACCGTAACCTCCGAACCATCCAAATAGCTTTTGTGCGCCATGTCCTATAAAAGCAAGCCCAATCACCAATCTCATTAATAACAGTCCTACACTTATCATTTTTACCTTCCCCTATTCCTTTGATTTAATTATCTTAATGTTAAGATATTGGGTAAAAAAGAGCGCCCGGCGAACCGGAATAACCTATGGGCTGCTCTCCTCTTTCCTCTTCTATCTACAACTCGGAGGCGTTAAACGTATCGCCGCCCTTAATCGTACCCGAGTTAAAACCTTTGTAGAACCAGCGCTTTCTCTGCTCTGAGGTACCGTGAGTGAAACTATCCGGCACTGCATAGCCCTGAGCCTGCTTCTGAATCGTATCATCGCCGACGGCGCTTGCAGCTGCCAGAGCTTCCTCTAAGTCGCCTTCCTCCAGCAGATTCATACCCTGAGCATGATTGGCCCAGACACCGGCCAAATAATCAGCCTGCAGCTCAAAACGAACCTGATATTTGTTGTACTCCTTCTCACTCAACGTCTGGCGAAGGGAATCGAGCTGTTTCGAGGTGCCTAGTAATGTCTGTACATGATGTCCAACCTCATGGGCAATGACATAAGCCATGGCGAAGTCGCCCGGCGCGTGGAAGCGTTGCTGCAACTCATCATAAAAGCTCAGATCAATATATAGTTTGGCGTCACCCGGACAGTAGAAGGGACCAACTGCCGAGGTAGCTGTTCCGCAAGCAGAGTCTACACTCCCACTGTATAGCACTAAGGTGGGGTCCGTATAGGTCATTCCCTGCTGCTGGAAAATCTCACCCCAAACCTCCTCTGTGTCGGCAAGAACTACCGATACAAACTCCGCAAGCTCTTGCTCCTCTGCGGTCTGTTCATAAGGGGCCGTTGAACTGGAGCCTGTGGAAGTCAAACTTCCCAGGATATCCCCGGCATTGCCTCCACTGAGTAACGTGATGACCAGGACAAGGATAATTCCTCCGATCCCGCCACCAATCATCTTGCCGCCGCCGCTCATGCCTCTGCGGTCCTCCACGTTCGAACTCCCTCTTCTTCCCTGCCATTTCATGGCCAAGCCCCCAGTCGAAATATCAGGTAATCTTAAGTAAATGGCTACCTGGCTTCGTTAAGTTAAATATCTTATTAGTGATATACCCAAAAAAGCAGGGTTTCACTTATACTTACTGGAGTTGGGAGAATGAGGATGGAGGAACTACTTCCAACCTTATAGAAGCGCCTAGTTATTCGTCATGTTCGCAGCGCCTATACACCTTTGCCAAGCTTTTTCATTAATTCGATAGCCTGGACTTTCTCTTCCTTATCTAATCCACCCATCAAATCATGAATTGAGGCTACATGACGAGGGAAAATCTCATCAAACATTTCACGACCTGCATCCGTAATCTCCGCATAAGTAACGCGGCGATCCTCGCTACAGGGTACACGTTTCAGCAGTCCCTTTTTCTCCAACTTGTCGATATTATAGGTAATGCTTCCGCTCGTAACGAGAATTTTCTCCCCAATCTGTTGCAGCGGAATCCGCGTTCTATGGTAAAGTACTTCAAGCACCATGAATTCAGCCGAAGCCAAGCCATAACTCTTCATATCCTTCACCGCATGATCCATTAGGCTTTTATAAGCCTTAGATAAGACTACAAACAATTTCAGTGAGGCGGCTTGTTCTTCGTCAGGTGCACTCTCTGTATTACGCAAGTTTACTTGTTTATCACTCATCAATTCCACCTCCACTTCAATCAAACTTGTATTCAATCCATTTATTTGTCTTTACGTTAAATATCTTTAAGTTAAGATAACTATACGACTTCCCATCCTTCTTGTCAACCTCATCGCTAAAAAAGTTACTTCCGTCTAGAGACCGGTAAGTTTTCCTATGACACTTTACAGGGAGTGATAAAAATCACCCCAAGTTTGACCTGACCTATAAAAGGGCGTATTCTTGTCTTTACGAATGACTCTTTAGTAAGCGATTTCAATACCCTAAAGGAGGCGACCTGATGAGTTCGTTCAATCCAACCCCTACCGAAGAAGCTATGGAGGGGCAGGCTGGAGCACGACGCGTGCTGATCGTGACAGCCGTAGACGCGGAGCGTGACGCGGTCCTGCGCGGCCTGCAAGGCAGCGACAGGTTCCATGTTATCGCTGCCGGCGCAGGGCCGGCAGCGGCGGCGGCGGAAACCGCCGCGGCACTCGCAGCCGGTTCTTACGGCTGCGTATTGAGCGTCGGGATCGGCGGCGGATTCCCGGGGCTGGCGCCTTTAGGCTCGCTGGTTGTAGCCAGCGAGATGATTGCCGCCGACCTCGGGGCCGAGACGCCGGAGGGCTTCCGCAGCGCTGCCGAGCTCGGCTTCGGCAGCGTGTCCGTGCCGGCTGACCGCGGCACGGTGCAAGCGGTTTCGGCCGCGCTGGCTGCGGCCGGGTTACCCGTAAGCACGGGCACCGTGCTTACGGTCTCGACGGCGACCGGCACCGCGGAGACGGCCGCCGCCCATCTCGCGCGGCATCCCCATGCCGTCGCGGAAGCGATGGAAGGCCACGGAGTTGCCGTGGCCGCTCAGGCGCTGGGGCTCCCGGTACTGGAGCTCCGCGCCATCTCGAACCCGGTCGGTCCCCGCGACCGGGCCGCTTGGAAGATCGGTGATGCAATGGAAGCATTAACGGCGGCAGCCGCTATATTACTGGAGGTGCTGTAATGACAACTGAGCTTAATATCGCTTTTTCCCCTTGCCCTAACGATACCTTTGTATTTCATGCCTGGGCGCACGGGCTTGTCCCGAATGCACCTAAGCTGAATGTAACCTATGCCGACATTGATATTACCAATACGCTGGCTGCTGACGGAGAAGGACCAGAAGTCCTCAAAATCTCCTACGCTGCTCTGCCTTGGGTTCTGGAGCGGTACAAACTGCTGCCATGCGGCGGTGCTTTAGGACGCGGCTGCGGCCCGCTGCTGCTTACAGCAAGTGGACCCCATGCGGTCAAACGCCCAGAAAAGCTAGCCGGACGCCGGATTGCTGTACCTAGCGAACGCTCTACGGCTTATTTGCTTTTCCGATTATGGGCAGCACAAAATGTAACTGGAGGCATCGGCGAAATAGTCGTAATGCCTTTCGATGAGATTATGCCTGCCGTACGGGATGGCCATATCGATGCAGGGCTGGTAATTCACGAAGCCCGCTTCACTTACGCCTCTTATGGTCTTAATATGCTGACTGATCTAGGCAGCTGGTGGGAAAGCGATACCGGACTGCCCATTCCTCTCGGCGCTATCATTGCCCGCCGTGATTTAGATGCCGATGCTATCACCGGCTGGATTCACAGCTCTCTTCAGTATGCGTGGGATCATCCAACGGATTCCAGAGACTATGTGCTTAGCCATGCTCAAGAGTTGGCTCCTGAAGTGGCTAAATCCCACATCGATCTCTACGTGAATGACTTCTCGATGAATCTGGGTGATGACGGCTATGCCGCAATCTCTGCCCTGCTTAATCGTGCTGCGGCAGAAGGACTTGTGCCTGCAATCGATCCAGCACTGCTTCGTTAGCATTTACCAGATAGTTTAACAATCCCCGGCCACACCTATAAGGTGTTCTCCGGGGATTTTATTTATTCTACGTAGCCTTCCAGCCAGACATTATTTGGCTTATCGAACCAGTGATTATACAATAGACCTATAAACATGATCTATGAGGGAGGATCACATGATACCTGAAAAAAACAGCAAACAAAACATCGACCGCTTTTTGGGCTTTCAAAATGAATATGACCGCTACCGTCCCGAAGCCCCTGAGATGATTATCAAATTGCTAACAGATTACCTAGGTACCACCCCTTCACTCGTCGCAGATATAGGCTGCGGTACGGGTTTGTCTACTTTTCTCTGGAACGATGTCGCAGAACGCGTAATCGGTATCGAACCCAATCCAGATATGTTGGGAAAAGCAATCGATAAACTTAGCAGATTAGAAGAACCCCAATCAATTACTTTTGTGCAAGGCTACTCTAACCAGCTTCCGCTTGCATCAGATAGTGTAGACATAGTTACCTGCTCGCAATCATTCCACTGGATGGATCCTGAAAGTACACTGCAAGAAATCTCCCGGGTCTTAAAAAAAGGCGGAGTCTTTGCCGCCTACGATTGCGATTGGCCTTTATCTCTTCAGCAAAATGTAGAAGAACGATACAACCAGCTGATCTCCAAAACAGAAGAATTGCTGGCTTCGCTTTTACCTAATGAGGAGAGAGCACATAAATGGGACAAAGAAGGTCATTTGTCACGGATCAAAGCTAGTGGGGCCTTCTCTTTTGCCAGAGAAATCGTATTCCACAACCTAGAGTCCTGCGATGCCCAGCGATATATTGGTTTAACCCTAAGTCAAGGGGGAGTGCAAACCGTAATGAAACTAGACGCTACCTTGCTTGAGCAAGACATCGCCGATTACACCGCCGCAGTTGAACAGCATTTTAAAGGCAGAACATTAGAGGTTCTAATCAGCTACCGAATGAGAATCGGCATCAAATAATCTTCGATCGCAACCAAAAACGCCCCGCCCCCTCATATGAGGAGTTCGGAGCGTTTTCTTCTTTTTTATTTAACTTCTTCCATGAACCCTGAGGTTCTCCACGATCACTATTGCTCCTAATACTTTCAGCAACAGGTTACGCACTTTATGTTTTATGAAGAATGCGGGTGCGTTCAAGCTCTCGCAAGGTACCGCTTGGAAACTGATTATTCTGTCGGCGATATAATTGGCAGGGTGACGATGATGGTCGTTCCTTGGCCGGGTTCACTTTCCACGCGGATATCCCCTTTATGAAGCGATACGATCTGTTTAACAATGGCAAGTCCCATCCCGCTGCCACCATATTTACGACTGTGGGATCGATCAGCCTTAAAGAACCGTTCGAATATACGTTGCTGATCCTCAAGTGAAATCCCGATGCCAGTGTCTGATATCCGAACGGTCACATTGCTGATATCTTGTTTGAGGCTGACGTTAATTACACTGTTATCCTTAGAGAACTTGATACTGTTGCCAAGGAGATTGGTCCATACCTGACTTAACAGGTCGTAGTCAGCCAGTAGGATAATAGGCTTCAGATCAAGGTCAAAGCTGATATTACGAGCCGACCATTGCGGCTGAATCGCTACTATTACTCTTCTTATCTGTTCGTCCAGGTTAAATGTAATTAGCCGTAGCTGCTGTGACTGCGATTCTAATAAACTCAGCTTCAGCAGGCTGTCGCTCATTTTAGACATCCGCTCTGCTTCAGCGATAATAATATCAAGATAACGATTTCTCTCTTGTTCTGCAAGATCTACTCGCTTGAGCGCAATCGCATAACCAGATATTGAGGTGAGCGGAGACTGGACCTCATGCGACACATTAGATACAAACTCCTTACGCATCTGCTCAAGCTGCTGCAGATCGTGCATCATTTCTTCAAAGCTGCGAGCCAAGGTACCTAGCTCACCGGTTTGCTTAATATTCAGCTCGACGTTGAAATCACCAGCTGCTATTCGTCTAGTCGCTTTGGTTAGCTTCTTGATCGGTCTGACTAAGAACATCGCAGCTACCAGAATCAAGAGGCTTCCAGCTATCAATGAATAGAGCAAGAAATTTAATATCAAATTCCTTCTGGCAGTGACGGAAGGGGGATTAAGCGTCTCCACAAACATCGCTTTGGTGCCGTCTTCCGTTCTCAACTGCAAGCCTAGGAGAAGCGCAGAAGTATTCCTGTTATGAGGTTGATAAACTTCTCCTGCGAGAACTTTTTTTATTTCTTCCATAGTTACAGGGACCGGCTTGTGCCCATTAAGTCCGTAAGATTGGAATTTACCCGCTTCATCGAATATTCGGATATAGTAGGAATCAAGCTGCTTCATCCCACTTACGAAAGAGTTGGCTTCACGTAATGGAAAGGTTTCGTAAATTTTGACTATATCCTGTCCAAAATGCAATAAGGGAATTCGCATGTTCTCTTTCAGTTTGTCTTCAAATACCCAAGTTGCCACAAACAAAGCAATGATTGTGCCCCCGATTACGGAGGCTAGGAAGGTCAGAACAACGCGTGTATATATAGATCTGATCATTCATGCACCTCAAGCCTGTAGCCAAGTCCACGCACCGTCTCAATACGAAAATCAGGAGTAGTCGCAAACCGTTCACGCAGGCGTTTGATATGCACGTCAATCGTCCGATCATCTCCAGCATAATCAATTCCCCAAATTTGATCGATCAACTGCTCGCGCGTATATACTTGTCCAGGGGTTCCAGCAAGCTTGTACAGCAACTCGAACTCCTTAAGGGGTAAGGGAAATGACTCCGTACCTTTCATCACCTTATAGGTCTGCCGATCAAGGATGACATTGCCAATTTGGATCATCTGCGTGGAGCCAATCCGATATCGTTTCAGCAATGACCTAACACGAACCGTCAGCTCTAACGGATCGAACGGTTTAGTTAAATAATCGTCCGTGCCTAATTCGAAGCCCTTCACTTTCTCCCAGGTTTCGCCTCTGGCAGTCAATATAAGTAATGGAAGATCAGGATTAGCTCTGCGGAGCTCCTTACAAAGCATCCAACCATCCATATTTGGCATCATAATATCCAGCACGACAAGATCGACATGTGTTCCAGCATATACGGCGAGCGCTTCCTTGCCATCCACAGCTTCAACTGTTTCGAATCCGTCGTTGCGGAGAAATAAACAGACAAGTTCGCGAATGTTCGCATCGTCGTCAGCAACCAGTATAGTAGGCATTCGTTTCCTCTTTTCCTGTTGTCCATTCTTACTATTATACTATATTATACTTTCGGCTAAACTGTCTGTTGTCTTGAGACTACACGATGATCAAACCGAAAAAGAGCGTCTAACACGGTTACCCGTATGTAGACGCTCTTAATGTCGTTTCGCTTTAGCTTTAGCTTTAGTCAGCTTACTTCTTATTCATCTTAAACATTAGGAACAGCTCATTATAATGAGCAAGCATCCGTTTGCCAAGGTTATCGTATACTTCAAGCCGGTCCGTAATTTCGGCTGGTGGATAGAAACGGGTATCCTCAGAAGTTTCCTCAGGAAGCAGCTCCAGTGCAGGAATGTTAGGCGTGGAATAACCTACATATTCTGCATTCTTAGCAGCAACGTCTGGGCGGAGCATGAAGTTGATGAACTGATGCGCTCCATCCACATTTTTCGCTGTCCGAGGAATAACCATGTTATCAAACCATTTGTTCGAGCCTTCTTCCGGCACTACATAATCCAGCTTATCATTCTCGTCCATGATCTCGGAAGCATCGCCGGACCAGACAATCCCAACCGAAGCTTCTTCATTTGCCAGCAGCATCTTGATCTCATCACCGACAATCGCCTTCACGTTAGGAGACAACTTGTTGAGCTTAGTCAGTGCTTCCTGCAGATGTGCCTCATCCTTGTCATTAACGGAATAATGCAGGCTGTTCAAGGCCATGCCCATCACTTCACGGGCTCCGTCTACCAGGAAGATGTTATTATGCAGTCTGCTGTCCCAGAGAGAATCCCAGCTGGTGAAGTCCATGCCCTTGGTCATTTCCGGATTGAAAATAATCCCGACGGTCCCCCAGAAATAAGGTACAGAATATTTGTTACCCGGATCAAACGAGAGGTCCATAAAGCGTGAATCAATATTCTTTAGATTCGAAATCTTGCTATGATCCAGCGGGATGAGCAGATCTTCTTCTTTCATCTTAGCAATGGCATAATCCGAAGGGATTACAACATCAAAGGTAGTTCCGCCCTGCTCAACCTTGGTCAACATAGCTTCATTGGAATCGAAGGTTTGATAAATGACTGTTAAGCCGGTCTCTTTTTCAAATTCCTTCAATAGATCCGGATCGACATAGTCGCCCCAGTTATAGATAGTCAGTGTGTTTCCACCCGAATATCCCTCTCTCGAATTCATCCAAGATCCCAAGTACATGAGCGCAAATGCCGTGATAAGGATCGCCAGAAAAGCATTTATCAGCTGTTTCATCTAGGCACCCCCGCTTCTGCAACAGGCTCCGCCACAGCTTCTGCTGTGTTATGGCGATTTTTCTTAAGGGTCAGGAAGTAATAACCAACCACAAGCAGAATGGTGAACAGGAAGATCATTGTCGACAGCGCATTAATCGATAGCGACACCCCTTGCCGGGCTCTAGAGTATATCTCAACCGATAACGTCGAATAACCGTTGCCTGTTACGAAGAACGTAACCGCAAAGTCATCCAGTGAATACGTAAGCGCCATAAAAAATCCGCTGAATATCCCTGGTTTAATAATCGGCAAAATTACTTTAGTCAGCACATCCTTACGGCTTGCCCCAAGATCACGGGCTGCATCCGTTAATGTAGGGCTCATTTCCTGTAGATGCGGCAAAATCATCAATACGGCAATCGGTACGCTGAATGCAACGTGTGAGAGCAGAACAGACGCGAAACCCAGCTTGATGCCAGCAATGGTGAACAGGATAAGGAACGAAGCACCAATAATGACATCTGGACTGACGATCAGCACGTTATTCAGAGACAGCAAGGTGTTCTTGGCGCGGCGATTCTGCACACTTTTAATGGCCAGCGCACCAATAATAGCGATAAGGGTCGCAATAGCCGAGGATAGCAGCGCGATCACAAGCGTATTGATTACGATGATGATCAGGCGCTTATCTTGGACCACCTCACGGTAGTAATCCAGCGTGAAGCCCTCGAACTTATGCATCGTCCCCCCACTGTTGAACGAATAGTACATTAAATAGAAGATAGGTGCATACAGAACAATGAACACCAGAACTAGGTAGAGGTTAGAGAATCCATTTTTATTTCTCATTCCGCGCCCCTTTCCGCGATCCGCCTGTGATAATCATAAACAGCGCCATAATGGCAATCAGAAACACTGCAACTGTAGAACCCATGCCCCAGTCCTGAGTGACCAGGAAATGCTGCTCGATTGCGGTGCCCAGCGTAATGACCCTGTTGCCTGCAATCAGACGGGTGATCATAAACAGGGACAGCGCAGGTATGAATACTGCCATACAGCCTGAGCGTACTCCCGAAATGGTCAGCGGAAAAATAACACGTCTAAACGTGGTCCAGCCCGAAGCCCCTAAATCACGTGCCGCATCCAGCAAGGATAAATTCAAATCCTCCAAAGCGCTGTATATCGGCAGGATCATAAACGGAATAAAAATATAGACAGATACAAATACAAAACTGAAGCCCGTAAACAGAATTTGCTGTTCTCCGATTCCAAGCAGATCAAAGAAATTATTGATCGGACCAAATGTACCGAATATCCCTATAAAAGCGTAGGTTTTTAGCAGCAAATTAATCCATGTCGGCAAAATAATCAGCAATAACCACAGCTGCTTATGTTTGGTTCTCGTCAGCAGATAAGCCGCCGGATAGGCAACCAGCAAAGAGAATGCTGTAATCAGAAACGCGTACCAGAACGAGGTCAGCGTCATTTTTAAATATACAGGGGTGAAGAAACTGACGTAATTATCCAGAGTAATATGGCCATCCAAATCAAATAACGAATAATAGATGACAAGCACTACCGGTGCAATTACAAACAATGCGATCCAGAGGTAATAAGGGATGAGATAGTACGATTTGCCCTTATTCTTCATGACTCTCCACCTCGCCATAAGCTTCCAGACGTCTGTCGAATTCTTCCTCCGTTTCACCGAAACGCATAACATGAATCGCTTCCGGATCAAAATAAAGGCCAATTTCACTGCCTACAGTCGCCTTACGTGTAGAATGCACAAGCCATTCATGCCCGGATTCATCATAACAGCTGATTTCATAATGCACGCCCCGGAATAGCTGGGAATCAACCCGCACACGTAGTTTACCCTGTTCCAGCGTAGAAATTTCCAAATCCTCAGGACGAATAACAATCTCTACGGATTCATTCGGTTTCAGCCCGGCATCGAAACATTCGAAGCGGCGGCCGTTAAACTCCACCAGATAATCCTCGATCATAACTCCCGGCACAATGTTCGATTCGCCAATAAAATCCGCCACAAAACGGTTAATCGGCTCATCATAAATATCGTTAGGGGTGCCGCTTTGCTCGATTTTTCCTTTATTCATGACAAAAATCCAGTCGGACATCGCGAGTGCCTCTTCCTGGTCATGCGTTACAAAAATAAAGGTAATGCCTAACCGCTGCTGCATTTCCCGCAGTATGTACTGCATCTCCGTGCGCAGCTTGAGATCTAGCGCCGATAGAGGCTCGTCCAGCAGTAGAACCTGTGGCTCATTCACAATCGCCCGGGCAATGGCAACCCGCTGGCGCTGACCGCCGGACATTTCGTTAATCGCACGCTGCTCATAACCCACAAGGTTAACGAAGCTTAGCGCTTCCTGCACCTTCTTCGTGATAACATCCTTCTTAAGCTTCTTAATGCGCAGTCCGAAAGCCACATTCTCGAATACGTTCAGGTGTGGAAACAATGCGTAATCCTGAAATACCGTATTGACCTGCCGCTCATTGGCGGGAATGTGGTTAATTACCTTTCCATTTAAATAAATAGAACCGCTCGTTGGCTCAGCGAACCCGGCGATCAATCGAAGAATAGTCGTTTTACCACAGCCAGATGGACCAAGTAGTGTATAGAATTTGCCGCGCTCTATCTCAAAGCTGACTCCTTTTAACACCGGATCTTCGTCGTCATATTGCTTAGTAACTTCTTCAAATGAAATAATGGTACCTTCCTGAATAGCTATAGCTAACAACCTCCCTTACCTTAGTAATACAATACTATTTTACCCGCATCTTGCGGAGAACAATCGAAATGAGTATGCTCAGCGCTAATAAGCGACAATTTTCCCTCTCCTTCGACGCTCCAATAGATATAGCATATTAGATTGTACCATTATATGCGATAGCTTACATTGTTAAATGCTAAGCATAAACTTAACAAGTTTGTAAAAAGTCCAGTCTTCCCTGCCCTTTTTGAGGTGCTATAATGAAAACGAACTGAAAAGCCAGTGTGGTTTTCTTATTTTTGCGAAAGAAGATGAATGATAATGAACGAGGGGTTACTAGACCGCCTTGAAAAATATGGATTCTCGCTTTACATGATACGAATTACGCTTGCCGCATCACTATCCTGGGTAGCCGTACACAGTTTATATGGTGACCAATATTTATACTTTGCACCGCTTGCAGCCATTCTAATTACTCAAGCCAGTGTGAAGGCTTCACTTGAAAAAGGAATCTACCGCCTGATCGGTATTATTATCGGCGGAATCGTCAGCCTGATTGTAGGCCAATTCTTCGATGTAGGTGCATTTTCCATTCTGCTAATTCTGCTCATCGGGATTGGAATTGCCACAGCCTGTCGGATGAATATCCAAGCGGTTTCGCAGGTGGGGGTGACCTCGGTTCTGGCCCTTACCTTTTATCACAATGATTACGTGCTGTGGAGAGTCGCCGAAACCTTTATTGGTGTGCTCATTGCCTTGATCATCAATATGATTATCGTTCCACCGAACAGGTTCGTCAAGGTAAAAGCATTGGCACTCGATGGAAGCCTTCTACTTTCGGATGCTTTAAAAGGTCTCGTAGGCATAAGAAGAGATTCATCAAAGGATAATAATATGCTGGAGCAAGCAGGTAAACTGCTGTCTGCCAGCAATCAACAACAGAAGGAAATGTTCTATACCATTGCTCACTATCAGTGTCGTGGTGATCTAAAGGGACTTATACAAGCCACAGCACATCTAAAGACCATTCATTCCTATGTTAAAGAAATTGCCGACGATATTTGCTTGCTGCCAGCACATCATGCCAATTCTGACTGGATGCTGGAAGTGCTGGAGGCAACAGCCGATTGTATAGCTGTTTATGGTACCAAGACCTTATCCAAGGCTGAATGCCAACGTTCACTTACAGATTGTCTGCATCGTGCCCGCGACTTGCAGGCGGCCAGCTTCTCTGAACTGCAAGGACGGTGCTCACTGTCATCAGTTCGTGATCTAGGAGCGCTCTTCAGTCACTTAAACCGGGTACTCGAAGAAGTGGAACGTGCTAGTTCTGCTACTTACGTAGTTGCAGCTCGGCCTTCAACAGCTGAAATCACACGCGCTATACGCTTAATTAAAAAAGGACTCTCCCAGAAGCTCTAAGCTTGGGAGTGTCCTTTTTTTATGTTCAATCCCTATTAGACATAATGCCCTTTAGCACGATTGGTTACTACAACCATCCAACAAATTTAACTGACTGATTGTTTGGCAGCACGCCCTATCTTCACATTTACCAGTACAATACTGCCGACAATCAGCAATAATCCGATCACAAGGTTTATGGTAATCTGCTCTTTCAAAAAAACTACGCTGGTTGCTATCGAGATCAGGGGGATCAAGAAGGTGAATGAACCTACTTTTCCTGCTTCTCCTTCGTTAATCAGCTTGAAATAAATTAGCCAGCCCAGAGCAATAACAAAGATTGCGATAAACAAGGTATCCACAATAAAGGTTCCACTCCAGGTGATATCCGACCATTTCTCCGTAGCTGATCCCGAAAGTAGCAGAATGATGCCACCGATCGTGATTTGCATAGCCGTCATCCACAGCATATCCACACGTACAGCATTCCGTTTCATATATATTGTCCCTAATGCCCAGCTTAGGGCACTGGCTAGAGCCAACACAATTCCCCATATGGAGATACTCCCATTAATTCCGCCGATACTAAGAGAGGCTACCCCGAGAAAACCAAGCAGCAAACCAGCCATTTTAAGCCCGTACATGCTCTCACCTAACCACAGCCAAGAAAAAACACCTAGCAATACAGGCTGCAAAAATACAATCGATGAGAACAATCCCGCCGGAACATACTGCAAGCCAATTGTCTGAAATCCATAATAGAACACAATACTAAGTACCGCCGAGATCAGATAGATCGGCCAGAGCTGCTTGAAGCGAAGCTCCTTCACCTTGGGCAGTGCAATTAGAATCAGAATAATACCGCCTACGACGGTTCGAATACCTGCAAATAATAGAGGTGGAGCATAGTCTAAGGCGATTTTGGATATAGGCCAATTAATGCCCCATACAATCACCAAAAAAATAAGAAGGATTATACTTTTCTTCTGCTGATTCATTTGTTCACTTCCTTGGTGTAGATTCATCACAAATGATACAATAAACAAGAGCATAAATGAAATGAATAATAATCATAAGGGGCATATCATATTTGTTATGAACAATACTCAAATTCGTTTATTCGTCAAAATCGCCGAAAGCGGCAGCTTTACTAAAGCTGGTGTAGAACTGAATATGACACAGCCTGCGGTCAGCCGGGCGATCTCGTCCCTCGAAGCCGAATTAGACGTAAAGCTCTTGCTTCGAGACCGGCGTAATGGCCTGATGCTTACGGATATCGGCAAACGTATTCTTGTTATTTTCCGTGAAATTCTAATGGGCTTTGATAAGGTCAATCAGGAGATTTACGCGGAGAGAGGTCTTGAAAAAGGAAGTATCCGCATTGGAGCTTTCCCTGTGGCATCGGCTCATTTTCTACCGAAGATTATTAGCTCTATCACTAAAAGATATCCAAATATTACAATTATCTTACAGGAGGGTTCTATCGCTGAAGTCAGAGAATGGCTGGATTCAAAAGAAATTGATGTTGGCTTATTGCTCGCTCCCAGTGCAGAATTCGAAACCATTCCATTATATAGAGAGAAATTGTTTGCCGTTTTTAGAGATGACCATCCCTTGCAAAAGCGATCCATTGTATGTGTGCAGGAATTAGCGAACGAGCCCATGTTGATTTGCAAAGCAGGATATGAACCGCCCGTTGTAGAGCTATTCCGCAGAAGTAATAGCCATCTGAATGTAAAATATGTGGTTAATAACTTTGCAACAGCTCTTAATATGGTTCAGGAGGGACTGGCGATCGGCGTGATGTCTGAACTGTCCTTGTTATCTCTGCCTCCAAATGTGGTTACCCGTGAGCTGCAGCCGGATGCTTATAGAGATATCCAAATTGCGGTCAGCTCGCTTGCCGACACTTCAATTGCTGTAAAGCTCTTCATTGAGACAGCGCTGGATCTTTTCACTCAAAAATAAATGGATTAATTAATAGATGATAAGGAGTGCTGAGGATGAACTTTAAAAGACTAGGAAATAGCGGATTACAGGTATCCGCATTAGGACTGGGAACGAACGCTTTCGGCAAACGTGCGGATCAAGAGACCTCCATTCAGATTGTACATGCTGCGCTTGATCAGGGAATTAATTTCATAGACACTGCTAATATTTACGCTGGCTCAGAATCCGAGCGAATCATCGGTCTGGCCTTGGAAGGTAGGAGACATGAGGCTGTTCTCGCAACTAAAGCAGGTTTAGTCAAAAATGAGGGTCCTAACGGTAGCGGCTCCTCCCGTCGCCATTTGCTGCAGGAGCTTGAAGATAGCCTTCGCCGCCTTAAGACGGACTATATCGATCTATACCAGATTCATACCTTTGATCCCTATACGCCGCTTGAAGAAACCTTACGAACCTTGGACGATATGGTATCCTCGGGGAAAGTCCGTTATATCGGGGCCTCCAACTATACAGCATGGCAATTAATGAAGGCGATTGGGATTAGTGAAGCACGCAACTTCACCAAGTACACTTCAATTCAGTGCAGCTACTCCTTAGCAGACCGGACACCGGAGAATGAGCTCCTTTCGCTCTGCCTGGATCAAGGTGTAGGGATCATTCCATACTTTCCACTAGCTGGTGGGATTCTCACAGGCAAATATAATACAAGCGACTCAGCGCCATCGGGGTCCAGAGCAGATACCGATCCTAATTTCAAAAGATTCCTTGATGCTGACCGGATCAAGCTCGGAAGCCAAGTGAGTCAAATTGCTGAGGAAATGGAAACCTCATCTACCGCGCTCTCCTTAGCTTGGCTTATGAATCGGCCTGCCGTCTCGACGGTTATTGTCGGGGCTACGCGTGTGGAACAGCTGGAACAAAATTTGCTTAGTACCTCACTTGTACTTAATGAAGAAACTTCGGCCAAGCTGGATGAAGCCAGTGATTCCTTCCGTTATCGCGAGCCGTTCGCTTTTTACCGGCTCCCATAGAGTCGTATGCTCTAACTTTTTACAAGGATGGAGGAAAGATTAATGACAACCTATACAGCTGACAGCATTCAAGGAATGCTTGAAGAGCATAAGAATTTTTTTAATAGCGGCGTAACTAAGGAGGTTTCTTTTCGTCTCCAGCAGCTGCTCAAGCTTAAGAATATTATTAAACAATACGAAGGACGTATCATCACCGCACTACAACAGGATTTAGGAAAAGGTGAGTTCGAAGCCTATGCCACAGAAATCGGCTTTACGCTGGACAGTATCGGCTACATGATGAAACATCTTAAGCGTTGGGCGAAGCCTGTAAAGGTTCGATCGCCGCTGCACTTATTTCCTGCAAAAAGTTATATTTTAAGTGAGCCTTACGGCACAACGCTCATTATTGGCCCGTTTAATTATCCATTTCAGTTGCTGATTGAGCCCCTGATCGGCGCCATTGCCGCTGGTAACTGCGCTGTCCTCAAGCCATCTGAGAGCACACCTGCCATCTCGTCCGTGGTTGAACAGCTTATTCAAGAGACCTTCGAGCCGCAGTATATCCGCGTAATTCAAGGGGAAAAAGAGACCACTAATTTGCTGATCCACGCCAAGTTTGATTATATTTTCTTTACGGGCAGTGTGCCTGTCGGCAAAATCGTAATGGAAGCGGCAGCGAAAAATTTAGTGCCTGTAACCTTGGAGCTTGGCGGGAAAAGCCCGGTTATTGTTGATAAGACCGCTAATCTTGATATTGCAGCGAAACGGATTGTCTGGGGCAAGCTGCTGAACGCGGGCCAAACCTGTATCGCACCGGATTATCTGTTAGTCCACAAGGATATTGCCAAAGAATTGATCACCAAACTCAAACATCACATCACTGAGTTCTACGGTCAGGATGCACAGCCTAATACAGATTATGGCCGGATCGTGAATGATCGCCAGCTGCAAAGACTTGCTGACCTCATTGCGCGAGATCAGAGCAAGGTGATTATGGGCGGCACCATCGTGCCAGAAGAACGTTATATTGAGCCTACTTTAATCTATCCTGCCACTTGGACGGATGCTGCTATGGAAGATGAGATCTTCGGTCCGATCCTCCCAATATTGGAATATCATCAATTGGATGAGGCCATTCAGAGTATTAATGAACATCCAAAGCCACTGGCACTATACCTATTTACGGAGGATAAGAGTGTAGAACAAGAGGTGCTGTCCCGGGTCTCATTCGGGGGAGGGTGTATCAATGATACGATCTCACATGTGGCGAGCACTTATCTTCCGTTTGGTGGAGTAGGAAACTCCGGAATCGGGGGTTATCACGGGAAGTATAGCTTTGAGGTCTTCTCCCATCATAAAAGCATCGTCAAGCGAGGCACACGGATCGACCTCGGAATCGTGTATCCTCCTTATGGCAATAAAGTGAAGCTGGTTCGAAAAGTAATGAAATAAACAAAGCAGCAAACCTCCCATGATCGTGAGGTTTGCTGCTTATCAGGGTAACTACGTAAACAGCTCTAACAATTTCTCAACACTTATCTCTGCGGTGGAAGCCAGACATAGATCCGCGGTCCCGGTTACGAGCGCCACTCCAGCTCCCACTGACCTCATACCAGCAGCATTAATTGCGGCTATTCCTTCCTCGGTATCCTCAATCGCCACACAGCAGTCTGGGGATATGCCCAGCATCTCCGCAACCTGCAAGTGAATCTCTGGATCTGGCTTGCTTCTACGCAAGTTGCCAGGGTCAGCCACCGCCTGAAACCAATGCCCGATCTGCAAGCGTTCGAGAATCAGCAGCGCATTCTCATTCACTGAAGCCAGTCCGATAGCAATCCCTCTTTGCTGCAAATCGGACAACACGCTGTGGATACCCGGATACAGCTCAGCAGGCGTCATTTGCTGAACCAGCTGTCTATACTTCTCGTTCTTTTTGTTGCAGAGCATTCCCTTTACCGGTTGCGGCAAATTCAGTCCACTACTCTCCAGAATGACTTCTAAAGATTCCATTCGACTTAGGCCCTTAAGACTCTTATGCTTCTCTCGATCAAAAGAAAGCGCAAGTTCATCCGCCAGATCCTTCCAAGCCTCATAATGATACTCTCCAGTGTCAGTAATTATCCCGTCCAGCTCGAAAATAACAGCTTCAAGCTGCTTCACATTCGAAAGCCTCAGCGGCTTCTGTGCAGACAACTGTATAAGGTTTCCCTTATGCATAATCTCAAGCTCTTCGCCCTCCAGCAGCGTATAGATCACTTCTGTATCACTCACAAAAATATCCAATAGCTGTCCAGCGCATGTTATTTTAAACCGATAGCTCTCCCACTGCGCTGGCACACTAGGATTAAATGATAACATCCCGCCGCATAAGCGCATGCCACCAAAACCATTCACAATCGACAGCCAGGAGCCTGCCATAGCAGCAGTGTGCAGTCCATCCTTTACGTTGCGGTTGATATCATCCAAGTCCATCCGTACCGTGCGGTCAAAATAGGAATAGGCTCCCGTCAAATCACCAATCTCAGCAGAGATTATACTGTGGATGCACGGTGACAATGAAGAATCATGCGTCGTCAGCGGCTCATAATAATTATAATTCCGGATCTTATCCGCCAAGCTGAATTGGTCACCCAGCAGAAACATCGCCATTACCAAGTCCGCCTGTTTCAACACCTGATGCCGGTAAATTACCAGCGGATGGTAGTTAAGCAGCAGCGGATATTTGTCAGCTGGTGTATGCTCGAAATCCCATTTTTTCTTGGAGAGAAACGTGTCGTCTTGAGCATAAATGCCAAGTCCCTCATCAAAGGGGATAAACATTTTATCCGCCGCTTCCAGCCACACTAATGTCTCATGCTCAGTCAGACCGATTTTTTGTTTCAGGCGTTCAAAATGCTCAGGATACTGCTTAGACAATATCCCTGCCATCTCGTGTGCATAATAAAGCTGATCCTGTACCATAAAGTTGGTGTATGCATTATTGTTGACGATAGCTGTATATTCATCAGGACCGGTTACTGCATCAATACAAAAGGCACCGCCTCTAGCCGGATTAAAGTACCCCAAGTCCAACCAAAAGCGGGAAGTTTCGAATAAAATTTCTGCTCCCTTCGTAACCAAAAAATCATAATCTCCGGTAGCCAGTACATACTGCTTGATGGCATACGCAATATCCGCATTAATATGCATTTGCGCCGTGCCTGCCGGGAAATACGCAGAGTTCTCTGCCCCGTCTATAGTCCGCCAAGGGAACAAGGCTCCCTTCTGCGACATTACCGCTGCACGCTCCCGTGCTTTGTCTAACGTGGCATAACGAAATTCGAGCAGCTTTCGGCTAATCTCCGGCTGTGTGAACGTAAAGAAGGGCAGCATATACATCTCGGTATCCCAGAAATAGTGCCCTTCGTATCCTTCACCCGTTAATCCCTTGGCTCCAATATTCGTAACCCCATCACGGCCTACGGATTGAAGCAGTTGAAAAGCATTAAAGCGAATGCCCTGCTGAAGCGCAAGATCACCATGAATCTCCACATCCGTATGTGCCCAGTATCGATCCAGATAAGCCTGCTGTTCCTGGGCAAGCGCTTCAAACCCGCTATGGTCTGCTAAGTGTAATATTTCAGTACTTCTACTAAGTAGTTCGTCTTCTGGATAATCTTTAGAGGTATGGTAAGAGATATATTTGGTTAGTGAGACGCTTTCCCCACGCTCCACCGGGACGACAAACTGCATGGATAATTTCTGCCCCTCATGCTGTACGGTCCTTTTACCCTCAGATCTTGAATCAAGCTTATGACTTACCCCTGTTAATAGGGCAAACCGGGTATGCCGCGTCCGCTGCTTCATCCATAAGAAGGACTGTCCCGGTTCATGACCGGTATCCTCCAGGAGCAGACTGGACTCCTTGCCTCCCGAGCCCAATCTGGGATCATCCGTTACCTTAGGTCTTTGGATCTTGCCGTCGATGGATGAAGTGAAGGTAAGCACTCCGCTGAAATTCAGCGCTTTAACCTCATAATCTATCGCCGCCAGATGTTTGTGCTGCAAAGTCACCATCCGCCGGATATGAAGCTGTACCCGGTGACCAGCTGGAGATTCCCAATCTACCTGCCGATGCAGAACCCCGCTTCGCATATCCAGCTTTCGTTCATAATGATGCACTTGCCCACTGTTTAACTGAAAGGTCTGCCCTTCAATACTCAGTTCAATAATCTTGGCATCTGTTACGTTCAGCATCGCTTGATTGCGGGATGGATATCCGTACGCTCCTTCTGGATATACAATGGGCTCCGAATCAAAAAAACCATTCAAATAATTGCCTGTTACAGACGAGCCTGAGCTGCCGTGGTAACCTTCTTCGAAATTACCGCGCATACCAATATATCCATTGCCAAGAGCGAAAATACTCTCGCTTCTTTGATTGTTCTCTTCACTATAAGCTTCCTCATCAAGACTCCACTCCCGGTAAGGATATACCGCCGCCGGATGTACGTATGGTTTCATCTTCATCTCTCTAAGCTCCCCCTGATCACAGTTTCATTCGGGTTCTAAATCATTAACCTTTCACCGACCCACCCATAAGCCCTCTGACGAAATACTTTTGCAGCAGGAAAAAAATAGCGAGCGGCATCAGCATAGAGATAAATGCAGCCGAAGTAAGTAAATGCCAATCGTTGCCTCGTGAGCCTACTAAATCGGCAATTTTCATCGACATGACTTGCACAGACGGTTGATTGCCGATAAAAATCAATGAGACTAAATAGTCATTCCACACCCATAGGAATTGGAAGATCCCGATAGAAGCCAGTGCTGGCACTGATAGAGGCAGAATTAGCCTACTGAATATAGTGAAATGACTTGCCCCATCCATGAAAGCCGATTCGAACAAATCCTTCGGCAATTGACTGATAAAGTTGTACATAAAGTACGTAACCAGCGGTAATCCAAAAGCCGTATGCGCCAGCCAAATTCCCAGATAACTTCCGTTTAGCCCAAGTGCGGTATAATCCTTAAGCACTGGAATAAGCGCAACCTGTATCGGAATGACGAGCATTGCAATAATGATTACAAAAAGGATTCTGCGCCCAGGAAACCGCAGCCAGGCAAAAGCATATGCAGCAAAAGAAGCGATCAGCACCGGAATAACTGTTGCTGGAACAGCAATCGTTAGCGTATTCCAGAAGGCCTGTGACAATCCGGAGCCTTTTTGCACCGTTTCACTACCATCAGCCTGTTTCAGCTTGTATTCCTTACCG
Source organism: Paenibacillus sp. FSL H7-0943 (assembly GCF_037963265.1). Classification (NCBI taxonomy): domain Bacteria; kingdom Bacillati; phylum Bacillota; class Bacilli; order Caryophanales; family Paenibacillaceae; genus Paenibacillus; species Paenibacillus sp. FSL H7-0943. The sequence goes on from NZ_CP150148.1 coordinate 6,629,978, forward strand.
GAAAGCACATTATTATAGTTATCCAGCGTGAGATCCGGTGTCATCTTCCAACCTTGTATCTGTTCATTTACGGTACGTGCTCTACGATTCTCCCACATAAGCCGGCTGCCATCTGCCTTCACGCCAGCCTTCAGCTCATCATCTGTATAAGTTTTACCGTTCACCTCAATTGGCTCCCGAAGATCCACATCCTTGGATAGCTGAATCGTCTCTCCAGCCTTCCACTCCTGATGAGGAAAAGCTTTCCACCATCCGGTCTGCAGAATGTCAGCAGCCGGACGGAAGGAGGAAATAAATAGCCCAAGAGTCGGAAGCAGCCAAATAAAACAGATCACACCCAACACGATATTTACAACCGTTTTGCTGCCTTTTCTCTTCTTTTTGCCAGCCATTAGAATCCCCCCTGCTTACGGAACTGACGTAGATTGATTATGATTACAGGCAGCACCGCGATCAGTAGAACAATAGCCAGCGTGGAGCCGTAGCCGAAATTACGGTACATAAAGAATTGCCGGTAGAACTGTGTAGCAACAACCTCTGTATCGTATTGACCTCCTGTCATCACCATGACGACGTCAAATATTTTCAACGTAAAGACGATAATGGTCGTTGTCACTGTCAGAATGGTTGATGAAATATATGGAATCATGATTCCAAAGAAAATCTTCACCTCATTTGCTCCATCCACTCGTGCAGCTTCCAAAATGTCGTCAGGAACCCCTTTGATTGCTGCCGAGAAAATCACCATTGCAAATCCCGTCTGCATCCAGATCAAAATGATAATGAGGAAAAAGTTATTCCATGGCTGAAGCATACTCGTCCAGGCTTGGGGTTCTCCCCCAAAATAAGTAACGATTGCGTTCAACAGCCCGATTTGTTCGTCACCCGGTTGATAGTAATATACGAATTTCCAAATGACTCCTGCCGCTACAAAGGAAATAGCCATCGGCATAAAGATGATCGATTTGGCGATTTTCTCATAGCTGCTGCGATCGGCAAGAATAGCAATTAAGAGCCCGAATGCTACACAAGCAAGCGTGCCAACGAATACCCAAAGTAAATTGTTACGCAATGCCGTTGCCATCAGATGATCGCTAAAGATCGCTGCATAATTGCTCAGACCCACAAATTTTTCTGAAGAAGCATTAAAAAAGCTCAAATATAATGTTCGCAGTGCAGGCAGGACCAGTAACCAGCCCAGAATAATCACTGCCGGACCAATAAAGATATAAGGCAGCACCTTTCGCCGGATATGATCAGGGTACTGCTCAACCGCCCAAGTCAGCGTATAGTAAATCAGATAAACACCTAGAACTCCCCAGAGGACAGCCAGAACCGCTGTTAGCAGCGGATTTAATGTGGAATCCCGGAAGAATAAAAAGATTGCGCCGTTAACAACAATATTCGCTAACAACACAACTAGGGACAGCATTACCGCCTTCAGGCTGACGGTTGGCCTAGCTTGTGGTTGTGTTGGCATTTGTGGCTGTGGCTGTGATTGTGCACCCATATTAGCTCCAGCTCCTCCTATAAGTTTTGCGGAGCAAAACTCTTATCATAAGCATCGAACTCACTAGTTAGAAAACAAAAAGAGGGGCAGACAATCCTCTTTTCTCACTGCCCCTCTTTTTACTGTGCGCTTTAAATATTAGGTTAGTTGTTCCAGCCGGACTGGATTTGTTCCAAGGCTTGATCCAGTGTCGCTGTACCGCTCACATAGTCGGTCATCCCTTTCCAGAAGGTGCCTGCACCCACTTTACCTGGCATCAAATCAGAGCCATCAAAACGCAGTGTGGAAGCATCTTGAACCAACTTCGCCATCCGGCGATCAGATTCAGAGGTATACCAATCAAGGGAAGCATCATTCATAGGAGCAATTACGCCGCCAGATTGTACCCAGCTCTTAATCGACTCTCCAGTGGTGAAGAATTCCATGACTGCACGAACCTCTGGACGATCGTTGAACATAGCGTAAATATCACCTGCAACCAGCACTGGTTTACCATATTGCGCATCAATTGGCGGCAAGTAGAACCAATCATAATCCTGATCAACCTTTGCCGTTTCAGGGAAGAAGCTTGTAATAAAGTTACCGAGCATATTAAACCAGGCTTTAGGCGGATCAGTGAACATTGGCGCTGGGGCATCCCCGAAGGATGTCGTCACGATAGACTTAGCACCACCGTAAACATAATCCTTGTTAAGCCAAATTTTAGACATGATTTCAACAGCATTTTTTACTTCTGGTGAAGTAAATGGCAGTTCACCTTTTACCCACTTATCGTAGTTCTCAGGCGTAGTCGTACGAAGCATTATATTTTCGACCCAGTCTGTTGCTGGCCAACCCGTTGCAGCACCACTCTCAATGCCAATAGCCCAGGCAGGATCGCCATCCTTGGCAATTTGTTCAGTGAGTGCCATCAGCTCATCCCAAGTTTCAGGAACCTTGTAACCTGCATCATCAAATTGTTTCTTTGGATACCATACCAAGCTCTTTACATTACTGCGGTTCCAAATCCCCGCCATGATCTTCCCGTCTTTTCCGTCCATCGTAGACATATCGAGCCAGCTCTTGTTGTAATTAGCCGTCAATTTGTCTTGATCCAGCACACTGGTCAAATCGATAACCTTGCCCGTCTTAGCAATCGATGCCAGCAATCCCGGCTGCGGGAAGTCAGCGATATCAGGAGCATTTCCGCCGTCCACCCGAATATTTATTGTTGCTTCGAACTCCTTGGAGCCCTCGTATTGAATATCGATCCCTGTCTTCTCTTCAAATTCTTTAATGCTGCTCTCAAATTTCACTTGGTCAGCATCTACGAAGGGTCCAAACATGGTTACTTTAGTCCCTTTATATTCACCTTTCATCGCTAAATCTAACGGGGAACCCGAAGGTTCAGCACTAGGTGCATTTGTCGCTTTCTCGGTGTTATCTGCTGTTGGGCTGACTGTTGCCGCCGGTGGATCTGTAGGCGCCGCATTATTGTTGCCTCCGCCGCATGCGCTCAGCGTCATTGTGAAGGATAAACACAGTACTAAAGCCAACGACTTTTTACGTCCTGAGATCTTCTTCATCTTTTGTACATCCCCTTTAATGGTTATAGAGATAACATCTTATTCAATCATCCGGGCACCCTGGCATGTATTAGCAGCTTGTAGCAGATCACCTCCTTGCAAAGCTTTTCAGAAGACAGGTAAATATCCTAAAATCAAACTCCATCACAAATGTAATTTAATAATAGCGCTTACATTTTTTATATTATCATAATTAGTAACCGTTTCCAATCGGAAAATGAGATGTTTTTCATAAGAATTTATACTATTTTCTATCCTAACATTTAAATTTTAATTAAGACCGATACATGGCTCTGAAAAGCTTTTCAGAAGAAGGTCACAAAAATAAAGAGCCTTTATTTTTCCCGCGTGGATTCCCGCACAATCAGCTTATGCTCCATCTTTTCATTCAATACCTGGACACCACCTGTTGTGAGCAATTCATGCAGCATCTCCGCCGCACGATACCCTAACTCATAAATCGGCTGTGCAATCGTGGTCAGCTTTGGAATGAACATACTCGACATCCGCAAATTATCAAATCCAATCACAGATACCTGCCCCGGAACTAGAATATTACGATCCTTCAGATAAGAAATCGTCCCCATTGCAAATTCGTCAGCAACACAGAAAACGGCGGTCAGCTCGGGATAATCAGTAAACAACTCATGCGCAGCTTGATAAGCGTGTTCGAACCTGTGATTGGCATATTTGCTCTTCACAATATTCTGCTGTAGTCCAAACTCTGTTAATGCTCTTACAAAACCCTCATAACGAGGCGGGCCAGATACGGAGTTATCATGGTTAAAACCAATCATGCCAATGTCCTTATGCCCTAAATCAATCAGAAACTTTACCGCATCGTAAGCCGCCTGTTCATCATCCACCTCCACAGATGGAATGTCGTACTCATCAGAATGCGAGGATACCAACACAAAAGGAATTCTACAACCGACTAATTTGTCATGTGTCTCAGGATAAAGGACATCACTTGCGAACACGATCCCATCCACCTGCTTCTCATGAAAGTTATCGATGTAAGACAACATCCGTTCTTTGTCGCGGTCCGTATTGCAGATCATTAAACTGTATCCGAGCTTGATGCATGCATCCTGCATTCCCCGAATAACCCCTGCGAAATACAGGTTCTCAATATCCGGAATCAGCAGGCCCAGTGTAAAAGACTTCTTGTAGATCAGGCCGCGTGCAAACGCATTTGGTTGATATTGCAAACGTTCTACAGCCTCCATCACTCGATTCCGTTTGCTCTCTACGACCGTATTCGGCGCATTCATAACACGCGATACGGTGCTGATCGACACCTCCGCCATTCTGGCAACATCTCTTATGGTTGGCTTCATAACGATAACTTCCTTTTTTTCAGGTAACTTTTCGATGTGATTATAGCAAGCCCGTTAAGAAATAACAACAGATTTTTTAAAGCGCTTACATTTTATTTTAAAGACATACTTATTCCTTATCTAATCATTACAAAGTGCGTATAACTTACTTAAAGTGTGTATATGGTTTTATTACATGGTATACTAGGCGAGTAGCATTATTCGCAGCTACAAATACTGCTCTAGACTATCTGAGCGTTTATTATAGGAGGGATTACATTGAAGCAACAGCGCGATATTCGATTCTCCGTACTGGACTTAGCCTCTATTGTGGAGGGTGGCACAGCGGCAGACTCTTTTCATAACTCTTTAGCTTTAGCTCAACATGCTGAGGCATGGGGCTATCACCGGTATTGGTTTGCTGAGCATCACAACATGATTGGTGTTGCCAGTTCTGCTACCTCACTCTTAATTGGCCACATTGCTGGCGGCACAAAAAGCATACGCGTAGGCTCTGGAGGCATCATGTTGTCCAACCACGCACCACTTGTCATTGCGGAACAATTCGGGACCCTCGAATCCCTATATCCAGGACGGATTGATTTAGGACTGGGCAGAGCCCCAGGATCCGATCAACCTGCTTCCCGTGCGCTACGCCGTGGTCTCGGAAGCGACGGCAGTGACTTCCCCGAGCAGTTAAGTGAGCTCAGAGCCTACTTCGATCCTGCAGGTGCAGGATCACGACCGGCTGGGGTTCGTGCTGTTCCTGGTGAAGGCTTGAATATCCCCATCTGGCTGCTGGGCTCCAGCGGTTTTAGTGCTCAGCTGGCAGGGAAGCTAGGTTTACCTTTTGCTTTCGCCAGCCATTTCGCACCAGAATATTTACTACAAGCTTTACACATCTATCATAGTAATTTCCGTCCTTCAGCAGCACTCGACAAGCCTTATGTGATGGTCGGAGTTGGTATTACAGCAGCCGATACCGTGAATGAGGCAAGACGACTGGCTACCTCGCAGCAGCAGCAATTCCTTAATATCATCCGCGGACGTACGGGGAAGTTACAACCACCGGTTGATAGTATGGAGGGGCTATGGACGATGCAAGAAAAAGCAGCCATGCTTGAGAAACAGCGTTACTCTTTCGCTGGTGATAAAGCAGCAATTAAAGAACGGCTTCAAGAAATCCTGCAAGAGACACAGGCCGATGAATTGATTGTTTCTGGTGGAATTTATGATCCTAACGCTCGTCTACGCTCTTATGAGATTGTAGCCGACGCTATGAAGGAAATCTAATTTATCATCATAATTAAGGCAAGACGATAGGTCTGGTATCGGGGTTTGAGCCCTATTCCAGATGTATGTCTTGCCTTTTTATTTTGCATTCATAATCGTTCTCAATAAAACACAATAAAAACAATGAATTACATAAAAATAAAGAGTTAAATAGAGAGAACTGGTGTAAACCCATTAATATAATTGATATTTGATCAAATATGATGGATTTCCTTCTAATATCCCATTTTTGTTTAGATATTATTTTGATTATACTTTAGTTATTCGCTATAACGAACGAATTGGCGGTATATCTCTACCCTCTCCTTCCACTTTCACGGAGATTCCTATATACGCACAAGAAAGTGGTTCTGTGAGATACTACTTATTTCGACAATGTTTGATGGAAAATCCGATTAGAAGAGAAGAATTTGCCGGAAGCCCGCAAATGATGTCTACAAAATTTAATATGGGGTTCAGGAGAAAGGAGCGAGTAAAGTGAAGAAGAAATATCGCTCGGCTTTCATAGCTGCTTATATCCTGACTATTCTAGCAGGAGTCATCTGGCATGCTGGCGGAGTTAGTGCGCAAGATACCATTAAGCTTACGGTGAATTCGCATACGACAAGCACAGCCACCATGAACAATATGCAGCCTGGTGATGAAACGAACTCAGAATACACAATTATTAACGCAGGTAGTGAGGGCTTTAATTACTATGTGGACTTCAAATTCATCTCTGGAGACGCAGAATTATACGATATTCTCCAAATGACACTCGAAAAAGAGGGAGTAATCATCTATTCAGGGGTGATGAGTGAGGCTGCCGGAAGAGTTGCCATCGGTTCACTTGCCGGGGGAGAACAAAGTGTAATCCAAATGGATGTAATTTTCCCGTGGGAAGCAGGGAACGAATATCAAGGGAAAACCACCACTGTAGCCTTTGAGTTCTCCGCTTCTGGAGGACCGGAGCCTTCCGCTGAACCTAGTCCTTCACCGACAGCGACGGCCACAGCTCAGCCTACACCTGAGCCATCACCTACAGCGACTGCTACACCTACTGTAGTGCCAACTACGACACCTACTGCCACGGCTACAACTACACCTGAAGCTTCGCCGACCGCAACAGCTTCACCAACCACGACACCTACAGATCCGACGACTACCGCTTCACCAACTGCGGCACCTACAAATACACCGACGGCTACTTCGCCAACGGCAACAGCAGCCGCCACACCAGGGCAATCAACGACACCAACACCATCGCCAACACCCACAGCTTCACCAGTAGTAGATGAAATTAGTGTCACTGAAGCGCCGATCCCACTGGGTGGAGGCGATAATGAGCCGACAGTATCACCAAGTGCTGGCAGCCAAACTACCAGTGCAACACCGCAGCCAAGCAATGAGATCTCCCTGCCTGATGATGAGCTTCCACTGGGAGCACCAGAGGTTGGCAACAAGCTTCCAAATACCGCTGAGCCTTGGTATAACTTGATTCTTGCCAGCTTAGCCATTGCGGTACTCAGCGTGATTATCATGCGCAGATTGAAATCGAAGAAATAACCACATTTTGCAGCATAAGTCTGGAGGTGAGAGAGTATGAAGAAGCGTAATGGTGTCTTGCTAGCCGTGAAGCTAATCTTCATACTCTCTTTAGTTGTGTTGATTTACTCGGTTGTACAAGTGGTCAAAGCACCGCTCGAAGCTAAACAGGCTTTAAATGATTGGGCAAAAAAGAGGGAGGAAGCTGTCGCCCGCCCCCTTTCTGCCGAAGAAATCCCTCTTCCCATGGGAATGATCAGTTCAGCCAAGGAACAGCCGCACCCCGCTCATTCCTATTCAGAAGGTGAAATCATAGGAGAGATTCGTTTCCCCAAATTAAACAAAAAGATCGCAGTGCTAGAAGGCACGGAAAGCCCAGAGCTAAAAAAGGGAGCCGGACATTATAAAGGCAGCGCAGCTATCGGTGCCACCGGCAACAGTGTGCTCGCAGGCCACCGCGATACAGTGTTCCGTAATCTGGGAGAACTCGTCGCTGGAGATCTTATCGAGCTGGAAAGTACCGATGGGACTTTTACCTATGAAGTAACAGGCAGCACAATTGTTGACGGGGACGAACGTGGTGCTATAAAGCCAAGTGATAAGGCCATCCTCACATTGATTACCTGCTATCCCTTTTCATATGTGGGATCTGCACCGGACCGTTATTTACTTTCAGCGAAGTTAGTGAAACAAGATATATTGCCGCATTAAACTTAAATATTACCTCAATCTTCTTCCTCAGGGATGAGACCTTATATGGAAAGTGATACTATATATATACAATAGTAAAGAGGAGATGACCCAAGGTGAAGAAAGAGGTTGTAGAACGGTTTATTTCGTATGCACAAATGGATACCCAATCGAATGAAGATAATGAGACTTGCCCATCCACTCCGGGACAGATGGTTCTGGCCCACAAGCTGGTTGAAGAGCTTAAGGAAATCGGCATGGAGGAAGTCCAGGTGGACGAGCATGGCTATGTTATGGCGACACTCCCTGCGAATACGGACAAGGATGTTCCGACCATTGGTTTTTTAGCCCATTTGGATACAGCGACTGATTTTACCGGAACGAATGTGAAGCCACAGATTATCGAGAACTATGATGGTCAAGATATTCTTTTGAATAAAGAGCTGAATGTTGTATTGTCCACAGCGAGCTTTCCGGAGCTGGCGGAATACAAAGGCCACACCTTAATTACAACCGACGGCACGACCCTGCTTGGCGCAGATAATAAAGCCGGTATTGCTGAGATTATGACCGCCATGCATTACCTCATTCAACATCCAGAAATCAAACACGGCAAGATTAGAGTTGCCTTCACACCAGACGAAGAAATCGGCCGCGGGCCTCATAAATTTGACGTAGCCGCTTTTAATGCTTCCTATGCTTACACTGTAGACGGAGGTCCACTCGGAGAATTAGAGTATGAAAGCTTTAATGCCGCGTCTGCCAAAATCTCAGTCTACGGCGTTAATGTTCACCCTGGGACTGCAAAAGGAAAGATGATTCATTCCGCCAAAATCGCCATGGCACTTCATCTCAGACTCCCTGCTGAGGAAGCGCCCGAATATACAGACGGTTATGAAGGCTTTTATCACCTAAGCTCTATAGAAGGCACACCTGAATTCAGCAAGCTGCAATATATCATCCGCGACTTCGACCGTGAGAAATTCGAGGCACGTAAAGCATATCTCTCAGCTGTCGTAGAAGAATTCAAAAGCATCCATGGTGAAGAGAACATCGTGCTTGAAATGAAGGACCAATATTACAATATGCGTGAAAAAATCGAGCCAGTGCGTCATATCGTCGATATTGCCCATGAGGCGATGGAGAACCTTAACATCACACCGATCATCCGCCCGATTCGCGGAGGTACAGATGGCTCGCAGCTTTCCTACATGGGCTTGCCGACACCTAATATTTTCACCGGAGGCGAGAATTTCCATGGCAAATTCGAATATGCGTCTGCGGACAATATGGTAAAAGCGGTAAATGTTATCGTGGAGATTGCTAAGCTATTCGAACAGAAAGCCTAAAGCATTATCCGCATCACTCCTTTAAAACACCAAAAAATCCCTGTAGAGGCCGATCCAGACCTCTCAGGGATCATTAATGTTCATAGGCTATTCGATTAGCATCTTTCTTCCGGCGGCGTGTCCTTCCAGATCACGTTTTCTCCGTAATTTTTACCCCAATCATACATCAATCGAAGGACGGGAAGCAGACTTTGGCCATATGAAGTCAGGGAATACTCTACTTTTGGCGGAACCTCAGCGTACACTTTTCTTAGAACCAGCTGGTCCTCTTCGAGCTCGCGAAGCTGATTGGTCAACATTTTTTGCGTGATATGAGGAATTAGCTTCTTCAGCTCGCTGAATCGCTTTGTCCCTTCAAGCCCTAGATGCCAGAGGATAATCAGCTTCCATTTCCCTCCGATCACCGCAAGCGTCAATTCCTTCTCACAGTTAATTTCCTTCAAGTTTATGCGATCTTTAATCTCGGTTGCCATACCTAAAGCGCCTCCTCTCTCCTGTTATCATACTAACACAAAAACGAATAACCTCCTTATAGGAAGGCATTCGTTTCTGTACGTTCACTCTAAATTAGCATGCTTGCCGAACATTTGCTGATTCGTCTGCCCCGTCTTCTCCATCATTCGCAGAATAATAGCATCATAAAAGACCAACATCGTCTGTTCGAATAAAGAAGCCATCGGCTGGATCGTGCTGTAGCTTCCACTGGCCGGATCTTTTGGAGATCCCGGCAGCTTCACTGTATAGCCCGCTAAACGTCCAACCGTCGAATCCGGCGCAATGGTAACGGCAACAACTTCTGCACCCACCCCTTTGGCTTTCTCAGCCATAGAGATCAACCCTTTCGTCTCACCAGAACCGGAACCGAGGACTAACACATCCCCCTGTTCAATCCCCGGAGTCACCGTTTCGCCTACAACATAAGCCTCTTTACCAACATGCATTAACCGCATAGCAAAGGCCCGTCCCATCAGTCCAGATCTGCCCGCTCCAGCCACGAAGATCTTATTGGACTGAAGCAGCAGCTCAGCCATTCGCTCAGTCTCTTCTTCATCAAGCTGAGATATGGAGCGCTGGAGCTCCTCTATAATTTGCTGCGCATATTTCATTGTATCCATTGTAATCTTAAGCCTGACTAACTAGACGTTTCATTTCTGCTGCGGCAGCCTTTTGATCCGCTTCACCTGTGATGCCTCCGCCAACGATGACAAGATCAGGGTTCGCGGCGATCACTTCTGGAAGTGTGCTTAGCTTAATCCCTCCAGCGATAGCTGTTTTGGCCTGCTTAACCACACTCTTAATCGCATTTAAATCTGCAAAAGAATTTTTACCTTCCGCTTGATGGTCATATCCAGAGTGTACACAGATATAGTCTACGCCAAGTGCGTCTACTTCAGCCGCTCTTGTTTGGATATCCTTCACATTAATCAGATCAACTAGAATCTCTTTATTGGTTTTCTTTGCTTCCTCCACTGCACCTCTAATGGTAGAATCATCAGAAACACCAAGTACAGTAACGATATCCGCGCCCGCTTCCACAGCCTTCATCACTTCATATCCACCTGCGTCCATGATTTTCAAATCCGCCAACACAGTCAAAGCTGGAAAAGCCTCTTTGATTGCCTTCACTGCATGTAACCCTTCATTTATAACGATAGGTGTTCCAATTTCAACGATATCTATAAATTCGGCAACTTTTGAGACAACCTCTTTCGCTCCCGCAATGTCCACTAAATCCAACGCTAATTGTAATTTCATATTTATTTGCACTCCTTATTAATATATTTTAGTAAGTCATGTACAAATTGTAGTTCCTTACATCCCTTTAGGGAAGTAGGCACTTTATTGTGATGTAGTTACCTGGAGGATACTAATGTGCGGTTAAAGGGCTCTTTTCGACTTAAATTAAAAACGTTTTGTCATTTTTCTGTAAAAATACTGCATTTCCATGAAAGCTGTGCTAATATTACAGTTTGTTTATGAAATTTTAGGAAGTACATCATAATATAAGAAGGTGCACAATGAAGCAAAATAATCACCAGGAATTCAACCTGGTCAAACTGACCTGGCCGATTTTCCTCGAGCTATTCCTCTTTATGCTCATGGGCAGTGTGGATACTTTTATGATCAGTTCAGTGTCGGACGATGCCGTGTCTGGTGTCGGCGCAGCGAATCAGATCATTGCGATAGCAATTTTAGTCCTCAGTGTAATTGGTAACGGCGCAGCTATTGTGGTCTCCCAATATCTCGGTTCCAAAAAACCTCTGGAAGCCGCTCAAGTGACCGGCAATGCCATTACCCTAAACCTGTTAGTCGGCATTCTCCTAAGTACGTTTTTGCTGATATTCGGAGGGTCGCTACTGACTGCGCTGAATGTAAAAGGGGATATCCTCATTTACGCCAAAGCCTATATGAATATTGTTGGGGGCGGTATTTTTCTGCAAGCATTAATTAATGCTCTGGCGACTACTATCCGTACTCACGGTTTCACCAAACAGACGATGGTCGTATCCTTGCTGATGAATATCATTCACGTGGTGGGCAACTACCTGCTCATTTATGGTCATTTCGGACTTCCGGCGTTAGGTGTGGAGGGTGCGGCTATCTCAACAGTGATGAGTCGCTTTATCTGCCTGATCCTATTCTTCCTGCTGCTCTACAGAGTGATGGAGGTACGGGTGAAAGTAACCTATTACATTCATCTTTCTAAAAAATACGTGCTGCAAATTCTCAAAATCGGCATCCCGTCCGCTTTTGAATCCATCACTTATCAGTCGTGCCAGCTTGTATTCACACTGTATATTACTTATTTAGGCGCTGAAGCTATGGCTACCCGCCAGTACGCGCTTAATATTTCCAATTATATTTATTTATTCAGTGTAGCTGTCTCTATGGGAACTTCCATCGTTGTAGGACATCTCGTGGGAGCTAGACGACCTGATGAAGCCTATAAGCGTGTATTCACCAGTGTAAAGTGGGCGTTGCTGGTTACCGTAATAATAGATGCTGTGGTGATTTTCTTCCGGGTACCGCTATTCGGGCTTTTCACAGACAATGAGAACATCATTAGGATGGGGGCGCAGGTCATATTGCTTAGCTTCTTCCTGGAAACCGGGCGCACAACCAATCTGGTTATCATTAACTCTTTACGCGCCTCGGGCGATGCCAAATTCCCTGTATATATGGGACTGATCTCCATGGTCTGCATGAGCTTGCCTCTTGGTTATTTCCTGGTGTTCCAACTTGATCTCGGGTTAGCCGGCGTGTGGATTGCTACTGCGGTCGATGAGTGGGTAAGAGCCGTCATTATGTATTTCCGCTGGAAGAGCCGAGCTTGGGAGAAACATGGACTTATCGAACACGAAGCTCCAGAACACTGTACACCTTCCGCTACTCCTGCAGCTGTAAATTAATATGTATATACAGAGGGTTCTTTAAGGTCATATCAGATCTTAAGGAACCTTCTATTTATTTACGCCAACATTACATAAAATTTGAGAATGAAGGAACCATTCTACGTTACAATAGATAGAACATAATTCACAAAGCTAAAGGAGAGAACTTCATGCCGGAGGAAACCGGAATCCATGAGTTACTGACGCTCAAAACGATTGCGGAGACTTTAAACAGTTCCAATGAGCTCAGACCCATGCTCGACACAGTCATGGGCAAGCTACTTGAGTTAACCGGAAACACTGCAGGCTGGATCTTCCTGAGCGAAGAATACATGGAATATGAGTGTGCCGCTGATCGAGGCCTGCCACCTGCACTACAGCGCGACAATAAACAACCAATGCAGTGCGGAAGCTGCTGGTGCCTAAGCCGCCTATGGGACGGTCGGCTCGAGCATGCCGTTAATATTCTAAGCTGCAAGCGGCTGAGTAACGCCAGGCAGTATAACTGGGGCGACACGCTGGGCATCACCCACCACGCCACCGTCCCGCTGCATTCAGGTGAGCGTTACTTGGGACTTATGAATGTGGCCGCACCAGGCAAAGCACATTACGCCGACAGCGAGCTGGCTTTGCTGCAATCCGTGGCTTTGCAAATTGGCAGTGCTATAGAACGGATGCAGTTATATAGCACCGAGCAGCGCCGCGCGAATCTGTACGCCAAATTAGGCGAATTCAGCGCAGCTTTAAATCTAACCGCCAACCAATGTATCTCGCCCAGTATTCTGATCGAGAAAAGCGCCGCCCTGATTGGCGACTATTTCGATTGGCCCTTTGCAGCGATTATCGGGCAATATGAAGGGCAATTCGAAGTCCATGCTGCCTATGCGGCTAATATAACGCCTGAAATAGCTCCCTTCGAGCTCTCGGATTCTTTTAAAGTACGTCTAGGAGATATCACAAAAGGACAACGCTTTGCGACATTAACCCCTGATGAAGAGCAGGAAATTACGAAGTCCTGCTGTTCTGAACAACCTGTCGCGGAGCGTGTCGTGATGCTCGCTGTGCCCTTTCGGCAGATTGCCGCACAAGGTGCAGGAATTCTACTGATCACCTCACCCAAAGCACTAGCTTCCGCAACTGCGGATGGAGAGGTGCTTGAGGCTGTCGCTGAGCATATTTCCGCTACATTGGAAAGTGCTCAGCTTGGAGAGAAACGCCGCGAAATTGCGCGTCTTGATGAGCGGAATCGTCTGGCCCGTGACCTGCACGACTCCGTGAACCAGATCCTCTTCTCCCTCTCAATGACCGCCAAAGGCGTGGAAAGTATGCTGAAGCAGGAGCATATCTCCCATCCTGCTACTGAGGCTGTCCGCGATATTCAAGCTTTATCCCAGTCTGCACTCAAAGAAATGCGTGCATTAATTATGCAGCTTCGGCCTGCCGGACTGGAAGCCGGTTTATTGACTGCGCTGCAGGCTCATGGCCAGCAGCTAGGGCTGCTGATACAGACGCAACGGAGTGGTGTTCACGAACTTCCCCGTAACGTGGAGGAAGGGCTGTGGCGCATTGGCCAAGAAGCGCTCAATAATGTACGAAAGCATTCCGGAACCTCTAAAGCGGAGGTATCTCTGCATCTGAATGCAGCCGAGGTGGTACTGAGCGTTGCCGACCAAGGTAAAGGCGGGGCCAAACGGCGTTCTAACACAGACACTAATGAATCTCTTGGTCTGCATATTATGAAGGAAAGAGCAGAAGCTCTCTCCGGTCGTATTCATATCCACAGTGTGGAAAATCAGGGCACAACGGTTGAGGCAACCATACCTCTGCCCATCCAATCTACATGAAGTCGGGTGATCATAAATGACGATAAACTTATTATTAGTAGACGACCATGCAATGGTACGCCGTGGGCTGCAAGTATTTCTCTCCACACAACCCGATATCAAGGTTATCGGGGAGGCCTCCAACGGCCGCGAGGCACTGGAAAGAACAGCCGAATTGAACCCGGATGTCATATTAATGGATTTGCATATGCCCATTATGGACGGCATTGAGACCGCTCAAGCGCTGAGGATCTCCCACCCGCAGGTCAAGGTCATTGTATTGACCTCCTTTTCGGATCAGGATCATGTACTCCCGGCTATCCGCGTAGGAATCAAAGGCTATTTGCTTAAAGATATAGAACCAGAAGCGCTGGTAGTTGCGATCCGCAAGGTACATAACGGTCAAGTGGAGCTACATTCCGAGGCTGCCAGCCAACTGATGAATCTAATGGCGACTTCTACACTAGAGCAATTGGAACTTAATACTTCCGATCCGAACGGCCCAAACACAACACCTGCTGCGATCACCGGATTAGAGCTTCTTACCCCACGCGAGCAAGAAGTATTAGACCTGATTGCGCTCGGTATGAGCAACAAAGAGATTGCCAGCAAGCTGGTCATCACCGAAAAAACCGTTAAGACCCATGTCAGCCACGTTCTCGGAAAGCTAAACTTAGCGGATCGGACTCAGGCTGCCATTTTCGCATTGAAAGGCGGCTATAACGCCTAGAATCAAAACTCCTCTACAACTTTAGTCTTAGACGCTCAGCACAATGGCTGAGCGTTTTTATTATGTATGTTCATTCCATGTGCTGATGTTAACAGAGGCTGATTCAACTATCATTGGTTTATAGCAACTGACCTCACATAGGAGTGGATACAGATGAAAGTGATGATCCTGACAGGCAGTAATCGAAAAGAAGCAACCAGCACGAAGCTGGCAGAACATGCCGCCCATTTCATTAGTCAGCAAGGAGAAAAGGTTACCGTGTTTGATCTCTACAAACGCCCACTTCCCTTTTATTCACCAGACGAGGCTTACACAGAGCATGAACATTTAAACGAGCTTAAACAAGAGATGTTAGCAGCGGATGCAGTAATCTTGGTTACTCCGGAATATCACGGCTCGGTAAGTGGCGTATTAAAAAATGCGATTGATCATCTAGGCCAGGCGCATTTCAACGGTAAAGTTGTGTTATCCGCCAGTTCAGCCGGGGGAGCGGTAGGGATAAGCTCATTACTTCAATTGCAAGCCATCGTACGCAACCTGCACGGTATCAATACACCAGACTGGATCTCCATCGGTGGACTGCAACGCAAGCGGTTCGAGGTCGGGTACGACGGATACGAGGGTGGGCAAGAAATCGAAGATCGCATCCACCTAGTATTAGAAGCATTCCTGAACTTAGCCCGCAAAATCGGCAGACCGGCAGGTGCTATCCAATGATCAAAGGACTATATGAAGCACATTTACCAGTAAGCAATCTTGAAGTATCCATCGAATTTTATGAGAAATTAGGTCTGAAAATGGCTTGGCGGGATGAAGAAACTGTATTCTTCTGGATCGAGGAAGGTCGGAGCTGGATTGGTCTTTGGGAAGGCCAGGAGGTTCAAACCCCATACCATCCGTCCTTGCGGCATATTGCCTTCCGTGTCACTTACGAGGATTTGAAGCAATCACTGCAATGGCTGGAATCGATTGGTGTAGAGGCTGTTCCGTTCCGCAACCGGACTTCTGTCGAGCCTTTTATCCGGGCTTATCAAGGAAATGCTTCTGTCTACTTCAACGACCCTGACGGCAACAGCTTGGAATTTATGTGCCACGTAGAGGTTCCTGAACATCTGAAGCCTATTTCAGAGAACATAACCTTAACGGAATGGGAGAAATTACTGCACAGTAAATAAAATACTCAAACAAAAAAACAGCTGCTCCCGTCCAAGGGTCCAGCTGTTTGAGTATATTAGCTTCTTCGATTACTTAATCGAAATGCCCTTCTTCATGGCCTTCATGTCTGCATTCGTATTCACAAGCGTTGGCAGTATCTTCATACTTCTAGTCATGGGAGAGTTGCATTGCCAGCAGGTAGGTACATATTGAAAGGCGAAATTATCGCGCATCCAACCTGTGCAACCTTCCTTGGTACAGGACCAAATAGCTGTGTCTTCTTGCGGAAGTTCCTCCAGTGCTTTTTTACGAAAATACATAAGTACCCCTCCTTGGATCGAATCGAGACGATATCGCTACCCTATTAGGGGCAGATTCATACTATGAAAATAAAAAAAGCTGCCCTCAACTTGTGTTAAGGGCAGCCTGATTTTTAAACTACAGTTTTACAACGTTTTCGGCTTGTGGTCCACGAGCGCCTTGAGTTACGTTGAACTCAACGCGTTGGCCTTCGTCCAAAGATTTAAATCCGTCGCCTGTGATTGCGGAGAAGTGTACGAATACGTCGCTTCCACCTTCAACCTCGATAAAACCGAATCCTTTGTCTGCGTTAAACCATTTCACTGTACCTGTTTGCATGATATTACCTCCAATATTTTATTTAACACATGTCCTTTTATTCCTACGTAGTGTACGAACAAATAAAAATTCACACATTGGAAAAGGACTCATACGCACAAATGATAACCTTTTACAATATGTGAATTAAGGGTTAAATTTATGATTGATTTCATTGTACCACACTAAATCACTAAAAGCAATGCGTATGCCTATTTAATTTTCACTCCGGCTCTTATTGCCTGTAAACAGCAGCAGCCGAGCCGGACGAATACCCATGTTAGTCGATATAACCTGCCAATCCTTTATCCATCAAGTAATCCATTTCTGCATCAAGAATGGTCTCTACTGTGATTTCATCCAGCTTCACATCACGTTGGGCGGTAACATAGTCGACCAGATCATCGCTGTCGATGTCTACCTCACCCTTGGCGTTCGCCTTGGCCTTATTGATAAAGGTCTGTTCATGCTTCAATACTAAGCGGATGATTTGCGGATCCACTTTGGTTTTGGCAGATAATACATTTACTAGCTCCTGCTCATTTACTTTGTCACTCATTTTTTAAATTTCATCTCCTTACAATTATTACACAATCATTGTAGCATATTTCGCGCTTTAACGCGTCATTACGCGAAGTATACCGCGGTTTATTCACACTTTTCTTATCATTCCAGTGTCTATAACGTTCCACTTGAAGTAAGTTATTTAATAAAAACAGTTGTGAGGAACATTGACTTGTGCCAAAATATAAAAAAAGTGTTGGACCAAATGAATACTAGAAAAGGCGGTTGAATTCATGAGCTCTGTATCTACCCAGCAATTAGACACAAACAGCAACAAGGCACATCGTTATATCGAAGACGTATACGCACAGGTTGTTGCGCGTAATCCTTTTGAGCCCGAATTTCATCAGGCCGTAAAGGAAATCCTTGAATCTTTGCTTCCAATCCTCGCTGCTGAACCTAAGTATCAGGAAAATGCCATTCTGGAAAGATTGGTTGAGCCAGAACGTTTGATTATGTTCCGTGTTCCTTGGACAGACGATCAAGGTAAGGTCAGAGTTAACCGTGGATATCGTGTACAGTTCAGCAGTGCAATTGGACCTTACAAAGGTGGACTTCGTTTTCACCCATCCGTTAATGCTAGTATTATCAAATTCCTTGGTTTCGAGCAAATCTTCAAAAATGCTCTTACCGGCCAACACATCGGCGGAGGTAAAGGCGGCTCCGACTTTGATCCTAAAGGTAAATCCGAAGGCGAAATCATGCGTTTTGCACAAAGCTTCATGACTGAATTGCAAAATTACATCGGTCCTGACCAAGACGTTCCTGCAGGAGATATCGGTGTAGGTGGTCGTGAGATTGGCTACATGTACGGACAATACAAGCGGATCCGCGGAGGATATCCGGCTGGCGTATTGACTGGTAAAGGTATTGGTTACGGCGGAAGTCAGGCTCGGACAGAGGCTACTGGTTACGGTACAGTTTATTTCGTAAACGAGATGCTGAAAGCAAAAGGCCTTTCCTTTGAAGGAAGCCGCGTTGTTGTTTCCGGTTCTGGTAACGTAGCGATCTATGCGATCGAAAAAGCTGTACAGCTAGGCGCTAAAGTCGTAGCTTGTAGTGATTCCGCCGGATATATCTATGACGAAAATGGGATTAACCTCGAAACCGTCCGCCGCCTGAAAGAAGTCGAAAGAAAACGGATTAGTGAATATGTGAATGAACATCCTAACGCTGTGTATACTGAAGATTCCACGCAAATTTGGACCATTCCTTGTGATATCGCCCTTCCGAGTGCTACTCAGAATGAGATTGATGAAGCCATGGCATTGAAACTGATTGAGAATGGTGTAAAAGCAGTAGGCGAAGGTGCCAATATGCCATCCACCCTTGAAGCTATTCATCAGTTCCAACAAGCTGGCGTACTATTCGCACCTGCTAAAGCTGCTAATGCTGGCGGCGTAGCTGTATCTGCGCTTGAAATGGCACAAAACAGCATGCGGTTGTCCTGGAGCTTTGAAGAAGTAGATACGAAGCTGCATGAAATCATGGTTTCTATCTACGAACAATCTGTAAATGCATCCGAGCAA
Source organism: Paenibacillus sp. FSL H7-0943 (assembly GCF_037963265.1). Classification (NCBI taxonomy): domain Bacteria; kingdom Bacillati; phylum Bacillota; class Bacilli; order Caryophanales; family Paenibacillaceae; genus Paenibacillus; species Paenibacillus sp. FSL H7-0943. The sequence goes on from NZ_CP150148.1 coordinate 6,649,039, forward strand.
TATGGACAGTCCGGCAACCTTGTTGCAGGAGCGAACATCGCTGGATTCAAAAAAGTGGCCGACGCTATGCTGGCTGAAGGTGTAATCTAAATAAATTACCGGCGCTCTAGTCACGAACGCCTGACATACAAAAGTCCCCGTAACCGGTCAGCAAGAATCCGGTTACGGGGACTTTTTGTGTGTCTAAGCGTTCCATCCGGGGATCTTCCGCAAATCCCCGTCCCAAATCGATTGAGTACTCTCCACAGTCGTATCGTGGGGTGAAGAAGCCGTACGAATGTAACAGGAGTCTATTCCTATCGTTAGCGCCCCTGCAATATCCGTACGGGGATCATTCCCGATCATGATGGCCGAACGCAAATCCGCTCCATAATGTTCAACTAAATAACGATAAAATAGCGGATCCGGCTTACTCACTCCTGCTTCGGAGGAAATGGCAATGCCATCGAATAAAGGAAGAATACCCAGCATCATTAATTCTGCTTCTATAAAGGTTTTCTGGCCATTGGAGAGCAAAAACACCTTTTTGCCACGTTCTCTTAATGTTTGCAGAATTTCAACCACACCCTCATAAAGTGAGATATGGATCATCGATAATGTCCGCAGCCATCTAACCGTTTCATGTAACCACGCTTGATCCGGTTCCCCACCCAATTGACGGGCCACAGAACGAAACACATCCTCCATTACGAAATCTGGATACTGACAATTCCGTGCGGCTTCGGCGAGCTGTAAATCCCTCTCCCGCAGAAATTGTGCCTGTAGCTCACTTCCTGTTATGGACATCCCCTGATATCCGAAATGGAGCGATAATCGATCCCATACCTCCTGCTTCTCCTCATCTGTCTGAATATCGATTAATGTGCCATACAGGTCGAAAATATAAGTCTCGTACATCCACCGTCTTCCTTCCTATTATTCTCTCTGTGTTTTATCCCTTAGTACCATTGCCATTGTCGGTGGTTGTCTGGCCCTCCTCCATCCGGTTTGACACCTTTTGATAGAGATAGGAGATGCCGAGCAAACAGATACCAAAGCTGGCATAGGCTATGATTTTGCTGCCAGTATTCAGCAGACCCAAATCATAGAGCAGCAGCTTGCCCGTGGCCAGCAGCGTTAATCCAAGGCCGAAGCGCCGGATGTACACATACCTTTTGCGGAAGCCATACATGATAAATAGAACTGCTAACAGTAGATAAATGAGACTAAAAATTAACCCTGCATCACTCAATTGCAATTGCACTCCTAGGAAAGCGGTGGTAATGCCGAGTAGATAAATCGCCATGAAAACAGGATAGATCTCCATACTCTTAAACTGGCGATTCAGCGCTGCAATCAGCAGATCACGTCCGCTAAACCAAACAAAGATATTAAAGATAATCAGTACGGCCAGTGCGATATAATCAGCTGCTGTATTTTGCGCGAAATTATTTTGCAGACTTGGCAGACCTACTGTAATCACTATACAAATGACGTAGCCAATCCCAAACAGAAGTCTCACAAAATATTTAACAATCGTGTCATACAGCACCTTCACCTTTGGCAGCACGTAAGCCAGAACCAAGGTCCATACAGCGGACAGCAGCAAATTATAGAAGGTTCTATGCGCAAAATCCTCCGGTACAACCAGATGATACAATCTTCCCGATTCATACAAGCCGTAGATCCAGAAATTTAATAACGCCGCATATTTGAACCACAACGCTAAGGTGATTTCATAAGGTTCGCTGCGCTGAAGAGCATCCTTACGGTTATGCTGAACAGCATACAACACCGCGACAATCAGCATGCCTGCTGTGATAAAGACATATTTTAGCGGGAAGTAGACATCTCTAAAATTCGTCCATTGATAGTCTGCGACCCACTGCGTCGGTACATTTAGACAGAAGAATACTACAAGGCAGAGCATCATAATGCCCCAGCCTGCCCTTTCCATCCCCTTAAAGCGGTTCAGATTGCCATACAGCGTAAGAACGACGCCCTCAATCAGCCAACCGATGGACCACCAAGCCGCTCCAAATTGAAATGGAATCATCAATATGCCGAAGGTCAGTGAAGTGGCGTAGAACAGCAGCATGCTTTCTTTTTCCTGTGGCATCAGCTTCTCAAGCCCTCGACCCAGACCGAGATACAGCAGGCAGAAAAGCAACGCCAGTGCACCATTGTAATCCTTCAGTCCTGCATCCATAAATAAAATATACAAGGTGAGACAGCTAATAAACGTATTACATCCTAAGAGAGAGAAATCCCACCAGGACAGCTTGGAACGATATTTGAACGGGTACCACAAGGTAATTCCCAGATACATCGCAAAAGTCAAAACAGCATAACACATATTAATTCCGTTGCTATCCGACAAAGCTATTAATATGAGCATGGAGGGTGTATTAAATAAGTAGCTGATATAATTGACAACGTTCCAGCGTTTGCGGAAAGAAATCAATAAGATGAATAAATTCAATAAAAACAAGTAACCCATAGCCACATAAACCGCGTTGCCCGAAAGGCCAAACGCCCCCAGATAAGAGTATAAGGGCAGATATCCTCCGATTAAGCCCAGCGCACAAATACTCCGTGATTCATACCTTAAAGACAGGAGTACCGCAGTTAAAGTAACGAGTACAGACAAGGATAACCCTACATATATACTAATAATATCAAGCAGAAAATAGCTATAAAAAATAGAGCCATACAGCACCGAAATCCCGCCGCCAAGCAGCCCTAAAGCGAAGGTGCCTTTTCCTTTGCGGTATAGCCACTCCCCGCCTCCCAGCATCAATAATCCCAGTAGAAAAAAAGCGCTTCCCTTCATATAACCTGTGAACCAGTTGGAATAGGTATACCGGAAGCCTGCCCCCACCGCCAAAATCAACAGTAGAATACCCAGCTTGTTAATCCAGCTTAGTCCAATCTTCATTTCGATCTGATTTTGTTTTCTTCGGCGCTTAAGCACCTCTTCACTGATCTCTTCCGAAGCAAAATCATGTAATCCATTATCCATGCCCGAGTTGAGGCGAAGCTCCGCTTCCCTCAGTCTCTGCCGCTGTGCCAGCACACGCTCATTTAATTCTGCCGCCAACGCCCCGAGTCGACTGGATATCTCTGCTTGTTCCTCACCCAGCTGCCTGGAGGCTGTGTGGTACAGCTGCTGAATATGGCGTTTCGTCTCCACTTCAAAAGCCGTCAGCCGATCCGTATGAGCGTGGCTTCTAGAGGCAAAATAAGTTTGCAGCTTCTGCCTCGACACTTTTAGAATGCCCAGCTTTTCATCTAAAATTTGTTCCGTTAGCGCAACTCTTAGCTCAGTATTCTCTTCTTGAAGCTTACCTACCTGAGTCTTTAGCTCGACCAAAGTGAGCTTATGCTTCTCATATTGCTTCTTCAAGTATTCATTCTCGTTGACCAGATCGTGACTTTCATATTCCGCGATCAGAGCCTCATATTCCTTAATTAGCCCGTCCTGCTGTACCTTCATGAATCTCAGTCGATCTTTGAATGACTCCATAGCGCCTCCTTATGTGAGCGATTGTTAATACTTACATATTACTACATATAGCTGGAGGGTCTTATGCTTTTTTTATATTTGCAGTGAATGAAGATTACAATCGGGATGCAAAAAAACTGCAACATTTTGGAGGGGTGTCCCGTCAGAATAATAACAACACTAACAAAAGATTTTAAAAGGAGCTCACAACCATGAACAACATTTTAAAAACAAGTACAGTTCTTTTAACTTTGTCCCTAGCACTTTCTACAGGAGCAGCTTATGCTGCACCCACCACAACTTCTGCTAAAAATGAGGCTACACAAACCTCCGCTAGCGTTAATCAAAAGACGTTTGCGATTGAAATCAACGGATCGACTATTAAAGAAACAGGCTTCCAAAGCACAAGCGGTAAAGAGCCGATGGTACCACTACGTTCAATTACTGAAGCCCTTGGATTTGAATTAACCTGGAATGCACAGAATAAATCCGTTGAACTTATCAATGGCGCTGTATTCACTACAGTGAAAGCTGGAGAAGACCGTTATAGTATCAACAAAATGAATACAACACTTGGAACTGCACCACAATTGGTTGACTCCACTTTGTATGTCCCAGCTTCCTTTTTAAGCGAAGTAATTCATCAAAACATGACTGTGAAGGGAGATTCCATTGTGATCAACACAAATGCCGCCGAGCAGCACATGACTAAGACTGGTGTGATTACAGCAGTCTATGATGGTGGTAAATACCAATCCGTTCAAATCCAAGGTGTAGGTACGGATGGAATCGTATTAAATGTAGGGGAAGATACGGCTATTGAGATGGCTGACGGCACTAAAATTGCACTCAAAGATCTCCATATCGGGATGACAGTAAAAGCAGAACACTCCATGGTCATGACTATGAGTCTTCCGCCACAAACACCAACTTACAAAATCACCGTTCTGGATAAGCAAAAACAAGATGATCTTCTAGGTACTGCTGGTACTATTGAAGAAGTTCAAAAAGACGATAAGGGAAATATCAGTATCACTGTTAAAGGTAGTGGCCTGAGCGAATTGTCACAAAAAGAAGTAGTACTGCGCATTAGCGAAGACACAGTGCTCATTAACAAAGACGGCGAAGCTGTTAAAAGCAGCGAGCTTGTTAAAGGCACAAAAGTTATCGGATTCTACAGCCCAGTGCTGACCAGAAGCCTGCCACCCATCGGCACAGCTGTCAAAGTTGTAGTAGATTCTGCACAACAATAAGAGAGAGACTGGAATCTTATTAAAAAGATTCCAAAGAGACATTAAAACAGCGATCCTTCCGTTATGGGAGGATCGCTGTTTTGCGTTATAGACTATAGGTTGGCTGACTCGCTTCAGCCGATTTGTGAGGTAAACGAAAGCCGGCTGAACGCTTGGTCACACTTTTACTTGCCTTGCTGCAGAGTTTGGGATGATCATAATCGCGAGCCTTACGGACCCAGCTGACTTTATTTGCGAATTTTCTGCCTTCAGAGCAGCGTTTCGGACTCCAGCGCCACTATTCATTAAAAAGAGGGGCATATTCGATGTTTTTTATGCCAATAGCGTCAGTGGGGTCCGTTAGAATTACAAATGTGGTAAAAAGCTGCGTTAACGGTCAGCTGTGTCCGATAGCAGAGCAGATTATAGTTACTTCGTTCGCGCAACTTCACTCGAGTTGTCCGAAGTTGGAGGTCTAGCTCATGAATCGCTAGCCAGTATCAATTGCATCAACGCTAATAAACGCTCCAAGTTAACAGGCTTACTGAGATAATCTGTTGCCCCAGCCTGTAGGATTTTAGCCTTATCTTCCTTCATCGCTTTTGCAGTCAGTGCAATGATGGGAATATCCTTCTTTGCGGGCATTTGTCTGATCCGATTGATTGCCTCATACCCGTTCATCACTGGCATCATAATATCCATAAGAACGATATCTATAGAAGCCGCTTGCTCCAGTTCATACAGGCCGCTCTCTCCGTTAGTAGCTGTAGTTACATGCAGCCCGCGCTTTCTTAGGGTATTTGATAAAGCGAACAAATTCCGTTCATCATCATCCACGATAAGTACATGCTTTTGATTCAGAGAAGTGAAGTCAGTACGTGTATCCTCAGCCGTTGTAGCGGCAAGTACCACTCCACTCCCGATCTCTTGAATAACAGTCGCTTGATCAGCCACTTCCTCAAGGCTTGGAGCCTCAAGCTGCAAAGGCAAATACACTGTAAAGACACTACCCACACCCTCTTGGCTCTCCAGCGTAATTCTACCACCAAGTAATGTTGCCAGCTCTCTGGATATGGATAAACCAAGCCCAGTTCCCCCATATTGACGTTCTGTATTTCCATTCGCCTGTTGAAATGCTTCGAAGATAATTGACTGTTTGTCTTCTGAAATCCCAATTCCAGTATCTTTGATGGCGAAGGCAATAAATTCCCCTGTATACGAACCTGCCAAATCCAGCAACTCGTCCTTAGTTGCTAAACGGATTTCCAGAGTGACTGCGCCTTCCGCTGTAAACTTAAACGCATTGGACAGCAAATTTATAATAATTTGCCGTACTCTTTGAGCATCCGAATAGAACAGCGGGGGTAAGTCCTCTCCGAGCTGTATTTGCAAAGGAATCTCTTTTTTGCGGGAAAGCTGACTGAAGTTCTGGATCATTGCCTCCGGAATCTCCGATATATTTATCGCTTCAATTTCAATATTCAGCTTTCCTGCCTCAACCTTGGACAAATCCAGAATGTCGTTAATCAGCGCCAGCAGATCTTGTCCCGAAGAATGAATGGCTTTTGAGAATTCAATATCCTCTTCGCTTAGAGCTCCCGACTGATTCTCCATAAGAAATTCGGAGAGCAGCAGAATGCCGTTCAGCGGAGTTCGCAGTTCATGAGACATATTAGCCAGAAACTCAGATTTATATTGTGAGCTTTGCTGCAATAACTCTGTGTATTCACTAAGCTCCATTTGAGCTCTTTCCGCCTCCAATGACTTTTGTTCCGCCAGCAGATTCTTATCCTCCAGCTTTCTATTTGTTGCATGCAGTGACTCCGTTTGGATCTGCAGCTCCTCAGACTGAGTCTGTAGTTCCTCGGTATATACCTGTAGTTCTTCGTTTAGACGCTGAGATTGTGCCAGAAGTTGGTCAATCTTCATACTGTTAATCGTGCTGTTAATTGCAGAGCCAAAGGCATTCGAAATAGACCCTAGGAACTTAACCTGCAATTCCGTAAGTGGAGCAAAGGCGGCGATTTCCACCACAGCAACTACCTCACCCGAAAAAGAAATCGGCATTAACAGAAGCGCCTTCGGCGCAGAAACACCCAGCCCAGACTGTATGCTAATATAATCCTCCGGCAGATCCTGTATTTGCATCAAACGCGCCTCTTTAGCACATTGTCCAACTAGACCTTCTCCGGTCTGGAATGCCCGCTGATCTGGAATGTTACTGCTTCCGCCAAAAATAGAGACTCTCTTAAAGAAATCCCGATCATGATCCTGTGTTCGAACATATAAGGATCCATATGGGTAATTGATCACTTCTGCGGTTTTGCCAAGAAAAATATCGCCCAGTTGCGAGATATGTGTGATGCCCTGATACCTCGCCAACAGTTCGTTTGCGTTAGCCTGAATCCATATCCGTTCTTGTTGCGTGTCTATCAGATGATTCGTAGCTACGCTCAGATCCCTGATCTCATCATTCGTGGTGATCTCTATCCTTGTCTTCATATCTTCGTCAGATTCCAATTCTGCAATCGTATGGGTAACTTTACGAACCGTACTAACGATGGAGCGTGAATTGATCCACGAAGCGACCATCGCGGTAACCGCTATAATTGCCCAAGCAATATAAAGAAGCTCTAGCAATAATTTATTCTTGTCTGCTTGTCTAGCTATCAGACTGTTGGTGTTCTCTTTCATCGTCTCGCGGTAAGTGCTGATCTGATTACGAATCCGATCCATTTGATCTTTGCCATCGTCGGAATTAAAGTATCTTAGGAGCTCAACGTCCTGTCCCTCTTTTTTCAACTGGATCACATAATTTCCGGACTGTTCGATCCATTGCTTAATTTTACTTTCAATACCCAACAGACGCTGTAGCTGTAAAGAATCATTAGCAGTCAGCACGTAGAGCTTATCATAATTAGCTTCCCATTCAGCCTTACCCAAATTGTAGGGCTCCAGATACTTGTTATCGCCGGTGATGACATATCCGCGTTGTCCGGTTTCCATATCCAAAATATTCTTCTCAATTAGATTAGCTAAATTAGTAATCTCTCGATCCTGATGAGAGATGAAGCTGGTTTCCCGCTGTAGTGCATTGATTCTTCCATGCATGACAAAAACGAATCCTAATAGACAGATCACGATTAAAACTGTAATTGACAGTATTTTATACTGCAAAGTGAATCGGCGTTTGTTCACAACTAGCCTCCGTCCTGTCTTCTAACTATAAACCCCTTTCTATTCTACATCATTGTAAAAGATTACTTGAATAAGGCTTCATTAATTCTTCTATGTAAATTTTGACTGCTGCTAATTTAAACAATTTCCGCAGGGTTGAAACACTTGTTTTTCCCGGAATAAAAAAAACCCCACAAGTGCCTTTCACCTTGAAGGGTTACCTAAATATCTAACTTAGCAAATACAAGTTTTCTTCTTCACACCAAGCTTCCCAGCTTGTTCAACCTTAGCAATATAATCAACAGCCATGGGAACTTTACAAGCGGTTTGTCCCATGTTCACCTGGACCTTACCTATACCTGCTGCGATCTTTGCTGCCTCCTCATGCAGTTCTGTGATACTGCTGCCCACCATAATTAAGAAAGTATTCATCGTATAACGGACACGATTCCGCTCCTGATGAATAGTAGCGCCTACTTGTTGTAACAACTCCCTAATTTCAGCGATGTCCAGCTTATCATCCGGTGTAATTGAAATGTAATTGGCATAAGTGCTCCAGCCGCAAATGGCTATTAGTTCATCCGAGGAACGAATCCACTCTCTCGCAAGTTCCAATCCATATGGACTCTCTGCGGCGAGAGGGGATACTATATATTCCACTACCGCATGCCAACTGGCCGCCGAAGCCCAGCTTTGAAGCTCTTCCTTCGTCATACTCTTAGGATTGACCGTTAGTCCAGCCAAATACATTGCATCGTAATTGCCTGTCTGATACAAAGCCCTTGCCAGACTCTGATCTTTTTTCACATCCTTAACCAGCTTCTTCATATCCCCTACCTTTACTCCAAATAAAGGTTCCACTGCGCCATGTCGTAAGAAAGTACGTTTCGTCTGCTCTGTACCCATCTCCTCAAGCTTGCTCATCACTTCATCAACAGTCAGATTCATTAGGCCACTCCCTTATCTTCGATGTTCTTATCCCTTTACCGCTTCTCTTATGATCGGTTCACGACCTAACGTAACTCTGTTCTTCCCTGTATTCTTAGAGTGATATAACGCTTCATCCGCTTCCCGATATAAATCTTCGAAAGTCACCTCTCTACGCTCCGTAAAAGAGATGCCGATACTTGCGGTAAGATGAATGCTATCCTGTTCATTCAAGATTATCGTGTAATCACTCATCATTGTACGAAAATTCTCTGCTTCTTTTAAGGCTGCACGTTTATCTTCAGCGAAAAAGCATACAGCAAATTCCTCGCCACCTACTCTTCCAGCAATACCTTTATTCTGGTATACCTGAAGTATTTTATTCGAGAAATCAACTAACGCCTGATCGCCCGCTAAATGACCATAAGTATCATTAATTAATTTAAAATCATCGATGTCAAATAACAGCAGAGCCAACCCTAATCCATCCGGGATCGTTTGATTCTGAACCCTTTGCATGAAATGCCTGCGATTATAAAGCCCTGTCAGATCGTCAACCGTTGCCTGATAGACCAGTTCACGCTCATATCGCTTTTTCTCACTATGATCACTAAACACAATAAGCATACCCTTATTCTCTGTTGTCGCATGTTCCGTAGCAATTAAAGAAACCCCATAACAGAGCTCCCCTGCGCCAGAACAAACTACCTCAAACTGTCCTTCCGTCCTCTGACTGTAATGAGCTGCAATGTCTTTGTGAGACTTCGTAAAAAGATCAATGTTTTTTCCCATCCAATTATCGTTCGCTATTCCGGTAATGTCGTATAAAATAGCAGTCGCCGCATCGTTTATGCCAATGATATTATCATAACGGTCAGTCAGAACTACGCCGTCTTTCATGTGCTCTAGAATTTTGTTTTTGGTTAGAGGGAAGATGGTTAATTTGGAGCTAACAAAAAGTGCAAAATAAGCCGCTATAATCGCAGGCAAATAAGTAAACGCCGTAAAACCTGTAATGGTAATCTTCAAGAGGGGGAGTAAAAAGACGGAAATAACCGGAACCAGCAAACCCGCCAACAGCAGGACATTAGTCCGCAAATAAACTCTCGGGGTATTCAGTAGGGAAACTGCAAGCAAGCAGACTGCATATAGCCCAAAAAGCTGATCATACGCAATAAAAGCCATACTAAGGAGCGTAGGCTTTACAGCAATTCCACTAACACCCGCAACCGTCAGGACGGACACTTCACTGCGCATCAGATGATGATAGCTATCCGTAAAAATAAGAAGTACATCCATAACAATAGGGATAGAGAAGATGGCAAGCTTCACGGGCAGGCGCCCTGTGGAAGGAGATACGTATTCTTTTACCACAGCATAAGTAAAGAGCGCACTAAAAAAAAGCGGAGCCTGCTGTACATTCTTATACCACAGCTTAGACTGAAAAGAGGGTGACATAATCTCTCCCGCCGTTGCAACAAATATAAGGCTGACTAACAGCATTAAGATCCACAAATAGCGTCTCCCTGCTAACTTACGGTGCCGATAGGAGCTGACGCCCATGTACAGACTTAGAACACTGCCCATTAATAAGTAATACGGATATCCCTGAATCCATGGCATGCCATATTTCTCCTATTTTTCAAGTCGCTCCTATCATTATAGCCTAATCCTTGGTACAAATGAATCAACAATAACAGCACATCTTATGCTTTAAATTTCACCCGATTGGAGAACATATATTTTCTGGCTAAATCCTTAAATGTTATTTTATCTTGTGCCGATTCAAAGAAACGTTTAGGGATAATCAGCGCTCTCTGTGTGGACACAAAAAACACAAACAAGTTCGTAGTTTCACCTATCTTATGTATCTCTTCCCACTTCACTTGCCCAGTGCCCGCTTCGGAAAGATAAGATATGCCTTCATCTGAAATCGTATAATTTTGCGGTTGCTGAATTAGGTTATCTGTTTTGAACGCCTTTTTCGATTTTTTGATCAAGCTTGCCTTGGTCATATACCATAAGACAGCGGCAAGAATTATAGCAGTCACAGCCAGGATTGAGATGCTTTGAGTACTGTAATCCTTAGTAATTAATAACAAAATCATAAAGTAAGCGACTACGCTAAAAGAGTTGAGTATAATCCGGCTATTCAAGCTGAACCATAAGTTAAACTCCTGAACGTCTTCACTCTTTAGGACTGTATCTACTTTTATTACATTTTCCATCACTGATCGCTCCCTCGACGCCATGTATATTTTTAAATTCATCTCATTTTAACATGCCTGAACACAAAAAAGGGACATCCCCGAAGCGATTGCTTCTACATGGGTTGTCCCTCTTCAATCCGTAAGGATTCTTATTTCTTTTGTGCAAGACGTTGTTTGAACTTGTCAACACGGCCGCCTTGTTCTGTATCTCTTTGTTTACCAGTGTAAAATGGGTGGGATGCGGAACTTGCGTCCACACGGAGCACTGGGTAAGTGTTGCCGTCTTCCCATTCCATAGTTTCATTGGATGATTTAGTAGATGCACTCAAGAATTTGAAGCCTACGCTTGCATCCAAGAAAATCACTTGGTTGTACTTAGGATGTATGCCTTCTCTCATTCTGATCGTCCTCCTTCTGAATAAATTCGTGGAGCCTTTATGGTAAATTATCCAAATGATCTGTAGGTTTATATATAGTATAACCTAATAAACGTAGGAAAATTCGTAAATCTTACGATTTAGACCACCGCTCCATCATACGCTTATTTAGAGCACAAAGCAACTAATATTGAAATTACTAATATTTCCATAACCTTTCCAAGCCTACCCATAACGCCGGAGTTAGAGCGATTTCACCATTCCTCCATCGACTAAAAGAGATTGTCCCGTAACATAAGTATTCGCAAAAGAGCCTAGAAAAACAGCAGCCTTGCCGAATTCTTCGGGCGTGCCCAATCTTCCTAACGGGATTTGCAGCAGCGCTTCCTCTTGAATCTGCTCCATAGGGATCCCCTCTGCTTGCGCGCGTTTGCCGTCTAGTTGAAGAATCCTGTCGGTTGCAATACGCCCTGGTGCGATCGTATTAATTAAAATGCGATCCGCAGCCAGCTCAGTAGCCAAGCTCTTGGTCAAGGCATACACGCCAGCGCGAAAAACATTGGAAAGAATCAACCCCTCAATAGGCTGCTTGATAGAAATCGAGCTTATATTAACGATTCGCCCTGCCCCAGAAGAGCGCAGATGCGGCAGTGATTCACGGATCAAACGAATGGTACTCATCAGTGTGAGCTCAAACCCCTGGTTCCAATCCGCGTCTTCCATATCAGCGAAACCTCCGCCATGAGGACCCCCCGCATTGGTCACTACAATATCAAGCCCACCGTTTAGGGCTACAGCCGTTTGAATAGCATGTACGATATCCTCTGGGACAGTCACATCCATCTGAACCATGTTCACCTGCTGTCCTGTGGCTGCCTGAATCTCTTTCTGTGCGTCTACAAGCTGCTCCATACTCCTGCTGGCGATCATTACCTTCGCTCCCTCACGGGCGTACTCCAGCGCAGTTGCGAGTCCTAATCCTTTACTTGCTGCGGCTACAAAAACTGATTTCCCACGAAGTCCCAAGTCCATCATTAATGCCTCCTTCTTAATTAAACTCCCAACAGCTAAGACTTAAATTGCCATACTGATAACTTCGGTGCAGCAGCTTCGCTTCCTTCCCTTTATCGCCAGCTCCCATAGCTATTATCAAGGGGATAAAGTGCTCACTAGTCGGCACTGCATCAACGCCATAAGGAGCAAGCTCCTGATAGTTAAATAGCGACTCTGTATCCCAAGCTTCCACCCTGTGCTGCAGCCAGTCATCGAATGTCTCCGCCCATTTCTCGACGTTCTCCATTCCCCACTTCACGCTACGCAAATTATGGACGGTTCCACCGCTGCCAATAATCATAATATCCTGCTCACGCAGCTCAGATAAAGCCTTACCCATTAAATATTGCTGTTCATTGGACAACTCTCGATTAACTGACAAAGATACGACAGGAATATCTGCATTCGGATAGATTAATTTAAGAATAGCCCAAGCTCCGTGATCTAGTCCACGCTCTGTATTTAATTTGCTGGCAATCCCATTCTTGTGGAACAGAGACATAATTTGCTGTGCAACCTCATTGTCCCCTTTGGCAGGATAAGTCATTCGATACATCTCATCTGGGAAGCCATAGAAATCATAGATGGTGTCGAAAGTCTCCATAACTCCAACCGATTGTGTGTGTTCTTCGAAATGTGCAGAAAATACAACAATCGCTTTCGGTTTGACATTCCTCTCAGCGAGCTCCCCAAGAAATTTCGTATATGCATTGTTATCAAGTACCAGAGAAGGAGCACCATGGGCAATAAAGTAAGAAGGTATCATAGTTTATCACTCCCTAAGTTCTGCCGTAACCAAGCGATCAAGTCCTGCTGATTCTGCGGTAATACACCATGATCCGAAGGATAAGTTTTAAAGGTTAATAATGGGGTTAGACCTTCGAAATAAGCGGCTGTTTCTGTCCCCACTGAAATTGGAAATACAGAATCATATTCACCATGCGAGATGAAGACCGATACCTCCTGCACACTCCTCAGCTCATAATCCGTCTTCACAAACCCCGGAACATAACCGTTCAGCGCCACAATTCCCCGAAGCGAATTCCCCATTGTAAGCGCGAGTGTCATGGACAAAATGGCTCCTTGACTGAAGCCAAGCAGATAACGATGTTTAGCATCTATAGGGTATTTGTCGGTGGCGTATTCGATAAACTGCTGCAATTGCGATACAGCCTGATCAAACTGCTCGCGGATGGGATGACCTAGACTTTTGAGATCATAATATTGAAATCCTGCCCCTAAAATCATATTTCCCCGAATCCCGATAATAATAAACTCTTCAGACAAGGACTCCACAAGCCCGAACATATTCTTCTCATTGGAACCTTTGCCATGCAAGGTGAAGATAACCGGATAAACCCGATTCTCATCGTAACCGGAAGGTAGACTGACATCATATATATAAGGTGCCTTCATACTAAACACTCCTTCAAAATATTTGTAATACAAAAATAATATTTGTAAAGTTAATATTATAAACCACTAGCTAGTATGTCAATTAATAATTTGTTAATATAAAAATATATTTGTTATTACTAATATTAAAAGGAGCTTTACTAATGAATATAGGTTCAAACATTCGTACAATCCGTAAAAGAAAACATATAACGATTGCCCAAATCTGTGAAACTACTGGCCTGTCACAGGGTTTTATGAGCCAGGTTGAGACTAATAAGACCTCTCCCTCGATCGCAACCCTTAGCCTGATTGCGGATGCGCTGAACGTTCCGTTGGCTTATTTGCTGTTAAAAAAGGAAGAGCGGATGCAGGTGGTACGATCCGAGGAGCGGCAAATCACCAGTAGCGGAAGTGATCGACTGCAAGTTGAGCATTTAAGCTCGGCAGGTGGTGTACGAATGGTGCTTGTCCATTTCCCTCCGGGTACTTCTACGGGTGAAACTCCGCAGGCGCACGAAGGCAAAGAGGTCCATTTAGTGATAAAAGGTGAGGTTTATGCGGAGCAAGGTGAAGATTTCGGGATGTTCCAAGCGGGGGATTCCTTTAGCTGGAATGCCTGTGTGCCACATCTGGTCATAAATAAAGGCGATGAGCCGGCAAGCGTGCTCATCGCCATCCATACAGAGGCTGATAGTGAAACCGTTGATTTTTAAGCTGGTCTACACGTCGTACTCCAGCTGTTTTTTGGCCTGAACAATGAAATCCAGCGGATTCTCAATCGTGCCGGCTTGGTATTCGACCGCCCCAATCTTAAGCCCCAGGCTGACCTTATATTTTCTGGAGAAATTATTGTCATTCAACTCCTGAAGCTTGAGCTTAATCCGCTCGATCACAATCTTCGCCCCATCGCTGTCCGTGAACAGCAGCAGGCCCCATGTTGCTTCATCCTTATCTAGCAGATAGAGTGCATCATTGGTACGAATACTCGCCTGACTAAGCTGAGACACGTCATAGATAGCTTCTGCCAGCTGATCTTCAGGAATGATCCGTCTGATCTCTTTCCAATACTTCACCTTCACCACTAGCAGGGTGAGCGGGATCTGATAGCGGGTCGAAATGCTTGTAAATAATGTAGCATCCGTCTGAAAAGAAATACTGTTCCGCAAATTTGTGTTTTCATCGACGATAGCCATATTGGCAGTCTTTTTGCGTAGCTGCTCATTCTCCACCTGCAAATCACGGCTGCTTAAAGTGAATACCCATAGAACGACCGTTAATAGCGGAGTCATAATTAACCAGAAATAAGTATTCAGGCTAATCGTTTCCCCTAGCGTTATCGTCTGGTACATCGTGTAGAATCCGTAAGCAAAGATAAACACCAGATTCAAGACCAGACCGGCAGTGACCGTTGTAAAATACGTAACAATGGCCAGAATAAAAGCCACCGTTAAAATGATAATATTCTGGAGGTAATCATCCGGTGCCCCGGCAATGAAGACGATACAGAGGAACGATAACACCAAGAATGATAAGAGAGCGATGTCTGACACTAAGCTACGATTACGTCTCACGCTTATCACCACGTTTCTTCATGTGTTTGCGAAGCAGCAGGATCAGCGATAGAACCACCAGCGTCAGCACCAGTAAAATCACGATGATAAAACTGAGTACATCCGACCGTTCCATTATTTTCTGGGCCACAGAGTCCTCGGCTGCTCCAGTGATCGTTTTGAAGCGGTGTGCGCTGACATTACCGTCTTTATCAACGATTGCACCATCGCCAAACACCTTCCACTTGTCCCGTTCTGTAGCGAGCAGTTTAGATCCTAAGTAATACTCTTCCGAGCTGACCCCTGTAACCGCGAGCAATGCACGTCCCGCCTCAAATGGCGAATCAATCAGCTGCAGTGTTCCGATTCGTGCGCCGTATTGCTCTTCAATACTCATTTTCTCGTTGGAGCGAATTGTGGTTCCATCTCCGTTATATTGAAAATAAAGCTTAGCATTCTGATCACGGATCACCTTATTATTCTTATAAGCACCAATAGCGATGATATTATTATTTTTCAAATGATCGGCGTTGACGGTATCGGTATAGAACTGGATATTCCCTATATTTCCGCTGGCATATTTACCAAGCAGATTAAAGATATTCGATACACTTAAATAGGCGTAATCATCCATTTGTTCGGGCAGTACAACCGCCACATGATTATAGATCCCATCGCGGATGAACGGATATGGATAGTTATTAAATAAGAGATCCGTGCGATCCTTCGTATTCAGCTGCATTACAGAATCTTTACTGATATAAGCCCATGGCATTTGATCCCGATCGATAATACATCTGGCTCCTTCGATCTCCAAATCAAAAGCCACTGTCACCGAGAAATTTCCGGAGATATTCAAGTTCTGAGGCACCGAGAGATTAAGAATATCGCCATTCGCCAGTTCCTTAGTCAGCTTCTTACTGCCAATCGGAGTATTGTTGATGCTCACGGTAACCAATGAACGAGTAAAATCCAAATTCTGTGCATAACGGAAATCCAGGCTGATTTTACCGGAATCGGCAATCGATCGGTTCGCTGGCAATGAAATAAAATACGTCTGCTCCTGATGATGTGCCCCGGTCAGTTTATCACCTGTCTCAGTGAACGTGATGTTAGAGCTAATCGAAAGCGCAGGTGCTGATACTTCTGTAGCATCTGTTACTGTTTTCAGATCACTGGTGATCTGCCCGATCAGCTCTGGATTAGCAATCAAACGACCCGCTTTGATCAGCAAGTTCTCATCCTTCGAGGTTACAACCAAGGTGGGCTGGGTATCCTTATTCACTAGCTGGAGCAGCGCGTGCGTACCCAAATCTTCAGTGGAGCTTAGCTGAGCTTTCAGCCCGCTTGGTACTCTGTCATACATAGCTACCAGTACAACTGCGGCCTTATTCTGCACAGTGTCTGCCCGGTAGGGAAGCAAGGGAATAGTCTTATCATTTAACGTAATCCCCTTAACAAACCCGGAGAGAGCATAAGTGGCTGCTTCCATTTCTGCCGCTGTGCTTTTGTCCGGTACAGTCAGAATACTCTGATTCTTCGTTAAGGTATCTATCCCGGCGAATCGCTTGCTGAAGTCACTGATCCCTCCACTCAAGGGCTTTGCGGTATAAATCACGTTAATACTGGACGTATTGAACAGATGCAGCCAATTATCCGACGTTTCATCGACCGAACAAAAGAGGTCATCTTGACGATCTGTCTTTAAATAGCCCTGAATGCCCAGCGTATTCGTCCCTTTTTTCAGAAACCCCTTGGGCGCCACAAGGGTCAACAGCTGTTCGCCGTTGTCTTGTAGTGACGGACGAAACGTATAGAACGGGCTGCCGTTTAGTGTTAAGGTAACACTAGAAATCTGCTCTTCGGTAATTTGTGAAATTTGAAAATGCAGTTTGATCTTTACTTGATCCACATTCCAATAATCCAGAACCTCAAAATATTGCTGCTGGGCACTCGAACCTGTTAAGGACGAGTCCGTTCCCGTAAATGAGGTTGTGTAAGTGGACTTATGATCCTGCGGCAACGTCTCTGCGGCAGCAGGATGGATTGGAATTAACAAAAGGGAGAGGCAGGTTAACAGTATAACCAGCTGTTTTTTTATCTTCATGTTCTGTTTCTCCTGTGATTACATTTTTCTCATATGACTTTTTGGTGCCTCGTTAGTAGCGCTCCGTCTTATACCATTTGGCTTCTCTTTTGAAGATGAGGTCTTTCAGATATAGATATAATCCGTTAGCCGCGACAACCATCCACAGCTGGCAATAAGACACATACATCAACATTACAATCCCTAGATTGGACAAGCTCATCTCGCCCTTTTCTGTCGTTAGCGTGATGAAGGTCCCCACAACGAAAAGAATAATAGCGAGCAGCCATAAGAAATTACTAAGACCTGCAATAGTAGTATGCACATAACCCAAAGCATGCAGGATCAGCAGCACATCCGAGGTGATTAACGACAGCAGCAGCAAGAAGTAAATGGATAGAAAATAAAGAATATCGAACCGCACCTTTGCGGCCGATTTATTGAACAGCAGCGGAATATTTTTGACAATGACATAAATATTGCCCTTCGCCCAGCGGGTTCGCTGCTTGAACCAGACCTTCAAGGTCTGTGGTTCCTGCTCCCACGTGACGGATTTCGGCTGGAACTTGATTTGGTAACCCATCATATAAATCCGGAAGCTGATTTCTGTATCCTCGGCTATCGCTTTAACATCCCAACCACCGATGCTTTCCACAATTGACCTGCGCATAATGAAATTGGTTCCCGGAATAGTGCAAAGCTTGAACAGCTTCCAGCGTCCCGCTTGAGCCATCCATTGAAAGGATAAGGTCTCAATATTAATGAACCGGGTCAGTAAACTTGCATCACGATTACGGGTCCGGAACTTCCCAATCACCGCACCGAGGCTGGAATCATGCATGATCTCAGCAACCAGATAACGCAAAGCTGTTTTCTCCGGAGTATTGTCGGCATCATAAATGGCGATTAGCTCCCCTTTACAGCTGGTAAAGCCTATATTCAAGGCATTGGATTTGCCTTTGCCTCCTGTAACTGCATCCGTATTAATGACTACCAGCTGACGCCCCGGATTTCGGGATTGTATGCCCCCAAGCAGCTCGGCACTGTTATCAGAGGAGTTATCATTAATCACAATAATCTCATACCGATCTTGCGGATAATCCAGCGCCAGCAGAGATTCAACCGTCTTACAAATCACTACCCCCTCATTGTGAGCGGGAACCATAATTGAAACAAAAGGATATTCGCCCTCTATCTCTGGTATATCCTCATTTTCGGATTTAATATAATATAGATAGCCCGCGATAATGAGGGTCACATTCACCAGCAGCAGAGACCAAATACAGATCACCGCAATCACCATCAGCACGTCTGAAATCGTCATAGGGCCCTCCAAATCACGATTAGTTGTCTCATTTCAAAAACTTTCTGCGATATAACCGGTATCCGATCATTAACAATCCGCCAAACAGCAGCAGAGAAATCATGATCACAACAATAAAAAATTGATTCTGAATATTAAAAAGTCGGGTGAAGCTCTTTTGCTGCTCCTCTGTGTAGCGATAATCGCTATCCACTGTTTCCGGTGTATAGTCCAGGCTTAGAGGTTGTCCATTAATAGAAATCATTCCATCTAATGAGGAGATTGTGTTCTGATCAGTAACGACCTGATGCTCTTCTTGCTTATAATCGGCAAAAGAAACCCAATTCCGTTCCAGACTTTGCAGCATTTCTTCAAGCTGACGCTCATCCTCGGGCATGTCGACGGTGATTACAGTATCCATCGGCAAATGCGGTATCACTTTATTGGATGTATGCAAAGCTTGAAGAAATTCCAGCGGAACGCTATATAAAGAGGATGGAAAGGATTTAGAGGTGTCGCTCTGCTCCATATAATCAATCTGTTCATCCGGATATAACACCACAGAATCAAAAAAGCTCATCCCCGCTTCTGAATACTCTTTGTCATACGACCAATGCATTTCCGCTCCGACTCCAAGCGGCCCAAGCCCGTTTTCGGCCAACAGATTGATGAAATCATTCATCTTTCCTTTAAGCGTATGGTCACTGGAGCTTATCGTTGGCATCACCACTGGGGCATTGACCAGAATGCTTCCATTGTTGGATTGCACACTTTTCATGGCCACTAAATAACGCTGCATGGCCGGATAATCGGTATTGCTGAACACAGGCCGCACACTTGCAAGAAACGGAATCCCCAGTTGATACAGCCGCTCACCCGTTTCTGCCAGCAGTCGCAGATCGGAGAAAGGATAGATTTCTTTGATCGCAAGGTACATTTTAGGAGCAGCAGTGATATGGAGCCAATCCTTCAGAACATACGCCATCCCCAGCGTACTGACATTCCCTTGTTCAAAATATGGGGCATATGTATCATTCCCCTTACTCACAGCGTACGGTGCTTGCAGACCCTCCTCCGCAAAAGAGAGTTGCCCGAAGGATTTGACCGCCTGACTCGCTACAATATAAGGCATATCCTGCACCTTAGCTTGAATTCCGGAGAACTGTCCGATTTCGAGCTCAGCACTCCCGTCATAGATCACATCAGTGGTTAGCTGTAACGCCTTCATTAGACTAGCGGGTGGGTTGTACCCGATATGCAAATACTGCCCCTGATAATGCTCCCAATCCTCTATGTAGGATTTATTCGTGATCGAAATATCCGCTTCGTTACGGACCATGATCACTCTGGAGTAATTTTTCAGCATCCCCTGCTCGTATTGATCTAGGCTTCGAAGTGTAACCTTTGTCGAGTAAGCTGCCAGCAGACGTTGAAGTTCAGTCACATTTCCATTCTTAGAGGTCCCCTTGGCAAGGCTGTCATAGAGCAGTAAGACTTGTTGTGGCGATGCAGCAGATTGAACAGGAGTGGCGGGCAGCAATAGGATGGTTAAACTCAGCGTCAGCAGCAATATACAGTATAAGATCCCTCTGCGCTTCAAACACTCACATCCTTTTGAGGCTTTGTAAATGGACTAGACATGGTGGGGCTCTCGTTAACCGGCTTTTTGCGATTTTTGGAGAATCTGCGTCCGATCACACTAGATACTGTCAAAAAGGTCACCAAATCAAAAGATAAAGTGAACAAGAATTCATGCTTGGAAATGTCGGCATCACCGGCACCGATAATCGATACAAAAATGCCTGAAAGACCAATGCCTATCGTAGCGACAATCAATACCATCCGCTGCAATCCTCTAAAATTGCGTGCCTTAATGGCTGTTACGAAGGAAGGCATATACAGACCGATGACAAGCACTGTCCAAAGGAAGATAAAACCTATCGTTCGTGGTGCTAAAGCCTTTTTCAGCTGACTGTATCCAGTAAAAAAGTGACTCTGTGCTCGAAATTCCTTCCCAACAGATTGCTCGTAATTGCCCATCGCCGCTGGTTTGATCGAGAATGCACTTTGAGCAGCTACATTAAGAATCGAGTTAAGCTGATCCGGATTCGATATATAGTATTTAAGGATCGAAACAAATCCGTAACGACTGTAAAAGTTCTCTTGGAGGATCGGTGAATTCACATCAATAGTTCCGTATTTCTCGTAGTAAATGCTATTTTTCAAGATGGCATATTGTTCATCAATATCGAATGACTTCAATGCCTTCTCCGGATCGGAGGAATCCTTCAGCACCCCTCGGGTCATGGCATGGAACTGGTTAATATTCACGAACTCATCCGAGATATTCAAATAAGTGAACACACCTGCGAACAGGATCAAAGCAAGGGAAACCAGGGTCAGAATACGAAAGATCTTATCCCTGCGAATCCAAAGGATTGAACACCCCAGAACCGCAATGATTATACCCACTGGCGCATTTTGCTGTTTGGAAGTAGTCAGGATGATCGTACTGATCAAAAACAGGGCCAGCAGCACATAGTCATTGTATCTTTTTTGATATAACAACAACCAAGCTGCGAACATAGTAATCATCGTGATCATCACGACGCTCTCACCGTAAAAGGAGTTGAAATAAGCGGTATACCCGGTATCTCCAAATATAAAAATAGCAATACCTGCAGTGACCCATCCCTGCTTGCGGGTCATCCCCCATGTAATAGCCTCTATTAATAAGTAGATCGCCGCAACATATAAAATCGTGTAAATGACTGCTTGAAACCGGATATCGAAAACCTCGCTGCTAAAAAACAGCTTATTAAGTCCAATGGCCAGCTGGATAAATAGGGACTGTGAAGAAAATAATGTCGCGCCATTCTCATTAAAATATTGAAAGATTCCATATTGCTTTACAAAATAACCAAAGTATTGCTCGTCATAATCCGGCAGATTGAAATAAATTCCGTTACTATAGATGCTGCGAAAAAAATCACCATTATCCGCCATTCCGACATACGGGGCGGTAAATAAGGCGATGATGGTTATAAGCAACACTCCAACAGCAGTGATAAAAGCCGGGGACAATGGCAACGGTAGGTTAGCGAGTGTCATCCCCTGCCTCAGAGGTGATTTCACCGTGTTGTTTATCATGCAGATTCACCTTCGTTACTATAGGTTTAAATTAATAGACATAGGCCAATGATGCCATCAGATTGTCAAAGGAATAGGCTTGGCCACTAGCTACATCGCCGAAGCCTCCATACAGTGAGCTGCCGGCATCGGTTATTCTGAACTCGTTCATTCTTTCAATGCTTTTGCGATAGAGTGCATCGTCTCCGATCTCGGCACCAATCATAGCCGTAATGGCGTAAATGGCTGTTGAGCGAATATCGTTAAGCGGCTTTCCCTCACGCGAATATTGTCCATATAATGTGCCAGCCTCGACCTGCTGCTTGATAAAATTAATGCTGGAGGATTTCTGCTGGTCTACCTCTGCCAAAGCCAGAATAGACAGTAGCGATTCTACTGTATTGATATTCTCCGAACTATAGGTTCCACTCTCATAATTAAACCTTGTTTCATAGAAGGGAAACTCATCTGATAAATAGCCATCTTTCAGAATAACGCTCATATTATTCAACAAAAAGTCACGAGATTCTCCAGAAACCGACAATTTTCGCATTGTACCTAAATCAATATAACATAAAGTAACGAATGTGTTGGTTTTTTTGTAATTTTCATCATAGAAGTCATACATATATCCATTTTTTACATTATAGTTATAAAACCTCTCACCATACTTAGCCGCTTCTTCTGTATATTGTTTATCTCTAAACGTATCCCCCGCTTCATAAAGCGCACGAATGATACGTAAGTCATCAACTGCAGCATTCACAGGATATAATTTCTGCTGTTTAGGGCTATACCGGTAGCTAAAACCACCCTTCATATCAAAGGTTTGCTTAGCCAGCGCCCATTCTTCTGCAAATCGCTCTTTCTCACCACTCCGTACGGCTGCCAGCATCCTCAGAGAGGCAGACTCACTTAGAATCTCATGGCCGCTTGCTGCTTCCCCGGATTGCTCTGTTTCAATTAAATTCGTATAAACACCGGACGAGCCGGTAAGCTTCGTAACAATAAATTGCTCTAAAGCATCCAATTCCTGTGAAGGGTCCCCCATATCATTATTAGCCGAACCCGTAGGATTCGGTGGCTCTGTTGTATGAACATTCGCGGAGGGCGAGGGTGTTGATGCCGGCATTGCTGTTTGCTCGCATGCTGTTAATGCTGTAAAACCTGTAAGTACCACTATAGCAACAGCTATCTCTTTCCTCAAAAAATCACCTCTCTAAGCATCTGCTTATATTGCCTAGTATTATCTATAACGGTAATATACATCACATCCTTAATCCAAATGTTAAATTTATGAAACCATTAGATGAAAAAAAGGAGGCATCCACACGCCTTCTGACGAGCAGATCCTCCTTTTTCTGTAATTTACTTACTTTATTCCATACGTTCCCAAAAACGATGGGCAGTAATGGCCGCAACGAAGCTAGCCGCAAAAACTTCCCCACCATCGCCTATTATGACTCCCGGACTGCTTCTATGTTCATCTGTTGCAAGCAGCTCAGCAAGTATTGTCGTCATCGCGATAGGTTTAAAATGTGCATAGGCTTGGTTGAGGAATAACGCGGCATCTTTATGGAATTTCTTGCGTTCCGCATTTCCACCCGCCGCATAAATCACATCGAAGAGCACCGAATCTGTAGTGGACAAGGTATGGATGACTTCAAGCTCTGTGCCGCTTGAGCCTTTAATAAATCCAAGCTTATCACTGATTAGCTCCGGTTGTATCCCAGCTCCCATAAGCGTTTCCAACACAGGCATTACCGCAGCTTCATCAAAACCATCTCCGATAATCACGCCTACTTTCCGCGTGTTGGGATGTTTTTTCGTATTAGCCTGACTTAAGGCAGGGGAAGCTTGAGTAACCTCGGAACCGCCAACTTCTGGAGCCGCTACTCCAATGGCTTCTGCCACAGGTACAGCAAGCTCGGAGGTAATGTTAGCAAGCATATTTACGACCTGCTGTCGGACCGACTTACTCTTAACCTTTCCAAGCTCAAAAGAATAAGCTTCGATAATATGCAATTGTTCCGGAGGGCTCATACTATTCCAGAATAACTTGGCTTGTGAAAAATGATCCTCAAAGCTTTTACTCCGGCTCCGTACCTTACGGCCCTCAACCTTTTCTTGATAATGCACATAACCGCCTTCTGCCTCTGGGACAGGTCTCGGCGTATTTTGGGCCAGAGAATTATTATGATAACTCACAGTGCCCTGATTAATCGTCTGCCGCCCATATCCGTCACGCTGGTTGTTGTGGAAAGGACACACCGGTCTATTAATCGGCAGTTCATGAAAGTTAGGACCCCCAAGCCGAATCAGCTGGGTATCCGTATAAGAGAACAATCTGCCCTGAAGTAGCGGGTCATTGGTGAAATCAATCCCTGGCACTACATGTCCAGGGTGGAAAGCCACCTGCTCCGTTTCGGCAAAAACATTATCCACGTTGCGGTTCAAGGTCATTTTCCCAACGATCTGCACGGGCACGTCTTCCTCTGGCCATAGCTTTGTAGGGTCCAGCACATCGAAATCAAACTTGAATTCGTCTTCTTCACTAAGAAGCTGAATGCCCAGCTCGTATTCCGGAAAGTTGCCGGCTTCAATCGATTCCCATAGATCACGGCGGTGAAAGTCAGGGTCCGCTCCAGATATTTTCTGTGCTTCGTCCCACACCAAAGAATGTACACCAAGTACTGGTTTCCAATGGAATTTAACAAAATGCGCTTTCCCCTGTTTATTGATCAGACGGAAGGTGTGAACTCCAAACCCTTCCATCATCCGGAAGCTTCGCGGAATGGCGCGGTCAGACATCAGCCACATCGCCATATGGGCCGATTCCTGATTATTGGCGATGAAATCCCAGAAGGTATCATGGGCTGATGCTGCCTGAGGCATTTCATTATGCGGCTCCGGCTTAAGCGCATGCACTAAATCAGGGAACTTAATCGCATCCTGTATAAAAAAGACCGGCATATTATTGCCTACCAAATCATAATTTCCTTCTTCGGTATAAAATTTGGTCGAGAAGCCCCGGGCATCCCGCACAGTTTCGGCCGAACCCCGTGATCCTGCTACCGTTGAGAACCTGACAAACACCGGGGTCTTCACGGACGGATCTTGAAGGAATTTCGCCTTCGTATATTCTTTCAACGATTTATATACTTCAAACTCCCCGTGGGCGGCAAATCCGCGTGCATGCACGATCCGCTCAGGAATCCGCTCGTGATCGAAATGGGTCATTTTTTCCCGAAAATGAAAATCCTCCAGCAAGGTTGGCCCCCGGTCACCGGCTTTTAGGGAGAACTCATCCTCGGACACTTTCAATCCCTGATTGGTTGTTAAAGCGTGACCTTCGTCCTTACTGCGAAACTGTTCCAGTTGCTCATTTTTGCTATTTCCGTTCACTTTTTGCTGTTCACTCATTAACAATGGCTCCTTCCGAAAGGTAGAGTAACGATAATATTCATCTCTTACCCTTAAGGAAGGAACGGCAAACAAAAAGAAGCGGAATTCCGAGAAGCCATTCTCCCGAAAATCCGCTTTACTCGCTTATCACTGACCTAACCTTTAATTCTCCGATACGTCTCTTCATCCGAAACAATATATAATCTAGCCTCTTTAGGAATAGGCTGGTCCAGCTTGCGATTGATGCTAAGGTCACTACGATCCGAGAGTAAAGTTGCACCTTGAAGGAGCAATTCCTGAAACGCCTGCCCATAGGTCTTCCATGCACTATTCACTGGAATCTCATAAATATCATCCCCATACTGGCGGCTCAGCAGCTGCGTAATCACCTCTGAATTCCCCTCTTGCAGAGCGGATCGGACTGCCAATCTAGAAATGGCATCATGCGACAGAACGAATTCATTGACCTGAACATGCCTGAAATTCTGTATATTCTTCTCCTGCATAATTTCTACGGTAGTATGTACTTGTGGCGCTATGCGCTCAATGCTGGAGGCGATAAGCAGAGATTTCCCGTCAATTAGCGATGCTTCATCAATCCGTGTGTCTCCGAACACAATGGCTGCCCTAGCTTCGTGTATGTTAGCTTTAAGGAGAATCTCATCGCTGGAAGCATCACCGCTTACAAAGTGGACCTGTTCCATATGCTCCAGCGGATGCCGTCCTATCTCATCAATGATGACGATATGACATTTAGGTGAATAGCATAACACCTCATCTACCGCAGCTTGCGCTTTCTTACTCCAATTGATTAATATCACATGATCCTTTCCCCGGAAGCTCAATGTTCCTGCTCCTCTCCTTCTCTGCACCTCTGCAATAGAGTCAATGACCTTGCCAATAACCAAGCTGAGAAGACCAATCCCAAAAATATATAGAAACATGGTGAATAGCTTACCAACTACCGTCTCGGCAAAATAATCCCCATACCCAACGGTGGCCATCGTTGTCATAACCCAATAGAAGGCATTAAACCAGTTGTGGAAAGTACTCGGTTCAAGCAGGTAAGCTATCGATGCGCTAAGAATTATAAAGATCAAAATAATCAGACCGATCGACCGTTTGCGTAAACGCATCATCCTGGTGGATATTCTCAGAAAAAAATGCATCTGCCATCCCTTCCTCACATTAATAAAGCTGCCTCTCGAGGTTATTACTGAGGGCAGCCTTATCCATGTCCATCTGCAATTTTTGAACTAAACAATCAAACTGCTGACTGCAAATGCTGTGCCGATAAACACCAAGCAGAGCATAGTGCCTACTGCCACATTGCCTTTTTCCAGATGTTCTGAAATTTTAAAGCTTGGGGTCGCCAATTCAAAAATCCAGTAAGCAGCGATGAGGCATACATAACCGACAGCAAACCAAATGATCATATGCAGAATAGAGGTATTCGTATACGCCGCTACTCCAATGATAATTGCTGTAGCGAGAAATTTGCCGCCAAGCGCTAGAGCTACAGCCACATTTCCTTTTTTCAGCTCTTCCATATCCTTGAACGGGGTCATCAAGCCAAAGATAACCATACCCAACAATTGCAGAAGAATAATCACAAATATACTGACTATTAAATTAACAACAATCGTCACTTTGCCCACCCCCGAAATTTCGCATATGCCGAGTCATAATCGGCGAAATCATGTACTTCCTCAAGGACTACGGAAGCGGTCTTTTCTTTCTCTAATGCTGCATAACGCTCATCGTCTATCGGCTGCTTGATCCGGTTGCCGGAAGGCAGCTCGAGGACGGCAAAGTTTCTTGTCTTCTCATTATATTTTGTCTTGTATACTCCTACAAGATCAACATCTGTAGTTACCGATACCTTAAGGTTGGTAAGATCCTCGACTGCTGTTTTTTCATCGGGATACGATTTAATGGTCGTCCAGGAAGAGAGGCGGACTTCATTGCGTTGGTCGGCATCTGTGATCAGCTCAGCGTCCATGAACTGCAGTGTCCATATTTTATCGCCAGTAGCATAATTCTCATCATTCGGCAGCAGCTCATTATCCGGCAACACCGTCATATCGCTACCAATTAGATCACCTACAGTACTCTCCACAACCCGGTAATCCCAAGGTACCCGTGCAACACTGTCAGAAGTTTCAGCAGTGCCTGAATCAAACACACTCCCCTGATTACTGGAACATGCACTAAGCAGCAATACCGTTAGAAGCATCATACATAAAGCCCCGATCCGGGCCTTTACTAATCTAGTAGACGACTTGTTTATAGCCTTACTTTTATCCAACTATCTCACTCCCAACGCGATAAAATGACTGGCATTGCCCGTAATCAGTCCGCCAGCCCGGCCGAGCAGCCCACACGGCTTCCCATTAATGACGAACATGCCTGTCAGTAGGTGGAATTCACCTTCGGCGGTGTGTATTCGGGCTAGTTCAGCTCTTTTTTGATATACAGAGGGAAAAAGCTGACTGCTATCATAACCCTCTTCGTCCTCAATTTCTAGAGTTCCACTATCGTCAAAGAGACGTACAGAACCGCCTTCGCGGCCAAATACAGATTTGGACACAAAGCTGCCAGAGAACACAGGCTTATTATAAGTCGGCAAAATATAACGTGAGATCGCCTCACGCTCTTCATTGTCAAATAATAAGCCAAGCTCATACATTCCCCACACAGCTGCAATCAATCCCTTAGACTGCAACAGGATACTGTGCGGTCCATTAAAAAGCTGAAGATTTCCCTGCTCAACAGCATAGGCAAGTGCATCTCCACCTTCATCGACGGCCATCCACTCTTTAGGATATAGGGCGAACATCCGCTTTATCACCCGGTCCTCCCCGTCCTTCAGAATGCCCTCATCGACCCACAGGTCGAGACAGTCCACACACTGAATAGTAAGCCCGCTATGTCTGGCCAAGGCTTCAATCGTACCCGAATCTTCAAGATGAGAGCCATAAGCAACACAAGCTGCGGTATCTGGACGTTCTATCTGCCAGGCTGCGGCAAGTTGTTCCTTCATCGCATGATTTGGACTAGTCACACCCGCCTGTTCACAGATCCAAGGTGTTGCTATGGAAGCCTCCACATAACCTGTAGGTGTATCGGCATTCAGTTCCAGAAGCTTGATGGTTCCATCATTAGCTATCGCAAAATCGAACCTTGCATACCGACTGATTAGACCTTCTTCCGGAATAGGAAACCCATCAAGCATCTCCCAAAGAACAGGAGGAATGCCCAACAGCTCATACAAATCGCGTTTTAGATGTATATACCGAACCGCTTTATCGAGGATAGCCCACAGCTTTGCGGAGGCTTCCTCAAGCTCTTTATAAATGTCGCTGCGCATCACAGCTATTGCATCCATCCAGTACTCTTCTTCCTCTAGATCTGCCCAAGTGAACCCAAGCTCATGCAGCGCTTGTACCCGTGGGCCCCGCTCCAGATCAGACAAATCCAGAATCTCAAACACGCTCTGCTGATCACTCATCCGCCGAAACCACTCTTACTAGAACCAGATCTCGATGAAGATTTCGAGCCTGAGCTTGATTTAGAGTTCTTCGAAGAGTTTAAGCCACTGGAAGTGCCACCGATTCCGTTCTTTGAAGAGGAACCTCTTCTCGTGATGGAACCCGTGGATGAGGTTGAGGTTTTAGGTTTCACTACAGAACCGGGCACCTTTTTATTCTGGAACTTTTCGCTGCTATAAGTAGGTGGTTTATAAGTGGTTCTCGTGCCCCCATAATAGGTAGGACGGTCCTTAGCCCATCCTCTGGAGGAGTAATTGGCACCGCTGTTAAACAACATGTGATACAGAAGCAAATCCGTCCAGCCAAAACCTGAATGATAACCGCCATAGTTATTCACTACCGTTGTTCCGTTTGAAGTTACTACGCCTTGGCCTTGCTCCTCTACCTCTTTCGTACCTTCTTCGGGGTAGGGAATATTCCAATCCACATTTTTATCAAAATAAGCTTTAACCTCTTCATTAGACCAAGAGACTAGCTGTGGTTCGCCCGCAGAAGTATTCGCGCTAGCCCCCGCTCCGCCAGGAATAAACATAGCATTCGCTAATAAGGCTATGCCTAGCGATGTTGATAATACACGGATGGGTTTGCCATCTGCGGTAAATAATTTTGATGCAGGCAATTCCTTATCCCTTTCTTCTTTAGCCATCGTAAGGTTCTCCTTCCCTGATGATCTTCTATCCCTCAGTGTGCATCGGAACAAGCAAAAGCTCCAGCTTGCCCTCATCCACATTCAGTCGTCCTTCAACCGCCTCATATTCCTTACTGCCCACCACTATATAATTGACATGTTCAAGTGCAGTTATCATATTCATGCTCCACGTACGCTCTTCAATCACTCGTAGATCACCTTCTGGCATTTTTTCGATTAAAACTACACTCATCCCGTTATCCATTATTACCATTCCTTCCTTATATCTGCTATAGCATCTGATACGTTTTTATCACCTTTTCGTTTCAGTTCTAAGCTTGTATAGATTGCCCAGCATTACTTTTGGAATAAGAACGTCTATATAAAAGGAGAACTCCTAACGAACACAAGCTGACAAGGAGCAACAGTCCGTATACATGCTCATAGGCTTTTGCCGGCGCAAGATCACGCTGAGCATGCAGCAACAGCCCACAGACCGCAACAGATACAGAACCTCCAAAAAACTGAATCAGTTGTAAAAGCCCCATACCTGAACCAATCCAAGTTCGCGGAAGAACCCGAGAAGCTTCATTATTTAAGGATGCCATTGTCGCCGAGAAGGCCGGAGAGAAGCAAAGATAACCAAGCAGAAGAACTACAGGAGATACAGAAAGGTTCAGCGCAAATGCAGCCATAACAGCGGCAAGAATACAATGCCCTATGATTAAGAAGCGCAAGTTGCCATACCGATCAATAAAACGTCCAACAAAACGGGTAAGAAATGCAGATAATAACGCACCTGGTGCGATAAACAAACCAATCATCAACGCGGATTTACCAAACAGATTAGCGAGCACAAGCGGCATCAGGAACAAATTCCCCAAGTTCAGCACCAGAATACAAAAGCCTATGGTAACTAGCTTCAAGTATCCCGGCATTTTTAGCAGCTGCGGGTTAATAAAGGATTCCTTCGCCTTCTTCAAATACCAAGCGTGCACGATAATAGACACTACGCCCACTGCCAACCATACCAGAGATTGGGTAGTTACGGCTACCAGCAGACTTGCCGCATTTACTACGGTCAGCGCCGCCCCAATAACGTCAAAGCTTGCAGGCTGCGGCTGTTCCTTAGGTAATAAACGCAGTAGTACTGGCAATACAACAAGCACAAGGCAAGTAATTCCGAATAACCCGTTCCAGCCAAAATACTGACTGATGACACCACCAAAAATCGGGCCCAAACCAAAGGCCATTGCACTCCCTGCGGAGATCATGGCGATAGCCGCACCACGTCTTTCAATAGGCACATAACGGCTAGCCAGTACGAGACCCAATCCAGCCATCGCACCCGCGCCAGCAGATTGTACTATTCTCGTTATCAATAATGTATTAAAGTCATGCGCAAATAATCCAAACACTGAGGCCAACCCAAGAGTAATTAAGCCAACGGTCAAAAGTCTCCGAATCGGCACAACGTCTGATAAGCGGCTATAAATAACCGTCGATAAAGCATATCCAATCGAATAGCTCGAAATTACCCATGAACCTAGATCAGCAGAAATTTGGAGATCCTGAATAATGGTTGGAAGTGATACATTAAACATCGTTGTGTTCATCACTACGATAAAAAGGCACACGGTCCATAATGGCATGACTACTTTATCATTCATTACTACTTTCTCATTCATTCCTATCCATCCCTGTCCTAATTTATCTATACAAGCTTATCTAAGTTTATGCCTATAAAATCAGGATGGCAATTGGAATAGGGGGATTTAGACTATTTACGCCACATCAATCCACACAACAATTCAAACAACTCCATGTAGTTGCGTGGATTTTTGCCCGTTAATGTATGAATGCGATTAAGCCGGTAGTTCAGTGTATTTCGGTGAATATTCAGCTTCTGTACAGTACGATTATGGTCCCCATTCTCAGCAATAAATACTTGCAGTGTTTCAATCAGGCCTGTCTTATCGCCCGACTGATCCAGTAGAGCATAAATCGTCCCGGACCGTTCTGCCCCGTCATAGGAGAGATGAATTAAGAATCTAAGTTCTTCATAAGTGTACAGTATCTTGAGCGGGTCGACTCTACTACCAACACTAATCGCCGCCTGGGCCTGTTCAAGTGAATAAGCAGCTAACTCCTCTGCTTCGCCAGAACCTATTCGCCCCACATTCGCACATGAATTTAGTTTTCCTATGAGCTCTTTATAAAGAAAAACATCCGTTATAAAAAAAACCGCCTTATCATTCTCCAAATTCCAGTAATGTGGATAGGACCTAAATACATTTTTGAATTCTTTTCCGTTCACATCGCCTTCCACTAGGATCGCCCAGCATTTTTTCTTAAGATCAAGCCCATAGCTGCCCGCCCGTTCCAGAAACTCAAGATCATATGCTTCTTTACGATAAGACAATTCATGATAAAATTTCACACGTTTTACTCGCTCATCCTGTTCCAGCTTGTTCCTTGCTTCCTGCTCAATAAGTAATATAGTAGTGACTCTGACCAGCTTACTAAACGGCCTAACCTCATCTGGATGTCCCGTAATACCTACCACACCCAAAACTTTATGATCTATAATAATGGGTTCATTCACCCCCGGCTTCATGCCGCTGCCATCCTCGTACACTTCAAAGACATGCCCACTTTGAATGGCTATTCTCGCTCCCTCATGCAAGGTTCCGACCCGTTTGAGATCTCCGCTTCCTACAATAAAGCCGCTCTCATCCATAACATTAATGTTATACGGAACTACGCTCATCATTTCTTGTGCTATTTGTCCTGCGAGTGATTTCGATATCTTCATGTCTGTACCTCCTGTTCCTTTATATTCTACTCAGAAAGCTTCTACCTTAAAAAAGAAAAAAGGGGCTGACTCCGTTCAGTCAGCCCCTCTATCACTTTGTATAATTCAATCAGCTTCCTTGGTTCAGCATGACTAACCTAGCCACATTCTCAGCCGTTCTTTCCAGATTCTCTTGCCCTTTATTCAAGGCATCCTCCAATGAAGCTGCACCTGGCATGATCCCAAAAATAGCATCGATCCCTTTATCATACAACACTTCCGTCTGATCGCCGATCCGTCCCGCAAAAGCCAGCACAGGTTTATTATATTTCTTAGCTACCTCAGCAACGCCAAGCGGAGTCTTGCCATATTGGGTCTGGAAATCGATGCTTCCTTCCCCGGTCCACACCATGTCCGCCTGCTGCACTTTTTCTTCAAGTCCAGTATAGTCGATCACAAGCTCAATGCCTTTTTTTAATATTCCGTTTAAGAACACCACCAGTCCTGCCCCAAGGCCACCCGCTGCACCAGCACCAGGCATATCTATAATATCGAAACCCAATTGCTCTTTGATGACACTCGCATAATGATGCAGATTGCTGTCCAGCTGTTTGATCATATCCGAAGTAGCCCCTTTTTGCGGACCAAATACATTGGAAGCCCCGGTCGGACCACATAATGGATTCGTAACGTCGCAAGCCACTTCAACCTGTACTTCCTTAAGGCGAGGGTCAAATCCACTCAGATCAATACGGGCTAATCTGCCGAGCTCACCACCACCAAACAACAGCTCATTGCCTTCGGCATCCAGCAGCCTGCCGCCTAATGCCTGCACCATCCCGGCGCCTCCGTCATTGGTGGCACTGCCACCGATACCGATCAGCAGCTTGCTGACCCCACGATCCAGACATGCTTTGATTAATTGTCCTGTCCCGTAGGTGGTTGTAATCAACGGGTTACGTGTCTCAGGGGATACCAGCTGAATACCACTCGCACTAGCCATTTCCAGCACCCCTGTCAGCCCGTCTCCTGTGATTCCGTAGGATGCGCTAACTTCATTGCCCAGTGGCCCTTTAACTTTTGTTATATATACTGTACCTTCCGTTGCATCGACCAAGGACTGCATCGTTCCTTCGCCGCCATCTGCCATGGGTACATGAATACAAGTAATATTAGAATTTACTTTATGAATGCCTTTTTCCATGGCTTCACAAGCTTCTTTGGCTGTCATGCTTTCCTTGAAAGAATCCGGTGCCAATACGATGACAAAGTCTTTATTCATAGAATATCCGTCCCTTCTAGTTGCAAATATAAATTATAGGATGAAGCCGTATAATATAGTGGCGACGATAGCCATCGTCAGACCCACGAGACTTTCATAAGGAATCAGTGACATCCGGTCCTTAATGTTCATCTTAACGGAATCTGCGGTCACGTGGAAGAAGTTACCGTGTGGCAGATGGTCAATAACTGTAGCCCCGGTGTGCACCATAATTGCTGCATTTAGCGGCGCTGTGCCCATCGAAAGAATAGCGGGACCAAATGATCCGGCCGCCACGATAGAAGCCGTAGAGGTTGATGCTGTAGCAGCCGCCATCAGGATCCCTGCAATTGGCGCAAGGAACGTTCCGGAAATCCCCATAGCCGTTATTGCATCTACAACAGTAGCACTCAAATCCGATTTCGAGATAATACCAGCGATAGCACCAGCACCAATCAGGATAATGGCTGTACCTGTCATTTTATTTAACCCTGAGGTTGTAAAAGAAATGATGTTCTTCGTTTGTTTCATAGCAATCAATCCAATAATGCCGGCAAGAGGCAAGATGATCATAGAATCGACTTTAAATGATTTCAGCAATTCAATATTTAGAATATTTCCGATTGGGTTAATGGCTAGAAGTAAAATAGCGACAACTGGAGCGACGATGGCACGGCCAAAGCTAGGTTTAACCTTAGTACTGTCTTCCTCTTTAGTTACAACGTCGCCCTCTGCAATTTTCACACCTTTGTTGACCAGCAGATTAGCAATAATAACAGTGACAATCAGACCCGCAATGGCTGGGATGAATCCATGAATCATGACCTGAGCCAAATCTACATCAAAGCCTTTAGCTACGGCAATGGTGTTCGGGTTCGGTGAAATAATGTTACCGGCTTTACCGCCACCGACCAGTGCGAGCAGCAAAGCGGTTTTGGAAATGCCGATCTTCTTACCTACGGACAAAGCGATTGGAGCGACAATAATGATAGCGACTGTGATGAATACGCCTACCGCTGTAATAATCATAGTTGCCAGCGCTATAGATAATAACGCTTTCTTTTCGCCAAGCTTATCTACTATGGTCTCGGCCATTCGTTCGGCTGCCCCTGATTCAATCAATACCCCGGCCAGCACACCAGCTGCGAGAACACGTACAACTGCACCCATAACACTATTCGTTCCGTCGATGACATATTGTACTGTCTCTGCAATGGATGCCCCGCCTAATATTCCTCCGGCAATCGCGCCTAAAAAAAGTGCGTAGACCGGGTTAACCTTTTTGAAAATCAATACGACGGCCAGAATCAATCCCGCAATCGCGCCCATCCAGTTAATTACTGTGCCTTCCATCTCTAGTTGCCCCCTAGTATAAGAATTTGACACTATACAGTGTGTAATTTGATAACGCTTTCTAAACTGAGTATACTGCGCTTACAAACCCAATAATATTGACGGGACAACCTATTTTTTTGTGCATATGCACAAGCTCTGAGCATGAGAAAAAGACCAAGCTTAGGTTTCAGCACACCAGAGCTTGGTCTTTTAACATGAATTAGACGTATTAAGAAACTTGAGTTTCTTTCGTTAGAATAGGGGCAGCAGGATCTTCTGCCAGAACATTATCCTTTGTCTTCGAGAGGAAGATATTCAGCACAATCGCTGTAAGGGAACCGGATACGATACCGTTTTGCAGCAGCATCCGAGCGAATTCAGGCAATTGATCGAACATTGCAGGTACAGTTGCCGAACCCAAACCAACAGCGATACTACAAGCGGCAATCAGCAGATTACCATCCTTACGCAGATCTACCTCTGACAGAATCGACATCCCGGAAACAGCAACCGATCCGAACATCACGATCATCGCTCCACCCAGTACGGCATTGGGAATAACTGTTGTCAGAGCCGCCAATTTAGGCAGTAGTCCAAGCACAACCATAATCCCGCCGGCTGCAAAAATAACATTCCGAGTTTTGACCCGAGTCAGCGAGACCAGACCTACATTTTGCGAAAATGCTGTGTACGGAAATGCATTAAAGATCCCGCCCAGCATAATCGCCAAACCTTCCGAACGCAGCCCGTTTACGATCTGCTTTTGTTCCACTTTCTGATCCGTCACTTTACCAATCGCAAAGTAAACACCTGTGGACTCCACCATACTAACAATATTAACAATGATCATAGTGAAAATAGCCGTAAGATTGAACTGAGGCCATCCGAAGTAGAAAGGCTGTGCAACACTTACCCAAGAGGCTTCACCTACTGTAGAGAAACTAACAATGCCCATTCCATAAGCAATAATTGTACCCACTAAAAGACCTATCAAGACAGAGACCGAGCGAAGAAATCCTGTAGTAAAACGGTTAACCGCTAAAATGACCAGCAGCGTGATCAGTGCAAGCAACAAATTGCGGGGATTCCCAAAATCAGCGCTGCCTTCTCCGCCAGCTACGCTATTCATAGCTACAGGAATAAGAGATAACCCAATAATGGTCACGACTGAGCCCGTTACTATCGTTGGGAAAAACCTCAGTAGCTTCCCATAAAGGGGGGCCGCCAGTACCACGAATAAACCAGATAAAATAATTGCTCCGTACACCGTCGCCAAATTGTTGGCACTGCCGATAGCGATAATCGGCCCTACTGCCGTAAAGGTACATCCAAGAATAACCGGCAGCCTGCTGCCAAAATACTTAGTGCCCATAATCTGCAGCAAAGTAGCTAACCCGCAAGTAAACAAATCAGCTGCGATAAGATAGGCCATTTGGGTGGCATTCAGGTTCAGCGCGTTCCCTACGATCAGCGGAACAACAACTGCTCCGGCATACATCGCCAGTACATGCTGAAATCCTAACGCAAATACTTTTTTCTTGCTTAACATCTCGCACTCTCCTTGATTGGCTCTTTTGAACTTTCATTATCAATGAAGTGAATTTCACCTGGTGACATAGATGTAATCCGGGCTAAAGCATGGACTTCTATCCCTCTATCCTCGAGTAGACTCCGGCCTTCTTGGAAGCATTTTTCAATCACACAACCAACGCCAAGGAGTTCAGCGCCAGCCTCTTGCACGATATCAACCAGTCCAACAAGAGCAGCACCAGTAGCCAAAAAGTCATCTACAATAAGCACCTTATCGCTTGGTCCGATATATTTTTGCGAGACACTAACCATATAATCCTCTTTGCGTGTAAAAGAATGTACCGGCGCGGAATAGACCGCTTCAGATAAGGTCACTGCTTTCTTCTTCTTCGCATATACAAACGGTACGCCTAAGGCGATGGCCGTAGCCATGGCAAATTGAATGCCACTCGCTTCAATAGTGATGATTTTAGTGATAGGCAAATGTCCGAACAACCGCTTGAACTCCTGTCCAATTTGTAAGGCAAGCTCCGTATCCACCTGATGATTCAGAAATGAATCTACCTTTAGTACCGTATCTGATAAAATAAGACCCTCTTGTCTGATGCGCTCTTGAAGTACCTTCATAGTAAACTTGATCTCTCCTTCTGAATTAAAAACAAAAAAAGGACAAATCCCTTGAGTCGTTTCTCTCAAGTGAATTTGTCCTTCTGGGTTTTTGTCCCTTAGTGGTGTAACACTGCATAGTGTCCGCATCGCTCGGTCCAGTCCTTCCATAGTCAGGAAGCGGAACCCTAGATGCGCTATTTCACTCATAGTCGGATAATTACATTGGTTATCCGGTAGAAACTTATGGGCCATATTCCCAAGATTATATGAGTTGACAAGCAAATATAAGGATAATGTATAATGTGAAACTTATATTTTTATAAATGTTCAATATGAATACCTTGTATATCTTACACGCTCTGTCTGGTGCTTACAAGCAAAATTTTAAGCAATTTACATGCCATTTTCAGGTTATTTTCACGAAATTCAATTGTTTACATTTAGTAGTTAGTACTCCAATATCGTCTGCGCTGTTTCTTGGGTCGTTACAAGTACATTCATATAACCCCCATTTAGTGCCCCAAGGATCCCCGTTACCTTCTCAAGTGACTCCGCTACACCAATCGAATACCGTGCTTGCTTGATCTGCTCCAGCTCAATAGTCAGCGTTCGATCCGATATTCCGGTATGCACGGGAATCCCGTTGCCATCATAGAATCGTGAACAGATATCACCAGCGACCTTTCCATTCTCCAGCTCAGCAATCACTGCATCACCATAAAAACCGCGCCACGCCTCTTCCCCTTTCATTTCCGGCGATCCGATGCCGAACATAGCGATATCCAGATGGTCCCACGCCTTGGCAATGGTCTGATAATACTGCGAATTCATCAGTTGATCTCTAGTTTCCTTTTGCTCCGTGATCGCTGGAACATCAATCATTAACGAGCGCGCACCCCATTTTAGAGCAGCTTGATAACAGATGTTATTTACATGGTACCCGCTCTCCATCTTTCCTGATGGGCCGCCGACCGTAGGTACACAGGTTACAAATGGTCTCTGGGCTTGTGTTAGGCTTTCTACAACGCTAGCTAAGCTGCTTCCCCAAGAAAACCCAATCGTATCTTTCGGGAGAAGCACTTGCTCGAGCCATCTCGCACAGGCTTGTCCTATAGCTTTGCGTTTAATCGTGCTGGACTGTGCAGGATCTACCTCCACAACAATGGCTTCCCGTAGCCCGAACCGCTCCTTCAACTCCTGCTCCAATGTAAAATGATCGCCAGTATCGTAATTAATAGTTATTGTAACGATCCCTTCTTCACGTACCCTCTTTAGCATCCTGCTGATAGTGGTACGATATATACCAAGTTGGCTGGAGATTTCACTCTGCGTTAAATTCTGTTCATAATACATTTGTGCTATTTTAATAAGCAGCTTCTTATCTTCTTTTCGATCCATGTTACAACGCCCCCGCGTATTCAACAGTTTGACGGATTTAGACCCCCCCGCTATACTGTAGACGATTGTTTTGCACATTTATTATTATATTGCACAAATGTGCTTAATATCAAAACTTTTATGAAGATGAATGGTTCAGATGGAATCAAGGTATCTCTAAATAAAAACAAAAAATCAAACAAGTGAGGTGCTGGAAATGAACCCTTTAAAGTGGGCAATTGTCGGTCCAGGAAGTATAGCTGCCGAATTTGCGGCTGCGCTGAATGAAACGGGAGGAACGTTGTATGCGGTTGGGTCGCGAAGCTTGGAGAAAGCACAACAATTCGCTAATCAATATGGAGCCACGAAAGCTTATGGCAATTACAGTGAAATGCTGCAAGATCCTGCAATTGATGTAGTGTACATCTCTACGCCACATAGCAATCATTATGAATACATCATTGAAAGCTTACAGAATAACAAACATGTTCTCTGCGAAAAAGCAATCACGGTGAACAGCAAACAACTTCAAGAAGTCACCCGACTTGCCGCTGAAAAGGATCTGGTTGTGGCCGAAGCTATGACCATCTACCATATGCCACTGTATAAGAAACTGCGGCAGCTCATTGATGACGGCATCATCGGGCGCCTCAAAATGGTGCAGGTCTCCTTTGGCAGCCATAAAGAATATGATGTGAACAACCGTTTCTTCAGCAAAGATCTGGCGGGCGGAGCACTGCTGGATATTGGGACATATGCGCTGTCCTTCACAAGATTCTTCCTGTCCAAACAGCCCCATGAGATTCTTACTACGGTAAAACAATTCGAGACAGGAGTGGACGAGCAATCCGGTATTATTCTTAACAATGCGGCAGATGAAATGGCGGTAATCTCCCTTACAATGCGCTCCAAAATGCCTAAACGGGGGGTGGTTGCAGGAGAGCTCGGATTTATTACCGTAGACAATTTCCCGCGGGCCAGCAAAGCCACCATTCAATATTTGGATGGCACAGTAGAGACGATTGAAGCTGGAGATACAGCCAAAGCTTTGCAATACGAGATTGAAGATATGCAGCGGTATATTGCAGATAAAAGCCATAAAGAGACCCTCAACCTCTCCTTGGATGTCATGGACATTATGAGCAATGTCCGGGAGCAATGGGGGATCAAATATAGCTTTGAATAAATAAACCGTTTAGTAGGCAGCTAACTTAGGCAAATGATTGTTTTTCGAGGTAGATCGCCCGTATTCATCACTTATTCCCCCCATCTGCATTAATGTTAATGAAGTCAAAGTATGGGAGAGTGAATATGGGTGGCCTATAAAAGAGACCGGATCGTTGTCATTATTCAAAAAGGAAAACGGCGCATAATTACAAGGACCCCACTCCACGGAGTGGACAGATTAGTCTTTGTCATCAACAATCAATATACGAACGCCCCCAACACTACACAAATTGCAAGCGGTGCAGGGCGCAGCAGCGCAAGCGGCAATAATGCCGCCATTGCTTCTCCCTATACACGCCAACAACAAAGTGTCGGCGCAGGCGGTGATGCGACTAACCTAGGCAGCGGGGGCTACAAACGCGGCAAAGCTAAGCCCCTCTTATTATATCCGTATCGCAAAGAAGTTGTGGTCGTTATCAATACCCAGACGGTTAAACTGCCTAAACGGAGCCAGAATGCCTCCGCAACTCAGGTAGCAAGCGGAGGCGGAACGTTCAGCACCGGTGGAACAAACTCCGCTATTGAAAGCCCAGGAACAAGACAGCAGCAGGCGGTTGGTGGAGGATCGGGTGGGCACGCCACTAACAAAGGCACAACTAAACGGCGCCACCTCAAACAACGGTCTCGTTAACCCTATTGGGACTATATAACAAGCATAGCAAAAAGCATGGGCAAACCTGACGAGATCAGGGTGCCCAAGCTTTTTGCGGTTTGGCGAGTTGCGCTATAGGTACTTTTTAGTACCTATAGCACTTTAAAGTACGTACTATACTTAATGGACAGATCTCTTCATAATAGCACTTACCGGCCGGTGATTAACACAGCGTAGGAGTGAAAGAAATGTCCTTAGATAAAAAAAGAAGCACCTTGGCGCTCTTAGCTCTAGCCATTAGTGCCTTTGCGATTGGTACCACTGAGTTTATCAGTGTGGGGCTGCTGCCTCTAATCGCCACGGATCTGCATATACCGGTAACCACAGCCGGGTTGACCGTTACTTTATACGCTTTAGGAGTAACTTTTGGCGCACCCATCTTAACGTCGCTAACCACGTCGATATCGCGCAAAACCTTACTGCTAAGCATTATGATCGTCTTTATTATCGGCAATAGTCTTGCGGCGGCTGCGGACGGAATTACATTGCTGTTAATCGCGAGAGTAATTTCCGCTCTGGCCCATGGCTTGTTCATGTCGATTGCTTCGACTATTGCCGCCGATCTCGTGCCTGAGGATCGTAAGGCCAGTGCCATTGCCATCATGTTCACTGGACTTACAGTAGCTACTGTTACGGGCGTTCCACTAGGTACGTTCCTTGGCCAACAACTCGGCTGGCGTGCTGCATTTGTTGCTATTATTGCTATCGGGCTTATAGCACTCATCGGCAATCTGATCCTTGTTCCTTCATCCGGGCTGCGCAAAGGCACCCATACACCCCTTCGTGAGCAAGTTAAGCTGGTCACCAATGGGCGTTTACTGCTTGCCTTCGCAATTACGGCTTTGGGCTATGGGGGCACATTTGTAGTCTTTACTTATTTATCACCCCTTCTGCATGAGATCAGCGGCTTCAAAGAGAATACAGTCGCCGTAATCTTGCTTGTATACGGCATTGCGATTGCCATCGGGAACGTGATTGGAGGTAAAGCCGCCAACCGCAAACCGATGAATGCTCTATTCTATATGTTTGCAGTCCAAGCTGTCGTCTTATTTGTCTTAGCTTTTACCGCACCTTACAAGGTTGCCGCACTGATTACGATCTTCTTTATGGGACTGTTAGCTTTCATGAACGTGCCCGGCTTGCAAGTACATGTCGTTACGCTTGCAGATCGATATGCGCCAAGTGCACGAGATGTAGCTTCTGCATTAAATATTGCTGCTTTTAACGCTGGTATTGCCATTGGTGCGTACCTTGGCGGCATCGTCACAGATCATATGGGACTGATTCATACCACTTGGGTAGGTGCCATCATGGTTCTGTCCGCTGTATTACTAACGGCATGGAGCCGTGCTCTGGAGAAGAAAGATGAGGCTCCTCTCCAGACTAAAGCTGCTTAAAGAGCAGTCCATTAACAACCCAAACAAACTTTTAAATATCTTAGGAGGTTACTTTATTATGGCTCAACATCTACAGGATACAACTACATTACACAACGGTGTAAATATGCCTTGGCTAGGGCTTGGCGTATTTAAAGTGGAAGAAGGCGCAGAACTGATACAAGCGATCAAATCCGCTATTAGACACGGTTACCGCAGCATTGACACTGCCGCAATTTATGAGAATGAAACAGGCGTGGGACAAGCCATCCAAGAGGCTCTGCAAGAGAACAGCTTGTCCAGAGAAGAGCTTTTCGTAACCTCAAAGGTCTGGACCGCAGATATGGGCTACGAAGAAACCATTGCCGCCTACG
Organism: Paenibacillus sp. FSL H7-0943; assembly: GCF_037963265.1. Lineage (NCBI taxonomy): Bacteria > Bacillati > Bacillota > Bacilli > Caryophanales > Paenibacillaceae > Paenibacillus > Paenibacillus sp. FSL H7-0943. The sequence continues at coordinate 6,691,084 of NZ_CP150148.1, forward strand.
AGACTAGCTTAGCTAAACTCGGACTTGAATACCTGGATCTGTACCTTATTCACTGGCCTGTAAAAGGAAAATATAAAGAGTCTTGGAGAGCGCTTGAAACGTTGTATAAAGAGGGCCGGGTAAAAGCCATTGGGGTCAGCAACTTCCAGATTCACCATCTTGAAGATGTACTGAAGGATGCTGAGATTAAGCCGATGGTCAATCAAGTTGAATTACATCCTTATTTGAATCAGCAAGAGCTGCTCGACTTCTGCAAAGAGCAAGGAGTCCAATTAGAAGCTTGGTCTCCGTTAATGCAAGGTCAATTGTTCGATCAGCCTGTACTGAAACAAATTGCCGTCAAACATGACAAATCCGTCGCTCAGGTTATTGTCCGTTGGGACCTGCAACGTGGGATTATCACCATTCCTAAGTCTACTAAAGAACACCGGATCATCGAAAATGTAGACGTGTTTGATTTCAAATTATCTGACGAGGATATGACTCTAATTAACTCTCTCAACCAAGATCAGCGGGTAGGTCCAGACCCAGATCATTTTGATTTCTAAGGGATTACGCACCTTGCACTAACACTATAAGCACCGGCAACACGAGAAACGAAGCAAGCGTCGTCCACAAAATACATTTGGATACCAGCTCCGGTGAGGCATTAAAACGCTCGGCTAGCACGACGGCGTTGACGGCAACTGGCATAGAAGCCAAAATCAGCAGCACAGAGAACAAGGTTCCGGTAATTTGCAGGATCGATAATCCGAGGTAAGCCACTAGCGGCGCTAAGATTAATCGAATCGACAGCCCAGTCCAAAAAGTAGACTGACCCTTGCGTGCGGATGGCATGTTTCTCACTTTAACCATCTGTGCGCCAAGGATCGCCAGTACCACCGGTGAATATCCTCCAGCTACCAAGGCAACCCCTGTAGCCACCTCTGCCGGCAAATGCAGGCCAAAGATACGGAGAAAAAGGGCCAACAGAGCTGCGTAAATGGCAGGAAGTGAAAAGACCGATTTTACTGCATTTTTTACCGAGAACTGAGATCTTGCTGCAAAATAAACACCTATCGTATTCACGATAATCATCTGTCCGATCACATATACAGAGGCCTTATCGAGACCAAGCTGTCCGAAAGCTAGCAACACCAGCGGAAGTCCATAATTCACGCTATTCGTAAACGTTGAAATCAAGGTCAGACCGGATACTTCGGATGGATCTAGCTTCAATAATTTGCCGACTATATTCGCAATCGCCCATAAGAAGATTAGATTTAGAAGCGAAAAGGCGAGCGTCTTATAAATATCATTCATGGATATCTCGGCAGTAGCCAATGTATTTAAAATAATTGCCGGCGTTAAAAAGTATAGATAAAGCGTCAATAACGGCTTCGTATCCAGATTCTTAAACCGCCCAAGTAGCGCACCCACGATCACAGGAATGGACAAAGGCACGATGACTTGGTATAACGTCGATAACACACTTTGGATCATGAATAGAACTCCTCTGCTGTAGGTTACTTCAAACTATAAACGCAACAGCACAGAACGTCTAAGATATGAAATCAATATACCTCATAGCCAAAACCTATCATACCAGCAAAAAAGCTCCCAACCCTTACAAAGGGTTGGGAGCTTTTCGGTATATTGTTACATCATTTTGATCTCAAGCAACTCATATTTAATGATGCCCATCGGTGCATTTACACTAACAATATCGCCGACCTTTTTACCCAGCAATTCCTTGCCTAGCGGGCTTTCATAGGAAATCTTGTTATTAAGAACATCTGCCTCAGCAGCTCCAACAATTCTATATTCGATCTTCTCCGAATATTCGATGTCATTCAGAATAACAATACAACCCATACTAACCTTTGACAGATCCATTTGGCTCTCATCCACGATCTTGGCTTTGGTCAACATTTTCTCCAGAATCATAATACGAGTCTCCATGAACGATTGATCGTCCTTGGCCGAATGGTACTCACTATTTTCCTTCAAGTCTCCATAGCTGATCGCCAATTTAAGCCGTGCGGCCAATTCCTTACGCCCTGCGCCTTTCAATTCCTTCAGCTCTTCCTCTAATTGAGCCAACCCTTCTTTGGTCAAGAACACTTCTTCATTAGACATGTATACAACTCCTATTTTGGATGCTTTATAATATTTTAACCGATATATCCCAAACTTGCGAAAGATCTTACAAGAAGAAACAACATTGTCGTCCTTAAAGGACGACAACCGTTTCTCATAGAAATATAAAGATACTTTAAAGTACAAAACATATAAATGCTTATATTTTAAAAAAATCCCTGCCACAATTGAACATTGGGCAAGGAGGTCAATGCTGCTTAATTATTCTGGCAAATGCTCTTTACAAAAAAGGAGTAACGCTTCTTCCTCGTCCTCTTCCATATCGAAATCGAGCAGTTGACCTGAAGTTGTCTCCTGTAGATCATAACTTACGATGCTGACTTGATCTTCATCCACCTTAATAATCGCTCTAGCGGATACTCCGTTCTCTACATACAGCTCATCATCCTCTGGAACGTCCAGTTGAACGACAAATTCATACCGTTTACCGGTTAGTATACCGAAAGGATCTTTTACATTCTCCACATTGTAGCCCGTAAATGTCAACATAACTCAATCAACCTCTTTTCCTAATACCTGCCACGTCATTGTATCACAAAAAGTAACATATTGTTGTCGAGGTAGTCCGTCAAGCCATGGCTTTGGATTTCTTGATTTGTTTGCTTCGCAGCTGTCCGCAGGCAGCATCAATATCCACACCATGCTCCAGACGAGTGCTTACGCTGACACCCTGCTTCTTCAAGGTATCAAAAAAGGCCCGCACCGTCTCCCGCTCGCTTCTTTGATATTGGCTGTGTTCATCCACCGGGTTATAAGGAATCAAATTCACATTGACGAGTGGGCGTCGATCGCCAATCAGCTCGGCCAGTTCAAGCGCATGCTCTCTGCCGTCGTTTACATCCTTCATCAGAATGTATTCCAGCGTAATTCTCCGCTTGGTTTTCTCCAAATAATAATCTATAGACTCCATTAGCTTCTCTATTGGAATGGCCTTGTTAATCTTCATGATCTGCGTCCGCAGTTCATTATTAGGGGCATGCAAAGAAACCGCCAGGTTCACCTGCGTATTCGCATCCGCAAATTCAACGATTTTGTTAGCCAATCCGCTCGTTGATACGGTAATCCCTCTACCTGCAATTGCTAGTCCCTTGTGATCTTTGACAATCGCCAGGAAATCGAGCAGGTTCTTGAAGTTATCGAATGGCTCGCCAATGCCCATCACTACGACGTGACTGACCTTTTGATCCAGGTTCGCCGCATCCAGATGCTGCTGGACCTTCATAATCTGCTCCACAATCTCTCCGCTGGAGAGATCCCGGCTCTTCGCCAATAGCCCACTTGCACAGAAGCTACAGCCGATATTGCAGCCCACTTGCGTGGTTACACATACAGACAAGCCGTATTTCTGTCTCATAAGCACTGTCTCGATCAGGTTGCCATCCTTTAGGCGGAACAGGAACTTAATCGTTCCATCCGCAGATTCCTGCTTCACATGTTCTTCCAAGGTATGAATGACAAAATTCCGCTCTAATAATTCTACACAATCTTTATTTACATCGAGCATTTCCGAAAAGTCTGTAATCCGCTTCCGATAAAGCCAATCCCAGACCTGCGTAGCCCGAAACTTTTTATGTCCACGTTCTAACAGCCATGCCGCCAGTTGATCAAAAGTTAATCCATAAATGGATTCTATATTCATTCGTTATCCTCTTTTCAAAACGTTAAAGTTCAGACCATCACTACTCATTGTCTCAAATTTTTTTTATTAAAACAAGGGGAGTTATTGGGTTGTGTCGAAGTTTACACCATTAAAGTCTGTTCTATGAACATGTATCTAAGGAGCGATGGAATCATATGGGTTCAACAAGAATAAAAGCAATCAGCCTCACCCTTCTAGCTGCCGTTCTAATCCTTGGCGGTTTTTTAGTGTATATTACTCTCACTGACTATAAACCACAGGAGATTACTACACTTACTGTAAACAATAATCCGCAGCAAGTAATGAGGCAGGGAGAGTCCTTTTCTGTAACTACCTTTAATATTGGCTACGCCGGGTTGGATAAAGGCCAAGATTTCTTTATGGATGGCGGAACAAAGTCACGCTCAAGCAGTAGGGAACAAACGAAGATAAACCTTGAGGCCGTAGCGTCCCTTATGACAGTTACAGACTCGGACCTGTTCATGCTGCAGGAGGTCGACATCGATTCTTCCCGTAGCAACGGTATAGATGAAGTCTCTTACTTGTCGAATAAGTTCGCTGATTACAGCAATGTTTTCGCGACCAACTACAAGGTACCTTGGGTACCGCTTCCTGTTCTTGATCCGATGGGCTCGGTGAACAGCGGTTTATTAACTTTATCCCGTTTTAACAGCACAAGTAATATTAGATATGATCTCCCGGGCAAAGAAACCTGGCCTCGCCAACAGTTTGATCTCGACCGTGCTTTTGTGGAGAGCAGATTCCCCGTTGATAATGGAAAAGAACTGATTCTAGTCAATCTTCATTTATCAGCCTTTGACCAAGGCGGAACGATTCGCAAACAGCAATTGGAGTATTTATCGGCTTATATCAAGAAGGAGAATGACAAAGGGAACTACCTCATCTTAGGGGGAGATTGGAACCATTCCCTTCCGGGTACAGCTCCTGATGCTTTCGAGACAACGCAGGATTGGCCGCAATGGCTGCAAGAATTCCCTGAACATTTTCAACAGGGCTTTCAGTGGGCTGTAGATGCCAAGGTACCCTCCGTCCGGACGCTCGATGTTGCCTATACAGAAGGTGTGAATTTCCGCGCAGTGATTGATGGCTTTCTAGTCTCACCAAACGTCAGCATAAGCGGCGTACAGGGTCATGAGTTATCCTTCGAACACAGTGATCACAACCCTGTAACAGCCACTTTTATTCTGCAATAACATGGATTCTCTGATTCTATTTAAAAACAACAAATTTTAGGTTTTTCTCTTGGAAATACTTAATGATAGCGGGCAAAGCTTCTACAGTAATCTTCTTTTCGTGAAATAGATAGACTCCGCCGGACGGATCGGCATGATGAACATATTGAAGAATATCCTCTGGGTTCTTGACGTTCCAATCCTCGGGATCACGATTCCACAATAATACCTTCATCTGCTGTTCCGTCACCTTGGCGGTTAACTTGTCATTGATCGCCCCATATGGCGGCCGAAAAATAGTAATCGGTGATTGTGTAATTTCCTCCAGCGCCTGATTAGTCTTCGCCAAGTTAATCCGGTTCTCCTCAACGCCATTAGCAGTCATTTTGCTATGATCCCACGAATGACTCCCAACCGACATCTTATGCTCATTAGCATACCTAACGGCTTCCGCATTATGAGCTACCTTATTCCCAATGAATAAAAAGGTGGCAGCCACCTTATGTTCTACTAGAATATCTACGATCTCTTTCGTATACTTTGACGGTCCATCATCAAATGACAAGGCAACATAACCCTTCGGCAAACTATACAAAAATTCATTCTCGGGTAATTCATACTTTTCGTACGGTAATGTCTGTTCTTGAGGAGGGACTGAAGGTTCTGGTGTAGGCTCAGCTTGCTGGTTATGAACCGATATCGTCTGCGCTAGGGTAACGAACGGTACCGAAAGTAATGGCTCAGAGTCGGCCCCTAATACGGGTTCCTCCAGCGCTTCAGCACTATCTACGAGTTGTCCATCCATTCGCAGAGGTAACACAAATATCAAACAAGCGAACATGAGACACAGCAGTGCAACCAGTCCAATTCGTTTGGTCTTCTTTCTGCTTATCCTATGCCCTGGTTCTGTAGAGGGAAGCATGGTCTGAACTACCCTCTCCTCTTCTACTTGAGGATAGTCCTGCTGCTTTAATTGAAGAAGTTGGGTTACATAATTTTCAGAACAGGCAAAATACAATGTTTCGCTGTAAGCTCTGTTCATTATAATCAGCGTGCTGTAGTAACTATTCCGAAACGGATCCCACTTCGGATACAGCGACAATCTCATTCTCCCTCCGGAAAAGGGACCTAGCGCCTTCAATTGTTCGTATGTAAATTCATCTATGGTGAGCTTGCTTCTTGCGTACCCAACATTACGGGTTAGACCTACCTCAATCTGATAACCGGCCTGTTCATGCTCAAGCGACAGTAACTCAATCATTAGAATGGTGTCCGGTTCCTTAGATGCCATGAATCCTATGTATCTCCGTTTCCATCGTTTCGATCCGTCAGACTACTGCCACTCCCAAAAGGAACCGTCATCCGATTGGTGAAATCGCTGATCATACCCGAGAGATACGCCTTTTCTTGGCGAATCGTATCGTACTTTTGTTTTAGATGTGCATTCTCAATCTCAACCCGTCCGATTTTCTCTTCCAGATCATTCATCTTTTTGAGTTTCTCTGCATGGGCTTCGTTATGTTTTTGAATCAGATTTACATATTTTTGCTGCTCCAGCTCAATGGTACTCTTCAATTCCTCAATCTCAGCTGTGAGCGTAGTTTGAAGCTCCCGGTAATCCTCCAGCACTTGATCGACCTTCAAATTTCTCTCAATCAACTTATGCTCAAGCTCGCGGACATTCTTTTCTCTTTCCTCAATAACCTTATTGAGGTTCTTCATATCCCGGTTTAAGCGCTCCACATGACTGCTGGAATGGGTTAACCGATCCTGAAGCTCATTAATATTGGTCTCCGCATGTTGTCTGGCCTGAATAATCTGCTCCACGGAGAAGATCAAATCGAGTGATTTTTTATCAAGCTGAGCTTTGCCTGTAGTAACCAATCCAGCTATAGTCTCGTCTGAGGTCTTTTCTTCTATTTCTTCGACCTGTTCATCTAATAATTGTACCTTTTGAACCATATCCGACTTGGATTGCTTATCTACTGAATCTTTCTTTTTAAAAAAGGGGGAAATCATCGATTTTATCACCTCAATTATAAAAAAATGTCAAAAAATGTCGAGTGCCCACGAGTCTATTATAGTTTACTTATCTTGTATGTAAGTGAGCCTTTATATCTAACTTTCTGAAATGCACCTAAAGACCTATTCTCTTCTGCAAAATAAAAAAAGCACCCCTTCGGGTGCTTTGATTTCAATTGAATTTATCGGGAAATTGTTTGATCAATCCCTCGGTTAAGATATCTGCGAACATGATCATATGCTCCAGCCCTTTATCAAATGCGGCAATTTCGGCATCCCAATCCTTTTTAACTCTAGCTGTCACGTCATCAGTAATCAATTCCAGATGTTCATGAAGCATTTCCTTTAATTGTTCATAAGAATATTTGGGGTTCTGGCTACTAAGAAACTTGGCAATGTCATCAGCGTTGGCATACCACTCTTTATTGTATTTTTCCACATCGCCTGATTTCCAGCCTTTACAGCACCTAGAACTTTTCCGGCAATAAGAATATGCTCCCGCAATAATTGAGCCAGCTTATCTCCAACTGCCTCACCGTAATACGGTTTAAAGACATCCCCTATGTCCTGCTGATTCTGTAACAGCCTTGCCAGTACCTTATCCTTGTCCTCAGAATCTGCAAAGGCGCTAACAATGTAGTTCTTTGTCCATACCACATGATCGATCCATAACTTCCTAAGATTATCCTTAAGCTCAATTACGGAGGGGGTTAAGCATTGCTTGTGGGAGCTCTTTTTCTCTTTAGCTGCTGCAGCATCGGCAATTGTAGGTGTAACACTTACAACCAGAAACATACACAATAAGGTTAGCTTCAACATCAAATACTTATTTTTCAATATGACCTATCTCCTTGTGAACAGTGATGGATTTGAATATCTTGTATATTGTGCACCTTTACTTCCATTTCATTCGCAACTATTCTCAGAACACAAAAAAGCACCATCACGTGGACGGTGCCTGGGTCTTACTTTTATCTAAACATCACTTTATCTACGTTGTATTTAGATTTCAGTTCATTAATGATATAGGTTTCATAGATCTCTCTATGAACTGGACTTTCGATCAAACACACATCAATTCTGGTGACCTCGTCCCGATGTTGCTTGATGTCAGATACGGTGTCTTCAAAATGTTTTTTAATTCTTGGTCTTAGCTTTCTCGCTTTACCTACAAACAACAACTCATCCTGATCATTGTAGAACATAAAGATACCGCCGTAATCTCTCGGAATCAGGTGAAAGTCCGTAAATCCGTAAATATTGCTTAACTGCGGGTTAATTTGTTTAGTAATACTAACATCCGCTTTTGGAATCGTTATGTTGATCATTAGCTCACGTCCTCTTTCTATATAGGAGTAAATAGTATCATAAATCGCTAAGTAAGACCATTCAATCTGGCGCAGTCAAATAAATACAATAAAAGCAAGTTCGATTGATCTAATGGAAATATCACTAAAAATTATGGCATTATTCAAAACCTTCCTGCCCAAGGGTTGCGGTCTTAGACAGTAGAGGATTATAAATAAAATAGAGGCGTTTGCATCATGATATATAGATATTTGTCATCTAGGAGGATTTGATTCATGGCAGTAACAGACCGGCAAAAAATAGTAGATAGCGTCCCGCAAAAGGGTTTCTTCGGACATCCTAAGGGACTTTTCACCCTTTTCTTCACAGAATTTTGGGAGCGTTTCTCTTATTATGGCATGCGAGCTATCCTTGTCTACTACATGTATTATGAAGTGAGCCAAGGCGGTCTCGGATTACCTGAAGATATGGCACTTTCTATTATGTCTATCTATGGATCGCTTGTATATATGTCAGGGATCATTGGAGGCTGGCTTGCGGATCGGCTTCTCGGGACTTCGAGGGCTGTTTTCTACGGTGGTGTTTTAATCATGTTCGGGCATATACTACTGGCTATTCCAGGCAATACCACATTGTTTTTTGCTTCGATGGTTTTAATCGTACTCGGAACGGGTCTACTGAAACCCAATGTTTCAAGTATTGTCGGCGAAATTTATAGCGAGCAGGATAACCGCCGTGACGCTGCCTTCAGCATTTTTTATATGGGCATTAACCTGGGAGGATTTCTCTCCCCACTAATTGTTGGCGCAGTAGGCATGAATAATTTCCATCTAGGTTTCTCGATTGCCGCAGTCGGAATGTTTGTTGGACTAGTCGTTTATATTATGACTCGCACAAAAAATCTGGGTTTGGCCGGTACGATTGTACACAACCCTATTCCTGCAGATCAGAAGAAAAAGATCTTTACTTGGATTGGTGTAGGATTAGTTGTACTTGCGATTTTGATTACGATCGGCATTCTTACCGGAGTGCTTACCTTTGAAACATTAATAAAAATAGTAGGGGTATTAGGCTTACTTATTCCTACGATGTATTTCATTATGATGTACCGCAGTCCCAAAACAACAGCCGTTGAACGGTCAAGAATTCTCGCATACATTCCTTTATTTATCGCATCGATTATGTTCTGGGCGATTCAAGAGCAGACTTCCACAGTTCTAGCTAGTTTTGCTGATAAACGGACCCAATTGGATTTTGCAGGTTTACACATTTCTCCTGCTTGGTTCCAATCGCTTAACCCGCTGTTTATTATCACCCTCGCACCTATATTTGCCTGGTTGTGGTTAAAGCTCGGTAACCGTCAACCCTCGATTCCGCAAAAGTTCTCGCTTGGTTTATTGTTTGCCGGTTTATCCTTCCTGGTGATTCTAGTACCTGCTTATTTCGGTGGAGCTAATTCACTTGTGAATCCATTATGGCTGGTACTCAGCTATTTTATCATTGTAATCGGGGAGTTATGCTTGTCCCCTGTGGGCTTATCAGCAACGACCAAACTGGCACCGGCGGCTTTTACCGCTCAAATGATGAGTATGTGGTTCTTATCGAATGCCGCTGCCCAAGCAATTAATGCTCAGATTGTGAAGTTCTATACCCCGGATACCGAAATGATGTACTTTGGAGTAATTGGTGGAGTGGCCCTTATCCTTGCGCTTATCCTCTTCCTATTCTCTTCCAAAATTCAGAATTTCATGAAAGGGATACATTAAACACATCCAAAGGCTGCCCGAGATCTTCTCGGCAGCCTTTTTTGGTTTCCTATAGTTATCCAGCCTCTACACCAGAAACATGGCGACAATCGTCGTGACTACCAGCCCAATGAGTACAGGCTTAACATTCCGTCTCGCCAGCTCAAAGGGGCTTACTCCGCAAATAGCGGCCGCCGGAATCAATGCCCACGGAATCAGCGTGCCTCCACCTACCCAAATTGCAGCTACCTGACCCAGCGCAGTTAAAGTCGCCGCATCGGAATGTGTGGCCACCGCAAACAATTTCCCAATAGACCCGGCAAGTGAAATGCCCGAGAACCCTGAACCATCTAGGCCTGTAATGGCTCCGGTTATAGTTGCGGTCACAGCACCCACTGCGCCGTTCAGAGGAACGTTATGAGCTAGAGCGACCCCTAGATCATTTACAATCCCCTGAGATGCGGCAGGCAGCACTTTGCCGAATAATTCGGCAAACGCCGAATCCCCCAGATAAAAAAAAGCGGCAATCGGTATCACAGGACCAAATACTTTGAAGCCAAACGTAAGTCCATCAATCAGATAAGAGGTTACTTGCTCCAATCCTTTATTACGATGTGCCAACAAGGTTACTACAACCAGAATGAATACCGCAGTACCACCAACTAAGGCAGTTGCGTCTCCACCCTGCAAATCGAGCAGGAACATGCCTGCTACATCGGCTAAAAACAGGATGGGAATGGCGATTGCCAGCAATTTTTTCAATGCTGGATGAATCACCGCTGGATCTTCTGCCGTATCATTCTCTGCAGATAACGCACTCACGGCACTTTTCCCGGCAATAAGCCCGTCTCGCCAAGTTCCCTTCTTCTGATCTCTGCGCATCATCCAGTATGCCGTTATCGTAGTCACCACGCCCATAACAATTACAAGCGGAACACTCGCCTCCATGACACTGGTCACTGGAAGTCCGGCCGCATCTGCTGTTAGTTTAGGTGCACCTTGGATAATGTAATCACCTGAGAGCGCAATCCCGTGGCCAAATAAATTCATTGCCATCGCCGCTCCAAGAGCCGGCAGTCCCACTCGAATGGCAACCGGCAGCAGCACAACCCCGATCAAGGCCACTGCGGGTGAAGGCCAGAAGAACCATGAGGTGACCATCATAATCAGACCGATTCCCCAAAAGGCTATGAACGGTGTGCGCAAAAAGCGGGTAAGTGGAGCAACCATGATCTCGTTAATCCCCGTGCGTGTTAATACCCGGCTCATGGCTACTATGATCGAAATAATCATGATTGTACCCATTAGCTCCTTGGTTGCATATACAAAAGAGTTGAATACACCTGTGACTGAACCACTGACGGTTTCCGTGGCTAACCACCCAAGTACAAAGATGCCCGCAATACAGATCATCGTTGTGTCCCGTCTCTTGATCAGAAGTGCCATTATAAATACGATAAATGCCAGATATACATAATGGAGCGCTGTTAACTGGATGCCCATCTCTGCACCACACCCTTCTCCTACTATCCGAGTGCTATATGGTATGCAGGGGTGTAGGCTAATGTTCAGTAGAAATGGGCCTAAAACAGCAAAAGAAGCCGTCCCGTGCGTAGAGAAAATCTACGTATGGGACGGCTTCTTAATGTTTCTTAATTAGAGATTATTATTTAGCTACAACTCCGCCATCAACCGGCAGCTCAACACCTGTAATGTAAGAAGCTTCATCAGAAGCCAAGAACAATACAGCTTCAGCTACTTCAGAAGCACGTCCAACACGTGGCAGCGCAGTCTGAGACATAAAGAAGCTATGCATTTTTTCGTTATTTACAAATTCAGCACTCATTGGGGTTTCGATAAATCCTGGGTGAACAGAGTTCACACGAATGTTATCTTTACCAAAGTCTACAGCTGCTGCTTTACTTAGCATACGAACTGCACCTTTAGAAGCTGTATAAGCACCAGCACCGCTGCTGCCAGTCAAACCTGCGATGGATGAAATATTAACGATGGAACCACCTTTATTGTTCTTCATTTGAGGAACAACATGCTTCATGCCAAGGAATACGCTGCTCACGTTGATGTTCATTACTTTGTTCCATTGATCAACAGTGGATTCGAGCAATTGAACCGGGAATGAGATCCCTGCATTGTTTACCAAAATGTCGATTTTCCCGAACTTGCTAATCACATCTTCTACAACCTTGATCCAGTCTTCTTCGGAAGCCACATTATGTGCATAAGCTGCTGCTTGTCCACCATTTGCTTCAATTTCCTTCACAACTGCTTGTACGGCAGCCTCGTTAATATCAGTGGCTACAACTGTAGCACCCTCTTTGGACAATAAAAGGGCTTCTTCACGGCCCATACCGCTGCCTGCACCTGTAATAATTGCTACTTTATTAGTTAGACGATTCATAATTAGGTCTCCTCTATAATCGTATTGTGATATAATATTTGAGTGATGATAGTCACACTATCACTGTGATATACATCATATCATTTTTGCAAAAGAACTACAACCACTCCTTGCTTAATCCAATAAACGGTGGATATAATACTAATAATTGAAAATCCCAATCAAAAAATGGAAGGGTCTAGCCCTCATGAATCCTAAAACACGATACGAAAAAGAAAGATCCGATGGTAAACAGCAACGATTAATTACGATCCTCGAATCCGCAGAACGAGTATTATCACAAAAAGGAATCGAAAAGTCGACGATGCAAGATGTCGCAAGCGAAGCCAATATCGGGATTGCGACGTTATTTCGCTATTTTCCCAGAAAAGAAAAACTCGTAGTGGCTGTAGCCACCCGAATGCTGGAGCCTATGCTCGATCATTTTAAATACGTAGCGGACTTGCCCCTTACTTGTCTTGAACAAATCGAGAAATTATTTGATTTTTTTATTCAGGATCAAAATCATCTAAGTATTATTTTTATGGTCAATTTCGAAAGCTACGCCTCACACTCAAGTGAACCTGTTGAGGATGTTCTAAGTTTCAATGCACTCAATCGCAAAATTTGGCATGAATACTCCAGGATCATTCAAAATGGGGTAGAAGACGGCTCTATTCGTGCGGGTCTCCCCGTAAAAGAGACCTTAATTACGCTCATGAATAGCTTTGCCCTCTTTTCCAGAAAACTAACGATGAAAAAAAACATTCTCCTGCTGGAATCGGATCTAGACTCCGACGATCAGCTTGAGCTGCTTAAACAAATTTTTCTGGATCATTTAAAAGCCTAAAAAGCGCCAGTTTCCTTAGAAGGGGAACTTGGCGCTTTTTCTATAGTCAAACAAAAAGAGACATTTCCGAGGAAAATGCCTCTATCCAGATTCAAGTTGCGACCTATATACTGCCTTCGTTAGCTAGTGAAACGGGCAGGTTGCGACGGGTGATTGTTGATAAAGAAAACGAGGGCTGAAATCATATTCTTTTAACGTACGATCATGCCAAATCGGTGTAGACGAGGGTGACATAGGCGGAATCAACCAGGACCAGCGCCCTGAGACTTGGCGCCCCTGCTCGTTCTCCTGTTGCTGGAATCGAACAAATTGATCTGCTGCTGTATGGTGATCCACGATGCTGACACCTGCTTGCTTGAAGGAATGCAGCACTGCGCGATTCAGCTCAAGAAGCGCCCTATCCTTCCAAAGCGTTGTGTTGCTGGAGCGATCCAGTCCCATCACATCAGCTATAGCTGGCAAAGTGTTGTATCGTCCGGTATCCCCCAAGTTACGCGAGCCGATTTCAGTCTCCATGTACCAACCGTTAAAAGGAGCAGCCGTGTACAGAATACCGCCAATTTCCAACTGCATGTCCGCGATGATGGGTACAGAATACCAACGAAGCTGAAGCTCAGCAAAACGTTCAATTTCAGGATGTGTTAACGGTACCTCCTGAATGAAGTGATCAGGAATAGGGAAAACGTAGGGATGCCCGTTGCCAATACTTATCACTAACGGCAACACATCATAATCGCCACCCGTTCCTTGCCAACCTAGTTGCTGGCACATTTTTGTGAATTCATCCGATGCCGGATCGCCTGCACGTCCGTGTTCTTCATCGCCAGGATAACCGGCATAACGAATCAATTGGTGGTTCCAGATCCGAATCCGCTGATTCGGATCTTCTCCGCTGCGGAAGACCGTGATGAGTGAACGAATACGTCCTCCGTTGTTCGCCTTTTCCAGATGTCGCAGCAACGCTTCAGCAACTTGTTCCTCAGTCTCTGCTTGGCGTTCATCGATTAGCTCAATGGATTGCCAAAAAAGACGCCCAATGCAGCGGCTATTATGGCGCCAGGCCATTCTTGCACCATGCGCTAATTCTTCCGTTGTATGTGTGTAACTGCCTGATTGGTTAATTTCCTCATGTACGGCTAGAATGCGATGATCCGTCTCGGCTTCAGACTTATCTAGTTCAGCGTAACATTGTCGAATGAAAGCTTCCGCCTGCCGGGTTAATTCTTCGATGTGCTTGCCATTCATATCCCTTATCCCCCATCTAAACCCTTGCTTAAACTCTCAATCCAGTATAACATCCCTCTTCCTATGCCACATCTTTCAGGGAAAAGCGCATAAGAACAACCCGTGAAGCTTGGAGCTTCACAGGTTGTGGCAGGAACATTTAGCGCTCTGAACGTTTCCCTTGCTTATTCAATGAGGCAAGTCTGCTCTTATCCTCGGTCAACAGTTCTTCAGCCAACTCCACACCTTGAGGACCTAGCCAGTCCTGAGCTTGCTGAATCGCCTGCTCAGTATGTGCCAGGCGGTTCTCAGCCTGTGCCAAAGTCTGTTCTGTTGGATGACTAAGTGCCTGAGAGACAGAGAAATGAAGCTTGCCCAAAGAATTTTTGGCTTGAGTTACATTGTCATTCGCTTGCAGACTGGAATCGGGTTGTTTCATAAATGAAATACGCTCCCTTCTGAAATGCGCCTGTTCTCTTCTAGCATGGTTTGGGTGAAGTCTTCTTATGCATTCACTATCTACTGGATAATGGATTGCATAAAGGACGTCATTTCATTACTCGCTTTATTCAGGCGCTCAATGACACCGCTGAATTCAGTGACCAATTCTGCTTGTGAGTGTGAAGAAGCAGAGATCGCTTCAATTTCTTGCTCCATTTGCTTAATGGACTTTTGAACATCACTCAGTGATTTTTCAATATTATGGGTTGCTTCTTTAGTGTTAACGGACAGTTTGCGTACTTCCGTAGCAACCACCCCAAAACCTGCCCCTTGCTCTCCTACACGCGCGGCTTCGATTGCCGCATTCAGCCCAAGCAGGTTCGTCTGCTCAGAAATCTCACGAATGAAGCCGGCAACCTTATTCACTTCTTGTGATTCTGTTACTGCTCTACGCGTATTATCTAATATTTGCTGCGAGGTTGCTGATAATTCCTGAGATTGGGCAGCTACGCTCTGCACCATCTCCATTAGATGACTGCTTATCTCATTAATCTCATCTGTGAATCCTTCAAGCTTATTCTCGTTCTCTAGTGTATAGGCAATGGCAAAAACCCCGATTACATCATCATCCGTTCCGTAGATAGGTACACATGTTGAGATTACAGGAGCTCCATAAATTTCTGCTGGGATTCGGTTAGAGCTTGCTATACCTTTCAGTCCATTTGAAAGCGACAGATCTTCAGGAGGGATAGGGTTACCCTTAACCAATCCGAGATCAATAACTTTACTTGGTGCGTAATAATGGAAGATCTCCCTGTCCGTGATTCCAATCATAATATCCTGCGAGTGAATCTTTTTGAAATAAGGTGCTGCGAGGACTAAGGCATCGATAATACTCATCTCTTCATCTCCCATATAAAAAAAATGTATATGTAGTTTTATCGTCACAATGGGTTATTAAATGAATATTGTCATAGTAGAGTAACAATCCCCGCGTATGATTTGTTTATGAATACTATTAGCAGACGACAATTTCTACAGAAAAGCGCTCAAGTAACTCTAGGCCTTCTTGGAACAGCTGGTGCATCCGGTATCTATTCACATTGGATCGAACCCTACTGGCTGGAAATCAAATACGTAGATATTACACTCCCTAGACTTTCTCCAGCCTTCGATAAATTTCGTATCGTTCATTTTAGTGATTTACATCAGGGGGTATATTCCAAGCCGCAAGCTTTAACGGAGCTAGCGCAGCAAATTCAACATGTAAAGCCAGATCTGATCTGCTTCACCGGCGATTTATTAGATCATTCAGCCGATTATATTGCAGAAGCCGTAGCCTTGTGCTCTCAGTTGCGGGCTCCTTTTGGACAATTTGCAGTATTAGGCAATCATGATGCTTTTGGGACCAGAAAGGTTGTAACGAAAGGGCTAACACAATCGGGCTTCCACGTGCTCCATAATGAACATATCGTCCTAACCCAAGGTACGGACAAGCTCTATATTGCCGGAATAGATGATCCTTGGGTCGGAAAAGCAGACATCGCCCAAGCGCTGCTTCATATCCCGGAAGAGGCTTGCACAATTCTCCTGGCCCATGAACCTGATTTCGCCGATGACTTTTGTAAGCTGCCTATAGATCTGCAATTGTCTGGCCATAGCCACGGAGGCCAAGTGCGGTTTCCATTTGTCGGAGCTTTATATACCCCGCCTCACGGAAGTAAATATTCAAGTGGGTTATATCAACTGCCCAACAGCCAACTTCAGGTCTATACCACTCGCGGGATAGGAGTAACTCGTATGCCTGTTCGTTTTAATTGTCGTCCCGAGCTCACCGTAATTACTTTACATTCTTAATGCTAGTGTCTTAATCGTACAAAATGGTTAAAAAGTATATACCTTTTGCATATCTATGCAACAACACTGTAACCGCCTTTGTAATCAAATCTATTTGGGACCTAGGTATAATTGTAGGAGTGATAGAGGAAAAAATATCATATTGCAACTACATAAGCCCATCCTTGGGAAGGAGAGATTAAGTTATGAATAAAAGTATGAAATGGACCTCAGCCATCTTGGCTGCTGGAGTATTGCTTGGAGGGTCGGGACTAGTAGGAGGAACTTCAGTTCAAGCCGCAACTACCGGAGGAAATACGGTAAAACAAGCCGCACAGCAACCCTCTGTAGTGCTTAAATATAAAGGCCAGACCTTATCGCAGCAAGCGAAAATAGTAAACGGCAACACCATGATCCCTTTAACTGTACTACGGGATGCTTTTGGCCTCTCCATTAACTATAATGCAAGCACCAAAACTTATAGTGTAGGCAGCGATTCCATGAAGCTGGACATGGAGGTCTCAGATTACGGTGTTATTACAACCCTGAATGGCTATTACATTTATAGCATGACCGGCAGTCATGATGTGAAGGTCATCAACGACCGGATTTATGTTCCGTTCAAACTGTTGTCTGACTATTTAGGAGTGCAAGGCGTTTATAATCCTTCATTGAAATCACTTGATCTAAGTAAAAAAGTAATGAATAACATCAAAATTACCTCTGAAACCTTAGATAAGAGCAATAAAAATGCCAGTATCAAAGTGCAATATCCCAAAATCAGTGGCTTAACGGATGAAGTGCAGACTAAGATTAATGCAATCTTCAAAAAACAAGCTGAACAATTCGTCGCAGAGAGTGAAGAACAGGCTAGCCGTAGAGATGGTACTATAGAGAATAAATATGACTTCTCTCAAACTTTTGTCGTCTCCTTTAACCGTGAAGGGGTTCTGAGCATCGTGACTGATCAATATGGCTATACTGGTGGAGCTCATGGTGGAGCCCTTCGTGAAGGATTTACCTTCTCGCTGAAAGACGGCAAACCAATTGAACTTAAGGACCTGCTGAAGGCAGAGCCAAACTACAAACAAAAATTAGATAAAATGTTGAAGGAAAGCACCAAGGAGCTAGCTTTTCCAGATACACCTGGCGGACTAACAGAAAAACCAAACTTCTACGTTTCCGAGAGTGGCCTTGCAATCTTCTACCAACAGTATGAAATTGCCCCTTATGCGGCTGGAATTCCTACGTACACCTTTAATTTCAGTTCAATATTACCAAAGGGAACTAACCCATTCGCTGCCTTCAAATAAACTTCTATTGTAAAAAAGAGCGTCCCAGTCATTAGGACTGGGACGCTCTTTTGGTTTTACAGCTTAGGCTTCCAAACTTCCCGCCGGGCCGAAGAATTCATAATGAATTCTGTCTTCAGCCACCTTCCATTCCTTAAGAGCCTTATATATCGCCTTCATAAAAGGAGTCGGTCCGCAGAAATAGAATTCAGAGTTTACGTCTGTTACTTCTTGCAGCCAAGCTAGATCAATATAACCTGTTTTATGGAACGTATCTCCTTCACTTGGAGTTTCATAACATACATAGGATCGTAGGGTAGGATGGGACTGCTCCAAATCCGCCACCATTTCTTTCATAGCATGCAAGCTTCCATTGATGGCTGCATGAATGTACGTTACCTCTCGTTCTGGCTGCGTAGCAATTAATGTCTCCAGCATACTTACCATAGGGGTTAGTCCAACCCCACCACTGATAAGAACCACTGGACGATCACTATCTTTATTTAGTACGAAATCACCTGCTGGCGAGCTTACTTCCAATATAGCTCCCACTTGTACGACATCATGAAGGAAAGTAGATACGACTCCAGCCGGTTTATCCGGCCCTTCACCTTCCCGTTTAACTGTGATGCGGTAATACGACTGTCCCGGCGCACTGGACAAACTATAGTGGCGAACATGGGTGTATTCCTCTCCCTCAGGCTGAACACGAACCGTGATGTATTGACCCGGCAAGTAAGAAGCTATAGCCCCTCCATCCTCAGGAGAAAGGTAGAAGGAAGTAATAAGTTCACTTTCTTTAACCTTCTTAGTAACCACAAAGTTTCTAAATCCACTCCAACCCCCGGGAATTTCGGCAGCTTCACGATACTTCTCTGCTTCGACACCAATAAAGGCATCTGCAATCACGCCATACGCCTTTGCCCAAGCATCAATAATTTCCGGCGTCGCCGCATCGCCAAGTACTTGCCCAATAGCAGCTAACAAAGTCTCACCTACGATGGGATAATGTTCAGGTAATACTCCCAATGCCCGATGTTTCTCCGCAATCTGTTTTACCACAGGCAAAATATTTCCCAGCTGATCAATATTCATTGCCGCCGCGAGTACGGCGTTAGCAAGTGCAGTCTGCTGTTTACCTTCCCGTTGGTTGGCATGATTAAATATATTTAGTAACTCCGGATGATTTTCAAATAACATGCCATAGAAAGTAGTTGTGATGGTCTTCCCATGAACCTGCAATACGGGCACCGTTGATTTTATGATTTCAATGGTTTGTTGATCTAACATCTAAATACCCTCTTTCCTGCAATAAATTAATTCCTCTATAAAAAGCATATAGAAGCTGAACATCCCATAGTGTGCGTTCAATCACACGGGAAATTGAAAAAATGTGAACGATTCAATAATTGCAATGATATCCATCACAATAACGTACCCGAAATCAAAAAAACTATCCAAGCAGCCATTATAGCTTCCGGGATAGCTTTTTATCTTATTATTTTGACAGCTCCACAAAACCTTCTCCGAATACATCTCTTACATCGTGGATGGTAATAAACGCCTCTTTATCAATGGATTTGACGATTTTCTTAAGCATAGTCACTTCCTGCTTGCTAATCACAATATACAGCAGCTCTTTAGGTGTCTTGGTATAGTACCCACGGCCATATATTACTGTGACGCCTCTATCCATAATTCCATTAACCTGTTCAGCAATTTTGTCCTGCTCTTGGGATACAATCGTAACAGCCTTCTTAGGGTTCACTCCCTCAATAATAAAGTCCATTATCTTAGTGGCTACATAGAGCATCACGATCGTAAACATCAGACTTTGTACTCCAATGATGAAATACGAAGCGAACACCACAATTAAATCGACGAGCAGTAGCGCGTAACTAACATTCCAGTCCAAATATTTATGTAGGATTCTGGCGATGATGGTTGACCCTGCAGTCGTTCCACCCACTCGTATAATTAGCCCGATACCCACACCTGAGAAGATACCCCCGAATATTGCATTAATTATCAACTCATCGCTGCCAATATTCCAATTTTTCGTAAGAATCAGGAATAACGAATTGAAAAACACCGCAATAATCGTGTATACCGTCGTAGTTTTGTCTAGAAATTTGTACCCCACAATTAATAATAAAGCGTTAAGAATCAAACTAACAATACCGGGTGACCACTGATACAAATAGTAAGTAATCATAGTCAGTCCCGTGACCCCGCCTTCACCGAACTCGTTCGGAATCACAAACAAATTAACGGCCAAGGAGAATAACAAAGCTCCTACAATGATGGAAACAATATCCGAAATACGCTTTTTCATACCATGCCCCTTCTACCCTAGATCTATATCCACAAATACTAACACCGCTTTGATATAGATGCAATCCATCCGAAAGAAGTCAACAGTCTATAGATACAGTAACCAGCCACCCCGCCGCCAGTGTTCAAAATAAGATCATCCACATCAAAGGTGCCGATATACAATACTAATTGTGTGAATTCAAAACAGAAGCTCAGCGCCAGCGAGAGGAAGAAAACTCTTCGAAACAGCCTTACTTTTTGCGATAACAGCATGGGCACCAAGATCCCAAACGGAATAAAGGCCAACAAATTCCCTACTAAATTAATCGATGAAAAAGGATCTGAAAGCGACAGATCGTCCATCCCCCGGGAGATCTCCTTAAAAGGGATATAGTTGCCTCGCCGATTAAAAATCCGGTCTGGATGTTCAAACATACGTCCCGCTTGCTCCCAAAGCGATAATAAGTTCACCGGTGCACCTTTAAATAAAATAATTCGGATTAAAAAATACATATAGACGATAAATATCGCTGCCAGCAAAAGGTTTATAGCAGACTTTTTTTTCGGCTCTTTAGTCATTAATATGTAGTAACAATTATGCCATCCATGTTATCGCCTGACGTCATATATTGCCCTTCCTGTGGAATTTTGATCGTAGTGTATTTGGATACCGGAAAATAACTTACTGTATAAGCTTTGCCGTCTACTGTTGTTGAAATCTCTTTGTTCTCTTTCAAGAAATCCAAATATTGTTCTAGCACAAGCCCTTTCTCATGAATAATGGCGCTGTGCGGCAACCCTACATAACGGAAATGCCAGGGTTCATATTTTATCCCCGTAATCTCGGTTTTGTCTTTCGGATAGCGGAGAATAAAGCCGTATTTCCAGGCATTTTTTTGCAGCCATTTTCCTTCAGGCGCTTTACTCATTTCTGATTGGGACGACCCGATATCCAGAGATAATCCTAAATTATGTTCACTATATTGCGCCGGTAAAGCATAGTCCGAACCTTTTTCCTGATATAATTTCTCTTGCTCTTCAAAGTCCCTGTACCCGCTGCTAATTAAAAAATGATTCACACCCTCTTTTTCGGCAGCTTTGACCATCTTATTGAATTTATGCGCTACACTTTCAGACAAACGAATCGAGGTATCCAGCAGCCCATAACCCTGCACCAGATCCGCCTGCTCATATAAGGTCACGATATCAGACTTCACACTATCCTCATGTACCGGGTATTGTTTGTTCACCAGCAACAAATCCCCTTGATACACTTGATCTTGTGTTACTACCTCTAAGCTATTGTTATTTCTAATAGATTCTTTGCGAATCTTATCATCGTATCCTAAATTACCCGTATTCGGTAAATAACGAGCCGCTGCATACCCAAGCAACAACACAACCAACGCCAAAAAGCCCCACTTCTTCATCAGCAATGTCCTCCCATTTCCTTGATAGGAATAGAATAACGAAGACACTTTAAAGAAAAGGCGGGACAAATATAAAGTTTTTCTTAAAATAAATAAATTTCACGGGCTTTACCCATTAAAAGTATATCCAACGCCCCAGATCGTCTTAATGAATTTATTCTTATTGATGTCTTCACCGAGCTTTTTGCGCAAGGTACGGATATGCACCATGACCGTGTTCCCACTCTCATAATAAGCATCGCCCCACACCTGTTGAAAAATGTTCTCCGCACTAAACACCTGCTTAGGATGGCTGACCAATAAGTGCAAAATATCAAACTCTTTTGGAGTTAGCTCAATAACCTCACCATAAAGAGTAACCGTATGCTCATCCGGTGAAATCATCAATCCCCGAACCTCTAGCACCGATTTAGGTATGGCTGCGGGCTGACTGAATTGTATGGAGCGCCGCAACTGGGAATTGACCCGGGCGACCAGCTCCATTGGGTTAAACGGTTTGGTCATATAATCATCTGCACCCATAACCAGTCCGGTGATTTTATCAAGATCGGAAGTTTTAGCACTCAGAAAAATAATCGGCAGATGATGATGCTCCCGAATATGGCGGGTGACCTCGTAACCATCCAGCCCCGGCATCATTATATCCAGAATCGCCAAATCTATCGTTTGCGACTCAATGGCTTGTACCGCTGCCCTTCCATCGGACACTTTGAGGATATGATACCCCTCTTTTTGCAAATGCAAGGCCACCAAGTCGGCAATTTCCGCCTCATCATCCGCAATTAAAATGGTGATGCGCTTCATCTATTTTTCACTCCTATAGGTTGTGCTGTACACTCTTCATCCATTATACCCTAAACTCAAAAACCACTCCTAGAAAGAAGTGGTTTCCGATTAAATCTATGATTTATATAGTTTATTTCCTTTTATTATAGCTGTCTAACAATAGCTCTAATGAAATCCCATTTACTGTGACGCCTGAAAGATTGCAGTCTCTTATATCCACATTCGAAAGATCACAATCTACAAAGGATGTCCCGTTCAGCTGGCATCGCTCAAACTTATTGCCTTTACCGTACAAATGAATATCGTGGAAATAAGCCTCCCCTAGTTCACTATTACTAACCTCTATTTCCCACAGCCCCACTTCATTAAACTTAACAGAATGCATATTGATGTCATTAAAGGTAGTACTGCTCATATTAATATTATCGAATCCGGTGCCCTCCATATTTACATTGGAGAAGTTTGTTTTATGCATATCAATATCATCAAATTCACTCTGGCCCATAGCCACACGACGAAAATTCGTTTCAGTCATTCTTTCATCCTGAAAGACTCTCTTCTTAAATTCGTCCTGTAATTTGTTTTCACTAAGATTATTATTCACTGTACTCAACATCTCCCTTTTTAAGATCGCTCTTGATCTGCGGAGTCTACTCTCAACAGCTTCGCTGGATAAATCAAGGAAATCGGCGATTTCCCTAACCTTGTAATTGTCGATATAGTAGAGAATTGTGACTATACGATTAGCTTCTGATAGGGTGTTTAAGGCTTTCCACACATCTTGCTGGAGTTCTTTTCTGAGCAGCTGATCTTCGGTAGATTCTGGCTGCGGAACCTCCATTTTTTGCATGAATTCGTAAGCAGTTTTCTTTTTATTTGACCTAAACCAATCCATGCATTCCCGTGCAGTAACCGCATATAACCAACTGGCGAGTTTCTCAGGCTCCTTTAAGTTAGGTAATTTGCGATAGGTTTTAACAAAAACCTCTTGGGCAATGTCTTGTGCGGTATGAAAATCACCCAATTTACCATAAGCAACCCCGTATACTGCATTGGAATATTTGCCGATAAGTACACTGAATGCATCCATGTCACCTTTACACACCTTATCTACCAGTTCTGCGTCCGTACAAGTCACTATTTTCCTCCTTAACATCAAGCTCATAACATAGACGGAAAAGAGACTCAAAAACCGTCTTTATGCCTGCAAATAAATTTTAATGGAGAGGGGATTTCAACTTTTCTACACCGTGATAATTATAGCCTAATTATTACCTAGCTAAAACAATCTGCGAGCCGTGACCAAACGTTTCTTCCACTTGTCACTTAAGGCTTCATAATGAACGCCAAGCTCCTTGGAGTACGTATGTAGGATCTGATTATTTCCCGCGTAAATCGCCACATGCCCAATATCAAGTCCACGTGCACTGAAGAATAACAGATCCCCTTTGCGCAGCTCGTTAATTCCAACCTCTTTGCCCTCTTTGGCCTGATTGTAAGAGACACGTGGCAGGTCAATTGCCAACACATCCTTAAATACATGTCCTACAAAGGAAGAACAGTCAAAGGTAGACGTCTGGTCAGTAGCAGCACCAAATTCATAAGGTGTTCCCAGATATTTTTCTCCGTAAGCAAGCAGCTCGCTTCCCTGCCGCTCTACAAGAGCCGTACTAGTATAATTGCTATATTTGGGTTTAGCAGATATATAGCCACTCTTGTTATCCTGTGTTCGCACTTCTAACCATAAAGCATCTACTTCTCTAACCACATGTACCTTATCTCCTGCTGACAACATTTGCTGCACCGTTGATTGGGCTGACGAGTCTGGCAAAGTTCGCAGGTTAACCCCATACAGAATTGTCGTATCGTAATCCACTGCCGAGTAGATACGAACGGCACGAGTAGTGGTATCCCACTTCACAGTGCTGCCCAAAGCTTCGCTGACAAAACGCAGTGGCATCATCGTATAACCGCCGGTAATCTGGCCGGGAACCGTTACACTTAAGGACTGGCCATTTTTATTCGCTGCCTGATCACCAATATGATAGGTCAGCACCAGGTCGCCCTTGGTTGCCTTAACGGTCTTGGTATCATTATTCCAAGTAATCTTTGCCCCCTGAGCTTCAAATAACTTACGCATAGGAACTAGTACTGTATCGTTTACTAACAAGGGCTGAGCCCCCAATTGTAGCTGTTGATCATCCAGATAAACGGCTGTAACCGGAGTCTGAGGCGTTGTCGCCGCATAGGCCGGAGCAGTATAGAGCATAGATGTAAGTAGTAAAAGTAACATAGCTTTCTTTTGAAATTTCATGATGTCATCACCTCGTTGATTGATATGTACACCTATTGTTACTAAAAAAAGGGTGATTAGTTTTGTTACAAATTTTGGGGTAAGCATCTACCTACGGCATAAGCACCTAAAAAAAGAGGACTACGATCACCTTTCGGTATCATAGTCCTCTTTTTAAATATGCCTCATGGAGCCGGCTAGACAGGTTCCTCAACTTCAAAAATGGAATCAATAATGATCGGAAGATTATCCCTTACAGAAACAGCACCCAATACAGAACGAGCATGAACACCCTTGTCTCCGAACACCTCAAGCATTAAATCTGAACAACCATTAAGCACTTTATGATGTTCTTCAAAAAGGGGATCTGCATTAACGAAGCCTTGAATTTTGACTACTCTTTTCACTTTGTCCAAAGAACCTAAAGCTGTCTTCAGGACGGCAAGGATTTCTATACCCGTTAAACGTGCAAAATGGTAGCCTTCCTTGGTAGTGTAATCTTGTCCCAGCTTCCCTTTGGGATGGCCCGCTGGTCCTTTTCCCGACACAAAACATAAACCATTAACAATTACGTAGTTAGCGTATTTTGCCGCCGGTTCACTAGCCTCAGGCAGAACAACTCCTAATGCTTCGAGTCTGCTCGCTATAGTGTGCTCTGTCATATCCATCTCCCCCTCCATTATCAACAGCTTCAATAATTAAGTAAGATCATAGTTACTACTTAGCTTCAACCTCTGCTTCCCATCTCGATATCTCAGCGCGAACAATGGGTGCTACTTGGGTACCCAATAGCTCAATGGCTCTCATTACATCCTTATGAGGCATTGTGCCAAGCGGCACATGCAGCATAAATCGTGTGATGCCTACTTGCTTGCGCAGGTGAATGATTTTCTCAGCAACGGTCTCTGGGTCACCTACATACAAGGCACCTTCAAATCTACGTGCCGCATCATAGCTTGCACGGGTGTATTGACCCCATCCGCGTTCCCGGCCAATAACATTCATACTAGCTTGTGTAGAAGGGAAGAACATATCGGCAGCCTGCTGATTGTCCTCTGCAATGAAGCCGTGCGAGTGCGAAGCAACGGGCAGCTTCGATACATCATGTCCCGCTTGCGCTGCAGCCTTCTTATAGAGCTTCACGAGCGGAGCAAACTGTAGCGGACTGCCGCCAATGATAGCCAGCACAAGCGGTAATCCTAGTAGACCTGCACGAATTACGGATTCTGTATTTCCTCCGCTACCAATCCATACTGGCAATGGATTCTGCACGGGACGCGGATAAATCCCCAGATTATTAATGGCAGGACGGTGCACGCCGCTCCAGGTTATTTTTTCGGATTCCCGTATTTTGAGCAGCAAGTCCAGCTTCTCATCGAACAGCTCATCATAATGATTCAAATCATACCCAAACAGCGGGAACGATTCAATAAAAGAACCCCGGCCTGCCATGATCTCTGCGCGTCCATTCGAGATTCCATCCAGGGTAGCGAAATCCTGAAACACACGTACGGGGTCATCAGAGGAAAGTACTGTAACCGCACTGGTTAGCCGAATCCGTGTCGTCTGTGAGGCCGCCGCAGCCAGTAAAACTGCTGGAGAAGACGCCGCATAATCTTTGCGATGATGTTCGCCCACGCCAAATATATCTAAACCCACCTGATCTGCAAGCACAATCTCCTCTACAACCTCGCGCAATCGCTGCGCATGACTTATCACTTCACCCGTCTGAACATCCGGTGTTGTTTCTACGAACGTGCTTATTCCTATTTCCACTTACAAATCCCCCTTAACTATAATTTCCTCTTTAAATTGTTTGTTTGATTATAACACAAGTTAAGGTTAAAAAAGCTAGTCATTCTGTCCAACCCTAGTTTCCCGGGAAACTCATCCTTAAAATTTGCAAAACCACGCTTACAAATAGAGGATTTTGAAGGAATATGTTGAAAGACTCTTAAACAAATAGCGGTTGTCGTAGAACAAATAATCATATGGCAACGAATAAAATTCAAGGTAACATGAAAGAACTGTTAACCGGGTGGGAGAAGGTGTCACTGAAATGAATATCATGACATGGATTGATTTGTTATTATTTTTTGTTTTGTTCGCTTTGTTCATCTACATATTTGCGTCTGTAACTATCACTAACCTACATAAAGCATACTTAGTTTTTCATTTTACTATGATGTTATGGCCCTTCTGCCAATTCGCTATCAAAACGACCGACGATCCCAAGTTTCAATTGTTTTATGTAAAGCTCGCTTTTATCGACTCGGTTCTGTTAACGATTGGCTGGCTTCTGTTCACGGTACTACTCACCGGGAATTCACATCTTCTTCGAAAAAAGAACACATTGATCCTATACATTCTCGCAGCTTTGATCTTAGTAGGGGTGATCGCCAATCCAAACGGAAGTTTTGTTCTCCCTATGAACGGCGGATATATCGAAAGATATTATGGTCCGATTTTTTGGCTGCTTATTATCTTCTTAACCACCAGCGTAATAATTTCTCTGTATATCATCTATTCAGCGCTAGTCTCAAACACTACACAGCGGATCAAAAAACAGGTTGCTCATGTGCTCAAAGGGGTGCTGGTGCTAACGGTATTTATTTTATTGGATGTTTTTCTTAATGTGGTATTGCTTAAATCTGATCCAGTTATTCCAGGGCTGACCTCTCTGGGGATCTTAATCTCGGCAATCTTTTTCGTAATTGCTATCCATCGGGATAAAATATTTGATCTCGTAACCATCGCCCATCAGGATATCATTGACACCATTACAGAAGGAATTCTTGTACTGGATGATAGTGAGACTGTAGTAGAAATCAATCGCTCGCTTTTTCCAAAAATCCATCTGCAAATCGGTGCTCACTTTGACGTGTCGACCATCGCACCCATAGAGCAAACTTCCGGAGCTTTCGATTTATTCCTTCATACATACTTGAACCAGCCCATGGAGAGGACTGAGGTTGAACTATTCTACACCTCACTCGATGCATACATTAACATTACTGCGGCGCCGATTGTGGTAGGTGGAATCAGGGTTGGACGCATTCTCACTTTTCAGGACAGAAGCGAGCTGCATCGCCTCATAGCCGAGACCAATCACCAGAACGAGACCCTGCAAGAGCGTAATGCTACATTAACTGAAATCCAGGATGAATTATCGCAGACTAACCAAAAACTTAAGCAGATGGCCATAACGGATAGCCTAACCGGTTGTTATAATCGTCATTACTTAACGTTGCACTTAGAGCATGAGATCATAGAAAATATGAAACTCAAGCAGCCTTTTGCTATCATCCTTCTGGATATCGACTTTTTCAAAACAGTGAATGATAATTACGGCCATTTAATCGGTGATGTCGTCATTTGCAGCACGGTAGAGGTAATTAAGAAAACGTTGAGGGAGACGGATGTTCTGGCGCGTTATGGCGGAGAAGAATTTATCATTTACTTACCAAATACAGATCAAACACAAGCAAACCACTTAGCAAAACATATCAAATCTATAATAGAAGCTAATAAAGTACATGTAGAGGATGTTGCTCATTCCCTCTCGATTACTGTTAGTATGGGACTGCTGTCCATTAGTAATTTTGCAGCACAATATACAGAAAGCCTGACCAATCAACTAAATGATTTATTCGAATCAGTGGACAAAGCCTTATATCAAGCAAAAAATGCCGGACGAAATCAGATTGTTGAGATTAATAGATAACGTTTAAAATAAAGAATCAGCCTACTTCTGTTGAAGTTAAGCTGATTCTTATTTTTTAGATCTTTTTAACAAACTCGGACTTTAATTTCATAGCTCCAAAACCATCGATTTTGCAATCAATATCATGATCTCCGTCCACTAAACGGATGTTTTTCACCTTTGTTCCTATCTTCAGAACGGATGAGCTTCCTTTTACTTTAAGGTCTTTAATAATAGTTATAGCATCTCCATCATTTAAAATATTTCCGTTGGCATCTCTGACAACCTTGTTCTCTTCACTGCTTTCAGCCTCTGTGTCGAGGCTCCACTCATGCGCACATTCCGGGCAGACGAGCAAACTACCATCTTCATAAGTGTATTCTGAATTACATTTCGGGCAATTTGGCAAAGTTGACATCAAAGTGTCCTCCATTCGTTAATGTAAATCTAGTTGTGGTTCCAGTGCATAGCCTCAAAAGTATATTTCATATTTGGTAAGGTTTCCACTAGATATCAGCAGTAAGTTTGTCTAGATTTCGACAGCGGACAGTAATTCTCAAATATTGTCTTGTATATTTTTCCCTAATTCAATAAGATGGAAATGTCGAATTTTTATGTAAATACATAGGAGAGTGAGTAATGATAAGTCGCAGAAGTGTTGCATTCGCCATTATTTTGTCATTAATTACATGTGGGCTCTATACAATATATTGGTTTATTGTTCTAACCAATGAGGTAGGCGAACTGAGTGGAGACTATACATTTACAGGAGGAAAACATTTTCTTTTAACGTTGGTTACGTGTGGGATCTGGAGCTTCATTTGGGCCTATCAGGTAGGTAAACATATTGCTGAAGCTCAAAGACAGCGCGGCCAATACCCGTCAGATAATTCAGTGCTTTATGTGATCCTGACACTCTTTGGTCTGGGTATTGTCACGTATGCCTTGGTACAATCCGATGTTAATAAACTGGTATAAGTTTACGATTTATAAAAGGACACATCCTAAACTATTTTGGGGTGTGTCCTTAAGTCTCGTCGGCGTAGTATATCTCAAAGCATGGATACCCTTAACCAATATTAGTATCCCTTGTCCATTTCATGAATGGACTGGATTGTATTGCCCCGGATGTGGAGTCACAAGAGTTATTCTTTCCTTGCTGAAGTTCGACGTTATTCAAGCGTTTAGATTTAACCCGTTGCTGTTTGTTTTAGCACCTCTGTATATGTTGTATTGGATTAATAATAAGAAGCAAATCCGGCCTCTTAGCCAGGCAATTATGGCTATAATGTTGATTCTGACCGTTACATTTGGAATACTGAGGAATCTCCCGCTGTTTGAATATTTGGCCCCGACAGTAATTCGTTAACAGCAACAACTATTACAAAATAGCTTGCAGTCGCACAATCGCTTGGGCCCGATCAACCACTTCTAATTTGCTGTAAAGATTGCTAATATAATTACGCGCCGTACCTTCGGCAATATGTAATGTATCGGCGATTTCACGGTTATTCAGTCCCCGGATAATGAGCTGTGCCAGCTCCTCTTCCCGTTCTGTCAGACTGATGCGATCCAGACCCGATCTTTGCCAATGTTCATAGTCCTCTGTTAACCTGTTCATCCTCGATGCCAGTTTGGCTGCTACCGGAGCTGGCAGAATAAATTGCCCGGATAACGTATCATGAATCGAAGCGATCATTTTATCTGCGTCCATGTCCTTCAGCATATAACCGCTTGCCCCGTAGGCCATCCCCTCTACAATATAATCAGTCTCTATAAAAGTAGTCAGGATCAGAATGAAGATGTTCGGCCGAATCTGCTTTATTCTTTTCAAGGCGCTAAGGCCATCCATAACTGGCATTTGAATATCAAGCAGCACCAGATCAGGCTGGAGTGCCTCAACCATCTCGCAAGCTTCTTCTCCATTCTTGGCAGCACCAACCACTTCCATATCATCTTCCAGATCCAAAATGGTGCGAAGTCCTTCCCGCGTCAACAATTGATCATCGGCAATTACAATTTTTATTTTACTCATGTTCTATCCACAACCCTTCGCATAGGCAGATCAATTTCCAGTAAACAGCCTTCATCGATTTCTGCATCGATGGATAAGCTGCCTCCCAGTTGCTCAACCCGTTCCTTCATCGTCCTAAGTCCAAATCCCATCACGATTGGACTCATCCCTAGCCCACAATCCTTGAGTCTAAACTGCAAGTTCGCTCCAACAGACTCCAGACTAAAATGGAACTCCGCACTCTTCCCATGTCTGATCCCATTAGTTAAGCCCTCCTGCAAAGCATGATAGATTGCCTTTTTATAGGCTGTTGACATGGCTTCCGGCAGATCATAAATAACTGCATGAACAACAACGCCTGCATTGCGTTCTGTATCTCGAATCAACTGCCTCAGCATCACGGTTAGATCAGAATACCTGTCCTCTTTCAGCATATGGACAGAGCCGCGGATTTCATTCAAGCTATGCCGCACAAGATCCTGGGCTTCTGCCAGACGCTGAAAGCCGCTGTCTATCTCCTTCTTCTGAAGCAGCCGCTTGCCAGCTTCAATCTGCAGAATCGTCGATGTAAGGGTATGCCCGACAATATCATGAATCTCTTGGGCAATACGATTGCGTTCCTCAAAAACAGTAGCTTCGGCCAAAGCTGCAGATGTTTCCCGCATCGAACGCTCCAGGCTGCGAGTTCTTTCTACCACTTGATCCTCCAGATTTTTTTTGAGATATTGGATCCCCGAATATAGCTTGGCATTAGCGATTGAGATTGCACATTGTGAACCAAGCAGCTTGAGCACATCGAGTCTGCTTGGAGTAAATACACCCGGTGATAGATTATTCTCCAAATAGAGCAGGCAAACCAATTTATTCTGATTCATGATGGGGAGACATAGAACCGATTTCAGTCTATTATTCCTAACGTAAGTATTACGTGTAAATATTCCTTCACTGAGTGCATCATGTAATACAACCTGTTCTTGTGTTCTTGCCGCGTAAGCTATAATCGCTGCCGGGACCAACCCCGATTCTTCCCCAAGTGGAACAGATTCGATATGCTGGGCTTCTGAGGTCCCATAAGCTTCCACCATCCATTTGCCGTCATGATCAAAAATAACAGCCCCATATTCTGCCCCAGCATTGTGGAGCATGATTCGCATCAGCGTGGCCAATAATCGGCTCATCTCCATCTCGCCGGATAATGCTTGGGCAGACATTACCACAGAAAGGGAATCCACACGATCGAGCCCGGGCTCTCGTTTAATATGCAGCAAATGGCGATGCTGCTGCTCCAGGTCAGCCGCTTTAGCCTTTGCGCCCCATTGCAGATAAGCCTCATAGGCCTCAGTCATATAGATTCTTGCCAGATGCATTTTGCCATGACGAAGCCCGTATTTACCATAACATTCCGCTGCCATCGCTAAATCGTGAATATGACCGTGGATCCGAGCGTTCTCAATGGATTGCTCATACAATGCTTCAGCTTGGCGGGGATCTCGCGATAGACGAGTTAACTCAGCCTTCATTAACAGATATTTATGCTGATAATTCCCCGGACAACGCCTGGCAAGCTTTTTCATTTTCTTCAAGCATTTACGCATTTTTGCCCGATATGTACGTTGCTCTTCAGCGTTATATTCCTCATACAACTGAGCCCAGACTAAACATTCATACATGATCTGCATGGGACTGTCTAGGCCATCTTCGCGTGATTTTATAATGGCCGCTGATTTGGCTAATGCCTCACTGGCTTCTCGGTATTCCCCAAATACATAGCCCGTCAAATATTGATAGATCCAGACCATTTCTTGTATAAAATCAAAGGTGTCCCCATGAACCGACTGTGCAAAAGCAGGCTCGCTAATCTCCACAATGGGAAAGGGATCATCTATAGAGCGATAACCTGTCAAGCGAACAAGAATGGCCGCTGCTACAATAGCCTGCTTACAATGAAGACTGTTGTTATGGCGCAGCAAATCACCGGAATGAGTAATTAATCGCTCATAGATATCGCCGAGAGGATGACCAAATTGCAAAAGGGAGGCACAGTTGATCAACACATTCTGGTTGCCCTTCCATAAGTCACCTGATTCCAGTCCTACTTTACCAGCTTTCTCGGTAAACGTATGGAGCATAGCGGGATCATAATGCCGCCAGCTATCGTAGCACATGGCGAACGCGGCTAAGGTTGTCATGTGCTGTTTCGGATAGGGTTCGGATAAGCTGAACGCCAGCATGGCCCATTTGAATGTCTCTTCATCATTACGGAAGTAATAGTATTGAAACATTGCATAACCTATGAATCCAATGGAAGCCTCCGGAGTCATCCCATAATCAAGCGTTAATTCAATCATGGTGAAGGAAGAAGCAAGCCACCCTTCTCGATTGACGTAGAAGCAAGCATTGCTTGAATGATCTAAAGTAGACATTGCGATTCTACGTGCTTCATCAGTCATTGGAGGTAAAAGAGTAAGCGATTCGAGTGAGACCTTCTTGAGTCTATGCCGCAATCGTAACCATTGAAGCGTCAATTGAGCATAACCAGGATCAAATTGATGCTTCACTTTCAGTAACGATAAGGTATGCTGGCCTAAGGAGATCACCTCTTCATGGTTATCATTACTTGCTTCCAACTGCACCTTCATTACGTAGACGTAAGCCTTATCCATATTTGTCGTAGCTTTATCAATCAACAGATGAAATAATTCATTAGCCGTATCAAAATGGGAACATAAATATTCGAGCTCCGCCCTCTCACGGAATACCCGGAAGGTCAGCCCATAATGCGCCTCCCAGCTCTGCTCCTCTAATAATGACGTTGCCTGAAGCATATATTGCAAGGCTGTCTCATGTGCGGTTGTTTGCTTCGCTTTTATCCCTGCCTGTAAGTTCAGCTCTACTAGTTGAAGCCTCTCTTCAGGGCGGTCTAACCATGTAAGTGCCTGATTCAAATGATGGACAGCTTCAAATAGGGTCGTTCCTTCACTTAGCGGGCTGCGGCCTAGCAATAAAAGACCAATCCTCCAATGCAGCTCGGAACGCTCCTCTTCGGAAATAAAAGTATATGCTGCCTGATGAATGCGGTTGTGCTGGAACTTATAATGCGGATATTCCTCCCCGTTAACGGGCTGCAACAAGCGCCCATGTACAGCAACCGCCAACGCATCATTCAATGTCTCTATCGGTGTCTCCGTAATATCAGCAAGTGTACGTAAATCAAATAGGCTGCCTATAAATGCGGCTCTGCTAAGTGCATATACCGTCTGTTCAGGAAATTGCTGCAATTTACTTGAAAGGTATGAAGCTACGTTATCGGGTACATTCAATTCAGTAATACGGTGGAGATCCCATTTCCAGCTTCGAATATTCTCATCAAATTCCACTCGCTGATCATCTATCAAATCTTGAAGGAATTGCTTAATAAATAACGGGTTTCCATCTGTCTTATGAAGCAGCACGCGCGCCAGCTCGTCCAAGTCAGCTGCCTCGTAACGCATAACATCAAGTAGCAGTTGTTTTAAATCGGTGAGTTCAAGCGCTTGTAAAGAAATTCTGCTCATCGCTACGTTGCGGTCAATCAGATGTTTTTCCAGCCTACTGAGCGGGTGCAGCCTTGTAATCTCCCGATTGCGATAGGAAAGCACGATTAGCAGATGAGTCGTTGCTGTATCCTCTATAAGCGAAGTGAGATATTGCAGCGACGTATCATCAGCCCATTGCAAATTATCCAATACCAAGATCAAAGGATGATCCTCATGAGGAAAGAGTTGAATAAATCGGCTCATGATTAATTGAAAGCGATGCTGAGCTTCCAGCGGTGGCAGTGGAGGCACGGAGGGTTGAGGGCCAATCAAGAGTTCAAGCTTAGGAACAAAATCGATCAGCAACTGACCGTAATTGTCCACTGCTTGTAGAATACGCAGCCTCCAAACCTCCACCTGCAACTTTGTTTCCATCAGCAGCTGACTAACCAACTCTTCTATGACTTGATGCCAGATGCCATAAGGGAGTGAGGTATGTCGGGATTCGAATTTGCCTCTGGCGAAGAAACCATCCAAAGAGACTGTATTTGTAAGGGTCTCCTTCAGAAAGGTTGTTTTGCCGATACCACTCTCCCCGCTAATCCAAACCGTCTCTACGGCACCTTGTGATGCTCGTTGCAGTGCTTCTCTTAAGCTTTGTTGCTCAAGATGTCTTCCATAGAAGCGTCCTGATACCATCCAGCGCTCTGGGATATCCCAGCTTCCTAGTGGAAAAGGCTCAATATGTCCGGATTCTTCTAGACGGGATAGACATTCCTCAAGATCCGATTTAATGCCAAACGCGCTGGCATACCTCGCTTCAGGCATTTTCTCCATGCATTTACCAACAATATCAGAGACCGATAGAGGGATAGTGGGGAACCTGCGGTGCAGAGGCTCAGGTGTATCTGCAAGATGACGATATACAATATCAACAACATCATGCAGCTCAAAGGGGCGGCTGCCCGAGAGACATTCATACAGGATGATCCCCAGCGAATAAAAGTCAGAACGGTAATCCGGTTTGACTCCGGTTCGTCCCGTTTGTTCTGGAGCTATATAAGGAAGCAGAACATCGGGCCGGCCGCCTAACGGTGACAAAGGACTCGTGGTGTTTTCGGTAGAACAGATTCTTATATCAATAAATTTCACTTCAAAAGTAATGGGATTGACGATTAGATGAGCGGGGGTTAGTTCATTTAGTGTTATTTTTTCACGATGAATTTGCATAAGACAATCAGCAATAGCTGTAGCGATTCGAATTAGCGCTGGAAGACCCAGTGAATTAACAGGCACACGCAGGATCTGCCCAAGGGTACTCCCCTCTATATCTTTTAAGAGAAGGACTGGTCGGTCCGCCATAATTTCCAAACTGTACGGCTCTATTGCACCACGACCGCAAAGTCGCTTAAGCATGTCATACTCATGACGAAAAGCATCGACCATGGCAGCTCCCGGATATTCTCCTATTGTTGTCTTAGCGATAACTCTTAGGCCGTCCTCTTGACGTAGGAGTCTGTATAACCTGATATCTGCGGTATTATCTATCAGATCTAAGGTTTGGTATCCTGGCAATTCAAACATCAACAGCACTCCCTAATTACAATTAGACAGAATACTCAATCTCGCAAAGTAGTTAAAGCCATTATAACATCTGATCTTGCCGTTCTACTCATAAGACATTTCATATTTCGTTAATCCTATCGCGTTCGCGCACAATGCCGCCTGTGTCCGGTCAGTAACCTGCAGCTTCGCTAAAATCTGACTGACATGCTTCTTCACCGTAAATTCACTGATAAAAAGACGTGTGGCAATCACTCTATTGCAAGCACCTTGTCCAAGCTGAATCAGGACTTCCTTCTCTTTTGGTGTCAATTCATCTGTTGGACTGCTGGCGCTCATTCGCATCTTTTCTTCCATTAGACCAGGATCATAGTATTTTCTCCCTTTGTACACCAACTGGATAGCAAACAGTAATTCCTCCGGCAGTGCCTCTTTCAGAACATATCCGTCTACCAGTACTTCTTCAGCCCTCAAAAAATCCTCTCTGCTCGCAGAGGAAGTCAACAGTATGAATTTACTAACAATGCCGCGGGTACGTGCTATCTTAATGACATCCAGTCCTGATTCATCAGCAAGTTTAAGATCAATGAGGACAATGTCTGGCTTTGTCTCTTCAATCACATCAAGTGCTTCCGGACCATTCGTAGCTTCACCGGCAAATTGCATATCCGATTGCATTGCAATGACAGATGCCAGCCCTCTTCTAACTAAAGGATGATCATCTACAATGATGATTTTCACAGAAACAGCTCCCTCTAAACCGCATACATTATTTACTTCTTTGTATAAAAAGCTTCAATTGGAGTATTCATTTAAATTTGGCGCATTTCTGATTAAGTATAGTTAAAAGACTACACCGCTTATAGTGAGCGTTGTCATTTCTTTTGTCATATGACAAAATGGATATTTTTACATAAAACGCCTTCATTTAAAAACTGGCGAACCATGGTTATAGAGACCACAATCCGCCTGCTTTCTTGGGAATTTAATTATTATCAATAAAAGAAATGATTTGCACGAGATTACCTGCGACTTGGTAAGTTAACCCCAGCATGTAAGTTCCTTTCTCCTCGTTTGATAGGTCAATAGTGAACACATCCGGATTAGCAGCCCATTCCTTCATATCAAACACAATTTCTTTAGATGTTCTAGTGTTTCTTACCCCAGCCGAATTAGGGATCACTTTGCTGCCATCGAGCCCTTTCACCAGATTAGCCACTTCAACTACAGGTCCCTTAAATTCTCCTACCTCTACCATTTGTGGGTCGGCCAATAAGCTCGTTAGTTTAGTTAATCCTTGTAATGGGGAGAAATCTGTAATTTCATTTCCAGTAATATCAAGTGTCTCTAGGTTCTTCGCGTACTGCAAACCTTCCAAGGATCTGGCTCTTCTGGTTTCGCTAGTTAACGTTGTAAGGTTATACATATCACCTAATGTTAATTCTCCAGTTACGCCCAATGTAGTCTTGATCGAAGCACTTAAATACGGGTCCGCCACAGTAATCAGTTGCGTAAGATCTATTTGGACCAAACCTTCGGTTGCTTGTTGCAACGCTGCTACAGCTTCGTCTACTTCACTTTGCGTAACAGAAGAGTTAGCCAACACTGTCTCTGCTATCGAGAGGCTGGACGTAAATGCCGCGATGCTCTCAGGTGTGAAGCCTTCTAGAGAAATTGCTTTAGCCGCTGCAATCGCCTGTTCGAGATCTCTAGTGAATAAGTGATCTCCATTCGCGAAATGTAGTTTAGCTCCACCCCATGTAGCATGGTCAGATCCGTTACCATTTCCCCCGTCTGTGACGACTAATTTCAGTTCTTTTGCTTCATTAATATCCAATTCGATGAATTTCTGCGGATCTCTCGAACCCATGACCCCACTATCGAATTTCTTCTCTCCATCGACAAACACCTCAAAGCTCACCGAACCAACAGAACCGTACATTTGTCTATCTACACCTACATAGGAAGTGAAATAGTCCGCGTTTTTGTCGCTTAGATTGTATACAATCGTCGAGTTAGAGTGCGCTCCAATTCCTCTTTCATAGGACACTACCTGATTGTTCTCATCTGTTAATCTCAGCGTATTTGCACTAATAGATTTATCCTTCAAAGGTGCAGTATAGCTGTTCTGAGTAGAATTCCAGTCGTAATCCGTCAGATACGTAAAGTCCGTCATGTCTACTACGGCTATAGTTCTAATCTTCGTGGTCGTATTTCCATCACTATCTGTTACTGTGTAAGTGATTGGATACTTTCCGGCCCGGTTGAATTTAACTTGCTCTTGGCCTGTGACCTTCACTTGAGCCGTCAAGTCACCGTCTTCCGAATCCATTGCCGTATAGCTTTCACTGATATCAATCGCTTGGCCCACTTTGGTTGAGACAGATTTAGGTATGGTAAGCTCTGGTGTATTGTTCAAGATCATAAACTTCGCATCAGCAAAATCGCCGTGATCTGAAGCATTTCCGTTACCTGCATTATCTAACACCAGCTTCAATTCACTTACATCCTTAACAGGTATCCGCGCAAGCTTGGCCTCTGTACCAAATTTCATCAGTCCGCTGTTATAAACCTCTGCCCCATCGGCAAAGATTTTGAAAATTACACTGGAGTTGCTTTGCTCAGGGATATTTCTATCAACCCCTACATACGTTTCAAAATATTCATAGTTTGCACCCGCCAGATTATACATGATTTCAGAGCTGGCATGGGTTCCTAAGCCCTTAGCGAACTCTTTGACCTCGCCATTTACCAGCAGCTTAATCGGATTGTTAGAGCTAGCCTTATCTTTTCGAACCACATTATAATCCGTTTTTGCCGATTGCCAATCTATATCACTCAGGTATTTACTAGCGCTGTATACAACAATCTTTCTGGCTTGCACAGCGGAGTTCCCATCTGAGTCTGTAACAGAAAACTCGACGTTGTAAGTCCCTGTTTTGCTTGATGTGAATCCATTCGAATGTACTTCAACGGCTCCAATTAAGTTACCATCTTCCGTATCAAAAGCTGTTACATCGCTCAACACATCAAATTCGCTGTTCAGCTTAACGAAGGTTGTCTCTTCCGGTACTGTAATGGTAGGTTTGCTTGAATTATTCGAGAACTTCGCATCCGACCATACCGTATGGTCTGAAGCATTGCCATCCTTAGCATCTGTTGTAACCAGCTTCACCTCTCTTGCACCAGTCACAGGGATTTTCACAAATTGATGTTCTGTTCCTGCCCGGAAAACATCACTCTCAAATTTCTGTTCTCCATCCACATACACTGCAAAAGTAGCCGAGGAAGGTTTCCCTTTCATGGCTTGATCAATCCCAATGTAGCTTTCAAAGAAGTCGTAACCCTTACCTTCAATATCGTAAACTACCTCAGAGTTGGCATGAACACCAATCCCTTTCGCGTACGTCGCAGCCAATCCTTGGCGAACAAGGGTTATGATTCCCCCGGAAACGGCTTTATCTTTCTTTAATTCACCCCAGCCTACAACGACTGACTTGGCATTGAGATCGGAAATATAGGCGTAGTCGCTCGTTACCGTAACCTGTGTGGTTTTCGTTTCCGTAACCCCTTCGCTTTTCACTTCATATACAATTTCGTAGTTGCCTTTTTGCGTTACATCAACGTTATTGGCTTTCAGAGAGACATCTGCAGTAATATCGTTTCCTAGATAGTTAGCCGCTTTTACATAGCTCATCGGATCAAAGGTTTGATTAAGCTTTAAAGTGAGCTGATCTTCAACAGACAAGGCTGGCTTAAAGGCTTTAACCTGTACGGGCTTCAGTGGGTTCAGCTTTTTATCATAACCGACGATCTTGTACGTATAGTTGATACTCGCATCTACATTCTGATCCACAAATTGCTCAGTTCCTGTAAAACCAACTAACACATCATTTCTATACACTTCATATCCTAAAAAGTCTTGCTTAAGCTCTTTATCTATACTGAAACTTAACGTGTTCGTTCTAGCCGTGGTGTTAGGTGTGATATTAACCTTAATGGCCAGATTTTTATCCGCTATTCCAGTTCCCTCATAATTAATCACCGAGTTATTTAAATACCATAACTTTTGCGGTGCCGGATACTTGGCTACTTTCGCTTTTGTCTCAGGATTCACAGTGAAGCCATGTCTGGCAAAATAGCTGCTTAAATCTAATCCCAGTACTTCGGAGGAGAACTCCACCAAATACTGCTGCTTAGAATTGTCACCGTTGGTAAGGATGACCTTCCGCTCCCGATATAGCTTGGTCAGCTCTGTCCAGTATCCCGGATGTGCCAGCTCCAGCTGCCAATAGGCTCCGAGTTGTGCAAATAAGCCCTGCTGATTCATAACCACTTTGTTTTCTTCGAGGACATATTTATAGATATCTGATTCATACGGTATACGATTATCTATCGAATTCGCCGCGACAGACATAAACATAGACACCATATTATTAGTTACTTCGCCATATTCCCGTTCACCCATAGCCAAGCGATGCCCGATTTCGTGATTCAGTCCCCAGCCCGGATAAGCTTTGTTAAAA
The DNA here is from genome assembly GCF_037963265.1 of Paenibacillus sp. FSL H7-0943. Lineage (NCBI taxonomy): Bacteria > Bacillati > Bacillota > Bacilli > Caryophanales > Paenibacillaceae > Paenibacillus > Paenibacillus sp. FSL H7-0943. The sequence goes on from NZ_CP150148.1 coordinate 6,731,317, forward strand.
TCACCTAACATGGTTCCTACTGTTCCAAGTTGGATACCTGTATGATCTCCCGCTGCATACATCGCACCATAAGGCTGCATCAAGCGAATATTCTCACGAATTAGCTTGGCATCATCAATCTCGCTACTGCCATCCAGGCCATAGAAGGCAAAAATACTCTTCATCCAGGTGTCATACCCAGTTACGGTGTCCAGCGGGTTATTTCCTTGCGTAATATATTTGTTGTACGCCTCCGTCGCCGTTCCTGTGAAAATAACATGATCGCTGGCCAGTTCTACCACATCTATGAGTTTACGATCTTGAACATTTGGATGAGCCGCTTTATCTTCGTCTAGTCTTTGTTTGTATGTGATTAAGAAGGTTTTGAATTGTTCTGGATCCGTGGTCTTGGTCATAAAAGGAATCTTTTCTAAACCTTCGAAGCGGATCAATGGCGCTTTCCCTTGTTCCTCTGCTGTATAGGGATTTACGATATAAACGGTGCCGCCCTTAGTCACTTCATGTGCATAATAACTATTCATAGCAAATTCAGGAACGGTTATAATGTTCTTACCTGGACGCAATTGCACACCTCTAGCCCAAACATTCCAAGCGGCCTCTTGTTGAGAAAAGACTAAAGAAGGTAGCTTATCGTTAGAAGCTGCGTCCACATAAACGTTGATCGTATCTCCAGGCATTGCAACGAGACCTGTAGGCTGGTTGTTCGTACCAAAACCAATTCTCAGGTTTTCCTGCGCATGCTTTTTCATATCTCCACGTTGTTCCGCCTCAATGATGGTGCCTTCGGTTTGAACTTCACCATTCACTAGCTTCTTAGCTAAATCCAAAGAATCTTTCAGGATTGGATAGAGCGGATGTACTTTTGCCGCTTCTTCTAATTCGTTGATTGCTTCGACGCTATTATAAGCAGGCACAACCGCACTCATCGTTCCATCTGTGAAAATACCATTTACAGCTTCGCTTACTTTATCTTCTGTATAAAATCTAAATTCAGCCGCAAAAGGTCTGTTGATATTAGCTTTTGTGAACTTAAATTTTAATCTTTTAAACTTCGTCGGTTCGAATTTAAATTCCAGAAAGTCATTGGTACTAATCGCGGTTCCGCTAGATACAAGTTGGAAGGTCTCTCCTTTACTCGTCTCTGATGCATAGATTTCAAAAGCCTCTGGGAATCCTTTGCGGTTATCTCTAGCCAAAAAAGCCACTCTGTCCAGCACTTCCGCTTGCGCTAGTTCAAACACGACTTCATTCGTGAAGCTTGCATCATTGTTTTTGTTCGTTTCCCAATGCGTAGTGGGCTGGTCATCCAGCATATATTCAGGCTTCGTACCTGGGTAGCTTCCACCGTTCACCGTTACTTTTGATACGTTTGCATTCGGCATTCTATAAGCTTGGCTATAGGCATTTTCATAGGCTGTTCCATACCCTTTTAGCTTCGAAACCTTGGCTGCCGTTGCCTCTACCTGATGGTTCTTCAAAAGGATCTTTGCATTCTCTATCTCTTCTTTAAACTGCGCATACAGTGGATGTGCCTGCACTTCATTCTCTAAAGCTGTTAATTTCTCTGTCGTATTAAAGGCAGCACTAACTTGGCTCAAGGTATCATCTGTAAATAAATTTTTCATTTTAGCAGAGACACTATCCTCTTTATAAAAAGAAAACTCAGCCGCACTCGCCCAATCTTGATTCGCTTTTTTGAAGACAAATTTAAGTCTCTTAAAAGCCGTAGGTGCAAACTGAATCTCCACTACATCACCGGTTGAGCCTGTATATTCTCCAGAAGACACGAGCGTAAAATCACCCCCATCGGTAGTGGAACCATAGATCTCAAATTCTTGAGCAAAACCTTTACCTTTCGCACCGGATTGCCTAGCCGCGTATACCATTCTATTTAATTCAGTGGACTCATTGAAAACAAACACAACCTCATTCGTAAACGTTGAACTATTCGGTTTGCCAGTCTCCCAATGCGTGCTCATATCCCCATCCATAGCCTTAGCTATAGGCGAGCCTGAGTAGTTGCCACCGTTATTTGTGATGGATTTAATATTTGCTGGATTCATTCTAAAAACCTCATTATAGGCATTTAGAGCATCCTTGCCGTACAGCTCAAACGGAATAACCGAGGCGTTGCTTAATAAGTTAACCTTACTTTGCGCCACTGTTTTTGTTACATTTACCTTGCTTGCCTCACTTGCTAAAGCATAACCTGCCTCACTCGAAAAACTGGCCAACATGGCCGCCGATGTAGCGATCGCAATCATTTTCTTCATCTCTTCTTACCCCCAGATGTCATATGAATCTCTCCAGTGCCCAAAAATGGGCACAAAAAAAACTACCCCAAAAGAGTAGCTTGATTGCGTATAAAGTCGCCTAAAAATTAAGACTTAATTTTTATTAAACCTTAACAAGCATAAACGCCTTCGGCGTCCTTATAAGGACGGTAAGCGTTTAAGCGAGAAATATAAGATATTAAGTATAGTTTTATAACTTATACTTTCTTATATTTTAACAAAAAGCGTTACGCACTCTTTGGCAGCTGGCTGACAATAGTTATGATAACCTTAGTCCCTATAGCTTTGCGTCCCTACATTTCCATAGGTTTGCCTATGAAGTTTCGAATACATTCAAAGAGTAACATAAGCCTAGATCTGATCGCATGATTAATTGGTATGAAATGAGTATAGGTAATTGCAATTAGTTTTTCTTATGTGATAGATATTATTTATCGACTATCCCGGAAGAGAAGGACATCCTTTAGGACTGTAGGTCTACTTAACTCTCCGATCCAAACAAACCCCGGAACCAATTCCACACATCGCCCGTGACGGGAATTAATCCGAAACCATGTTCGCCAACTACGATTACACCATATGCCCATTGTCCGATAGCTATGGCACCCCCAGCGATCCTGCCTATCGCTATCGCACCAAACGCCGTATCCCCTATGGCGATGGCCCCCAACGCTTTTTCCGCGATTGCGATCGCTCCTACAGCCACGCCTGCAATCGCAATCGCTCCCACTGCGAAGCCAAGCCAGCTAAGTGCTATTGCTCCGATCGCTAACCACATTCCCAGTGATATTGCTCCTAAGGATAATACGCCCACGCTTATCGCACCTATGGAAATCAAGCCAACAGCTACATCTCCAATAGCGATTAATCCAACGGCTGTCTTCACACGGGGTTTACCTCCACGGCCATACGCTTGACCTGAGTATCGCCCTAGATTACTGCGAATACTGATGACCGGAAATGAGGGAGAAGGCCATTGATAATCAATCTCTCGTCCATCAAAGCCCCTAGAATCCGCCCAGCGCGTTACAAATTGATGCCATTTCATATCTATCCCGTCCCCCTTTTCAAATTACCTAAATTATACAACCCCGGGGGTTGGCTGTACTCAGACTCTGACCTGAAATTCATCTCATCCTCTGGACGGATATATACTCATTAGGATTACTGTTTGGGAATAGGATCAGGCTTTCCAAATAAATAGCCCTGAAACAACTGATAACCACTCTGCTTAAGCCATTCAAAGTCCTCTCTAAACTCCACACCTTCTGCTAAAGGAACGGATTGGATTTCTAAAGCTTTTTCTAAAAATTGCTTTGCTATTTTCTGTTTGTTCAGATCGCTGGACACACCCTGAACATATTTCATATCCAGCTTCATGTAATGGGGTTTAAGCTCCAATAACATCTCGATCGTGCTGAAGCCCTCACCAACATCATCTAAAGCGTATTCAAATCCCCGATCCTTGTAATATGTCAAAATAGCTTTCAAATGAGCGAGATCATCCACTTTCTCCGTCTCAACAACTTCAAAGACAAAAAGAGAAGGATCGACGCCTAATTGATTGGCCAGTTCAACGGTTGATCTTAAGCAGAACTCTGGAGCGTAGATCGACGTTGGGATAAAATTAATAAACGTTTTTTTATTTAAGGGTGCAGCATATTTTACAGCCGTCATTCTACATAACCGGTCTAAAGCATATAAACGCCCACGATTCCGTGCCGCCGCAAAAATCTCATTAGGATAGATAAGAGATCCGTCTTCTTTTTTAAATCTGGATAGGAGCTCGTATGCAAAAATCTCTTCCCTTACGTTCACAATCGGTTGGAAGTAGCAAGTAACAAGACCCTTAGTGATAACCTCATCAATCCACTCCATATCAAGTACAGTGGGTAATTCGGATAGAGGTCTCCATGTTTGGTCATCTATACGGAATTCAACCTGCTCCGACTCCATATGGTCATTACAGAAATCCAGAAAATCCCGCACCCCAGCCTCCTTAATTGTAATCACATTTTCTTCCACCTTATGTATCGTATTACTTCTACTCAAGTGATGAATAACCTCAGGTAAAACCCTAAGATTAAGCTCACCATGAGCCTTGATTTGAAAATTCAGCTCTCTTACTACACAATGATTACAAGCCACATTCATAACCCCTTTAATAATCGATTCTCTGAAAAAGATCCTGGAACGGCTCTTCTCAATCGAAATCCGTATACTCCAGTAAATACGCCGGGTCTAACACGGTGATCTGCTGATGTTGAATCTCAATAATCTTTTGTTCTTGCAGATCTTTAAGCACAAGGGTAGCCGTCTCCCTTAACGTTCCGATCATATCACGCGCTCTCGCATCATGAAATTTCATTTCATATAATAACCGATTCGATAAAAATAAACGCTCCATTTGCAGCAGCATCAATTGATCCTTAATCAACGGGTAATCGGCAACCATCTGCTTAAAAGGCTCATGTTTAATCTCAAATAATACAGTATCATTCATAGCCACCGCAGACAGCACTCTTATATTGGAGGGATGGATCACTTCCAGATCGCCATAATCCCCGAATAGATAATGTAGGTATGATCCACATTCCATAGTTTTGTATGCCAACATACTGATAATAAATCATCATCCTGTTATATTCTATCGTAACGTTGTCACATAGGCTTGATGCCAATACGAATTACAAAGGAGATCCATTCATGAAATTCCGAATTCCCTTTTACAGCTTGAACGATTAGAGAAACTGGATCTCAGATGGAATCACAGCTTGAAGGGAACAGACATTTTAGAGCAATTAGAGCAAAGAGGATGTATCGTTTATAAATAACAAAAAAAGCCTCCAATTAAAGAAGCTTTTCACTCAAATCCATAATATGCGTAACGCGATTTCTCCCCTGTTCTTTAGAAACGTAAAGCGCTTGATCAGCTTTTTCCAGAAGAGTGATGTCTGTATCGGTTGCTTCAAAGGTAGCTATGCCAATGCTTACCGTAATGCTGCCAATCTCCCAAGTGGAGCTGGCTATGAATTGTCGTAGACTCTCAGCTATAGCCGTGGCATCCGATGAATCTGTATTAGGCAGCAGAAGGATAAACTCCTCACCACCATACCTAGCTACGATATCTTCTTTACGAGATTGGGACTTCAGGATACTCGCCAATTTCTCCAGGACATAATCACCCATCTGATGACCGTAGGTGTCATTCACATTTTTAAAGTGATCAATATCTAGAATACATAACGAAAAAGGCGCCTGATCACGGTGATACGCTGCAATCTGTTCTTCCAGCTTTTCTTGCAGGAACCTTCTATTCTTTAATCCAGTAAGCTTGTCTGTAGTAGATAGCTCTACTAAAACGGCATTCATCTCCAGTAATTCAGCTTGCTTTTGCTCGATTTCCAGGTGGATTTGTTTGAGCTTTGCCAGCGCCTGATCTTTTTCCCAATATGCCTCTTCTATTTGCTTCTTCGCAGATCGTAACTCTAGCTCATAATCAATACGTTTGCCCATCTGTACGAGAATACAATCAATGACCTCTACACCTTCACACTCAAGGCGTCTGCCATTTAACAAGTAAGGCACGGCTTGCCCCTTGCTGTCCTTCAAATTGATAAATAGCTCTTCTACATGTCCATTCAGATTGATAAAAGGATAGAAGTATGAATGAAAAATAAGCTTGTTGGCCGTAGACATGATAGATTCAAAATGTTTATTCACCAAATCAACCTGTTGATATCCCATCCCCTCCAAAAAGGTTTGATTCACATCGAGGATCATTCCTTCATGGGTAATGGAAACATATCCGCATGGCGCATATTTTAGCCGGTCATCCATTGTCTAAATATCCTTTCAACACCATAATCTTCTCCATCTCACCCAAGATACTCATTAATCAAAGTAATGGTCTCCTGCGGATGGCTAATATGTGGATAATGGCCCTTGGCCTCCATTAACCGGAACGTACTATTATTCATGTGTCTATGTAAATATTCTCCTACTTCTATAGGAACGATACTATCATCCGAGCATTGCAATATGAGTGTAGGCACTGTCGCTTTAGGCAGATCTTCTCGATGATCCGAAAAAAATGTAACTTCCGCAAATTCTCTAGCGATAATAGGGTCGGCCGAAATAAAGCTTCGTTCCAGCTGTTTAGTCAACATTGGGTCAGGATTATTCATCGCAAGTGGAGCCATAAAGCTAGCCCAGCCCGCGAAATTCATCTCCATCATATCCAGAAGCTCAGTAATATCACTTTTTTCGAAGCCCCCGAAATAAGCATCTCCCTCATTTAAATAACGTGGGGAAGGTCCGATCATAATCATTTTATTAAAATAATCCGGCCGCTCGATTGAAGCAAGCAAACCGATCATAGAGCTAATAGAATGGCCTATAAAAATAAGATCCTTGAGTTCAAATGTTTCGATAACATCTAGTACATCCTGTACATAACCATGGAGAGTATGATATTTATCCGATGTATATGCGCTTAAATCTGAATGGCCTGAGCCTACATAATCAAATAGAACGATTCGATACTTTTTCTCAAATGATGGCGTGATAAACTGCCACATGCTTTGATCACACCCAAATCCATGCGCAAAAAGGATAGTTTTTTCTCCTGCTCCAATGACTTTTACATGATTCCGCACCATAACATCGTTCATTTCATATAACTCCTCTATAGTTAGCATTCTCTCTATTTTGCAGGGTTCCCCTGGAAATATCAAGCGTAGAAAAAACTCCGCTAGATTAATCTCTAGCGGAGTTTTATGTAGCCTCCCGTTTGGGTCATCATTTGGCAAAATGGTAGCGTGCTGGCGTACCTCTGCGTTTAATCCGATCACATTTTGTCCGAAAAAATTGGTTAGCGGACCGAGCAGACCTTAAATGCGCCATTATTCCACATTTGAATTGCTATCGGACTCCACTGCAGCTATTGGCGCGAAAGCACAAAATATGGGCCGATTTATATGAAATAGCGTCTCTGGAGTCCGAATTCCTTCTCAAAAGGCTGAAAATTTGCGAATAACATCATCTGGGTCCGTAAGACTCCGTGGATAAACTGTTGAGGCAGAGGTAGACAACCAACATTTAGAATGCAGAAGTCCAACCCGCATCAGCAGCGATGATAGCTCCGTTTACAAAACTGGAATCATCCGAAGCCAGGAATAACGCAACTTGTGCGATTTCTTCAGGTGTACCTACACGAGGGATCACAGCCTGTGTTAATTGCGTACGGCTCACGCCGAATTCATTTATATTTTTCATTGAAGCACTGATGTTTGTGGCAGTAGCTCCTGGTGCGATAGCATTACAACGAATCCCTTTGTTGGCATACATAAAAGCTGTGTTTTTCGTCAAGCCTACTACAGCATGTTTAGAGGCAGTATAAGTTGCTCCCGCATGGGCACCACTTACGCCACCTGTAGAAGCGGTATTAACGATAACCCCTTTTCCTTTTTCCAGAAAAATAGGCAGTGCTTTACGAGTGGACCGCATTACACTTTTGGTATTGATATCAAAGATAAGATCCCATCGTTCATCTGTAATATCACCAACTGGCTCAAAGCCATCCATAATCCCTGCGTTATTCACTAAAATATCTAGCGTGCCATATTCTTTTACAGCGGTATCAATCATGCTATCAATATCTCCAACCAGGGCAACATTTACTTTCAGTGCCTTAGCTACTCCACCGTTACTATTGATCCCTGCGGCTACTTGTTCAGCACCTTCTAGGTTCAGATCGGCTACAATCACTTTTGCCCCTTCTTTAGCGTACAACTCTGCGATAGATTTCCCCATACCCGATGCCGCCCCAGTAACCACTGCAACTCTGTCTTGAAGTTTCATGTTGGAAGTCTCCTTTACGTTTATCTATAATGTAAATATCAATATATAAAATCTCTTTAACGCTTAAAATTTATACTACTCAAGTTTAATCCTCTAAAATTTAACTATCAATATACAAATGAGACACCAAATGTTCATAAATATATATAACGTGGGATTCTGTTCAAATAGGATTAGAAAATAGACAGTTAGGTGGTCTTCTGTTGCTTAAAAATAATCGGAGAACTAGCAAATCGCGTAAAGAGCTTAAAAACGCATTGATATTACTCATGGAAAAAAAGAATTTCCGCACCATTACGATAACCGATATCGTTACCCTTGCCGATTTAAACCGCGGAACCTTCTATAAACATTACCAAACCAAAGAAGAACTTCTAAATGAGCTAATTGATGATGTGTTGGAGGATTTAATTAAGGCTTATAAAGAACCCTATCTTCATACCGATAAATTTATAGTTAGTGAGCTGACCACCTCGAGCATCAAGATTTTTGAACATGTGGTCTCTTACTCTAATTTTTATACCATCATTATAAATTCCAATGTTCTGCCAGGGTTCCAAAATAGAATTTGCGACCTCTTAAAGGAGCTCACCAAGCGGGACTTAGTCGCAGTTAATAACACTAATACCAATGTAAATATCGAATTGTTTTCCAGTTACACCGCCTATGCTCTATTTGGATTAATCATAGAGTGGGTAAAAGGCGGATTTAAATATACAGCTAACCATATGGCAGAGCAGCTGATTGAAATTCTGTCTTTTAATTCACATAATGTGATCATCAACACTTCAAATCAACCGATTAAACAGAATTCCATCCCTGTTAACGGCGACTAATTTATCTCAAACTAAAAAAAGCCACTCCAAAATGCTGGAGTGGCTTTTGAATGCAATTTATAACCTAAGGTCTTCTGTTTCCACCACCACCGCCACCTGGACCTTGATTAGTGTTTGCGGTTGTTACTCCGGATTCATTTAGCCAAGTTACGCTGCTTGTAATTTCGAACGCTACTACTTTTGTTCCTCCTGTGTATTCACCATCCGTATACAGTCCGTTCGCTTCACTACCGGTCGAGGTACCTCCCGAGTAGAGGGTGTAAGAACCGCCGTCCTTCAGATCCGGTGAACTAATCACCACCGTTTGATAGCTCTTCGAAGGAGCAAAGGTCAGGATCGAGTTACCTTCGCTGTCCTCTAGATGAACCAATGTTCCAGCCTCCTGGGTCTGAGGGAAAGTCATGCTGACTGCATGTTGGCTAGAGGTGTCAGACGGTGCTTGTGCCATGCCCGAACTTCCCGCAGCCACCAAAGTTCCTCCACTCTGTTCAAAGCTACCGTCGAAATCAAGTGCACCGTTACCGCTATTGGTAGGTCCATTAACAATAACCGTGCCACCCGACATTGTGATGGAGCCGTTCGAATCCAGCCCGTCACCTGAAGCATCAACCGTTAGTGTTCCTCCACTTATCGTTAGCATATTGCTAGCAGAATCGCTGAATTGATCCTGCTCCTGAGGGCCGCCGCCTACAGTCGCCTCATCGTTACCTCCTGCTACATTCACTCCATCATCAGAAGCAACCACATGAGCTTCGCCACCGGAAATCTCGATGTTTGCTCCTTCAATCCCTTCGTAGCTCTTCGTAATATCAATTTTGCCACCGGATATCGCCACCAAGGCATCCGCATGAATTCCATCGTCGCCAGTTTTGATGTTGAATTCTCCATCAGCTATAGCAATGTTACTGTTGCTGTGCACTGCATCATCAGCAGAATCGATGGTAAAGGTTCCGTTGTTTACGCTAATATCTCCTCCAGCCTTCAAGCCTTTAGTACTTGGTGTTTCCGATTCTGTAGCTGTTGCCGTTGTTGTCGTTGTTGATGCTTCCGTTGTTGGTATCTCCGGTTTTGTTTCTGGCATCGTCTCTGGTTTGGTTTCAGATGTTGAGGTTCCTGTTGTTCCTGTGGTTCCTGGTGCTTGATCCCCTGTTCCCTGACCTCGGCCACCTCTCATGCCCATACCTTGCCCTTGATCACCTGTTTTCACTTCACCCTTCTCGTTGCCCCCACCCGTAACTAAGGTGTATGTTCCGCCATCTATTACAAGTGAAGTCTCAGCTTGAATTCCATCATTACCAGCCGTAATATCAAATGTTCCTGCTGCTATTGCTATGAAGCCTTTGTCCGTCTCAGTATCGTTGGTTGATTTCATTCCATCGCCTTCTGCTGTTATGCTGATATTTCCGTCTTGTACACCGACAAGATCTTTACCTACAATCCCGTCATCGGCAGCCTTAATTTCAATAGTGCCACCCATAATTTTCAGATCGTCCTTGCTCGTAATTCCGTCATTATAGTTAGCGGAAACAGACAGCTTCCCGGTCCCATTAATCGTTAAATCCGCTTTACTGAAGATAGCCGCACTCGGTTCATCTGTAGTTTCATCGGCATACACGTAAGTTGCTCCATCAGATACGGAGTTCTCCGTCCCGTCTTCCAAGGTAATGATCACTTTCCCCGCTTCTTTAATATCAATTGCTGCACTATCGCTGTTCGTGATGTTCACACCGTTCAGTACCAAGTGCACAGTACCTTCATCCTGATTATTAACTACAATCTGTCCATCACTCAACTTACCAGACAGCACATAAGTTCCTGCTGCAGTAATTGTCACTGAGCCATCCTTGGACTCAGCCCCGGTGCCGTCAACAAGCGCACTTGTTCCAGCCAAAGCAATTTCCGTCGATTGGTCAGCCGTCCAAGTTGTATTAGAATCCTCTTCATCGAACGTCACCAGATCGGACAATTTGGCGCTTGCCAGTTGTACTCCCGTGGCAGCCCCGTTCTGAGTTATCGTTGTTCCCGAGGCTGCTACTGTACCCGCCGCCGCTTCAGACTGTGTTGTTGTGGCATTGGTACTGCAAGCCGACATAAGTAATGCACACAATAGCAAGATTCCTACTTTACTTCCGGTTATATATTTATCCATTTTTCATCCATCCTTTCGTTATCTTAATAGTCATTAGCAGTTGGAGTCATGGTCAGAGACAGGTCTAAATTACCGTTCCGGGTACGAATCGCATCCAAAAATTCCTTCTGGTTCACAGCCTCACCCAGCGTTACAGCGTAGACCAGTTCATATAAACTGCCAAGCTCAGTCGTTCTAATCTTTTTAAGCTCATACCCAACGTTATATTTATTGAATACTTCAGCGAAGGCTTCCTCATATCCCAGACTCTCCGGGATGGTTACCTTTAATGTTTTTTGCGACGTTGTTCTTACACCAAAGTTAGTCCGGTTAAGGATAAACATAAGGGCGCATAGGATAAGGGTGAACAAGACTGCATATCCAAAGGAACCCACTCCACAGGCAAGTCCAGAAGCCATGGTGAACAGAACAAATGTGATATCCTTCGGATCGCCCGGCGCACTTCTAAAGCGAATGATGGAGAACGCCCCGGCAAGACTGAAAGCTCTGGCAACATTACTTCCGATAAGCAAAATGATGATGGCCACAATTACGGGCAGCAGTACCATAGTTAGTGTGAAGCTTTGCGAATAGCCGCTTGCATTGGTCTTCATATAGGTGTAGCTAATGATCCCGCCAAGAGCAATAGCTATAAAAATAGTTAGCAGTGCGTTGGTAAACGTTAACTCTGTACTAGTTGCTACGGTAAATAATGAATCAAGCATAGAGGGCACTCTCCCGTTCTGTTTTACTGTTCTTCAGCATTTTTTTATATTCGTTGCCGTACTTGGAGAAGCTTGTACGGTACATTTGATGCTCTGAAAGCATTTTGGCCAGCCAGACCGGAATCGTGTTCTCAGCCTTTACTTCCATAAGCCACTGCCCCGGCTCCAGCAAGGGTTCGCCATGAACACCGTGCTCCATCTTCAGATCGTACCGGCGGCTGCGAATATTTGTATCGAATGTTATTCTTAGATCGCGATTGTTTTTACAGAACAACGCTTTTCGGTCATAAGACAGATACACCTTGGGCTGCAAATCATAGCGTGTCAGAAAATATTTGATCTCTTCAATCACCTGTTTATTCATGTAATCCTTGAATTCCGGTTCCATACCGGTGGCCACAAAATCATAAGCCTCGTTTAATTTGAGCGACGTTCTTCTTTTATTAACAAGACCAAATACCTTCTTCTTGATTTCCAGATACACCTTCGTATCTTGATTTGGAACACCGTAAGCTCTTAAACGAAGCTTCTCTTTGTACTTGGGCTTCGCAAGACTGTTACGAATCAGGGTGTTGTGCTCCGTGTCATAATATAAGTTGGTTATGGAGTAAAACTCATGTTGCTTGTTGAAATCGTCTAGTTCCATGTATTCAAGCAATTGGTTATAAAATTTATAGTAGGCTTCGTTGTCCAACAAATATTTGTTCTCATAACGGTTGAATACCTCAATCGCCATATGTGATCAATCCTTTCTGTTTATCGTTGTCTCGTGTGCTTATGAATGTATCTTAGATCCCAAACCTTTAATGAATCTTAAATGGTTTTACAAATTATTGATTATCTTTTACATTCCCTTAATAGTTGGAGAAGACCGCTGACGACTTTAACAGGTGTACATCGTAACTGCGGTGATGTTGGACTTCCGGCCGCTGTTGTCTGCAGATTTCTTGATTTCAAACTGCTGTTCGCAGTCACTTCTATCTCAACCTTCATTAAGGTTCAATAAAGGTAATCCTGATATAATGACCTCAATAACAAATACTGGTTCTATGTAGGGGATGGCAAAACCATGAGAATATTAATAGTAGAAGACGAGCTTCATCTCGCTGAAGCCTTAACTCAAATATTAAAAAAACATAATTATTCGGTGGATGCAGTCCATGACGGCAGGTCGGGTCTGGATTACGCACTGAGTGGAATCTATGATTTGCTGCTGCTCGACATCATGCTGCCTGAGATGGATGGGGTCAGCGTCCTCAAGACGCTGCGGAAAAAGGGGATACCCACTCCCGTTATCCTGCTTACCGCAAAGGGTGAAATTACAGATATGGTCACTGGGCTGGACTATGGAGCTGACGATTATATCGCCAAACCTTTTTCCTCGGAGATCTTATTGGCAAGAATAAGGGCTGTACTAAGACGTAAAGGCGAGGTGATACCAGATGATGCTTTAAAGTTCGGGGATATTGAACTGAATACATCCAATCTGAAACTTACCGTGGGTGGCAAAGAGATCAAGCTCAATCTAAAGGAATGCGAGCTATTGGAGCTTCTGATCTTGAGGAAACAAGCTGTAACCTCCAAAGAACAAATTATTGAGAAGCTGTGGGGCTTTGATTCAGATGCTGAGCACAATAATGTAGAGGTGTATATTTCTTTTTTGAGAAAAAAACTGACCTTCTTAAATTCGACCGTACGCATTAGTACGATCAGAAACGTAGGGTATGTATTAGAGGTGACGACCTGATGTTCACAAAGCTCAGAAATCGGTTTCTTATTGTTAACTTAGTCACCATCTCGGTGATCATGCTTGTGGCCTTCATCTCCATATATGTAATTACGTACCGAGATGTCCAAAACGATATTCAGATGGATCTTCACAGAATCATGGAAAACTACAAGTCTCCCGGTGGTGACACAGGACGATTAGGCAATACCAAAGGGGGAGCCACGTTACCACGTGTGGATAATAAACGTACGGATAACGGAACACCTCCTCCAGAACGCTCAATCTCATTTATGCTAAAAATAGATACAGCGTCGAACCTTACGGGGAAAGATTCTAAATTTACTATGGACGATGAATTTTATAATACGGCTCTGCAAGAAGCACTAAGCGCCGGTAAAGATACCGGAAGGTTCACCTTGGATAGCAGCAAATGGATCTTCAACATCCAGCATACGAATGATGGGGCGATGCTTGTATTTCTGGACATCACTGCAGAGCAAAAAATCCTCACCAATCTAATCTATACCTTCTCTGTAGTTGGCTCAGTGATGCTGATTATCTTGTACTTCGCTAGCCGCTTTTTTGCTAATCGTTCAATTGCGCCGGTAAAGGAGGCTTTTGAGAAACAGAAACAATTTATTGCGGATGCTTCCCATGAGTTAAAGACGCCGTTGACCATTATTAACACCAATGCGGATGTTCTCCTGTCCAACAGTGATGACACCATTCACAATCAGTCCAAGTGGCTGCACTATATCAAGTCGGAAACAGAAAGAATGACCAGCCTGACCAATGATCTGCTGTACCTGACCGAGATGGACGATTCCAGATCGAGAATGATTTATTCGAAATTCAATCTGAGCGACGTGGTTGAAAATATCATTTTAACGATGGAAGCTGTAATCTTTGAGAAGCATATCTTCCTTGAATATGACATCGAGCCTGATCTGACAGTGCTAGGCAATAGTGAACAGATCAAACAAGTGATTATGATCCTCTTGGACAATGCTGTAAAATATTCGAACCCTAAAGGTTCAGTCACCTTATCCCTTAAAAAACAACATAATGACATGGTGTTAGCGGTCACCAATACGGGGGAGGGCATTGCGCCGGAGCACTTAGCGAGCATCTTTGACCGATTCTACCGTACAAATGCTTCCCGGGCGCGTAAACAAGGGGGATATGGCCTAGGGCTGGCGATTGCCAAATCGATTATTGAACAGCATAAGGGAAAAATTTATGCCAAAAGTTTTGTCGGCGAGTCCACCACGTTTTACGTACATCTTTCATAACTACAAGTAAAAAAGACTCAAACCCTGTTATCTCTAAGGTTTGAGTCTTTTTATTTACTTTACACTTCGCCCCAATAAATTTCGGTCTTATAATCAAAAAATACTTGCCCACCCTGGTTATTTCGTTCGAAAATATTCCGCAGCTCAGCCATCATATTCTCATAGCTTAGATCTCCGGGGACCGGAGTGTAGGAAGACGATCGAAGACGACCGCTTAAGCCCTCCAAATCAAATACCTGCTGATTGCTAAAATGCGCTACTTGCATCTGTCCTTTCTTGAAAAAGGAACTAAGAATCTCAGGGGTAATGTTCTTATGATTAACTTGAGTGTAGTTCGTCCCGAAGGTCTGCAGCAGCTGCTCATATTCCTCCAGAAATGGGGTACCGTAAGTAAGCCGGGAATTCCATATCAGAATAACTTTTCCACCCGGTTTTAGAATCCGCTTGAATTCCAATTGCGTTGCGTCCCTATCAAACCAGTGAAACGCTTGGGCGCATACGATAAAGTTCATGGACTGGTCGGATAATTCTGTATGTTCAGCAGACCCCGGCGATACAGAGAAATGGTTATCCTTTGCGAAATTCTCTTCCGCAGCTCTACGCATTTCCGGATTGGGTTCAACGGCAGTCACACGACTCCCGCGCTCCAGAAGTAATGCTGAGAAGATTCCTGTTCCTGCACCAATATCAGCAATATCACAATTGGGTTGGAGCCCAATAGTATTGTACAAATAATCAATGGCTTCTCCAGGATAGCTCGGCCGATATTTTACATACGAATCCACCCGATTAGAAAATATTTCTTTGCTATTCATCCTTCGTCTCCTCCTAGGCGCTCAGGTTCATATTCACTTAATTTACCTTGGTAAACCAATCGCAGCCGATCACTTTGGCGAAAATCATCCGGAGTAACGAGTGCGGGCAGCTTATTCCATAACTTAATGCCCGACCGCTCTAGAATTTCCGCTACAAATTGCGAACAAAAATAAGAGTTGCTGAATTCGACAGGCTCCTTCAGGGCAATGCCAATTACGCCGAGAATATTATAGAGATACTTTTGACGGCTTCGGATAAAGACTTGCAAGACCCGCTCCATTTTCTCCACTTCGCGGGCTGTAACTTGAAGTTCATATAGGACACATGTTGTATTTGGATATTTGCTAAACGTACCTGTCTTAATATCCTCCTTCACAAACCCTCCATTCAGGGGGTTGCTCGGATGCTTTCTGCCAAAGCTATACAGCTCGGAAAGCTCCCGATTAAAGGAGATCGAGGCATGATTATAGGGTGCTTTTGTATAGCCTTGAATGAGCTTCGTAAAAAGCGTCCCGGTATTCGTCAGTAATATAAAGACCGATGGATCTGCTGCCATTTACAATTTTCCCCTTATCAAGTTTGAGCGTTTCCTTCATAATAACATATGAACCCATTAATGGAATCTACTCTAGGACAAGTTGGTGATCAATTATCGACCGCTCTTTATTAACTATAATTCTTATCTTTGCGGCCTTATCGGCCATTCACTTGATGTATGTAGTTATAGGGAAGCTACAGCCAAATAAGGATTATACGGGCATTGGCTTTCGTATCAAGACGTGGTGGGGAATGCTTTTTATCTTTTGCCTAGCTACCCTATTTAATCCCGTCGTCTCTCTGCTGTCTCTCATGGTGCTCTGCTTCTTTGCACTGAAAGAGTATTTCTCTATGATGAAATCACGAAAATCGGACCGCAGGCTATTTCTGTGGGCTTACTTATCCATCCCGTTGCAGTTCTACTGGATTTATATCGAGTGGTACGGAATGTTTATTGTCTTCATCCCGGTTTATGTATTCTTGCTCCTACCGCTGCCCAGAATGATTAATAAGGGCACGGTTGGTTTTATGCGTAGTGTCAGCTCCACCCAATGGGGGCTTATGCTGATGGTATTCGGACTTAGCCACTTGGCCTACTTTCAATTTGCTACACCGGAGTATGGAGCGGGGCTTGTGCTTTTTCTAGTAGTGCTAACGCAGCTCAATGATGTGGTCCACTATCTCGCATCACTTTATGTAGGGAAGCGGAAAATAGTTCCCACCGCCAATCCGTATTTGACTTGGGAGGGTTTCGCTTTCGCATTTGTCATCACAACAGGAGTTTCCTATCTAATCTATCCCTACCTGACGCCGCTCAACCCAATCTTCGGGTTACTGTCAGGCATGTTGATCAGCTTGAGCGGCTTCTTTGGCAGTTTAACGGTTTCCGTGTTAAAGCGGGATCTGCTAATCGGCGATGGCGATAAATTCGTGGCATTGAAGCAAAGCCATTTAAGCCGGATCGATAGCTTGACCTACACTTCACCGGTCTTTTTTCATGTCATTCGTTATTTTTTCGACTTCATGTAGATCATCTGATGGGAAGCTTGAATCAGCCCCTCCATGAATGATTATGCAGTATCTTCACCATTTGTTCTTGCTGGCTGGCGAACTGCTTATATCGATGTCCGTTGGCGCCCGAGGGGTGGGGAAATCCCCATAAGCAGCGTTGTTTATCAAGCTCACCTGCGGACACAAGGAGTTGAAGTATACTTTCCACTGTTTTTCCTAAGGGAATAATTAAGGCCCGGCTCAGTATGTTCAGCTCCTCACGCAAGGAAGATAATGCCTGCGCCCTGAGGAATGAATTTGAAAGTAGCTTGGGCTGGGCCCCACTATAATTTTTCTTATCCACGAACACGGGAAAATGTAATAAAGAGCTGGTGTGCAGGATCGTCTGCTGCTGCTGAAATAGTTCTTCACAAGAGGTTAGGTTCAAGTGTTGATGCAGTTTAAGTGTATCTAACATATGAATTAACGTGTTCCGCATGGAGCCTGCGAATCTCGCCGCTTCCTTCGCTGTCCTACATACCTCTTCATCTGACAAACCAGCCTCCAGACCTATGATCGCTTCTTGTATCGCTATGCCCATTTGTGTGAACCCGGGCGTTAACCCTATAATGATCACCTTAGCAGAAGGATTAATGTACTCATTATGGGGGGCATAATACATTTCCACCTTGCCATTACGCTCCATTAGAAGCTTATCCACCTGCAGATCCTGTTTAGTTAGCACTGTACCCTTCGGGAGTGAGAGGATCGCCGATTTATACTGTTGCAGATAGGTAGAGAGGAGCATATCATCTGCCTCACAGGTCTCTATTTGTTATCGAACCACTCACCAGTCGGCCTTCGTACCAGACGGCTTGGCGCTGCGCTCTTCGGGCTACTGCTTCAGCCGAACAGCTGGCATGCAGCAGCACAAAGCTAGCAGTGTCGCCAACCTTTGGCCATACCTGCTCGCCTTTTGGATCAAGGGGTGTTAATCCTCCTGTTATAAATCTGAGAGATTGAGATAATGCCAATTCATCATTGCAGCCGTACAACTCCGCGTAACGCCCTGCCTTCTCCAGTTGATCTCCATTTCCAAAAGGGGACCAGTGATCGGTAAGGCTATCTGTTGCCAGCTTCACTTTTACCCCTTGGCTGTGCAGCATCGGAAGTGGCATCATCATTCTTCCAATAGGCACTGTGGATGCAATAGTCATACCCAGTGATGCCATCCGTTTAGCTACCTCTTCTGCCTCTTGCTGCTGAGCTCCTGCGAACCAGAACGCATGACTGACCGTGACCTTTCCTTGCAAGCCAGCTTCTTCCGTCAGATCAGCTAACCGCGTCAGTGTTTTCTTTCCCGCTTCTTTTCCATCATGTAAATGAATATCAATGCCGGCATTACTCATCACTGCTAATTCCACCATCGTCTGAAGTGACTTCTCGATATCTCCATCCACCGTATAAGGATCTACTCCGCCTACAAAGGTTGCTCCCTCTGCGAGAGACTGTTTTACCAGCTGTACAGAATCCGAGCGCAGCAGGCCATGTTGCGGAAACGCCACAATTTCAGATGAAATTTTACCCGCGAATGCATTTAATGCTTGTACAGTCGCTTCTAATCGTTGCAAGCCGCTGACAGGCTCAATATTGCAATGGCTGCGCACATGTGTGGCACCAAACCCCTGAATAAGCGTCAGGATGCTCTCTGCTTGTTGTCTCGCCATGGGCAGCAGCTTAGGCAATAATACCTTCTCTTCCTCAATCCGTTCGAAAACACTGGACGCAGGCTTTACCGCTCTCCAAGGTCCATCGAAATATGTTTTATCTAAATGGATATGTGCTTCTTCGAAAGAAGGCAGCATCAACAACTCTTTACAGTCGTATTTCGGGAGCTGGCTCTGAAGCTCGATGTCTGCTCCAACAACTTCTGAAATCTTATCCCCGTCAATGCGGAGATGACAAACCTTCGTATTCGTACCCGCTACTTGCCCATCCTTAATAACATAACCTTGTTCTAATCTTATATTGGTTAACCAATAAGAAGCATTCAACATGCTACCCCATCCTTTTCTCAACAATTTATATAGGTACGGACCGCTTTACTCTAAATGTTACCATAGCCCTTGCCATATAAAAAATGATTGAGAAATTTCAATAGCTACAGATCAATCTGACCCCTATGTTTGACTCTGGATCTAGCTTCTCTACTATAACTAACTTCCTTGTTCAGCAGTTCATCCATCCGCAGACACTTCAGACCCTTTTTATCCATTTCTTTTAAGACTTCTTCTAATCCAGTGATCATATTCAAGGGCGCTTCTTCATCTGCCCACGGTGTATCTCCGCTGTCGTGTAGAACAATGATTGAGCCTGGTTTTATTTTTTTTATTAAGGCATCCTTTAATTGTTCTGCACTCAGTGACGCTTTCCAATCTCCGACCATAACAGACCACAATACGATTCGATAAGATTCTCTTAGCAAAAAGAAATCCCCTAGATTGAGAAGCCCCCAAGGTGGGCGGTAAAAGATAGGCCGCTCTCCTGTAATTCGCTCAACAATGTCTGCTGTGCGATCTACTTGCTTCCGTCTATTGGTCCAGGGGAACTGGATCCAGTTGGGTGTATGAGTATAATTATGAATGCCGATTTGGTGCCCTTCTCTGTGCATACGCTCGATCAGTTCCGGATATTTCTGCGCTTTTTTGCCCAATACGAAGAAGGTCGCCTTTATGCCATGCTCTTTTAATAGATCTAGAAGTTCAGGTGTATAACAAGGATCCGGACCGTCATCGAACGTAAACGCAATTTCTTTCTCTGCACCTACCTCCGAGTGAACCCCCCATCCCAATATTCGGGTAAGCGCAAAAGGAACGATCATATAAAGAACAATCACATCCACTGCTAAAATTATGAAGGCCCACATTAGGAAGCCGCCTCTGTCTTACGCGGGGCAAACCGCGCTTTCAAGGACTGCTTGCTAAGCACAAGCATCATGGGAGATAACTTCTCTGTGCTGTCCTCTACACGATGTTTCCCTTCCGGATGCAGCATGCGAAGTAAAAAACGAAGGTATATCCCGAACCAGTGCCGCTGCCATTTGGACTTGATAGGACGCTGCTCAAACCCTATTCCATGAATAATCCCCCGGTGAAGCAGTGTAATCCCGGTTAGCGCGTTTACTTTGCTTAGTTCCGGATTGCTGTCTAGATCACGACTGATCTCCTTCATAGCCTCGCGAAGCATGCGTGCCGTACGAATTCCGGCCCGATCTGCGCCAAGCGTACGTGTCAGCTGCACAATCTGGCGATTGTCCAAATGAAGCTCACCCACCCAATCTCCCGGAAGTATCCGTTGCCCATCTTGGCAGACCAAACTTTCTCCGTGATATTTCAACACTACCAACTTACATATCCCATATCTACGCACGGACTGACTACGAAATTTGGTGATGACAGCAAATATGTTCTCCCACATCATCCAAAGGGATTGTGAGAATAATTTTATAAATGGAACTGAGGTTACCATCATTTTTCCTTCTTTCCTGTTTAAATTTATCTTCTAGCAAAATCCTTCACTAAACGCCGCGTATACCTGCCGATCATCTTTACCAGACTGTTCCCGAGATAAGCACCTATCCATAGAGACACTGCACCTAACAACATGAAGAAAAGTGAGATGTTGAATGTTTTATTTTCAATCCCAAATAGCGATATAGAGGACACATCTAATAAATACAGGACAGGTGACAACAAGAGAATAATAGGGGTCAAGTAAAAAAGAGTGGCACAAATGAGACTGACCATGCCGATTCCAAACTGCAACATCAACCCTAAAATCGCTCTCCAGTTATGTTCATCCAGAAACTCTGCCTTAACCCTTTCCCACAAGCTGCCTTCTTCTTGAGATCGGGTTGGAAGCGTGCGAACCGAGATATCCGTATAGACTTTAGTTCGAATTCGCTCATGCTGTAAAAAAGTCTCGGTAGAACGCAAAACATAATAAAGGATCGGGATCCCCACTAAGGTGAAGGACATCGAAACTCCAAAGGTAATGCCCACCAAATAAAAACAAAAGTAAAATAGCCCTGTGGCAAAAGTAATTAATAAGAAACAAAAATTCCTCACATGTTTTCGGATTATTTGATTCATGTTTTTCTCTCCCTCTCTGCAATAAAAATTGTTCATTTCTAAGTAACTCCTATGCTAGTGCTTTTGGTGTAAAATCGACCAGTGCCATAATGTCATATGACAAAAAAAACACCCTACTGCCTACTCCCACAAGGGAAAGCAAACAATAAGGTGCTCATCAATTTCAAATACTTCGGTCAGGATTAATCCGAAATGCCAAAAGCCTTCTCGACTGCCTCCTCACGGTTTCGTACCCCGAGCTTGGCATAGATGGTGGACGCGTAATTCCTCACCGTTCCATCGGACAGATATAGTTTAGCGGCAATAGTTTTATAACGCATTCCCTTCGAGAGGCATTCTAGAATCTCCAGCTCACGCGGAGTCAGTCCATATTCATTACTCTTCTCTGTCGGTGGCGCCTCTGAAGCTGGATGCATCTCATAGTGATCAATTAATACATTCGTAATATCGGGTGTAATCATCTTTACGCCCCGATGTACGAGACGTATTCCTTCGAACAGCTCCTGCGGCTCGGTAGACTTTAACAAGTAGCCATCTGCCCCGTTTTGCAGTGCTTCGACTGCCATATCTGCTTCTTGAAAAGTAGTCAGGATCAACACTCGTACCCCTGGCCACTTTTGCTTAATAAGCTTGGTCGCTTCCGCACCGTCCATGCCCGGCATATTTAAGTCCATCAGCACCACGTGAGGTTGTTCCTGCTCGCAGAAGCTTATCGCTTGTTCACCATTCTCAGCTAACCCATTGATCACAAAATCCGGCTCCTGCTCTAGAATAATTCGCAGACTATCCCGGATATAGGGTTGATCATCTACCAGCAATAAACGAATCGTTTCCTCCTGTATCTCTTCAAGCCTTGGTAAACTGCAGGTCACTAAGGTCCCTTCCCCTGGCTTAGAGTAGAAATACACTTGTCCTTGCAAGTTGGAGGCACGCTCCTTCATCGCATTCACACCAAATCCTGCTTTTAAATCTTCAGTGCCTAATCCATTATCCTGCACATCCAGCCGAATCAGCTTCTCTTCATAATGTAAGCTGATGACAATTTCACTGGCTTGACCATGACGTACAGCGTTGGTTATCGACTCCTGCAAACATCTGTATAATGTCATTTGGGCCTGCTTAGATACTGTATACGGCTCTCCGAATGTTCTTAAGCGAATCTTAACCTTGGAGAAGGTCTGGAAATCATCCACTAATTTCTGCAGGGACTGCATTAGCGTCAATGAATCCTCCGAAGCGCCCACATGGTGCAAATATCGCCGAACATCATCCAAGCCATTGCGGGTTAACTTTAACAAGGCATCTATTTTGTGCTCCCCTTCAGAAGTATTCACCTCCGAACGTAAAGTCTCTAGCCCCATAATAATTGAAGTATAAGAATGCCCCACCGTATCATGCAGATCTTTGGATAAACGATCTCGTTCTTCCAGAAGTGTCATACGTTCAACTTGCGAGATGTACTGCTCTAAAACAGCATTTTGCTCCTTAATAATTCTGCCCTGCTTGTGATTCACCACCAGTAAATGAAAAGCGAACCCAAGCGTATACACCAAACCCATGTTAACAATCATCGATACAGCATCCATTTGTTGTGACAATCTAGATAACATAATTGGAATCAAAATGACCGTGATCAGAGCTGTCCAACGATAGGACTTCTGTGCACTATTGCTGGCGATCATAAAAGCGATAGGCAGAAAAGTTACGTACGATTCAGGAAACAAAGCAGCCAAATATAAACAAAGCCCACCCGAAAAAAGGATCTCCGCTATCAGATAATACTTGTAATGCAGCTGCAAACAAAACCAAGGCACAGAAAAAGAGACCACGCCCCAAACAAACGCGATCCAGAAAGGAATCGTAAAATCCTCCGAAAGATAACACATGGTGACCAAAAAAGAAGTAGAAAAACAAATCCGAAACAGGAGGACGAGCCAATCGTACCAGAACCACTGTTTGACCAGATTAAACAAGGCATTTCCCCCTATATACTCTGCTGACTTAATCTTTATTATAGTGTAACCCCTTAAGGGCTCACTAGTTACAAAAAGTCATGAGTTGAGATGACATTTTTACTAATGGTGTAATTAGTGAATAGGTACCCTTGTATACTTAGCATTAACGTAAAAAAGATGCCAACCCATTTAGGGAGGCATCCTTGATCAATCATATTCTTTAATACCAAGACTTAAAACTTAATTCTTGAAAATCCTTTGTCTGTCTTTACATATCCCACGCTATTCCCCACATAATTGAAATTAAAATCATCCTTCAGCCTGAAAGTATAATCTACTGCGAGCGTTTTAGGATTTAAAATATATGTTGCAGAACCAGGAAAGCTAAGCTCAATATTACCATCCTGTAATTGATACAACGAAACAAAAAATTCCGTCTCATCTTGTAGGGCTACTGACTTAACCAATCCTTTTACATTATATAAGGACAGCTTCCCATTGGCATAAATCCCATATACCTCTCCCAGGGATGATATGACAGCATTACCTGCGACATCTCTACCCCACAGCAATTTACCTTTAGAGTCAAAACCAAATAGTCGGTTCCCTGTTTTGGGAAGATTAGCCCGAATTAGTACGGTTCCATCGGTGAGCACCTCGTTGTAATCGACTTCTGTATACGAATCCGCAGGCAACTGGTATGTAAATACTGAATTTAGCGAAGAATCAAGAGCCTGGATTCGCGAGCCTTTCCCACTTCCGTAATTTGTTTGAATGAGGATACGATTCCCTTTCCCTGCTACCGTCCCTTTGTAAGTTACGTTTTTTATTTTAGTTCCATTTTTATTAATTAAGGTTAGGGACCCAGAATAATTACCGGAACCATCAAACTGTCCTCGGGATGCAAAGACTAAATTGCCGTTATCAAGTCTATACAAGTATCCCTCTGCTTGAGATAAATTCACCTTCCATCTCCGTTTCCCGTCAGCTCCCACCGCGTAGATTTGAGTTGCGTCAGGAGAAAGATTATCTGTAAAAGTTATGTATACCGTTCCATCTGGTGACACTAAATATTCTTTGGATTCACGAAACATCGATGTACCAGGGTCTGCAAAATTAACCGACCACTTCAGCTTTCCAGTCTGTGTGTCATATGATTTCAGCGTATCCACTAACCATATCTTAGTTTGAGTAGCATGCTCTTCTTTGGTGTGTAGATACACTGTGTTTAATTTAGTAACCTCCATAGGATTGCCTTCCACACTCTCCAGCTCTCCCACAACATTCAGCTGACTCCATTGGGCATTCGGTAATTTGGTTACTGCTGCTGCAGCTTCTACAGTGCCAGAGGTCACCGTACTTGTAGTCATCAACAAGAGAGCAACCAACCCTGTAAATATTCCTTTTTTCAAAAATATCAACCTTTCTTTCCATATATAGTATGTATTCTGTTACTTTACTACCTTTTCTAAGGGACAACAAGATTATATTAAGCAGCTTTTTAAATCAAGACACAGACTGTATGATAGTACATATTATTTGTCCATAAAATTGTAGTAAACCAATTGAACCAATAGGACAGCCAATTCTATAAAGTATGAACACTATCGGAGGAATAATAAACTATGTTAGCCGCACTACTTCATGGCATTGCACTGGCCTTTGGATTAATTCTTCCACTTGGCGCACAAAATGTCTTTGTATTTAACCAAGGGGCCTCGCAGCCACATTTTAAAAAAGCCATTCCCGTTATTGTTACAGCCGCTTTATGCGATACCCTGCTTATTCTATTAGCCGTATTAGGTGTTTCAGTCCTTGTGTTTGCCATCCCCGTTCTGCAGACCGCTTTATTTGCTGTAGGACTTTTATTTCTTTTGTATATGGGATGGTCTATCTGGAAAAGTACACCTACATCGTCAGCGCAAGACGCAACCCCTCTATCCTCTAAAAAACAAATCCTGTTCGCGCTGTCCGTTTCTTTATTAAATCCTCATGCGATCTTGGATACTATCGGCGTTATTGGCACTAGCTCGCTTAGTTACACAGGCGTAGACAAAGTTGTATTTGCTGGCGCGACTATCCTAGTGTCATGGATTTGGTTCTTTGGGCTGGCTGTAGCCGGAAAAACCGTAGGACAAATCGACTCAAGTGGCAAAATCATGCGGATTATTAATAAGATCTCCGCGATCATTATTTGGATCGTTGCTGCTTATATTGCCTTCAAGCTTTTTTAAGTGGAGGAAAAAGAATGCTGTACACCAATTTGCCGTATAATTATGTCCAATTTACACCATAATGTACTAGAATTTTGACTTACGGCGCAGAATGAGGTACATTACAATTTGGACGAACAATTAACAAACCAAAATACTATAATGTTCGCATTTAGAGGTGTAAATTATGAAAGAAGTATTCGATTATGAAGATATTCAATTAATTCCTGCAAAATGTATCGTAAACAGCCGTTCGGAGTGTGATACATCAGTCACCCTCGGTGGGCATAAATTTAGATTGCCGGTGGTACCTGCCAACATGCAAACCATCATTGATGAGAAGATCGCTATCTCCTTGGCGCAAAATGGCTATTTCTACATTATGCATCGTTTTGAACCGGAGAAACGTACGTCTTTCATCAAAGACATGCACTCCCGTGAATTAATCGCATCCATCAGCGTCGGAGTTAAAGAAGAAGAGTATGATTTCGTCGAACAATTATCCAAAGAACAGCTGGTTCCGGAATTCATTACAATTGATATTGCACACGGCCATTCCGAAGCAGTTATTCGGATGATCAAACATATTAAACAATACCTGCCTGCTAGTTTTGTTATTGCAGGAAATGTAGGAACACCTGAAGGCGTTAGAGAATTAGAAAACGCTGGAGCTGATGCTACTAAAGTTGGGATTGGACCAGGGAAAGTATGTATCACTAAGATCAAAACTGGATTCGGTACAGGCGGCTGGCAGTTAGCTGCACTACGCTTGTGTGCCAAGGCTGCAAGCAAGCCAATTATTGCCGATGGTGGCATTCGCACACACGGTGATATTGCTAAATCCGTACGATTTGGCGCTTCTATGGTCATGATTGGTTCACTATTTGCCGGTCATGAAGAATCTCCGGGTGAAACCATTGAAATCGCTGGGAAGCTCTATAAAGAATACTTTGGCTCCGCTTCAGAATACCAAAAAGGTGAAAAGAAGAACGTCGAAGGTAAAAAAATTGCGGTTGAGCATAAAGGGGCTTTAGCAGAAACCCTAAGAGAAATGGAGCAGGATCTTCAATCCTCCATCTCTTATGCAGGTGGCAATAAATTAGAGGCTATCCGTAATGTGGATTACGTTATCGTTAAGAACTCCATTTTTAATGGAGATAAAGTCTATTAATTGAATACACAGGTGGGCAGGATGACTTAGGTCAATCTTGCTCACCTTTTTTTATGGGAACGAGTTCCACTGGCCTACTTTGGGGTAATGGTAAGAATAAACTTCTACTAGATCACAATAGAGAGGATTATCCTTATGCGGCAAGCTATGATTATTATTAACCCCTCATCCGGCAAAGAGGAAGCCAGCCAATATGTCAGATATGCAACAAGAGTTCTAAGTGATAAAGACTACTCCGTTACGATCAAGGAGACGGCAAAAGAACTAGACGCCACTCGTTATTCCATCGCTGCTTGTGAGGAAGGTTATGATCTGGTGATCTCCATCGGCGGGGATGGCACGCTTCACGAGACCATTAATGGTCTTATCGATCAGGAACACCACCCAAAGTTAGGTGTGGTTCCTTTAGGAACGGCTAATGATTTCGCCCGTGCATTACAAATTCCACTGAATCCCGAAATAGCCATTCAAACCCTTGCCTCCTCAAATTTAAAAACAGTAGATATCGGTCGCTTAAATGACCGCCTATTCGGCAACGTGGTTGCTGTAGGTTCAATTGCCGGAGCATTATCCTCTGTATCCTCCGAAGATAAAACCAAACTCGGCTCATTGGCATACTTGAAAGAAGGTCTTAAACAACTTACAAGCCCTACAGCCCACCCCCTTGTCATTCACCATGATGAACAAATATGGCAAGGAGACTCCTTACTCTTTCTCGCCGTATTAACCAACTCAGTCGGCGGGTTCGAGAATCTAATACCGGATGCTGCGGTTGACGACGGTCTGCTTCATTGTTTTATTATTTTGGACCTCAGTATATTCAATACCATTACAGCCAGTATATCTTTACTGCTGGGTACCCTTAAGGATCATAAAGACGTTGTCTATTTCACAGCCCACAATGTAAGTGTAAGCTCTCCAGAAACCGTAAGAACCAATGTAGATGGCGAAGAAGGTCCAACTTTGCCTATTACGCTAAGTGTTCTCCCTCGTCATATCCAAGTCATTGTGCCAGAAGTGGACTAACAAACAAAAAGCAGTCCGGAACTCAAAAAGTTCCAGACTGCCCTTAATTTATGGACGCCCCGATCCATATCTTACTAATCAAATGACTAAGAAGTTATTTCTATTCCACTACAATAAATTTTTTGCCTAATAACCACATTCCGCCGCTAATCCCTAAGAAATAAATAGGCATCGTCAGTAATGAACCATTATGGAGAGCGCTCATTCCCCACGTCGCCAAGCTAACAAGCAAATAATAGCCCAAGCTGAATATCGCACCTGCTGTTCCTACAACATCCTGAAATTGAACAAGAGCAAGACTTAGACAATTAGGTAAAGCAATCCCTGCACCCATTAATAGGACAAACAGCGTTATTAGAATACATACGATCACTATCATATCCGGCAACAAGACAAGACTGCTTGCGATTGTTAATAGCAAGGCTCCGCTCGCCATTACAAGGCAGCCGATATGGATTATTTTTTCTGGGGCATAGAGGGTTAATAATCTTTTGGAGATCATTGCGCCTACAATCGACGCCAAAGCCACAATAATGCCGAGAAAACCATAGACTCCTGGCGAAATCTGAAAGTGTTCAATAAATATAAAAGGAGCTTCAGCATAATAGCTGAACAAGATTCCGTTAATGCCTCCAATTAGTAATCCAAACACCAATACACGTGGCAATGCGAGCATTTTTTTGACTATAGGCAGAATAGCCACCTTTTTTCTCATGGAAACATCAGTGGTTTCTGGCAGCTTCCAAAAAGCATACATAAATAACAACACACTCATCATTACTAATGTAAAGAAAACCGCTCGAAAACCAAAAGCTTGATCCACCCATCCGCCAATTAACGGACCTACTGCGGGAGTAAAAGCAATGACCGCCGAGATTTGGGCAAACATAACATGCCGTTTATTCCCGGAGACACTCTCACGAAGAATGGTTTGGGTAATAATCGAACCTGTTGCTGCTCCAAACGCTTGTATAAACCGGCTGACTAACAGCAAATGAATGGATTCTGAGTAAAAACACATCAAGCTTCCCATACCGTATACAAGAAGTCCAGCCAGCATGGAAGATCTCCGCCCGATGAAGTCAGACAACCAACCCCAGCTAAAAACACCTAAAGCAAATCCAATAAAATATATACTTAACGTTAACTGTACAGAACTATTGGTGGCTCCAAGTGCTACTGCGATATCCGGTAACGATGGAGTGTAAATCGTCTCACTAATTTGCGGAAAAGCCACAAGAACAATCATTAAAAGTAACGATGGTGCTGCATATTTTTTCATCTTATTTTCGCCCTCCTACAAGCTTATATCCTCGAACAACTACAAGAATATGAGCCTAGCTAGGGAAATGGGGGCATCATTATGGCAAGACGACTATAGATCATCATGTTAGAAAATCACCTTTCATTATTATGCTTTCATGGTTTTATAGGAGGGCTTACCCGAAAGATATCGGGCAAAGATTTGAGTTTCAATTATTCAGCCAAAACATCATTATACACGGTAATAGAAAAGCTCTCAAACGAATCGCTTCGCCTGAGAGCTTATTTAGGTTAGGAATTTTGTTCTGATAATCCATGTATAGTTACGCCAACAGCGCTGGATTTCTTTTTGTCCTGAGAAGCATGTAGCTTTACCATCACAAATCTTGCAAACGGCTGTATCAATATACTTTCAGCGAACAGTGCAATCAGGAAATTTCTTGGCCAATTGGCTAAGAAGTGATTAAACGTTTGAGAACTCAACCCGTTTCCGATAATGTCTCCAATAAACGTCATACAAAATGACATTCCTAGTACGGTGAATAAGATACGGAATAGGATTTTGGCGTTGAAGCTATCTGTAGGTTGTGTGAATGTAGCTGTCAGCTTTTCGGCAATACGGCCAATAACAACAGGCTCAATAATCATGACAATTACCCAAATGATCGGAAACACCTTAAGAATCGTTAAGGCAACCTCACCATTAAATTCTCCAACCCCTAAAATGATATTTATTGAGGACATAAACAGTACCGTCAGTGTACAAATGATTGCACCATATAATGCCCCCTCCTTGCCGTTTCTTGGTAATCTTGCTTCTTGATTCATGATGTACTTCCTTTCAAAATTGTCGGTAATAGTTTGGCGATAGTTTTTAAGGGAGTTGTGGATTTTTGCGTTAGGCACAACATCATCGCGCCTTCGATCGAAGCCGTCATCCACAATGCCATCTCGGAGGCTGATTCCTGCGAATAACCTTCAGTTACAAGCTTATCGCAGTAAATTCGTTCCATGTTCTCATAGAGCAAGCTACATGCCTGGCGAACAGGTTCACTCACCGTAGCCATTTCACTGACAATACTGCTAAAGGTATATCCGGTAATCGTGCCCTCGGTTTCTAAGTTGTGAATCAACTTGTCGATCATGGATTGTATAGCTTCTAACGTCGATGGATGCTTTTTAAAAATATCCTCAATATCTATCGTAATTGCTTCATTTAAGCCCTTTAAACAAGCAATTAATAGTTCTTCTTTTCCATTTGGAAAATGATGATAAAGCGCTCCTTTGGTCACATTACAGGCTTTTAAAATTTCATTCACGCCTACATTTTTATATCCTTTTTGCTGAAAAAGAAGTGTCGCCGTCTCAATCATTAGCGATTTTGTATCCACAATAACGTACTCCCCCTAACATACCAACCGGTCTGTTTGTTATTATAACAATATAAAAATCATTAATGTAAGTCTTTTTTGCTTTTTTTCAAAAAATATTTCATTATTTTCATTTATAACAGCAAAAAAAACTTAGAAAATTGTGTAGAAAGTGGAATTGTTGCAGTATCACTTGGATTAATGATATCATTCTGAGGAAACTTATCTTACTTTAAATATGAAGGAGGAATACCCGGTGAAAAAGAGATCGCTAAAATATTTATCTTTTGGTATTGGGTATTCTACTGCTGTTTTTTTCTAGAATTAATTATTGATAGGATAGGTCTGTCAAAAATTAAAAGAAACTAAAAAACAGCGGAGATATATAACTTAGATATCGTTATGTATCTTCTATTTAAAGGAGAATTCACAAAATGAACTTAAATAATAATGTTATTACAAGATATAATCCAGAAAATATTTCTAAACCGGTTGGTAACTATAGTCATGTAACAAAAATAAGTAGAAATGCTGAGATGTATGTATTTTCTGGCCAAATTGGAATCGATCAAAACAATCATATCCCTACAGATTTTAACCAACAGGTAACAAATACGATGAGTAATATTGTTGAAGTCCTGGCTTCTCAAAGGCTAACACCTGATAATGTAATCAAAATCAACATTTGGGCTACGGAAGAAATCGATTGGAACCATTTCTATGAAATTTGGAATAAAGTATTCGGTATGACACCTCCTTCAATGACAATTGCTTATATTAAAGGATTAGGGTTACCTGAATTAAAAATTGAGCTAGATGTATGGGCTGCTGGTTAAACCCTAAATCAAGAGGGACTAATTTAATATTCTGTACACCAAACGAGCCTAAGAAGAAATTCTAAAGGCTCGTTTTTCTAACCCCCCTCTATAACAGCAAAAAGGGCTCAGTTTCCTGAGCCCGTAAATACTTACCCTACTATGTTTTTATGTCTGAAGAATTGTCCCAACACTCCACGTTTTCCAGACCTTCTATGCTATCTTTATAAAAGACAGGGTCCTTCCCTGCGCGCTTCTGGCGCTTATAATCCTGCAGGGCGGCAAAGGCCACTTTAGATAACAAAAGGATAGCGATCAAATTCACGATGACCATGAAGCCCATAAATAAATCAGCCAAGTCCCATACCAATTGAACCTTAGCTACGGAGCCAAAAATAATCATCGCCAAGACGCTGTATCTATAGAATAGTAATACTTTTTTATTGGAGTTCAAAAATTCTATATTGGTCTCACCATAATAATAATTTCCGATTAACGTACTGAAAGCAAACAACAAAATCATGATCGCTAGGGATCCAGAAGCCCACGAACCAATATGTTCGCTTAATGCCGCTTGTGTCAGCTTAATTCCATCCAGCCCTGGCTGTTTATACGCATCGGATAACAAGATAATAAAAGCAGTACTCGAACAAATAAGTAACGTGTCTGTAAGTACACCCAGCGCTTGCATCAGCCCTTGTTTCACCGGATGACTAGTTGTTGCAGTTGCCGCAGCATTCGGAGCACTACCCATTCCCGCTTCATTGGAGAATAGTCCCCGTTTCACCCCTTGCAGAATAACTGCCCCAAAAGATCCCCCCGCGATTTGTTCAAATCCGAAAGCACTTTTCACAATAAGCGCCAGAATCGCTGGTATTTCCGTAATATTAATTAACATAATAATAACAGCAGCCCCAATATAGATCCCTGCCATAACCACTACAATATACTCGGACATTCTAGCAATACGTTTAACCCCACCAAAGATAACAGCCGCAAAAGCAGCAGCGACTAGAAGTCCAAGAATCACCCGATTAGTGCCAAATGAATTCTCAAAGGCCACTGTAATCGTATTGGATTGAACTGCATTAAATACAAGACCAAAGGATAACGTGATCAAAACCGCAAATACCGCGCCCATCCAGCGTTTTTTCAGGCCTTGCTCCATATAATAGGCGGGACCCCCACGAAATCCAGTCTTGTCCTTCACTTTATACACCTGTGCCAGAGTACTTTCAATAAATCCGGACGCTGATCCAATAATAGCTATGACCCACATCCAAAAAACAGCCCCTGGTCCACCTATTGCGATAGCAATTGCGATCCCTGTAATATTCCCTGTCCCAACCCTTGCTGCCATACTGATACAGAAAGCCTGAAACGACGAAATGGAATCTTTTGACCTTTCATTGGACTCTTTAAGGACCCTAAACATTTCTTTAAACATGCCAAACTGAACAAACTTCGATCGAATGGTGAAATAAATTCCACAAACAATAAGCAGAACCACCAAAATTTTCGACCAAAGAAAGTCATTTGTTGTACTAATCATACTGTCTAACATTTGTTGCATGTAAATCCGCCTCTCCATTGTGTCGATACCCAGTTGCTGAACCTTAAGTTACATAGTATTTTCAAATATAACAGCCCTTATTTCAAAAGCCAACAAAAAAAATTAGCCAGCAACACCATACCTTACACCGGTGTGAGAGCTATTTCCCCATCTTCATCTGAGCTCACAAGCTGCTTTAGAATAATCTAGGTATTATAAAAAAATGAAAAAGCATCCGGTGGAAGAAATGTATGACTACAATGTATGCGCGTATTTATATCGTGGAGAACATTTGGTTTGATTTGATTTCAGGACGAACGAGGAACGAAGCTATAACATCAGCAGCACAACTAGTGCCCTTATTAGCCGCAAAAGATATTGAAGAAATGGCTGTCCTCTATCATGAGCTAGCCAGCAAAAATAAAATCGTTCTGGCTAGTCAAAAAGATAAGGATCCCACCGTTGTTTTGGACCATCCAACTATGGGATCGCTTGAGACATCCATTTCCGGGGTTATCTCGAATAATCATAGAGCAGATATTTTCGAGGTATTAATTAGCCACAGCTTTAAAATATTGGTACACCTGATTTAACTTCTTATCATGTTTCCCTTTTGGACTCTCCATATTCCCAAATTCGAAAAACTTCACTTTCTTGATGCCACAATATTGAAATAGTGCTTTTCTCATCAGCACTTTATGGGAATTATTCAGCCAATATAAAGGATAAAGTGTCGGCCCCTTCATGCTGGAAATGCAAACCACAGACTTTCCTTTCAGCAGTCCTTCGGGGATGAGACCACCCTTTTCTCTGTAAGCGAAATTAGAAGCAAACATTTGGTCAATATAACCGAGCAACATCGCGGGAGGACGTCCCCACCAGATTGGATACACAAACACAATTTTATCGGCCTGACGAATCTGCTCCCGATACTTCTCGAGCTTGGGATCGATATGCATGTCTCTTCTACGTTTATTTTCATTAAATACCAGCACAGGATCAAATTGCTCTTCGTAAAGATCAAGGACCTCTATCTTCGTGATCTTTTGATTCTCATTACTTCCCTGAATGACTTTATTGAAAAAAGCATAACTTAAACTTTTATGATTCGGATGTGTATAGATGACTAAAACGTTCATTGCTCCACCTCTTTAATTATCATTTGATAACAAAATGGTATCACAACCGTTATTTAGTTGTCAAATGATAATTGTATTATGATAATTATTTTGTTAAGGTTTACAATAAGAGGTGATCCTTATGGACAAACAAGCGTTTTTTCAGAAAATTGTTACCTTTACGACAGCAGTCCATGAAGTAACATTTGACTTTACCAAAGATGTTAGACCGGAAGGCATTACGCCCGTTCAATATAGTATTCTGGAATATATTGCGGTTAGCCAGCCTGTTACCCTCAGCCAAATCAGCGATTGTAAGAATATCTCTATGCCGAATACCAGCCGTGAGCTCAAGAAATTAACAGAAAAAAACCTGTGTGAGAAGCTTGATGTCGCCGAGGACCGGCGTAAGCAAATGATTCGGTTGTCTGATGCTGGACAAGCGATGATGAACGAGGCTTTTGAACGGATCGGTGAACGTTTTCTGAACCGGATTAAAGAGGTTCCCCCAGAGGAATTAGCCGAGATTAACCATGCCCTCGATATCCTGCAATCTAAGGTGTTTAATACCCAGCAATGATCCGAGAAAAAGACAGCAGAGCAGCAGCGGTTCCCCCATTAATGGGAGCACCGCTGCTCTGTGTTTTGGGTCGTTGGTTAGCTGACTCAAGACCGATTATTGGCTAGTTAAAACCTAACGAAATCGAATCAGCCTCACCTTCAGCTAAATCGCCGAATCGTATTCGTCCACTGAGGCTTTCGGACCCAGATGACGTTATTGGCATGTTTTTAGCCTTTTGTGCGTAGTTTCGGACTCCAGCGACGCTATTCCTATGAATCGGGTTCATATTGGGTGTTTTTTATGCCAATAGCTGCTATGCGGTCCGTTGGCATTCCAAATATGCGAAAAAGCTGCATTTAAGGTCAGCTGAGTCCGAAAGACGCTTCCCTAATAATCACCTAATAGAAATAGGCACTCCTCTTAAGGAATGCCTTGATTGGATTATAAGTATTCTTAGCCAGCGAAATAGACTATTTCACCAGTCCGCTGATAAAGGTCTCAAAATTGTCAGCCAAACGTGTGATTTTGTATTTGTTATCCCGATCTACATGAATAACCTCAGGTTCGCCATCATTCCCGAATTCACGGTAATCCAGCATCACCACTTCATTCTCAGAAGGACAATCACAAATCACCACACCAACTTCAGGATAACGTCCATTTTCAATCACAGTCCGGCTGCCTGAAGCCCCACACAGCGACTTATTCTTATCTCGTCCAATTCCGAGGATACCAGAAATCGTAATAAATTCTCCTGTTCCCGGAATCGGATAACGATTGTTATGAGGAATTCCCCCATTATGTAACTTCATCATATCCACATAGGAAGCAGGCAGCTTGAAGACCAGCTCTTCTTGTACAGAAGTAATCAATGCATCTGAAGGCGGGTCAGAAATATATTCTGAGAACGCATACTCGCTGTCATCCCAGAAATTAGTGGTATCCAACGCTATTACAGGCTTCTTAGCAGGTTTGTTTACAGGCTTTTTCGCAGCTTTTTTAGCCAATTTACGTTTGATCCAGCCCAGAAACTCCAATGTGTCTTCATCATCAGGTTCCAGCTGATCGGCAATCGTAAACGCTTTTAAAGCTTCGTCATATCTTTTCAGATAATAATAAGAAACCCCGATACGGTAATGCCAGAGCGGGTCACCTTCACCCTCATCTTCAATGCTCAAATACTGCTCTAAAGCCTCTTCATATTGCCCGAGATTATTAAGCGCCCTGCCCAAATGACTAGTTAGAACATAATCTCTTTCCTCTTCAGGAATTTCCGTGATTGCATCCACGATTTCTTGAAATTCATCTTCCTCATGCCATTCATCCAATTTTGCCAATAACTCATCACTCATCATTAATACCTCCTATTAACGATCACTCAAAATACCTATTAGAAATTATACCATTTCTAACCTATGCCCAGCCAATAACACATGTCCTAGCCCTATCAATCAAAAAGCAACTTCCCTTTTTGCTGTGAAAAACAGACCGCAGCATTTATCTGCGGTCTGTTTTTCGTATACAGAAAACCATTTTAATTATGGTAACTATAATTGCTGCTTTCTATCCTGCCTTTACGACTGCATCCCGTTTTCGATCCTCTGCAGGAACTCTTCAGCGGCACTATAGCCAAGCTGCTTAAGGTACCAATTGTTCGCAGCCGCTTCGATCAGGCCAGCCACGTCGCGGCCAGGCTGAAGCTGAACTTCAATATGCGGAATTTGCACGCCAAGATAGTCTGTGAACTGGGGTTCGATTTCGAGCTCATTATTCAAGGAATTCTCCCGCCATGGTGACAACTCGATGTCGAGTACAATTCGTGTCTCTTCCTGAAAAGCTCTACGCCCGTACTGCCGTACAACATTGATCAGACCAATACTGCGCAGTGCTAGGAATTCACGGGTCGTTTCATTATGCGTGCCGAGAAGCGTCGCCGGTCCCAGCTTCTTAAGCACAACTACATCATCGGCCACAAACCGATGGCCTCTTCTAATGAGCGTGTGAGCGGTTTCGCTTTTTCCGATCCCGGACTTGCCTCTCAATAGGACACCTATGCCAGACACGTTCACACACACTCCATGAATTGAAAGTTCTGGCGCCAGCGCCTTCACCAGATAAGTATCAATCTTTGCGATGAACTCTGACGTCGTCTCTTCCGTCCGAAGTAGTGGTATACCTTCTTGGTCGCAGAATAAGGTCAAATAGGGAATCTCCTGCTGACCCGTCGTCACAATAAAGCATGGGGGATGATACTTAACGATATTGCCAATATGTAACTTGCGTTGCTCAACGCTTAGCTTTAGCAGATAATTGATTTCTTTACGACCCAACACTTGTACTCGCTTCATGGGGAAAAAGTCGAAGTAACCCACGAACTCCAGGCCAGGTCTATGTGTCTTAGAGCGAGTGATCTCGCGGTCCATGCAGCTAGCACCCGCAAGCACTTCCAGCTTAAACGTTTCCGTAAGGCTTTGAACGGTAATCGATTTCAATGTTGTTCTCCTCCTGTGGCTACGTATTTTGAATACGTAATACGGTTACCGGGATATATTCAACGACGAATAGAATGATTCCTGCAAAAGAAATAGACAGATCATGAGATATTAACAACTATGTTCCTTCAAGAAAATTAATGAGGTATATCTCCGGTTGCGTGAGAAAATCTGCAAAACTACATAAATCCGCGTACGTCTGATGTTCCACGTCGTAACAGCCTATCAGGCCTTTTTTCTTCGGATTCCACATAAGCAGCAGATCAGAGTAATTATCTATATCGGCTGACAGACGGAGCAGCTTTTGCCGGCCGATTTTTATTTCAATGGTATCAGTTAATGTGAAAAAGTCGATATATCTAATTTCATATTCATTTTGTGTTAGCTCAAGACGCAGTTTTGTTCCAGTAAGAAAGCTAACCAATTCATCAGACAATTTATATTTTCTCAGCTCAAACTTCTTATTCTCGATATCATGAAATTCAGCCGGCTCTAACGATTTCAAAAAGTCAGCCAAAGCTGTATTCTTATTGCTCACAGCAATGGTGTAAGGGCGATCGCCATCTTTTTCCGCCAGGGTAACGTCTGCGCCACGTTCAATCAAATATTGTACCATCGCTTGATTACCCATTCTTGTGGCAACTGTTAACGGAGTGGCTTGATAAGGATAGACCATATCAGAATTGTTGTAATTAATGTCCACCCCATGATCCAGTAAATAAGCAACGGTCTTAAGGTCGTGATCTGACACCGCTTTGCGTAATACAGCCCCACCATGCTGCTTAATATCTAATCCTAGCTCATGTATGAGCGGGATATTGTTTTTGTTGCCATAGTAGGCCTGCGAATATGCACCTGACTTGACCTGATTAAGCTTGTCCAGTTTGGCCCCTTGTGCTGCAATATAGCGGACGATATCTTCTTTGCAATAGCGAATCGCGAGCAAAAAAGCCGGATTATTCTTCACATTCAGATTTACCCCGTGTTGTACCAGCAGCTTTATGACATCCATTCTCTCTGATATAAGCGCCAAATCTAACGGGGTTAACGTGGTATATTTGCTAAGTACGATGCCCTCTTCAATATCCCAGCCTGCTCTAATGGCAGCCTCTAATTCCGGAATATTTCCTTTGTAAATATGCATGGCCATTTGCGGCAGTTCCTCGAACTTCCCTATATCCTTCAGACGGATCATCCATTATCCACTCCTACTTCAAGTATTATGAAGAGTATAGAGAACCGTATAGTAAAAAACAATCCAAACTAAGGATGTTGTTCTAACAAATAGTCCTCATAATGTTCAGATCGGCGAGATTATTGCTGCTATTTCAAAAAATAAAAAGAAGCTCCGTGAATTCACGAAGCTCCTGTTTACAATTTATGATGGTAAGTAAAGTTGAAGCAGCCTGCTGTTGCCAGCGAGAAAGCTGGATATATCCCTCTTTATCCTTGGATGTCCCGTCTCGCCTCTTGCTCGGCAAGAATCTCGTTATCTTCCGCGTTATCCCGTGTCACTTTCTGAACGCCAATAGCGCTATAAGAAATCAAGAGAATAACAGCTATGTAATACCCCTTTACATTTAATTCAAATGGAGCATTGTAAAGGCCTATAAAAAACATCGCATACCCGATAATCAAACCCACAAAAGCCATAATTGTGAAGGCCCCTGTATTTCTCATCCTGTGTTTAGGGTTATCCAAACGAAATTCTTTATCCTCTGTATTGTCCCTGACCACCTTTTGCACAACGATACAGGAAATCGCAATTAACACCATACAGAGCAAATAATACCCTTTTACGTTTAGCTCCCAAGTGTCGTTGTACACTCCCAAACAGAATAGAAAAAGTCCTGCCCCCAATGCAAAATACGATGCCCCCGTAAAAGCAGCCGTGTTGCGTTTGCGATATCTCTGATTCATCTGATAATTCCTCTCCCACTACAGACTTGAATGATGATATATCCTTCTCCACTATACCGTGGAACATCGGTAAAATTCTACCATGAATCAGGTTGTTTTAGGGAATTCCAGGAATTTTTTTACTATACAAATATAAAATAACGCAAACACCGAAAGAACGGTCTCAGTCCCATACAATATAGGACGAAAACCGCCTCCCGCGATCTCTGCAACATATATGAGAAAAATGCTACTGCCTTTCCTGATCCACCAATTGCTGCTGTGCGAGACGAATCATTTCGCGGACCATCGATCCACCAATTTTACCGCCGATCTGGCCCACCGATTCTGTGCTCAAATGACCATTTTGACCGCGCTCCAAAGGGACACCCAGTTCTTTTGCAACTTCGTATTTCACATCATCAGGCCGCTCTGGATCTACATCATACCCCTCGCGCCGCATCACTTCCGCTTTAAAAATTTGCATTCCGCGGCTGGCTCCCGGCACTGCATATTTCCTGTTCCTTCTAGACATCCTTATCCCCTCCCAAACCTGTTTTAAATAACATGCCCGGAAAGCGGAACCTCCACCCTTATTGACTTGCCCCGATTATTTCCAAGCAGGGCGCCGTTGCAACGCGGCATTCGTAGCACGCAAGGTTAAAGCCCAAAATAAAAAAGCCACAGCACTAACAGAAGCCCCAAGCCAACATACCCCGTTCCAGCCATAGTGAGAATAGATTTGAGTGGAAGCAATCGATCCGGTAGCACTTCCAATGGAGTAAAAAACCATATACCCTGCGGTGAGCCGACTACGTGCCTCCATGCGCAAGGTAAGTATTATACTTTGATTGGTGACATGCACCGCCTGCACAGCCAAATCAAGCAGAACAATACCAATGACCAATGCCAACAGCGACTGCTCGGTAAAACTGATAAACCACCATGAAATCAACAATAGAAGTAAAGCTATGCCTGTCGTTCTCTGTCCATGACCCTGATCAGCTAGCTTTCCCGCCCGCGCAGCAGCTAATGCTCCCACAATTCCCGCCAGACCAAATGCCCCAATTGCAGTATGTGAAAGTGATAACGGCGGAGCACTAAGAGGCAAGACCACAGAAGTCCACAGAATACTGAAAGCAGTAAAAATCAGCAAAGCCAGAATAGCGCGGATACGCAATACTCTCTCTTGTACAAACAACATAAACACTGAGCTAAGCAGCTGAGCGTATGACAGTGTTTTTACCTCACGTTTCACATTTGGCAACACCCTAAATAATGTACACACCATACAAAGCATTAAAGCAGCAGAAAAAAGGTATACGGAACGCCAACCTGCAAGATCTGTAAGTATTCCTGAAATGGATCGCGCAAGAAGTATTCCAATCACAATTCCACTTGTGACCATGCCTACGACTCGCCCGCGTTCGGCAGGGGCAGCCATTGTCGCCGCGAACGCAACAAGCGTCTGCGTTACAACAGCGAGTAGTCCCACTGAGGCCATACCTACGAATAGTACCGTGCTGGAAGAGGCAGTACCCACGATAATCAAAGCCACCACAGATAATAACATCTGGCCGATAATCAGGCGGCGCTGATTCAGTAAATCTCCTAGTGGCACGAGTAGTAACAGCCCCACTGCATAAAAAATCTGCGTGATAGTAATAAGAATACCAATGGTTGAATAATCAATACCAAATTCTTTCGACAAATGATCAAGCAACGGTTGTGCAAAGTAGATGTTTGCAACCGACATCCCGCAGACAACGGCAAACAAAAGTGTCATATACCGAGGCATCGAGGAAGCATGAATAGAATCAGATGGCGTATGCGTCTCTTGTGACGAAAGCTTCTCTTTAGTCCCCTGCATTTTG
This sequence comes from Paenibacillus sp. FSL H7-0943, assembly GCF_037963265.1. Classification (NCBI taxonomy): domain Bacteria; kingdom Bacillati; phylum Bacillota; class Bacilli; order Caryophanales; family Paenibacillaceae; genus Paenibacillus; species Paenibacillus sp. FSL H7-0943. The sequence continues at coordinate 6,771,987 of NZ_CP150148.1, forward strand.
GACACACCCTTTCTCTGTTAAATTTAAATCGCAAACATATTTCATACTGATCAGTATGTTATTATGCTCAGTAAATTTATCTTACAAAATGGTGTGTGTCAACATAAATATTTGATGCTACCGACTTTGATTTGACAATATAGACGACTAGTTCTAGTATTATAAAATACTGTTCGGTAATAAATTATTGAAATCAAATATAACGAGGGGTGTTAAAAATGGCTCGGACCCGCGAATTTGACGAGGAAAAAGCATTAGAATCAGCTATGGAGCTATTTTGGGAGAAGGGATATGAGGCTACTTCATTAAGCGATTTAACTTCCAGAATGGGCATTCAACGCCCCAGTATATACTCAGCTTTTGGAGACAAAAAAGAATTATTCGAAGCTGCGCTACGTAAATACACGATGTCCCATGCTTCCCGTGTCCGAGCCCAACTTCAAAGCAATCCATCCGCAAAAAAAGCCTTTCGTAGTTTTTTTGAAGATGTGGTGGCGGAGGAGTATGCAGGCAGTGTGAACCGAGGATGTTTTTGCATCAATACAATGGTCGAGCTGGCACCTCATGATGAGAAGTTCGAGATTCTTACAAGAGAACACCAAATGTATCTATCGGTTATATTTCAAGAAACTATTGAACGTGGTATACAATCAGGTGAGCTTAAGGGTGGTGTAAATGCGAAGGCCTTGGCACAGGCACTAATCGTATCGCTAATAGGGCTTACTGTACTCTTGAAATCCCGCCCGGAGCGATCCTTTGTTGATAACGCAATAACAGTGATACTTACTTCGCTTGATTAAATTCAGAGTCTTGATTTAAGTCAATGCCCGCCATAGTACTCCTAATTACAATGAAATAAAAGTCCTTTAGGAGGCTATCTTATGGCTATCTCAGAAAAAGACCTATCGAACCAGCGTAAGTCCGCTTTAACAGCTGGAATATCACTGATCATCATGACCCTCGCCTCATTTTTTTCATATGGCTTTGTCCATGGGACTCTTGTTGTGCAAGGCGATGCCAGTGCCACATTTATTAACATTGTATCTTCCAACAACCTTTTCAAAGGGGAAATCTTGGGCTGGATCATCATTATGATTACTGACATTCTGGTCGCCTGGGCGTTTTATGTGTTTCTAGAACCCGTCAACCAAAATCTTTCATTACTCGGCGCATGGCTCCGTCTAACCTATTCCGCTATATTGGCAATCTCTATATTAACCTTGATATTTGTGCTGCTGCTCACGGGAAACACAAATGGCTTTTCCTCATTAACAATCGAACAAACTCAAGCATTTATGATGTTATTACTGGATGCATTTCAATTCATTTGGTCTATAGGGCTGGTCGTTTTTGGCGGGCATCTGTTAATAGTGGGCTATGTGGCTTTAAAATCCGATGTCATTCCTAAAGTAATCAGCATCTTGCTGCTGCTTGCTTCAATAGGCTATATTATCATTCATCTAAGCAAAATGTTTCTCCCACAATATGAGGCGGTCATTACAACACTTAATTTTGTTTTTACTATTCCTATGATTGTAGGAGAACTAGGCTTTGGGATATGGCTACTGCTTAGAGGTGGAAAAATCCCCAAAAGTGTATAACGATTTTGTTATTCATCACCGGAATGAACCCGCTTCTTAATTCTACTTAATGACTCTGGCGTAATCCCCAAATAACTGGCTAATTGATGTTGGGGGACACGGGTAAGTAAATGAGGTCTTTTTTGTAACAAGGCTTTGTAACGTTCTTCAGGATTGGAAGCAATAAAGGAAGTCAACTCATCCTGAACCTCACCCAAGTTCTCCTCTACCATTTTGCGTATCATGGTTTCCAGCTGAGCGTGTTTATGGAGCATATCCTGTTCCGCATTAAGATCACCAACCACCAATATGCTGTCTTCTAGGCAGGTTAAGGTGTACGCTGAGGGTCTACTCTCCTGATGCCGATTAAAAATCGAAACCGCTTGCTCTTCCGTATAAAAATTAGATGTGACTTCTTTGCCCGATTCATCTACCGAGGACTGCCTCACACATCCCTTTAACACAAAAAAACATTTTGAGGGAACGTCTCCTTGTCTAAGGAGTACCGTTCCCTTCTTGTATTCCTCAATAGGAATACCTTCAACAATATCCTGCTGTTCCACTTCGTTAAGAGATGTAAATTTACTCATATACTTATACAATATGCTTTTCATTTATCTCTCCAATCTCATTGCACGACCTCATATAAAGATCCCTCTAACGGCTGAATAAAGTGTGACCAATCACCTGTTGTGTACAGCAGAAGCCGATGCATCGCACGCGTACAGGCTGTATAAAAAAGCTTGCGTTCGCTTTCCCGATCATACGTCTGTGTGGAAGCATCATAAATCAGTACGGCGTCGAATTCAACCCCTTTTGCGAGATAAGCGGGAATTACTAAAATGCCCTTCTCAAAAGTGAGCGTCTCCTTCGTAATGAGCCGCAGAGCTTCGCATCCTTGTGACTTTAATTCTTCATAGGCCGCACGGCTTTCAGCTGCAGTCTTGGTAATCACAGCAATAGAGTCGAGCCCTTCAGCCATCAACGCCGCGAGATCTTCTTTAATTCTTTTCGCCCGCTCTACATCGCTACTAGCGTTCACTAGGAACGGCTTCTTACCCTCTCTTTCAAAAGGTACGATCTCCTCATTAGGCAGCAACGCCTTCGTAAACTCCACAATCTGACGAGTTGAACGATAACTTCGAATTAGACGGATCAGGCTCGTTTCATCTTCACCATAAAGCCGGATCAAAGGTGAATCCACCTCGTGCAAATTCGTTGCTTGAGGGAAAATCGCTTGGCCGAAATCGCCGAGCACAGTCATGCGCGCGCGGGGAAACAGCTGTTTGAGAAACGCGTATTGGAACGGCGAATAATCCTGGCCTTCATCGATAAACAGATGCCGCACCTCAGTGTTCACACGAGTGCCCTCGACAAGTTCTTTTAAATACAGGAATGGAGTGGCATCCTCGCAAAAGAGTTCATCGCGGCTCAGCTTTTCCTTTGTTTGCTTACAAATTTCCTGCCACTGAGCAGGCACCTCAGTCTCGTTCGTCATTTGCCGATAACTGGCGTCGGCACTAAATAACTGATCGTATAACCCAATCGTATCTATGAACTTGAACCGTTTGACATCGCGTCTCAGCGGTTTAAAGTGCTCCTTCACAATCATGCGGCGCAGCAGTTCTTCTTCCTGCAGACCAAAGTCAAAAACATTCTCTTCCCCTTGATCCTGATTAGGAAAATCCCCATAGTTCTCAAGATACTGAGTCGTAAAATCAAAGACGGCTTCCTCCCGCCGATATTTCTTAAGTATCTCACTGTAGGCTTCGGCATACTGATCGGTATCGAGGTAATCGAGTTCATCTTGAACCCAGAATGCCTCCTGTTCCTGACGCTCCAGCGAAGCCAACTGACGCAGTAGCCATTCACGCAATAAAACGATGCGATTAGCCAAGCGAATGGAGCTATCATAGCTATAAAATTGCGATTTCATCTGCTCCGCAGTAATCAACTCGCGATCCCGAAAACGGATACTATGAAACAACATCCCTTCCTTCCCTAACCACAACGCATAGTTTTGCAAAGCATGCAGAAAAGCTTCTGAAGCTTTATACTGCATTCCAGTTAGCCGTGCTTCATACTCTGGAGAAGCTTTGGACGTCAGTACATATTCAATCTGCTCGAACGGATCCTCTAGACTAAGCGTAGATCCAAGCCAATAATCAATATACTCCTGAAAGGTTGTTTGCTGCATATTCTCCTCGCCAAGCTCGGGAAGCACCGTAGATACATAACTGTTAAACATCGGATTAGGCGAAAAAAGAACAATCTGATCCGCTTTGAGCCTATCGCGGTGTTTATATAGCAAATAGGCTACCCGTTGCAGCGCTGCGGATGTTTTTCCGCTGCCCGCCGCCCCCTGCACAATGAGCATACGGCTACTATCGTTGCGGATAATAGCGTTCTGTTCCTTCTGAATAGTCGCCACGATGCTCTTCATTTGTGAATCCGCACCCTTACCAAGCACCTGCTGAAGTAATTCATCACCGATCGTTAAACTCGTATCGAACACGTTCTGAAGCTGACCCTGACGGATCTGGTATTGCCGCTTCAGCATCATCGTTCCTGAGATTTGTCCTCCCGGTGTATCGTAAGTGGCGGGGCCTGGCGAATGGTCATAATACATACTTGCAATAGGTGTCCGCCAGTCATATACCAGAAAGTTTACACCTTCTGCATCGATGAAAGACGCCACCCCGATATAGATTTGCTCACTGGAGTTCAACCCATCTTCTTGAAAGTCCATTCGTCCAAAATAGGGTGACGGCAGCAGCCGTTTCATGTTTTTATAACGCAGCAGCCGTTGGCGGTGGCTACGTTCCCGTTCAGACAACAACGCTTCTTGCTGTTTTATACTGTAAAAGGTCTCCTCGAAATCCTCATGTGTGCTCGTATTGACCGTAACTTCCTCCCAAAACTGCTTGCGGATGTCCGTCACCTGTTCACGTAATCCTGTCACTTCCGGTTCCAGCTCGCCAATCTTTGATTGCAATTCTTCCGTGACCGAATCTAGCCGTTTCTGTTCTCCCTGCCAATCTTTTTCGTTTAACATTTTTACTAACACGCTCCTTTTCAAGGTTGTTATCAAGAAGCAAAAATACAAATTTGACAAACTGCCAATCCGCGTGGTATTATTAATGTATAAATAAGATGTAATAAATCTGTCTAAAATACGCAGATTAACAGTGGTCTTCTCATAATATCACGTTATTTCATTGCGCGCAAATTATATATTAAGAAGAACCGGCAGCTCATGCCGGTTCTTCTTTTTTATTCCTTTCTGCAAAGAGTAGCCGTTCTCCCTAAGTATCCATTTCCCTAGCAAAAGGGTTGCTGCCTTTTGTTTCTGGTCTGCCTAACGGACCGAGGTGACTTTATTTACTGATTTTCAGCCTTTAAAGCAGACTTTCGGACTCCAGTGCAGCTATTCTTTATCCTGAGCCTCATTCTAGGCGTGTTTTAGGCTAATAGCGACTATGAGGTCCGTTAGTATTCCAAAAGTGCGATAATGCTGCTATTAGGGTCAACTGTGTCCGATAGCGGCTTCACCCGCGGATGAGCCCAATTAAACAGGGAGACCTAACAGCCATTTGATGACTGTTAGGTCTCCCTTATTCTGTAGCTTATTTGTTTGCCAAGAAAGCATCGATTTGAGTTTGCAGTTCGGTTTGGATTTTATCAATGCCCGCGGATTTCAGTTGCTTGTTCAGATCTTCAAGACCTTTGTCGATATCTTTGATTACGCCGTATTCGAGCGGAATCGCATAACGGAGCATTACGTTACCAACGTTGGCAATTTCCGTTTTCACTTTGCTGTTATCGAATACGAAGGTTTCAAGCGCGTAGTGATAGACATTTGCTTCCCAGCCTTTAGCCAGATCGTTTGCTTCTTGCGGGAATGCTTCATTGTCACGGTTAAGTGGCGAGTTGAAGTTCCAGTTAGAGAAGCCAGTATAGTTCGGATTCTTTTCAAGGGCTTTATATTTGTCATCGCCAACCGCTTCGTAATGTACACCGCTAAGGCCGTACATCATCAGGTCGTGCAGTTCTTTATCATTTTGCATCAGATCGAGGAACATCAAGGAACGTTCCACATTTCTGGAAGTAGCGTGGATCGAAGTACCGTTTTGGGTGGAAATCGCCACTGATTTCTTCTTGCCTTGGTTGATGTCAGCCAATGCTACTTCATAAGGGGAATTCTCTTGGCGCATCAAAGCCATAAGTGCTCCAAGTGTTCCGTTGTTGTGCGTAATCGATGCTGTTTTGCCTGCTTTAAAATCGGCCTGATGATCATTTTTACTGTTTAGAACGTTTTTCGACCATGCATTGTTATCAGCGAGATCTTTGTAATATACGAGTAGATCTTTAAACTCTTGCGTTTCATATACGTTAAATACTTGCCCTTTTTCATCCGTCAATTTGAAAGCAAACGGAAGGTCGAGATCAAACATATTCCATTCGTTTTGTTGCTTCAGCAATACACGGTCCAAATTATGATATTTCCAGTCTCCTGTTTCCGGGGTGAACGGTGTAATTCCTTTTTCGTTTTGTGCTATGGTTTTCAAGTAAGTGGCATACGCTTCTGGGCTGTTGATCTCCGGAAGATTGTATTTCTTACGCAAATCCTCGCGGTACAAAATCAGTTTTTCAACGGATTCCCCTCTGTTTTGCGGAACCATATACAGTTTGCCGTTTACCTTAGCTTGATCCCAGCTCACATCAGACATAGCTGCTAAAGTCTGCGGCATATATTTGGTAAGCAGCTCATCGGTCAATTCCAGGAATCCGCCTTTCAGCGCCTGGTCATTGTAACCAGCCCAGTTTGCCGAATAGATGAGGTCAAAATCCTCATTAGCTGCCAGCTTCAGCGGATATTTTTGTGCCCAGTCCGACCAATCCAGAAACTCGCCCTCTACAGTAGCATTAATTTTTTCTTTCAGCTTTTTATTAATCTCAGCAAAAACGCTATCATAGTCTATCGGTTTAGGGCCAACAAAAATCATTTTCAGCTTCACTTCTTTAGAGGTATCAAGGGTGTCTGAGGTAGTTGCAGGTTCTGAGTTGTTCGTAGTGTCGCTTCCTCCCTCTGACGCATTATTTGTAGCCTGTGCAGACGTATTAGCATTGTTATTGCCACCACCACATGCACTTAGAATCATTACGAAGGTTAAAACGAGCGCTAGCATCATCAATCTATTTCTCTTCAGCATCTCAAGCCTTCCCCCTTGTGTTTAATTATATTGATAAACCGAGTTTCCCCGGGTTCATCCTTTCACAGCACCAATCGTCAAACCTTGGACAAAATACCTCTGCACGAATGGATAAGCCAGCAAAATCGGGCCAGTGGCCACAACTGTCATCGCCATTTTCAAGCTCTCGGTTGGGATCGATGTCGTTACGACTGCCCCTGCACCCATCATCGCTTTGCGCATGCCATCCATATTGCCTAGCATTTTATACAAATAATATTGGAGCGGCATCAAGTTTTCATTCGATACAAACAGCAATGCATTGTACCAGTCATTCCAGTAGGCCAGCGCTAGAAACAATCCAATGGTAGCTAACGCCGGCTTGGACAGCGGCAGGATTAGACGAGCATAGATCTTAAAGTCGCCTGCGCCGTCAATTTTTGCTGATTCTACAATAGCTTCCGGAATGCTGCCCATAAAAGACTTCATAACAATGATATAAAAGACATTGAGCATCATCGGAACCACTAAGGCCATCAGCGTATCCTTCATATGAAGGTAGTTGACCATAAGCAGATACCACGGAACCAAACCGCCGCTGAACAAAGTCGTAAAGAAAAAGAAGAACGAAAATTTATTGCGCCACTTAAAATCTTTTCGGGATAGCGCATAAGCAGTCATCGAAGTCAGAAACAAGCCAAGCACCGTGCCGAGTATAGTAACTCCTATTGTCACTATATAGGCTTGAATCATCTGTTCGGGATACTTAAACAAAATGCTGTAGGCCTCAGTTGAGAAGGCAGTCGGTATAAATTGATAACCATCCGTTAGGATTTTGGATTCTTCCGTAAAGGATGAAGATACGACAAGTATAAAAGGAAAAATACATAAAACTGAGAGAAAAATCAGGGATACATAACCAATACCTGAAAATATTTTACGATCAAGCTGCTTCATATCGTTACCTCCATTATGAAAGACTTAACTCCTGATACGATTAGAACAGAGCGCGGTCTTTGTCGTATTTACGGACAGCATAGTTCACTGACATGATCGTCGCGAAGCCAAGAACGGACTGGAAAACACCAGCTGCAGCTGACATGCCGATATCATTCGAAGTAATCAGTGACCTAAATACGAAAGTGTCGATAACGTCTGTCGAGGAGAACAACAAGCCGTTGTTGCCGATCATGTTATAGAACATCCCGAAATCACCACGGAAAATGTTCCCGACTGCCAGCAGCACCAGAATAATAATCGTTGGATACAAATTCGGAATGGTTACTTTCATAATTCGCTGAAAAATATTAGCCCCATCGATTTCGGCTGCTTCATACATTTCTGTATCTATCCCCGTAATCGCGGCCAAGTACATCACCGTTCCGTATCCGAGACTTTTCCATGCAGAAACTATAACCAGAATATACGGCCAATAGGAAGGTGTATTATAAATATCGACAGGCTGGAGTCCGATACCTCTGAGCAAAGCATTCACGGTGCCAATATCATAATTGAGCAGGTTATAAGCAATCGCTCCGACAACGACCCATGAGATAAAGTAAGGCAGGAACAACGCCGATTGTGTGATTTTGCGGAACCATTTACCACCGACCTCAAACAACATAATCGCTGCAAAAATTTGCAAACTGTTATTGACGACGATAAACGCAATGTTATATAGTGCTGTATTTCGTGTTACCCGCCAAGCATCGCCTGATTCAAAGAAAAAGCGGAAGTTGTCGAGCCCGTTCCAGGCACTTCCAAAAATACCGCCCGCATAATCATAATGCTTGAAGGCAATAATAATGCCCGCCATCGGGACATAGGCAAACAGAAGGAAAAAAGCAACCGCCGGAGCCAGCATCAGCAAGAGAACCCTATAATTCTTTAAATCGCTCCAAAATGTATGCCCTTTCATCTTTGCACCCCTCTCTTCTCTATATCTCTTATTATAAAAGGGCGAAGGCGCTTAGATAATTCAGCGAAACAACTAAACATAATACTAATTCAACGATTCGACAAAAAAAGGTTAGCCGGCAGACCAAAAACACCCGGCAGCGATTCTCCAATAACCGAAAAATCATCGCCGGGTTTTCATTTTCACCGCTTTTTTGTTAGATTTTATTTTTCTTCCGGTACTCTCCGGGCGACATGCCCATGCATTGCTTGAACTGTCTGTTGAAATAAATAATATTTTTATATCCGGCTTGTTCCGCAATCTCATACACTTTCTTAGTCGGATCTTCGAGCAGCTCGCATACCCGTTTCATCCGTAATTCACTTAAAAAATCGCTGAATAAACTGTTGGTTTCAACCTTAAATAAATGACCGAGATAGTTAGGCGTAAAATCGAAATGGGCGGCCACTTCGTTCAGCGTTATTTTTTGATCTAATCTTTCTTTCACATATTCCGTGATTTCATCAATTAACTTCCGCTTTTGTCTTTGCCGTTTCAAATAAAGCAGCTCCGACAACTCAAAAAATCTTCTTCTCAGCCAAGAGAGAATATCATGCACCGTTTCAAACTGAAACAGCACAAAGGGATGATGTGAATCCCAATTCAAAATCTCGTATAGATGCTCGTTCATTTGCTGCAGATCGGCATGAAGCTTGGAGGTAATTCGAATAATGATATCGTAGATGTCGTTTTTCTGGGAGAGCGGACTGTCCCCGGCAAACAGCTGCAGCAAACAATCATCAATGGTGGTAAGGTCGTAATCGAGCATCGCTTTAAGCATCCGGTCCACAATAACCTCTAAATCTGAGGCGATTTTTTCCTTCGGGCTCCATTCAGAGGCATCTTGGATGATTCTATTTTTCCCAACAATCCATTTAATACTTAAAGCAGCCTGAGCCTGCCGATAGGAATCATGCAGCTTACCCAGTTCTGTTGTGTACATCCCTCTTCCAATCGTAATTGAACAGGAAAATTCCTGATAGAATGACCGAATGAGCTCTTCCATCAAAGCGGTAAAATATTGTTCCTGAACCGCAGCAAGGATCACAAAATGATAGTCATAGGTTGTGATGACCATGCCTAAATTTTGATCTTGCGCGAACTTCCGGATAAAATGATTGGCTGTACTGCTCCATAAACTCCGCTCTTCTTCCGTCCAAGTTTGGATTTTCCGTGCCATATCGTCAATCTCGACGATGGCGACCGCCGACGCGCCTTGTAAGTAAGACGTAAGAACGTTGTGAATATGCGTCTCCACCTGCCCCGGGGCAGTCTCATTAAACCAGCGCAGCAGCAGCTCCTGATTCACAAGCGTCAGTGTTTCCGACAAGGAAATATGCTGCTTCCTCTCCTTCTCAATCTTGGCGCAGAGTTCAGTCAGTGTCTTATTTAACTCGTCATCATCAACGGGTTTAAGCAAATAACCGGAGGCATTTAATTGAATGGCCTCTTTGGCATAGTTGAAATCCTGATGTCCGCTAATAAAAAGCAGATGGACCTCAGGGTTAATCTCCTTCGCTTTCCGGGCAAATTCCACGCCCGACATAATCGGCATGCGGATATCGGAGAGAATGATATCAATGCGGTGCTGCTCCATCATTTTTAAAGCGGCGAAACCGCTCGTTGCCGTTCTCACGCTATGCAAAGGCAAATGATCACTGCCCGCCACCCGCCGTCTCAGCCATTCCAAATCGATCACTTCATCATCCACCAACAGAACGTTGATTTCCATCGCCATACTATTTACTCCCCCATAACTTCCCGGATTTCCGCATTATCCACCGGTAAGATAATTTGAACGGTCGTTCCTGCCCCAAAGTAACTGCCGATATGAATGCCGAAATCATGGCCGTATCTCAGCTTGATTCGTTCCTCCACGTTTCTCAGTCCATAGCTGCTCGAATGGAATGAGCTTGAACGCATATTTCGCAGTGTCTCCGCCCGCATACCAATTCCGTTATCGATGACCTTGAGCTCGATGCGTTCACCCAGCCGTTTTCCGGTAATCCGGATCGCAATCGTCTCCCCAAACCAAGCATGCTTGAATATATTTTCTACAAATGGCTGCAAAATCAGCTTAATGATGGGAACCTGTAAAATATCAGGATCAATATCATAATAAACCTCAAACGCATCGGCATACTTTACCCTCTGAATTTCAAGGTACATCCTTACCTGCTCCAGCTCTTTTTCAAGAGAGATATAGACATGTCCTTCATTCAAGGTGAGGCGATAGAATTTAGAAAGACCTTGTACCATCTGTGTAACCTTCTCAACTTCGCCCAAATTGGCTAAGCTACCAATGGTCGACAATGTATTGTATAAAAAATGCGGACTGATCTGAGCTTGAAGCACATCCAGTTCTGCTTGCTTTTTCTGAATCCCTTGCTCATAGACGTTCTGGATCAGGTCCTGGATACTAGTCGCCATCTGATTAAAACTATTAGCAATGTAGACAAATTCATCATTCCCGGCAAACCCGATTCTTTTATAAAAATTCCCTTCCTGAAAGGACCGGACCAAATATACGATCCGTTTAATTTTTTTGCCTGATATGCGGGCAACGAGGAAGCCGATCACCGCCATGACTAAAAAGCTGATCAAACAAACCGTGGTGATCACCTTCTGCATTCGGCTAGCATCTTTATTCAAATAGGCATGCGGCACCCGTACCTCGATAGCATAGTCAGACAACGGAATATCTTCACTAATGATCAGATAAGCGTCTTGCTTCGCATGTTCATCGACAATACCTTGTTCATAAAGCGTTAATCCACTAACCCGATCCACTAGACGAAGGTCTATACCCTGTTCAATCGGAAAGGTATCGAAATTGCCAAAAAGCTCGTCAATTCTCGCCGTGACGCGAATATAACCAATAATCGATGGGCCTCCCTTAGAAGAAACCAGCTTGCGGAAATACGAAATATTGCTTAGTTCACTGTCGCTGTCCGCCTGAAGCCACAAGCTGTCTTTGTTATTAGCAACAATCGACTTGAACCATTCCTTATCTTCAATAACCTGATCAGAAAGAATATAATAATCGCTTCTACCGATAGGTACAGACATATCATCACCGGGGATTTCAAGCATCGTCTCATTTGCGGTATAGAGCACAAGTCTCAGATTGTTCCCATACAATTGCAGAGGGGCTTTCATATAAGGAACGATATCATCCCTCATTTTGAGCATGTTTTCCAATGCATCTCCCCTAAACTGCAGAGCATTCTGAAAATTCGTATTGAGAAACAGCGAGTTAGTCATTCGTTTGATTTCATCTGTCTGATATTCGATATTGTTCCTCGTCTGCTTCAAAGCTGTCCGGACATTCGTTTCCGCCATTTCCGTTCTGGACTCTACGAGCATCGTATAAGCTATATAACCCACCAATACATCTGTCAGCAATACTAGAATGAGGTAAGGTATCATCATCTTATAGGTGAACGGAATATACTTTTTACTGAATAAAAACCTCTCCATACCCATGCTCCCTTGTATCCGAGTTAATGCTAACGTTGTTTTCATCCATTCTACAATGGAATGAAAGCGGTTACTAGATATTGTGTTTGGAAAATGGGCTTTAGAGCAACACCCTGTTTTCCAATATATTTTTCAGACTGATATGAGATTTTGAAGGTCCAAACTTTATAAGGTTGTCTTGGAATTCAGCTAACTCCTCAATCGACGCGGTTTGCACCTTTATGAGGTAATTATATTCTCCGCTAATCCGATATAAATCGGTAACTTCCATAGCATATTTGCAAAAATCCGTAATCTCTTGGCAATGTTCTGTTTTTAATAGAATAAACGTAGTTGTGCCCCGATCCAGATCTCGTAGATTAAAAGCTGTATGATACCCAGAAATGATATTCCTTTCCTCCAGCTTGATCATTCGTTCTTTAACAGAGGGTTGTGACATCGAAACCTCTTTACTGATTTGTGAAATGGACATTCGGGCATTGTACTGAAGTAATTGCATAATCTTTTTATCAATGTCATCCACAAGTTGTTCCATAGCAAGCGCCTCCTAAACCCATTTTATAAAATAAACTTATTTCGCTATAATACCTTAAATTTAATAACCATATTACTACAAAACACTTATCTTATATATATATCTCATATTTTAATACAACTATAATAAGTATATATTAAAGTTGGGAGCGATTATAAATGAGTGTAAAAGGCCTTGCACATGTAGCAATTCAAGCCAAAGACTATAAAGCAACTATTTCATTCTATATTGACGTTTTAGGATTCAAGCTAGGTCATCATTGGAGTCTGCCATCCTTTCAGATCAAAGAAGCCTCCATGCTGATTTCACCTGACCGCAGAACCTGCATTGAGATTTTTGATAATGATGCAGTCATCGCCGCTCAAGGAAAAAAAGCCTTGTCTGATGAAGATATAGCGCACGGAGCGTTATTACATCTTGCCTTCTATGTAGATAATGTAGAGGAGATGTATCAAAAAGCCCTTGCACATGGGGCCAAGGCTTTTATAGCACCGGATTCTCTGTCTCTGGGCGAACCGCCTCTTCTAATTAAAAACGCGATCATTCACAGTCCCAATGGAGAAGTTATCGAATTTCTTGAAGAGGTTGATTTTGATATGTCCAGCAAAGTTCATGTAGAATAAACGCTAGGGAGGGTTATGAATTATAAAACATACCATTCTCAGTAAAAAGTCGCTTTTCCTCTTAATTTTTTTGATATTTCTTATAGGAGTCTACTTTTTATTCTTTGGACTTCCGTGGAAGTCTCTGGCTTTAAAAAAGCAATTTGAAGTCTATTTAGAAGATAAATATCAAATCGATTTCCAGCTGGGTAAGATGGACTTTGATTTTATACATCGCACTTATCTTTCTTATGCCCATCCAGCAAATGATCCCACTCTGATTTTTTATGTAGGTCAAGATATTGAAAGCAAGGAAATTCAGGATCTTTATCAATATGAAGTTAATAAACGAAATGCTGGGAGAAAGTAAGAGAATTGAATCCTGCTTCTAGCAGATGAAGAAGGAATGATAGTATTGATCGTGATTCAAGTCATCGCTTGGCTCATCGCCTTCGCAGCCTTGTTATCCATGGTGTCGATTGTGCTGGTGAGCTGGAGGAACGGGATATCGCCGATGCCTACGTCAAAATCTGTACGCTCGGCTGTTGCCGTTGAGGTGAATCGGATTTCGGGATATAGCAGCATTGTGGAGGCGGGATCGGGTTGGGGAACACTTGGCATGGATGTTATTCGCCAATGTCCAGGCAAAAGGCTGACAGGCATTGAAAATTCCAGTATTCCCTTGTGGACATCCCAGCTGCTTGCTAGGTTCGGCACACGTATGCTGCGAGCAGACGAAGGCCAGAATCTGCTCCGCGGAAGGCTTCGTTATGTACGTGGGGATATTTATAGCAGCTCTTACGAGCATGCGGATATTGTTCTTTGTTACTTATTTCCCGGAGCGATGAAACGGCTGGGGGACAAGTTCAAGCGTGAGCTCCTGCCGGGCGCGGTGGTCATTAGCATTTGTTTTGCCCTTCCAGGCATGCAGCCTGTCCGTACCATAACATGCACGGACACACTGCGTACCAAGGTATATGTATACACTTTTTAATTCAGGATTACCCCACTACTTCTCTTCTGATAAGGTGGTAATTCCTGAATTTATTTCAGTTTATCCACTTGAAGTCCCCCCCTTTCTATTAACCTCTCCATCTTTGCCAAAAACAATGAATTGCATGGATTTTATACTACTACCGAGGTAAGTGATTTGTGTAGGAGAATGAATTTTATCCTAAATATAACTTTTTGGATGTCTTCTCCATCTAATCATACAGAGGGCCCTCAAGGAGGAAAAATCATTTGCTGGAAAACGAACTGGATATCAAAAAAGCGCAGAAAGGCGACCACGAGGCGTTTACCCGTCTTTTCAGGCAACTGGAATCCCAGTTGTACAGATTAGCCAAAACCATTCTGCTAAAAGATGAAGATTGCGCGGATGCTCTTCAGGAAACAACACTGAAGGTGTATAAAGGGTTGGCCAACCTTAAACAGCCTAAGTTTTTTAAAACCTGGGTTATACGCATCCTGATTAATGAATGCAATCAGTTACTTCGTATGCGAGAACGAACTATAGCTGTGGCGGAAATTCCCGAGGAACCGGTCGTTTCCTATGTGCATTTTGAAGATTCAGGCAACGTAGACCTGCAAAGCTTCATTAATCAGTTGGACGAATCCCTGCGGCTTGCTATCGTGCTTTTTTATTATGACGATTTATCCATTAAGCAGATTGCAGATGTGCTCGACATCTCCGAGGGAGCGGTCAGGGCACGACTTCATCGCGCACGGAGATTGTTGTCCAAACAGATACATCCTGTGCGGGAGGAGGGTCTTGCTAATGAATAATAACAATTTAGAAAAGCAGATCAGGGAGCTAGGGAAAGCTAATATACAGGAGCTTCCTCCTTTACTACGATCACGGCAGGATTCGATTTATGCATCGCTGGCCACCATTGTCCAGGATCCTGTGGAAAAGGAAAAGAAAAAGCGGATATATCCAAAAATCACAGCTGCTGTGACTGCGGCGATATTGTTAAGTGTTATGCTAACGGCTATCTATCCGCCTACGTTGGCCAATGCGCTCAAGCAGCTTCCCTTGATAGGCGGTATTTTTGAACGGGCAGATGATATAGGGTTACAAGCGGCCCAGCGTCTGGGACTGACTTCCCGTCTAAACAGTAGTGATACGCATGAAGGGATCACCTTGTCTGCCGAAGAGGCTGTATTTGATGGCAGCCGGTTGGCATTCTCGGTGAAGCGTGAGGGAGAAAAACTGGAAGGTAAGCTAGCCGGAGTAACGATTGGAGCGGATGGGAAGCCTTTTTTAGCGAAAGGTGCAATAACCTCTGCAGAAGTATTGATCGACGGCGCTTCCCTGGAGCAATTTTCTGATGGTCTCTGGAAAGCTATGCCGTTTCTAAGCTGGATAGAAGGTGCGGAAAGCAACACAGCTATTTTTAGACTAGTGGATTCCTCGAATTCCGGAATCTCCAACAAACCTTTTCCTGATCGATTTGTATTGACTGTAACCCTTGGCTTAAACGGTATGGATGAACCGTTTGTTCTCCAAATTCCTGCGCGGAAGGCTACGATTAATAAAATTTCCACACCTGACATACGCGCACAAGTTGGAGGATGGAGTTTGATCCTGAAAAAGCTGGAATATAGTCCATTAACGACACGCCTGTCGCTCATGCTGGAACAGGATACAGACGAAGATCATACAGCATTGAGTTTAGTGGGCTTTGAAGTAAAGGATCAACAAGGACAGGTGCTGAAAGATATTTCACAGAAAGTCCTCTCGACTTCCAATAGGTCACTTAATGTCGATTTGCTTACTGAGCCATTTGAGAAACACCCTAATATGCTCACAATCCGTGGCTATCTTTATGAGTTTGAGAACCCACAAAGTAAGAATGGAGCATTTAAAACAGACAGTTCTGGAAACCCAGTGAAGCATTATATTGACGGTCTAGAGATAAACGTGCTAGTTAAATAAAAATTAAGGAGCTTGATAATATCATGAAAAAAATGACTAAGAAGATGTCTGTAATTTTAAGTGCTGCTGTATGCCTAGGAGCGTTGGGAATGCCAGCTTTAACCCAAGCATCCAGTGCTCAACCCGCTGTTGAAGCTTCCCTGAATACAACAAAAGTGGCCGATTCACACGATCAGCTTACTTTAAAGGGCAGTGCGCAGTTTGATGGTAACTATATTAAGATCGACCTGAGCCGTGAGGGATCGCTATTTTCAGGAATGCTCGCAGGAGTAACTTTAAATGATAAAGGTGAGCCCTATCTTGCAGAAGGTACTATTGTGGGAATTGACGCTAAGCTCACTCAACCAGGAGGCATTGATTTAAAAACACCACGCTGGATCAGTGACGGTGATGCCAACAAGGCGGTTGTTGTATTGCAGACCGGATGGTTAACTGAGCAACAAAAGGCAAACCTGGCTTCCTCTGAATTGAGTATCCATGTGAAGCTTAACGGAATCGATGAACCGTATGTACTTAAATTTTCTCTCAAGCAAGCAGGATTAGTGCGTAACATTCAGCTGCCTGCTATAAAGAAAGACAACCAATTTGAAATCAAAACCACCCGTGTTGCTGCAGGAGAGACTTCTGTGCGTATCGCTTTAGCGGTTAAAGGGGTTGCCACCCAAGCACAGGCTTTAGGATATGACATTTATGATAATCTGGGAAATGAATTAGAATTTATTGCAAGGGATTCTGTTGCAGCAACTCAAAATACGGTTTCTGAAGATTTATTGTTCGAAGCACCTAGCTCAGCGGCAGAATATCTGATTATCAGACCGTATCAAGCCGTATTTGAAAAAGGCAACACCGGGGCTTATAAAGTAGATGCCAAAGGCAATGTAGTTAAAAATTACAACAAGCAATTGGAGATTAAAATCCCTCTGAAGTAACCTTTAGCGCAGCAAATATAAACATATTTACTAGGAAAGGGGATTACCTCTCCGGCCGAAGGCTTGAGGTAATCCCCTTCTTTCAATGGAAAGAATGTTCCGTTTTACTGGTCATTTATAGCTAAAAAGCGGATAGTAGCTGTTGTCCCTTTACCTACAGAACTACTATAATAAATTTCCCCGCCGTACTTTTCTACGATATTAAAGCAAATCATTAATCCTAAGCCTGTTCCATTACTTTTTAATGAATAAAAAGGAGTCCCTAGCGACTTAACCTCAGCTTCCGACATCCCGCTTCCTTCATCGATGATTGTTATCTCAATAAAATTATTGTTCCTATTCGCCATAATAGAGACAGATTTACCAACATCCGAAGCCTCTAAAGCATTTTTTATTATATTAATAAGCAGCTGCTTAAATTCAATTTTATTAATAGAGATCTTGCAGTCTTCTTCTACATAGGTAACAATTTGATTATCAGATAACATTGCATAGGAATGTAGCAATCCTGTGACACTCTCAATAACATCCTTCACATCTACTTTTTCAAGTTTTTGTTCTCCATTTGGCTTTGAAAGGGTTAGAAATTGCGAGATAATCTGTTCTACTGTGTTCAATTCATCAATCATTAATTTAAATTTTCTTTTCATAGGATCATCAAATGAAGGATCCTCATCAAAAAACTGCAAAAAACCTCTAACCACTGTCACTGGATTTCTAATTTCATGCGCAACGGCAGCAGTTAATTGTCCAACCATCTTTAAGCGCTCAGATTGCTGTAATTGTTCATAATAAAGCTGCTGTTTTTTCATCCGTTTAAATGATATTTGAAAAATGAAAAATAATAACACTTGAACCGCTATTATATTAATGAAATTCCCTAGAATATCATAATGTAAATATGTATATAGATCCCCTCTATCAATCAAGAGGATATAGCCAAATGTAATTACCATCAGTATTCCATTTATAATGAAGGAAAAATAGAACAATTTTAAATCAAAAAATAGAATAGAGAGTGCAGGAATAAGACAAATGAGGATATAGGTAGTCCAAGTTTGAGGGTATAAAAAGAATAGCGTATAGAAATACGCAAATCCAAATAGAATGATAATCTTTCTAAAAGTATGTGTCTCATGCTTAGGGTAAATCCATAAACAAACCGTTAGAAACGCCACACATAAAAAATGAATGATATAACCAAAATCAATTCCATCTAACTCTAGAGTAGATAGTATTAATCCAGACATCATAAGAACGATGATCATTAACATTAATATGTAATAGGTTTTTCGATTCACCCGACTGTAGAACTCTCTCATGAATTCACCACTTTTAAATTGATTGTCGAAATAAGAATTATATCAGCTGAAATAGTAATAAACAATAACTGAAAAAACCAGTAAACTCAATACCCCATTTAATTTCTGAAACTAGTAATTATTGCTATAATTATTGTATTCACTTTAGTTCTGATATCTAAAGCATTAGGATGGTGTACCCTATGGTATTTGCATTTTTATTTATATTCGCTATGTACGCGGCAACTAACTATTACATTGCGAGAAAGATTTTTAAATGGTTACAACATATATTTTCACATATAAACGGGATCATATATGGAGTCATCTACAGCTTATGTGCGTTATCAATCATTATTAATTTACTATTGTCTTCTTCAGCTATGACGACCGATTCAAATATTGTTAATTTTATTGGTCAATTCGGGGACTATTGGATGGGTATCTACTTCTATTTGTTCTTGCTTTTGATCCTTTCAGATGTAATCTTACTAATTAGTAAATGGATCAAGGTCCTCCCTTCTCCTATACCAGCACGTGTTATTCTTCATACAAGGTCCATAGTATTAATTCTAGTCATAGGATTGGTGTCCTATGGGATTTATAATGCAAATCATTTAAAAGAAGCCACCTATCCGCTCCAAATACATAAAAACACTTCATTAGATCAGTTAAATATCGTCCTGATCAGCGACTTACATTTAGGCTACGTAAATGATGTAAAGTTTATTGAAGACGTTGTTGATCGTATTAATGGACTACAGCCGGATATAGTGTTGATGACAGGAGATATATTTAATGGTAACTACTATGCGCTCTCTAACCCTTCCAAAGGAATAGAGTTATTAAGTACTATTCAGTCAACCTATGGAGTTTATGCTTGTTTAGGTAACCATGATGCAGGACGCTCATACGATGAGATCGTGAACTTTATAGATAAGAGTAATATCAAACTTCTAAATGATGAGCATGTCGTTATTGATAATCAATTCGTTGTTGTTGGCAGAAGGGATTCATCACCGATTGGTAATCAAGGGAACCCCCGAGCAATTACTTCAGAAGTGATGAGTGACATTGATACAAATTTGCCCGTTATCGTAATGGATCATCAACCAACCAATAGGATTGAATACACAGATGACGTTGATTTGATACTTAGCGGACATACGCATCAAGGACAAGTATTCCCTGCAAATCTGATCACCAATGCTATGTTTACAGTAGATTATGGCCACTATCAGAAGAATTCTAACAGCCCTCACGTCATCGTTACATCTGGTGCAGGGACTTGGGGACCGCCATTACGAATTGGCACGAATAGTGAGATAGCACAAATCAAAGTTGATTTTAAATAGAGGATAATTTTAGACTGATTAAAAAACATGGAAGAATATCCCGATATTATGGATAGAAGAGAATAAATGGAATAAATAAACCGGATAGGGGTGCGTTAATGATGAAGATTCAAAGCTCAACCCAGCTTGATTTAAATGCATACATAAGTTCGAAAAAGCTCGCGGATAAACCGTCCTTAGTCAATGGCACAATACCCGAACTGTCGCATGAGACCGACACTGTGGAAATCAGTTCGGCTTCCAGACAGTTGGCAGCATCGGATATTGTAAATCATTCGGCTACCTATTTCGGAACTGCCCAAATCAACGATTCGCTAACTCGCCTGCTGGCAGATCAACCCTCAGAAGTGAAGGAAGCTGTCTACGGCATCATTCAATCCAACTTCATTACAGACGTAACCGGAGAAGAGGAAAGATCAGCGTTATTAGAATTGGGACTGACTCAAGCGAAGTATGTCGCAGACAATCACATGAAGGATGATAAAGCGGCAGAATTTATGAATACGATCCGTCAGATCGGAGCAATCTCCACGACAAGAACGATAGATCCTGAAACGAAACAAATCCAATACGATACACCGCCGCAAAGACCGGTTGGAGCTCCAGATGATTATATGGATTTAAACTATATGATGAAGAAATTTGAGCCAAAAACGCTGGAAAAGCTACAGGAAGCTGTTGCGAACGGGAAAGACTGGAGTAGCATCTTACTAAGCTTCGCCAAAAATGCAGCAACTCGTAAGGATTGGATACAGGAATACAAAGAGGATTTAACAAAACAAATTGGCAATATCCCCAGTGAGAACAGATTCCAAAATGCTTCCACTGCCAGCCTGAGTGGGTTTGTGGGAGATATCAAGGATATGATTACCCAAGCAGGATTTAAGAATAGTGGATTTCTAACCGACAATATAGAAGCTTTTATGCGTACATTGGGAAAGACGCTCTAGAGCATCGACCACATTAATGAGAAAATCCACCACCGTATGCGGTGGTGGATTTCTATGTCTGCCTATCCAACTGTAATATCAGCAAGCACCCTCATCGACTAATCATGCCGGATCTCCGTGTTAGTCCGAATACCTTCGAGACGTGCTCTTGGATCAGGCGTTATTCTTTCCCTCTTTCTTCTATTTATCGAATACAAAACAAATAATAATATAAACCATAAAGGCGTCAACAATAAGGCCGGACGAGTTTCATCAGCAAATAGCATAATTATGAGTATGATTGCAAACAAAGCTAGAACAACATAATTCACAAAGGGTGTAAACGGTGCTTTGAATTTTGATTTGGCCTGCAATTCCGGCTTCGTCTTTTTATATCGCAAATGGCAAATTAGAACGACGCCCCAAACCCAGATGAAACAAATGGCACTAATTGTTGTCACGATGCCAAAAGCCGTCTCCGGAATCAGCTTACTCAACAAAGCGCCTACAGATAAGACAAGCGTGGATATGAATAAAGCATTACTTGGTACATGATTTTTATTAAGCTTTGCAAAGTTGGCTGGAGCCTGGTCATTTCTGCTTAGATTGTATAGAATCCGGCTTGTTGAGAACATCCCGCTATTACAAGCGGACGCAGCTGAAGTTAATACAACGAAGTTAATAACCCCCGCGGCAATCGGAATCCCCACTAAACTAAATGTTTTAACAAAAGGACTTTCTGCCGGGTTTAGTTCTGTCCAAGCATTGATGCATAATAAGGCAATAATAGCACCCACGTAGAAAAATAGAATTCGTAAAGGTATTTTATTAATCGCCGATGGGATAGTTTTTTCTGGATTGGAGGTCTCTGCTGCCGATACGCCAACCAATTCCACACCCACAAAAGCAAACACAACCATTTGAAATGAAAGTAGGAACCCTGAAATGCCGTTTGGAAATACTCCCCCATGTGCCCAAATATTACTGAGCGCAACGGTTCCGGTAGTTGTTTTGAATCCAATCACCAGTAAGACTACCCCGATAGCAATCAATGCGAGAATAGTGATTACCTTAATTAAAGCAAACCAAAATTCCAATTCGCCAAAGCTTTTTACCGTTAATAAATTGAGTCCTAATAAAATAATTAAACAAATGACTGCGGGTATCCATTGCGGGATATCAAACCAATATTGTACATAGACCCCAACAGCTATAATATCGGCCATAGCCGTCATGATCCAACAAAACCAATAGGTCCATCCGGTTACAAACGCCGCCCGCGGTCCAAGATAGTCTTCGGCAATGTCTGTAAAAGATTGATAACCTGCTTTAGACAACAGAAGTTCTCCTAATGCCCTCATCACAAAAAAAATAGCGATACCCACGATTAAATAAGCAAAAATGATCGATGGTCCTGCCAGCTGTATAGCTTTACCTGATCCTAAAAATAATCCGGTACCGATGGTTCCACCAATCGCAATGAGCTGAACATGCCGATTCTCTAAATCTCTCTTTAATTCTTGTGCTGCCATTTCAAACTCCCCCTTATGTGAAAAAATGTACAAGTAAAAATGATAACAAAAAAGAGATTGGATACGCTCCAATCTCTTAGGTCTAAGAATAATAAATAAAATACATTCCTTTATTCTGACGATGATCAGAATAACAAATGAATTATCTAGTACTCTTCTGTCCTTTTGCCTGAGATTGTGAACCCTTCGGCGCCGGGGGAATCCCCCACGGTCTCTCCAGAAGCTGCTCCTGCTATAGTGTGATCCATAGCAATCATAGCTTGCGAATTATTTAATTGTTATGCCGCTAACTTCATTTTTAATATTTTTCAATACTAATCATTGTCAAATATTTTGTCAATAACATTAATTACCGCTTTATTTCAACTGCGAAATACGCGAATATCACGCATTGCTTCGGAAACATCGCAACCAACAGATCAAGATTGGCTGATGGTTAATATGAAAAAAGGGCTATCTCATTGTAGAATTCTACTCCTGAGACAGCCCCTTTATGTTTTGAAACACACTCTATTAGTGGCTTGTCAGCCAAGCCGCCAACTCTTCTGTCTGACTCAGAATAGCTATCGGGTCCCAGTAGCCGGAGCGATCGCTTGTCCAAAGAAATACGTGATCATTTTTGACTGCTGGCAGTGCGCCCCAGATCGGGTCGGCTTTAAGTTCATCCAGCTTTTTCGAGTCGGAGGTAAGAATAATATAGTCACCGGCATACTTTGGTAAGACCTCAGCAGAGAATGAAGCCCAGCCCGGGTCGGCCATTTCGGCGGCGATATCCGCAGGAGGCTTAAATCCCAATCCATTATAGATTGGTTGTCCACCTTTGCCGAAGTCTGTTCCAACGGCCATCAAGCTGTTTTCAGACCATTCAATAATGGAAAATGTGCTATCTGCTGGCACAACCTTCAATACGCTCTCCTTGGCATTGGCCATACGGCTGTCATAGTCTGCAAGCCAGGTTTTGGCCTTATCTTCTTCACTAAGCAGCTCACCGAAATAAGCCACTTCCTCATGTACCGTTTTTAAGGAAGCGTATGGAATAACGACCGTAGGTGCGATTTTTGACATCTGCTCATTTAGCTCAGGATAGAAATCATCCATAATAATCAAATCGGGATTAAGCGACAGAATTTTCTCTACATTTCCATTTCCGTCCCCTATATTCTCAACGTCTTTCAAATACTCCTGAAAATATGGATTTTTAATATGATGTTCGGAGGTTCCGATGGGTGTAATGCCAAGCGCAATTAAGCTACCGAGATATTCACCTGCAACAATTCTTTTGGGATGAAGGGGGATCTCCACCTCACCGTTAACCGTTTTAACGATTTTGGTCTTCGGCTGCTGTGAGGCAGCATTCTCCGTAGCACCGTTTGTACCACATGCGCTCAGTACCAAAATGAAGCTTAACAGCAATACCGATGCCAGCGTAGGCCTTGAATGTTTAAACATGAATGAATCTCCCTCTTGATCAAAATGATACTGATAATCGTTATCAATATAATCAGTATAGTCAAATGATTCAAGGGCAACAATGGAGGATTCTATGTTTGTGGCAGGACTATCTTCTAGTTTGTTCTTTCTGGAATGCAATTCTCTATAGCTAATCGGGGAAACACCCTTATACTTTTTGAACAGCCTGCCCAAATAACTAGGGTCTTGATAACCGACACCCACTGCAATTTCCTTCAGCGTAGCATCTGTTTCCAGCAGCAGTGCCACCGCTTTTTCGATGCGCACCTTAATTAAGTAATCAATCGGGCTAAGTCCAGTACGGATTTTGAAGTAGGAAGATAAATGGGGGACGCTATAGTTCAGGCTTTCCGATAATGATTCCAGCGTAATGTTATCCGTATAATGTTCATGGATAATGTCGGCGATCCGGGCGGCCAGATCACGCTTAGTCGTATTAACCCCTTGCACCGACATTTGATGAAATAGCTCATACACAAACTGATGGAGTAAAGTTCGAACATGCAACCGCGCAAGCGGCTGCGGCTTCTCCCACTCCTTAAACATCTCGCTCACTATGCGATACAGCGCTACCGAATTGTCAGGCGTCATGCTGTACGAATGATCAAAGGATTTAGCGCCCTCGTATAGCGTAGCAATCTCTAAGGGTAGTGAGGGATGCATACTCACTTTATAATAAATGCTATAGTAATCCAGCCCCTCGCTGCCTGCGTCAATGTTGAGCACAGTTCCTTTGCCTACATGAAGCACTGTAAAGCGCTGTAAACGGTGAACTTGGCTTCCCAGGTTAACTGTAGCATTACCGTGAATCGACATAAGAAACAGCCTTGAGGGGACGTAATAGGAAGGTATAGATTCGCCAGGTCTAAGGGTCATCCGACGAATATCAACTACTTTGCAATTCGCGTGATTCCATACAGCAATAAGGTCATTGATGTCCATGATTGACTAACACCTTACATGTTTTCGTTTGAAGCCGAGCTGCGATTTATCAACTGCCTTTTGAATATTAATTGAAGCATTCAAAATCTTGCTTTTTGCACTACCGGTATGGATTTCCACCGGGCCAACTTCCTTTGCAATCTCAACCGCTTTATCATGAAGCGGCAGATAGGATACGCCCACAGTGTAGATGAAATTGTTCATTGCGTATTTCGTTCGCTCAGGAGCATCATGAATAGTGTTTTTTGCAAGCTCCAACATAGCGGCCAATTTTTCTGCGGAAAATTCACTGTCCGGGCGATTTCCGAGCAGCCAGCAGTAACAGTTCCAGCCCGCCGACATTTTCAGCTCTATCTCACTTGCAATCCATTTATCAGAAACCTCTTGCGCAATATCCGTCTCCGCCAACGTTACTGCCACCACAAAGTCCGATAGCATATAGAAATAAGCCCCAGCAATCCACCGCTCAAAATCCGACTCGGTCATTGCTTTAGGCTCCGCGATCACTCCGGCAAAATACATAGCGTCGTAATTTCCCGTAGCATAAAGCTGCTCGGCCAAGGGTTGATTATGTTTTATTTTTCTGAAGATGGGCTTCATCTGGCCTGTGGCCACACCAAAAAGCGGTTCGTGCGCGCCATTGGATAGATATATTTTCTTGGTGCGTTCCTTGCCGAGAGCTTCAAGCTCTTGCATGACCGTTTCTAAATCCATTGTTCGCACTTCCTTTTTAGATTATTGGCTAGGGACTCAAACTTTACTTGAATATATCATAAAAGCCCTTATAAATACCTTCTTTTATACATCAAGGTAATTTGCCCCGCTATGTATTCAGCGCTATATTGGTTGCCATCCTTAATCCACCACATAATAATCCCCAGTAGTGAGGCTGCAATAATATCAACGGAGACTACCTCCTTAGTAAGGTCAATGTTCCTCGCGTTTCTTCGTTTTTCGACAGTACTTTTTAACAGGTTGGTCAAGTGTTTTTTGAAGCCTTTATGCTCAATCAATACAGCAAAAACTTTCCGGTATTCAAAAAAATAATTTAAAAAGGTGACCAGCTGCTCCTGTTCGTTGTTGCTCTTCATTTGTAATAGCGGTTCAACCTTCATGGACAGGTCATCGAAGATTTCATGTACGATCTGGCGCAATAAATCGTTAATATCCTCATAATGCAAATAAAACGTTGCACGATTTAGTTCCGCGCGGTTGGCGATTTTTTGGACGGTCAATTGCGAAATCTCCACATTGTCGGCCAATAATGAAAAAACAGCGTTTTTCAGCATCTTTTTTGAGCGAATGGCTCGTGGGTCAACTCTTTTATGTTCAGTCATTTCATCCCTCTATTATCGTTTAAATGGCCTTTCATCAACTAATTTGCCTATTCTGTCGATTAGTCGACATTTTCAATAAAATTGCAAATAGGAATACTATTTAAATCCTGATATGATTTATTTTATTGACACTATGTCGAAAAAGCAATGAAGAGAGGACTGCAACATGCAAGAAGACATTAAGAAAATAAATAAAGGGATCTTACTAACCATCTTAATCTTTGGTTGTTTCTTATCCACACTCAATCAGACGCTTTTAAATGTCGCCTTAAGTAGTCTGATGGATGTATTTGATGTCACGGCAACAACCGTACAATGGATTTCAACAGGATTTATGCTGATCAACGGGATTTTGATTCCGATTACGGCCTATTTAATGAAACGTTTTACAACACGGCAATTATTTATAAGTGCCATGTCATTTTTATTAATCGGTTCTATAATTTGTGCAGCAGCGCCGAGCTTTAGTCTACTCTTAATCGGACGAATGATCCAAGCTGCCGGTGCTGGCATTATAATGCCGCTCATGATGAGTGTTGTGCTGGCGATCTTCCCCGTTGAAAAACGTGGCAGCGCTATGGGACTGCTTGGACTGGCGATGATATTCGCTCCGGCTATTGGGCCAACACTGGCGGGATTTGTTGTCGAATACCACTCTTGGCGCTGGTTATTTATCGGGCTTATTCCACTTGTCCTCATTGTTATAGCGTTGGCACTCAAGTATTTAGTGAATGTATCTGAGACGTCTAAGTCGAAGCTTGATGTCATAAGTGTTCTTTTATCAACCGTCGGATTTGGCTTAATTTTATACGGCTTCAGTAGTGCAGGCAGTAAAGGCTGGGATGATGTAATCGTGATCCTGACCTTAGGGATTGGGGTCGTGGTAACAGCCGTATTCTGTCTTCGACAAATCAAATCGGATGATCCGCTGCTAAACCTGTCGGTCTTCAAAAATAAAGTGTTTACGATGACGTCTCTTATTAACGTATTAATCACGATGATGATGTACGCAGATATGATCTTATTGCCTATTTATCTGCAGAATGGCCGCGGGTTTACAGCATTTGATGCAGGACTACTATTGTTGCCGGGCGCACTCGTAAATGCGTTCATGTCACCCGTCACCGGTAAACTATACGACCGTTTCGGTGCGAAGCCGCTGTTCATCATTGGTCTATTGTTTATTATTCCATCTATGTGGGCGGTAACAGATTTATCTGAATCAACTACGTATACGTATCTAATGATTCGTACCATTGGCCTGCGAATTGGATTAAGCTTCATTACTATGCCACTCAATACAGCCGGACTAAATGCGTTGCCCAAACAACTTGGCACTCATGGTACAGCTGTGAACAATACCGTTCGCCAAATTGCCGGGGCCATTGGTACTGCTGTCGTAATTACAATTTATACAGTGCAGGCAACAAGTCATGCAACTACAGTGATGCTCAACAATCCCTCCACTACTCCTGAGATTCTTAAATCCCTTACATCAATTCTTGGGGCAAGTGACGCCTACTACTTCATGATGATTTTATCCATTGCCGCATTTGTTATAACCTTATTTATGCCCACGAAAAACAAGCTCATGATTGAAAAGAAAGCAAACCTAGTTAGCAAGGAAGAACCTCAGTTGTAACTAGTAATTGCAGAGTAAATGAAGAAAAGCCATTCCTTAGCGGAGTGGCTTTTGTTATGAATGGCTTGCTTTGGATCATTGGAGCACGTATTCCTACGAGCATCAATATTTTCTTATCCATATCAGTATCCCCCTCTCCATATCAAATGTGTAGACTCTATTATAAAAACGGAAAAATATGTAAACTTTACACATAAGTTAATATATGGTATTTTAATAGTGTTATTAAAAGGAATATTAATCCATAATAAGGAGCTGATTCCATTCATGAAATTATCTTTAAAAAAGAGATTGATGCTTGTTGGAACCTTTGTTTCAGTCTTTCTTTTTTCTTTTGTTTCCCAAGCATATGCGACTAATTTAATTGGCTACCCTACAGCTACACAAGCTAAGAATAATTGGTGCTGGGCTGCGACTAGCGTTACCATACTTCAATATTACGGAATCTCTGTAAGCCAATGTTCTTTTTATGATCATGTGAAGGGAACCTCCGGCTGTACAACAGACGAGAGTGAATCTTATGGAACTGTTCAAGAAGGCATTCATGATTATGGTGTCTCCAGTTGGAATCATACAGGAGCACTATCTTACAGCGATGTAAAAAACCAGATTGATAATGTTGGCAGTCCTATATATGTAAGCTGGAAATGGAATAGTGCTACCGGTGGCGGGCACGCAGTAGTTATCTATGGGTACGACACATATAGTGGAAATGATTGGATTCAACACATGAACCCGAGTGGGGGCACAAAAACCTCCATGTTATACACCAACGTTAAAGGTGGCTCCAGCTACGATAGAACCTGGAGATGGGGACTTCATGGCTTCAACAAATATATTTAAGGAGGGCTTCCCATTAAGAAAACGCTGCTGTTAACTGTAACTTCATTCGTTTTATTTCTGACTTTTTTCTCACCTGTATGGGCTCAGACCGTAACTGAAGATGTTGTTTCTTTTGCAAATACAGAAGGATTAACATTGATTAAAGAAGGGCTATCTAAAGATCCTGAAGGGTATGGTTACAACAATGAAGCAGAGATTAGTGAAATTACCGTAGGTCAAGGAATGCAGATTCATTTTATTGATGGCGCTAAGCTTAGGGCGGCTTCCGATAGTCTGATTGAAACGGTCACACCCCAAGACAACTGGGAGTTTCTTATTTTATCGGGCGGAATACCCAAATCTAAAATGATCATTCAAAAGGATTCAAACGGGTCCTATCAAGTTACTGAGTTTGGAGGAAATCCTAATACTTTGGCCTATGCTATTCATTCACTAGAAGCTGAGGGTGAAGTGAGTGAGCCTACACTTATCCGTGAGCGGGACGAATATATAGCTGCCTTCAAGAAAGACAATCAGGAACTAATCATCGCCCCACAACAAGCCTCATCAGCAGAAACAAAAGGACTAAGCAATATTTCAGAGCCTCAAGCACCCGGGCATTTAATTGATGTGTTACAAACGATGCAGAACGATTCTTCCGATGACGAGCAGGATGGGTCGGGAACCATTGCTTCCGCATATTATGCGGACGATAATAATCATCTAACAAGGTCTATCACCATTAGCGCCATTATTGCTCTAGTAGCGGTATTTGTGTTCTGGGCCTATCTCAGAAGACGTAAACAACCTAAATAAATGTAAAAATAAGTAGGCCGCCCTCCTTCATTGGATTGCGGCCTACTTTGATAGATAGTACCTCTAAAAAGCCTCCCTCTCCCCATATGATTAGGACATAAAGGCTGCCAAAGACCTCGTTAGCATAACACCATTTGTAATGGTATCTTGCGGCTAAACATCTCGTCCAGTACCCATGCCCCTTTTATACATTTTTTCTGCTTCAATAGGACTTTCTTTTGCCGTGATATGATACGGAATTACCCGATAAACTTGAACCGGACCGCCAAATACAGCCGATCTATACTTTTCCACATGCTGCTTGGACAAGGGGCGATTATAATAACCCGGTACGTATTTATTGATCAATTCCTGAAGTACGTGTGTGGCTTCATCCAAATCTGAAATTGGTTCTGCTTGTCCAAAAATCATTACGCTCATATAAGCTGTATCCGTTTTGGCTGGTACCGGATCTGTAATAGTTCCGTATTCCTCACATACCGTAAAACATACCTCCGGATTATCACGCATGACCTGATTACGTCTTCCATCTCCAGCCCCATGAATATACAGTTTCCCTTCAGTCCATACATAATTAAGTGGCACAACATAAGGGAGGTTCCCATCAACCAACCCCAGATAACCTAATCTCGTTTGGTGAAGGAACCTTTCAATCTTCTCTTGATCTAGGCATTCCCTGGTCTTGTAACGAACCGAATTCATATCGAATCTCTCCTTTTATTTAAATTGCGGATACCTGCGTTGTTACGGTAGTATATCAATGAATGGATTGCATTAAAATATCCATAATTTGCTGTTTAGAGCAATCCATAATCAGCTTTTTATGATTGGAGTTTCTATTTGGAGGTATGTACGATGATGAAAGTAATTCGTAATGATAAGAGACCGATCTGGCAGCAATTGCTTGATCAAGCGATCCATAATATTACTAGCGGAGTCTGGGCACCAGGAGAACTACTGATTCCTACCCGCGAACTTGCGCACATCGTAGGTGTCTCCCGCTCAACTATACAGATCGTCTATGAGGAATTGTTAAGTCGGGGTTATACAGTTACCTCCCGCCGGGGAGGGACGCGAGTTAGTACATGGAAGCAAGTCGCTATATCAACGAAGGAAATAGAAACAGAGGGCCCCACACCTCCTTCACTCTCCTTGCTAGACTCAGCTGTTGATCAATTACATGACTGGTTCAGAGGTAAAGAACCGCTAGAAGTAGATATTGATTTCAGTCCCCATGAACCCTATTTGGACGAACAATTTCAAAAAAACTGGCGGCAATCGCTGCTCCAGGCATCCGCTGAAATGGATTTATCAAGCTGGGCTTACGGTAACTGCTACGGGTACACACCATTACGTGAGCAAATACAGCGTTATTTATCACTTGAACGGGGCATACATGTCCAAACCAATCAGATTCTGTTGACCTCAGGAGCTCAGCATAGTATTGACTTAATCGCACAGTCACTTTTAGCTGATGGGGACACTGTCTCAGTAGAAGATCCAGGGTTCCCAGCTGCTTGGATGGCAATGAAATACCGCCGTATGAATGTGGTACCCGTTCCTGTTGATGAGTATGGTCTAGTGGTTGAGCATATTCACCCGCAATCCAAACTGGTCTTTGCCACCCCTTCCCACCAGTGCGCAGTAGGGGTCGTTATGTCGGAGCCCCGCCGGCAACAATTGCTGCATAAGGCCGTTCAAGAACGATTTTGGATCATTGAAGACGATTATGATAGTGAATTTCGATATCGCGGGGAGCCGTTGCCAACGCTGTTTAGTCAGGCATCTAATAATACTTTGTATCTCATGAGTTTCTCTAAAATGATTGCACCAGGCATTCGTATTTCGGCTATTGTTGGATCAGTCGAGGCAATTGCTCAGCTAGCGAAGGTGCAGGAGCTGACTTACCGTCATCTTCCGATTATGGATCAGCTAACACTAACCCACTTCATTAAAAATGGTCATTTTATGCGCCATATGCGAAGAGTCAGAAATGTGTACCGGCGAAGACACGAGGTCATGGCAAAAGCTATTATGGCTAGCGGTTTAGGGGAGCGCTTCACGCTCAGTGGAGTAGAAACTGGATTACATATGTTATTAGAAGCTGAGGAAACATTCGACGAGGAAGCTGTGACAAAGTTAGCCCTACAATATGGAATACGTGTGTACCCTCTTGGACCCTATTGTTTGGATAGCAAAAGAAAAGGATGGGTATTAGGGTTTGCAAAAGTAAATGAGGCAGCGATTGAGCAGGGCATTCATCGTCTTGCGGAGCTGATCCTATAAAATCATCTCCGCAGCACTCACAAAATTTGTTGAACAGTCCATAGACTATTTTAGATTTATGAAACCATTGCTTCCGCGTATTATCCGGACGATAATAATCACCTAACAAGGTCTATCACCATTAGCGCCATTATTGCTCTAGCAGCGGTATTTGTGATCTGGGCCTATCTCAGAAGACGTAAGCAACCTAAGTAAATGTAAAAAGAAATAGGCCGCTCTTTTCATGGAGTGCGGCTTATTTTCCTCTCATCTACGGCTCCCGAGAAATATTCAAACACTGCACTAATACTATTAAAAACTTACCAAGAAACTACTCAAAGGCATGTTGATTACTACTTCCGGAGACTATTTTTTATATGAAGGAATCAATCCTGGATTGGCTCAAACAGGCAATGTAGTATTTGAAATCCCAGAAGATATGACTGGCTTTCTTTTAAATGTCCAAACTGGGTTCTGGGGAACCGAACAAGGACAGATTGAATTGAAATAATACTATATGGATCGTAAACCACCCAACTGGATATTTAAAAATCAATGAAAAAGGCACTACCTTGAGGCAGTACCTTTTGCATTGTTAAGTGAAGAGATATCCAATTTAGGGGGGTTAATACTCCACATCGACCCAATCAGGTCGTACATTACATAGCTTTTTCAGCCAGATCACTAACTAAATTTCTCATCCACTTACGGGAGTAAATCCGGGCGTAGCCGAAGCCAAAGCGGACAACCTCCTCCAGCGAGATGACGAGATACACAAGGTAGACAGGTTGCTTCCAAATGTATGACAGCAACAGCCCGGATGGGACACCTATCAGCCACGTTGCGGTAGACTCCATGCCGAATACGAACTTGCTGTCTCCTCCGCTGTTTAGAATACCGCCGGCTATAATCATATTGGATACTTTGACCCAAAGAAATCCAGCAAACACGATAACGATATACATGCTCATTTGTTTAGCGTCCTCGGAGATATTGAACGCAGAGACATACAGCTTCGAGCCTGCCGCAATGATAACCCCGACGATCAGAGAGATAATGATGCCTAGACGAATGAACCTTTTCGCATGATCGAGTGCGATATCAGATTCATTCGCACCCAAACGGTTGCCAACCATTACCCCTGCTGCACTAGCCAGACCCGATAATAAACCAATGCAAAGACCCTGAAGTGGGAAGGTAATGGTCATTGCAGTCATTTCCATCGTCCCCATACGGCTATAAATGACCGCATATGCCGTTTCACCCAATACCCAAATCAATTCAGTCAGTAGCAGCGGATAGGTCGTTCCAAAAAACTTGCGAATGAGCGGTTTAGGAACGCTGAATAAGTTCTTTAACCCGACAGCTCCCGGTAAACGATACCGGTACACGGCACCAATGATCAACAAGCATTCGAAGACCCTAGAGATAAGAGTAGCAATGGCAGCGCCCTTCAGACCAAGCGCAGGAGCACCGAAATGACCGTAAATAAGTACGTAATTCAGTATAATATTCAAGCCAACTGCAATTAGACTTACATACATCGGCCATTTGGCATGGCCAGTACTGCGTAAAATCGCGGAATACATCATCGTGAGCATGACAGGTACAAAACCGATCGACATTATCTGGAGAAAAATATAACCCTCATCTATTACATTCACGTCTGTAGTGAACAGGCTCAGAAAGAGCGGCGAATCGATGAAGACAGCCGCAGAGAACAGGAATGAAAACGCAAAGCCGGTGATCAGTCCGAGACCCAGTACTTGAGAGACGCTTTTGGAATCTTTATTTCCCCAAAACTGGGCTGCATATATGGATACACCCGTCGATAAACCGGCCAAGACAACCGCGATGATCCCGTATATTTTAGTCGACATCCCCACCGAGGCAATTGCCACATCTCCCAGCTGCCCAACCATCAATTGATCCGTCAAATTAAGCAACGCCATCAGCAAGCTTTGAAGCGTAACGGGCACAGCGATTTTATACACACTTTTGTAGAAATCTTCTTTCTCTGACATGTATCGTTCACAACCCCCATATTCTCGATTTTTCCAGAACTCATTGCCATTCGCAGTCTATGACTTAGTGTGAGGTTAGATCACCTTTTTGTAGCGCATGAGCGTGTAGTTATCTTTTGGTTGAATTTCTACAACCTTGAACTTTTTCGCAAAGTTCAATTGCTGATACCCGTCTCCATCCACTAAAGTAATGTTTGTGGAGCCGCCTATGATGATTGGAAGCTGCATTAGAATAATCTCATCGACGATATCCTGATTGAAAATATGCCAGTTTAAGAATCCACCGCCTTCGACCATCAGACTGGTAATCCCATAGTTCTCCTCCAACTGACGTTCAAGCTCCACAAAATCTACTTTATCCTCGCCGCAGATAAGGCACTCCTTCCCTCTTTGCCGGATCTGTTTGATTTTTTCTTCATCCCGTCCTTTCTCGGTCGTGACAATAATCGTCTTCCCTTGGTCCGAGAGTACATTGCAATCTAGCGGAATATCCAAGGTAGTTGTCGGAATGATACGAATTGGATTTTTATTTTCCTCATACCGATTAGTAAGGAAGGGATTGTCCGTCAAAATTGTATTTTTGCCGACCATAATTCCCTGCACCTTCCCCCGGAATAGATGAATAAATTCCATATCCTCACTGGAAAACAAAGAAAAAAGCTCTTTACTCGAATTACCAGCGCCCATAGTGAGCTTTCCATCAATAGAAATTTGGCTGAATATCGTTGTTTTCATTTGGCTCTCCCCATCTCTAATTAGCTTTTAAATGCGCCCCAAGAGGCTTGAATAGTCTGTTCTATTTTGTTCAATGCTTGTTCAGGATTGCTCAAGGGCAGCTCGATAAGACCTGCATTTAACGCCTCCCATACATGGATCATGAAGGGATAAGTCGGCATCGGCCGTGAGTGATCTAGAAGCGATAAAATCATCTTTTTGTTAGGCGCAGCAGAGGCAGCTAGACGGTTCAGTACCTCTTCCTGAGCCGGAATCCGCTGTACACCCAGCGTCCACATCGATTGGCATTCGTCACTCAGCATAAAACACGTGAATGATAAAATATCTTCCCGCTCCTCGGACGTTAATGAATGATTAGGGTAGATCAGGCCAATAGAAGAAGACATGGAAAACGATTGCCGCCCTTCGATGCTCGGAAGCTGGCAAACCGCAAGCCTATTGTTCATATGCTTATCTAGATGGTTATAAATCCACTCGCCACAAATAATGGCGCCGATCTTACCGTCAATGAACTGCTCAAGCAGTCCTGTGGAGCCGTCGAGACTAACGAGCACGCCTTGATCCATCTTGTCGCTAATAAACTGAAGCGCCTGCTTCATTTCAGAGGTGACGATATTCGGCTTTCCATTCTGTACAGGCCAGCCGCCGAAAGCTGTAAGGAACGGAATAAACCAATAGCCTTGCTGTAAGTCTGCTCCAATCGGTACGATACCTTGGGCGGATAACCTTTCTGCTGCCTCTTCGAACACGTCCCATGTCGTCGGCGCACTAGGGTAAATCGACGGGTTGTAATACACAACCAGATGATTGCCCCGCAATACCGGGATACCATACTGAACACCATTCATTTGCATCGTTGAAAGAGCACCCTCAGTCAGCGTATCGTCAAATAGCCCGCCCGGCACTTCGGAGTAAAGACCGTTCTCAACATAGGAGGACATGTCGGCAGGAACCATCGCCAGATGCGGACCTTGCTGGGTGTCCTTAATTTGGTTCAGACGCGCAGTCAGCTCCGTAATATTCATGACTTGTGGCGTAATTTGTACCCCAAAG
Source organism: Paenibacillus sp. FSL H7-0943 (assembly GCF_037963265.1). Classification (NCBI taxonomy): domain Bacteria; kingdom Bacillati; phylum Bacillota; class Bacilli; order Caryophanales; family Paenibacillaceae; genus Paenibacillus; species Paenibacillus sp. FSL H7-0943. The sequence goes on from NZ_CP150148.1 coordinate 6,807,423, forward strand.
CGCTCAGTATACAGCTTACAAATTCCCTCCAGCACCTCAATCGAGGTATCTCCCGGACCATCAAACTCATGCCATATCACGACTTCCTTATTGTTCTTTTCCATTGCAGCCTCTCTCCCTTACCTAAATTGTCTATGATTGTTTACGAGCACTAGAGCCTGATTAGGCGCAAGCAGCAAGCATTCGAACGCCTGACCTACGCTGCTACCCGTTAAGGAACTATCCAGTGTTACCGTCATTGGGCATCGGCCAGGTACGGCTACCTTCAAATCAACTTGACAGAAAGCATCAGCACTCAAGTTAAAGCAGCACAGCAGCGTTTCATCCCCTTGCATATACCCATACAGAACAATACCTTCCGGGGATTGAGCCACGAAAAAGTTTTCCGGCTTCACTAGGTGGCGCCAATCTCTCTTGATTTCACTTAGCTCCGCCAACAGCGGCAGCATCGGTGTAGGATTGGTCCAATTAATTTGCATGACGTTAAAAAAAGCTCGGGAAATCTCCTCTCCGTTCGTGTTGTCTCCAAGACCACAGTTGAGCGGCTGCTCCTCATTCATTTCATAACCCGTCGTCACGTATGGAATTGCGTTCGGAAGAAATTGATTAAATACCGCAATCATCCGAGCAACCTCAACACCGCCACGGCTGGTGATCCGAGGAGTATCTGCTGTTTCTGCACAAGCAAATACATGAATATTCAACTCAGGCAGCTCTTCTAAGAATGAAACGAGATTGTCTTTAGTAATTTGTGTCATGACGTTCCACCCACTGCCAAGCATAATGTTATAGCCGGTGCTTGCCGCCTTCTTGTGGTTGCGATTGAACAAATCTTCGCTGATTAAGATCGCATTTGGATTCATCTCTTTAATCGTGTCAAAAATACGAGTCAACAACGGAATAGGAAGCACGTGTCCGATGTCGATGCGGAAGCCGTCAATCCCATATTTTTCGAGATTAACCCGTACTGCCTCCTCCAGAACATCCCACAGCTCCAGATTCGGCTCCTCTCCCGGGTAGTCATTACATTTAATCGTATCAAAAAGGACATATGGCGCCTGATCCGGACTTATAAGATGTCTCACTTGCGGAGAGAAATCCTTGTAGAGGCGTAAGAACGTAATGTCTGTCCAAATCGGCTGCACATCATTTATCCAATCCGAATGCGCTGGAGCAGTCGTTATCCCCATCTCTTGCTCCACCAAAGTTAATAGCTCATCTCCAGTTTTAGCAGCTTTCTCCTTTAAGCGCTGCCAAAGAATTGGATGGAGTTCATTGGGCGGTGGCGTGAACTTCCGCAGAAATACTGCTGTCTCCTGGCTGCGGTAGACCGTCTCCAATTTGTCCGGCGTACACTCCTCAAAAAATCCAAGCTGGGGAATCGCGGGCGGCGCAAAGCCTTCTAATTCGTCCATTTTGATCCAATATACCCATTCAGGATGCTCAGTAATGAACACACTGTTTTTCGCCGTCACACGGGGAATGAAATCAACAACAGTCTTAATATCAAGTAAATGACAAGCCTCTACCAGAGCGCTGAGCTCATCGTGGATCGTAAACTCCTCCATATCATCCAATAGGCTATCGTGCAGGTTCTCGTCCAAATGGAATAACGATTGCACTGCGTAAGGGGACCCAATATCCCCCTTCAGATTCAACTTGCTGTTCTGGTTAACTGGAAGCATGTACAGAATATTGATGCCCATTTTCTTTAGCAGAGGCAGAAGAATAAAGAATCTTAAAAAAGTACCCGATTCAATTTTTCCGTCATGGTTGTAATCCCAAGCCGTAGAATAGCGAATAAGCGAAGAATAGATCGCGCTATCGTCCAGATTTATGCGTTCCTTAAGCAGATATCTCCACGAAAGCCTGTCCACATAATTCAAATGATCAGTCAAAAAATCATACGGGTGTACACAAATTTCACCCTCTTTTTCTAAAAGAACACGTTCATATTGGCACTCATTCCACACTGCGGGTATCCAAATTGGCTCTACCTCTTTGGCCTTTTGTGTAGACAAGTAATCTTGAATTAATCTGAATTTGCTATCATTGCTCATCAACAGTGCCACCTCTCATTGATTGTAGTCTTACGTTTAGGGAACAAAAACCGTCTTTACGGTTTCACTCCCAACCACCTTCAAAGAGTTCAATTCATAGCCGATTAACTCATCTATCGCTGCTTCATGCTGACTGAGCTTAACTTTTCTAGTTACTAGTTTCTCCATTTCAGGAGTTTCAGCGGCAAACCGCAAAGCTTCCTCGAACATGTAGCGGTATTCACCTGCTGCTATAATTTTTATTGCATGCTGCACGAATTTGGTAGGGGAAAAGGTGTAGCGATACTTCGCATTAATACCAAAAGGAACGATGCGGCCTCCACGTTCAATCCACTTCTCCGCCATTTCGAGTTGAGTGCCCACCGTATCGATAATCACATCAAACTTATGTCCCGCACAGATTTTGTCTACGGTAGCTTGATTTAATTGGGCAGGGGTTAGAGCAAAATCTGAGATCTCTCTGGCAAAAGCTAGCCGATAGGGATTGACTTCAGTCGCTACCGTGAGCGCAGATTTCGACTTGCTCACAATTTGGCTTAACAGTCCCATTGGACCCGATCCAAGAATAAGTACCTTGTCGTCTGCTGTGACATTGGCTTCTTTGAAATTGTGCAGTACACAGGCAAGCGGCTCAATCAAAACCCCCGTCTCCCAGCTCATATGATCGGGAAGACGGTGTGCAAACGTTTGTGCAGTTGAGTAAAAAAAAGTGAATGTCCCATTTCGATTCAAACCCGCAATAGGCATCCCATTTCCATCGATGCCCGTACAGAGGTGCGGCTGTTTCTTCAAGCAAAAATAGCATTCATCACAGCTTTGATTCGGATCGATAACTACTCGGTCGCCTACCTTAACACGGTCAACGTTGCTGCCGATTTGGATTACAGTCCCTACTGCCTCATGACCCCGAATGACCCCTGGAACCCCCTCCTCTTTCCCAGTTATGACTGCTAAATCTGTTCCACATACACCTGTCATCTCAATCCGGATCTTGACTTCATCCGGTGCTGCAATCTGCGGCTCTTCCCATTCGCAGAGCTCCAGCTTATGATTGGATGTCCACACCAACGCTTCCATACTCATTCCCCTTTCTCTTTTTTGTTATCCATATTCGCCCAGAATATATCATAACTACCATGTAAAAGTAAGGTGAATGTTGTCGAAAAATGTTAATAATTACATTTTTATATAAACACTCACGAGTAAGCGCTTTAATTTTCTTTCGCTTATTATGCGGAGTGCACTGTCTGAAACGGCAAGTTTAAGGGCCATCCCTTGTGGGATGACCCTTGAATACTATCGTGATCAATCGAGTTCCGCGAGGAAATAAATCCCGAATCAACGTCTCCTATTTTGCAGCTTCCGCTTCCAGCCGTGCAATGACCTCAGAACGGGCTTGATCTGTGAAGCTAAGCACCCCGTTTTCCTGAACGATCAGTCCTTCCCGTATTCGGCCATCCAGCCAATCGCTGATCCAGCCGGGAGCATACCCGCCTTGGCCGAACTCGCCGCCAAAAGCAATCATTTCTTCATATACATCCAGATATTGTTGACGGCTTGTATTTGGATAAGAGCTTGTGTATAGCCAGAACTGCACATCATACATCAGAGTAGAAAGCTCATCCGCATGAAAGGAGAAATGTCCCTTCTCTTCAACGATTCGGGTACATACTTTACGGATCTTCTGCTCAAGCTGATCCACCTCAGACACATGGCTGCACAGCTTCGCAAGCAATGGTGAGAATTGGCCTACGGCTACTTTGCGCAAATCCTCCTCTTTATCTTCTTCAGAGGTGTCGTATTCCTCATCACTCACCAGGCCACGTATAAACGTCTCGAAGTCTGGGGCCAGAAACGTAATCTCATAATTATCTTCCTGATCCACATGAATCACCTCGGGTTCACCGTCCTTCCCGCAATTCCGGTAATCCAGCATCACGACATCATGACCTGCCGAAGGGCAATCACAAATTACCACGCCAATGTCAGGGTATCCCCACTCCTCAATCATAAACGGACTGCCGAGATCGCCGCAGAGTGAATAGCTTTTCTCACGTCCGATGCCCATAATGCCCGTAATCGCAATATGATCCTCAGCCCATGAGGTCGCATCCTCCGTAGGAAAACAAGTATTATAAGGCACTCCCCCATTGTGCTGCTTCATCAGACTGATATAAGAGGCAGGAAGCTTGTAACCCAGTTCTTCTTCTACAGAAGCAATCAGCTCATCCGTAGGCGGGGCCGAAACATATTCTTTTAGCGCATAATCGCTATCTTTCCAAAATTCGGAGAGGTCCATCCCTTCAAAAGGAGTTGCAGTCGTCCCCGAATCATTATGTTGCTCTCTGATTGCCTGTCTGGCTGCGGCGTGTTGTTCTTTGCGTAGCTTGCGCTGGCTGAATTTCAGAAACATGGCCGTATTCTCATCATCCGGATCGAGGTCATGGGCAATACCCAGCACTCTCACCGCTTCCTCATATCGATTCAAATAATAGTAGGAATATCCCACACGAAAATGCCACAGATAATCATTCTGTCCTTGTTCCGCAATCTTCGCGAAGTGTTCAAGGGCTTCTTCATAACGTTCCAAATTGTTATACGCTCTTGCCAGACTGCTGACCATCTCGTAATCTCTGTCCGCTGGAGGAATCTCCATCAGAGTGTCTACAATCTTCTGGTGTTCATCATCTTCATGCCACTGTGTCAGCTGTGCGATTAGTTCTTTGTCCATGGTCTACCTCCCAAGCTTATAATCAAGTTACTAGAATATAGAGAAATATGGTTTTCCCTATTCTACCAGATGGGATGTAGGTATTGAAAATCGATAATAGAGCCTCACAAAGATTCTTAATTATGGGTACAGCCATATCCCTGAAACCGTCATCACCGCTGGCAGTACAGCCTCGTCAACCGCTACATTGTCATACCAGCCGCCCACTGCAAGGTTCAGCACCAGATAAAATGACTCGTTAAAGGGCATAACCCCTGGCTCCAAGCAGCGCTCGGCAAAGCAATGTCCGTCTACCAGCCATCGAATCGAACTGGCGGTCCATTCCAGTGCATAATCATGGAATTCATTAATGGTTCCGCTTTCAAAATGGTGCGAGAACTCCTCGACGATTTGATGTTCCCAATCCTTTCCGTAGTGCAGTGTTCCGGATATTTGCTGAGGCAAGCGGCCTTTGGCTTCCATGATATCAATCTCGCCGGAAGCTGGCCAAGGTCCGTAAGCCTGTTCCTGCGGAAGCAACCAGATGGCAGGCCAAACCCCTTGCCCCACCGGCAGCTTTGCACGCACAACTAACTTCCCATAGCAAAAGGAAAAATGGTCCTTTGTATCCAAACGAGCCGAGGTATATGCAAAATTGCGCCCATCCTTTCCATAGGATTCACTGCGTGCGCATAGGTTTAAGCCAAATTCATCGATGTACAGATTGCTGGAATGATCCGTGTAATACTGCTGTTCTCCGTTGCCCCAACCTGGGTCTATGGGATTACCTTCATTATCTAATAAGTCGTTGCCAAGGCGGATATTCCATAGCTTCAAATCGGCATTTCTATCTAAGAAATTCTGTTCCCATATAGGTTTATTCATCCTTTGCACACTCCCTTCATTTAATCACAGCATACTTAATTTTTGCGGCTGGTCAAACAAATCTAAAAAAATGGGATAGGGTCGATAATCATGGGCTTTTTTTCCTATACGCTTTTTCATACGATGAAATAGAAAGGGGGCACGGAAAATGTTCCAATACAGAACGGAACAAATGAAAGCGCTTTTTAAGCAGTGGCAATTGCAAAGCATGGTTATCCCGGGAATCATCTGGATGTTTATCTTTTGTTATATCCCTATGTTTTGGCTCATTATTGCATTTATGGACTACAGCATCGCCAAACCCTTACTAGAATCACCGTTTGTCGGGCTGAAGCATTTTCAGGATTTTTTGACGGATGAGCGTTTTTGGCGTTCGATTCGCAATACTCTGGGGATGAGCAGCATCAAGCTGGTCCTGGGTTTTCCCATTCCTATCTTGTTTGCCTTGCTGCTGAATGAAATACGGAGTCTTCGATTTAAGCGAACGGTACAAACCATTTCGTACCTGCCGCACTTTATTGCCTGGACGATTTTTGGCGGCATTGCGCTCAATTGGCTGGGCGAGGGCGGTGTGATCAATCAGTTGATGATGGCGATCGGGCTCCAGGAACGCGAAATCCTGTTTAACAGCGACCCTAAGTACTTTTGGTGGATCACCTTTTTTACCGATACGTTAAAAGAAACCGGCTGGAGCGCCATTATCTACATAGCGGCAATATCCGGCATTGATCCGGGGTTGTACGAAGCGGCTGAGCTGGATGGCGCAAACCGGCGGCAGCGGATGTGGCATATCACCATTCAGAGTATACGCCCCACCATCGCTATTTTGTTCATCCTCGCTGTCAGCGGGATACTTGGCAGTAACTTTGAGCAGATCTTTATGTTGAAGAACAATATGAACATGAGGATGGCGGAAAGCCTAGACTTGTATATCTACAACATGGGGTTGGTCTCCGGGCGCCATTCCTTCTCAACAGCCGTCCTGTTCGCCCGCTCTATTGTGGCGCTAGGTTTGTTGTTTTTGGCAAATCACACATCCAAAAAACTAACCGGCGACAGCATTTTTTAGAAGGGAGAGGACAGAGGTATGGAAAGACGCAAAAGATTTCGGCAAATTGGAGTATTTGAGGTCTGCAACACCCTGCTGATGCTGGCGGTTTGCTTTTTAACACTATACCCGATGTGGTTTGTATTCATTAACTCGCTTAATGCGCCGCAGCAGGCATCCCTGGGCACCGTCAACTGGTTTCCCAAAGAATTATCGCTGGCCAGCTATAGTGTTGTGTTCAATGATAAGACAATGATGAACGGTTTTTACATCACCACTCTGCGCACAGTCATCGGGACAGCAACGCATGTGTTGTTTACCGCCATTATTGCTTACGGAATGAGCAAGTCTAATCTGATCGGACGCAAGCTGTATCTTAAAATCGCATTGGTTACGATGCTGTTCTCAGGCGGGCTGATCCCTACATTTATTCTGATGACGAAGCTGGGATTATATGATAATTTTTGGATATTCATCATTCCCTCTATGTACACTTTTTTTAATATGGTCATTTTCATGAGCTTCTTCCGCACCATACCTGACAGCCTGGAGGAATCTGCGAAAGTAGACGGTGCTTCAGACTATGCTGTCCTGTTCAGAATCGTATTGCCCAATAGCATGGCTGTCATTGCGACTATATCGCTTTTTTCAGCCGTTTATCATTGGAATGATTATTACCAGGGGGTCATCTACATCCGTTCGCAGGAATTACTGCCACTACAGACCATGCTGTACAAAATCATTGCGGAGAATTCTATGTCCTTCATGCAGCAGCAAGCTATGGCGCAATTCGGCGCAAGACTTCCCGGCAACTCTATTAAATTTGCATCCATGATGGTGGCCACACTGCCTATTCTGATAGTCTATCCTTTCATTCAACGCTATCTGGTCAAAGGTGTAATGATTGGCGCCATTAAGGGATAAGAGTGTGAGTGTCTAGAAACTGGTATACAAAAATTCAGAAGCAGCAAAGAAAGGATGATTATGTCATGAAACGCAATCTCATTAAGCCGGGGTTGACCCTCGTTCTGGCCGCAAGCCTGATGCTAGGCATAGCCGCGTGTTCCAATTCAACGAATAGTGAAAATAAGCCAACACCACAGCCTACAGATAGTACACAGCCGCCGCAGAGTGAAGCAAAGCTCAATCCCGATGATCCGGCATGGAAGCTGGATACCAGCCCTGTTGATTTGACCTGGTTCGTAGGTGCTAACTGGTATACCCACACTTGGGGAGACAGCTTGACCTCCAAGTACGTAACGGAAAAAACAGGCGTAAACATCAAGCTTGAAGTACCTTCTGGTGAAGCGAATGAGCATATTACCCTAATGATGACCTCGGGCAAGCTGCCAGACTTGATATCAATGGGTTCGTGGGAAACCGCTGTCAAAAAGCTGTGGGAAGGCGATCATGTCTACGCCTTAAATGAATTAGCTGATAAGTATGACCCTTACTTCTTCAAGGTGGCCGGGGACGGTACACTGAAGTGGTATCGTCAAGAAAATGGCAATACCTATGGCGTTCCGAATGATTCATATAGCCCCAACCTGATGCATGAAACTGGCATGACGGCCGCCAACCAGACTTTCCTGGTGCGGAAAGATCTGTATGAGGAGATGGGCAGCCCGGACCTTAGCACTCCAGAGGGCTTTCTGAACGCACTGCAACTGGTAAAGGATAAGTACTCCCAATATAAAGGCCAGCCCATCAGTCCCTTTTTTGCACAAGGGAACGTCCCTTACGGGATGACCGAATATCTGCAGAACCTACTGGCCGTACCGCATGAGAAAGACGGAAAAGTATACGACCGCATTACCGATCCCGATTATATTGCCTGGCTTAAAACCTTCCGTACGGCTTACGAGCGCGGGTTGATTAATGTGGATTTCCTGGTGGATTCCGATACTCAGGTAGAGGAAAAAACAAACAACGCCCGCTATTTCATGATGGTCCGCGAGTGGACCGGTATGTCGGCTGTCAATCCTATGCTGGCTGCTAGCGGCAACCCGGACTCTTACTACATCGCAGTCGATGGGCCAAAGAACAGCAAGGGCGATAACCCTAAGTTATTCCCTGGCAACATGGACGGCTGGATGGTGACGATGATTAGCAAATCAACCGAAAACCCTGAACGAGCCATCCGCTTTTTGACCTATCTGGCCAGCGAAGAAGGCCAGCGAGATTTGTTCCTTGGCAAGGAAGGCGAAACATGGGAGATGGTGGATGGCAAGCCGCAACTGAAGCCTGAAATGGTAAAATTACTCGACACTGATATTGAGAAGCTGGAGAAAGAATACGGCATCATGGATACCTATTGGATGATGCGAAACCCTGTAATCGTCAACCAGTGGAGACCGGAGAAATCTCCTGTCATTAAGCAAATGGAAGACTTCGCCAATAAGCAGGCCGATATTGATAGCGGTATCTATAAGGGCTTAGATCCACAGGGCGATTCTGATGTGTCGGTAGCCTGGTCCCGTATTTCGCAAAATTGGGAGGAAGTACTCCCTGAGCTAATTACGGCCAAGAATGAGGCTGAATTTGATAAAATCTTCGACAATTTCCTTGACCGCCGCGAGAATTACAACTTTGGCAAGGTGATGGAATACCGCCAGGCTGAACTGGATGTGCGAAAATCCAAAATGTCAGAGTAATAATGCCCGTATAAAGATTACTGCCGGCCACCGAAAGGTTGGCCGGTATTCCCTTTTTCGCTTCTTTTAACCATTTAACAAAACAGCCTAGTTACCTACCGGGCAGTTTGTAATATATGGTATATTACAAGGGTAGGAGGCTACTTAAATGAAGTATCTGCTGACTAAAATGAAGAAGCTGTACCGTAATTCCCGCATCTCCAAAAAATTGTTTTTGGCCTTTAGCATGATGATTGCCATCCCTGCGATTGTGGTATCCTTTTTATTTATCCGCACACAGGAAAGTCAGCTATACAAGGACGCTATGGCTACCGGCAGCAGTCATGTCTCAAGAATTAACGAACAGCTGCGCAGCAAAATGGGTATTATTGAGAACGCTTCCTCTACTGCGCTGAATCAAAAGGCTTTTGTAGATTTTATTCACTCCAATATGCGCGGGGATGGCCTGCGTCTCGTAAAATTTAGACAAAATCAATTTGAGCAAATGCATAATATCATTCAAAGCTACGAGATGATCAGCGAGCTCAGTTTCTATGTCGATAATCCAAACCTATTTGAGATTTGGCCTGAAATCTATCATTATGACAAGTTCTGGCCGAAGGACTACTGGGTGACACTTCGGGAGGAAGGCGGTGCGGCATACCGCTTATTTGCTTTTAAAGATGGAGAGCATACGCTATCCTATTACCGGCTGGTACGCCTTCAGGGGCAACAGCAGAAGCTCCCTACCATTATGGAAATCCGCGCCCAGCATAGCGTCTTTTTCAGTGACTTGCTTGAGGATAGCGGGGGGGATTTCTTTTCTGTAGTGATGGATGGAGCCGACTCTTCCCGATCGGTATACAATCCTGAGCATATTTTTTCTCAAAATGCCGGTGAAGAATTGGATAAAATTCTAGGCAGCATTCACCAGCGGTTGGATGTGCTGCAGCAGAGTAGCCCCATTAAGGTAAAGGTAGGCGACCATACTTACTACGCGTTATATCGCTACATCGCCCCACTGAACGCCTATGTAGTGGATATTGCCTCTCATCAAGCGCTGATGAAAGGCCCACGAAGCTGGTATTTGCTCGTAGTAGCGATCACATTATGTGTATTGCTGCTGATGTTACTGCTCGTTTCACATACCACTCGGCGCATTTTTCGCCGGCTCGACAGGGTGCTGGTTTCTATGCGCAAGGTGCGGCAAGGCCAACTGGATGCGAAAATTGATACCGGCCTGGATAAAAACGAAACCGGTGACGAAATCGACGAGGTGGCCGTCAGCTACAATAATATGTTAGACGAAATCAAACATCTGATGACCCAAGTGGTAGATAAACAGCTGATCGCCAAAAATGCACAACTGCACTCGCTGCATTCGCAGATCAATTCACACTTTTTATATAACGCGCTGGAATCCATCCGTATGCTCGCGGAGGTTCAGCGACAGCAGGCTATCGCGGAAGCGTTGGTGTCTTTAGGCTCACAACTGCGATACAGCATGCAATGGCGCAGCGATACGGTTGCGCTTAGCGAAGAACTTGCCAACATACACAGCTATGTCCGATTCATAAACTTTATGGAGGATGGCAGCATTGAGTTGACGGCCGATCTCCCGCAGGAGGTACTGCGTTATACAATTCCTAAAATGTGCATGCAGCCCATCGTCGAAAATGCCGTTCATCATGCAGCGCCCTCGGGCGGCAGCGTACATATCCAAATTACCGTATTGGTAGAAAATGACAGCCTTCTGTTAATTGAGATAAGAGATAATGGGGCAGGTGTTGACCCGGAAATGCTGTCCAGTCTGCAGGCTGTGCTGCGGGGCGACTCAGATTCACCGATTGTTACCAGCAAAAACGGACTGGGCTTGGAGAACGTGCATAAGCGCATACAGCTTCATTATGGTAAGGACTGCGGTCTTTGGATTGACAGTGTGCAGGGCGCCTATACTTGTGTAACCATACGTTTGCCTTGGGAAAATGTGAATCTTGGAGGATGGTAGGGCATGATCAATATTCTAATTGTGGACGATCAAAAGCACATTCGTGATGGGCTGCAGGCTATGCTGCGCCAATTTGCGCTGCAGCTGGACAATATTTACTGTGCAGTAAACGGAATTGAGGCCTTGGATATATTGAGTCAGCACAACATCCAACTGGTGATTACTGATATCAGGATGCCCGATATGGATGGACTGACGCTGATGGCGCAGAGCAAACAGAAGCACATCGAGGTAGATTATCTGATTATTAGCGGCTATAGTGATTTTGCCTATGCTCAAAAGGCCATCGAACTTGGAGCAAAGGGCTACCTGCTCAAACCTGTGAAACGTGAAGATCTGCAAACCGCAGTAGAACATGTAGCGAATGAGATAAAAACACGGCAGACGCTCTCGCGTAATATGGAGCATATCTCGCGCCGCGCCCGGGAGACAGACCGCAAAGAACTGAGTATGTTCATGCAGGGTGCAATGATTGATGAGGCGTGGGTTATCCAGACCCAGCAACAGAATCCAGAGTTGTGGAGTAATTACCGCCTGTGTCTGCTGCGGGAGGAATTATGGATTAACCAACCGGGAGCCGACAGTAGCCACAGCATGGAATCCCTTGCCTACCGTGTGTATGGCAGACGAGGGTGTATATGCCTGCAACACCGCCCGTACCTGATTCTCGCGGTTGATGCGGCCGTAGATACGGGAGCCTTCCCGGCCGCCCTCAAAGCAGGACAAATAGATGCCATTACTGCTATGACCAGCCCGCAGCAAGGATTGAAGGAGTTGCCCCGCAGCTATACACAAGCGTTGGAGCTCTATCGCCACAGTTACCTATTTCCAGAGAAGAGCTGCATCTTGCCAACACATATTGAGCGACTGGAGCAGCAGTGGGAGCTTCCCTATGAAGAGTTATACGCCCTGTTTCAGTTAATCGGCACCAAAAACAGCGGTACAATCACCCAAGGCATTTCTATGATATTTCACAAAGATACATTGCAACGCTATCACATCCAATACACACAGCAGCTATGCCGTGCCATTGTACAGATGCTGGAGGAATCTGTACGTGTGATCCGCCCGTACATGGGGGAAGAAGCGCTGGACATCGAATGTTTACGAAATCTATTCGATTATCCGGGTATTCGCGATTATATTCAGGCGCTGCAACAACAGCTGCTTCGGCTGAACCAATTTTATTATGAATATAAGTGCAGCTATCGCAACTCGCAAGATTTGAATGAAGCCATACGCTTTATACACGAAAGCTATCATAAACCCCTGGATCTCGCGATGGTATCGAATCACGTGTCGCTTAATTATGCCTATTTTTCTAACCTGTTCAAAAAAAATATCGGCAAAGGCTTTGCAGAATACTTGCGCGATGTGCGCCTGGATAAAGCCCGGCGGCTGCTGGCCGAAACCGATCATAAAATTGTAGAGGTAGCCACCATGGTAGGGTATGAAAGCTACAAAAGTTTTACACGATCCTTTCGGGATGTCATGGATATGCAGCCCACAGAATATCGGCAAATGATGCGCCGGAAGCACGACAGCGGGGAAAAGTACCGTGACACAGCGCTATAAATAATCAAAAGCCAAAAAATTGGGTTAGAACAAAAATAATTGTACCTTTTAGCTGATTATTATATTCGATAGAATAGAGATGTCCCTAAATGTAAGCGGTTTCGTTTCTTCATTATTTTATTAAAGGAGGGCAAGTATGAAACGACTTTACAATACGGAGAGTGGTTTTAAGCAGAAGGTATTTAGTTTGTTCTTAGCAGTAGTACTGTTAGCCGGGGTTGGCCTATTGCCGACTTCAAAGGTGCAGGCAGCAGGAACCACAGTTACCTCTATGTCTTACTTTTCAGCAGCAGACGGTCCTGTCATCTCAAAATCAGGGGTTGGGCAAGCTAGCTATGGTTTCGTCATGCCTACATTTAATGGGGGCTCTGCCACCTGGAATGATGTTTCCGATGACGTCGGTGTAAAAGTAAAAGTTGCTGGAAACTGGGTGGATATTGACAATGCAGGCGGCTATACCTACAACCAAAACTGGGGACACTGGAGCGACGGTGGCTTGAATGGCTATTGGTTCACTCTCTCCACAACAACGGAGATTCAGCTATTCTCCAAGGCTAATGGAGTTACACTTGATTACACCCTGGTATTTCAAAACATAAACAAAACGACCATTACTGCTATGGCCCCTACACAAGGGCCGCAGATTACAGCAGGATTTACAGGAAGTGCAGGCTTTACTTATCCTACCTTCAACAATGATCCGGCCGTTACCTATGAAGCTGTAGCTGAAGATCTGAAGGTATATGTAAGACCTGTAAGCAGCAGTACATGGATTGATATTGACAATAATGCAGCCAGCGGCTGGATCTACGATAACAACTTCGGACAATTCACCGAAGGCGGCGGTGGCTACTGGTTCACCGTAACAGAGTCTATCAACGTCAAGTTAGAATCGAAAACCTCAACGGCTAACGTCGTTTATACCCTCACCTTTAATAAACCTGTAAGAAATTCATATGTCTTAACTCCTTATGAGGGAACGACCTTTACCGCAGATGCAAAAGGTGTAATAGGTGTCCCGCTACCCAAAATTGATGGGGGCGCTCCAATAGGCACTGAGCTAGGAAATTACGTATACCAAATTAACATCAACGGACAATGGGTTGCTATGAGTGATTCCAGCCAAAGCGGATTTGTATACGCCGGCAATGGCTATAACAACATGTCCGATGCCAACCAGTGGGGATATTGGGCTGACTATATCTATGGGCTTTGGTTCCAGCCCGTCCAAGAGGATGTGCAAATCCGTATTGGCTATCCATTAAATGGACAGGCGGGCGGAAGTGTCGGCAACAATTACGTCAACTATACCTTTATCGGTAATCCAGATGCCCCACGTCCGGATGTATCCGATCATGATGACATTGCCATCGGAACACCAAACGACCCGGCGATAGAGGGCATGAATCTCATTTGGCAGGATGAATTTAACGGAACAGCACTCGATACGAGCAAATGGAGCCACGAACAAGGTTATTATATTACTGACGATCCGAATAGCTGGGGCTGGGGCAACGCGGAACTGCAGCACTATACAGACAGTACACAAAATGTATTTGTACAGGACGGAAAGCTGAATATCAGAGCTTTGAACGATTCAAAATCCTTTCCACAGGACCCAAGCCGGTATGCCCAGTACTCATCCGGCAAGATTAACACCAAAGATCACTTGTCCTTCCAGTACGGCAGAGTAGATATTCGTGCTAAGCTGCCTACAGGTAACGGCGTTTGGCCAGCGCTTTGGATGCTTCCGGAAGATACCGCTTATGGAGCGTGGGCCGCATCCGGAGAAATTGATATTATGGAAGCCAAAGGACGCTTGCCCGGCACGACCAGCGGGGCCATACACTTTGGCGGACAATGGCCTGTAAACAGATATATTGCTGGTGAATATCACTTCCCTGAAGGCCAGACCTTCGCCAATGATTATCATGTGTACTCCATGATCTGGGAAGAAGATAATATGAAATGGTATGTGGACGGCAAGTTCTTCTTTAAAGTCAGTAGAGATCAATGGTATTCCGTAGCTGCACCTAACAATCCGAACGCCCCATTCGATCAACCCTTCTACATCATTATGAATCTGGCGATCGGCGGGCACTTCGACAGCGGCCATACCCCAGATCCGTCCGATATTCCTGCAACAATGCAAGTGGATTATGTTCGTGTCTATAAAGAAGGCAACAGCGAGAATCCGGTAAACGTACCGGTTACCGGTATTTCTCTGAATCAAACTACTGCGCAGGTGGAGGTCGGACAGACTGTGCAGTTGAACGCCAATATTGCCCCGTCTAATGCAACCAATAAGCAGGTCACTTGGAACGTATCAGGTACCAGCGTCGCTTCCGTGAATCCGAACGGTCTCGTGACGGGACTCACTCCAGGCACAACAACCGTAACGGCTACAACAGCCGACGGCAATAAAACAGCCCTCTCCACCATCACTGTTGTACCGGCATCATCATCCGGTGTTATCATCGTCGGCGATGAGGTGCGGGGTCTGAAGAAAATAGGTGACGACCTGCTGTTCTATGTGAACGGCGCAACCTTTGCCGACTTACACTATAAGCTAAATAACGGTGGGCAGCTAAACGTAGCCATGACCCCAGCAGGAAACGGAAACTATACCTACCCTGTAAATCACCTGCAACACGGGGATACCATCGAGTACTCCTTCACCTATAATCCGGGACAAGGGGCCGTCGATTCCCCAACGCTCTCGTATATCCATGGGGTAACCCAAGGAACACCAGAGTAAAGTAGTTGAACGCTAAGCAACTGCATGAACACGAATAGGCGAGGAGGAAGTGTTGAAGCTTCCCTCTCGCCTATTTTGTTGTTTCTACCGTGTTGCTGGTCTCCTCGGTGGAAGCTCAGCTAGCCTCATGATTATGGGCCGTCAGTTCATCACCTGACGCTTTCCGCACCTTCGCTCGCTTGCCTAAATTAACGCGTCGAAATGACCCTCCGCGTCCACCGTCGCCGTCCGGGGATCAGTCAGGCCGATGCCCTTGAGGCCTCCCTTTCCTTCAATTCCCCAAAGGGGGAGGTGATCCTGAAGCGGAGAAGCAGGCACAAAATTTACGGAGGTGCTGCTCCCGCTTTTCTGTACCAGTTGGGACTCCAGCAGCCGGATTTGCCGCTGCAGCTGCTCCCGGCGATAAGGCGTCTGCATCTCACTTCCTTGTGCCGCATTCACTTTATCCAGTTCCATCATCAGCCGGTTTCGCTGTTTCTCCAGAGAACTGACATCACTCTGTGTACCGCCGTAGGCCGCAATGGTCTGTACGGAGCTGATGCCTGATACTGTCTGTGCCGCCATGATCTTTCCCCCCGTTTCCTTGGCTCCCAATCCAAAATCAGCCAAATTTGAAAGTTCTAATCATCTTTATTACCCGGCAAGCCCCGTCATGACAACATCACAGCCTCAATTGGAAAATAATCGTCGTATAGTCTCAGTCGGCCGCTTGTTTCAACCCTACCAAAGACCCACCAAAGGCTGGCTAAAGTCCCTTCAGAGCTCCCTTACTCGTCCTTCAACCGCCGCTGATACAAAATGACAGACACTACTGTTAGCACAACCGTCCATACCAAATTAATGAGGAGTGGTTTCAATACATCGCCCGTCGTATAACCTGTATTACTTAGACCCAGCAGATGCACAAGCTGACTGCTTGGCATGTAATCCAGCACTTTGAAGACCGGATAATCCTTCGCTAGTACTTCTCCCCACGGTGCCCCCATAAATATGAACGCCACAGGGAGTATAGATAATGAGGCTTCAAGCAACGTCTTGGAGAATAAGCCGCAGATCGTCCCGGCTGCAGTGTACAGAATAATCGAAAGAATGATTACTGCCACAAACGCCCATATATTAGCTGGCTCATAGCCAAATAATAATGTGGAAATAGCGAGAACAACAACAGACATGAAAAAGACCAAACTGCTTTTACCGATTAGTACATCCATGGTCGTAGCCGGTGTCATCATTAATGACCGTAAAGTGTTACGCTCCTTCTCTTCCGCAATCAAGCAGGCTTGTGCGAAACATGTTAGCAATACAAACGAACTATTAAAAAGAAAACCGCTGGCTCCAGGTAAAGACGCACCTGCCCTCTTGAAAATCAGAGCGATAATAATAGGAAAAATCAGCATAATGGACAGCGCGTAGTTACGTGAAAACTCTTTGTAATCCTTCACAAATATCGCCCGGGCACGTTTGTATGAGATACTCATAGTAGCTCACTTCCTGTCATTTTAATAAAGATATCACCTAGACTTGGTTCTTTCATCTCTAACCGGTCAATTAGCCCCCGCTTCATCCAATCCGCGATTTGATCAGCCGCCCCCTCATCGATCGGGAGCTCGTAGGTTTCCCCATTGATTAAGTCCACACAAATTACGTTCTCCCGGTGCTGTCGTTTAAGTTCCTTTGGAGAGCCTATGGTTTGGATTTGTCCCTGATACAGAATCGCTACACGGTTGCATATCAATTCTGCTTCAGACATATCATGCGTAGTCAGAAAAATCGTTGTTCCTTTCTCATTTAAGTAGCGTAAGCCTTTATAAATATGTGCTGTGTTTACCGGATCTAAAGTCGAAGTTGGTTCATCCAGAAATAATAATTCCGGCTCATGGATAATCGCGCATGCCAGCATGACACGCTGACGCATCCCTTTGGATAAGAGGTTGGCTTTCTTTTTGCGCTCTCCGCTTAAGTTTACAAACTGCAGCACCTTGTCGACCGCAGATTTGGGAAGATCATATAGCTTACGATACAGCTCCAGATTTTCCTCAATACTTAACCTCTCATATAGACCACTGTTATCCGTCAAAATGCCAAAACGCATCTTCTGAGCAGACTGCTGCATCATCTCCGCGGGCTGGTCAAATACACTTGCCTGTCCACTTGTCGGATTTAATTGTGCCGTTAGAATCTTGATTAATGTTGTTTTGCCTGAGCCACTCGGGCCAAGGAAACCAAAAATTTCACCCTTAGGAATTGAAAAAGAAACATCTGCTAACGCATCCTTTTCTCCAAATCTCTTACGGATACGTTCTACCCGGATAACATTCATTAACTCCACATCCTTAGTGTTGATGGCTTAAACATATACAGATTACATGCTCCCTGCCATCAAAACGCGCCGAAATGTAGCTGTAAGCGCCTGAATGGTACCCTTTAAATGTTAAGAAGAGCTTTTAATTCAGACAATTTTGAACGGGATAACGGAACCACGGCATCTTGACCTGTATTTAATCGCAAGCTGTAGCTATTTTTCGTCCATGTAATAATCTCTCTTACTTTTTGCAGATTAACAATATAGGATCGGTGACACCTAAAAAAACCGAAATTTAATAATCTCTGCTCGAGCTCGGTCAGCGTTAGCGCACAGTCATAATTTTCACCGCCCACATGAACAAGGATTGACCCCTCTACACTTTCTATAAAATCAATTTCAGGCGGATTAAATAAAATCACTTTGTCATTTCTTTTGGTAGAGATCTTCTGCAAGGTTATATTGGCCTCGTCTTGTTTCTGTACTTCCTGCTTATCCTCGTCGAAGTCCCGAATATCCAATGGATGAAATCCCGATTCGTTCAACCGATAAATGGCATCACAGGAAATAAGGGCATCCTCTAAATTCGAAGTTAAAATTAAAATCTGCTTTTCTTGTGAAAGATCATCAAGAATCCGTTTGAGTTGACGACAATCTTGCTCTTCCAAGTAAAAATAGGGTTCCTCCAGTACAAATGTAGGCTGATGCGCAAAAAACACACGCAGCAATGTCACATACATTCTTTTCGATGAGCTTAGATCCTTGATCTTTACCTTCCGTTCTTCCTTTAAAGCAAAATAATCTATCAACGAAGCGGCACGCTCATTCCTCTCCGTTATTCTGATTAGAAAAGTGATTAGTTCCTCCACCGATAAACGCATATACTCGTTTTGCCCAGCCCGAAATAAATAATATTGGGAATGATCACCTAATTGATTCATTAAAAGCTGCTTTCGCTTCAAGTCCGTTATGATGCCAACCGATTGATTCGGTGTCATATTTAATTCGATCTTCGGTAGAAATAATTCCCCATTATAATAAATTGGTTGAAATTGCATGCCATCCTCCCGGTCAGTGCTGCTATAGGGTATACTTTTTCAATTTAGTTCCTGTTATTTCCTGCTCGATAAATACGATTTAGGTAATATTTAATGCAAATATAAGTCAAGGCATCTTCTAGTCATTTCTGCACATAAAAAAAGCCCAAGCAGCTTCTCCGCTCGGTGCAAGAGTAAATTAATTAGTAATACGGTTCAGCGCAATTTCTGTAACAGCAAGTTTTGAATAAAGACCATCCCGATAAAAGGATAGTCTTTAGGGTCACTAATTTATTTTAATTGCCTCAATACAAAGCTCGATCCTCACTTCATTTCCGACTATAATTCCACCCGTTTCCAGAGGCGAGTTGAATTTCAATCCAAATTCATTACGATCAATACTGGCTGTTGAATGAAATCCTACACGTTCCCGTCCGCGGGGGTCCTTGTTTAGTCCTTCAAAAACAGTATGAAAAGTAACAGATTGGGTTACTCCATGCAGTGTTAGATTGCCTGTAAGTTCATATTGCCGCTCACCAGCAAAGACACAGTTGGTGCTTTGAAATGCAATGGTTGGATACTTGGCAGCATGAAGGAAATCGTCGCCCCTCAAATGTTCATCTCGTTGCGCTTGGCGAGTTGTGATACTATTTGCGTCTATGGAAGCCTGAATACCCATGGTCGTTAACTCGTTGGGATCAAAACTTAAAATCGCCTGGAAACGCTCAAATACTCCTTTGATTTTATTAATCATTAAATGCGTCACCGAAAACTCGACGGAGCTGTGGTCCGGATCCACTTCCCATTTGATATTACTCATGAATAAATTCCACCTCTATAATAAGATTATGAGCAAGGTCACCTATCTCCAAAACAATGCGCTACTCGCTATACACCTAATATACAAAAACGCTACTGACAACGTTGTGTCAGTAGCGTTTTAGCATTTTTGCGGCTTCCTCGTAAATCCGATTTCAGAATGGTTCCCCATTGAATCCGTAATTCCTTTTACCCGAATATCCACCATGGCAATAAACATCGAACTGTGTGTGAACAGTCATAATCTGCAACTAGTCGAATCTTTGCAGCGATTCAAATAAACGCCTTAAGTTATTCAATAAGCTGTTTTTTTCCTCCAGAGTCCAGTCATCCAAAGCTTCATGCAAAATTCGTTCACGGGTGAGGCTAATCATTGCATTGATTTTCTCCCCGCTTTTCGTCAATTCAGACACACGAATGCGGGAATCTGCACTTGATGGATACGTATGAACCAACCCCGCGTTTTCTAACTTATCGATTTGCCGGCTAACACTCGAATAGTTTTTTCCCATCATGGCGGCCAAATCACCAACACTAGTCGGTTGGAGATGCACGATGCCCACAAAGACACGAAAGGTTGCTGCCTCCAAATTTACGCCAGCATTAGCAATCATCTTCTTATCGCGGTCTGGCCTATTGATAATGGAAACTAAATCGATCAGCGCTTTAAAAATATCGTTTTCCATTTTATTTCACCCTTACAACAGGACGAGGCATTAGCGGGGCATTCCAGGCCTCTTCAATATCTTCTAGAGCGAACTCTTTTGTGGTAATTTTTATCTTCCCCTCGGCGGCCATTTCAAAGACACCTCTAACAGCGGATAGCATATCAGCTTTGGAAACACTCTTATCTCCGCTACCTACGAGTTCGATTGTTGATGAGCGTAAAAGAGATGAAGGTAAATGAATGCTTTCTTGGCCAGATGAAGTTCCAATGCTTACAAAACGGGTTGAACGATCCGTTTTCGCCTTAGCAAGAGCTGACATGATGGCGAGTGCGCTGTCGCCCCAAAGATAATCCAATATAACATCAACACCTTCAGCAATAACTGGCATTAGGACGTTTTCAAACATTTTTTGACCGTTGTCGGCTGTCATATCAAATGCAATGGCCTCATCAGCTTCAAGTGCTTGCAACTTTGATTCGTTGCGTCCTGTTACAATGACCTTCTTGGCCCCCAGACCCTTAGCAATCTGAACTGCTAAACTACCGGATGCACCAGTAGCGCCATTAATCAATACAGTTTGACCGGATTTAAAACCAGCTCGAAATACCAATGCAGCCCATGACGACATAGCAGGGTTGGCGATAGCGGCAGCAGTGAGATCATCAATACCATCTGGTAAACGGACAGTCAGCTTTTCGTTGACGATTGTTTGCTCAGCCAAACTGCCATATGGTGCAGTAGGCAGCGCAAAGTAAACACGAGACCCATCTTTCAAAGTTCCTACACCGTCGATACCGGCTACAATTGGAAAGTTATCTTCAGAAGAATAGTGCATACCCATTGAACGGAACTTGCTAACTCGACTCAAGGCTGTGGCCGTAACGTTAATTATAACTAGCCCCTCTGTCCCAACGGGGGAATCAAAATGACCCATTACGGGAATCGTCCCCTTAACCTTTACGATTGCTGCCTTCATATTTACACCCTTCTTCCACCCCATATTATGTGCATATTGCACATAATAAAGTATAACACAAATTATGTGCAATATGCACATTTTATTTGGAATCCATATCCAAACGCACGCCCATTAGCTTATTTCCAAAAGAAACGGCTGGTCAGGTTCCCCTGATCCAGCCGTTTTTTGATTACTTTAATATTACATTATCGATTAGTACCGCCGTATCGTAGATACTATCTCCTTGATCCCAAACATGGAACCGAAGGACAATGGAGCCCTTGCCGGCAAATTGGCTTACATCAAATTGTACATGCTTCCAATTCGTCATGTATGTTGTATGATCCCCGCCGTAGAAATCAATCGCTACTTTGTTCTCTTCAATCCAATAGGCCGTGGATTCATTAATCGATTCAGCCCCGATAATAACAGAATCATTACCATAGACACTGGACGTCACTGTATTGCCGCCATTTATGTGAGAAGTAATGAGGGAAGCCGTATTAATGTATACACTGGAAGTTACCGTTGCTCTGAAGGTGTCATTGAATTTGCTTCCAACGAATTCCTTAGGCTCCTCAGAAATGAAATTGTAATCGAACGATAGGGTTGTTGCACCCGCCGGAACAATGAAACTTTGCTCGATATAACTGTCTGAATTGTAGTCATATCCTCCTTGATCATTGTTTTCATACCCAAGGCCAGTGCTGATAATAGCCATGTAGTTCCCCTCTGTCGGTTTAAGCGGTCCCAGCTTGGAAATCACCCGAACATCGCCGTTTCCATTCCAGCCGGTCCAAGTTCCGTTTTCAAAGGTTCCGTTGATGACCCCTTCGGTCTTAGTGCCCATGCTGCTTCCTTTCATGAAGAATGCTGCCAACCCATCGTTTGCTCCATGGGCAGCTACTGCTGCCTGAAAGGCTTTTTCGGTTGTCATGTTGTCATCGTTTAAAGCGGTAAATACGGATTTAGCAATAGCTTGATCATATGCAAGCTTTACATAATCGGTATATCCATAATAAGTACCAGCACCATTGTTGATGAAGGCATCTGCCATGGAATCGTTGTACGCGCTGCGGCAGCTGCCATTATATACGATGGTATCAGGAAGCATATCGTTGTACCGTGTAATAAAAGACGGTGTAATAGCATAATAACCGGATATAATAGCCAATCTTCCCTTTTTCAAGTCCAACTCATAGGTCTTTTTGCTCTCTGTCGTTGCCTTTTCTCCTGTCAAGAACATGACTTGCGGTCCAGCGTATTTGAAATCAATGCCGTATTTATTATGGAGCTTCTGTAGCACTATTTCATCATAGTAAGTATCTCCGTGGGTATCCAAGACCACGACGCCATACTGATTCAGCCCTTTAAAGAAATTAACGCCCGCTGCGGTGTCCTTTACTCTTTCCACAAGGAAAGGGTAACTCGACTGGTCGAAGCTGTGATATACAGCATCATAAACAGTCGAAGATGGAAGTGTGCCTGAGAACGGAGAAATTACAGCAACCCGCTGGCTTCCTATGGTGGCTACGGTTTGTTCCACATTTTGCGTTAGCGCCTCAGCCGCCAATGCAGCACTGGACGCAGCCTCTTCTACGGTGCTGCTTAACCCTTTTGTATTCTCAGGAGCTGCGGATATCCCCCCTAGAATCCCGTTGTCCAGCAAATACCAGATGCTTCCTCCTTCACCCGAAATCCCAGCATGCTCTACTTCTGCTTGGGTTTGGAGCCAAGCCACAGTTTCTTCCTTTGCTTTTTGCAAATTACCATATGAAGTAGCCAGTTGATCAAGCTTACTCTGTGTATTATTTTCAATGATTTCCGTTTGTGCAAGCTGTTCATCCGTAAGATGCTTCATTACAGATAATTTAAAAACTGTGCTGCTTGGCACATCTCCCACAAACGCCTGCAGATTTATGTAACCCTCCGTACTTTCAGTCAATACTGCTTTGCCACTGTACAGTCCGTCTGCCTCAAGACTGTCTCCATGGGCTTCCAAACCGTCATCGTACAACGAAATGATTTGCGAAATGACTTTGCCGCTGTCATCTACTTGATAGACACTAGCGATTACCGTTCCTGGCGCATTAATCGATGAGCGGAATATAACTTCTGTTGGCTCTTCCACATAAATGGCATCTGAACTCTCCCCCTTCACCACAACCTGGAGAGCATTTGCCGGTGTCGGTGCCGGTGTCGGTGTCGGTGTTGGTGTTGGTGTCGGTGTCGGTGTTGGTGTCGGTGTTGGTGTCACTGGTGCTGGGGTTGCCGATGCTGGCGTTCCCGGACCTGAAGCTCCCGGCGCCGGTGCTGTCACAGATGTCCCGCGGTCAGTTGTTGCCGGGGTGGCAGTCGGTGTTGCCTCAGGACTCTTGCCCTTATTAAGCTCTTCAGCCAGAAGCTGTTTGGATTTCTCGACATATACTGATTTATTGGTTTTGAACTCATAAGCCAGACGAGCCAGAGCCTGGCGCTCCGCATGCTCTTTCGGTTTGAATTTCAGAGTGCCGTCACTGCCTTGGACCCCGTTGATGAAACCATTTTTGAAGGCAAGGGATACTTGCGCTTTTGCCCATTCGGACACCTCTGAGATATCCGACAGCTTGCTATCAACCGGAAGCTTCTTCGCTGTTTCATCCAATTCGAAAGCTCGGATGAAAAACACGACCAGCTCCTCACGGGTGACATTTGCATTAGGACTGAAGGTGGTGGCCGATGTCCCCTCCGTAATGCCTGCCTTTACCAATGCACCTACATAACCGCGATACCAACTGTTCGCGGCAACGTCTTTAAACGGTGCGGCTTGATCAGCATTTTCTTCTAGACCCAACGACAGAACTATGATTTTCGCCAGTTCGGCACGTGACATAGCCTTTTTCGGTTTAAAAGAGTTATCTTCATAACCTGAGATTATTCCTGCTTCAGTTAATGATTGAATCTCCTTTTGCGCATAAGAGCCTGTGATGTCTTTGAACTGCGCGGCCTCACCAAACACCATATGTGGCGTAAGAGTGCTTAATAATAGGGCAAACACAATCATCAGACTGAGTTTACGGCGTGCTGCTTGGAATAACATTGTTTCTTCCCCCTTCTTACTCTAAAAATATCAATGAGTCTGTCGTCCTAGTGAGTTCCAAGGATGGCATTTTACACCATTATTCGACAACTTCTTGATTCTACAATAGGACCAGGGTAATTTACAATGTCTATTACATAAAAAAAATAGATATATTTGTAGACTGGAGATTAAATGGCATAAAAAAAAGACCATCGAGTATAAGCTTGGATTGATGGCGATTTAATATTTTATCGTATTATTCTTCACATGCACTAAGATTTTACAATGATAAGCTTAATAATGTATGCCTTATGACACTTTAGGAGGTAATATAATGAGCAAGTACGACGAAGCCATGAAGCTGCTGGAAGAACAAGCGGGTAACAAGGACGGCCTGATCTCACTATCCACCATCGCACTGGAACCGGGGGCTAATGGCAAAAGCCGTCCCTCCGCCCGCATTGTAGACGCCTATTATGAGGACGGTGCGTTCTACACCGTTACTTACGCAACCTCAGGCAAGATGCAGCAGATCGCCCAAAACCCCGAAGTCGCTGTTTGTATCATCGTCGAAAACTTTACGGCCGATGGTATCGGTGAAAACCTGGGCTGGGTATGTGACGAGAAAAACGCGGAGATGATGACAAAGCTGCGCACAATATTCGCCGGGTGGTATAACGAAGCCAATAACGACGAAGACCCTAACACATGTCTGCTGCGCATTCGCCTGACAAAGGGCCTGTGGAATGACGCCCATAAAGGGATCAGTCCATAATATAGTATCCTCCGCCCTTGCCGCTGGACGAGGCAATCGGTATGCCAGCTTCGCTTATTTTTTCGATATCCCGGTAGATCGTCCGCAAGGATACCTCGAAATGCTCGGCAAGCTCCTTGCCCGTTACCGTACCTTTACCGGAGATGATCAGCAGCATGGAGAGCAATCGGTCGACTCGCATGATTGTGTGTGACGTCGGGTAACGTCTCCTCCTCTGGGTGAAGTAAGTGAATCATATATTCTCTTGCTTTAATGCATCAATAATATTCTCCTTTTTTACTTTAGCTCCGGAATAAACAACCGCAGAGCTGACAATGACAAATACACACACAATGACAGACAGAATGCTCATCCAGGGCAGGGTGAACCCATAGCTAAATTTGTTCGCAAATGCTTTATAGATCAGAAACATCACGGCGAAACTGACAGGAAGCCCATACAAGAGCGACTTGACCCCATAAAAAACACTCTCATAGTTCAGCATTTTTGCAAACCCCTTTGGCGTCGCGCCTACGGATTTCAGCATCGCGAATTCCCGTTTGCGAAGAGCCAGCCCTGTTGAGATCGTATTAAAGATGTTCGCAACAGAAATCGCAGAGATTAATACGATAAAACCGTAAGAAAAGACGTTCATCAGCAGAATCTGTTGTTCTTCTCTTATTCTGAATTGATATACATTGTAGACATTCAGATTGGTCTCATTCATCGCTTCAATTTCCTGCTGCGTTTTCACCGGTTCCGTGCTTTTCAAATGGAGGTACATCGAAGCGTTAGCCAGCTCCTCGCCGTCTGCCAGCCGATTCATGACGCGTTCCGACACGATCATATTTAACCCGCCTACGCCTACCGGGCTCATCCCCATCGGTGCCTTATCCGTCAATACGGCAAATATCACTTTATTTGCCTTCGTTTCTTCCCCGCTCGCTTTAATAAAACTCGTTAGCTCGATATGTTGTCCGATATTCGCATATATGGACTTCGTCTGAATATATTTCCCCGTATCTATATCTTTGTAATGAATCGTATCCATCAAGATTGCGGCGGGATGATCCAGATCCGTAAGCTGTTCGTAATCTGCGCCAACCGCTCTGGCATAGGCTTGCAGGCTCGAATCATTCATTGCATAGAGCTTAATTTCGTAAGGGTATTTCCCGTCTTGCAGCATACTTTTATCCTGCTTAACCTTCTCTTGCAACTCGTCGGCGATGCTTGCTGCATCGACCCAAGCGTTCCCGACTAACTCATGACTCACGTTGTATTCCGTGACGCCATCCAGAGATACAAGCGATTGCATCAACCGGTCATCTAGTCTTTCGCCATTACTGGACGACACTTCAATATCGTAATTGATGCCTTCCAGCGACAATGCCAGAGATTGTGTCAGGCCAGTCGTGAAAAACGATATCGTCAAAAACAAAACGATGCTGATGACAAGCGAAAAAAGAATAACATGATGTCTTCGTTTGTTCCTTTTTAAGTTTTTCAGCCCGATTTCTGCTTCGATTCCGAAGAGCTTACGAATGATCTTCGACGTCTTCACTGCTTTGGCCGTAAGCTTTACGTCAGTGGTTTGGCGAATCGCGTCCACGGGAGATGCCCTGGATGCTTTAACCGCCGGGAGATACGCCGAAACGAAAATCGTCAGCATCGAAACAAGACAAGTAATCAAGAGCAATAACGGCGTGACGATAAGCCTCAGCTTTTCACTAGTCCATAATGCCCCTTCAATCATTGTGTTCATGAACGAAAAGGCGATTCCGATTCCGGCAAGACCGCATAAGATGCCAATGGGAATGCTGATCAAACCAATGACGATACCTTCAAAAAATACGGAATTTCGCTTCTGCCTTTTCGTCGCCCCCACGCTCGCGAGCATCCCTAAATGGCGGGAACGTTCCGAGACGGATATCGCAAAAGCGTTATAGATGAGTCCAACCGAGCCAATTATAATAGTCCCTATAATGATTGCCGATAATGAGAACATCATGCTGGATGAGGCCCCGCTGCTGGACAAGCCATAATAACGAAGCAAATCGTTATTATATTGGACAGTGTCAATTTGGTTTTTCTCAGCCAGCTTCTCCGCATGTGCGAACAAGAACGGATTGACCCGCTGCAAGACCACCGACGCATCGACCCGATCGTCCCCCCCGATGATATGATCATCGACATAGCTAATGATCGTATAAGCCGGAGCCCAAGCCGTTTCCGACACAGGACGTTTAATGAAGCCTACCACCGTATAATCCCTAATTATGCTATGCTGTAATGTCTCGGTCAATGTGCCGTCTTTCCTGCGCAGCGGTTCCGTCTGATCCAGGGGATGATCGCCCCCTTGTTCGAATCGGTCGCCGACGCGAAGCGTTAGACGGTCGCCGATTTCGTACTTCACTTTGCCATTTGTTGCAACAGACTCGGAGATCACAACCTCCTTGTCCGTGTGCGGAAGACGTCCCTTGCTTATTTCAATCTGAAATTGTGTGAACCCTTGCACATTATATTCCTTAATGAACAAGTACGGCTTATTGGTATTTTGTCCCCCTTCTAATGGGGCATACCCAAGGTCTCTTGTGATTGCAACCGTTTTGGTTGCATCATCGCCCTGTATCGCCGCAAGCTGTTTCTTAGTTATATCTTGATACTGAATATGCCACTCCCCTGTATCTGTGATCGTTTGTCTGATCATTAAATCCGCAAAGGAAAAAATAAGCGTAATGACAGCGGTCATCATGGATACCGAAATAATTACGCCAAAAATAGTCACAAGTGTTCGTCTCTTGTTCTGCTTCAGATGCCGGATGGTTAATGTATTGACAATATTCATCGCCTTATCACCTCGTTTTTGGCAATCCTCCCATCTTCAATCGAAATGATTCTGTCGGCTTGCAGGGCGATCCGTTCGTCATGCGTGATTACGATCAGTGTCTGATGATAGGTCTTATTCAGTATTTTCAATAAAACGACGATCTCGCTGCTATTCCTGCTGTCCAGATTCCCGGTGGGTTCGTCGGCCAGCATGATCGCAGGATTGCCGATGATCGCCCTGCCAATCGAGACACGCTGCTGCTGTCCACCGGATAGCTGATTTGGCAGATGGTTTAATCGATGCTGCAAATTCAACGTATTCACAAGATCAGCCCGATTTGCCTGCGTCTGAAGATGGCCAGCTGCGTTTCGTCCAAGGTATACATATCCGTATCCTGAACATACACTTTCCCGCCAGTCGGTCGATCCACACCGCCTAGCATATGAAGGAATGTCGATTTCCCCGATCCGGAAGGTCCGATAATTGCGACGAATTCACCTTTTTGGACCGAAAAGGAAACATCATCAAGCGCCCTCACCGCCGATTCGCCTGTACCGTATATTTCGGACAAATTTTCAATTGTTAAAATCTCCATTGCCATCCCTCCTTCCCTAGATGCTCAATTCCAGGTGTATACCATCTCTCTATATCCAACATCCCAAAGGGTTTCATTCCCCTCAATGGTTATCTTAAGCTCATTAGCCCCGGTGAGATAAAGGATCCTCATATCCGGCTCATGGAGCTGATCTTCTGCAGATACAGACAGGAGCTCATGCCCGTCAACGGTAACCTTAATGCTGCCCTGAAAATCCTTATGATCAGGAATTCCATAATTCAAGCTAAGATACAGATCTCCCTTATTGCCTAGCGAATACGTATATGTTTCCTTCTTTTTACCTTCGATGCCATACACATTATATTGGGGTGTCACGTCTTGACCGCCAATCTTAAGACTGTCCTGTTTGGTTCCCGTTAATCGATTTCCGGTACTATCTTCCCATTCGTTTATCGCTACAAAAGGGGCCAACTCTTTGGTGAACACTTGATCAACTACTCCTAAGACCCCCCACACGCCGAGCATTAAGACAGCACTGGCAATTCCCGTAGCAGTGATATTTCTCCAGTAGTTTTTTGTACGGAAGCCAATCTTGTAGGCCCCGAATCCAATAGCAGCGCCCAATGAGTTCTTTATGACGTCGTTCGTGTCAAAGCTGCCGAGGAATGTTAGTGCCTGGATGGTCTCCACCACAAGAATGGACAGGATAAACCCTGTCATGAAGCGAACAAAGCTGGTGCGGTATAACAACGGAAACAGTATGCCAAAAGGTATGAAGGCTGCAATGTTTCCAATACCCACCAAGTCCATCAGTGTCGGATGTAGAAGATCGGAAAGACCCGGCACCCTAAAAAAATCGTCCGGCAAAAAAATAAAGGTGTACTGACTGGTTAGATCTACCTTATCCGCTCTGCCGAAAGCAAAAAACATAAAATAAAGAATAATCAGGGTGTAGCCTATCGTGATAAAAAAAGTAATCTTGCGCTGCTGCTTCATTTGCATGGTTGTACCTCCATCGTTCATCTGATGAATATCATTTTATCTGTCCAAAATGACTTTACAGTGACATTGGAGGTGACAGTTTAGTCACTTATGGAGTGCTGTTAAATCACATGCTTATAAAATTTGATCCGAAACTCTGTACCAGTCCCGCTGTCGCTCGTTACATCAATCACGCCGTTCTGGCTTGCAATGATGCTGTGAGCCATCGCAAGCCCTATACCGATGCTTCCTTCATTAGCATTCTTTCCTTTATAAAAACGTTTGAATATATAAGGCAAATCCTCTTTCGGGATGCCCTCTCCGTTGTCAGCAATAACGATTTCCGTAAATAGCACGTTGTCGGAAAATATGATGGTAATCGCACCGCCCTCAGGTGTATGCTCCACTCCATTCTTCAAAATATTGATAACCGCTTCAGCAGTCCAATGGAAATCGCCGTCAAAAGAGACGTTGTCATCCCCTGTGATGGAAACGGTCTGTCCCTTAATATCCATCGGAATCATAACCGGCTCCAGTGCATTTAGGATTAGGGTTTTCATGTGTATTCGATCTTTTTTGAACGGGATAGTCCCCCATCCATTTTCGCTAGCTTTAATAAAGATGAAACAAGCCAATCGATCCGTTCAAGTTGAATGCGAATATGATGGGTGAACTCCGTTCTTTTGAGTGGAGGCAGATCAGGGGCGCTTAACAGATCTGCCATGACTGTCATAGAGGTGATCGGTGTTTTGAGTTGATGTGAAATATCGGAGATGGCATCGGTCAGTTGAAGCTTATCCTGCTGCAATAGAGAACGATGCTCGGAGAGCATGCGTGTCACCTTGTAAATATCATTCTTTAAGATGCTAAGCTCACCTTCTTGATTATCGCGAGGGTCAAGGGAGGCCTGGCCGCTGCTAATCTCCCGTAAATAGATGGACAGCTTCTCTAGCTCGTAATAGTGAACTGATCGATGTCTTCGGCGAGCACCTTTCGGGCTGAAGCGGCATTATGGCAGAGAACAGTCCAATAACCCTCTTGCTGCAGCGAATATTCCAGTCCCGACGCGATCGTCTTATCATCTTCAACTAATAATATTTTCATCTGAAGTTCATCCTTAGGATTGGATTGAATTGCACCTGTCTCGGATTTACTTATAGTATTCCCCAAGATTTTAGAACATTTAATGAATTCCACGACTACACAATCTCTTTATTAAAATGTCCTCTTGTGTCTGTTTCCTGATTAAAGACAGCATTATTCATAGAGCCATTTAATTTGCCTGACGCCATATTAATGACTTTCACAACCTGCTCTTTGGATTCAACTGTGAAGTTTAATCTGAGCGCCTCGATTCCTTTGATGTTTTGTAGCTCATCTAAAAGATTAAGCGTCTTCCCATTAAGGAGAGTCGTTGTACAATCATTATGGGAAATGATAGGGAACGTTCCGTGCTCATCTTTTAACTCATAGCTCTTCGTTTTGCAAATTCTGCATTGATTCATTTTTTTCATCGGACAATATTTTGTAAACATCAAAGGAACCTTGCCATATACAATCATTTCCAGTGCAGGATAGCCGTCATTTTCTTCATAATAGGCATTCCTTAAATCTTCAATTTGGCTCTTATTCAATTCATAAGATAAAGTGACTCGTTTTGCACCTAATTTATATAATTCATAGCAACTAGTAGCATTAACAACATTTATAGAATAGTCCGTAACAAACGGATTCGTTTCTCTGTAGTGATAAATTCCGCCGTATCCTCCGATTAGTAGCTGCCCTTCTTTTTCCTTATAACGATTCTGATTTCTTCTAACAACATTTTCATAATAGATTTCCTTAATTCCACAGCTCACGCAAGCATCATACTGCTCCTTAGTCGTTACAGAGGCCGTAAAGTATGGTTTTTCAGGGGCAAAGCTTATTTTTTCTTTTGCTTCCAAAGCCTTGGTTCTTTTCTTCTGGCTGTTAAGCTTTAAGTCATATAAGCCCAGTACAATATCTCTTCTTGCTGCATTTAACAGTTTAGCTGGAATAAAAGCATTGCATTCCTCAAAATCCACATGATTAAGTTCGAATATCGTATCATTTAATCTTGAAAATTGCTTGATTACCTGGTCTTTTGTTGTTGGATTATTAATGGCTTCGCCTAGTATTTCCTCGCTTTCATATGAATAATGACAGCCTAAGCCCTCCGCATCTATGACAAGCTTTGAATCTGGACGTGCATATACTCTAATATCGAGGTTAAACCGCTTAAATTCTTTTTCCAGTGATGATTCTAATTCTTTGTTATAGAAATAATCCTTCGTTTTATATACTAAATCTCCCGTAGACATCTTTTCTTTGATTTTGATATAGCAGACATCCTCTGCTTTGTTGATTAATTCGCCCTCTTTATCGTACAGTTTTGCAACCGTTAAATTAACATCTTCATTGTTGTGACTGATTCGAATGGTATCGTTCTGATTTAAAGGACGTGTAAGTGTTATTTCATACCTATCTTTAACAATCTTGCTGATTGTTCCAATTTCATAACCAAAGTGATTAGGTCTTAAAATGTTTGTAATATTTCTCCTATCTTCGTGAAACAAATATCCTTTAGTAAATGTTCGATTGAATGTTTTTTTTAGATTTTCTTTATCTTCTTCGGTTATTTTATGATCTAAGGCCATGCGATATTTGGATACAACATTAGCAACATACGTAGGCACTTTCATTCGGCCTTCTATTTTTAAAGAATCGATTTCTTTTAAATCCTCGATATAGTCGATTGTGTTTAAGTCCTTGGTAGATAGAATATGGTTTTTCCCTAAAGATGTACCTGTTGTCTTATCCATGAGTTCATACTCCTTACGGCATGAACCCACACATCTTCCGCGATTTGCGCTTCGATTACCCATTAATCCTGACATTAGACAGTTTCCCGAGTAAGATACACATAAAGCACCGTGAACGAAAATTTCTAAAGGTATCTCAGCTTTTCTTTTGATCTCTTTTACTTTTTCAATCTCAACCTCACGGGACAGAACAACTCTTTTGGCACCAAGTTCTTTTAATAATAAAGTTCCGTCTAAATCGTCTATTCCCATTTGAGTTGAACAATGTGCTTCCATATCAAGAAAGTTTTTAACGATATAATCGAACGCAGTCAGATCCTGGACGATAATGCCATCCACACCGATTTTATTTAATTCGTGGATCTGCTCTTTCATCTCTTCAACTTCGTTTTCAAAAACGATGGTATTCATTGCAACATAGAGTTTAACGTCCCTCAGGTGCGCATACGTAACAGCCTCTTTTAACGTTTCTAAATCAAAATTAGATGAGTATGCACGTGCACCAAATTTTTGCATTCCTAAGTATATTGCATCACAACCATTAGAAATTGCAGCTTTTAAAGCTTCCATATTTCCTGCTGGAGCTAGTAATTCAGTCATTTCTTCCTCCTTATGACCCAAAAATTAATAAAATTTGTAGTTACTTGTGATACGGTTCAGCGCTTTGTCTGTAACGGCAAGTTTGCATGCTAGTTTGTCCAAAGGTGTTCTTAAAAGTACATCGTCAGGACTGCATGTTATTGAAGAACAGTTAAAGGTCGTTTTCACGCTTTTGTTATTGCTTTTCTTAACAGCAGGTTTCCGCTTGCCGTACTGCGTCCTCTCTTCTTCTTAGTCCCCTGCTTCATCCCAGTTAAGATGGATAATACGATAATAACTACTATAAATCCGATAAATGACGACATGGCCGCTCCCGTTTAAATTAATAAGATTATTAGAAAATCAAATTTCAGACTATTACCATTAATCATAAAATAAGAACTATACTTAAGCTGCAGCAAAACGCACAAGCCAATGGCTTGTGCGCTTGTTTTAAATGACCTCATTTGCTCTGAGGGACGTATCTCATAATAATTCTTTAAGTACATTTTTCGCCACGCGTACGCGTATCTTCTCATCATTAGCGTCACGAAGCATACCTACAATATCCTGAATATCGCTCTCAGCTGAGATAACAATAAACTCTTCACTCCTCATGTATAGAGAATTATTTGGCTCCTGGAGCCAAAATTGAGCAGGAATTATGGGTGCCTATCATTGCCAAGTAGCAAACATTTAATTTTACATAAGTATGAGCGAGCATCTGGCGCATTGATTAGCAGCCTTAAAAGAGCCTCCACTAAAATCGAAGTGGAGGCTCTTTTTACATTTTTGTTATTTCAATTGTATTGGCTTTCAACCGTTATGCCGTGCAGTTCAAGTCATTTAAACTAATATTGAGTTCTGTTCTCCGCTTTACCACTACTTATGATACGGTTCACCGCGCTGTCTGTAACGGCAAGTTATAGGGCCATCCTTTGTGGGGATGACCCTTTATTAATCTAGATTTGTTCAGTTGTCATCTTCGTTAACGCCTACATTTCGCTCGCATAAGAGCGTTATTTTTTCTTCACCGGTATCCAGATTTCTCCTGAAACATTCCCATGCCGTGCCATTCCATAATACATTTCGAAACTAGGGCCCTCAACCTGTTCGTATTCAGATGTCGGAAACCACTCAGAATAGATTCGTTGCCATAGTTTTTGCATATCACATTGCGGCTCCGGGAAAATCGCCCACGTTAATGTTGGGACAGAAAGTTTTGTAAATCTCTCCGGAATTTCAAGACCCTTAGGTAAATGATAACAGACCATGTATTTGAAAGATTCTTTAGTGTGATCGTAAAGGGCGGCGTGTAACATGGTGTCACCAAAACGTCCCAGTAAGTCGTTCATAAGATCAACGCTGCCATCATCATCACATTTTATACGGAATTGAGGAACTTCAGAGAACGCTGTTTTCTGGTCTGCATTTATAAATCCATATACTCCAAACATCTCAAAAGAACCTCTTTGCTCAATACGGTAATTCATTTCGACATCCCCTTTTATTGAAATATGAAAGGACATTCGAGGATAGGCTTTTAGAGAAACACCTGTATCGCGCGCAGATGTCGGCATAATACCATGAAGATTCTTAAAGGCCCGTGCAAACGCCTCCGGCGAATCATATCCATATTTCATAGCTACATCAATAACCTTTGAGTCTGTTGTCTGCAGTTCGAATGCCGCCAATGTCAACCGTCGACGTCGAATGTACTCCGATAACGATACGCCAGTAATAAATGGAAACATTCTTTGAAAATGATAGGTAGAGCAACAGGCTCTCTGTGCTATTTCATCAAATGAAATAGTGTCCGCTAGATTTGTTTCGATATATTCCATGGCACTATTCATCCTGTCCAACCAATCCATCGTATTCCCTCCCTTCAAGGTAATTTTATCGGAAATAAAAAATGAATACCTTGCAATTTCTGCACGAAAAAGTCAGCAAAAAACTTGCCCCTACTTATGATACGGTTCCCCCCGATTGATCTTCACCGCGCGATACACCTGCTCCACCAGCACCAAGCGCATGAGCTGATGTGGCAGCGTCATGCGCCCGAAGCTCATGCGCTGCTGCGCGCGGCGCATGACCTCGTCGGAGAGCCCGTGGCTCCCTCCGATGACGAACACGACATGGCTCGTCCCGTAGGTGCCGAGCCGGTCAATTTCTGCGGCAAGCTCTTCCGAGCTCCACAGCTTGCCGTCGATCGCGAGCGCAATGACATGCGCCTCGCTCTTAATCTGCGCGAGGATGCGTTCGCCCTCGCGTCCCTTCACCTGCACGACCTCTGCTTCGCTTAGAGAATCGGGTGCTTTTTCATCTGCCACCTCAATGACCTGAAACTTCAGGTATGGTGTCAGCCGTTTTGCATACTCCGCGATGCCATCGATCAAGTACTTTTCCTTCAACTTTCCTACGCCAATAATTTGAATAAGCATAAGTGCCTCCTGTCATAATCCTCTATAGAAATAGCAAAAGGACGCGCACTGGGCGTCCCTTGTAGTTTTAGTAAGTACCTTCTGTTCTATCACATATTTGGTGGAAAAGAAACGACAATTAAAACGGCCTACTCTTGCGCAGTCCCTAAATGTCCTATTTTTCATGCAATCCCTGGATCTGATCCCACGTATTCCTAGATTGCCTGAATCTAGAATTTCATGTATTCCCCGTCCTCAGCAGGTTCAATCTACTTCTACTTACTCTCCCCCTGCTCCTCCATCACAAAATCCGGTTTCTCCCCAGCTTCATAAGCACTCAATATAGAGTCCAGCAAGCCTGGGAAACGTGCATTAAGATCCTCAGTCCGCAGGGACAACATGCGCTGTGTTCCTTGAACTCGTGTAAAAACAACCCCTGACTCGCGCAAAGTACGGGCATGGTGAGACATGGTGGATTTTGCGATAGGGACGTTGAAGCAGTTGCAAGCCTGTTCTCCATTTAAGTGAATATCCGATACGATATGTAAGCGAATCGGATCGCTGAGTGCATACAATACGGAGGCAAGCTGAATGTCCTTGCGGTCCGGATGAAATAGTATTTTCACGGATGATTATCCCCTTTTGTCGTACGATGAATGCGAAAAAAATATTGGTGTTCCTAATTGCATTTTATATCAACGCATGCTATATTTCAATTGTTCGTAAGGAATCGAACTATTAAACAATAATAAAAGGAGTGCTTCGCACATGACTTCTGTAAATAACCTCTCCGCGAATGCGGATCATGAAGCCTCCGTTCCGGAAGCGCCTCTTCCACGAGAAGGCCTGCTGACCCTGCTGTTCAGTGTCGCTGTGGTTCTCGTCATCATGAATACGGCTATGTTCAATCTGGCGCTGCCTGATGTGACCGAAGCCTTCGGGATTACGGCTGCGTCCGCTTCTTGGATTGTCACCGGGTATTCCATTATGTTCTCGATTGCCTCAATCACGTACAGCCGGCTTTCTGATTTTCTGCCGATTCGCCGTCTGTTGGTTATAGGCTTGTTGACGCTGGGCCTCGCGGCTGTTGCCGGCTTTTTCAGCACCAACTTTATCTTCCTGCTTATCGTTCGTATTCTCCAGGCCTCAGGCGCGGGCGCAGTAATGTCCTTGTCGCTTGTCCTATTTACCCGCTATATCCCGCAAGCCCGCCGCGGCAAAGCAATGGCGACAATTATGTCAGCCGTCTCGCTGGGTCTAGGGCTTGGGCCGGTCGCGGGCGGAGCCATCGTCGAATATCTCGGTTGGATTTGGTTATTCTCTGTAACGGCAGCTATTCTGCTTCTAGTGCCGCTGTTCCTTATTCTGCTGCCCAAAGAAGTACCCACCCGTGGCTCCTTTGATGTGCTTGGCGGGCTGTTCTTGGGCGTCGGCACGACCGGGCTGCTGCTGTTCCTGACCAGCGGGCTGTGGATTGCCTTGATCGCCGGAATTGTCGCCATTGCTTTATTTGTTGGCCGTATCCGCAGCACACCTGATCCATTCGTGATGCCGGAGCTTTTCCTTAACCGCTCATATCTCGTGTTGGCTCTGATCGGAGTTGCCTCCTACCTGTGCAGTTTTGCCACGTTATTCCTGCTGCCGCAGATTCTGACTCACCGTTTCGGCTTCAGCGCAAGCCATGCCGGGCTTGTGATCTTTCCGGGTTCGCTGCTCGCCATCTTTGTCTCCCGCTCCGTGGGGCGAATCATTGACCGTTATGGCAATGCGGGGATTTTACGTTTTGCACCATTGCTCGTATTGACCGCTACCATCCTATTCGCTTTCTTTGCTGGGCGGTCATGGATTTCCGTCATGTTCATCTATATGATTATGAGTCTGGCCTTCACGACACTGTCCAGTAGTGTATCCAATGAAATCTCTCGGATTCTGCCTTCTTCGCAAATCGGCTCTGGGATGGGCCTGTTCCAGCTGCTGCAATTCTTTAGCGGCGCCTTCAGCGTGGCTATGGCCGCAAGCGCTCTGGAATGGCAGCGCGGACTGCCGCTTTCTGCAGCCTACTCCAATATCTACTGGGGACTCTCTATTGCAGCATTGATCGCCATCATCTCAGCTATTCTCTATCGCCGAGGCAACCGAAGTAGCTCGCTGACCGACATAGTAGATGCAGCAGATGCATAAGACCTAATCGGCTAACACATATATTATTTCATGCAAAAAAACACCCTGCGGCCCATTTCCGGAACTGCAAGGTGTTTTTAATAAATTTTAACAGTCCTTTAGACCACTAAATATTCCGCATTCTTCTCACATTCCGCACATTTGGCCGGCGGGTCCCAGTCCGAGAACTCGGTCTCCTTCAAGTCCACAATATCAGGTGCATCCTCATACTCGTCCACAAATTTGTCGATGGCTAACTCTACATGTTCTTTACATACTACATACATTCAACCAAGCATCCCTTTCTGTGCCGCTGCGGCCTAATACTCCTTCTATTGTTCTACCATACTTCCCACGAAAATGGAACTCCTATCTATCCATTCCAGCAATCTGTTCATCCATTGTCTATATTCTTGCCCTACCGAAAAAAAAGATTCCTCCCACCCCAAACGGGCAAAAGGAATCTCTTCACTTATATCTCTCTAATTTCTATAAATGTTATCTGCAAACTCTCCATCCTACCCTAGAAACTCCACTGGACGATCCAGCTCATACAATCTGCGGTAACGAGGTTCTTTTTCCATCAGCTCTGCATGGGTTCCACGCATTTCTACCGAGCCATTTTCCATAAAAATCACTTCATCCATCTGCTCCGCACCAACCAAATGATGCGTTACCCAGATCAGAGATTTACCGTCCATAGCTTCAAACATCGTCTGCAAAAGATCACGCTCCGTGCTTGGGTCCAACCCTACGGTCGGTTCGTCAAGAATGACGACAGGTGTATTTTGCAGCAAAATACGAGCTAACGCTATCCGCTGGCGCTCTCCACCGGAGAAACGTTGCCCCGCTTCACGGACAAAGGTACTGTATCCATCTGGTAACGAGGAGATCAGCGTATCCATTTTGGCTAATGCGCCAGCTTCTTTAATCGCTTGTTCGGAAGCCTTCGGATCACCCATACGAATATTGTTCGCTACCGTAGTATCAAATAAGTGTGGGCTTTGATTTAGCACCGCTATAATAGAAGGAATATTATCGCCATAGGCAGCAGCCGCGATTCCATTAATCATAGCCGAACCTGCAGAAGGTTGGATAACCCCTTGAATAGCCTTTAACAACGTCGATTTCCCTGCCCCGCTACGGCCAATGATGGCAATTTTTTTACCTTGTGGGATGTCGAGGCTGAGATCACGAACCGACCAATTATCCTCTGATCCATAGCGGTAACCCACATTTTCGAGCTTGATATGAGCACTTTTTATGACCTGAGGTAGAACATCGACTACAGATGCCTGTTCGGAAACTATATTCTGCTCTTCTCCGACCACTCCAGACAACCGCTCCAGCGAGTTACGGTACTGCGGGATTTTCTCCACTGCTTCGGATACTGGCAAAAAAGCATCTGCTACAGGAAAAACAACCAAGACAAACGCCGCAATCAAAGTACCTGCAATAGCACCATCCGCATACTCTCCGGCGGCCCAATATAACATCGAAAGTACACCAACCCCAACGACTGCTTGCCCGATGAACGCACGTAGACGCGCCCAGCTGCGCAGCGCTGCATCAGTTTTGGCCACTTTTTTCTCATCTGCTTCATAGGTCTCCACGAACTGGCTTTGCCGTCCACTAATGACCCAATCGCCCATACCGAGAACGGCGTCCGTCAGCTTTTGATAGAGGCGATTACGCTCTACCTTCACTTCACGTTGACGTTTCTGGGTGAACAACAAAGATATAAGCGGCAATACCACGACCAGCACCAAAATATACAAAGCCATTAATAACGCAAAACCGATATCAAAGGTGCCCAACGCAATCACCGCAACCCCGTAGATCAATAAAGCAATAACACTTGGAAATACGGTTCTCAGATATACATTTTGCAAATATTCGATGTCATCAGCTAACATCCCGAGAATATCCCCAGTACGGAAACGCGACGACAGGAACAAGGCCTGTGGCTCCAAAATATTGTACAGGCGCACACGCATTTTAGAAAGAATCCGTAAAATGGTGTCATGCCCAATCAGCCGTTCTACGTAGTGAATGACTGCCCGGCTTGTTCCGAACGTACGTACACCAACAATCGGCACGTAGATCATCAGGATATTTTCGACCGGTGTAGACGCTTTTGAGATCAGAAATCCTGAAGTATACATCAATGAAGAGGCAGTAAAAATCGTCAACGCCCCAAGCACAATAATTAACACAAAACGCCAAAAATACGACGATACATAGGGAGCAAACCATCCTTCACGTTTCAATGGATTCCCTCCAATTGCGACCCAATCAACTCATAATACGCACCCTTGCGGGCAAGTAACTCCTGATGGGTACCGATTTCTGCCACTTGGCCTTGCTTCATTACTACAATAATGTCCATATCGAGCATCCAGTGCAGGCGATGGGTAGCCAGAAAGACCAGCTTTCCTTCAAAAAGGGGCACCATCGTCTCCTTCAGCTCATATTCCGTTTCAATATCCAGATGCGCCGTTGGCTCGTCTAGAAGCATAATCGGACGGCTGCTAAGCAGTGCCCGGGCTAATGCCACCCGTTGCTCCTGGCCACCGCTGAACGAACGGCCGCCGCCACCAATCATCTCATCTAAGCCATGCGGAAGAGTATCCACCAAACCCGATAAACCAGTAGCTTTCACTGCCGCGGCAACAGCCTCCATAGAAGCCTCAGGGTAATAAAAACGTATATTATCAGCTAACGTACCGCTAAAAATATACGGACGCTGCGGGATATACGAGGTCTGTTTTCGCCAAGCCTCATCCGTTAATGCACTAACCGTAGTACCGTTAACCGTGATACTTCCTGAAGTAGGGTGTAAGAAGCCCCCTAATATATCCACTAAAGTAGATTTACCGGCCCCGCTCTCTCCGATAATCCCAATTTTGCTAGCTCCTTTAAATTGCAGGTTCAGCGCTTCCAGCGAAGAAAGCCCTGCTTCCTCATACTTCACGCTAACGTCATTTAATGTGAGCACGCTATTCTCATGCCAAGTGAATATTTGTTCCGATGTTTTTGCTGCAGAACCGACAGATAGATCACCGTTAGGGACGATTACTTCAGCCTTCACCTCATCTTGATCTATAATGCTCTTCATTGCTTCAGCGGCTTCTTTCCCATCCAAAGTAGCATGGAAATCTGAACCTACCAATCTGACAGGCAGAAAATATTCCGGAGCCAAGATTAGAATCGTTAAGCCCGTAACCAATGTCATTTGTTCATTTACAAGCCGCAAACCAAGACTTACCGCTACAGAAGCTACAGACAGCATAGTGAAGAAATCCAGGGCGAACGATGACAAAAAGGCCACTCGTAGCGTACGCATGGTCGCCGAGCGATAACGATCGCTGACAGTAGCAATGCTGTCGCTATGACTACGACTGCGTCCTAGAAATTTTAATGTTTCTAGCCCACGTAATGAGTCTACGAAATGATTAGATAATGTGCGATACGATTTCAATTGCCGATCCATTTGCTTACGGGCCGTCATCCCAATCAAAATCATAAAAACAATAATAATCGGCATAGTTACCGTAAGAATAATCCCGCTCGTAGTGTCCATCGTAAAGACGTAAATAAGCACCAAGATCGGTGTAACAGACATCCCTACCATTCTAGGAATGATCGCTTCCAGATACGTGCGGAATTTAGTTACGCCTTCCAGCACCAGTGTAACAAGATCCCCGGTTCCACGCCCGCCCACCATTCTAGGGCCAAGCTGGAAGAGCTTGTCCATCATTTCCCTCCGCATAGTGCTGCCCGTTGCTTCCGCGAAGCGGTAAGAGACACGGCTCATCAGCATAGCACAAGCATGGCGCACAAGAAATGCAAGAAGGAACAATAGCGCAGTGCCCCATTGTTCCTTCAGAGGTTCTCCCGCAAATAGCGCAGAGATGACTTCTGCCAGCGATTTAGCCAGCAGAAGTATGGACAAGCTTTGCACCAGGGTAAGGAAGCCTACAATCAGAAAGACTGGCTTAACTCCTTTATACCCAAGCAAGTTTTTATCCATTAGTATTCAAGATGCTCCTTCTCGTGAACCCGTTTATGAAAGACAAAGTAACTCCAAATTTGATATCCCAATACGAACGGAAGGATAGTCAGTGCCACAATCGTCATTACCTTCAAAGAGTAATGGCCCGAAGCCGCATTAGTGATCGTCAAATTAAAAGCTTGATCAATTGAACTAATCATAACACGCGGGAACAATCCTACAAAGATAGAAGTTACCGAAAGCGCCATTACCGCTCCTGTCATTCCAAAAGCGTAGCCATCCTTCTTCTTCGTCATGAAGTAACCGGACAGTACAAAGGCGATAACTCCCAGGGCTACAATAATCATAAGAATCGTTCCACGTTGCTCGAAAATATCCGTCATATTATAAGTCATAATCACAAAAGCAGTAAATAAAACTGCGAGCGGGATTAGCAATTTTTGAGCCAACTTGCGAGCGCGAGCCTGTAGATCCCCCACTGTACGCAGTGTTGTGAACATGAGACCATGCACCAGGCACAGAAGGACAACAGTAAGCCCTGCTACTACAGTGTACACATTCACGATATCTGTGAACCCTGCATACATTTGCATCTCCCCATCAATAGGCAATCCTTTGATAAAGCTTGCAAATACTACTGCCAAGAGGAATGGTGGAAGGAAGCTGCCGATAAAGATACAAGCATCCCAAGTTCTTTTCCAAGCCAATGAATCACGTTTACCTCTGAATTCAAAAGCGACACCACGCGCTATCAAAGCTAATAAGGCAAATACAAAAGGAATATAGAATCCACTAAACAGCGTTGCATACCACTCCGGGAAAGCCGCAAACATTGCACCCGCAGCTGTGATAAGCCATACCTCATTCCCATCCCAGAAGGGTCCGATCGAGTTAATCAGAACACGGCGCTCTGTATCATTTTTAGCGAGAATTTGTGTTTCCATCCCTACGCCGAAATCGAAACCCTCCAGGAAGAAGAACCCTATAAACAGAACTGCAATCAGCACAAACCACAATTCATTAAGAGATATCATGGGAACCCTCCTCGTTATATGGATCATTCGAATCGCCGTGATCGTTATCCATTGCATAAGGACCTTTTTTAATCACTTTAATAAACAATCCGACCAACACTAATCCTAGAATTAAATAAATCGTTGTAAAAGAAATCACGGAGAACAGAACTTGACCACTTGTAATATTAGGCGACACACTGTCTTCCGTTGTCATCAGTCCGAATACCGTCCATGGCTGACGCCCGAATTCGGTCATAACCCAACCGGCTGTATTCGCAATCGGAGGAAGCAACAAGCCCCATAACATAAACCGCATAAACCAAGTGTTCGGACGGTCCATTTTTTTGCGCCACATTAAGTACATAGCGTACATTCCCAATACAATCATTAACGTTCCTGCTAGAACCATGATCCGGAAACTCCAGAATGTCGTACGTACAGGTGGAATATAGTCACCGGGGCCATAGGTTTGCTCATACTCCGCTTGCAGCTCAAGCATACCTTTAACTTCACCGGAAAATTTACTGTATGAAAGGAAACTCAGCATATAAGGAATTTGAAATTCTCCACTACTAATTTGATTTTTTGGATCAATGTTTGCCCATACGGTCCAAGGTGCTGGGTCACCACTCTTACCCCACAGTCCTTCGGAAGCTGCCATTTTCATTGGTTGAGTTTCAACCAAATATTGCGCTTGGGCGTGACCAGCAACAGCTACACCAATAGAAGAAATAATCCCTACGATGGCTGCAATCTGAAAAGACTTTTTAAAGAAAGAAACCTCTTGTTTCTTCAATATTTTATAAGCACTAATACCAGTTACAAGAAAAGCACCTGTTGCATAAGCAGCCAGTACGGTGTGTGGGAATTCAACCAGCAATTGTCCGTTCGTAATAAGCGCGAAGAAATCGTTCATTTCTGCACGTCCATTATTTATCGCAAAACCCACAGGATGCTGCATAAAAGAGTTAGCCGCTAGAATCCAGAATGCAGATAACATCGTACCGAATGCTACCAGCCAGATGGACAGTAAATGTACTCGCTTGGACACTTTATCCCAACCGAATATCCATATCCCAATAAAAGTAGACTCCAGAAAAAAGGCTGCCAATGCCTCAACTGCAAGTGGAGCCCCGAATACATCACCAACAAAACGTGAATAATCGGACCAGTTCATCCCGAACTGAAATTCCTGCAATATCCCTGTAACTACCCCTACTGCAAAATTGATGAGGAATAGCTTTCCCCAGAACTGCGCCATTTTTTTGTACTCTTCATTACCTTTTCTAACGTACATTGTCTCCATGATTGCAATCAAGAGCGCTAGTCCGATTGATACCGGTACAAAGAAATAGTGGAATATTGTCGTCGACGCAAATTGTATACGCGACAGCATTACTGTATCCATATTTGTCCCTTCCTTCTCCCCTTTTCGTTAATTATATTCTGTCAAAAATTTAAACTTCTTTTTGTGATAAATGTCACATAAAGATAGTCATTTAACGGTGAAATTCAAATGATTTGTGACAAAGATCACAATTTAGCATAAAGAAAGCAAAAAAAATAAGACGGTTTACCCGTCTTGAGTGGTTCGTCGTTCTATTAAATGCTTGACTCATTTAGGTATTGGTTAGATGGAAATACCCTTCTTCAGCGATTTGAGATCGCCATTCGAATTAAGCAATTGGGGTAGCATCTTCGTGCTGCGAACCATTGGAGAGTCACATAGACGGCAAGAAGGCGCATGTTCAAATGCGAAATTATCCCTCATCCATCCGTTGCATCCCTCATTGGTACATGCCCAAATTGCGGTATTTTCTTCCGGTATTTCTTCCAAAGGTTTCTTCCGGTAGTTCATTGCCGTTCCTCCCATCCTGTAAGTCAATAGTGAGTAACTAGATATAAAAAGACCGTCCCAACTTTCACAAGCTGGGACGGTTTCTTCTATTATTACAGTTTTACAACGTTTTCGGCTTGTGGTCCACGGTTGCCTTGAACAACGTTGAATTCAACGCGTTGGC
Source organism: Paenibacillus sp. FSL H7-0943 (assembly GCF_037963265.1). Lineage (NCBI taxonomy): Bacteria > Bacillati > Bacillota > Bacilli > Caryophanales > Paenibacillaceae > Paenibacillus > Paenibacillus sp. FSL H7-0943. The sequence goes on from NZ_CP150148.1 coordinate 6,852,120, forward strand.
CTTCGTCCAAAGTTTTGAAGCCGTCGCCAGTGATTGCGCTGAAGTGAACGAATACGTCGCTTCCGCCTTCAACTTCGATAAATCCGAATCCTTTTTCTGCGTTGAACCATTTAACTGTACCTGTTTGCATGTGTGTTACCTCCACAAATTTAAATTAATATGTTCTTTTTATCTTCAAACAAAGAAAAAATTCACACATTGAAAAAGGTTGTATTACCAAATATGACAGCCCTTTTCAATGCGAGAATTAGGGACTAAATGTATGATTGATATCATATTACCACACCTGATTAGCAAAGGCAAGCAAGCATCCGAATATATCCGTTTTTGCCCTAATAAGTATTACCTTCCAATGTAAGGGCTGCCACTTAGTGTTTATTCCCTAAATAGATCCTTTTTCTGGCATAATTATCATGGTTTTAGAAAAATAGCTTTCCCAAAAACGTTACTTTTATCCGCTTTTTCAAGAAGGTACCCCCTCGGAATCGAAGGGGTAGTCCGCTCTACTTGTCGTAACTGCTATATCATTATATACCGACTTCCAGCATATTATTCCTGTGGTTTTTCAAGAAGTTTAACTGTTGCCTGTTTGGCCTCGCCGTTTCGATAGTAAGTAATTTTCAGATCATCACCGATCTTCGTATGATTATATAAGTACTTGCGAAGAGAAAGGGTAGATATGATTGATTGATCATTAAATTTGGTAATGACATCATTGAATTGCAGTCCAGCTTCCTTCGCAGGGCCAACGGCTTCTAGAACAACTACTCCATCCTTAACACTGTTCGGCAGGTTCAATTCATTGCGTTGATCTTCTGCTAGTGGAACGTACGGATTGTTCAAATCAACTGAATATACACCCAAGTACGAACGGGCAATATGTCCTTTTTCAGCCAGCTCATTAGCGATATCTATCACATGATTCGCAGGAATTGCAAAACCCAGACCCTCTACACCCGTATCTGAAATCTTCATTGTGTTAATTCCAATGACCTTGCCATCCAGATCCACTAATGCGCCGCCACTGTTTCCTTCATTAATCGCCGCATCGGTCTGTATCACTTCTTGTTCCCAGTCATATACTCCATCCTGATTAAGGGATACGGGAACCATCCGTTCAGTATAGCTAACAATCCCCGAGGTCAATGTATCACCAAGTCCTAGCGGATTACCGATAGCAATGACCGTTTCACCTAGACGAAGCTTAGAGGAATCACCGAGCTGCGCGATGGTATCGATTCCTTTGGCATCAATAGAGAGTACCGCAATGTCGCTTACTTTATCCGTTCCAACGAGTGTTGCCTTACGAGTCTCTCCGTTCACTGTAACTACTTCGAGATTACCGGAGTCTTCAATGACATGATTATTGGTAATGATAAATGCTTTATTCCCTGTCTTTTTATAGATCACTCCTGAGCCTAGTGCAGACTCATCCAGAATGTTTAATTCTTCATTATCTTCTTTATGATTGATAATACTTACTACTGCAGGGCGAACCGTGGCAGCAGCTTGAATAATCCGGTCAAATGGATCACTACTGCTTGGGGCAACATTTCCAGTTGCTACAACCGGCTTCTGAGCAGTCTCATGACTCATCTGGCCTGTAAACATACTGAATAACAAAACTGCCACCACAGCGCTGACTAAGGAGCAAACGGCGGATATTTGCCAAGTAGATAAACCCTTACGCGATCTGCGTACAGAATGTCTACGATTAGCAAACGATCCCTTTGATGCTTCATCCCCTCTGGACCGCGAAACTTTAGTTGAATAGAAATCATCATCAAACAATCCCACCGAAAATCTCCCCCTTCTATTGCCAAGCGTTCACTGTTGGTAAGACCTGAACCTATAGCAACCACGTCCGAACCAAACCTCTGTAACCATTAGACTCCAAATATCACTAAAAAGTTTCACTTTATCCATTAACCCCACAAGAGTTTCGGTCAATCGTTAGATTATGATAATCTTTTAATATATCTTCTCTATTAGGAATATTTTGCAACTTAAAAGACTACAATAAAATAGAAGTGTCCCTAAAATTTTAGCATTGCTCATCACGCTTTTAATTGTATCACAGGCAACCTGCAATTCGGGATTTTCCTCAGCTAAAACACCTGCGAATTTTTTACAGTTTTCAGTTCTAATTACACTATATATTCACACTATTAAAGGAGGATTAATTATGAGTTCTTTTTCAACAAGTATGGATTTAGTCGAGTTTATCGGTAAGCTAGGTGACTTAAAGGATGAACACTACCACATGACCCTTGCCTTTAGCGCAATGATCGAATTGATGATTGAAAAAGGCCTAATCTCCCGTCAAGAATTAGATCGCAAGACCGCTGAACTTGATCAGCTTATGACTGGCTCAGCTTATCCCATGGCGTAGGTTGATCATAATACGTATCACACAGTCTGAACTCACTATCTTTGAAAAAACAGCCCCGATCCTCCATTGCGCCGCGTACTGACATTTTTGCCAAATCCATCATATTGTGATCCCGGCTTAAATGCGCCAAATAGGTCCGTTTAGTCCGCCCTGTAAGAATTTCGCTAAGCGCAGCTCCAGCTGCCTCATTGGAAAGGTGACCCATGTCGCCTAGGATGCGCCGTTTCGTATTCCACGGATAACGTCCCATTCTCAGCAATTCGATATCATGATTCGCCTCCAGCACCAATACATCTGCATCTGAAATTGCATCTCTTACCTTATCACTAACATAGCCCAGGTCTGTAGCTACACATAACTTCTCTTTTCCATCATAAAAATTGTAACCCACTGGCTCCGCTGCATCATGAGAAATCGCAAAGGATTCTACTCGCATACTGCCGAAATCCTTGTGCTGGCCAGACTCCATGATCATACGGTTATACTCCGGTATTTTACCAATTCCCTTCTCGATAGCTCCCCAGGTATTGGTGTTCGCATAAATCGGAAGATCGTATTTACGGGCCATGGCCCCGAGTCCCTTGATATGATCGGAATGTTCGTGTGTAACTAGAATCCCGTCTATATCATTACCCGTTAGTTCACGCATGGCCAACAGCTCATCGATCCGCTTGGCACTAAAACCTGCGTCAATCATAAGTGTTGTCTCCCCGTTTCGTACCACCGTTACATTGCCGGTAGAACCACTGGACAGTACTGTAAATGAAATCCCCATTTTCCTTACTCCTTCTACTCTGTTGTCTTAGGACTGATGATGTCCGCACTAATAGCATCCACATAATAGGCATTGCCGTTCTCCAGCATAAACCGCCACATCGGCGAAGCTACCTGACTTTCCGAGTTGAACAGCTCACCGTAATATCCCAGCTCAATCTCCTTCACTACGGAATCTGCCGGGAAATACTTCTCTATCAAACTACTAAGTGCTTGCGATGCTGGAAGCACCTTCTGTTCTTTATCGCTGCTGCTTGTCCCTATTTCAATCTTCGGCCAGCGGTAAGCTACGATTTTTTGATCACTGTTAATCAACTCTAGCCTAACACGGAACAACGACCACTGATTTTGAACCAGCGGATGAAGAACAAACTTTCCAACCTCACTTTCCTGTGAATCAAAGCGATAATTGGAAATGTCAGGAATCTTATCCTCAAGTGCCTTGCTAAGCTCTGAGAAGGAAGAATAGATCAGCTTGCTGTCTATAGGTACATCTAATTTAATTGGTGGTTCAGTCTGCTCTTCAGCAGAATAACGATAAGTAATGTTAGGAAGCTGCGGGGTAGAGGCCGGAATGGGACACAATACACGAATCCCTTTCTGCTCCATTACGGCTTGGGTCTCAGCAGACAGGGAAGTAAAATCAAGATTAGCACTAACCTGATCGCGCAAATCGACCCACAGCTGGTAACATAGCAGCAGATTCAGACCTAAAAAGGCGCAAATCAGTACATTTTTAGCTCTTCCCCAATCCATACCCGAACCTCCTAAATGTTATATGAACCACTTGCCCATTAATTCAAAGTAAGCACGCTGCCATCACTAAGTGTAACTTTCCAGACAGGTATCAGCTCCAGATGATCTTCCTTCACCTCAGGCACATAAGCAGGCGTTAAATCCTTCACTGCCGAAGTTTTACTGACCAGAGACAACCTATACTCCAGATCCGCACCTCCAGATAGCTCCACTACCTTTTTTACGGCCTTACTTTCATGTATATAGATTAGAGAACGTTCATAAGAGGATACTGTTCCCTGCTGCAGTTCCAGATTTATTACACCATACTGTAATGATGAATGGCTCATTATCGGATAGGAGCCGTACGGGTAGGAGCCATAATATTGTTGAAAAGAGACCTTTCTCTCCTGTCTGCCTTCCTCTGTAGCCTCCAAACGGTAAGTCCCATTCCATCCGCCATGCTGGTTCACAAATTCTACAGCTTCCAAAGCATCCTTGGCAGGGGTACTTTCTCCAGCTGGAAGAGCCGCAGGGTCGCTATAGCTCATCCAGTTCTTACCCTGGTCCACCTGAAGGCTTCGTTTGCTGTCCGTATAAATCTCCGAGCCGTTTTTCTCCCGGATATATCTAGTACTTCCAACATCGAAGAAAAGATTACTCTGCATTTGCTCTATGGTGTACATCCCGGAAGGCATGTCTACCTGAACCAGAGAAATCTTACTGTCTGGCACATAATAATCCCCGCTTACGGTCTTGTAAGGCGTCCAATTCTTACCGAAATCAACATGCTGCTGCACATCCTGAACCGTTAAATCCGCTTTTGCCGCTTCGTATATGATGTCGCCTCTCGTACTGAAGAAAATAGCATGGGCCTTGGAATCGTTCTTAATGTTATAGATCCAAATGCGATCGATGCTTTCTCCTTCAAAAAGGGAATCTGGCGATAACTGCATCACCCGCTGCAATAACGTTACCGGAATGCCCGCTCCGAACGAAAGCTCAATCCCAGGATTCTCATTGCGGATCTTATTCCAATCATAATCCTGTACCGAGTGCCGCTGAAAGCTTTCAAAGCCACGACCTTTTAAGCGATTCATGATCAAGCTATAGAACGTAGAGTCCGGATAAAAAAGCGTATGCTTGCCTTCCCCCATATGGATGATCATTTTGTCAGGGTATAACAGGTTCTCTACCTTCTCTTCCGGACCCATATTATCTGTCTTCACATACAGGTTCTCAGAAAGCACCGCAGAATCAGCACCAGGCAAGCGGTAGATCAAATAATAGCTTTCAACCAGGCTTCCGAGCACGAGCAAGGCTAGAATGCATGATTTGATTCGTTCCTTCACGCCTCACTCCCCCTTTGCTCGTTCAAAGGCAGGGTAAAGGTTACCTTTGAACCTTCATTTAGCTCGGATTGCAGGGAAATGGAGCCTCCATGTGCCTTCACAATTTCCCGGGCAATGGAAAGGCCAAGTCCAGTGCCTCCCATGTTCCGCGAACGTGCCTTATCCACGCGATAAAATCGTTCGAAGATCCGCTCGATATCTTTTTTCGGAATCCCTATCCCCGAATCACGTACAGAAATGGAGAGCATTCCATCCTCATTCTTCAACGCTTCCAATTCAATTGTACCGCCTTCTGGCGTATATTTTAGCGCATTGGAGACCAAATTCCCCAAGACCTGGTCGATTTGATCACGATCAAGCCACGCCGTAGTAACATCTTTGCGGACCCTTGTACTGATATCGATACGCTTTTGCCGAATTTGAAAAGAAAAACGATCCGCAACATCCTCCAGCATCTCGGTAATATCTGTCTGCTGAATTCGAAGAAGAGCTTCCTTGGAATCCAGACGGGAAAGATGCAGCAAATCCGTAACCAGACGAATCATCCGTTCCGTTTCGTTGCGAATCACCCCAACAAACCGAACCGCCAGCTGCGGATCTTCAAGTGCTCCATCATCCAGTGCTTCAACATAGCTTTTAATAGTGGTAAGTGGTGTTCTTAGCTCATGCGAAACGTTCGCCACGAACTCCCGGCGTGATTCCTCCAGATTCTCCTGTTCGGTGACATCCTGCAACACAGCAATTGTGCCGGCAATGCCACCCTCACGACGATGAATGGGAGTAAACGTCACTCTTACGATATTAGAATCTTCTCCACCCATATGGGTCAGATGAAGCATTGCAGATTGGGCATTGCCTTTAGCCAGAGATCCGCTTTGTTCGTAATCTAAGCCCAACAGTTTATCTAGAGGAGCGCCTTCCGGCAACGGACCTTCATTTCCGAGCATCAACGCTGCCCGCCGATTCATCAGAATCACTACTCCGTTCTCATCTGTAGCCACAACACCATCACTCATGTTCGTCAGAATAGAAGTAAGCTTCTCCTTCTCCTCTTCATTCTGCGAAAGTGCTTCCCGCAATCTACCGGTCATATAATTGAACGCCTGACTGAGTTGTCCAATTTCATCATTGCCTAATACAGGCATTTTACGATTGAATCGGCCTTCAGCGACAGCCGTAGCATGCCTCGTCATTTCCTTAATAGGCTGCGTAATGGTGTGCGCCAGAATGACGCATAAAACAACCGTTAACGCTAGAGCTAACAGCAAACCTGAGATAAATACACTATTGATCCGGCCCATCGTGGCGTATAGATCCTTCATGTCAGCAGCAATATAGATTGCGCCCACTACCTTGTCCCCCGAGAGCACAGGCTTAGCCACAACCTTTTTCCGCACATTATCATCCGCAATAATATATTCCTCGTTATCACTGATGCCCTGCAAGGCCCGATTCACAACTGTCTGGGTGTTACGCTGCCCGACATAGTCATTCTGCGAGGGAACAGAAGTGGTGATGATTTTGCCGCTGGCATCCAGTACCTGAATTTCAGCCCCGTTAATGTACAGATTATTGACCATCCCGCGCAGACTTTCCACAGCCGTTTCCTCATCAGCCGTTCCAGCCTCACTACCAAATTTATCAGCAGTCAGGATGGACAACATCTCAGCACGTGCTTTAAGGTCCTTGGTGAAATTATCTGTTAACGAGTTCTTCATCGAGCTGACAAAATAAACCCCGATCAACTGCATAGCTATCAGAATCAGCAACACGTAAATAATAATAAGTTTTGCCTGAATTGTCCGGATAAAGGACCGCCACTTCATCACAGTCCTCCATTTTTAGGGCTATGCATCAAATAGCCAAGTCCACGCCGAGTATAAATATATTCGGGCTTGCTGGGGTTCTCCTCAATTTTCTCTCTTAGACGACGGATCGTCACGTCAACGGTCCGCACATCACCGAAATACTCAAATCCCCACACTGCCTGCAGCAAATGCTCCCGAGTCATCACCTTACCGGCATGTTTGATCATATAGTAGAGCAGCTCATATTCACGATGGGTCAAGTCAAGTGGCTCCCCGCCCTTATAGACCATATACATATCTGTATCTATAAACAGATCAAAATGATAAATGCCCTGCTTATTCTCTGCTGGTTCACTCGCCATCCCCTGTGGTGACGGTTTATGCTGTCTCCGCATCTGGGCTTTAACTCGGGCCAGCAATTCACGTGTACTAAAAGGTTTGGTCACATAGTCATCAGCACCAAGCTCCAGGCCAAGTACCTTATCAATCTCTCCGTCCTTGGCTGTAAGCATAATGATAGGAATGTCCAAGTGCGCAGAACGCACCTCGCGGCAGACGTCCATGCCATCTTTGCCGGGCAGCATAAGATCAAGCAGCATAAGATCGGGCCTTTTGGACAATGCCAGCTCCACTGCGCTGTTACCATCAAAAGCACAAATAACCTCGTAGCCTTCTTTTTCTAAATTAAATTTCAATATATCAGCAATAGGCTGTTCATCATCTACTACCAGAATCGTTCCCATCTGCATGTCCCAGCTTCACCTTCCTATCCTTACTTAATGATCATTCCTTTATTTTAACATACCTGTCTAACCGTCACATCCTACGAAATAAGCAATCCCCCTGCCCAGCAAAAAGAACCGGCTTTGCCGTCACTCGTAGATTAAAAAAAATAAAAACCGCCCGATTAAAATCGAGCAGTTAAAGGATTAAGTATGAATTATTGCAAATACTTCATTGGATTTACAGCAGTGCCATTCTTCCGAATCTCAAAATGCAGATGTGTACCCGTCGAACGTCCGGTGCTGCCCATTACGCCAATCTTGCCACCCTGCTCCAAACGTTGGCCTGTAGAAACCGAGATACTTTTTAAATGACCATAATAGGTTTGATATCCGTTGCGATGGTCCACAATAACTACATTCCCGTATCCACTCTGCACCCCTGCAAAGATTACGGTCCCAGCATCAGAAGCTTTTATATTCCGATTGCTAGATACCATATCAATACCCTTATGGGCACGGCTCCAACGCTCACCGAAGCTACTTGTCAGGGTTGCCCCGCTTACCGGCCAACTGAACATGCCTGTTCCTTCACCAACAACCTTCGTTCCCCGATAAACAACTTCTGGCAGCGAGGCTTTTATAACGGTCTGGCCTAACCATTCTTCTTGAACAACCATGCCATTTTCCTTTGTTACCCGATACTCCATTTCTTTAAGTCCAGTTTGTCCTGGACGAACCACTTTGCTTTTGCCTGCCGCTAGCTGATCGCTCGAACGCACAACCACTTCCGGCTCAGTCACTATCTGCTCAGTCACTTTTTCCACAGTTACTACTGTAACATCTGGTTGGGGTACCTTCAGCTTTAGTGTATCTCCAATCTTCAACGTCAGCTCTTTCACGTTAGGGTTGTTACTATAAATCTCTTTTTGGGTGATTTCAAACCGTTTGGCAATCCCCGAAATCGTATCACCCTCTTGAACGGTATAAAGAAGAGGCGCCTCTTTACCTTCAGTAAGTGTCTGGACCGCTGCCTCCACATCCAACACTTTATTAGGATCTGCTTTGATAGGAACGATAGAAATATCTTCACTAATCTCTACCGACTCTACTTGCTCTGGAGCCTTCGATTTTGCAGCAGATGAGCTGGAAGCAGCTGTTCTCGTTAGCTTACTAGCCGTCGTTGCTACTTCTGCTTGTGGGACATAATGATTTTTTACCCCTTCGAGCACAGCATTAGCAGTTTCCTGATCCTTAACTATGCCAACGGCCTTGCCATCTACCATCAATTGCACGCCTACCGCATAAGCTTTCAGCATTCCATCTAGTTTAGTAAGTGTCGCCTCACTATCAACTTCTGGCTTGTATGCCTTCTGCTCTTCTATTGTTATGCCCTCTGTTTGCAGCACCATGGTTGAATTCGGATATTTCTCCTGATATTCTCGTTGTTTCTTATCGTATAGCTGGTTAAGCTGCGTCTGATCGGTAAGTCTTCCGACTTCTTCGCCCTTCACCAACACTTGATAATAGGTAACCGTGTTAGCGGCTACATACTTTTTCTCTGCTCCAACCAACACCGTAGCTAGAAGCACAAGGCCGACAGATCCCAAAATCCAAGCACGCCGAAATCTGCGAGTACCTTTCTCTTGTTGAAAGTGTTTGGAGTCGTGATCGAAATTGTGGCTCTGTTGAACATTCGCCTCGGATTCTGCTGGATGTCCATCCTGCAGCTTGCTCATCCGACGCATGAACTTAAATCCCTTCATGAAACTCTCCCTTTCAGTCCGCTTTTACTTCCGACAAAAGCGGCCAAGCTAATTGTACGACCTCGATTATATAGATTACGTCCATGTAAATTTCTGCGTATACTAGTGCTTAATTCCTGCTTCTAATGAACCTATAAAAAGGCTGTTAAGGAGGTTACAAAAATTTAACCTCTTGAGGTCCTTGTTTACTGTACCATAGCTTAGAGAAAAATTTCAACTTTAGACATGATAAAAAACCCGCCAAATACGCGGGTTTTTTGCGCAAATATGAAATTTTAACCTTTTTCTTGTGTCTATAAAGTGACAATTATAAAAGCTATTGCGTAGATTCTGTAGTTGGTGTAAGCATTTTCATTATGCTCTCATATTCGTCTGCATCAACATATTTTGCAATTACCTGTTGCAGCTCTTTAACCTCATCTTCTGTTAATCCATCCTCCATCGCTGTTGAAATTTTTGCCATCTCATCCTGGGGTAGTTTGGACATCAAAATATTGAATATATTTACCTTCTCTTCCGATGGAAGATTATCTTTGAAGTCACTGAGTGCCTCAGGTGTCATTACTAATTGTTGGTCACCAACACTTCCACTTCCGTTATCAGCTGAACTTTCGGTTGTAAGTTGCCCCATAACTGGTAAGGCATCAGTCGGAGTATTATCATCTACGGGCTCGCCCTTGCCTTTAGCTGGCGAATCCGTGCTTTTTTCGGTCTCCTTGCTAACTGTACTCCCTGTGGTTACTTCTTTATTGGCTGTATCCGAGTCAGATTTGTTATCCATGCCAATGATGCTCCGAATCATTCCTCCAAATCCCGGACCGGGAGTATTCACTTTAATATCGAAGCTAGCCAGTACCGACTGAATATAAGCATTTACAACCACGCCCGTTGTTAGAATTGAAAGAGTGCTGGCAAGTACCACAATCAGACATACGCTAAGTGCACGCTTCACGATCTTCATCTTCATTTCTCCTCTCACCTATGTTCAAGTCTATCTGGTAGATCATGTACATGTTCTTCTATACATCCAGTATTGACTAGAACCGGCCTTGGGAAACGTCTAGGTATAAATCTAGGCCCCAAAAGAGAGAGATATAGTCCTCAGAACAAAAAAAAGAGCCTCTAACGGGGCTCCTTATTATAACTAGATTTTAGATATAAATTGGCAATACTTGATTCGTCTGCTCACGGTTACGACCCACTGAGAAGATAGCAATCGGAATACCTGTAAGCTCAGATACACGTTCAACATATCTACGTGTATTTGCTGGAAGATCATCCAATGTTTTTGCAGAAGTAATATCTTCGCTCCAGCCTGGAAGCTCCTCATATACCGCTTCACATTCTGCCAGCATTTTGAGGCTAGCAGGGTAATGAGTAATTACCTCACCACGGTATTTGTAGCCTGTGCAGATCTTCACAGTCTCAAGTCCGCTAAGTACATCGAGCGAGTTAAGAGATAGCCCTGTGATTCCACTTACACGACGAGCGTGACTCACAACTACACTGTCGAACCAGCCTACACGGCGTGCACGTCCGGTAACTGTGCCATATTCATGACCTGTTTCACGGATATAATCACCTGTTGCATCATTAAGTTCTGTAGGGAATGGGCCATCTCCAACACGAGTGGTATAGGCTTTTGCAACCCCAATAACCTGTTTGATTTTGGACGGTCCAACACCAGAACCTATGCACACCCCACCGGCAGATGGGTTGGATGAAGTAACAAACGGATACGTACCTTGATCGATATCAAGCATTACTCCTTGCGCACCTTCAAACAACACTTTGCGATCCGCATCAATGGCATCATTAAGAATAACAGAGGTGTCTGTTACATAATTACGCAGCACTTCTGCATATTCCAGGTATTGAGTCAGAATCTCTTCTACGTTAAGAGCTTCAGCACCATAGACCTGCGTAATCACTTGGTTCTTCTCTTGCATCAAGGGGCGGAGTCTCAGTTCGAATTCCTCAGCGTCCATCAAGTCAGCAATACGGATACCGTTGCGTGCTGCCTTATCCATATAACAAGGACCGATACCTTTACGTGTAGTACCAATCTTGTTCGGACCCTTACGGTCTTCTTCGAGAGCATCCAGCACCATATGGTATGGCATAATGACATGAGCACGATCACTGATCACTAAGTTCTTAGTATCAAAACCGTTCTCATGAATATAATTAATTTCTTGGATCAAGGCAGCCGGATTAATAACCATTCCGTTACCAATTACACAAGTTTTCTCTTTATAAAATACACCCGAAGGGATCAAGCTGAGCTTAAACTTCTCACCGTCAATCAGAATCGTGTGACCGGCATTATTGCCCCCTTGATAACGGGCGACCACATCTGCACTTTCCGCTAGAAAGTCAGTGATTTTCCCTTTACCTTCGTCTCCCCATTGTGTTCCCACGACGACTACCGTTGACATGTTCATTCCTCCGTAGGTGCTACTTAGCACCATTATTTTTCATAATATGGACCCTATACGTCATTCTTATGTACGTGGCCCTCCGGACGCCAAGCAGATTTAACCCGCTAAAGGACAATTCTCAGTGTAACAGCGGTTTTTTTCAAAGTCAAATAAAACGAACGATTACACAAAGAAATGTGCAATCGTTCGGGAATTATACATGTCAGGTTTAACCAGCAAATGGTTCCGCATGTGCTCGCTCGTAGTTAACGAACTTGTTGAAATTTTTAAGAAAGACCAGTTCTACCGTGCCTACGGGACCATTACGCTGTTTAGCTATAATGATCTCAATAATATTCTTCTTCTCCGTATCCGCATTGTAATAATCATCACGATACAGAAACGCAACAATATCAGCATCCTGCTCGATAGAACCCGATTCACGCAAGTCACTCATCATTGGACGCTTATCCTGGCGCTGCTCTACACCCCGGCTTAACTGCGACAGGGCAATAACCGGCACATCCAGCTCACGGGCAATCTGCTTCAGTGTACGAGATATATCCGATACTTCTTGCTGACGGTTCTCTCCGCCTTTACCGCGGCCCTGAATAAGCTGCAAGTAGTCAATGACGATCATGCCAAGTCCTTTTTCCTTCTTCAGTCTCCGGCACTTTGCACGAATATCGGTTACCGTGATACCTGGTGTATCGTCGATATAAATCTCCGCTTCAGATAGAGACTGAATACCCATCGTCAGCTTGGACCAATCATCATCACTCTTGAAGTCACCGGTACGCATAATATTGGCATCTAAGTTGGCTTCAGCACAAATCATCCGCTGTACCAGCTGTGGCGCTGACATTTCCAGACTGAATATCGCAACAGTTTCTTTAGCACGTACTGCCACGTTCTGTGCAATATTCAGGGCGAATGCAGTCTTACCAACAGATGGACGAGCCGCAACAATGATCAGATCGTTACGTTGGAATCCGTTAGTCATATGATCTAAATCCACAAATCCGGTTGGGATACCTGAGGTACCTCCCTTATTTTGATGAAGCAACTCAACCTTGTCGAACACTTCCATCAAGACATCGCGGATCGCAATAAATCCACTGCCGCTCCGCCGGTTGGAGATTTCAAGAATGCGCCGCTCTGCATCACTCAGCATATCGGCTACATCTTCACCGCCCGTATAACCTTCGCTCACAATTTGCGTGGCTGTGCGAATCAAACGGCGCAGCATGGCTTTCTCTTCGATAATCTGGGCGTAGTATTCTACGTTAGCGGCAGTAGGCACGGCATGCGCCAGCTTAGCTAAGTAGCTAACCCCACCAATATCTTCAAGCTCTCCTTTGTCCTGCAGTCTGGATGTAAGTGTAACAAGATCAATCGGCTGGCTCTCTTCTCCGAGCTGCACCATCGCCTCAAAAATCATTTGATGCGCTTTATCGTAGAAGTCTTCGGTATTCACCCGTTCCATTGCAGTAATGAGCGCTTCATCCTGCAACAGAACCGCACCAATTACCGCCTGCTCGGCTTCAAGATTCTGCGGGGGAACCCGATCGAAAAAGAGATCTCCACCCATGTTACTCCTCCGTTACCTCAACCTTAAGTGTGGCCTTTACTTCAGTATGCAATTTTACGCTTACTTGAAATACTCCTATATGGCGAATTGGCTCACCTAATTCAATCTTGCGCTTATCAATAGTAATTCCTTTGGTGGAAGCCAGTGTTTCAGCAATCTGTTTGCTTGTAATAGCACCGAATAAACGTCCGCCTTCACCTGATTTTGCTTTCATTGTCAGTGTTAGCTCGTCAAGCTTCTTACCCAATTGCTGTGCTTCTTCTTTTTCGTTATCTTTACGGCGTTGTTCAGCAGCCGCTTGATTCTCCAGCGTCTTCACGTTACCTTCCGTTGCCGGACGAACCAATCCACGTGGCAATAAGAAGTTAGAAGCATAACCTTCGGATACCTCTTTAACCTGACCTTTTTTACCTTGACCCTTAACATCTTTTATGAATATGACCTTCATTCGAATAACCCCTCTTTCGATTCGATTTCAGCCAGCACCTGCAGTAATCTGGCTTCTGCTTCTTTACATGTTCCTTCAAGCTGTACCGCGGCATTGGACAGATGCCCTCCGCCGCCTAATTTCTCCATCACGACCTGTACATTCATACGTCCTAGTGATCGGGCACTAATGCCAATCAGGCCGTCAGGCCGCTCGCTGATGACGAATGAAGCGACTACGTTGGTCATCCCAAGCAGCGTGTCCGCAGTCTGAGCAATAAGAAGCTGCGGAATTTTCATGCCTGGTGCCGTAACTACGAGCGCGATTTGGTCATACACCATCCGCGCATGTTTGATAATTTCGGCTTTGGAAATATACTCCTGTAAATCCTCCTTCAGCATGCGCTGAATAAGTACGGTATCGGCACCATTCCGGCGCAGGAAGCCTGCGGCCTCAAAGGTACGCGACCCCGTATGAAGCGCAAAATGCTTCGTATCCACCGTGATCCCCGCTAACAACATTGTAGCATCCAACGGACTGATCTTTACCTTCTCATGAATATACTGAAGCAGCTCTGTCACCAGCTCACAAGTCGATGAAGCGTATGGCTCCAAATACACCAATACAGCATCGTTAATGAACTCTTCACCTCTGCGGTGATGATCCACCACTACAATTCTGCTGGCATATTGCACTAGCCGCGGCTCCATCGTCATAGACGCCTTATGTGTATCCACAACAATAAGCAGGGTATGCTCTGTCATGATCTGTAGGGATTGCTCCGTTGTGATGAATGACTTATACAATTCATCATCCTTACGAATCTGCTCCATCATGTTAGTTATCGATGGATTAGGAGTCTCCATCACAATGCTAGCCTCTACATTATACATCTGCGCAGCCCTTAACAGGCCGATTGCAGCACCTACAGCATCGATATCCGGTGTCCGATGACCGAGGATCAGCACACGATCGCTCTCCTGCATCAGATCCCGCAAAGCATGCGCAATGACCCGCGCCCGCACTCGGGTACGCTTCTCAGCAGCATTACTCTTGCCGCCGTAGAAGGATAACCGTTGGCCTGCTTTTACAGCTGCCTGATCACCACCTCGGCCAAGCGCCATATCTAGACTGGATTGGGCCAATGCCCCTAATTCACTTGCAGAGTCTGCGCCAAAGGCCAGACCAATACTCAGTGTCATGGGTACCTTAAGATCAGCAGTCATTTCTCTGACTTCATCTAGAATCACGAAGCGGCTCTCTTCCAACGCTTGCAGGCTACGATGATTAAGCAGCATTAGATAACGTTCCGAGGACAACCGCCGCAGATAAACCTCAAACTGCTTACTCCATTCAGTGATTTCACTCGTCACCTTAGCAATCAGCGAGGTTCGCTGTTGATCATCCATCCCTTGAGCGGATTCATCCAGGTTATCCATCATCACTATGCCGATTGCCAGCTTCTCATCCTCATACCGCTCACGTAACACCACAAGCTCAGTGATATCATACAAGTAAAGAATACGCTCACTCGGAATAATGACAGCTTGATAAAATCGTTCATCCACGGTGATCTCAAGGCGGGTGTCATGGAGCACACCCTCTTTGGCGACCTCCCGCTTACCCGCTGCAGCACCTGTGAAAAAAGACTGCATATCAGGCAATAATTCTTGCAGTGATTCCCCAACTAAAGACTTGCGTGCGAAAATATCGCCGGCATAGCGGTTATTCCATTCCACCGTTCGATCCTCGCTAAACAGAATGATTCCAAGCGGCAGCATGCTGACTGCTTCGCCCTCTACCCGCTTAATGCGGAAAGATAGCCCATTAATATATTCCACCAGATTACGGCGGAACGAGATCTCCGCTTTCAACATATAGAAGCATAAAGTACCTGACAGAAACAGGCCGGCGACCCCAAGCGCCCAGTTATAAACACTGACAATTATAATAAGGACCAACAGCAGCATGAACGCCCATACGGTATGATAGCCGTGCCAGCGTCTTTGCAGAAATTTAGGCATGAACTCTCACCCTATCGTTTCGATTTGGTCACATACTCCCGCAGTGGGAACGCAAGATCAATAATACCAATAATGCGCAGCGGCGGCAGTAAAATAACCGGTATCGCTAACAAAACGGCAGACATCTTGTTCCATTTGCGTTCATGCGCCAGGAAGAAGAAAAATCCGATGGCCTGAATCATAAAGCCAATTCGCAGCAATGGCAGAAGATTGGCAGAAATCATGAGGATGAAATTGTTCTCCGACCCTGAGAAGAAGAGCTGTAGAACAACACCAATCAGATAGTACCAAATAAACGATCTCGAAAGTCTCCATTCACGTGCAGGCTTCATCTTAGGCACTGCATAATTCATACTGTTCAGAATCGGGCGGGCAATAGAATGCGTAATCACAGCAATCATGAAGGAGCTTACGATTAGAGTCATAGGGATCATTTGGACCGTCATATGACTTATCTTGTTTACATCCTCAGTTGAAAATCCAATATCAGTGAGCAGAGGATTAGTAGTTCCGAGCTCAGACAGAGGTGAATTAACCATTTGCAATACATCGTTCACATAGGTAGACAGGTCAAAATTAAATAATGCCGTACCCAGCAGCAAAAGCAGCAGGAACTGTGCAAGAATCGTAACCGTACCTGCGATCACAGTAGACATGGCCGGGGCATGTCTTTTATACCAACGTCCCATAACCAGAGCCGGTATTAAGAAATACGCAGCTATCAACAGATAAATTGGTGTAATCAAGCCTACAATCAGCAACACCGGCAATACATGCAGTACAAATTGTCTCGTGTTCAGTGTAGTAAACAACACTACTGCCGGAACAATCATAAACAGGGTAGTGATGATGAGGAGTGGAGTCGTTAAACTAAGCAGCAAAAGTAAGTATGCTACGCTCCAAGCCACAGATGACCAGCGAAATTTCAACAGTATTCACCTCTTACGCATATGTTCTTCTAAAGCAGATATATCTTGGTACCAATCTTCCAGTTGATGCCCTTCCTGCTTGTGCTTTCTAAGCTTCTCCAGTAGCAAGTCATCTAAAGAACGATAAGGAATCCCTAGTCTGCGGCCCAAAATATAAGAGCTCATAATCAAGCTAGCCAGACTGTCACCGACACGGGTAGTACTGCCTTCCCATAACGCTTTAAATAACCTTGAAACTTGATCAATCACTTCGGTTTTCAGCCATTCAATTACCTTGGCGCGCTTGGCTACATCCAGATCCTTCGGCACATTGGACACGTCTCTCTACCTCCGGCAAAAAGCTTTATTCTCCATTATAGCATAAAAAATTCGGTGTCACACTGGACGCCCCGCGCCCCTTAAGTATGCTTCAATCCATGCTGACTATGCCTCTTTTTGGAGAGGAGCTTTCTTTAAAAAAGACCCGCATTCCGTTATCGCCGGAAATACAGGCCTTGTTCCGATAGCTTCTATAACCGCGAATACACTGGGACTATAATGATTCCTGTGATTGTCTTGTTACAAATTTCTCGCAATATTCTATGACTTGACTCCGGCGAACAATTCCAATAAACCGGTTCATATCATCGACCACAGGTACAAAGTTCTGCACCTTAGCCAAATTAATTAGATCTTCCATATCCGCATCAATCGAGACCGGCTTGTTATTCATACGTAATGGAACGTCCTTCAGCAAAAATTTTGAAGCGTTCTCAAACGAAACCTTACCCTCCGACTCTTTCATGTACCAGAGCAGATCACCTTCCGTTACCGTGCCAGCATACTCTCCATTACGGTTAAGAATCGGGACTGCTGTATAGCGGTGAAACTCCATCCTCTCAAGCGTTTGGCGCAGCGTAGAATCGAGCGTTACGCAGGCCACCTCCTGTTTCGGAAGTAAAAAAAATGCAATATTCATCTCTTGATCCTCCTCAAAGAGTTCCGAAGGAATTACGGTTCTTTAACTTCCTTTTACTGCCATGCCAATGTGATTATACGTAGCAGCTAAATAATAGTTCCAACTCATTATAACATGAAGACAGTAAGCAGCAGCCATGAGAATGTTTATGGCTGCTGCAATTTATTTATATGAGTTTAGCTTTCCAATTAGAATTACTGTGTAACTGCTGTTGCTTTGGGCTCGAGTGCATTACTTGCTTTTCCCGGCTCAATCAGTTGATCTACAGGTGTTCCTGCATTCATCCAATTATCAATCAGCGCCTTAGCTTCGCGCAAGTCCTCTTCATCAACGATATCATAATAAAGTCCGTCAATACGTTTTCCTTCGCCCATTACCGTAAAGCTTGAGATATCCATATCTTTGCCGCCCATAAATTTCTTGGCCAGACTAATGATCATTGAAGGCTCAATATCGGTCTTGAAATTATCGCCCATAATATCCAGCAGCTTAGGAATATTGCCGATTTGGCTGATCGATAACATTTTATTAGCTACGACATCAATAAAAACCTGTTGGCGTTTGGTCCGGTTAAAGTCACTATCTTCACGGTAGCGTGTATAGTTGAGTGCTTCTTGACCGTTATAATTCGACTTTCCACCCTCGATCGTAAACTTTTCATGGTCCTTACCCTTGTTTACAATATCCTTCTTGATTGGCAGCGGAACGCCTCCAATAGCATCAACGGCATCCTTGAGCCCTTGAAAGTTAATGGTGGCATAATACTGAATATCATGCTCCAGCAGTGCTTCCAGAGTATCCTTAGCCATTTGCTGCCCACCAAAAGCATAAGCATGGGTAATCTTATCTTTTTTATTATCGTTATGCCCAATAATCTCGGTATACGTATCACGTGGAATAGAAATAAGCAGAATTTTGTAATCCTCAGGGCGAACAACAGCATACATCATAGTGTCCGAACGTGCGGTTTCATTGTCGCGTTGATCAGTCCCGAGCAGCATCAGCGAGAATGGATCGCTTTTGTATACAACCGGCTCTGGCTTAACCTTATTCTCATCCTTAAGTGGCTGGTAAGATTCTTCTTTCAGCTTGCTTTCTACCCGATCGGACAAAAAGAGATCAAAGGCTAATACGGCCAAAGAATTCCGAAAGAGAAAGCCTCCCGCTATAACAACGACGAGAACAATTAGCGCAATGTATCTTTTCTTTATTTTTTTCATCTTTGATTCCTTCTTTATTGTAGAATAATTACACATACCATATATTTACAATGCCTCCTGATCGTTCTCAGGCAGTCATGGTTTTATTTCTCTCGGCGGCGAATTTACTGTCCCTTATTCCATTATCTTATTGTCCCCCCTTTCAGGAAATTCGGGTCATTCTAAATTATAGAAAAAAGTTTTTTTGCGTTTCTAAAATAATATGGGATAAAACAATATTTCTATTGTAATCACTAAATGGATAAAAAGAAACAACAAATACCGACATGAATAGGGAAAAAGCACCATACCAAGTAATAATTACTGGTATGATGCTCCAAATTTAACTTCGAATTCCAAGGGCATGTATAATATGTTTTACCCGTTCTCCATAATGTAAACCGCGGAAAAACCCATAATCGAACAATTTAGCAGCACCCTCAAATCGGCTGCCATAGGTCTCTGCCCCCATAACGACCGCAATAAGCCGGTGCCCCTCTCGCTGGGCTGATCCCGCAATACAATATCCCGTCTGGCTATCATATCCAGTCTTCAACCCATCTGCTCCATCGTATGCGTAAGCGCCGCCCATACCTGGAAGCATAAGGTTGCTATTACTAACATATAACCCTTTATCCTTTAATTGCATCTGAGTACGACCGGAAATATTCAGTACATCAGGATGATTATGGATTAGCGCAGCTGCCAATTTGGCTGTATCCCTCGCTGTCATCATCGTCTGGCCACCGATATGCGTAGGCTGACGAATGATACCAAGATCCTTGCTCGACAATCCAGAGGCGTTGGTAAATACCGTATTAGGAGATAAACCTAAACTACGTGCTCTATCATTCATCATAAGTACAAAAGAATCCTCTGATCCTGCCATATATTCTGCCAATGCAACTGCAGCATCATTAGCAGAATAGATGGTGATGCCTTCGAATAGCTCCCTTACTGTATAGAAATCTCCTCGTTTTAATGAGAGACTCATACCTCCCATTTGACTGGCGTAAGCACTAATAGGGACTCTATCCTCCCACCTAAGGGTTCCAGAGGTTATGTGATCCAGCACAATCATTTCAGTCATTAATTTAGACACACTGGCCGGTGGCATAGGCACATCGCCGTTTATATTGACCCATATGTCTCCACTATCCATATCTAGCAGCACTGCTGAACCCGCGTCAATATCCGGTTTAAAGCCCAGCTCGATAGGCCTCCACACCGTAATTAAGACAACGACTATCAAAGCTGCACCAGCCCATATCAATATCCGTCTCTTCATCGTTGTCATCCTCCATAATATATATGACGAATGAAACAGCAATTTGATTTCACTTTTTGCGTAATTTTTTTTATTTTTTTTAATTTAGTCCTTTATCCACCATTTATTAGGCTCAATTATGGAGCCCAAAGAATCAACACGCACACCTTGTAGACGTTTATTAACAGCAGTAATGCTTTCTCTTTCCGCAAAAAAGATCATTGGAACCTCTTCATTCACTAGCTTCTGCCATTCATAATAGATTTGTTGTCGATAATCTCTATCATATGCCTTCATACTTGTGCCATCGCGAATCAATTCTTCATTCCGCTCCGAGGACCAACGTGGGTAGTTCCACAAATCATTCTCCCTCCAGAGACCTGAAGGATCAGGATCATTAGCTAATCCCCATACCCCGTTAAACAACTCAATGGACGGATCATCAGCCTCTACTGCTTCATAGAAGGTGTTGAGCTCTTTTAACGCCCCACCATTAAGCTGCACATCGAGTCCCACATTTCGCCAATCCTCCAGAATAGCAGCAGTTCGTAACTCCGCTGAATGACTGCCTAGCATAGAATCATAATGAATAACTAACTTTTCTCCTTTTTGATCCTCACGCAGCCCATCTCCATCAACATCTACAAAACCAGCCTCATCAAGCAGCTGCTTCGCTTTTTCCGGATCATAGGGATACGTATTAATCTGACTGTCAGGGATCTTCGCCCAGCTTGCACTGGAAACCGGAGTTTCTATAGGCTTGCCTAACCCATGAGAAAATGATTGAATGATCCCCTCCCGATCAAGTGCATAATACATCGCCTGACGTAATCTTTTATCCGCAAATTTAGGGTTATCCATTACGATTTTTTCAGCTTCACTATCCCAATACCCAAATTTAAACCCTATATACTCATAAGCAAGCTCATTTGATTGTAAAATATTAATATTATCGAGTTCGCTCAGCTTTTCATAAGTATCTCGTGGGGCATTCTCTATATCAATTACGCCTTGTTCAAACAGGCTGATGATTTCCTTGTCATCAAATACCTTATACAACACACCATCCAATAAAGCCTTACCTTTATAGTATTGATCAAAGCGCTTCATCTCGACCCGCTGGCCAGGTTCAATAAGGCTCACCTCAAAGGGGCCAATCCCAATCGGATTTTTTCGCATCTGATCACTCTCAGGCATATCCTTAACAGCGACTCCAGTATAATATTTTTTATTCATCGGATACGGCCATAGATTATCAATCGTATTTACGCGGGCAGCTGTCATTGTTATTTTCAAAGTATAAGGATCTATAACCTTAAGACCTGTTATATTCTTCGCCTCACCCTTATGATAGGCTTCTGCACCTTGAATCATTTCCACACTATAATAACGCGATCCGGTGTAGTCTGGACTAGCAATAGTCTCCATCGCAAATTTCCAGTCCTCTACGGTCAGTTCATCTCCATTATGCCAACGGATTCCCGGTTTAATTTTAAAGGTAAATATTCTATGATCCTCGGACTCCTGCCAAGTGGCGATATTAGGAACCGTTGATAAATCATCATCTATCGTAAACATGGCCTCAGTAATAAACTCCAGCACATGAAAGTCATCTTCACCTTCATAAAAAGCAGGCTCAAAGAAGCCCATAAACGGCGATGAGTATCCATAAGTAACTACTCCGCCAGTCTGTGGCTTTTCGACCACCTCATTGTGATGTAAAGATAATGAATTACTGCTGGTACCTGCTCTGCTGCATGCTGACAATACAGTAGTCATCACGAGCATTGTTAACAAGAACCCGCATATCTTCTTATTCTTCATGTGTTCCTTCCCTTCTCTAGTTGAACGTATATCTACATATAAGCTATGGAATAAATATTTACTGTAACAAAGTTTTAGAATGGTTACAATAACTTCTAAGCTTTAGGCCTATACTCCTGCTTGAATTTACGCATATTTCATAGTATTTATAAAAAAAGAGGGACCTACCTCATAGGCAGATCCTTTTATTACATTATTCTTCATCCTTATGCGTAATTCTCAGGCCTTCGACATGCTTACGCTGCATCAATTTCCGCTTTTTACGGGTATCCTTGCTCTCAAAAATTATATCAAAGTCATATTCCTCAGGATATAGCTCATCTTTGGATAGATATGGCTTTAAACGTTTATGATTAATCCGCATTTTTTGCTTCTGGATCATCACTCCGACCATTCCTAAGTGATCTCTTTTCTCATAAACAATGCCTATCCGCCCTAGTGAAGTTACAAGAACAGCATCACCAATTTCATATTGGGTCTGCTTCTCCTTATCGCTCAGTGATTCCGCAGACTTTTCTTCTTTTTCAAAATCCTCTATAACAGGTGCAGTCTTCCCTTTCTCTCCCTCTTTGCTAAAAAGACTTGCCCATGCCGACCCATCACCTTTCTGCAGCCTTTGCTGCTGCGCCTCAACGATCTCCCACGATCGCTTGATAACGTTATCCTGGATACCCAGCTTTTTGGCAATTTGCAGAGCGTAACTCTCCCCCGCTTCTCCGATAGTCAGACGATACAACGGCTGCAGCGTTTCTTTGTCGAATTCCATTCGTGCATTTTGAAAACCGGCTGTCGCAGCGGCAAAGGCTTTTAGCTCATTAAAATGGGTTGTGACGATAATATTGGCCCCTTTACGGCTCAGCTCTTCCAGAATGGCGATTGAGAGGGCGATTCCTTCACCAGGGTCTGTACCTGCCGCCAGCTCGTCAATGAGCAGCAGCACCCCTTTAGAGGCATCTCTCAGCATTCCCTCAATACTCTTCATTTGTGCCGAAAATGTACTGAGTGATTGGGCCAAACTTTGTCCGTCTCCGATTACACTGATCACATCCGTAAAGACCGTAAACTCACTCCCCTCCTCGACCGGAATCAACAACCCGGATTGAGCCATGAGGGTCAGCAGCCCGAGGGTCTTGAGCACCACCGTTTTCCCGCCTGTATTTGGACCTGTAATGATTAGGGATTTATATCCCTTCCCTATCTCCAGGCTAATTGGAATCATGCCCTGCAGCATGGGATGTCTGCCTCCGTTCATCCTTAGAAAACCCCTATCATTTAGAGTAACCTCAGATGCTCCCAGCGTTCGTGCATATTTTGCTTTGGCAAAAATAAAATCATAGGTGCCTGTAACCTCGATATTTAGGCGCAGTGCAGTTTGTTCCTGTTCTACCATGCTGGTCAGCATACTGAGGATCACAGCTTCTTCACGCGCCTCTTCTCCTAATAACAAATCCAGCTCAATCTGCATGGAGGCGATCTCATCTGGTTCGATGAACACCGTCTGCCCACTTGTGGATTGATCAAGTACCGATCCCTTTATTTGCTTATGATACTCCCGCTTTACGGGGATAACATATCGTCCACCACGCTGGCTATAAATATTCTCTTGCAAAATCGATTGATGGCGCGACATGATCCCGTCAATTTTTTTATGAAGACGTTCTTTAGCTACGCCAATCCGTTTACGAACCCGCTCTAACCCCTTACTAGCTCCATCATCAATCGCCCCAAAGCGGATACAACGATCAATTGCTTCCCGCACATGATTTAATTCCAGCAGCGAGGAAGCATAAGCAGCAATCCGGGGAGCACTTTGCTCTTTAGAAGCCATATATTTGCGCAATTGACTACAGCTCTTTAGAAATGTAGCCACTGCAGTGAAGTCTTGCTCACTGTACAAATATCCAGTCCCCATTAGTGACATGATCCACTCAATCCCCTCTAATGAAGGAATCGGTACACTGGACCCCCGCTCGAGCAGCTCTTTAGCTTCAGACGTTTCCTCCATCGCTCTTTGAATCGAAGGCAAATAGGTCATAGGCATAAGCTCTTCTACAGTTTTCTTTCCTACATAAGATACCGCATGACGGCTAAGCTCGGTTTTAATAATTTCGTATTCCAACGTGTTTAGACTTTGTAAATTCACAGCAAATCCTCCTTATTGATCTAACTTTTTTTGGAACTAAATCTCCCTAACGCAAAAAGGACAAAGAATGCCACTATGGCAGTCCTTGCCCTTCTTTTTATGCTATTGTTCTCTGGCGTCTTAAGGTCCCCATAAAAGCCAGGGTGGCCGAAAAACAAAAAAACCGTGCTCTAAGAGCACGGTTAATTACAAAGAGAACAACAGCCGTAAAGAGGCCATATGACGCTTCGTGTGTTCTTAACTAAATCATCCACTGTTAGGAACAACAGACCTCTGCGCGAAACGAACTCAAATAGAGCACGTAAACGCCAAAAGACGAGCCTGCTAAAGCCTTCCTAATCCAGTGTTATGAAATTGCTAGTTAAGAACGGTCACCAACATCAATATTTCCCCTTTTGTTATAGGATAGCTGTAATTTAACACATTCCAGATGGAACGTCAACGTAATCCACACGCTGGCTTTTCACAACAAAAAAGCAGCCGGTTTCCCGACTGCTTCTATAAAACGTCCTATTCCGTTGTGTAAGGAAGCAACGCGATTTGACGCGAGCGTTTTACAGCAATGGTAAGAGCGCGTTGGTATTTTGCACTTGTACCTGTTACACGACGTGGCAAAATCTTTCCACGTTCGCTGATGAACTTCTTAAGAAGTTCAGTATCTTTATAATCAATGTGAGTAATCTTGTTCACAGTGAAAAAGCAAACTTTTTTACGCTTGTTGCGTCCACCACGACGTGCTGGTCTTTTGTCGTTGTCAGCGCCTTCTCTTGGTTTAAAAGCCATATTCTTTTCAGTCCTTCCTAATTAAAATGGCAAATCATCATCCGATATATCAATCGGTTTACCATCGCCCGAAAAAGGATCTTGAGTATTGTTGTTACGCGAGAAATTATTGTTGTTATTTCCGCGTCCAGCGTTACCACCGCCACCATATGCTGGCTCTTCAGGCATACTACTTGCACCACTTGAAGTATTTCCACCTTCACGGCTCTGTGAAGATTCCAGGAAACGAACATTATCAGCAATAACTTCAGTTACGTATACACGTTTACCTTCGTTATTCTCATAGTTCCGCACTTGGATGCGTCCTTCCACTGCTGTCAGACGACCTTTGCGCAAATAATTGGCACAGGTTTCTGCTAGCTGTCTCCAGGTAACAACCGGGATGAAGTCTGCCTCACGTTCACCGTTCTGGCCCGTAAAGTTACGATCTACGGCAAGCGTAAATTGAGTTACGGCAACACCAGCGGGAGTATAACGAAGTTCCGGGTCACGGGTCAACCGTCCGATCAAAATGATACGGTTCAACAATTCTGGTCCCCTCCTTTAGAGCGATTCATTACAAAGCTTGTCAAGATCTTAAGCAACGTCGTTCGTAATGAGATAACGAATAACTTCGTCAGAAATCTTCATAAGACGTTCTAATTCAGTAACTACTGCAGGTTCTGCATTGAAGTTAACCAAAACATAAACGCCATCACGGAATTTCTTGATCTCATACGCAAGACGGCGTTTACCTTGCACTTCGTGCTTTGTAATTTCCCCGCCATTGGAGATGATGCCTTGGAATTTATCGACTGCTGCTTGAACAGCTTCTTGTTCAATGTCAGGACGAATAATGTACATCACTTCATATTTGCGCATAATTTTCACCTCCTTATGGTCTGAGGCCCCTAATCACGTCAGGAGCAAGGAACGAGCACAAACATAGACTCGCACCTGATTAATATACCAAAACGAGCAGCAGAGTGCAAGCAATATTAATACCGGACAACCCTCCACCCTCTTTTTACATGAAAAAAACCCTACCTGCGCACAATAATCAGTGAATTCATCTGCACTTAAGGAAGGAGCGATAATGATGGGCGAAAAGACAGAATATGAAAAAGGCGACAAAGCCCCCAATCCAGGCATGTATACAGAGGTAGGTGAAGCGCGAAGCTTCCACACCGAAATTCAGAATCCACAGCATATTAAAATGGAAAAAGGGGACACCTTCCCCGAGACCAGTAACAAAAATCGGAAGTGGAAAAAGGTTGAAAAAGCACGTGTACATTAAATAAAAATAAATGTGTATAAAAAAACCGACATTACACATACTATACTCAGGCAGTACAAAAGAGAGGTGTGGTTCCGTTGGCCGTCGTAGACGAACACAATCACAGGATATCTGATTCAGCATCTATTGTTAGCTGGGAATAGTAGTGGGTTATTGTCTAAAAAGCAGTAACCTCAGCAACGCCTAAATCACTTTAGTCGCTATATACAGAGAAATTCCAACATCATTGATGTACTGCCTCTTGAAGAAGGACCCGAAAGGGCCCTTCTTTTTGCATGTTATGATCTTTTGCAAACAGCTCAGTGGACACAAAAAAACCTCCGTTACTGGAACGAAGGATTCATTAAAATGTTATATTATGCTGAAGTGGCGGAGAGGGTGGGATTCGAACCCACGCACGCTGTGACACGCCTAACTGATTTCGAGTCAGCCCCCTTGGGCCTCTTGGGTACCTCTCCGCAGCAAAAATAATTGTATCATGCAGACATGCCATTTGCAAGCTTAATTATTGTCTGTATTTCCCTCTGCAGAACGCAGTACCTTCTTCATATTCTTCTCGAATTTCGCCCGGGGAATCAGAACACTATGCTGACATCCTGTACACTTAATGCGGATATCCATCCCCATACGAATGATCTCCATCTCATTAGAACCACAAGGGTGCTGTTTCTTCATCTGTACAATATCTCCAAGCTGAAAAACTTTACGTTCCACTACCCTTCCCCCTTTTTCCCCTCTTGTGTAGCTGCGATTTGGCGTCTTGATCCAGTGTCAGGCGTATCCGATACTTCCTGCTCATTTTCTGTTTTTGCCAGATCAATTTCAGCCTTTGCTTCTTCTTCTGCCTTCAAACGCGCTTCCTCTTCGGCTTGAGCAGCTTGGGCCTGCTCTAGACTGCTGAGTTTCTCTAGTGCCTGCTTAATATCATTCTGAATCTGTCTCTCCGCAACCTCTTTTGCATTAGGTAAACAGCTAGCCGCTATACGAATTACATATTCCGAAGTACTCATGGACTGTATACCGAGCACATTAGGATAAGCAAGAACATTAGAGTTACGCTCTTCTATTCCTTTTAGCGCTTCTCCAATCAAACCTAGCGTGGCCTCCAAGCTCCGCTCCATTTTTACAGGAACATCAACTACAGCCAATGCATTCGAGAGAGAATAATTGGTCACGTTCGTGATTAATCCATTCGGGATAATAAATACTTCTCCAGTTGTGCTTAACAGTCTGGTTGTTCGCAGTCCAATTAATTCTACCGTTCCTTTATAGGTCCCCGTTTGAATTACATCACCCACTGCAAATTGATCCTCTAAAATAATAAAGAAACCTGTAATAACATCCTTCACCAAACTTTGTGCCCCAAAACCCACTGCTAAACCAAGCACACCCGCTCCAGCCAACAATGGTGCCAAATCGAAGTGGAACTCAGAAAGCACGAGCATGATCATCACAAAATTACAGATAACTGTCACTACATTTTTCATCAATTCCCCAACCGTAGTAAACCTTCGTGTGTTGGACAGAAGTCTGCCACCGGTTTTACGCTCAAGCGAACGATCAATAATATTAGAAACAATTTTAATAATAACCCGGGTTAAGAGAAAAATAACAAGAATCCGTAGACCCGCAAATAATACATCCGCCCACATATCAGCATCGGTAAACCAATTCCACACCTTATCTTTAAAGCGAATGGCATCTTTTAATGTATCCGCACCGGGTGTATCAGCCTCCAGTATCCACATATTCATCGCATGTACTCCTCCCTACCCCTAAATCAGTATGTAGTTCTCGTTGTGTTTTCCGTAGATGCCACGTATTTCTATTTCCTGCTCAACTATAATTCTTTTTACCTCTTCCAGCGCATTTTGAAAAAACTGAATTGAAATTGCACAGCCTGCGGTGATCTCCTTCGGAGTTGGAAATATATCAATTTCTATTTCAGCATACTCAAGCAGCATTTCAGCACGAAGCGCCTGCTGGGTGGAGTCAAACGCTATTAACATCTCATCCTGCATATACGTCAAGCCTCTCCATAGGTTTATCGTCCTATCTCTTGCAGCTGGAGTATAAAACCCCTCTTCTATCCATATACTAGATACCAACAAATAGAATCACCTTTAGAAAGGAAGATGGTATGAACTCCTCATCCAAGGCTACAGCAGCGCAAGAAACGTCCTGTTTAAAAATATCACATACAGATCCCGATATCTATTCCGCAATTACTCATCGGCTACTTTTTCACTTTTCACGCACGCGTCCAGAGACTCAAATTATCGTCATCTGTGTAGGCACTGATCGCTCCACCGGAGATTCTCTCGGTCCTCTTGTTGGTACTGCATTATCCCGTTTTCATAGTCCATTGTTTCATTTATACGGTACCCTTGAAGAACCGGTTCATGCCGTCAATCTTGAAGAGACTTTGTCTCTAATTAATGGAAAATATAATAACCCGTTTGTCATCGGAATAGATGCCTGCTTAGGTCACTCTACTAGTGTTGGCTGCATCCAAGTCGTTGAAGGTCCCCTCAGACCAGGAGCTGGCGTAAATAAACAATTGCCGCCGGTTGGAGATATCCATTTGACTGGAATCGTTAATGTCGGCGGCTTTATGGAGTATTTCGTATTGCAGAATACACGGCTAAGTCTAGTCATGCGATTATCTGATATTATCGCTACAAGTCTATATTCTGCTTTAAAACAATGGAACCTGCATGCTACTTCTGCTGCAACGCGAGAGTTATAACTTCTTTTTCTTCAGGCGATAAGGCATATTGTGATTCCCCATTTTGCATAGGCTTGGAGTAAATATATGAGTTCTCACGATTATGAAGGCTGGTTAATACAATGCCACTGCTATTGTCATCCAGAATAGCCACCGAGAAGCTCAAATCATTACCACGTTCACCGAAGGCATTATAACGCTTCAGAGCGATATTTGACTTCATGCCGCGGATTTTGACTTGGGTAGCTTCTATCAACGCTTTTTGCTCACGTTGTTCTTCTTCCAGCATGTCGCTTTGGTTCTTCAGATCAACCAGAAGGCCTTCC
Source organism: Paenibacillus sp. FSL H7-0943 (assembly GCF_037963265.1). NCBI lineage: Bacteria > Bacillati > Bacillota > Bacilli > Caryophanales > Paenibacillaceae > Paenibacillus > Paenibacillus sp. FSL H7-0943. The sequence goes on from NZ_CP150148.1 coordinate 6,881,564, forward strand.
AGATCCTCCACACCGCTTCCTGCCATCATGGCCTCATATTTGCGCCGTATAGTCCGCAGCTTAGCTCCCTGGGCGATTACAGTCACTATCAGTACTAGCATAATTACTACGAAACCAAACACAAACCACTGCAACTGTTCATTAATTAATTGATTCATTTCAGACATGAATGGACCATCCTTTTTATTTATCTGCTGCGGGCATCAGCCATATAACTCATCCATAGCAGCTAGCATTCTGCTTATATTATGCTCTGTTGTATCTACGCCTACACTCGCCCGAACAGCACCACTTTCTAGTGTATCAACAGCCTTATGTGCCAGTGGGGTACAATGCATACCCGCTCTGACGGCTATTTTATACTCACGATCTAGACGGTGGGCTATATTCGCCGATTCTTCCCCATCCACTACAAACGACACAATTCCAGTTCTCGGAGCCCCTAATGTGGGCCCTAATAGTTTAATGTTTGGAATATGGGACAAGCCCTCCATCAGCAGTTGAGTCAGCTTCCACTCTCTTTCGTGGATAACGTTTGTCCCTATCGATTTTACCTTTTGAACACCGGCTAGTAAACCAGCAATTCCTACCGCATTTTGCGTTCCCGCTTCATACCGATCTGGGCGAACAGAGGGTTGTTCACTATTTTCAGATTGACTGCCTGTCCCTCCATGCATTAAGGGCTCGAGATCCAATTCAGGTGATATATAGAGCCCACCAGTCCCTTGTGGTCCAAGCAATCCTTTATGCCCGGGAAAAGCTAATAAGTCAATATTCATCTTTTTCACATCAATATCAAGCGAGCCTGCACTTTGAGCAGCATCCACTAGAAATATAGCACCCTTTGCTTTAGCTAGATCCCCGATTTCACCAATGGGAAGTATACTACCTAATAAGTTGGAGCTATGATTACAAATTACCATTTTAGTGTTTGGTCGAAACGTTTTGCCCAATTCGTTCAAATCCAATTGACCCGCTCGATCCACCTTCAGATAATCAACACTTATCCCTAGTGACTTACGTAAATATTCCAAAGGTCTCCGCACAGAATTGTGTTCAGTCATTGTAGAGATTACATGATCCCCTGCTTTGAGCGTACCTCTAATCGCCATATTTAATGCCATCGTAGTGTTTTGGGTAAACGCTATGTCTTGTGCATTAGAAACCCCAAACAACTCCGCCAGCAAACTCCGGGCTCTCACCAACACCCGTCCGCTTCCCATGGCCAACGAATAATTCCCTCTGCCAGCATTTGCTCCCGACTGCAAAGCATTCATCATCGCAGCTGCCACCTCTGGAGGTTTAGGCCAGGACGTAGCCGCATGATCCAAATATACGAAGTCTTCCATAACCCCGCTCCTCGTCTCATACTCTTTTTCATTAAGAAGAAACAACGTTGTCGCCCTTTATTGATAATAACCTTATCTGTAGAAAATATAAGGATAATATTCAGCTGCACTTTATACATCCTTATATTTTGAAAAAACATACCCCTACTTATCCGATTACGGATAGCTCAGGATATGTTCTTGGCATAGATACCCATTTAGTTACCCAATAATTCTAACAATCTTTCTAAGTCCTGCGCACTGTAGTAATTCAGTTCAATCTTCCCTTTTTCCTTACCTTGTTTTATCTTAACCGTTGTTTTAAACCGTTCACGTAATACTTCCTCTACATTATCAATATAGGGATCACGTTTAACAACTTTAATCTTCGTACCGTTCGTTGGCTTTCGATCCAGATTTTTCACTGTTTCTTCAAGCTCTCTTACGCTCCATTGCTGTTCCACGCATTGTTCAGCCAATTGTTTAATAACTTCCGGATTTTTCAGGGCAACAATAGCTCGTGCATGTCCCATAGACATTGTTCCACGTGAAACATATTCTTTTACTTCTTCCGGTAAAGTAAGCAATCTTAGGAAGTTAGCGATGTGTGATCTGGACTTTCCAACTTTAAGTGATAGCTCTTCTTGTGTGAGTGAAAATTGATCCATCAAACCTTGATAAGCAACTGCGATTTCCATTGCATTTAAATTTTCACGTTGCAAGTTCTCAATCAGGGCGATCTCCATGACCTGTTGATCACTTAGATTTCTTACGACTGCTGGAATCGTAGGTTTACCACAATATTGCGATGCCCGGAATCTGCGTTCACCGGCAATGATTTCATACCCCTTCAAAACACTACGTACAATGATCGGTTGAATCACGCCATGTTGTCTGATGGACTCAGCCAATTCCTGGATTGCTTCTTCATTGAAATCCTTGCGTGGTTGATAAGGGTTAGCCCGTAATTGAGCTAATGGGATTTCTACTACCTTATCATCTTCATTAATAGATAAAGAAGGAATCAGAGCATCCAGACCTTTCCCTAAACGTTTACTCATAAGAAATCACTTCCTTTGCCAACTCTAAATACACTTCTGCTCCCTTTGAGCGAGGATCATAAGTAATAATGGATTGTCCATGAGACGGTGCCTCACTTAAGCGGACATTCCGAGGAATGATAGTTCTGTAAACTTTTTCCTGAAAATACTTTTTAACCTCTTCGATGACTTGGATCCCTAGATTCGTACGGGCATCCAACATGGTTAATAGTACTCCCTCTATTTTTAAATGCGGATTAAGATTTTTTTGTACTAGACGCACGGTGTTTAAAAGCTGACTCAACCCTTCGAGCGCATAATATTCACATTGAATCGGAATGATTACCGAATCAGCAGCTGTAAGGGAATTGATCGTCAAAATCCCAAGGGATGGAGGACAATCAATGATGATGTAGTCATAATTATTTTTAACCGCATTTAGGGCTTTTTTCAATTTCAACTCTCTGGAAATCGTTGATACTAATTCGATCTCCGCCCCCGCTAATTGAATGGTCGCCGGGATGATGTGCAGTCCTTCATTTTGAGTTTCAAGTATCGTTTCTAGAGGATTTACTTCATTAATGAGAATGTCATATATACAATTCGCTACGTCCGCCTTGTTGATGCCAACGCCGCTGGTAGTGTTACCTTGAGGATCGATATCAACTAGAAGCACTCTTTTTCCTAATGTAGCCATACCGGCACCTAGGTTCACAGAGGATGTTGTTTTACCGACACCGCCTTTTTGATTTGCTATGGCAATAATCTTGGACACTAATTTCACCTCGAATAGTTAGGAAGAATCTTCTCGTAGATCGCAAGTACAAACGGCCAAACTATGTTACTTAATATGAGCTAAAACTCTAAAATGCAGGACTGAGCAATACATCCTGGTTTAAGTCACACAAAAGGCGGCCAATCACTTTAAGGCCGCCTTCAGCTTTTGAAACAATTTATCTTTTGGGGATCTGGATTACAATCTCGTAATGGTCACCACGGTCATTTTCTGACGTTTTGATTTCCATACCTGAGCCTGACACCATATCAATAGATTGACGAATTGTATTAAGAGCTAGACGAACATCCTTGGTATAGGAGACCCGTTTTGACTTTTTAGTTTGCGAAACTTGTTTATAGAAAGCAATACGAGCTTCCGTCTGTTTAACATTTAATCCTTTTGCAATAATCTCTGCCAAAACTTTTAATTGCATTTCCACACTATCCAGTGATAAGAGTGAACGCGCATGTCTTTCGGAAATCTGACGTTCCATCAACGCTGTCTTAACCTCTTCAGGTAAGTGGAGTAAACGAATCTTATTCGCAATAGTCGACTGACTCTTGCCTAAGCGTTGTGCTAAGCTTTCTTGTGTTAATTGATGAAGATCAATTAACTTCTGATAAGCGACAGCTTCTTCTATGGAGGTCAAACCTTCACGCTGTAGATTTTCTATGAGCGCAATAGATGCTGCCTGAGAATCATTGAACTCACGGACAATAGCAGGGATCGTCTCTAAACCAAGCTTTTTAACTGCCCGCCAGCGCCGTTCACCTGCGATGATCTCATATATGGAATCTCGCATACGTACAACAATAGGCTGAATGACACCATGAGTTTTAATTGTCTGACATAACTCATCAATTTTGTCATCATCGAATATAGTCCGTGGTTGGTAAGGACTGCTAACGACCTCATGAACTGGTATTTGTTTGATTTCTTCTCCGCTGCTCCGCTCGTTAAACCCAAATAGCTTGGTAAATTGTTCTTTCATTCCGTTCATAACCACCTAATTTCGTTATAGTACGATCTTCTTGACCTTCTTCACGGAAAGCATATCGTACAGCAATCTAAAACATTCTGATATTATGGAATTACCTGTAATGAACAGGCATCATAATCTCTCCTTCTTTCGAACAAGAGTACAGAGAAGGAGTTATATACAAAATTAAAGTCTACTATGCTATTCTATCACTTTTCTCCACATAATCATATTCTCCGTAAAGACCTATTTTTCCTGCATTTTTACAGGTGCAACAACCAAATCAGCTTATAAATCTAATTTTTATCTAATTTGATATTTATCGATTTTTGTTATCATCATCTTCATAAAAAAAGAGCATTCCCTTTGTTCAAAGAGAATGCTCCTAAAGGAACTTTGAGTATCGGCAATGTTTCACGTGAAACATTATTTCATCAATGGCATTTTGGCAGGAATTCCCGCTTTTCTTGGGTATTTAGCTGGTGTTGCTCCTGTCTTCCGGATCATAACAATATGTCGATCCGACTCCTCCACTGGTAAGCTGAACGACTCCACTTTGCTGAGTTCAGCACGAAGCTCTTTTAAGCTGTACTTAGCTTCGCTTAATTCCTCTGAAGGATCGCTGCCCTTCATTGCAGCGAACACCCCATCTTTGCGTGTGAAGGGAAGACAAAATTCATTCAATAAAGACAGTCTTGCTACCGCACGTGCTGTAACCAAATCATAGGCATCACGATGAGTGAACTTGCGCGCGACATCCTCTGCCCGCCCATGGATCAATTGTACATCAGTTAATCCCAATGTCGTACTTACATGCTGCAGAAATGAAATTCGTTTATTGAGCGAATCAACAATCGTTAGCTTCAAATGAGGAAAACATATTTTAAGTGGGATTCCTGGAAACCCAGCTCCTGAACCGATATCTGCGAGATTGGTGATCTCGTTAATATCAAGGAAAAAAGCTAATGAAATAGAATCATAGAAATGCTTCGTATATACCTGCTCTCGCTCAGTTATACCCGTGAGATTCATTTTTTCATTCCAGGTTACGAGTTCATTATAATACAGATCAAATTGTGCTAACTGTTCTGCTGTAAGGGATATGCCTCGTTCCTGTAATAGTTGTGTGAATTGAACTTCCGTATTATCCATAGCTTATCCTTTCGCCGCGGTTACCCGGTTGTAATGCTCAAGATATACAAGAAGAATGGAAATATCAGCAGGTGTAACTCCCGCAATCCGAGAAGCCTGCCCGATAGAGATCGGGTGAATCTTAGTCAGCTTCTGCCGCGCTTCCATCGCTAATCCATGGATTTCATTATAATTAATGTTATCTGGAATTTTTTTCTTCTCCATCTTTTGCAGGCGCTCCACATGTTGAAGTTGTTTTTCTATATATCCGGCATATTTAATTTGGATTTCTACTTGCTCCTTCATTTCTGCATCCAGCATCTCTGGTGATGGTGATACTTGATCAACAAAACTATATACAAGCTCTGGGCGCCGCATCAGAACAAGCAAATTACTGCCATCTACAATAGGTGCCGATTCATATTGCGCTAGTACTTGGTTTACATCAACAGGTTTAACCTTTGTTTCTTGCAGACGAACAATTTCACGCTCCACCCGTTCTTTCTTATCTGTGAAGTTATCGAAACGCTCCTGTGTGATCAAACCAATATCGTAACCGATAGGTGTAAGTCTTAGATCTGCATTGTCATGGCGAAGCAACAAACGATATTCTGCACGTGAAGTAAGCAGACGGTAAGGTTCATTCGTTCCCTTAGTCACGAGATCATCAATGAGTACACCAATGTATCCCTGTGAACGATCTAGGATTACGGGTTCTTTGTCTTGCACTTTGCGTGCTGCATTAATTCCAGCCATAACCCCTTGGCCTGCTGCTTCCTCATAACCGGAAGTGCCATTGATTTGTCCAGCAGTGAACAGACCTGGAAGACGTTTGGTTTCAAGAGATGGCCATAGCTGTGTAGGAACCATTGCATCATATTCAATAGCATAGCCGTTACGCATCATCTCTACCTTTTCCATACCAGGAATGGAACGTAAGATAGCTAGCTGTACATCCTCAGGAAGACTAGTGGACAGACCTTGTACATAGTATTCCGATGTATTTTTCCCCTCTGGCTCTAAAAAGATCTGATGCTTAGATTTATCACTGAATCTTACGACCTTATCTTCTATAGAAGGGCAATAACGTGGGCCAGTTCCTTCGATAATACCTGTGAACATCGGCGCACGATGAAGGTTATCATTAATAATCTGATGAGTAACCTCAGAGGTATACGTTAACCAACAAGGAAGCTGTTCGTTATCGGATGATTTCGTTTCGAACGAAAAGAATTTCGGTTCATCGTCCCCTGGTTGAATTTCTGTCTTAGAGAAATCGATCGTATCACGATGTACACGTGGTGGAGTACCTGTTTTAAAACGAACCAATTCAAACCCAAGCTCCCGTAAGTTCTCAGAAAGCTTCACGGATGGCTGTTGATTGTTAGGTCCACTTTCATATGTTAGCTCACCCATAATCACTTTACCACGCAGGTAAGTACCTGTTGTCAGGATAACAGTCTTACTATGGTATTCGGTTCCGGTCTTCGTAACTACACCTACACAACGTCCATCCTCAACGATTAAACGCTCAACCATCCCTTGACGAAGTGTCAAATTAGGCGTTTTCTCCATAGTTTCCTTCATTGTATGTTGATAAAGGAATTTATCAGCTTGTGCACGTAAAGCATGTACTGCTGGTCCTTTACCTGTATTCAGCATACGCAGTTGAATGAATGTCTTATCTATATTGCGGCCCATTTCTCCGCCAAGCGCATCAATTTCACGCACTACATGTCCTTTGGCAGGTCCGCCTATGGACGGATTGCAGGGCATGAATGCAACCATATCCAGGTTAATTGTGATCATTAACGTACTGCAACCCATCCGGGCTGCAGCCAGTGCTGCTTCACAGCCAGCATGACCAGCGCCAATGACGATAACGTCATAGTTGCCTCCATCATAACTCATGTCCTGTTTCCCCCTTGAAATTATATTAAATCGTGAATCTTATTTTCCTAAACAAAATTGTGAGAATATTTGGTCTAACAAAGAGTCAGCTGCAGTATCGCCAATTATTTCCCCAAGCTGTTCCCATGCGAGCCGTACATCGATTTGAATCATATCAATCGGTATATACTGTTCTGCAGCATCGTATGCGTCTTGAAGTGATTTATAGGCTTTTTTGAGCAGGGCTATATGTCTCACATTACTCACATATGTCAAGTCACCCGATTCCAGCTTTCCACCAAAAAAGAGTGTCGAAATGGCATCTTCAAGTTTGTCTAGACCTTCCTCTTCCAGAACGGACATCGGTACAATGTTAGACTCTTCAAAAAATGAGAGCAACTTATCCTTATCCAGTTTGGGCGGTAAGTCCATTTTATTCATGATTACTAGGCACTGTCTACCGTGGATTTGTTCCATCAATGCCAATTCATCCTCATGCAGCTCTTCATTAGCATTCAGCACAAGTAGAATCAGGTCGGCGTCACTAACTGCCGCTTTGGAGCGCTCCACCCCAATTTTCTCAACAACATCCATCGTTTCACGAATTCCCGCTGTATCGAGCAGCTTAAGCGGTATATTATTTATCGTTATAAATTCTTCTATTACATCACGTGTTGTTCCTGGAATATCTGTTACAATCGCTTTGTTATCACGCGCTAATGCGTTTAGCAATGATGATTTACCAACGTTCGGACGTCCGACAATAGCTGTCGTAATCCCTTCACGAAGTATTTTTCCTTCATTAGATGTCTTAAGCAGCTTTGTTATTCCCTCCATAACCTCACTGCTTTTATCTTTAATAAATTCAGCTGTCATGGATTCTACATCATGTTCTGGATAATCTATATTCACTTCAATATGAGCCAGCATCTCAATAAGTGTATGGCGTAAAGCATGAATTCGATCCGATAAGGATCCGCTAACCTGTTTTAAAGCTACAGAAAAAGCCCGGTCAGACTTAGAGCGAATCAGATCAATAACAGCCTCAGCCTGCGATAAATCGATACGTCCGCCCAAAAAAGCACGCTTGGTGAACTCCCCCGGCTCGGCTAACCTTATCTCCTGCTGCAGAAGTAAATCCATCACTCTTCTTACAGAAATTACACCGCCATGAGCACTGATCTCTACTACATCCTCTGTCGTAAAAGAACGTGGTCCTTTCATAACGGTTACCAACACTTCTTCCATCTTCTCTCCGTTATCAGGACTGACGATATGTCCGTAATGAACGGTATGCGATTCCGCTTCAGTTAATGGAACTCGGCTACGAAATAATGGTGCCACTTGGGAAATAGCCTGTGGGCCACTTACCCGAATAATAGCAATTCCTCCCTCGCCTAATGCCGTCGATACGGCAGCAATGGTGTCACTAAGCATGCTGTTTTTCACCCCAAAACTTATATTTTTGAATAGAAACGTTCTTTTATTTTTAAAAAAACAATGACCCCTTACATTGGTCAAGGAGTCATTGCATCCATATAGTCTTTACTTCAAGGTTATAACGACGCGGCGATTTGGCTCTTCGCCTTTACTGAGGGTACTCACTTGCCGGTGATCCTGTAACCTGGAGTGGATAATCTTGCGCTCCTGAGGAGACATTGGCTCCAATACAACCTCTTTACGAGTGCGAATTACACGTCCGGCTAAACGATCAGCCAGCTCTTCAAGCGTTTTTTTACGGCGCTCACGGAAGTTCTCTGCATCTAACACAAGCCGTATAAAACTGTCGGAATAACGGTTAGCTACAATATTAGCCAAATACTGTAGAGCATCGAGAGTTTGTCCTCTTCTGCCAATTAACAGTCCCAAATCTGGACCGGAAATTTGCAGAATTGTGGATTCCTTGGTGTGGACGATTTCTACCTCCACTTCGAGCCCCATGCTCTTAGCGACATCCACAATGAAATGAACGGCTTCTTGGTAAGCTTCCTCCACCGGTTGTCCGGAATCTTGGCGTGGCACACCGCCGATGGCCTCCTGTTTGCTCTCTCTTGCTGACTGTTGAGGCAGTGACGGAGCACTCGCCGCTGATGCCGGTGCGGCTTCGGCTATCAAGGTTAGTTCAACCTTGGCACCTTTCGCACCGATCAATCCCAGGAATCCTCTTGATGGCTGCTCAAGTACGTTGACCGTTACCCGGTCCTTTTGAACTCCAAGCTGGGTTAGTCCCCGTTCTACAGCTTCTTCAATGGTTTTCCCTGTTGCGACGACTTTGCTCATTTTGACTTTTTGGCTCCCTTCGATGACTTGTTGCCGCCTTTGCTCTTCGGAGCAGGACTGGAGTCATCTGTACTTTTTACAGCACTTGCGATTGCCAATTTGTGTTTATCGTTGTTGCGGTATAAGAAGTAGTTCTGAATAATAGTGTAAAGGTTACTGTACACCCAGTATAGTGGCAAGGCTGCAGGGAAGTTGTACGACATAACGAAGATCAGAACTGGATAGATCATCATCATGAACTGCATTGGCCCTTGTTGTTGCACTGGGTTCATTTTGGTCATCATTCTAGTTTGAATAAATGTTGTTAATGCTGCTAGCACTGGCAAGATAAACAGATGATCCGGTTTACCTAGCTCCAGCCACAAGAAGGTATGCTCCCGTAGATGTGGATTATAGTAGATCGAGTTGTAGAGAGCGATAAAGATAGGCATTTGTACGATCAGCGGTAAACAACCCGCCATTGGGTTAACCTTATTTTCTTGGAACAAACGCATTGTTTCTTGCTGCACCTTTTCAGGTGTGTCTTTATATTTTTTCTGGATCTTTTGGAGTTCCGGTTGAATGGCTTGCATTGCACGCGAGCTCTTCACCTGTTTAATAGTAAGCGGAAGAATCAACGTGCGGACAATAATAACCATCACAAGTACGGCTAAACCATATTCTCCGTTAAACCAATCTGCAAACTTGTCCAAGGCAATGGCGAAATAATACACTACATTACTTTGCCAGAAGCCTCCATTCTTCAAATCCTCCGTAGTGTGCGTGACAGCAGTCGACGGAGCGCATCCCGACAGAACAGCTAACGACAACACCATTACCGTGATGAGGAGAAACCATTTTCCTCGTCTAGTCTTCATTAGAGACACTTCAAAACCCCTCTCTTAAACATTCCATTCCACCGTAAATCATACCATAATTATGAATACAAATAAACAAGCCTCTTAAGCACCCTTTATTTGCGGGAAGCCTTGAGTAGCTTGGCTTTACGAAGCACATGCAGCACACTTTTTTCGAGCTCTGCATACTCCATGGAAAGCGCTCCTTTTCTTACGATAAACACTATGTCTAAGCCACCTGCAATCTCAGGTTCATGGTGACGGACGATTTCCTTAACTAATCTTCTCATACGGTTACGGACAACCGCGTTTCCGACCTTTTTACTAACAGACACACCTACTCTAAATCGCTCTACCTCTTTTTTGCCAAACCAATACACTACAAATTGATGATTCGCAAATGACTTCCCATGGCGGTATACACGACTGAAGTCAGCACGGTTTCGTAAACGTAACTTTTTGTGCACGGGAATCTCCTTCATAAAAATCCGGTTTAAGTGTCCCTCCGAATTTTTTCTTCTAATAGTATAGGCATTTGCAAGCAGCCATAAACGACCACATTTGCTGTGCTGAAATTAAGCTTCTATATATAGTAGGAAAAATAATTTCAACTTCTCACAAAATATTTCTCAATATACGTTAAATAGCCCCGCAAAGTGTAGCTAGCGCATTAAGCGAGATCCTAGACTTTTGCAGAGCAATAATAATAAAAAGCAGTAAAAAAAGACCACCGCAGTGGTCCCTTAGTGGCCTAACTTACGCACTCAAAACTTTTCTGCCTTTCAAGCGGCGAGCTGCCAGCACTTTACGGCCGTTTTTCGTGCTCATTCTTTTACGGAAACCGTGAACCTTACTACGTTTGCTCACATTTGGTCTAAATGTCGGTCTCATAATTGCACCTCCCTTACAGGAACTTAATTACTGTCATATAAGCAGAAACGGACTAAGCCGTCCTTATAGTAGGGACAGTATCTACAGGAATTATCATTTTTATATATCGAGACATATCCTTACAGAAAACACCTTTATATATTTAAACATATTTTATGAGCAAAAGTCAACCTAGTAACAGGCTTGTTCCTCCCCCTCAAGCTCAGGTGTTTATCCACAACTCTCCCCAGGAAAAAAGTAATCCACAAGATATGACAGTTATCCACCTGTGATCAAAAAATAAAGTCGACTACTCACATTTGAGCACAACCTGTGTATAAAATTATCGAACCTTTGGCGTAAAGTGTCGAACCGTAAACAAATTATCAACAATATGTAGTGGTGTTCCTAATAATTGTACACAAGTGCTTGAATTTGTGGATAAAATAGCCCTGCTCATTGAAAAACAAGGGGCGTTTTGCTATGATGGTATTACTTTTGAATGTGAATAGATTTGTTTGTTCTCTTAATTATCAACAAGCTGTGGATAAAGTTGTGAACAAATCAAATTTATCCATATTTTTTTGTCTCTTCATATTGCCTACTGGGGATAAATATCAGCACCAACCTATTTTCTTCGACATTTCCACTTCATGGCTGATGCCACATTTGGAAGATTTAAAGGAGTGACAGTCT